>JAXGMN010000017.1:0-245503 GCA_040768665.1 Thermoguttaceae bacterium
GCGTTACAAAACAAACCCGCGCTTCAAAAGAGAAGCGGCCCGGGGGCATCTCTGCCCGCGGGCCGCAAGTTCCTGTCAATTCAGCAGTTAAGGCTGAAAAGCCCACTCGCTGTTTAGCGCTGGTAGGAATCGGATTCAACAGCCGGGAGACTGGCTGCTTTCTCACCGGCCGAGTCAAGCAGCATGCCCTCCCAATCGGTTCCGACGATCGCTTGCGAGAAGTCGAGCACGGCGCCGCCCACTCCTGCGAGGGATCGGGTGGCGAGAGAAATCATCGCGTTGACCACTGGGCTGATCTCGTCGTTGCCCGCCGGCTCTGCGTCACCTTCGGCAACGCAGTCGCACGGCTCTGCAGAGCCACTGAACGATTCGGCTGTCATCGCACGAACTCCCTCGATCCAGGCGGGGGAGAGATCCTGAAGACTGCGACGGAGGAGTTCCACGGCCTCGCCGGTGCCGATTTCACCGCGCTCGATGAGGCGGTAGCTGGCCAGCAGAGCCGCGGTACCGGGCAGATCATCGGCAAACCCCGCGACTTCGATCCCCGTGGTGTCCTCAAACTGCGAGGCGAAGTCGGTGGCGTCGCTGCCAAGGCTCGCAAGGTAGTCGTTCAGCGCGGCCCGCCGAACAGCAGCCGGTTCTTCCGAGAGCGTCGCCAGGTTCCGCAGCAGTTCCTGGTCGGACCAACTCAGCAGTTCCGCCGGAGTCCAGGTGAACAACTCGATCGCGCTGGGCTGAGCGACCTCAAAGGGCGCCGTCTCGTCTGCGGCACCTTCCGCCTGCGGCTGCTGCCGAGCGTAGCCTTCGAAGTCGTCGCCGTAATAGGCGTACGGATCGGCGTAGTCGTAGCGGATGAAATCGTCTTCCGATACGATTTCCTCGGACGAGCCGTGCGACTCTTCGACCGCGGCGGCTTCCATGCCGTAGTCATACCCGTACTCGCTCGACCAGTCTTCTTCCATCGAGCAACTCGGCTCGGGCGATTCGTTCTCGGAAACTTCGCTCGCCTCGGATTCCGCGGCGGGCTCGGCAGCGTCGGCCGTCTCGGATTCGAAGACCGCATCCGTGGAATCGCTGACCATCTCGGATGCCTCGTTGGCCGGATAGTAGTACTCGTACCGGTATCCATTCCAGGACTCGTACTCGACCAACGGGTCCGGCGACTCGTCTTGCGCGTCTTCGGTAGCCGGAGCCTCGGGGACGTCGCTGCTTTCGCAGTCCGTTTCGTCGATCGCGTGGGGATAACCGTACGGCTCGTCCCACTCGGCCGCTTCGTACTCCGAGACGTCTTCTACGCCGCTGAGGTCCTCGACGGCCTCGGCCGAGGATTCATCCGCCCCTGCGTCGCTTTCGTCGACCATGGCGGCGCCGTCGTAGCCAAAGTACTCGTCGTAGTCATACTCCGAGAACTCTTCAAGGCCGCTGTTGTCCTCGACGATTTCCGTCGTCGACTCGGCGGTCTCGCCGGGGCCGGAGACGGCCTCCTGCGATTCCACGGCCGGGCATGGATAACCGTAGCATTCACCGTACTCGTACGCCCAGTCGTACGCATGGTCCGACTCATCGGCGTCCGTGGACTCGATCGCCTCGTCCACCGGCTGCGACTCTTCGACCGTCTCCACGTCTTCCATGGCGGCACCGCTGTCGTAGCCGTAGCCGTACATCGACTCGTAATCGGCATAGTCGTAGGCTTCGTGGCAGCAATCGTCGCTTGCGTCGTCCGCGGATTCGTTGGAGACCGTCTCGTGCTCGGCGGGAATCTCGGCCTCAGCCGTATCTACATCAGAGGCGCAATCCTCTGCTGCGACCTCGACTGGAGCGGTTTCCGAGTCGGCTTCGTCCTCCGCCGATTCGCCGTACTCGTAGGAATACTCGTCTTCATACCAGTACTCGTCATCGTACGTCCACTCGCCGGAATCGTCGATCGCCTTGTCGACTTCGGCGAGGGTCTCTTCCGCGACAGTCTCGTCCGAGGCGGCCTCTTCGCCGTACATCTGATCGTAACCATATTCGTCGACGTACGATTCGCCGGATTCGTAGGAGTAGTCGTCTTCGTACGTCCACTCGTTGGAATCGTCCGCCTCGTCGACTTCGACGACGCTCTCGTCCGCAGCGGTCTCGTCGGCGTACATCTCATCGTAACCGTACTCGTCTACGTACGATTCGCCGGACTCGTAGGAGTAGTCGTCTTCGTACGTCCACTCGCTGGAATCGTCTGCCTCTTCGACGTCGACGACGGTCTCTTCCGCGACGGTCTCATCGCCGCACATCTCATCGTAGCCGTACTCGTCTGCGTACGATTCGCCGGATTCGTAGGAGTAGTCGTCTTCGTACGTCCACTCGCTCGACTCGTCGATCGCCTCGTCGACTTCGACGACGCTCTCGTCCGCAGCGGTCTCGTCGCCGTACATCTCATCGTAGCCGTACTCGTCTGCGTACGATTCACCGGATTCGCACGAGTACTCTTCCCAATCGCCACTCTCGTGCCGACAATCCGATATCGCGGGAGAGGCTTCCTCACCCACTGGGGCGTACGCTTCCAGATCCCAGCAGTGGCCGGGGGAATCCGCGAACTCGTCGACGATCTCCATAGCGGCAGGTGGGGCAGGCTCGGCGTCGAGAGCAACCGCCCACGCGGTGCCGCCCGGGCCGAGCGCGGCAACTGCCCCGCCCAACACAGTACACCAAAGTCTCCGTCCAAAACGAAAGCCGAAACGTCTCATCTATGACTCCTCCCAGTAATAGCCCGACTGAATGAAGGAACTGCCAAAAGTTGCAGTTCCAACGAACCATGTTGATCGGTAACGGTATCGGGAAGAAAAGTTTGGCGACATTAGGCAATTGAAGTTGACAAGGAAGTATGGTTAGATTTGTTATCCTGTTTGATTGATACGCTTGGATGGGTTTAGGAAACTTTGCGGGGACCACGGCGATCGTTCCGGGGGAAACACCATGGAGTTCACCGGTTAGGGCGACAATTCCGGCAGACCTGGAAGCCTGGGAAGAGATTGACGGCTGGTGGGGCATCAATCGTTTGTCTCCTAATTTTGCCCCGAGTTTGCCAGCCGCAGCGATCCGTGGCAGTGGTGCATTCGCCGCAAAGCGCCTAGGGCACTCCGATCGCCGAGCACACCCGATCTCGTCGGTACACACGAAATCGCGTATGATGGTGAGATCCGGGGTGGTTTGGAGTGGATTGGGGTTTGCCGAGGTGGTCGGCCGGGCCTCGAGTGTAACCTTGCCGACTGCCGTCATGCCACACTAACCGAGCGGGGGGAACGGAACGTTACAATCGAGGGTTCCAGGGCCCGCACGGCAAGCGGGACCTACCGGCGAACTGAGCGAGATAGCGATTGAGAGAAGATATGAAACGGACGCTCCTGCTTTGCGGCACGTCGGCTGTGGTGGGTTTTTGTTGCGGCAATGGTGTTGAACCAGTCGCCACTGCCGGAAAATGCCTCGTTCGCGCAGGAGACAGCCCAACTGCGCCTCGCAGGGGTCAGGCTTACGGTCAGCCTCCACAATTCGGGGGAACGACTCGCCCGACGGAACCCTCGCCAGTGCTTCCGGGGCCGGGGCTTCAATCCCCGGGCAACTTCACCGGCGACAGCGGCCCTGACCGTCGATTCCCTTTTGCCGCGTCGGGTCGCCGCGACAGCTCGCTCGATGAACTGACTCCGGAAGAGCCGCGTGAACATCGCCGTCTACGAGAGCGTCAACCGGAGTGTCGTCAACATCACGACCCAGAGCGTTCGCGGAGATCGGTTCTTCTGGATGGAGATTCCCTCCGAGGGCGAGGGAAGTGGCGCCGTGATCGATCGGGACGGGCGTATCCTGACAAACTATCACGTGATCGAGGGCGCCCGCGCCATTCAGGTCACCTTTTACGGGCAAGTCGTACGACGCGGAGCTGGTCGGCCAGGACCCGACCAACGACGTCGCCGTGCTGAAGATCGAGCGCCCAGCGACGACCTCGTTCCTGTGGTCTTCGGCGATTCGACCAACCTCCGCGTCGGCAGCGGGTGTTCGCGATCGGGAACCCCTTCGGTCTCGAGCGAACGCTCACCACCGGCATTATCTCGAGCTTGAACCGGTCGTTGCCGAGTCGTCGCACGAGCCGGACGATCAAGCAGATCATCCAGATCGACGCTGCGATCAACCCCGGCAGTTCCGGCGGACCTCTGCTCGACTCTCGCGGGCGGATGATCGGCATGAACACGGCTATCGCCAGCCGAACGGGCGAGAGCCGCGGGCGTCGGCTTCGCAATCCCCATCAACACGGTCGCCCGCGTCGTGCCGCAGTTGATCGAGAACGGTCGCGTGATCCGGCCGGATATCGGCATCGCGAAGGTGATGGAAACGGAGGAGGGACTCCTGATCGCAACCCTGATACCCGGCGGAGCCGCGGAGAAGGCGGGCCTGCGAGGGATGAGCATCCGGACCAAGTGGCAGGGATTGCTTCTCGACCGCTCTACCGCGGACCTGATCGTTGCGGTCGACGGCGAACCGACGAAGAACGTCGACGACTTCCTCTCGTGCATCGAAAGCAGGCAAGCGGGGGACCAGGTTTCGATCGCCGTCATTCGCGACGGCCGCAAGGTGGACATTCCCGTGCGGCTGGAACGAGGCGAGTAAGCAACTTCAGAAAGCCAAACCCGAGCAGACGGCCGTCGACGCGGACCACCGCTTTGTCGGCTTCGACGCCTGCCGGCAGCTCCTGGACAGCGGCGTCGACGTCGTGATCCTTGCCACGCCGCCCCATTTTCGCCCCACCCATCTGAGGGCCTGTGTCGACGCCGGCAAGCACGTCTTCGCCGAGAAGCCGGTCGCGGTCGATGGCCCCGGGGCCCGGGCGGTGCTGGCCGCCTGCAACGACGCGAAGAAGAAAGGGCTGAGCATTGTCTCCGGTCTCTGCTGGCGTTACGACGAGGGAATTCGCGAGACGATGAAGCGGGTTCATGACGGGGCGATCGGCAAGATCATCGCCATCCGCACCACGTACAACTGCGGCCCGCCCTCGTCCCGCAACGTCGCCCGGCAACCGAACCAGACCGAAATGGAGTACCAGATGCGCAACTGGTACCCGTTTACGTGGCTTTCCGGAGACCACAACGTCGAGCAGCACGTGCACAGCCTCGACAAAGCCGCCTGGGCGCTAGGCGACAAGCCGCCCGCGCAAGCCTGGGGAATGGGCGGTCGGCAGGTCCGCTCCGAGGAGCGGGGGACAACCGTGGCGTCAACCCGGAAAGGCACTGCTCGCATGCACTTCATGCGTACCAGACGTGCCTATCGGCCTGGAGAAGACAAATAGTTGACGGGACGGAAAAACTTAACCATAATGGCGATGTTTCCCTTGGGGGAGGGTGACCGGGACGGAACTGGGGGCGGGGGGCCGCGATTCGTGTTCGGCAATTTTTTGGCTGGGTTATCGGTCAAACCACCGTATCCTGAGGAGGTGTTCCATGTCAGGCCGTCGTACCGCCCGTCGATGCCAGCGAGGTTTCACACTGGTGGAATTGCTGGTAGTGATTGCCATTATTGGAATTCTGATCGCCTTGCTTCTGCCCGCGGTGCAAGCGGCCCGCGAGGCCGCACGGCGAGCCCAGTGCGCCAACAATCTCAAGCAACTGGGCCTGGGCATGCTGAACTATGAGGACTCGTTCAAAACGTTGCCGCCGGACTGGCTCCTTACCGGAGATTTCAACATCCAGGGGTGGGGAGTCAAGCTTCTTCCTTTCATCGAGCAGGGGCCGCTGTTCGATCGCTGGGACAGCCGTGTCCCCGCAATCAACGAGGCAACCGCCTTCGGTTTTCCGCCTTCCGTGATCCAGTCGAACATCCAAGTGATCAATACCCGGTTGAATGTGTTTGTGTGTCCGTCAGCGCCGGGTTCAGACCGAAACTACACGGGCGGTGGTTCACTCCACGCCGCTCTGCCACCCCTGAGTTGGACTGCGGCTGCGTCGGATTATCTTGCTGTGGGTGGGGTGCGCGGCGACTTTTCCGGCATTGCCTATGCAGGGAGGACCGCCGCACGGAGTCGCGAGGGTTCGCTACAGCCCTGTGTGAATGCACCCGCGCTTGGGCAAGTTGACCTCGGTACGAGTCGTCTCGCGCAGATCCTCGACGGGACCTCCAACACGATTCTCCTTGGGGAGCGGGTGGGCGGAAACGCTATCTACCTGAAGGGAGGCGTGCAGGCTACGGATGCCCTCCTTGCTCCGCTTGGTGTTACGGTTGCGCAGGCGGTCGGTGCGAACGGTGGAGGCTGGGGAGATTTCCTCAATAGCGATGTGTGGATCCAGGGGGCACTGTACGACGGCCTGGCGGGCGCCGATGGGGGCCCGTGCGCCATCAACTGCAACAATATCCGGGGCCACAGTTTTTACAGTTTCCATCCCGGCGGCGTCCATATCCTCATGTGTGATGGTTCCGTACAGTTTGTGTCCGAGACCATCCATCAGTACTCGCTCGCGGCAAGGATCACGCGAGCCGGCGGTGAAACCGGGTACGAATAAAGAGCCGTCATGGTATCGCTCGCCGGTTGCCGCCTGCGGAATGCGAATCGTTCGAACGAATCGTCGATGCGGCTGGTGAGTAGTTTACGAGGAGAACCCCATGAGACCCCACAAGGTACAACTGCTGATAATTGCCGGCGCTTGTCTTGCATGTCTTGCCTGCCAAGAGCAAGGGCAGCCGCGCAAGGAGACGTTTCCCGTCACCGGCCAAGTCTATGTCGATGGTGAACCAGTCAAATTGTTGGCAGTAACCTGTCACGATATGAGCGGAATCGACGCGGAACTGCCCACCACTTCCTCGGCCTTTACCGGGGAGAATGGCACGTTTTCAATATCCACCTATGAATCGGGCGACGGAGTCCCTGAAGGGGAATATGTGCTGACGTTCATGTGGGGGCAGAGGGAAGGCTTTTCAGGGCGCTACGGGGGGCCTGACAAGTTGAAGGACCGATACACGGATCCGAAGAAATCGGATGTTCGGTTTACCGTAGAACCAGGCAAACCGACCGACCTCGGCCGAATCGAGCTTACGACGAAATAGACTCTGGAGACGACTTACTTGTTTTGGGATGCCGTGCGGCGCACGAGTTCCCGGAACTGTCGCCAGTCGATCACTTCAATCCCCAGCCGCTTCACCTCGGCTGCAACCTCCGGTTCGGTGAACACGCGCCGGTCGCTGTCGCGGCGGCCGGCGCTATTGGTAATCGCTCGGAGTTCCTCGTTGTCGTACCCGCAGTGGACGATCAACTGGGTAACGCCCGGCTGGAGGTTTCGCAAGAGATTCAAGTAGTTTTCCTTCCGTTCGGCGTGCGTCTCGCCTCCGTAGAACTGCGCAAGCCGGTCGAGAACCGGGAAACCTCGGCTCTCCAATCGTGCCACCAGTGCCGTCGCTTTTTCCGCCAGGGCGGGATGCTCACGCGCGAGCTCGCCGGTTGCATCGCGCGGGAACAGCGGCGGCAGGTTGTACTCAAGTCCGAGTTTCACGTAGATCGCCACCAGGTCGGCCCGCGCGGCGACCGCGCCCATATGCGTGTCGATATGGCTCAACGGAATCTTGAACTCCTTGGCCCGCTCGATCTGGGCACGCAGTTCGATTTCCACTTCTTCCGCGTTGGCGTGCTCGGCGACTTGCCGGACGTTGTCCCACAGATAGCCCTGCTCGTCGACGAGGCTGGGTACTTTCTCTCGCGGCGCGACGGGCCCCCAGCGATAGTCCTCCCACTCGCAATTGAGCGTCAGGTGCACGCCGTAGTCCAGCTCCGGGTGTTGCTCCGCGTAGCGGGCGAACTCGACGAACCAGGGGCACGGGACCATGATGCTGGTAGACGAGACGATACCGTTTTCCATGGCATCGATCGTGCCCGCGTTCTCCGAATGGCACATGCCGGCGTCGTCGGCATGGACGATCAAGTACTTCCTCTTCGCCATGGCATCCTTCCCTTCCACCGCCACAAGGTGCGCCGGTCCGCAAGAAAGTACTCCGCTCAATACCAGCAGCGAAAAACCGATTCTCTTCATGGAGATCTCTCGATACGATAGAGGGCCGCCTTCGTCCGGAGATAAAGAGCCGAGCCCGACACGGCCGGCGATGCCATGCAGCCGTCGGCGAGGCGGTTTTCGGCGACGACCTTGTACTCGGGTCCGGCTTGAATAACCGTAGTCTTGCCGCTCTCGTCAAAAAAGTAAATCCTGCCGTGGCAGGCGATCGGCGAGGCGGAGTGGTTTCCGCCGACCCGGGCCTTCCAGATCTCTTCGCCCGTCTGCGCGTCGAGGCATTCGGCCACGCCCGCGGCGTCGACGGAAAAGAGGCGACCGTCTGCCAGGAGGAACGACGAGCGGCGAGCGGACTTCCGCGGATGCCGCCATACGACGTGGCTGTCCGTCACGACACCCCGGCCCTCCGGGCGAACCGCCCAGATTTCTCCGGTATAGCCGGTGGGCGAGAAGACCAATCCATGTCCGAAAACCGGCCGGCACGATCCGGAATGGCTCCCGACCGACTCGACGCGCCAGAGCTCCTTGCCCGTGTCGGGGGCATAGCCATACAGCGCCATGGAGCCCAAGCTGATCAGGACCGGCTGTTCGTCGACCTCAACCACGATCGGCGTCGAGAACGCCTTCCGGTAGTCTCCTTCGCGAGTCGGCGCACTGGTCGACGGATCGAGGTCTTTGAAGTCGACGGTTCGATCGGTTTTCCAGACGGTTTTTCCCGACCTCTTGTCAAGGGCGACGACGTACTGCCGGTCACTGCCGTCAAAATGCAGGATGACGAGGTTTCGATAGACCAGCGGCGAGGAACCCGCGCCGCGGAAGTGGTTGCAGACGAAATCCTCGCGCTGCCAAACGACCTCGCCGGTCTTGGCGTCCAGGCAGGCATTGCAGGGCGAGCCGAAGCTGACGTAGACGTGCTCCTCGTCCAGGACGGGCGACGGAGAGGCGTAGGAGTTGAACGGATGGCAGTATTGCGGTGCGGCCAGGTAGCGGAGTTGCTTGCGGAGGAGAATCCTGCCGCTCTTTTTATCCACGCACAGAACAGACAGTTGGGTGCCGTCTTCGGTGGCATCGGTCAGCCAGATCCGATCGCCCCGGATCACCGGCGAGGACCACGCCTTGCCGCCGATCGGCCGCTTCCAAATCACGTTCTCGTTTTCACTCCAGCGGAGTGGCAGTTCCGCCGAATCGAAATATCCCTGGTCGCTCGGGCCGCGATAATTCGGCCAGTCTTCATCCGATTTTCCGATTTCCGTCAGAAAAACATTGACAAGTAGTAGCGCGGCGAATTGCCCAAGGATATACCTTTCCGTTCCAACTCGCATTGGCGGTCTCGGCTGCTCAGGATGGATCGGGACATCGGTGGTCCGACCATTCTCCTTTGCAGGCCGACCTCGTGCAAGTCCGTCCGTGTCGATGCGCGGAATGAGCCCTTTGGGCGCGGATGCGTGAATCCTGGTAGATCATCAGCCCGGCTGCCGGGAAGCAGCCGGGCTGATCGTGGGCAGAGTCCGCCTGCCGCTGACGTCAAGAAAGGGCATTGTGTCCGCAGATCGGCTCGCTCTAGGCGTTCGACACCGTCTGCGCTACCTGTTCCAGCCGACCAAGTGCTTCTCGATAGCGGTCCGCGGCCGCATTCCAGTCGAAGACGTTGAAGATCGCCTCGACATAGTCCGCCCTACGGTTCTGATACTTCAAGTAATAGGCATGTTCCCAGACGTCGATTCCCAGGACCGGAATATTGCCGTGCATCAGGGGGCTGTTCTGATTCGGCGTGTCTTCGACCACGAGCCGCTTCGCCGAATCCACGCTCAGCCACGCCCAGCCGCTTCCAAAGCGGCCTAAAGCGGCCTTTGTGATCTGCTCGCGAAAGCGGTCGAAACCGCCGAGATCGCGATCGATCGCTTTCGCCAGATCGCCTTTGGGCTGTCCGCCGGCTTTCGGCCCCAGGATCGTCCAGAACAGGGAGTGATTGGCGTGGCCACCACCGTGGTTCCGAACAGCCGTGCGAATCTCCTCGGGGATAGTATTGATTGCCGCGACCAACTCCTCGACGTCGGGATTTCCAACGTCGTGACCCTCGATCGCTTTATTCAGACTGGTCACGTAGGTGTTGTGGTGCTTCGTGTGATGCAATTCCATGGTCCGGGCGTCGATGTGCGGTTCCAGGGCATCGTAAGCATAGGGCAGGTTGGGGAGTGTGTAGGCCATTTCAATCCTTTCTCGTTTCAACGGGATACCGTTGCATTACCAGAATCCGGAACAACGTCTCGACGGCCCGCTTGCTTCAGCAGTCTCCATGGGGCCGTGTGCGACACGGTCACGCTGTTTTTGACAGCTACAATTGTGAAAATAATAGCAGTCAGCGAGTCCGAGGCAAGACAGTATGCGGAGAAACCCTCACAAGGAGGGGTTAGGTGTGCTGAATTGGGTGCGGCTCTTAGTCCGGCTTCTTCGCAAGCCAAGGCGAAAAAACGCGGCTGACCCGTCGGAGCACGCCCTCGGCGTCGGCTGCTTGCTCCTGAGTGGCAACCCGATCGATCTGAGTGGCCATGAGATAGGAGCGGAGACTTGCCAGGACCTCGCGGGCCCGTTCCTCCGCGTCCCCGCGCCGGCGGTCGCGGTGCTTCTTAGGAGTGATTGCAACCGTGATCTTTGTCCTTGAGACTCCACCGGCACCGCCGCCACGGGCAGCTCCCGCCAGGCGCTGTTCTTCGAGGTGGACTTCCAGTTGGAAGGCGACCGGCCGGTCCGACCGGCGGCGCTGTCTGCCGGTGTAGTCGTCGCTCAGTTCCAACTGGAGCCGGTTGCCGTCGACTTTCAGAATTCTTGCTTCATGGTCGGCAACGAACCCGCGAAGCTTTTCGACGGCTACGTTCAGAGGCACCGGGGTTTGCAGGTTCTGCTTGATCGCGAGCGACGGTTTGGCCGGTTTGCGCGACCAGTAGCTCATCCAACCTTTCTCTTCCGGCTTTTCGCACGAGCCGGTACCGAGCTGCACAACACAGTTTCGTCCGCGTTCCTTGGCCATCAGCAGGGCCCGATCCGCGCGCCGCAGCATGGTTTCGGGAGTGTCGCCGGGTTGGATCTCCGTGACTCCGAAGCTTGCCGTGATGGACCGGCCGTCGAGTTCCGGTTGCGGTATCTGAGACAAGTTGATGCGGATTTGGTCCGCGCGGCGCGCGGCCGTGGCATTGTCGCAATCGGCGAAGAGC
The DNA here is from genome assembly GCA_040768665.1 of Thermoguttaceae bacterium. Lineage (GTDB taxonomy): Bacteria > Planctomycetota > Planctomycetia > Pirellulales > Thermoguttaceae > JABWBD01. Next base: position 11,225 of record JAXGMN010000017.1, read on the forward strand.
ATCACGAATTCCTCGCCGCCGTACCTTGCCACCAGGTCGCCGGGCCGACACGCGTTTCGCAGCAGCGAAGCCAGGCTCTTGATCGCCTCGTCGCCCGCTTGGTGGCCGTACGTATCGTTGACTTTCTTGAAGTGGTCGAGATCGCAAATCATCAGCGAGTTGGGCACCCTCTGCTGTTTGTTCGCGTTGACGAACATCTCGTGTACCCGGTCGAATTCTGCGCGGTTTGCCACCTGGGTGAGCGGGTCCTTGGTGGCCTTTTCATGCAAATTCTGGCACCGCTCTTCCAGGGAGGTTTCGGACGAGGCGTCGTGCAGCAGCAAAACCGCGCCCAGCGTGCTGCCGGTCTTGGAAACCACTGGGATCGTATGGCTGTCGACGGAGACCGGCTCACCGGTCCGTCCTGCGATCGTCAGCCGCCGCAAGGATTGCACGCCGGAACGGATCGTGCATGCGGCGGGGCAGTCGTCGTCGGCAAGCACGTCTCCTTTCTCGTTTCGCATACTGAGCAGCCCGGGAAGCCACTGCTGGCCGCAGATGCTGGGCGCGGCGATACCGGTCAACCGCTCGGCGCCGTGATTCCACTGCATGATGTGGAGGCTGCTGTCGATGAAGACCACGGCGTCGTGCATGCTGTCCAGCAAGCGTGCCTGGAAGAGACTGTCGCTTGCGAGCACGGGCGACTCGGCCCGCGGTGCCGTCAGGTTCCAGTAACGGTTCGATGAGTCGGAGGCAAGCATCCGGAGCCAATAGGAGACGGTCTCCCCTCGCTGCTCGGCACCGTCGCAGGCGTTCAACTCGCTGAACTGCCGCACGAGCCGCGGATCGAATTGCACGCCGGCAAATTCGAACAGCTCGCTTATTGCCCGTTCCTGCGGCATCGCTCGCCGGAAGACATGATCGCTCGTCATGGCATCGAACGCCTCGACGATCGCAATCATCCTGGCTCCCCGGGGGATCCGCTCGCCGGAGAAGCGGTAGCCCGGTTTCGAACCGTCGTACCAGGCCGGCACATGCTCCACGACATCCAGGACGTCGGCATCCGCGCAGGCGTGGCGAAGGATTTCGATCGCCATCTTTCGCGAAATCTGGATCATCGAGAACTCGTCTTTGTCCAGCGACGCCGGTTTGAGCAGGACATGATCGGGAACTCCAATGATACCGACGTCGTGCAGAAGCGCCGCGATTTCGATGACGTCGCGCTCATGGTCGCTCAGGCCGACGCGGAGCGCCCACTGGGAGCTTCGCAGCGCCACACGCAACCCATGGCTGGCCGTCGGGGCATGCTTGCAGCGGAGAGCGGTATGAAGGCTGCTCGCGATCCCCAATCGAACTTGAACGAGCTGATTGTCCAGGCGGGCAGTTGTGGCCGGTGTCGGTTTGCCGGGATCCGAAGGCCGACCCAGTTCGGAAACCAGCACATCCAGTTCCGAGACCAGGTTTGCCGCGGATAGCGCGAAGCCATCGGCGAGCGGAAGGACCGCGGGGGTCGTGTCTTGAGTCGTGGGTTCCGACATGAATGCTGCCTGCGCGTGGTGTCACCCCGAGACCTTCGCTGTGGATCGCCTGCCGGCCTTCCAAGAGCTGCTCGCCCGCATGGGCCTCGATACTGAAGGCTAGGTCACGAACGGACTTGGGGCAAATCACCCGAAGAGCCTATCCCGGGACTTTTGCAGAAGAAGGGGACAGGCACATTTTGCTCCGAAGACTCCGCAAAATGAGCCAGTCCCCAACGGTTTTGGAATAGGCTCGAAGTTGCTATTGGCCGTGCCGGGCTCACGCCGACTCGAAGCCGTAGGATGGTGCCTTTTCGCAACGCACGCCAGCCGCTGGAAGCTGCTGAAAAAGAGAATATTCCGGCTTTGCGGCCCCCTTTGCGCCGAGCAAGTCCAGCAACAGAGGCGCGACGCGGGTCAGCTTCACGGCCGGCCTCTCTCCCGGTTCGATCCCACGCCCTTGCATCAGCAGAAGGCCGTCGCCACCTTGGATCGCCGCCAGCGACGGGTCGGGCCGCAGGAGCTGCCGCTTGTGGTCCGGTCGGTGGCGAGTCTGAAATCCGCGGACAGGCAATCCGATCACATCCGGCCAGCACCGCTCGAGTGGGTCAGAACCGCACTTTTCGACCGTGCTGAAGACGTCGGCAAACAGCACTTCGCCGCTAACCGGGTGGCGGGCTTCCTGCAATGCACCCGTCGCATCAGCCAGCGCCTGCTCGCGGGCCCTCAGGGTGGAAAGGGTTTGAGTTCCGAATCGTTCCGGAGTATTCAGATAGACGAGAGCGGCCTGATCGCCATGCAGAGCGACGGCTCGACTCCGCCGCCAGTCGGCCGGCAATAGGGCTCGAACGGGGTAGTCGACGCCGCCTGTTGCCCGATCATTGCGCCGACTGAGCAGTGGCCGGACAGTTCGCCAGAGGCACCGCCGGGCTCGGTGCTCGGTTCGCGCCAGTCCGCCGGCGACCTCGAAGAGTCCTTTGCGGCGGAGCAACTCGGCCAGCGTGATCTTCTCACGCGATCTGACAAACCCGTAAGGGCTGGCCACTGTCAAAGCGGCAGCGTTTCGATCGGCGATTTCTCCCAATTCACCCAGCATTCGGTCCAGGGCGGCGAACGCTTCGCGAACGATCGCCCCCCAGGAGGCGATTCCGCCGACTTCCGAATCGATCCCGAGGAGGTGCCATACGCGATGCTGAAGCGCGGCCACCGCTTGGACTCGCACCTCAAGGAGCCGCCATTCTGACTCGGCCGCCGCTCGCTGGACAGTTTCCGTGAGCCGTTTGAACAGGCCCGCCGTTTTGTGCACCTGATCGACGAGCATTTCGCGGCTGGCTGGACGCTGCGACCAGATGGAGGGTGCTGCGGTACCATCACTGACCCAAACGGCGCGAGAGTCGCAGTCGCAAGCGTGAAGAAGTTCCGGAAGGAAAGGGCACGGGACCGTCGCCAGGTCGACCGGGCGCACCCAACCACGGCGATGATCGAGGTAGGAGTCATCCCAGACGCCGTGTTCCTCCGGGGGGCGTCCCGACCGCAACGTCGTCCACGCCGACGCAGGGTTCCCGATCCCAGTCCACTCGATCTTCATACGTGCGGATTTTCGAAACAGGTCGGCAAGGTTGGGCATCGTGCCGTCGTCCGCCAGCACACGAATCGCTCCAAGCGACGCACCGTCCCATTCCAATAGCAGCAATCGCCCGGCGGTGATTTCCGGAGTCCACGTCGCCATTATCCGCGTCTCCTGTGGGGGGGGCCGTGAAAAGCGGCCCGGCTGCTGCCAAGAGCCGGGTTGCTTGGGTTGTCTCGGATCGTATCGGACTGGGTTGCCATGCGATCGACGCTGTTTCTCTCGCTTCCTCCCGAACGCCATGTGCGAAATTGTTCGGCATCCCACCGATAGACTACTACGGCGTGTGCCCGATTCTTGCGATCTGGAAACCTCGCTACGGGTTTCGCGGCGGCGGCGATCAAAGTACGCAGGGTGCGGCTACGCCCGCTATCGAACTGCAATTCCTCCTGCTCAACGACCAGATAGGCCAATTGTGCATCGAGGAGCGCGCCGCTCAATTGATCGGACGCGTAAACCCGTCTGGCAGTGTAGATTCCCGTCCAGCCATGCGTGTCGAACACGGCGCCCGGCGATGCCGCTTGGGCCGATAACCACTCCGCTGCAAGGCGATGTCCCACGCGACTGCTATGCAACGGTTCCGCGAGTTGCAGGGCGCAACCCGAAACCGCCAACAGCAGAATTCCAGCCGACGCCCACGCGGCGGCATAGCGATCCCCAACTCGCCTCCCCAACGCACTCGACAAGAGTCGCGCAAACGCCAAAACGCCAAAACCGGCGCAACCCATTCCCGGAACGACCCACACGACGAGGTGGCGTGCGCTTAAGTATCCCTCCCTCGCCGTATGATCGAGAGCGACCAGCGCGAACAGTACCACGAACACCTGGAAAAACCGGTCCGCTGCACTCGGGGGCCGCCCTCGCAACTGCCAGAGGCCGAACAGCGCCAGCGGACCAACCCAAAATCCGAACAGGTTGGCCGCTTCCTCCGCCAATTGTCCGGCCGCAGAAACGTAGCCGGTGCGGCGGATGCTGACCGTCGGCTCTTTGCGGTCGAAAACCATGGGGCTGCCGTCGGAAAGCACCCAGGCCGGGGCTCCACTCGGTTCTTCCATTTCCCTGCGTTCGTGCCGGCTCGCCGCCGCACCGGGGTCCGACAGGCTGGCGGCGACTTGGACAGGCCCATACACCGCTGCGAAGCCCGTCGCAAAACAGGCGAAATCCGCCAGGAGCGGGAGCCACGGCCGGCGCCGTGTACGGTTGAGCTGGAACGCTCCCAACAAAACGAACAATGCCGCAGGAAGAACCAGTGCCTCCGATCTGGTGAAATACGCCGCCGCGGACGCCAAACCCGCGGCCGCGAGAAGTGCGGAGCTGGCCAGAGTTGATCGATTTGCCCCGGATGCATCCAGTCGAATCAGATATTCGACAGCGGCCCAGGCGGCCAGACTGAACAACAGCAGATGCGTGCTGTCGCTGATGCCGTCCGCTCCCAGCCGGCAGACGGCCGGCAGGACGCAGAACAGGAGAGCTCCGCAGATCGCGGCTTCGTGCCCGACAAGCCGCAAGGAAATGTAATACACCGGTACGACGGAGAGCGTCATGGCGATGCCGGCGGCCAATTGCACACAGAGCGCCCAGTTGAGGCCCGTCGACCCGGCAGCCGTTTCCGTTGCCTCATGAACCAGCCATGCCCAGATCGGAAATAGCGGCCGCTCACGCGATCCGTCGATCACGGCGCCAAGACCCTCTGCATCGATCTGGTGGGCAAGTCTCGCGAACCAGACGGCGTCCAGAGCCGGCACCGTGGCTCGCGAGATGAGCACGGCCTGAACCAGGGCAGATAGGATTACGACCGCAACAGCGGCGAGATGCGATTTTGCAGCCATCCGTGGCCCGCTGAGAAACAGGACATTGATTCCTGGACAATCGGGGCCAGCGTACCTCCCGGGCAAGGACGCGTCAATCCGAACGTTCCTCCCTCGTCGGGGGAGGTCGGGGAGAGATGGAGTGTATGCGATGTATGGGATGCATGGCGAATACCGGAAGCCTTTAGCAGAGGTGACGTTTGTTCCGATCGTGGTGAACGAAATGGGGCAAGGATGCCGAAGCGAGAGATTGGCAGCAGGCGGCGGCCTTTGGGGGCCGCGGTCGTGTTTTATTCGTCAAATTTCCACTTGCGCCGCTTCCCTTTCCGCATTATGATATGCGGCCCAATGTTTCGGTGCCCTCAACAGTCATGCAATTCCGCCGAAGTGGCCAGCGAGACGACCGGCGCCGCCGGATCCTGACCGACACGGTGCTCGGTCCTGCGGACCAACGCCGTGCCAAGGCGCGCAGGCGCTGGACGGAAACTGATCGGCCCAGCCACAAATCTGCCAACTACGGGGACGCGGCATTCATGGACGAACAACCTCGCTTGAGCGATTTGGTTCCGTTACGGCTGCCGGTGTTCCTGATTCCATTGATCCTGGGCGGGGCCATCATCGCCGGACTCGAAGCCCTCTATGCGTGGATGCCGAGCCTGGCCTCGATGACCACCGATGGGCGGATCGCCGCCTTCGACTTGGACGGCGAAGGCAGCCTGGCGGTCTGGTTTTCAACCATGACGCTTTCGGGTGCTGGGCTGGTGGCCCTGCTTGTGTACACCGTTCGGCGGCATAAGGTCGACGACTATCACGGCCAGTATCGAGTCTGGCTTTGGGCGGCGATGTGCTGGTTTCTGATGGGCCTCGATGAAACTGCAAGCCTCCACGAGGGGTTCAAGGAGATGATGGCAGTGATCTCCGGTACCCGCATTTTTGGTGATGGGTCCATTTGGTGGGTCATTCCCTATTTTTTCCTCCTTGGTGCCGTGGGCACGCGATTGCTGGTCGACATGCGTTCGTGCCTGCTTTCTTCCACCGCATTCGTCTTGACCGCGATCTGCTACGCAGTGGGAGTCCTGGCACAACTTGGCTGGATCATGCCCGAATCCGGCGCCCGCGGCGTGATGCTCGAAGAAGGCGCCGAGATGCTGGGCAACCTGATGCTATTGCTGGCGATGGCCCTCCACGCTCGCCATGTCATCATGGATGCCCTAGGACTGCTTCCTCGACCCATCGAGTATTCGCCGGAGCCTGAAGAGAGCTTGGCTGAAGAAACGCCGGACGAGGCGGAGGAAAGGGAGGAAACGGAGGAAACGGAGGACGAAAGCAATTTTGCGGAGGTGAATGACCAAGAGTCGGCCGTGGCACGGAAGATTACGGTTCACCCCCCTCACGGCTCAGACCGTCTTTCTCCTCGATCAGCCCGCCCAACGCCACAGCCGCCCTCGTCGCCGCGGGCCAAGGGTAAGTCCGTCCCTCAATCAATGTCTCTGGAGGAGGACGCCGAAGAAGACGCTTGCCAGGAGCCTTCCGTTCATCGCAAGCTCACCAAGGAGGAGCGGAAAGCCCTTCGCAAGCGGCTTGAAAAGATGAAGAGGCAGCGGGATCGGCAACGCTGAACCTGGATCCCGCACCCCGAATTCGGTATCCTTCTGCTTTACGTTCTCATGCTCCTGCCCGGAACCCGCGCGCCCGACTGATTGTGCCAGGCCGCCGGCGCCGGAGCATTTCGGGAAGAGATTACGAAAACTACCTGGAAATCTCATGGTCCGCACCCGTTTCGCTCCTAGCCCGACCGGCTACCTGCATATAGGTGGGGTAAGAACTGCCCTTTTCTGCTGGCTATTTGCTCGCCGCCATGGCGGCCAGTTCATTCTCCGTATCGACGACACGGACGTGAAACGGAACGTCGACGAAGCTCTCCAGCCGATCCTCGATGGCCTGCGCTGGCTCGGAATCGATTGGGACGAAGGGCCGGAAGTCGGCGGCCCGTTTGTCCCTTACTATCAGTCGCAGCGGCATGAGAAGTATCGGGCAGCGGTCGAACAACTGCTTCAACGAGGGCACGCCTACTACGACTACGCAACCACGGAGGAAATTCAGGCCGAGCGGGAAACCGCTTTGGCCGAAAAACGACCTTTCCGATACAGTCGCCGCTGGATGGCCCAGAGCCCGGAGGATCGGAAGCGGTGGGAGTCTGAAGGACGCCAGGCGGTCGTTCGCCTGAAAATCCCGCAGCAAGGGACGCTGGTGATCGACGATCTGGTGCGGGGCCGGGTCGAGTTTGACTGGGCACAAGAGCAGGATCACGTCGTCCAGCGCGCCGATGGAACGTGCCTCTATCACTTGGCCAGCGTGGTCGACGACCATGAGCTTCAGATCACCCACGTGATCCGCGCCGAGGAACACTTGTCGAACACTCCGCGGCAGGTGTTTATCATCAACGCCCTGGGTTACGCGTTGCCCGCCTACGCGCATCTGCCATTCGTGGCGGAACCGGGGAGCAAGACTAAGCTGAGCAAGCGCAAGCTGGACAAATACCTGAAGAACCGCGAATTCGCCGACCGGGTCCAGCACGGGCGGGCCATCGCGGAGCGATTGGGCCTGAGTACCGAACTCGACACCTTTAACCCGGTCATCGTCGATTTCTACCGGCAGGTCGGCTATTTGCCCGAGGCGATCCTCAACTATCTTGCCCTGCTGGGCTGGTCTCCCGGCGACGACCGGGAACAGTTCACCCGCGAAGAGCTCGTCGAGTGCTTCACGCTGGACAAGGTGAACAAAGCCCCGGCCGGCTTTGACCCGCAGAAGCTATGGGTGTTTCAGGACCGGCACATGCGCGACCTGCCGATCGACCGGAAGGTTGACCTGGTAACGCCCTACTTGGAAAAGGCCGCACTGGTTGCTTCGCCGGCACCCGACGACGTCCGGCAGCGGGTCGCGGCCATTCTTCGTGCCGCCGGGGACCGGATCAAAGTGGCCGGCGATATCCTCGACTACGCCGACTTCTTCACAGCCGACGCCCACCTGGCCTATGAGGAAAAAGACTTTGAGAAGCGAATCCGAAAACCGACGGAAGCCGTAGAATTACTGAAGAAGTTCCGCTCCGAACTGGCAGCCGTTGAGCCGTTCGACGCCGCGGCCCTGGAGAAGCTCCTGCACGGCTTCGTCGAGCGTGAAGGCATCAAGCCCGGCCAGATCATCCACGCCCTGCGGGTGGCGGTTACCGGAAAGGCCGTCGGCTTCGGGCTGTTTGAGACGCTGGCAATCCTCGGCAGGGAGAGCGCGGTTCGGCGAGTCGACCGGGCGGTGGAACAGGTGTAGTTCTCGTAGTTGATGACCCGATATATCCGAACAAAATCCAACCTCTTATGGCTACCTCAGAATCCGCGGCCCCCGCAACCGACTTCATTCGCGAGATCATCCGCGAAGACAACAAGACCGGCAAGTTTGGCGGCCGGGTCCATACCCGTTTCCCTCCGGAGCCGAATGGCTATCTCCACATCGGCCACGCGAAGTCGATCTGCCTGAACTTCGGCATCGCCCAGCAGTTCGGCGGAAAATGCAATCTGCGGTTCGACGACACCAATCCGATCAAGGAAGAGCAGGAGTACATCGACTCGATCCGGGAGGACGTCCGCTGGCTCGGCTTCGACTGGGAGGACCGCGAGTTCTACGCGTCGGATTACTTCGATCAGCTCCACAAGTGGGCGGTCCAACTGGTCGAGGCCGGAAAGGCCTACGTCTGCGACCTCACGGCCGAGCAGATCCGGGAGTACCGCGGCACGCTCACCCAGCCCGGCCGCAATAGCCCCTATCGCGACCGCTCGGTCGAAGAGAATCTCGAGCTGTTCGAACGGATGCGGAAGGGCGAGTTCCCCGATGGTTCGCGGACCTTGCGGGCCAAGATCGACATGGCCCATGCCAACGTCAACATGCGCGACCCGGTGATGTACCGGATCCTCCATGCCCCCCACCCGCACGTCGGCGACAAATGGTGCATCTATCCGATGTACGACTGGGCCCACGGGCAGTCCGACTCGATCGAGGGCATCACCCACTCGATCTGCACCTTGGAGTTCGAGAATCACCGCCCGCTTTACGACTGGTTCTGCGACGCGTTGGGAATCTACCATCCCCAGCAGATCGAGTTTGCCCGGTTGAACCTCACCTACACCGTGATGAGCAAGCGGTTGCTGCTGGAGCTGGTCAAGGGAGGCTATGTCAACGGCTGGGACGACCCGCGGATGCTGACGATCAAGGGGCTCCGGCGCCGCGGCTACACGCCCGAGGCGATCCGGACCTTCTGCGAACGGATCGGCGTGGCGAAGTTCAACAGCACGATCGACATGCAACTGTTGGAATTCTGCCTCCGCGAGCACCTCAACAAGGTCGCTCCGCGCGTGATGGCGGTGCTCCGCCCGTTAAAGGTGGTCATTGAAAACTATCCTCAAGGCCGGGTGGACGAACTCGAGGCTGTCAACAATCCGGAAGACGAGTCGGCCGGAACGCGAAAGGTCCCGTTCTCACGCGTCCTCTATATCGAGCAGGACGATTTCCGTGAGGATCCGCCCAAGAAGTTCTTCCGTCTCGCCCCGGGGCGCGAGGTTCGGCTCCGCTACGGCTACTTCATCACGTGCAACGAAGCGGTCAAGGACGCTGGCGGCAACGTGGTCGAACTCCGCTGCACCTACGATCCGGAAACCCGCGGCGGCAACGCCCCCGACGGCCGCAAGGTAAAGGCCACGATCCACTGGGTATCCGCGGAGCATGCCGTGCGCGCGGAAGCGCGGCTTTATGACTATTTGTTCGCAAAGCCCGACCCCGGTGACGTCGAAGAGGGGCACGATTACAAGGAGAACCTGAATCCCAGTTCGCTGGAAGTCATTCCCGAATGCTACGTCGAGCCGAGCCTTGCCGGCGCCAAGCCCGGAGATCGGTTCCAGTTCGAGCGCCTGGGCTATTTCTGCGTCGACGACGAAGCGACGAGCGAGAAGCTCGTCTTCAACCGCACCGTCACGCTGAAGGACACCTGGGCGAAGATTGAAAAATCAGGCAAGGCCGACGGGTGACCCGATCGATCCGCATGGACGTGTGTTTCGTGGTTGCTCGAATCCTTCTCACGACACGATTTCCGGGACTACGAACGGTTTGCGATACTCTCGCTTCAGGTAACGGTTCGCTTTTGCGGCGTTTTCGCCGACGAAGGTCTCGTTCTCGGCGTCGATCTCGAGAACGGGGCTCAGCTTGATTTCGGTGCCCGTGATCTCGATCCCGTGGGCGTCCAGCAACTGCTCCATATCGTCCAGCAGCCCCGCCCAAAGGTCCGAGCCTTCTTTGACCGTCTTGGCTTTTGCCGGCGCGTACGTCTCGCCGCAGAGGTAGGTGATGTTCGCCAGGTTGCACCAGCCCGTCGACTGGTGCCCGATCTCGACTGGAGCATTCAACAGCGACGCATCGCGCTGACGGAGAGCTTGGATGAAGTTCTGTTGATGGTTCGGCTGGCCGCCGTTTCCCTTGAACTGCTGGATGAGCTTGCCGTCCCGATCATAAGCGGCTGCCTTGCCGCGCTGGCCTTCAAACCTTCCGCCTTGGCAATAGGCGATATAGCCGCTTCCCGGGCCGGGGTGCTTGGGAGCGCTCTTCGCTCCGGGCTCGGCCGGGATGTTGGCCAGCCCGATTACCACGGGAATGCTTCCGGTGTCGAACCAGGCAAAATGGACGTTCGGCGTTTCCCCGGCGTCGTTCCAGACGACCCGTCCGCCGCCGCCGAGGATTCGCTTGGGCAGCGTCACCTTGTCCTGGAAGACGATGTTCCGCAGGTCGTCCAACACGTGAACGCCCCAGTTGCCCATTTCTCCGGAGCCCGTGTTCCAGACCCAGTGCCAATCGTACTGCAGCTTCTCACGCAGGATCGGCTCGTCCCGGGCCGGACCGAGCCACAGGTTGTAGTCGACGCCCTCGGGGATCGGCAGCGGCGTTTCCCGCTTTCCGATCGATCCGCGAATTCCATAGCGGTTGACGCGGGCTGAGAGGATCTCTCCGAGTGCCTTTTCCTCGTGCAGGAATCGCTTGATCTCGGCCTGCATCGGATCGGACCTTTGTTGCGTGCCCACCTGGCAGATCTTGCCGTACTTCTTCACCGCGGCGACCGTCTGCCGGCCTTCCCATTGGCTGTGCGACAGAGGCTTCTCGACATAGACATCCTTGCCGGCCTCCATCGCCCGGATCGCCGCCAGGCAGTGCCAGTGGTTGCACGTGGCGATGACCACCGCGTCGATTTGTTTCTCGTCGAGTAGACCTCGCAAGTCGGTCCAGGCTTTCGCGTCGGGGAATCGCCTCTTGGCGCCCTCCAGCCGCTGCCGGTCCGGGTCGCAGAGGCCGGCGATTCTCACCCCGTCGATCTTGCTGAAGATGCCCATGAGTTCGCCGGCGCGACCGCCGCAACTGATGAATCCGAGATTGATCGCCTCGTTCGGCTTCGCGGCGAACGCAAGATGCGACGGCAGGGAAAAGGCGGCGCCGGCGGCGAGGCTCCGGCGGAGGAATTCACGGCGAGTCGAACGGGCCATTCGAAATGTCTCCTGGTTTCCCGGGTTGGTGTTATGTCCGCATGCTCTTTCAAGTGTACGCGCCGACCTGCGCCGGTCGCAAGCCTCTGCCGGATGCCTCTCCCTGCTCGCCGCTTACGGATCCGCCCCTCGCAGGGGACGCGGATGCCACGGGCGGCGAGCGATCCATCGCCGGGCTGCGTGCGTAGTGTTGATGGAAGACAACAGCGTTGCAAGGCAGCGACGCCCGAGGTTGCTCTTCGGCGATAACGGCGTGGCGCCAAACCCGATTCGCGCGTTTTGGCGGAATATGGGGGCGGGCTGTGCAGAAGTCTTTTGGCAAACTGCCTGGCACTCGGCTTTGCGCTGCCGGCGTAACCTATGTTTGGTTGAACATCCTGAAACGCCGGGACCTGATCCATTGCGACATTCCCTCGCATGTCCGCCGGCATTTTAGCCGGCCGTTGCACGGATGTGAAACTCATCGTACCCAGCCACCCCGAGTTCTATCGAGCATTCGTCTCGACAGTCCGGGGAAGCAAACGGGGACAACTTCTCTTCCATGATTTGAATCCGCAGCCTTGACGAGGAGGACGGTCGCGATGCGCTCGTTCCGCCGGCGCAGAACCACGGTTCGCACTTCCCGCTTCGAGTCGTTTGAACCCCGCATCGTCCTTTCGGCCAGCGCGGCCAGTGAGCTGTACCTCACCGACAGCGTCGCGTCGATCCGCCACGAAGTCGAGTCGTTTCCTTTTGGCGCGCCCGATCTGAGCGGGCTGGCACAGGCAAGGGCCGATTACGGCCTTACGGGAGCGGGCCAAACGGTCGTCGTGATCGACTCGGGCATCGCCTGGCGCCACGAGGCTTTGGGAGGCGGCTTCGGGGCCGGCTACCGGGTCGTCGGCGGATACGATTTCGCCGAGCGCGACGACAACCCTTACGACGACGGGCCCTTCGGTTCGCACGGCACCCACGTGGCGGGCATCATCGCCGGCAGCGGCGACCAGTACGCCGGCCTGGCGAGCGGCGTCGATCTCGTGGCACTGCGGGTCTTCGACGACGCTGGGCGCGGTCAGTTCTCCTGGGTCGAAGAGGCGCTGGCCTGGGTGCACGACCATCGCAACGCGTTCGCCAATCCGATCACCACCGTGAACCTCTCGATTGGAAGCGAGTGGAACTCGGCGGGTCTGCCGGCCTGGGCCGAACTGGAAGACGAACTGGCCCAACTCGAAGCCGACGGCATCTTCATCGCCGTGGCCGCCGGCAACAGTTTCACGAGCTATCAGCAGCCGGGGCTCAGCTACCCGGCGGCCTCCCCGTACGTCGTGCCGGTCAGTTCCGTCGACGCGGATGGGCGGATGAGCTACTTCTCCCAACGGCACGACCGCGCGATCGCGGCGCCCGGGCGGAGCATCGTCAGCACCGTGCCCGACTATCTCGGCAATGGGAACGGGATCGACGACGACTTCGCCGCGTTCTCCGGCACGAGCATGGCCGCCCCCTACGTAGCCGCGGCAAGCGTGCTGCTGCGCCAGGCCTACCAGGTGGTCGGCATCCACAACGTGAACCAGGATACCCTTAACAACCTGATGCGGTCGACGGCCGACACCCTCTACGACGGCGCAACCGGCCAAAGCTACCTGCGATTGAACCTCGAGCGGGCCCTTGACACCCTGATGCCGCAGGACGATTTTGGATCGGACTCGGCTTCGGCCTACGATCTCGGCACGATCGTCGACACGCTGTCGATTTCGGGCGTGATTGGCCGATCGGACGATCGCGACTTCTTCCGCTTCACCGCCGGATCCGACGGCACCGCGACATTCCGCGCCGATGCAGCCGGCGGGTTCACACCCCAGTGGCAGATCGTCGGCGTCGAAAGCGTCCAGTCGGCCGAGAGCGTATCGTTCAAGGTCGTCGCCGGAACGACTTATTATGTTGGGCTGGGGAGCAGTAGCGGCGTCGGCAATTATACGATTCACGCGAACCTGACATCAAACGGCTACAACAACGACGGCAACTCGAACGGCGCAACCGGTGGACAGAGCGAGTCGTCCGGCAACGCCGTCACTGCCGCCGGCCAGTGGTTCACGTTCTCGGCGGTTCATGCCGGCATCTTCACGGTCGAGGCGTTCTTCGACGCTGCCAAGGGGGACGTCGACCTTGAGCTGTTCGACGCCGCCGGGACCTTTCTGGCGGGGAGCTACGGCACCTCGGGATATGAACGGATGGACGCGACGGTCGACGCCGGCCAGACCCTCCACGTTCATGCCTGGCTCAACGGCCCGGGCACGCATGACGACGTCGACTTGCGCGTTACCAACCTCGTCCGGCAGGTTGGCTCTTCGGTCGTGGTGCAGGGTACCGAGGGCGACGACACCTTCGGCTTCCGGGCGGGCTCGGTCCTGAACGTGAGCATCAACGGCGTCGACTACCGTTTCGACGGCGGTGCGGTCCAGACCGTCGAATTCTACGGGGGAGGCGGAAACGACACGGCGATGGCCGAAGGAACCAGCGGACGCGACATCGCCCGACTGGAGCCCGGCTCTCTGCTGCTTCGCGGAGCGGGGTACCGGACAGAGGTTTTCGAGACGGAATCGATCGTTGTCCGCGGCGACGGCAATGATCTGGCGACCCTCATCGACTCGGCCGGCGACGATGTCTTCCGCGCGGAGCCGCACACGGCAGCTCTGGAAGGTTTCGGATTCACAAATCGCGTGGATGCGTTTGGCACGGTCCGCGCCATCGCCTCCCAGGGAGGTACCGACGCCGCTTACCTGGTCGACTCGGCCGGCGACGATCTGTTTAGCGCCGGGCCCGTCGTAACCGTGCTTCGCGGGCAAGGGTTTGCCAATTACACGCATCAGTTCGAACGGGTCTACGCCCAAGCCACGTCCGGCTACGACCGGGCTCATCTCCATGACTCGATTGGCGACGACACCTTTGTCGCCACGCCCGAATTCGCGACCCTGTCGGGCGACGGATTCTCGAACACGGCGGCCAACTTCGACATTGCCAACGGACATGCGACCAGCGGGGGCATCGACCGGGCGGAACTCTACGGATCGTCGGGCAACGACCGCCTGTTCCGAGGTCCCCGGGTGACCAACCTGTCCGGCGACGATTTCTTCATCCGGGCGAGGTTCTTCGAAGACGTGCTGGCTGACGGCGGGGCCGGAACCGACGTCGCCTCGCTCGTCGACTCGGGCGGCAATGACCGGCTTGCGGTCGATGCCGCACAACTCTCCCTGACGGGGCTGGATCTGATGTTCTCCGCGGAGGGGTTTGAGCGGGTGATCGCACGCGCCGCCCGCGGCGGCACGGACACGGCGGAGCTCAATGCCGTGGATCTGGTGCTGACGCTCTTGGGACAGTGGCAGTAAGGGGCCGCCGTTACTGCTTGATTTCTTCAAGCATCGAGACCAAGTGGTCCACGATCCGTTCACCCGTCCCCGGCTCGGCGTAGCTGTGCAGGCCGGTCCACACCTGGTAGCCGCCGAGCTGGTGGGCTTCGCAATCCGGGGTGTAGCCGATCCAGTCGTTCGCCAGCTCGACGACGACCGTCTCCGCAAATGGGGACCGCTTCTTGATGTCCATTCCGAGCTCTCTCTCTGCGCGTTGCGCAGCATATCGCAGTCGGCCGGCCAAGGGAAGTGTCGTCCGAGGGCAACACGCCGCGCAATTTGGCGGATCAAGGACGTAGCGAATGTACGGCCGGCCAGGATGCCCGGTCCTCGCTTTGGTAAAGGCCGATCTTCTCAACCGGGATCGGCTGGAAGCCGATCTTGCTCGCGGGCGAATTGTCGCCGAGGCGGAAGTCCGCGGGCGGACTGCCGATAAAACCGGGATCGACGTCGATGAGGTTGTCCTCGAACTTGACCAGCGGCTGGGCTTCCGCTTGCGTCCGACCCCAGGGCCCGCCCCAGCAGATGTTGCGGGCCACGACGTTGCCCTTGGGAGCCAACGGTTCGTCCTCGAGAATGTTCAAGAGCTCCGGGTACTTGACCGACCAGGGCGGCTGCCGGTAGTTCAAGTCGATCAGTTCCTTGGTGGCGAATGTGCCGACGGCCTTGGCCCAACCAAGACCGCGGGCGTCGATGCTGAACGCACAGCCGCACTGGATGAACATGTTGTTGGTGATCAGGTTGTCGCGACCGCCGCCAATGAGTACCGCATTGGCCACGTCGTAGAAGATGTTGCCGGAAATGTCGGCCGACGAAAAGCAGTCGTCCAGGTAGACTCCCTGACAGCCCTTGTTCCGAAAACCGTGGAGATTGTGCAGGTAGTTGTAGCGAATCTTGTGCCCTCGCATCGACCAGGTCTCGTCGGGCGGAGAAGTGTAGATCGCTCCCGCATCGTTCGACTGGAACACCGAGCTGTGGATCTCGTTGTACTCGATGATCTGATCGTTCCCGGTGAAGCCGATCGCGATGTGCGGCACGTTGTGGATCAGGTTGTGCGTGGCGCGGTTGCCGACGCCGAAGACGGTGATCGCCTGCTGGTAGACCGGATCCCAGCGGGCCGTGTGATGGATGTGGTTGTTGTCGGCGAAGTGGGCCGCGGGGGTCAGGCTTTTGCGGTCGCCGCCTTCCAAGTGGATTCCGCCTTGGCCCGTTTCGTAGATATCGCAGCCGACGACACCGTGTCGCTCGCCGCCGTAGACCCTGACGGCCCAGTTGCCCATGTTGCGGATCGTGCAGGCTACGACCCGAATGTCGGCGCCGCCTCGAACGACCAGGGCACTACCGCGTCCGGCCTCGAACAGCAAGTTGCGAAACGTGACGTTGGAGACATCGCCGAGTTGAATCAGATCGCGGACCAGCGAAACGACGACCTTGCCCGATGAAAGCGGCGCCGGCGGCCAGAAGTAAAGGATGGATGTATCGCGGTCCAGGTACCACTCTCCGGGGCTGTCGAGTTCACACAGCGCATTTTCGGCATAGAACCATTGTCCGGAACGCACCCGGAAGCTTTGGCCGGGCCGCGGGCCGAGACTGATGGTCCGCGATGCGGTGTCCACGCTTGCCAAGGGAATCCGCAGATCGGCCCAGTCGCGGACCCAGAAGCCGTGCAGCCAGACGTCCTTTTCGCCAGCCCAGCGCGCCGGGCGCGAGTCTTCGCAGACGAACTTGCCTTGTGGAGTGGTGACAATGCCGGTCGCGGGTTTGCCCTCGGCGTCCAGCGCGTCGGCGATGAACAGGTATCCGGAGTTCGGATAGCGGGCCAGCGTCATGGGCTTGTCCTGGAAGAAGACTTCGAGCCCCGGATCGGACCGGTAGGTCGTCGCCGAGTTGATACCTTCCAGGTCCGTGATCCCTTGGGCCTTCAGGTCCGCCTGCCAGACCTGATCTCGCGCGGGCACATCGAGGCGGGCAAGGACGGCCGGGTCGGCAAGAGGTTTCCAGCCGGTCACCTCGCGTCCGCCGACCACTTTGGCCGTTTCATTTTGGCTCGCCCGGTAGATGATTGGCGACGCCGGAGTCCCGCTATCTTGTGAGGTCAGTAAGAGCGGCCGTGACAATTCGTAGATCCCGCCCCGCAATTCGACGGTGAAGCCGCCCTCGGGAAGGCGATCGGTTGTCATCCGCCGGCGTATCTCGTCTCGGGCCCGCTCGAGCGAGGCAAACGGCCGGTCGGCAGTCCCGGGGTTGGCATCGCTGCCGTTTGGGGCTACGTATAAGGTGGCGGCTGCCGCGGCATGGCACACCAACCCCAATGCAGTTGCTATCATGACGGTCGCAGGACTTTTCATTGTCAACTCCTTTTACGCTCCTATCAGTAGCCGAACCAGGTTCTGGTCCAGCTCCGGCACTTCCCCTGTTGGCTCGTAGGGTTCCTAACGGCACAGAGCGCGGATCTCTTCGTCACCCAGCGCCCGATCGTAGATCCGCAAGTCCTTCATGCGGCCGTTGAAATAATCGTGCTGTCCGAATCCGATCTTCAAGGGCATTGCATTGGAGAGATCATACTGCTCCGGGTCGAAGGCCGACGACTCGGCGACGTGCTCACCGTCCACGTACAGCGCCAGGCGGCCGGCGGCGCGAACCGCCGCGATGTGTCGCCAGCCCGGCGGAAATTCCCTGTCGAGCGTGGCGCTCTTGCCGGCCTCCATGCAATAGACGTGGCCCGAGGGCAGCGTGCCCGCGAAGAGCCGCCCGCCGTAGACCGCCATCGACCAGACGCGGCGATAGGTGACGTCGGCCGTGGTGTCGAGCCGTCCGGTCAGGGCCCAGTTGCCGGGGCCGTCGAAGCGGAAGACCTGCCCGAGCGGCAGCGTGCCGGCGTAGAGCTTGCCGTTGTATACCGCCACGCCCATCACCTCCTTCTCCTCGCCCAGACGCCCCACGTGCGCCCACCGATTCTGCTCGGCATCGTAAACGAAGACCGAGCCGGTCGGCCAGTTGGCCAGGTAGAGGCGGCCTTCGTAGACGGCAAACGAATAGACCTGCGTCGTGTCGGGCACCTGCCCGAGGTCGGTCCAGTTCTGATCGCCGTCGTAACGGACAAAATGGCCCTGGTCGTAGCTGCCCGCATAGAGATGGCCGTTCCAGACAACCAGCGGCTGCACGCGTCGTCCAGGATGGCCGCAGAAGGTCCAGTTCTCCCTGCCGTCGTAACGGTAGAGACCTTTGCCGTCCTGGTACAGCGTGGTGGCGTAAAGGCTGCCGCGGTATACGGCCATCCCGAACACCTCGTTCGCCTCGCCAAGCCGTCCACAGTCGGTCCATTTCTGGGCGCCTTCGTAGCGAAAGACCCGCCCGCCGGGATTCCAGTTCGCCGACTTCTCAAGGGCTGAGCCGCCGGCGTTGTAGCGGGTGCTGCCGGCGTAGAGTTGGCCGTTCCAGACCGCCAGGGAGCCGATGCCGTTGGCCAGGTCGGGGCTTCCGCAGTCGATCCACGATGTGCCGCCGCTGTAACAGTAGACGTGCCCCTTCTCGTTCTCGCCCGCCTCGTACGTGCCGGCATAGAGCTTGCCGTCGTGGACTGCCATTGCCATGACGTAGACCGCGCTACCCGGGCGGCCGCAATCGGTCCAGGAAGAATCTCCCCTGCCTGCATCGATCCCGAACAGCAGGTTGCGGAAGTTGGGTTGCGATGAGGTCACGCCCGCGGAATTCAGCAGGCTCAGGTTGAATCCCGTGCGAGTGGCCGGGTCGTACTTGCTGAGGATATCCCCGAGCACATCATCCAACTCGGCCTGGGTGCAGACTTGGACCGCTAGGGAAAAGTCTCCGGTGCCGAGCCGAAGCGACGGCGAGTCGGGCACCTCGAGCCATGCGCCGCGGCCGTCGAAGACCGCTCCGTCGGCAGTGAGTTCGGCCCCGTGGTTGACCGCATGATTTCCACCGCAGCGGTCGCGGCAGTCGCCGAGCAGTTCCCAACGAGCCAGCAGGCCGTCTGAAAGTTCGGCGGGACAATGCGTGCACGCAACCAGCAGAAAGAAGACGGCGAGCAAACGCACTCTCATATTGTACCTCCCTTTCATTTCCCCGTGTACCAGGATGATAAGGGGTGGCGAACTCTACCGCCAGATGGCGAGCGAACTTCCGCTCTGGACCTGAAGGTCTTCGTGGCCGGGCAATAGCGTTTCACCTTCACCCACGCTGAGGCGGCCCCAGCGGCTTGGGCGGATTCTGTTCCGGCCCCTTGACGACCTGGATGGTCGCGGGACCGAAAACGTGACGCAACACCCGCTTCACTGCATCCAGGTCGGTCCCCATCCAATACACGATTTTGGCCCCGGTTGAAATCAATGCCATCGTAATCAAGATGAGGATCAGCGAACAGCCGCCGAGCACGCACACTGCGACGAGCCGCGGTTTCAGCCGGACGCCTTGCGCCTCGAACATCGGTTCCTCTCCACCGAGGTGCGCAGTCCACTGCTCCACGACCGGACCAAATGCCTCCGGGGCCGTTACGGCGGAATAGGCTGCGTCGAATAGCCGGAACGCACAATAGACGCCCGCCAGCATCATCCCCAGTCCGAACAAAGCAGCGACCACTGCGAACGCCCGGCGCGCCAAGTCCGAAACCGAGAACTCCAGCGAATCTTGGGTGTCGAAATCCGCCATACCAATTCACCGCCTACTATGAATGATCCTGCGGCTTGGCAACCTCTGCCTGCGGCCGGTCCTTCTCCACACCGTTGCCCTGGGAGCTTTCTCGTTCTCCAAGGTTCACCAGCGTGTCGGGGATTTCCACTCCGCCGATCTCTTTCATCACCTGCATCATCGGCGGAAGCGTTCGGGCCATGTTCTGGAGCCAATTGGCCGTAGCCGTCGTGCCATTCTGCCCGTTGCCTTCCCAGACCACCACCTTGTCGAACTTGATGTTGGAGATCGCCTTGGCCGAGGCCTCCACCAGGTTGTCGAAGTGTTCCAGCATGAGCATTTTGAACGCCTGTTCCGCGCCGCCGCAAGCATCGATAATCTGCTTCAGACCGTCGCCCTTTTTCGCAAGGATCTCATACTGACCGCGGGCTTCCGCCTCCAGCCTGGCGTAGATCGCTTTCGCCTCGCCTTCCGCTTCCAGGCGGCGTCTTTCGGCAACGGCCTCCGCTTCGACGATCGTGCGGGCCTTTTCCGCCTTGGCCGGCGCTTCCAGTTCCGCGCGCCGTTTCGCCTCGATCTCGCGCGCCTCCGCCTCGGCGGCTTTCGCCATGGCGATGTGCTCGGCTTCGAGCACGGCCGCCTTGGCCTGACGCTGCCGGGTGTGGCCGGTCTGAAACGCCTCCGCCTCCTTCACCATCAGTTCCGCCTGCGAGGCGGCGATGGCCGCCTTCGACATGTTTTCGCCTTCGACGGCACGGGCGTTGGCCTCGGCCACGCGGATCCGCTTCTCTCGCTCGGCGTCGCGAACCTGGGCCTCCTGCTCGAAGGCCGCCTGCTGCTCGCCGACCTGCTGCTCCTTGTCCATACTGGCGATCGAGATCGCCTGGTCGCGCTCGGCCTCACGAGTGCCGATCGCCTTGGCCTTGTTGGCGATGGCCACTTGCACGGCCTTTTCGCGTTCCGCCTCGGCAACGCGGGTCTCGCCCATCTTCTCGTTGTCGGCCACGTCGCCGCGGGCCTTTTGGATCGCCTGCGAGGCCGCCTTCTTGCCGATCGCCTCGATGTAGCCCGACTCGTCGGTGATGTCGGTGATGTTGACGTTGATCAAGATCAGGCCGATCTTGCGAAGCTCCGGTTCCAGCGACCCTGTGATATTGCCCAGGAAAAGGTCTCGGTCGCGATTAATGTCCTCGATGAGCATCGAGGCGATCACCTGGCGAAGCTGGCCGAAGATGATATCCTCCGCCTGCTTGCGGATCTCCGGTCCGCCCAGGCCCAGCAACCGGATCGCCGCGTTCTGCATCAGTTCAGGTGTTGTTCCGATGGCCACGGTGAAAACGCTCGGCACGTTCACCCGGATGTTCTCCATCGACAGCGCGCCCCGCAACGGAATCTCGATCTGCATCGGTTCGAGATTGAGCCACGCATAGGCCTGAACCACCGGCCAGACGAACCTCGCCCCTCCGTGGACGCACGTCGCCGCTTCCGTTCCTGATTTCCCGTAGATCACCAGCACCCGGTTGCTGGGGCATCGCTTGAAATACCGCACAAACATCGTGATGATGCCGAAGAAGAACATCAACACGACCACGATGACCACGAAGACCAGCATCGGCAAGTTGCCAAGCTGCGCGAACAAGGCAAGGCTAGACATTTTCAACCCTTTCCGGCTGCAATGCGGGTTCAACTTCCACGGTGTCGGTCGACACGACCTTGACGACGATCACTTTCGAGCCCGTCGGGATCGAGTCGCCGGAGGTGACGGCCCGGTATTCCATCGTTCGATTCGGCAGGTTCACGTGGATCTTCCCTGCGCCGCAATTGTCGCCCGGAATCCGCAGGTAGACGGTTGCCGGCAACCCAACGGCACCGGTGATCCGCGCAGTGCCCTCCGAACAAAAGACTGGGGGCAGAGCGCCGCCTGACACGATTGTTGACATGGCAGGATCGTCTTGGTGGGATGCGGAGATGGCCAGGCCTTGACGCGTCGAATTTGCCGGGGCGTTGTTCCACGTCGGCGATGGCTCGTCGGACCACTTAGCGCCGACCTCCGACGAGCCCGCGGAACCCAGCTACGTGGACGAAGCCACGTTCTGGGCGACGTTCTGATTTTGCTCGACGCGGCTGGGTAGAGGGATAGTGCGAGCGAGCGGCGTCCCTTGACTCCCCAATGTTTCGAGACTAGACTCGGCACGTGTCGGAAATCAATTTTCCGAGCACTTATCACTCACTATGGCAACCGTTCACGCCTGCGGAAGAGAGGGGGACAGGTCCATGTTTTCGGCCGACGTTTTTGACGCCAAAATGCTCGGACTGGCCGAAAAATGGACCAGTCCCCGGCCGTGGGCGTGAACGGTTACCTCACTATGTTGTCCGGCCTGCTTAACGCGAGAGGAAGGTGGAAATGGAAAGCACATCCAGGCGAGCGTTCCTGAAGGCCGGCGCCATCGCGGGACTCGGATTGCGGCTGATGGGGCGCGCGGCGCATGCGGCAGCGAAAGGCGGCGAGTCGGGTGGAGAGTCGGCGCGGATGCCTCTGATCCATGTGACGGATCTCTTTCATCCACATGGGGACCCGGACGACCATTTCGATCTGGCTACGGTGTATGCCCTGGCGCTGCAAGGGCGGTGCGCTCTCCACGGCATCGTCATCGACTATCCTCCGGGCTTCCGTGCGGGCGATCCTGCGGTGGTGGCCGTGGCGCAGATGAACCGCATGACCGGCCTGACAGTGCCCGTAGCCATCGGCACGCCGCGGAAGCTGACCGGCCGCACCGATGCGCTGCTCGACGCGCCGTCTTGCGATACCACGGCCATCCGGTTTCTCATCGAGCAGTTGCGAGCGTCCGAGCGTCCAGTGGCGTTGACGTGCGTCGGCTCTGCGGCGGATATCGTCGTCGCGGCAATGAGAGAACCGCAGTTGTTCCGAGAGAAATGTGCGGGCGTCTATCTCAACAGCGGTTCCGCGCATGACAATCCCGCAAAGCCGAAGCAGTTGGAGTACAACGTGGGGCTCGATCCGGCGGGATACGCGGCCATGTTCGATCTGCCCTGCCCGCTGTACTGGTTTCCCTGCTGGAATACGACGGAAATCCGCCAATCGGGCGAGGTCGGCAGTTTCTACTGGCTCCCGCACCGGGAGGCGCTGTCCGGCATCTCGAACTCGGCCGCCAACTTTTTCGCGTACATGTTCAGTAAATCCACGGAGCCCAAATGGCTTCGGGCAATGAACTCGCCGCCGCCGGATGAGCTGTGGGAGAAGATCCTCTCCGGTATGCGCGGCATGTGGTCGACTGCCAGCGTGCTGGCGGCGGCGGGACTGACCGTCAGCGGAGACGGCCGGATCGTCGCCTCCGAGGAAACGGACGACGCGGTGTTCCGCCTGAAACCGGTCCGGGTGACGTGCACGGACGACGGGCGAACGGTCTGGCAGCGAACCGAGCAGTCTCCGGCGGCGGGCGCGTCTGCCGGCGCTCAAGCGCGCTGGATGCTGTCGGTGACCGACGTTGCACGCTATCCGTCGGCCATGACGCGCGCCGTCCATGACCTGCTCAAAACGTTCGAATAGTATTCGCCTTGCAGAGTCTACGCGACACGAAAGGAATGATGATGAAACGGCGAGAGTTCTTGAAAGCAGGGATCACCGCGGCGTCCCTGGCGGCAGTGGAGGCGAGGGCGTTTGCCGCCGAAAAGGAGAATCCAGTGCGGGTCGGTCTGATCGGGTGCGGATGGTACGGCAAGACCGATCTGTTCCACCTCATCCAAGTGGCGCCGGTCGAGGTCGTCGGGCTTTGCGACGTTGACCAAGAAATGGTTGCCGAGGCGGCCGATCTGGTGGCCCAACGGCAGCCGTCGAAGAAAAAACCGCCTATATACGGAGATTTCCGCAAGCTCCTTGCCGAGCAGAGCCCCGAAGTCGTTCTGATCGGCACTCCCGATCATTGGCATTGCCTGCCCGCCGTCGAAGCCTGCCGGGCAGGAGCGGATATCTACGTTCAGAAGCCGATCAGTTATGACGTAGTCGAAGGCCAGGCAATGGTCGCGGCTGCGCGGAAGCACGGGCGTACCGTACAGGTGGGCCTGCAACGGCGGAGCACTCCGCACCTGCTGGAAGCTCGCGACCGTTTCCTCCGTACCGGCAAGCTAGGAAAGGTCGCCTACGTCGATATCCACAGCTATTACGGCGGCCGAAGGGACTTCCCTCCTACCGAACAGCCACCGGAATACCTCGACTGGGAGATGTATGTCGGGCCGGCCGCTTGGCGCGACTACAATCCGGGGATCCACCCGCGGAGTTGGCGGGCCTGCCGCGAGTTCAGCAACGGACAGACCGGAGACCTCTGCGTTCACTTCTTCGACGTCGTCCGCTATTTCCTCGATCTCGGTTGGCCCAAGCAGATCGCCGCCAGCGGCGGCATCCTGATGCGAGGCCCCGATTCGAACATCAACACCCACGATACCCAAACGGCGCTGTTCGACTACGGGGACGTTCAAGTTGTCTGGAACCAGCGTAACTGGGGCCAGAATCCCGACCCGGACTATCCCTGGGGCGCCACGCTCTACGGCGACAAAGGCACGCTCAAGCTCAGCATCCGCTCCTACGACTTCATTCCGAAGGGGAGCGGATCACCGGAGCACGGCGACTTCCTCGACGAAAGCGAGAAGTACCCGGAAGACGTGCAACACAAGGCAACGGAAATCTTCGCCGCACCGGCGACTCGCCGCCATATGCAGGATTTTCTCGCCGCTCGCCAAAGCGGCAAGCGGCCCGTGGCGGACATCGAGCAGGGACACATATCCTCGGCCTGCTGTATTCTTGCCAATCTGTCGATGGAACTGGGGCGCGGACTTCGGTGGGACAGCCGGCAGGGTCACATCATCGACGACGAGGAGGCCAACCGCCGACTCGCTCGGGACTACCGCGGCGAGTGGAAGCACCCAACGCCGGGAAATGTCTAGGGCGCGACGACCGCATACGCGGAGAGATCCGGCAGCGATTCTCCCAGATCGGTTTCAATTCGGATCGTCTTGCTGATCTTCCCCGGATCGGCGCCGGCCATGAAGGTGACGGGGATCACATGGATCACCCTGGGCTCCGTCTCCTTCGACGTATCGAACTCGAAACTGCTGTCGTCGCAGCTCACCGAGAGGATTCGAAACGGCCTCGCCCCGCGGATCACCAGCGGCTTGGTCACCTTTTGGCCCGGCTGCACAACTCCCATGAAAAGCAAAGTCGGACTCGCCGCCAGACGCGACTCGATTTTGCCTTGCACCGGCACCGGCACTTGCGTGAAGTTGCGGTCGTTGGTCACCAGGATCAGATGGTCGTCGAGGTAGCCCGTCGGCGCGTTGCTGTCGAGGTGGACGACCAACTCGTAGCAGACCTCGCCGTTGCCGCGGCTCGTTTCGATGACCTTGCCGGAAAGATGTGGATTGGCGCTGCGAACTTCGAGGATCTGCCAGTCCGAGCGGCCGGCGTAGTGAATGGCCACTTTCGAATCCGCCGGAGATCCCTGGCTGATGGAAGCGAACTGCACCGACCCCGGATGAAATACCACGTCGCTGCGGATGTAGGTGGTTACATGCAACTGCACTTCCGCATAGAACGGCTTGTCGAGCGTTACCGTGATTGTCGCCCCCTTGCGGCCGTAAAACGACTGGCTGTTAACCGTCGCAACGATGGCTCCCTGCTCGTACGTTTTCACGAGCGGATTCTTGATGCTCACGCTCGTGCAGCCGCAACTGGAGTGGGCCGAGGCGATATGAACGTCCTCGACATAGATGTTGGAGAATACGAACTCGAATTCCGCCTTGGCTCCGCGCGCGACGGTGCCGAAGTCATGCTCGCGGGCCTCAAACATCTTCGTCGCCCACTCCTGGCCCGAAGCCGTTGAGCAGACGACAGCGACAAACAGCGCCAACACGGAAGCAGTGCGAATCATCGGGGCAGTCTCCTGAAACAGACTCTTGCGAAGCAACTTTTCAAAGCATCGTCAGGGAGATCGTCGTCGCACGCTTGCGATCCGTCTCAGTCTGCAAAGTGGATTCTCCCCGAAGCCCTCCCGGCGTTCGCCAAGAGTTGCGAAACTCTACGTCAAGCTGTCGAACCTGTCAATTTGGGTAAGCTCGCTGGACGCCGAGGTTCGCCGCTTGCCATCTTGCTCGCTTTGCGCCTTGGTACGGCGATCCCACATTCAGCGGTTCCCCCCCTCCTCAATCGGCCATGGGGGGAACAGAAGTGAAGTGTTACTACCTGTTAGATGCGAATAAGCCCTGCCACCGGCAAGCTGACGGCGGAATAGACCGAATAGGTTGCATATCGCTCAAGATTTGCCGCAGAGAAAACCTGCTAGATTGTGAAATCAATTCAGACCATTCGAATTCCTCACTCTTTCTGTTCCGTATAATCGATCTGCAATCGCTGCTTGCCCCGCCGTAATAGGGAGTGCAGAAGAGTCGCCGTCCGTGGCCCTGGCCGGAAGATCGGCCGCTGTGGCATGAGTCTCTTTTGGCGTGTGGCAGATGATCGCATCCACTCACGGCGAGGGCAGAAAGGCGCTGAGGGATAACGCACAGTAGCGATGAGCGCAGAGAAGGCTCATCACTGGCAGACCGCGGGCAGATCTGAGGCTGTACATCAGAGCCTCCCTGATGCCACCAACACCTCGCCGGTCGCGTAACGCTTCTCACCCGACCGCTCTCTGCGGTCCAGCTCTTCCTCGGAACTTAGCCAGTCACGCCAGCGGTTTCCAGAACGCGGTTGAAGTCTCGCGAGCGGCGATTCTGCCAGTGCCCTCGGTGAAA
This sequence comes from Thermoguttaceae bacterium, assembly GCA_040768665.1. Lineage (GTDB taxonomy): Bacteria > Planctomycetota > Planctomycetia > Pirellulales > Thermoguttaceae > JABWBD01. The sequence continues at coordinate 37,562 of JAXGMN010000017.1, forward strand.
ACCGTATCCGGCGATCAACGGGACGGCCAGCGTCGCCTCGCTGTAAACCATCTGCTCGAAGACGGTGTCGACCTTGCCCCAACTGCTCGCTTCATGCAGGGTGCTGCTCGAAAGAGCTCCGTCGCGGACGTCGGCCACCGTCACCTGGACGGCGTACTGGTGCATGGGAACGTCGGCCCCCAGGATATCGGCCGACACGACCACGTCCTGGGCGAAGTTCTTGGGCACGCCGCCGCCGATCATGAACAGGCCGCTCTGCCGCGCTTTGACCTTCAGTTGCGTCAATTCGAGGAAGTCCTTGACGCTGTCGATAGTCACCTTGGGCGCGTCGCCGCGGCTCGCCTGGTGGGCCACCAGCCCGAAGCCCGCGGAACAGTCGCTGAAAGCGGGACAGAAGATCGGTACCCCGGCCTTGTAGGCTTCGTAAACGATCGAGTCGACCGGCTTCCTCTTCTGGCCGTGGAGCCAGTCTCCCATCCGCAGGATGAACTCGCGGGAGGAATAGGGCCGCGGCTCTACCAGGTCGGCGATCTGGCGGGTCGTGTCGTCGCAGATCCTCAATTCATCTTCGTCGATCAGAGTGTCGTAAATCCGGTCGATGTGCAGTTCGCGGAGTTCGGCGTCTTTGATACCGGTTTTCACCAGGTCGTCGGCCAGGTAGTGACGGAACCCCAGCGCTTCGAAGAAATCCTGGTCCACGATATTTGCCCCGGTGGAGACGATAATGTCCACCATGTTCAGCCGCACCAGGTCGGCGAAAACTTTTTTCAAGCCCGCGCTAATCAGTGAGCCGGCCAGGCAAAGGATGATCGCACAATCCGGGTCCTGGATCATGCGGTCGTAGATGTCGGCGGCGCGGGCGAGGTCGCGCGAGCTGTACGCCATCCGCCTCATCGCCTCCACGAGCGGCACCGTGTTGTACTTGCTGATGTCGATGTGCTCGATGGTTTCCTTCAAATAGTCGCTCTTATCCGGCATTTCAGCTTCCTCAAACTGCCTCGAATCGTATTGTGCATTTCCGCCGTAACCGTTCACGGGGCGGACGAGAGGGGTACAGCGTCATGCTTTCGGCCAACGTCTTCGACGCCAACATAACGGAATTGGCCGAAAAATGGACCCGTCCCCGGCTGCCCCGTGCAAACTGCCTCGAATCGTGCTCCGCAAATCCGCCATACATGGGGCGGCATGTTTCGGTATTGACCGCTCGGCTGTGTTTATCCGGCAGGCCGAAGTCTGTCAACCGGTCGCGTCGCGGTCAGAACAGAGAGATCGTCCTGGTCGACAGGCTGCTCTGATGGTATCGTAGGCGATTCGGCAAGATCGATGTGGACCAAGATGTGGACCAACATGGGGAAATCGACACCCGCCATTACCCGCCAATGCGGGCGGACGGGAAGCCTGTCGTCGTCGGCCACACCTCTACCGGTGGGGTTGAATCGCAAATCTCTCATTGGTCCGGCTGCGTAGAATCCCTTATACGCAACGGATTTATGCGCTCAGTCTGCCCGCCGCGATCGGCCCTTAGCCATACTGCCTCGCCATGTCCACGCCCGTACGCTTGACCCACGACGAAATTCTCCGATGGCTTCGCGAGCCTGACGAGGCCCGCCTGGCTGAACTGTGGCAGGCGGCGGACAACACGCGCCAGCGGAACGTCGGCGGTGACGTCCACCTCCGCGGTCTCATCGAACTGTCGAACCACTGTATCCGACTTTGCGCCTACTGCGGACTGCGCGCACCGAATCAGGGTATCACGCGGTACCGGATGCAGCACCGGGAGGTGATGGAGTGTGTGTGGCAGGCGGTGGCCTTTGGCTATGGCACGGTGGTGCTCCAATCGGGAGAGGACCCGGGTCTGAGTGCTGATTTCATGGCGGAACTGATCCGCCGGATCAAGGCGGAGACCCCACTGGCGGTAACCTTAAGCCTTGGAGAGCGGAGCGACGAGGAATTGGTCCTGTGGCGCGAAGCGGGCGCCGATCGGTACCTCCTGCGGTTTGAAACCTCCAACCAGGCGCTCTACGAGCGGATCCACCCGTCGCGGCCCGGCACGCGGTCGGATCGGCTGGCAATCCTGCGGCGGCTGCGGGAGCTGGGCTACGAGGTGGGCAGCGGCGTGATGATTGGCATTCCGGGGCAAAGCTACGACGCTTTGGCGAGGGATATCGAGTTCTTCGGGGAACTGGACCTCGACATGATCGGCGTCGGGCCGTTCCTGACCCATCCGGACACTCCCCTGGGCGATCCGGATTTCTGTCCCCCGCTCCCCGATGGCGACCAGGTGCCCGGCAATGAGCTGATGACCTACAAAGTGATCGCCCTGGCGAGATTGGTCTGCCCGCAGGCGAACATACCCAGCACGACCGCCCTGGCGACGATCAACACGCGGCGCGGTCGGGAGCTGGGCCTGGTCCGCGGGGCCAACGTGGTGATGCCGAACCTGACGCCCCCGAAGTACCGCGTCCATTACGAAATCTACCCCAACAAGGCTTGCATTCACGAGACCGCCGACGGCTGCCACACGTGCCTCCAAGCGCGGATTGCATCGCTCGGTCGCGACGTCGGCACCGGCCGGGGCGACTCGCCCAACTGGCACTACCGCTTTGACGAGCACTCCGACTAGAATCCGAGTAAGACCATGTCCCACGTGACCGACCGCAGCCGGTTCAGCGAAGCCGGCTACGACTTCATCGACGACGATTTCCTCCACGGCCTGATCCAGCGCAAGGCGGATCCGTCCGAGGTTCGCGACGTCATCGCCAAAGGCATGGCGAAGCAGCCGTTGGCGCTGGAGGAGACGGCGGTCCTCCTGGCGGCCGATCGGCCCGAGCAGATCGAGGAGATCTTCGACGCGGCGCGGCAATTGAAACGCGACGTCTATGGCAACCGGATCGTCCTGTTTGCTCCCTTGTATATCGGCAACGAGTGCACGAACGACTGCCAGTACTGCGCGTTTCGGCGATCGAATCGCGACGTGGTCCGCCGCACGCTCGAGCCTGCCGAGATCCGCGGACAGGTGGAAGCCCTGCTCGCGAAAGGCCACAAGCGGCTGATTCTCGTCTTCGGCGAGCACGGCCGCTACAGCCCCGAATACATGGCCGACTGTGTTCGTGAGGTTTACTCAATCCGTTTGGGCAACGGCAACATCCGCCGCGTGAACCTCAACGCGGCCCCGCTGGACCATGCCGGGTACCGGACGATCAAAGACGCGGGAATCGGAACGTTCCAGATCTTCCAGGAAACCTATCACCACGCCACTTACGAACGGGTCCATCCGCGGAATACCCGCAAGGGCGATTACCTGTGGCGGTTGGACGGCGTAGCTCGCGCAATGGAGGCGGGGCTGGACGACGTCGGCATCGGTGCGCTGTTCGGGCTGTATGATTGGCGGTTCGAGGTCCTGGGACTGGTGGCCCACTCACTTCATCTGCAAAAACACTTTCACGTCGGCCCGCATACGATCAGTTTCCCGCGGTTGCGGCCAGCTTTCGGCGTGAATATCGACGATGCGCACCTGACCAGCGACTACGATTTCAAGCGGCTGGTGGCGATCCTGCGGCTTTCCGTGCCGTACACGGGCTTGATTCTGACCGCTCGCGAACGGCCGGAAGTGCGGCGCGAGGTGATGGCTTTCGGGGTCTCGCAGATCGACGCCGGCAGCCGGATCGAACTGGGTGGCTACACGGAAGCGGGCGATTCGCAAACCCAACTCCGCGAGCGCGAGCAATTCGAGCTGGGCGACATCCGGCCGCTGGACGTCGTCATGCGCGAGCTGATGACCGACGGCTACATCCCCAGCTTCTGCACCGCATGCTACCGGCTGGGCCGCACCGGCGAACATTTCATGGAGTTTGCCGTCCCCGGATTCATTCAGAACCTGTGCACACCCAACGCGTTGTCGACTTTGATGGAGTATCTGGCCGACTACGGTTCTGAGGAAACGTACACGGCCGGCAAAGCCCTTGTCCGAAGCGAGTTGGATAAGATGCCCAATAACGCCCGAAAAAGGGAACTGATCGACCGGCTCCGCCGCATCGAGGAGAGCGACGAGCGGGATCTCTATTTCTGAGGATCGGCGTTTGTAGTTGCTGCCGTCTGACCGCCCTAGTCTCGGTATACACGAAACTCGCCACCGGTTCTTGAGACACAACGCCATGTCTTTCCGTCGCGAGCACGACCTGCTGGGACCCTGCGGCGTCCCAACCGAGGCCCTCTATGGAGTGCATACCCAGAGGGCGGTCGAGAATCTCCGTTTAGCACGTCGGCCGGTCCATCGAAGACTGATCCACGCCTACGGCGCTGTCAAACTGGCCGCAGCGATCACCAACCACGAACTCGGCCGCTGGGATGATGGTGCCTTTGCGGCTCTCGACTCCGCCTGCCGCGAGATGATAGAAGGCCGGCTGGACGAACACATCGTGGTCGACGCCCTGCAGGGCGGCGCGGGCACTTCGACAAACATGAACATCAACGAGGTGCTGGCGAACCGGGCTCTGCAGATCCTGGGAAGGCCGCTAGGCGAGTATGAAACCCTCAGTCCTCTGGACGACGTTAATCTGCACCAGTCGACCAATGATACCTATCCAACGGCCTTGAAAGTCGCGGCCATCTACAGCCTACGCGAACTCGAGCGGAAGGTTGTGGCCTTGCAGGAAGCCTTCCAGGAAAAAGAAAAGGCGTTCGCCCACGTGGTCAAAGTCGGGCGGACGCAGTTTCAGGACGCCGTTCTTACGACGCTTGGCCGCGAAATGTCGGCCTACGCCGAGGCGATCTGCCGCGACCGATGGCGGATCTACAAGTGCGAGGAGCGGCTGAGGGGGGTCAACCTCGGAGGCACGGCGATCGGCACGGGTTTGGGTGCCCCGCGCCAGTACATTTTCCGCGTCGTCGAGCAACTGCGGCTGATCACCGGCCTGGGACTGGCGCGGGCGGAGAACCTGGTCGAGGCGACCCAGAACGCCGACGTATTTGTCGAGGTGAGCGGGATCCTTCGGGCGCTGGCTTCCAGCCTTTTGAAGATCGCCACCGACCTGCGGTTGTTGAGTTCCGGGCCGGATGCCGGACTGGGCGAGATTCGACTGCCGCCGCGTCAGGCCGGCTCGTCGATGATGCCCGGGAAGGTCAACCCGGTGATCCCCGAGGCCGTGAGCCAGACGGCGATTGCCGTGATGGGCTACGACCAGATGATCGTCCAGGCGGCCAGTGCCGGCAACCTGGAGCTCAACGCCTTTTTGCCCCTGATCGCCGACGGCCTGCTGACGATGCTGGATCTGCTGTCGGCTGCCTGCGACACGTTTGCTCGCCTCTGCGTCGCGGGCATCGAGGCCGACGAAGAACGTTGTCGCCGGCACGTCCACGGCAGCACGGCGGCCGTCACCGCTCTGGTGGATCGAATCGGCTACGAGAAGGCGTGTGCTCTGGCAGTCGCGGCCCAAAAGCAAAGGCGGAGTGTTCGCGAACTGGCCGTCGAGCAGGAACTGATGACGGCCGAGGAGTTCGACCGCATGGTTTCCCTGGAGCGGGTCACGCGACTGGGCTCGGTGCCGGAGGAGTGACGCATGGCAAGACGCCCGTTTATGCCCGACGGTGATTCTAGAGCCCGGGATCGTCCGCCATCGGCACGGCGGTTGGCTTGCGCGTCGTCGCCAGCAGCCAGACGGTTGGTGCGACGACCAGGGCCATGCCTGCGAGGGTTAGCGGATCGAACCGGTGTCCGGAAATGAGCTTGTCGTAGCCGAAGGCGAAGAGCACCTGGGTCAGGCTCACGACGGCCACCTCGGAAGGCGGTCCGGCGACGAATGCCAACGTGAGAAACAACTGGCCGATGGTAGCGGCCATGCCTGTTCCCAATAGCGTGAGAATTACCCACCGGTTGAGCAACGTTCGAGGAGAAAAGGTCCAGTCGCCGAAGAGAAACAAGCTTGCAAAGGCAAATATCAGGGCAACCGCAGAGAAATGGAAAATGACGACCTGGGTATCCATATTCTGAAGTCGATGCAACGCGATCATCGCCAGGGCGATGGTTAACGATCCGCCCGCGGCAGCCAGCACCGCATAGTTTCCCTCACCCGCTTGGGGCTGCTGGACCAGGGCTACTCCTACGACGCCTGAAAGGATCGCCAGCCAGACGCCCTTGCGAGGCTTCTGCCTCAGCAGCGGCCAGGACAGGAGAGCGACCCAAATCGGGTAGAGGTTCGTGAGGGTGATGACGATCGACACGGGCAGGCGCGACAGCGCGAAGAACGTACAGACCAGACTGATCGCCCCCGGCACACTCCGCATCCATAAGCTCTTTGGCTTCCAGAAGCGCAACTTCACACCGGCCAGGACGGCGGCTGCGCCAAACGCGACCAGGGTGACGAAGGCCCGACACAGCGCGACGACCTGCCAATCGACCTCGCCGCGGAGCGCATGGGCCAACGCTCCCATCGTTGCAAAGGAAAAAGCGGAGATGAGCATCCAGAGATAGGCCACCGCAAGCTCCCGGACAGTGGATTTCAAGAAAGTCGACAAAGGAAGCAGCATAGTGACAAAAGGCCGCGTAAGCAAGCCGCGGGTGTCGCTGCACCCGTGGTATTGACATGCGCGCTCGGCGTCGGAAACAATGATGGCTTGCCCGTCTCAAGAGCCTATCCCAAAAGCTCGCCGTAGGATGGACGTCCTCGTCCGTCGCGAGGTTTTAAGATAGGCTCGAAGCAACCTTCGACGGGTCGACATCGAATCTCTGTTCCCATTGAAGCCGAAGAGAGTTGCCATGAAGCGCCAAAGCCAGTCGTCGGAGCGAACGCCGATTCAGTCGTCGCGTCGCGAGTTCCTCGAGTTCAGCGGAAAAGTCGCTGCCGGCTCGACGCTGGCGGGTGTCGCCATTCCGCGGGTGCACGCTGCCGAAGACAACCTGATCCGATTGGCCATCCTCGGCTGCGGTCCCCGAGGCAGCGGCGCGGTCGGCAACGCGCTGTCCGTTCCCAACGGCGGCCCCATCAAGCTGTACGCCATGGCCGATGCGTTCGAAGATCGCGTGAAGGCGGCCCATAAGGCGCTGAGTAAGGAGTTCGGCGATGGAATCGATGTGCCGCCGGATCGGCAGTTCGTCGGGCTGGATGCCTACAAGAAGGCGATCGACTGTCTGCGACCGGGCGACGTTGCACTGTTGACCACGCGAGCTTACCCGCGAGCAACCCACTTCGACTATGCCGTCACGAAGGGCGTCAACGTTTTCATGGAGAAATCGTTCGCCCCGGACCCGGGCGGCCTGCACCGGATGATCCGCACCGGAGAAGCGGCCCAGAAGAAAAATCTCAAGGTCGCGTGCGGATTGATGTGCCGCCACTCGGTCGCCCGCCAGGCGCTGATCGCAAAAATCCGAAACGGCGAAATGGGCGACATCCAACTGATGCGGGCCTACCGCCTCGACCGCGGCGGTCCTTTCCCGGCGCGCAAACCCGACCAGAACGAGCTGGAATGGCAGATCCGCCGGCCGGTCGCCTTCCTGTGGGCTTCGTCGGGGCTGTTCATCGAGCTGTTGATCCACCAGGTCGACGAGTGCTGCTGGATCAAGGATGCCTGGCCGGTCAGCGCCCAGGGCACCGGCGGCCGGAGCCCGCACAGCCCCGATTGCAGCCAGAACCTGCACGCCTACTCGATCGAATACACGTTCGCGGACGGCTCGACCGCGCTGGTCTCCAATCGCAACATTTCGAAGTGCTACAACCATTTCGCCACCTACGTCCACGGCACGCAGTGCGCCGCCCAGTTCTCCGGCAACATCCACGCGGCCACGGTGCATACCTACAAGGGCCACCAGGTGAATGACGACCAGATCGCGTGGAAGGCCGACGAGGAGCCGTGCACGCCCTGGCAGGCGGAATGGAACGTGTTGATCGACGCCATCCGCAACGACAAGCCCCACAACGAGACCGAACGGGCGATGCTGTCGAATCTCGTCTCCGTGATGGGCCGTGCGGCGGTCCATTCCGGCAAGCTGATCACATGGGACGAGATGATGGACTCGCGGTTCCTCTTTTGCGACTACGTCGATCGTCTCAGCTTCGACAGCCCCGCCCCGGTGCACGACGACGCGGATGGCCGCTATCCCGCGCCGCAGCCGGGAGCATGGACGGAGATCTGATCGCTCCATGAGCCAGGCGACACGATCCAAATCCAGAATGAGCTCCGGCTGTCTGATGCTCTTCGCCGTTCCGTTTGCCGGCGTCGGCGTCGGAATGTTCGGTCTGCTCGTCTGGACGTATTGGGAGTATGCGGCCATGCAGCGTTGGCACGAAGTGCCGGCCCGCATCGTCCGCACCGACCTTGAGAGCCACGATGGCGACGACTCCACCACCTACAAGGCCACGGCCGAGTATACCTACACGTTTGAAGGCCGCCGCTATACGGGCGATCGCGTGGGGTTGCATGGCGGGGCGGACAACATCGGCTCTTTCCAGAAACGGGTCCACCGGGAACTCAAACAATATGAGAAGTCGGGCCGGCCGTTCCGCTGCTATGTCGATCCCGGGGAACCGCACGAGTCGATCCTTTACCGCGAGCTCCGCTGGGAAATGCTGGCGTTCTATTCGCTCTTCGCTCTTGCGTTTGGTGGAGCGGGGTTCGGCATGCTTTTCGGGAGCCTGCGCCTGGGTCGAAAGGCTCGTACGGAAATGCGGGCCATGGCCGACCGGCCCGACGAGCCTTGGATGTGGAGGGAAGACTGGGCCCGAGGGGAAGTGCGATCGACGGGCAAGGCGCTTTGGATCTTCGCCTGTGGGTTTGCACTGTTCTGGAACCTCGTCTCGCTTCCGTTGTTATTCATCCTCCCCGGCGAGATTGTGGAAAAAGGGAATCGGTTAGCGCTTGTCGGTCTTCTGTTTCCCGCCATCGGGTTTGGCCTGCTGATTTGGGCCGCGTATCTTGTGTTGCGCTGGCGCAAGTACGGCGACTCGGTGTTCCAGATGGCCACGGTTCCCGGAGTGATCGGCGGCGCGCTGGCCGGGGTGATTCGGATATCGGCTCATCTTCGTCCGGACAGCGGCTTCCACCTTGCGCTGAACTGCGTCCATCGCTACACTTCGGGCTCCGGCAAGAGCCGCAGTACTCGTGAAAGCACTCTCTGGCAGGACGAGCGGACCATCGTCCGCGGACTGGCGGAGGACGACTTCTCGCAAGTGGCGATTCCGGTGCTGTTCGGCCTTCCCTACGACGCACGCCCCACCGACGCCAGTGACCCTGACGATCAGATTCTCTGGCGTTTGGAGGTCACGGCCGACGTGCCGGGGATCGACTACCACGCCGCCTTTGAAGTCCCGGTGTTCAAGACCGCAGACAGCCTGCCCGATTTTCAACTCGACGAGGGCCCGATCACTCCGTATGCCGCGGCGAAGGATCCTGAAGCTCCTCTCCGCAAGGCCGGCGTGATTGCCACGCCCGTGCCGGGCGGTACCCGCTATCTGTTCCCGATGTCGCGGCATATCGGTATGTGCGTGGGGTTGACGGCCTTCACCGCCTTCTGGGCCGGCGTGATCGTCGTGATGCTCGAGGTCGACGCCCCGATCGTTTTTCCGATCGTATTCGGCTTTTTTGCGCTTCTGCTGGTGGCCGCGGCTGTCGACGTGTGGTTTTATCGCAGCGAAGTGGACGTCTCCCGCCATGGCCTTTCGGTGACCGCCGGGATCTTCGGGTTCGGCCGGACGCAATGGATCGAAGCTGCGGACGTTGAAGAGTTCACTTGCAGGAGCAACATGCAGGCCGGCTCCAGGGTCTACTACAATCTGATTGCGCGGTTGCGCAACGGGCAAAGGTTCACGCTCGGTAAGCGGGTCGTCGGACGTGAGGCTGCCGAAGCGATTCTTCACCGCTGGGAAGCCGAGATCGGCAAGTCGAGCCAATCGTCAGACCGCGTGAGAAAGGCATCCCCGTGACCAGCCCGGCTGTTTGCATGGAGAGTGCCGCAGCAATGGCACGGTCCCGATCCCGCTCGAATCGCGATGCGCTATTCGTTTGTTGATTGGGCGCAAGTTCCGATCATCAGGATCATGGTCGGGGCCACGAGATATCGGTAGCCGGCCAGCCACCGCAAGAGACCGCACCGAGAGAGAATCCGTAGTGCCCCGGCGGAGATTCCGCGGAGAATCCGTCCGCGCCGCCAGTGGGCTCTTGCGCTGATGTCGATCCGCCCGACGCGTTCGTCAAGTGGATGGAAGTCGCCGGTGCGGGCAGTGGCGGCGGCGCCGTCGGAAAACTGGATGCCGGGAAAGAGTTTCCGCACTCCCTCGTGCGTAAAACGCCAGTAGTCGGACGGGTAGCCGTGGAACTTGAATGCGAACGGCACACCGACACAGAGGCATCCCCCGGGCTCGAGCAGTCGAGTCAAATTGTCGGCCATCCGGAACGGTTGCTCGACATGTTCGAGCACACTCAGGCAGAAGATGGTACGGAAGCGGCGGCCGCCTAGAGTCGCGTCGATCTTGGAGAACTCGCCGGCAAGATCGAGCACGAGGTCCACGCCCGGCCCGGCTGCCAAATCCACGCCGAGGTAGTCACCGCGGCCGCCGAAAAGCGAGCGCAGATCCTGCGTGTTTCCGTAGTCCTTGGAGCCAACCTCGAGATACGGCCCGAGAAAGCGTCGGGCATGGGACCGGACGAACAGGAGCTGGTTGATGTCGCCCATGGCAGTGGTCCGTCTCGCAGGTTCCTGGCACCTTCGTCCCGGCCCTTTCATCGTACCGCAAGGGGGTTGCCTGAACCAATGGTCTTGGGAACGGCTCGACGGCTCCTCGGTCGGAAAGCACGCGGCCCAAGGGAACCACGAGGGCGAGAAGACGGAATCCCTTTCTACAAAACAATTTAGGAAACCGGGACTTGTCCGCGGCGGCACGGCTGAAACAATTATCGACTACCGGGTTACCAAACGATTTCCAAAGATCGGCGAAGGGAGCATGCAATGTTGCTGAGTTCGAAAATACAGGACGCGCTGAATGCCCAGATCAATGCAGAAGCGTATTCGGCCAACCTCTATCTGGCCATGTCGGCCCATGCTCACAGCATGAATCTGGAGGGCTTCGCCCACTGGTTCCGCAAGCAATACGAAGAAGAGACATCCCATATGCTGAAGTTCGTCTCTTACATCCAAGATCGGCGCGGGACGGTACAGTTGAAGGCGGTCGAGGCGCCGCCTAGCAAGTGGGAAGACATGACGGCCATGTTCGAGGCGACTTTGAAGCACGAGGAGCACGTAAGCGAGCTGATTCTTAAGCTGGCCGAGTTGGCGGTGGCCGAACGCGACCATGCGACCAGCGCGTTTCTGCAGTGGTTTGTGACCGAGCAGGTGGAAGAAGAGGCGACCGTCGAATCGATTCTTCAGAAACTGCGGATGACCAAAGGTTCGGTCGGCGGCCTGTTTGCGCTGGACCATCGTGTGGGCCAGCGCGCGTAGTGGAGCAAGGCTCAACACAAGCCGCCCCGCGGGCGCCCTCCATTGCAGCCGTTCACGGGCGGCTGGAGACTGGTCCATTTTTCGGCCAATTCGGGTCAGAACAGCAGCCTGTCGGGCAGCAGATCGCGGATGCGGCTGAGAATGCCCTTGGATGCCTCTGAGGATTCGCGCCGCGGTCCCGGCGGGGTGGGCGGGGAGGAGATGCGGTTGGTGATGGGCATCTGCGGCAGCGGCACGTGGCGTTCGAGGAATTGAGGCCAATAGCCTTCCAGGATTCGGATACAGTCGGCGACCTGTTCCTTATCGAGCTTCACGTCGGCCGGGGCGATGAGTTTTTTCAGCTCAAGCCGTTCCTTTTCGGAGAAAGCCAGAGCGGTCAACTGAACGTCGTCCAACCAGACGTCGCCGGGACCCATCAGGTCGAAGCGGACGTGCAGCGGCGAAAGCCTGTCGACAGGCATGTCGTGAATATTCACGATGAACGGCGCCCAGTGGTTCTGAATGGAAGGCACGGGGATTCCGGCGTCGCCGGTGCGTCCTACTTCGGCCGAACGGTAGAAGGCTCTCCCATCGGTGTGCCCTTCCACTGCCAGCCGCAAACGCGGCTGCACTACCGGGTCTGCAACCCGCAGCCACACCGACATCGACAGCCGGCCGGTCGCGGGTACTTCGAACGGTTGGCTGATCAGGGTTGCGACAGGCCCTCCGCTGAACAGCCGTACGGATTGTCGGCCGCCGTGTTTCTCATTGCTGTCGAGCGAGATCTTCACTCCGGGGCCTTCGCTGGCCGCCCAGCCCGGAATCTTGCCGTCGCTGGCCGACTGCTCAAAATCGGCGTTCTGGAGCGATCCGAGCATAGGAGGAGGCCAAAGGGCCGCTACCCGGTCGCCCAGTTCCGCGATTTGGCCTCGAAGCCGTTGCTGGATTTCGTCGGGCCAGGCGGCCGTCGGCTGGTAGAGTTTCACACCGGGCATGGAAAACCGCACGGCGACCAAGTCATAGGGATCGAGTTCCACGGTCCAGTACTGGCCCTGCGAGTCTCGCGCAAGCGGCGCGACCTGGCGGTGACCGGTCAACTCCTCAACCTGGCAGCCGGCCGCCGCGGTTACTCGAACGGAAAGCCGCACGGCGAAAGGCGCCGTGTTCGCGGCATATGCGTATGTGGAACGTTGGTGGGTGGCCGATCGGATCGTCACCGGTTGGCCGCCGGAATCGCTCTGAAGCTTTTCGAAGCGAACCGGCGGCAATTGCCGGTAGGTGGCCACAACCCGGTTCAGCGCATCCTCCTGGCCCATGGAAAGAAGCCAACCCCCGTCGAAAACTGCCTGGGCGTCGAGTGAGGCGAGGGCCTGTACGAAGCGGCGCCGGTTCTGCTCACTGGACGGGACCGTCTGCGTGGCCAACCACGTGTACGTGGGGCGGAAGGGACTCGCCTCGTCGAACGCGGCCAGGCGGAGTTCCTGAGGGCGGTGGAAAAACAGGCTTGCGGGGAATCCCACCGGCTCGAAGGCTCGCTGCCAATCGGGCGCGAGAGCGAAATCGTAGCCAGCGGATGAGTCCAAATCCGGCCGGTTCGGCACAATGACCTCGGGGCGAAGCAGGACGACTCCCTGCCGGGCCTCGTATTGCGCTACATCGATGCCGACCAAGAGCATCGCGTCGGCCATCGAGGTCTTCCGCGGCAAGGCGGGCATCAACTCGCGCTGAAGTTCCTCCGAATCGAACAAGTGCGCGCCGGACAGATAAAGGCGGGCATGGGGGCAAGCGGCCTCGATCTCGTCTTGAATTCTGCGATAGAAGCCGCCCAACTCGTCCGCGCGCCACTGGAGCCACGCGGTTCGCGCCTCGCCGGTCAAGAACGAAGCACGCCGCGCGAACCGCTCGGGACCGTCGCCGGGCACGTCGATCTTGGTGTCGTTCTGGAAATGGGCGATCGTCGTGTCGTCCATTCCCCACTGAGGCCCGGGAAGCTGGGCATAACCATAACCACAGAGTTGAAGTGCCAGGCCGGCAAACGAGGAGTGGTTGCCGTAGCGGGAAATTAACTCCCGGAGGACTGCCAACATGGAGTCCTGTACCTGCGGGTGCAGCACGTTGTAGTGGACGGCCATACGGCGAGTCGGTTCGTGGACCTGAGGCCAGGGTTTGCCGTCCGGCCCGATCCACTGGACTGCATCGCTCTGGGGACCGCCGGCACGGAGGATCGCCTCCAGTTCGGGAAGCGGACAGGCGAACTCCACGGCGGGAATAAGCCGGAGCCCCTCGCGGTCGAACAGCCGAAAGAGCATTTCCAAGACATCCTTGCGGACCGGATCCTGTCCGGTTGCGAGGAACACCCCGGTGTCGTAGCGCGGTGTTGATTGGAGGAGTTTACTGGGATAGATCGTGCTTCCATCGGCCAGCACCGAGAGCATCAAACCGTTGTAACCGACATAATCGAGATACTCGAGCAACCGGGTACCGCCTTCATAGAACGTCGCCCAATCGTCCACGCTCAATTCGCTCAGCGAGCCGAGCGATTCGCTCGCAGAGAAGTTCTCCGGCAGAAGCGGCCGATCCATATAGGCAGCCACGAGTCGGCCGGCAGGGAGCATTTCAACAGGATAGGCTTCCGGCAGGCGTTTCCAACCCGCCAGTACGCGGATTTTGCCGAATAGGGCTGGCTTAGCCTCGCGGCGGTTGGTAATCAAGACGATGGGTGACTTGGTCCGCGGCCAGAAGATCAACCGATGGTGGAGCCACCTCGGTGGCCGGCTCTCGCCCCCGACCTCTTCGGCGAGATCGATCCCGGAATCGAGCCCGATAGGGATTACCGCGCCGGCGGCATTCGGCTCGACGATGCTGATGCCGATGGTTTGCGACGCGTCGCTGGGATAATCGACCTCGAGAATATGCGGCTTGCCGGGGGAGTCGAGCGGTAGCGTGTAGGCTTCCCAGCTTGCATCGCCCGCTTGGGGATTGGGGGCCAACCGGGCCACCTCGCCAAGCGAGTGCTCGACGGTTTGAATCCGCCCGTTGCCGAGCGGCCCTTTCCAGAGTCGAGGAAGCCGCGGCAACTGCGGCAGCTTGGCAAACTTCTCCCACCACTTCGGATTCGCGGGATCGATCTCAACAATCCGCGTCAACGGTTCCACCTCGCCCGAAGTGTCCGGCGAGGCAGCCGGTCCGAGCACCAGCAGTTGGATCTTCCGCTCAGCCACCGGTTGACGGAGTCCGAGGCCCGCCTTGCCGGTGTGGGGCCATCTGAGAATTCCGGCGGGAACGGCCGTGATGACGACGTCGTATACGCCTTCCTCCGCGGGCAGTTGCACCTTGACCGGTACGGCGGAGCTTTCGCCGGCGACGATCATGTGCTCGGCCGACCAAAGTTCGCCCGAACCACGGCCGGGCATGAGTTGGATCTTCAGGCGTAGCTTTGTGCCGGGGTTGACCTGCAGCAGGTGGGGCTCCACCGCGGCAGAGAGTGTCTCGCCCGGACCAAAGACCAGAGAAGTCCGCTCAATTCGTACTCGCAGATCATCTCCGGGTGCACGCCGCACAGAAAGCCGGTTGTTTCGACTGTCCAACTCAGCGTGGTGTTCCTTCGCGATTACCTCGGCCAGCGGGACTTCGATCCACGAAGGAGGCTCGCTCTGCGCCGCGGCAGTGAGGTGGACCAACAATTTGGCCGAGAGCGGCGCATCAACGAGCAAATCGAGGCCATCGTAGGTCCGCGGGCTTCTCTGTGCGATGACGACGCGATTGTCTTCGAGCCAGATCGAGCCGGACTCATCCGCCTCGATTCCCAGCAGTTCGGGCTCGAATAGCGAGCCTTCGCTCAGCGCGATGGCACCTCGCCATATCTGCTCGGTACCACCGCCCCAGGCGATGCGGAGGCGCAGCGTTTCCCCAGCGGTCTTCTCGACCGCTCCCAACCCAAGCCCAACCGTCAGCAGGCAAACCAGTCTGACTGCCGTCGAAGAATGGGCCGGGCGTATTGCTCGCGATCTGTTCGGACCTCCTTGTCCGAGCATCGCCATCCTTTTCGCAAAGCCCGCGTTAAAAGTCTATGCGGCCCTGACAAAAACAGAGACAGGGACCCTTGCGGCCTCCGAACCGCCGTAAGGACTCTAACCCAGCCGGGAATCAGTCCCCTACTTGCCAGGGTCCACAGAAAACGGGCGGATTATAACGACAAACCGTCGCGGCGGCCTACCCCGGTTCCCCGCATCGCCGGGTAGCCAACTCGGCAGCGGCAAGGTGGAGATTCTGGTGAATTGGGGGATGCAGACAGGATCAGTCCAGTCCATGCAGCAGTTCGTCCGCTAGTGGAGGCAGCGGTGAGGTATCTCCACGGGCAAGTTGCCGCTCCGTTTGTTGGAGCAGACTTCTCAACGACTCGACAATCTCAGGACAGCGATTTGCCACGTCGTTGAACTCCCAACGGTCGTCCGGCTTGAGATACAGTTGCGCGGAATCGGTGAACCGGGCAAACCAGGCGGGGGTTAAGACCCCTCGTTCTTCAGACGGACCCGTTATTAAGAGCCGATCTCGGATTCCCCAGTGCTCGTCACGGATCACCGGGAGAAGACTGCTACCACGACGTGGGGGATGGTCGTGAAGGAAGCCGAACCAGTCGACGAGTGTTGCCCAGAGGTCTGCAGGTTCGGCGAGCGCCTGGGTTCTCGCGCCGGCCGCCGTGCCGCCAGGGAGTCGAACGAACACCGGAACATGGGCGATCTCGCCGTGTACGGCCTCCGCAGGGCCGCCCACCAGACGGTGCTCGCCCAGGGGAAACCCGCGCGCGGAGGCAAGTAGCAGCAAGGTATCCCGGCTTGAGGAACTCGTTTCCAGCCATTCAATGAGCGCCCCCAGGCAGTGGTCCAACAGCGTGATCTGGCCCGCGTAGGACTGTGTGATCCCCAATAACAGGTCCGGATCGTAGTCTTCCTCGAGGATCAGATCGGGGACTGCGGTGGAATGGGGAGGATCGGGGTCTTCATCGGTCGCATAGCGGGCGCGGAACTCGTACGGAGCGTCCCACGGCCCGGCGAACCCTTTCAGGTGACACCACACCAGAGACTGGTCGTTAGCCGCGTCGAGCCAATGAAGCCACTGCGCAAAGGCGCGAGCGAGCGAAGCGTCCTCCCACTGGACCGCAAGCTGATCGGCCTCGTTTGCCGGCAACAGAAGACGCCGGGTGAAGTCCTGAGCGAGGGGATGGCCCAGCACCGCGGGATCGTCGCTGATAAGCACGCAGCCGCCACTATCTGGCGATACGATCGACGCGAGCGAAGGCTCCGGGACCGCCGAAACCGGCTCAAGGACGTGGCGCCCCTGCCAAAGCGAGCGATAGAGCACGTCCAGGCACGGGCTGTCGATCCAGTAGCGGTCCAGCAGGAAACTCTCCGCAGCCAGGCGATCCAGCGACGGCGTCTCGATCCAACTGTTTCCGTACGCCCCCACATAGCCGATATGGAGGCGGTCGATGAGGAGGCAAACTGCTTTCATCCCAGGATTGTACTCGGCGGCGGATGGCTTGCCAGAGGTGTGTCGGGCAACCTCGCTGTAGTGGCAGGCGTGTACGTGCTGCAAACGATACACACATACCCCCCCACCATCGTTTTAAGGCGAGCGGCAGATGAGAATTTACCCGCATATCAGCCCGGCTGCTCGGAAGCAGCCGGGCTGATGGCAGCCTGATAGCAATCATGAGGGATGCGATCATCTGCCACACGCTTGAAAAGGGCTTGCAAATGACCGTTCGTGACCGAGATTTGCGTGGCCTTAAGCTAAGGTTTGAGAGTGCAAAACCGGCAAATCCGAGGACGGCATGGGGCTTCGATGCAAGTCATTCGCTATTCAGAACTGCACCAGTTAGTTCCACAGGCCGGCGATTGGGACCGGCTGGGGCAAGGAGTCCCTTTTCGAAGTTGGGTGTGGGCGTCGAACTGGTGGCGGACCTACGGGCTCTCGAGGGACGGTTCATCTCAGTCCGGCAAGGAACTCTACGTTCTCGCCGTGCTGGATGAGAATGGCCGGCTAGCGGGCATAGCGCCTTGGTGGATCCAAGGTACCGCGGCGCAGGGAAGCACGCTGCGAATACTCGGTTCCGGCGAGGTCTGCTCGGACTACCTCAGCGTGCTATGCCACCGTTCGAAAGAGGAGGCCGTTGCTGCGGCTCTGGCCGAATGGCTTACGCGGGCAGCATGCAGCCCAGGGCGAGACCGCTGGGATTCGCTTGTTCTGGAAGGAGTCGACTCCGAGGATCGCGCCATCCAGCGGCTGACCGAGGAACTTGCGAAGAGGGGGCACACGGTTCATTCGCGTCCCGGGTTAAGCTGCTGGCGAATCGAGTTGCCGGCTTCGTGGGACGAGTACCTGGCGCGTCTATCCAAAGATCATCGCAAGCAGCTTCGCCGGGCCGAACGGATCTACCTGACCACCGGTCGTGCTCGGCTTCATACTGTCACGAACAGAGAGGAACTGGAGCTTGCGTGGCATATTCTCCTCGACTTGCACCAGCGGAGGCACAGGGAGTTGGGCGAACCGGGGTGTTTCAACTCCGAGCCGTTTGCCTCCTTCCATGCCAACGCCATGCCTGAGCTGCTTGACAGCGGTTGGCTCGACCTGCACTGGGTCGAGTTGGATGGGCGTCCCACTGCGGCCGAGTACTACTTGGTAGGCGGAAACGTGGTGTACGCCTACCAGGCGGGAATTGAGCCGGAGCTTCTGGACCACGGTCCCGGCCGGCTAGCGAATATGATGACGATCCGCCGGGCTATCGAGAGGGGCTACCGGGCGTTCGATTTTCTCCGCGGCGACGAACCGTACAAAGCGCATTGGCGAGCTCAGGCCCGCGCCAGTATCGAAACGCGGGTGATCCCCACCCGAGTATCCGCACAGATTCGGCACGGCGTCTGGCTGGCCGGGGCGGGTATGAAGCAGTGGTTGAAGGGCGGAATCGGTTTGTTCTCCGGCAATCCGTGAGTCAAGGAGATTCGGCATGCTTCGCCGTCGTCGACTAGTACCGATTGAGGACCGCGGGCCGTTGCGGGTGATGTTTGTGATCACATGCATGCCCGTCGGCGGGGCAGAGACTCTGTTGGTGGAACTGGTCCGCAGGATCGATCGTCGTCGCTTCTCTCCGGAGCTTTGCTGTTTGAAGTACCTGGGTCCGTTGGGAGAATTGCTCGCCGCCGAGGTACCCGCGCACACGGGCCTATTGGCCCACAAGTACGACCTCGGCGTGCTCGGCCGGCTGACGCGTCTGGTCCGCGAGCGGCGCGTGGATGCTGTCGTCACGGTTGGGACGGGCGGTGATAAGATGTTCTGGGGGCGACTGGCGGGAAGGTTGGCCGGCACGCCGGTGATCTGCTCGGCCCTGCATTCGACCGGTCTGCCGGATCACGTCGAGTTGCCAAACCGGTTCCTGGCGCCGATCACGGACGCCTTCATTGCCGTCGCTGAACCGCACGGACGCTACCTGGCGGAGCACGAAGGATGCCCGCCGTACAAGATTCGGGTGATTCCCAACGGCGTGGATGCTGAGCGGTTTCGCCCGCGCCGGCCCGACTTGCGACTTCGCGAGGCGATTGGCCTGCCGCAGGCCGGTGGGGTTGTTGGAATCGTGGCGGCGCTGCGCCCGGAAAAGAACCACGAGTTGTTCCTGCGGGCGGCTGCGGTAATCCGCAAAGCAATGCCGGACACGCGATTTTTGATCGTGGGCGACGGTCCGCGCCGGCCGGCGCTCGAAGAGCTTGCCGGCGAGCTCGCGCTGAGTGAGTCCGCGCACTTTCTGAGCACGCGTGGCGATATTCCCGAAATCCTGGCGTTGACGGACGTCGTGCTGCTGACGTCGAAGATGGAGGCAAACCCCGTATCGATTCTGGAGGCGATGGCCTGCGAAAAGCCGGTGGTGGCGACACGGGTCGGATCGGTGCCGAAAACCGTGTTGGACGGCGACACGGGCTTTCTCGTCGAACCGGGCAACGAACGTGAGATCGCCTCGCGGGCGATCGAGTTGCTTCGCGATCGGCAACTCGCCGCGACGATGGGGCGGCGCGGCCGCGAACATGTTCTGCGGCACTGGTCGATCGACCGAATGGTTGAAGGTTACCAGGACCTCATCGCGGGCATCTATACGGCGAAATGCTCGGCGGGTCCGCGGGTTGCGAGTCCCGCCGGCGCGGGCTCGAGAGCTCAGTGCGCGACGGATGAGGAGGAATCGGAGGGTTGCAGGGGTGGTGTTGGTCAGCACGGATGCGGCGAGATTCTGCGATAGGTCGTGTGAGCCGATACGGGGGTCCTCGCAGGGTCGGAGTCGGGCTGAGCGGGGCCGGAGTGGGCCCTTCTGTGACCGTTCACGCCCACGGCCGGGGACTGGTCCATTTTTTCGGCCAGTTCGAGCATTTTGGCGTCAAAGGCGAGCGGCAGATGAGAATTTACCCGCATATCAGCCCGGCTGCTCGGAAGCAGCCGGGCTGATGGCAATCGCGAGGGGATGGGATCATCTGCCACACGCCAAAGACGTTGGCCGAAAACATGGACCTGTCCCCCTTTCTGCCGCCCCGTGAACGGTTACGCCCTTTTTTCCCAAGCAGGGACAAGCTAGGATAGAGGTTTGGCTGTTGGCGGCACGGGGGCGATGGCGGGCTTGGGAACGGTGGACCGACGTGGTCGATCTTGGATCGCTGAGGCTGGAAGAAAAGCTCACGAGAGCTTTCCTGGCGCTGCTGGCCAAATTTCTCAGCGGGGCCAGCGTGCGCTGGATTGAGTGCCAGCCCGACACCTGCCAGCGAGTCTACTTTGCGAACCACACGAGCCATTTGGATGCGATCGTGCTCTGGTCGGCCTTGCCCCAGGAGGTCCGGAACCTGACGCGACCGGTAGCCGCCAAGGACTACTGGACATCGGGGCCGATCCGCCGTTATCTTTCGAACCGGGTATTCAATGCCCTGCTGATCGATCGAACCGAGATCAAGGTCCATCAGAGCCCGGTCGATGTGATGATCCGCGAGATCGCCCATCGTTACTCGTTGATTGTTTTTCCCGAAGGCGGCCGGAGTGCCGGGACGGAAATCGGGGAATTCAAGAGCGGGCTGTATTATCTCTGCAAGAAACGGCCGGATCTGGAGTTGATTCCAGTGCACATCGACAACATGAACCGCATTCTCCCCCGTGGAGAAGTGTTACCGGTGCCGCTGTTGAGCTGTATCACGTTTGGTCCGCCGATCTGGCTGGAGGCGGGGGAGCCGAAGAGCGACTTCCTTCGCCGCGCGAGAGAAGCGGTACGCCGGCTGAAGGAAATCTAACCTGGTGCGCGGGGCGCGAGCCGATGCTTGACGGAAGAACCCTGGCTCTGATCGGTGGCGTTCTGGTGCTGCTGGGCGCCGCCACCGTCGTTGTCCAGATCATCAAGCGGCGCGCCGACGCGAGCGTCGACACGGCCATTCTCGAGACCTTCCGGTTGCGGGTGAAAGCGTGGTGGACCCTGGTCGCTACGCTTGCCGCGGCCTTTCTTTTCGGCCACTGGGCCACGGTTGGATTGTTCGGCCTGATCTCGTTCTGGGCGCTGCGCGAATTCATCACGCTCACGCCGACCCGTCCGGGCGATCACCGCGCGCTGTTCTGGGTCTTTTTCCTGCTGACACCGGGGCACTACGTGGCCGTGGGGATGGACTGGTATTGGTTGTACAGCATCCTCATTCCGGTCTACGCGTTTCTGTTCATTCCCGCGCGGATCGCGATGGCGGGCGATGCAAAACGTTTCCTCGAGCGGACCGCAAAAATCCAGGCGGGCCTGCTCATCAGTGTGTACAGTCTGAGCTATGCCCCGGCCCTGCTCAATCTCGATTTGCCCGACGAGAGCTTTTCGGCGAATGCGCGGCTGCTGTTCTTCTTCATCGTGATCGTTCAACTGAGCGATGTGCTCCAGTATGCTTGGACCCAGTTGCCGACCAAGCACGTGATCGTGCCGACGATCAATCCCACAAAGACCTGGGAAGGACTTCTCGGCGGGGCGGGAAGTGTGACACTGGTAGGCGGCGCGCTTTGGTGGGCAACGCCGTTTCCCTATTGGCTTGCCGCCGGAATGTCGCTGATCGTATCGCTGCTGGGCTTTGCAGGTTCGCTGACGATGTCGGCGATCAAGCGGGACCGCGGAGTAAAGGACTACGGTACGCTCGTGGAAGGACATGGCGGTGTGCTCGACCGGATCGACTCCATTTGCTTCGCCGCGCCTGTCTTTTTTCATTTCACCCGGTATTTCCTCGTGCTCACCGGCTATATGCCGCCGATCGGGTAGCTCCGGAAACGTGCCGCATACGTTGGCGAATGACGCCAGATACGCTTCCCTCGGCTGATAGAATGCAACAGCACGACAGTCGAGCAACGGGAGCCGGACCACCGAATGAGCGACCACCACGGCCACGATCATCACCACCACCACCGCTCCCGCAGCAAGCGGCGCCTGCTGCTGACGCTCCTGCTGGCCGGCGGATATATGCTCGCGGAGATCGTTGGTGGGCTGCTCACCAATTCGCTCGCCCTGCTGGCCGATGCGGGCCACATGTTTTCCGACGTGGCGGCGCTCGGCTTGAGCTATTTTGCCATGTGGATTGCCGATCGGCCCCCGACGACCAAACGGACCTACGGCTACTACCGCACGGAGATCCTGGCCGCGCTGGCAAACGGATCCGCGCTGATCGCGGTGTCGATCCTTATTTTTATCGAGGCTTATCGCCGCCTTGCCGAACCGCCTGAGGTGCAGGGCGCCGCCATGATGGCGATCGCCCTTGGTGGCCTGGGGGTCAATGTTCTCGGGCTATGGATTCTGCATGCCGGTCGGGATGAGAACCTCAATGTCCGCGGCGCGTGGCTGCATGTTCTGACCGACGCACTGGGCAGCATCGGCGCAATTGCCGCGGGTGTTTTGATTTGGGCGTTCGGATGGAACTGGGCCGATCCCGTCGCATCGGCCCTGATCGGCATTCTGGTCATTTACTCGGCCTGGCATCTGGTGCTCGAAGCGGTGTTCGTGCTGATGGAAAGCGCCCCGCACGGCATCGACGTGGACGAGGTCTACCAGGCGATGTCGGATATGCCGGGAGTGCTGGGCGTGCACGACCTGCACGTCTGGACGATTACCAGCGGCATGGACTCGCTCTCGGCGCACGTTGTCGTTGAGCCGGAGCGTCCACCGGCTCATCTGCTCGGCGACTTGCGGAGCATGCTTCACGACCGGTTCGGCATCGACCACGTCACGATCCAGCTCGAGCCGGAGAACTTCGAGGAGCGACCGACGGCATTCTAACGTCGTAGCACCACAGTCTGTCGTGATAGCGAAGATACAACCGGCCGTCGCAGAGCACCGGATGGGCCCATGCGTCGCGAACGCGATCTCCGATGGGCAGGAGGAAACGGCCCGCGATTTCAAGGCTTGGCAGCTTCAGCAGGGCAACGTTGCCCTTCTCGTCGAGACAGTACAGACGCCCTTCGGCATAGATCGCCGCGCCCGTGGTAAGGTCCTCAAGCTCGTGTCTCGTCCGGCCGGTCTGCCAATCGACGGCAAACCACCACTTGGGTTTCCGGTAGCCGGACGCGTACAACACTCCGTCCAGCAGCACGCCACTGCCCGTGACCGTGTCCAGCGGGTGAGCCCAGGCCTGTTCCACGCCGATGCCTTGCTGCCCGGCCCGGAGCCGATAAAGCCGGCCAAGCTCCGTGAACGGCGTGACGTAGAAGACAGCCTCTGCCCCGTAGATCGGAGTGCTGATATTGGTTCCAAAGCGGTTCTTCAGTGGGACCTTCCAAAGAAGTTCGCCCGTGTCCGCATCGGCACCGAAGCCGTAGGATGCCGAACAATGGGCGATCAGCCTCCGTCCACCGTAACGCAACAGGATCGGCGAGCTGTAGCCGGCCCGATCGTGTTCGGGATCCTCGGTTGTCCAGACGGTCTGGCCGGTCCGTTTGTCCAAAGCCGCCATCAGGCCCTTTTGGCCGCCGGGGGTTGCGATGACCCGCGGTCCGTCGACGAGGACACACTCGCTCAACGCCCACTGGATATTCTCGCCCTGAAACCGCTTGAGAATGTCCACCGCCCAAAGTTGTTTGCCCTCGGCCGCGTCGAGACACGCCAGCCGGCCGTGCGCATTCAGGTTATAGAGACGGTTTTCGGACAGGGCACACGAGGCTCTTGAGCCGGGAAACGAGCCTTCCCATGCTTCGCCGTTGGTGGCCTGCCACACCAGGTTTCCATCGGCGTCGAAGGCGAAGATCACCAGATCGTGGTCGACGTCGCCAGTGATGTAAATCCGGCCGTCGATGACGATCGGCGACGACCATCCTTTGCCGAGACCGCTCTTCTCCCAGAGGAGCCTCGGCCCTTCCTGAGGCCAATGCTGCAGCAGTCCTTTCTCGTCGGAAATACCATCCCGAAAAAGTCCCCGCCACTGAGGCCAGCCAGGCTCTTCCGAGGCGATCAGATCGGGCTCGTGCAGTTGCGCCGCAAGAGAAGCAATGGGAACCGCTGCAGGGAGGATCGTCGCCAGAACGGGCATCAACCATGCACCGAGGCGGGAAAGCAGGCAATTCGATTCGGTGGCCTTGTGCATCTAGGGACTGCGCTTCTCATTTCCGGGGGGAGGTCTGGACAATTGTCGCATGGGGGGCAATATGATTGTAGAGAATGTTCCGGGCCGTATCCAGCTCTACGGGGGACGAATCGGCTTTGCACGGCGGCTGAACCAGGAGAAACGGGATGCTGGCAGGCAGAACAATCGACGCGTGGCAGGGGTTGAAAACGATTTACCGGAGATTCTCCGAGGACGAATGCATGAGCGCAGGGGCAGCTCTGGCGTTCTACACCATGTTCTCGCTGCCGTCGATCTTGATTATCGTCATCACAATCGCAGGTGCGGTGTGGCCGGGAGACCTCAACGCCCAGGAGGCCCTGCTTGAGGAAATCCAGTCGCAAATGGGAAGGCAAGCCGCCGAGCAGATTCAATCCATCCTCAACAGCCGCCCACAGAGCGGCGGAAGCACGCTCGCGACCGTATTGGGCGCAGCCGCCCTGGTATTCGGCGCTACCGGGGTGATGGCACAGCTCCAGACCAGCCTCGACAAAGCATGGGCGGTCGAACCCGATCCCGAACAGGGCGGCATCAAAAACTTTCTCGTTAAACGGGCTGTTTCGTTCGCTATGGTCGTGGTAATCGCGCTGTTGCTGCTCGCCCTGCTGGTGCTCAGCACGCTGCTTTCGCTCTTCGACGACACCGTCAGCAGGTGGGCAGGAGAATCGCTTACGGCATCGTTGCTCGTCGGACTCAATTGGCTGGCTTCTTTTCTGGTCGTCGTGCTCCTGTTTGCGGCGATCTTTAAAGTGTTGCCCGATGCGATGATTCGGTGGCGCGACGTGTGGGTGGGCGCAGCGGTCACTGCGCTGCTCTTCTCACTTGGCAAACACCTCATCGGCTTCTACCTGAGCCACGCCGGCATCGGCTCGCCGTACGGAGCCGCCGGTTCCCTTGCGCTGCTTCTGGTGTGGGTCTACTACTCCTCGCTGATTCTCCTGCTCGGAGCCGAGTTCACGCAGGTGTGGGCCCAGCGGCAGGGTCGACGAATCAATCCGGCGCCCGGAGCGGTCCGCGTGGTATGCGAGCGCAAGCATGTGCGAGAATCTCGCCGGCAGAAGCCGCAGTGACGCGCACGGCATCCGAGACTGCTGAAAAAGGGGACAGGCACCGCAATATCTCTTATCTCACTGCACTGCAGAGTATCACGCCATGCGGTGCCTGTCCCCTTTTTCAGCAGTCTCCATCCAGGGCAAGATCACGATTCGGCATTTTCCCGTGGGATCGAATACTGCCGCCAACCACCGGGGCCGGTCGGACCGGCCGACCGGCCAGCAATGGCAGCCACAATCTTTTCAACGTGGGTATGGCAGGTCTCGATGAAGAACTCGAATCGCTGTTGCGTTCCACCTGCCGCCGTGCCGGCGACGTAAATCCCCGGGACATTGGTCTCCATCGTCTCAGGGTTCCAGACGGGTATCTGCCGGTCGCCACGAAGTTCCACACCCGCCGACTCGAAGAGCGTCATGTCGGCCACAAAGCCGCTGCACACGAGCACGTGATCGGCGGGCTGGCAGATCCGCGGGCCGTCGGTCGGCTGCCCGTCACGGGTGGGGGCCAACACGACTTCGGACGGTGTGACCTCGACCGGAGTCCGCTCGGGCAACATCGCGATCTGTCCCTGGCGAATCAACATGCCCACCTCGGCGAACAGGTGCGGCTTGACAATCTCGCGGTCGAACTCCGCTCGGCGATAACAGATTGTCACCGTCGCACCGGCCCGCCAGCACCGCAGAGCGGCTTCGACGGCTGAGTTTCGGCCGCCCACGATGAGCAGCCGAGTACGGAAGTAGGTGTGAGGGTCGGGCATGTAGTGGCTGACATGCGGCAGGTCCTCGCCAGGCACGTTCAGAAGCCGCGGCGAGGCCATCCCACCGGTTGCGAGAACGACGCGACGACACCCGTACATCGCGCGCCTGGCGTGGGTCGCGGTGGTGATTTCAAACCCCCCGCCGCACCGCTCGATCCGCTCGACTTTTTCGTAAGGGCGCAGGTCCAGATCGAACTGCTCGACGACACTGCGAAGATAAGCGAGGTAAGCCTCTCCGGTAATCTTCGTCTGGTCGAGGTTGGGGATTGGAATCCCGGCGATGGCGATTCGCTCGGGAGAACTGAAAAAATGGGTGTTCGGAGGCCACCGCCAAATCGTCTGGCCGAGCTGGCCTGCCTCGAATAGCACACTGCGAATCCCAAAGCGCTCGAACGCAACACTGAGTTCGACCCCGATCGGGCCGGCACCGACGATGCCGACCTCGATTTTCGGCGAGGTCCCGGCCGGTCTGCTCATTGTTTCTCTGCCCTTTTCCCTTGACGACCGGTGGGGTATCTACCGGGTTTTCCTCAACGGCAGCCGATTCGGCTGCCGTCTTCGCCTCTTTCGTGGCTTGGTCGTTTTCCTGCACCATGTCCTGACATCCCGGCGCGAATGGAAACACCGCCAGAATCATGGGCAGTAAACCCAATCTTGTCAACGCACACCCTCAGGCGAGCGGCAGATGAAATTCTACCCGCATATCAGCCCGCCTGCTTCCCAGCAGCCGGGCTGATGGCAATCATGAGGAGATGCGATCATCTGCCACACGCCTCACGTGTGAACCACCAATTTGCGACCCTCAAGCCACCTCTGCCGGGTTCTCCGCCGATCAGGATGCACGCCCTGGGGGATTCATTCCCGCAGGAGCCGGAAATCAATTCCCAGGCATATCCCAATGTTTTTCAGTAGCCGTCGAGGTGACGTCGCCTGGGAGGCAGCCGGCGGGTTGCCCACCGGGCAGCCACCCACTCGTGCGGAAACAACCGACGAGAGTCAAGGCTCGGTCCCAGTTCGGCGGCCGAGCCTTGCTGTTTCTTGTCATGATGGCCACGCATGGAAGGTACCGGCGCGTTCGCGAGACCTTTGTCTCGCGGTATTATAGAAGAGTCGCCGAGCAACCGGAGACGGTCTAGTGCTCCGTCAAAGTTGGAGTGACGGGTAGCGGAAGTCGTGAGACTCCCGGCCACGAACTCTCACGATTTCGGATGCACCCGTCAAAGGAAGATTGCTAGAGCACTAGCAAAGCTGTTTCACTGCCACAACACCTCTGATCGGAGTTTCCGCTAACTTGAGTCCACGCCCCGTGCAGAAAAGGCCCCCGCCTCGGCGACCGAGTGGGTCGCACCATCCGCGCCGAGATTTCGGCAGACGGGCGATTTGGTACTGTCTCGTGGCTATCGGGCTCGCCGCCTGGTTGAGGGGCGGTCTACTGCTTTGCGGACTTGAGTTCCATGTCTACCCGTATGAGATTACCTATCGCGCGACGGAACCGGGCGCAAGCGTGGCCGTCCTCCTCGCGGTCGGAGGGTTCTTCGGGTTTGGCGCGTGGCGGACCGCACGATTGGGCACGCCCGAACACGGGACGGACAGGGGATCACTGACGACAGCCGGGGAAAGCTGCGGCGGCTTAGAGCCTATCCCAAAACCGCCGGGGACCGGCTCCTTTTGCGGAGTCCACGGAGCAAATGCCTGTCCCCCTCTCCTCGCGAGGTTTTGGGACAAGCTCTCAAGCGATACGATCAACTGGAAGCTGGCGGTGTGGCTGCTGGCCTCGGCCGTGATTCCGTTGGCCGACGCGCTCCGCTCGGCCGGTATTCCCGCGCCGCATACGTTCCTCGACCCTCTGTGGTTTGCTTTCGTTTCCGGCATGGCGGCCCGGCAGATGGTCGGTGACAAGAGCCGGAGTTCCGGGGCTGTTGGGGTTTTACCCTCTGCGATCTGGCCCGGGATCGTGCTGGCGGCAACCGTTGCGTTTGCCTGGTGGTGCTACTCGGAGAGCGTCGAGAGTTACTCCGATTATCAACTCGGTTTTGCGGATTTCGGCGATCACGGACGCCGCGTGGTGAACACGTGGGAGGGACGCGGACTGCTTACGCGGTCGCCCCAGTGGGCCCCGTTCTTCGACCACTTCGATGGTGGACTTGTACTGCTCGCGCCGCTGTGGGGCCTATGGCCGGACGCGAGGATGTTCTTTGTGTTGCAAGCACTGTGTCTGGCAATCCCGGCACTATGCGTCTACGGAATTGCTCGCCGGTTGAACGCCACACCGGCCGGCGGTGCGGCTTGGGCAGGCGCCTATCTTGTGTTTCCGGCGCTGGGACAGCTCAACTTGAATTTCTCTTACGGATGGCACGATGTCAGCGTGGCCCTGCCACTCGTTGCGGGGGCGATTTGGGCGTATCTGGCCGACCGCCGGTGGCTTGCACTCGGCCTGGCGACCCTGGCCTGTACGTTCAAGGAGGAAGTCTTCGTCTTCCTGGCCGGTCTCGCATTCGGATTGACGGTGTTAGAGCTCCGCGAACGACGCCTGGCGGGTCAAGCCGGCGGGGTTGGGGGCGCGCTGCGTGGTGGGCGTGCGACAGGTTTGAAGCCCTGGCAATGGCTGGCGGTCTCAATGGGGTTTGCGGCGGGATTCCTCGTGATCAGTCGGATGTTCGGCCTGATGGAGAATCCCACCGTGTGGAAATTCAAGAACCTCGGTTCCACGCCCGGCGAAATCGCGCTGTCGCCTCTGGTACGTCCTCGCGAGTTCTGGGGCCAGGTGTTTCACTCCGACTCGGTGTATTATCTCCTGGCGATGCTCGTGCCTGCGGGACTCCCGTTGGTACTGCGAGGCTGGCCGATCCTGATCGCACTGGCCGCGCCTTGGATGGTGCTGCTGGGCTGGCAGTTCGACGCGGCGCGGTCGATCGCATTTCAATATGTGACAATTCAAATCCCGATTATCTTTCTGGCGGCAATGGTCGGTGCCGCACGAGGGAGCCGGCGCGATCGGATCGGGTTCGATCGGCTTCTGCGCGGCGGAATTCTGGCCCTGGTCACCGGAATCGTGGCGTCGGTCTTTTTCGGCGCCCTGCCCTTCAGCAGCGAAACGATCCCTTTCACCCGCACGGCCGAAGAGAGGGCCCGCCTGGCACCGTACGTTGCAGCGCAGGACCGGGCCGTCGCCCTTGTGGATCGCCCCGATGCTTCGGTGATCGCCTCCGGTCGGCTCGCTGCCCACTTGCTTGGCGTCCGGAGGCTTGAGATGGTCGGTTTTGCCATGGAGTGCCTTGGCGGCCTCGCTCGCGAGGCAGGGCCGGGCCGGCAGTGGATCGAGGTGTTCGATTGGGTCGCCGTCGATTTGAACGACCGCCGGTTGCACCATTCGCTCGACGAGTTGAAGACGGTTGTCATGGCCGCGGAGGGAGCCGGATACCGGCTCGTAATGGCGCAGTTCGGCGTGCTAGTCTATCGTCGGCCGGATGCGAACGAAACGGCCGCGGACGATCCGTTGGCTACCTGGCGGCTCTCCGACCGCGACCGGCAAGCGGTTGCTGCGGAAACAGAAACGGCAGTCCAAATCGCCGGCCTCCGTGTGTCGGTCAGTCGCGGCAAGCCGACTCGTACCGAGGCCTCCGGCGTTTGGCGCATTCCAGTGGAATTGATCGTCGAGGCGACCTCCGATCATCCGGAGGAATACCAGTTGCGTCACACTGTCCGCGACGATGCAGGGAGTGTCATTGAATCAAGGCTTTTTCTGCCGGTTGGCGGCAATCGCCCTACAAGTTGGTGGAAACAAGGCGAGGCATGGCGGGAGCGGTATGTGCTGACGGCGCCCTCGGAGTATGATCCTGCAGATCTAACACACGAATTGCGGGCCGAGGTAGTGCCGACCGACGAGTAGATGCGAGTGTCGTAAGAGAGTCGCGGGCGTTGAGAAAAGCGAAGAGCGAGCTGGATTGCCCGCTCCTGCCGTGGGCCGAGTACTGATTTCGATACGCGAGGAGGAGAACTTATCCGCCGCGGGGGTCTGGCCACGGCGGGTTGGTCAAGCCGGCGATGCTGAGCGGGCGGTGATTCCGCGTCACACGAGTTCCTTTTTTGCACCAATGAGGGTCCGCAGCCGTTCGGCCAAGAGAGCCGCGTCAAACGGCTTCTTGAACGTCTCGTTGATGCTTGAACGATCGAAGCTCGTCGAGCTGCCGTCGTCGGGCAGCAAAGCGATCAGAATGATCTCCGCAAACTCGCTGTTGCGGCGCAGATTTTGGCAAATCTGCAAGGCCTCGGTTCGGCCGATCGAGAAATCGACGATGATGCAATCCGGATGGAAGCTTTCCGCCTGGATTCCCGCGTCGAAACCGCTGCCGGCCACCGCGACCTTGAACGAACGCTCGGACGGAAGTTCCCGTTTCACGTTCTCGATCAGAATCTGGTCCTGCGCCACGATCAGGACCTTGGCCATTGCCTCATCTTCCAGGTCGCCTAGAGGCATGCCGTGTTCCTTAAGGAACTTAATAAGGTATTCCCGCGGAATCCGCCGGTCTTGCGAGCCGGGGATCCGGTAACCCTTCAGCCGGCCCGAATCGAACCACTTGCTGACGGTGCGCGGGGCCACCTTACAAATTTTGGCGACCTGACCAGTAGTGAAGACCTTCATTGCAGGCTCTCCGATATCTCACTCGCCTAGTTTCCACTGCGTTTCCGGTGGAGGGCTTCTCCACGGGAAACTGCTCGGCCCCTTGTCTGCGGTTTCGGCGGCCGGTGGTCGATCCATCGAGCCGACATTTTCCGGCCAACCCCAAACATCTGGGTCGGGGCACAACGTAATTCGCTCGCACTTGGGCTCTGGCTCAGCTCCCTCTGACCCGCGCCTTACTTAACACATCGGCAACCAGGGCATCCGGAAGTCAGCGAAAATCCGTAATATAGGGAAACCGTGTCTCAATCAACGCATCCTGGACACCGCGGCTTCCCGAAAACACCGACTCGCAGCTTCCGAGCGCAGGGGAGACAACATGTAGACGGTCCGCAGGCATGAGCCGACGCACCGGTCAGGCATGAGGTACATGGCAGGTCCCCCCCTCGACCAACTCTCCTTGCGGATGCATCACGCGGTTTGTCCGCAATAGAAGCAGGTCTTACGAAGATAAGTTTCGAGCGGGATCGGCACAGGACTTTAGAAACTTTCGCCTATCGTAGCAGCCCTGTCGGTTGCGACGGGTTTAACGATCAGCAAAGAAGTCCGGCTTGGAAAGATGTAGCCAATAGGCAGCATCGGCGACCGGTTCAGCGCCCCGGGGCCCGGTTTGTTGCCCTTAGAAGCCCAGGCCGGGACCGTTGAGCACAGACGTACCGACCGTCCCGTCGCTGATCTGGAACATGGTGGGAAACTGACCCGACCAACTGTGATTTGCCGCCGGGAAATACTGTCGTGCATTCCCTTCGATCGCCGCCACCGTGGGAATCCGGGCCGCCAGCGACGCCGAGTGCAGGAATGAGGCGCCCGGGCAGGTCAGGTCTTGAACGCAAAGAAACATGCCGTATTTCTGCGCCGCGGCGCCCATCAAGAGCGCTTCGGTGTGGCCTTTGCACGCTTTCAGGGCAACGCCGGAGTACCCCAGTTCCCTCGCCAGAAGCAGGCTTTCGAAATCGACCAGCGACTCGTCGATGACAACGGGCTTCTGTCGGGCGGCCTCGTGGACGCGGTTTTCAAGGTTCGCGTGGAGATCCCGACTCGTCGGTTGCTCGATATACTGAAGTCGTTCCAGGGCCGCCGGGGAGCGCTCACCGACTTTCGCCAAAAAATCAAGGACATATCCGACGTCGCTGCATCGCTCGTTGAAATCGGCTGAATAGAACCAGGCGTCGCATCCGCGGCGGCGCTGCGATTCCTCGGCCACGCGCTCGATGGAGATGACTCGCTCCACGTCCCACTCGAGATCGTCTCCATTCAGTTTGATTTTCAAGTGCGTCAGTCCGTCCGCGGCGATCCATTCAGGGAGGGTTTCAGGGAGGCCGTCATCGATGCGTGCCGCGATATCGGCCTCGGTGAGCGGATCCAAAGCGCCGACCAGGTGATAGAGAGGCATCGAGAGTTTCGGCGACCGCAAAGTATAGGCGTCGAGGTATTCGCCGGCGAACTCGTCGTTCAGGTAGCCCGAGAGATCCGAGTTGACGAACTCGCTCGACAGGAGATTGTAGGAGTTCTGACCGAGCGCCTTCCCGTAAGCATCGTGGATGGCAGCCTCGAGTGGACTGGCTGCCACGAGTTGCGCCAAGCGGGGCATCGATTCTTCCAGGCCCAGTTCGCTGATCGTCTGGTCTGCAAGAGGGACATATCGCGCCGCCAGTGCGTGGGTAATCTCAAGGGGATGTCCAGATTCTTGAAACTGCCTCGCCTCGTCGACCAGGCGGTAGCCAAGTTGGGTCATTGCCTGAAGAGTCTCTTCGTTGGAAAGGACAGGGCTTGGCCAAGCCCAGGTGTTCCCCAACGGCATGGAACCGAATCCGCGGGCGCGACGGCCGTCCCGACACTCCACTTCGACAGTCAGGTGGAGCAAGACGGCGTCGGTAACCACGCGCCCTCCGAACTTGATCGGTGCACGATAGCCAAATCGCTCCGTCCGTCCCGTGGCATCAACTAACCGGATATCGGTGGATTTCGCCATGGATTTCCCTCCACCCCAAAAGGTGACAAGGTTCATAGAAAACGATAGCCACTTGCGGCACTCCGCTACCACAGCCCGCTTGCGAAAGGGCGTCCGCGGAAGGCAACGCCCGGAAGAGTGCCAATACGTCGATGTCCGCCCAGCGCGCCCTGTGCCTCCGGGGGGGCGCACCGACAACCAGCGAGCAGTCCGAGAACTGCCAGTCAAAGCGTCCGGACGGCCCGCCGCTCGGTCTTCCGCAGCTAGGGCGCACTCAGACTAGTTGCTTTCGAACCGCCCAAACTGCGGCCTGGGTCCGGTCCGATACGCCGATCTTCCGCAAGATATGCTGCACGTGCTCTTTCACCGTTTCGTAGCTGATGTGCAGTGCTTGGGCGATCTCTTTATTCGTCAGACCGTAAGCCAGTTGCCGGAGCACTTCGCTTTCTCGCTGCGTCAGCGGCACTTCGACGTCAGCGGCCAGCCGCGGAGTGGCAAGCGCACCGGTCACTCGCCGCAGCTCGTCGCGAGTCCAGGCGCTCTCGCCCGTGGCGGCACATCGCAATGCCTTCAGCAATTCCTCGCGAGTGCAGCCCTTCAGCAGGTATCCGCTCGCCCCCAGAGCGACAGAGCGGGCGATATACGTGGGGTTGTCGAAAGTGGACAACATCAGCACCGGCATGTCGGGCTTATCCAATTTGATCCGTCCCAACGCGGTGAGTCCATCGCCCTCGGGCATGCGAATGTCCAACAGGACCACATCCACATCGTTCTGAAGAGCGTATCGAACCGCGGCTTCGCCTGTGGAAACCTCGGCAACGACCTCCACCTCAGTGTCGGCAAGGAGGGTCTTCAGGCCACAACGAACCACTTCGTGGTCATCAGCGATCAAAATTCGGATCTTGTCCATGCGAAACTCCCATCAAGTAGTGGCAACATCCCCGGGGAGACCGGCCAGCGGCAGATCGACGACAACCCGAGTTCCCTGACCGGGTGTGCTGTCGATGACTGCGCGGCCACCAAGCAGGCGAGCACGCTCGCGAATCCCCCGTAAACCAAACCGTTTCACCTCGTCGCCGTTCGGGAAAAACCCGATCCCCCAGTCGCGGATCTCGATACTCACTCGATCCCCAACCTGGACCAGCCGTACCACGGCGCGGGCCGACTTGCTGTGCCGTCTGAGGTTGGTAATCGCTTCCTGGGTTATCCGATAGATCACCGTCTCCAGAAGCGGCTCCAAACGATCGAACTGCACGTTTGCTTCGAACTCGATCGACGGTCCACCCGGCGGCTGATCGTCAATCAGATACCGCAGCGCACCGACGACTCCCTGCTCCTCGACGAGTGGCGGCCGCAAACCGCCGATCAATTGCCTTGCCTCGGCAACGGCCTTGCGAATCAACTCAAGACACAGCCCAATCTCGTTCCGCACAGAACCATCGGGCACACATCCGGTCTGAATCACCGTCTCCAAATGCATCATTGCGCCGGTTGCATGCTGGACGAACCCGTCGTGGATTTCGTACGCCAGCAGTCGCCGAAACTGCTCGTCCGCCCGTTCATCACTCGCTGTTAACGATTGCCCCATATTTCCTCCCGGCCAACCGGGATGGTGCGGACGCCGCACTGCTGCAGCCATGTGGCCGCCAGGTTCCCGCCAAAGGAATGCAGATCGTCGGGGGCCTATGCTCTTCCCCACTTCGCCTCCCTCTAGCTTATGATTTGCCTGGCCCACCTTTAATGATAACAGGAAGTTGCATTAATGGCAGTCCCCAGGAAAGATTTGGGGGTACTGGATGCGACAGGCGCGGGTCACCCGAGCCCCCGATTAACTTACCGCAGAACAGGGCCTACGGCTAGCCACCACCCGACGAAATTCCGCGAATTGCTGAACAAAAACTCGACACAAGTCAAAGGATGCGGCTCCTTTCCATTTTTCGGAAGCATTACCGCATAGCTCGCAAGTAGTACATTAGAGTGCGATGGGGCCTCGCTGAGGGCCGTCTGAACACAAGTCATGCGCTTTGAAGTAGGGTGGATTTTAATCCACCCGGAAAACAGGGGCGGATTAAAATCCACCCTACGACTACCGACCAACTCGGCGTTTTTTCTCGGCTGGCTACTTTGGCAGGCCCTCTTTGAGCCTCTTGCTTGTCAGGCTTCGACCCGCCACAATGCGGGCACCCGCTCCGCCAACTGGTGTTTTTGCTTCTGCAGGACTCAGAACCGATGCTCGCAAAACTTAGGACTTTCGCACTCTGCGGAATCGAGGCGGTTCCTGTGGAAGTCGAGGTAGATGTTTCGCCCGCCGGATTACCGAAGACGCTGACGGTCGGTCTGCCCGAAGCGGCGGTTAAGGAGGCCACTCACCGGGTTGAGCGCGCGATGGTCAACTCCGGGTTTCAACGGCCTCAGAGCAGGGTGGTGATTAATCTTGCACCGGCGGATTTACCAAAAGATGCCGCCTCCTTCGACTTGCCGATCGCGTTGGGGGTACTGGCCGGCAGCGGGCAGTTTGCATCGGAGAACCTGGATCGTTATGCGGTGGTTGGGGAACTGGCTCTCGACGGGAGTACACGGCCCACGAAGGGAGCGCTCTCCATGGCCATGGCTGCAGCCGCTTTGCCGGAAGGGCTTCGAGGTTTGATCGTTCCAACCCAGAGCGCCTCCGAGGCGGCGGTGGTTGAGCAGGTCGACGTCATTCCCGTAGCAAGTCTTACGCAGGCCGTGGCCTTCCTCGCCGGCCAGGTCGATATTGAGCCGCACCCGTCGCGGTTGGAACAGATTTTCGAGGAATTGTCGACCTACGACGAAGACTTCGCCGACGTTCGCGGACAGGAGATGGCCAAGCGGGCGTTGACGGTTGCGGCGGCGGGAGGACACAACGTGCTGATGCTGGGCCCCCCGGGTTCGGGCAAGACGATGCTGGCAAAACGTCTGCCGACGATTCTGCCGGATCTAGCCGCCGGGGAGTCGATCGAAACGACCCGAATCTACTCGGCATTGGGGCGACTCAAGCCGGGGAGGCCCTTGCTGGCGACCCGTCCGTTTCGTTCGCCTCATCATACCATTTCGAACGCAGGGCTCGTCGGCGGCGGCTCTCCCCCTGCGCCAGGCGAGATCAGTCTCGCGCATAACGGCGTGCTCTTTCTCGATGAGTTGCCCGAGTTCAGCCGGCAGACATTGGAGGTTCTCCGGCAGCCTTTGGAGGACGGCACGGTCACCATTTCACGGGCGCTCGCCTCGAGCACCTTTCCGGCCAATTTCATGCTGATCGCGGCGCTGAATCCATGTCCCTGCGGCTATCGTGGGGACAGTCGCCGGCAATGCCATTGCAGTGTCCCCCAGATTGAAAAGTACATGAGCAAGATCAGCGGGCCGCTGTTGGACCGCATCGACATCCATATCGAAGTGCCGTCCGTTCCGTTCCGGGAACTATCGGGCGGTTCCCAGGGAACTTCGAGTGCCGATATGCGACGTCAGGTGATCGCGGCGAGGGAGGTTCAGGCGGAGCGTTTCAAGGGCACCCGCACCCGCTATAACGCCGACATGCCCCACCGACAGACCCGGCAGTTCTGCAAATTGGATCAGCAGTGCCAGACCCTGCTGAAAGCGGCGATGAGCGAACTCGGGCTCTCGGCACGCGCTCACGACAAGGTGCTTCGCGTGGCGCGCACGATCGCGGACCTCGATGCAAGCGAGGCGATCCAGGCGGCCCACTTGAACGAGGCAATTAACTACCGCATGCTCGACCGGGGGTTGTGGACCTGAAGGCCCACCGCAGCCGCCGCTTTCAAGCGGACCGGCTGGCTGCTGTAATGGAAAGGGGGGTTCATGCCACAAATAGTGGCGGGCAAAGGGGACCGGAGGCACAATCGCCTGCTGAGGGGACAGGCACTCCGACATCTTGTGCTTGTCGTCATGTCAATCGACCACCGGTTGTAGCCTGTCCCCTTTTTTAGGAAGGTCCCAAGGCCGAGGCGAAGGTGGCGAGTGGACACTACCGCTCCGTGGCGGCGTTCGGCTTCCAGTTCAACAAACCAAGCAGCAATCCCGGATCGGATCGAACGCAGGCGGGGCGGATATGCCTGTTCTTCCCAGGGTTCGACGAGAATGGTAAATTAAACGGTTCTCTCAGGCAAAGTTACCGATCGACAATGTGTATGGAGTCGTCATTCATGGCTAAACCAAACCGGAAGCTCAAGAAAGCGAATCACGGAAAGCGTCCCGCAAGTAGCAAGGCCCGCAAGTCAAAACGACAGGTGGTGCGCACCTGAGCGTGGGTTTCCCGGCGCTCGAAAGGACTGCTGAAAAAGGCCGGTCCGTTTCTCTGCAAGGAGCTCGGCGTGTCCAAGAAAGAACTGATCCTCGATCCCTCCGAGTACGACATCGATACCGTAGTTGCCGATATTGAGGAGATCCGCCGCTACAATCCGCAGCGCTACGAGATGGAGCAACTTACGGCGATCTGCTACGAGGATCGCGCGCGGAATCTGTGCGTCGGTTACAAGGATCTCGGCCGGAACGAATTCTGGGTCCGTGGCCATATGCCCGGTGTGCCGATCATGCCGGGAGTGGTGATGTGCGAGGCCGCCGCGCAGTTGGCCAGCTATTGCGCCAGGAAGTTCGAGCTGATGCAGGCCGACCTGATCGGCTTCGGAGGTTTGAAGGACGTCCGTTTTCGGGGCATCGTCCGGCCCGGGGACCGCTTCGTCATCGTCCTGACGCTTCTTCGGGCTCGCAGTACCATGCTGATCGCGCAGTTTCAGTGCTTCGTGCGAGGCGAAATGGTCTGCGACGGCGTCCTTCGGGGCATTCCTCTGCCGGCAGACGTGCTCGAGAGTCCGCAAACTTAATCGCCCGATTTGGGAGGCGGTGGGTAGGGTCCGCCGCCGGCGCGCCGGGTAGTCTATGTTCCTCCCATTCCACGACGACAATCCCACCATTCGCACCCCGGTGGTAATGTATGCGATCGTGGCGATCAACGTGCTGGCGTTTCTGATGATGCTCGGGCTGGGGCCGGTGGATCAACAACTCCTCGTCTACCAGCGAGGGTTCGTACCGGCGAGGATCGGCCAGCTTATCGAGCCCAAGCCCCTGATCGTCAAGTTGCAGGGACTTGCCGTGAACGAGTTCGGCCAACTCGTGCCGGTCGAACAGGCGCATCCGCTGCCGCCGGCCCCGCCGCAGATCTTTCTCTCGATGTTCACCTGCATGTTTCTTCACGGCGGGTGGCTTCACCTGATCGGCAACATGTGGTTCTTGTGGATCTTCGGGAACAACATCGAAGATCGGCTGGGGCATATCCCGTTTCTGCTGTTCTATCTGGGCGGCGGGCTCCTGGCGACGGTAAGCCACTGGTTCGTTGAGCCGTCGAGCACCATGCCGGTGATCGGTGCGAGCGGAGCCATTGCGGCCGTGCTGGGTGCCTATGCCGTGACATGGCCGTGGGCGAGGGTGCACACGCTGGTGTTTCTCTTCATCTTTATCACCGTAATCGATGTACCGGCCCTCCTGGTGCTTGGAGTCTGGTTCGTCGGGCAATTGTGGTCGAGCGCCCAGGGCCAGGAGGCGGGAGTGGCCTGGTGGGCCCATATCGGCGGCTTCGTGGCCGGCGCCGTCCTGATGCCGCTGGTCGATTCGTGGGTAGGCAACGAACGCCGCGCACCGGGCCGGCCGGCGCGCGCATGGGACGCAGAACCCTGACGCGCTGGGAAGCAAGCCCCCTGTTCGCCTGGAAATCGGAGAACCGC
This sequence comes from Thermoguttaceae bacterium, assembly GCA_040768665.1. Lineage (GTDB taxonomy): Bacteria > Planctomycetota > Planctomycetia > Pirellulales > Thermoguttaceae > JABWBD01. The sequence goes on from JAXGMN010000017.1 coordinate 75,796, forward strand.
GCCATGGGGCGTCGCGCCCTTCGTAAGATCGATCCTGGAATCGATCTATCCTATCATCTCAAAACGTTCGAGCAGATTCCGCAGCCCTGGAGCTCGGAGCAGTTCTTCGGGCGGGCCGGCGCCGTGGAAGTCGAAGTTGGAAGCGGCAAGGGACTGTTTCTCCGAAGCGCAGCCGCGGCGAATCCGGAAATCAACTATCTCGGTATCGAAGTCGCTCAAAAGTACGCGCGATTCGCGGCGGCCGGGCTGGCCAGGCGAGAGTTGGGCAACGCAGTCGTGGTCGCGGGCGACGGGGTGCGGATTTTCGCCGAACGATTGCCCGACAAGGCGGCCCGGGCGGTGCACGTCTATTTTCCGGACCCGTGGTGGAAGAAACGGCACCAGCGGCGGCGAGTGATGCGGGAATCGTTCGTCCGCGACATCGAGAGGGTACTGGAACCGGGTGGCACGCTGCACTTCTGGACCGACGTTGAGGAATACTTCCATACAACCCTGGCACTTCTGGCGGAGCAGACCCGGTTGGAAGGACCTTTCGACGTGCCCGAGCTTATTCCGGTGGACGACTTGGACTACCGGACGCATTTCGAACGCCGCATGCGGCTGCACGGCGAGGCGGTGTATCGGTCGGAGTTCCGAAAGGCAGCTTTCTAAGCGACGAGCCTATCCCAAAACCGTCGGGGACTGGCTCATTTTGCGGAGCCTTCGGAGCAAAATGTGCCTGTCCCCTTCTCCTCGCGAGGTTTTGGGATAGGCTCTAAGCTTTCATGCCAGCCTGGCGAAGCCGCTGTGGCGGACCGGTCCGCCGATCCGTGCGGTGACGTCGCCGTGGCGAATGCCCGCCGCGAGGTTTGGGAAAACCTGGTTCGCCGCATCGAGATAGCGATCGACGTGCTCCTCGGTATGCGCCAGGCAGACGCTGAACTGAGCTCCGGCAAGGATGTCGTGTTCGAGCATGCCTACGGTCAGAAGCGTCTGCAGCGCCAGGGCTTCGGGATGATTGAAGCCGATTACGGTGATGGCGGGATGGCCGGAAACGGTGAGCGGCAGCCCGTGCGCTTGGGCGAGTTTCTGCATGCCTTCGCGCCAGCGGGTGCCGATGCGGGCGACGTGGCTGGGGACGTCGACCCGCTGCATTTTGCGGATCGTGGCCAGGGCCGCCGTGGGACCGACCCCTTCGGTCCAGTAGGTGCTGGAAATGAACGACTCCTGCGCGGCCTGCATCACGCGGGCGCGGCCGATGATCGCGGCCATGGGATGACCGTTGCCGATCGCCTTGGCGAAGACGGCAACGTCCGGCTCGACGCCGTAGCGGAGGTGCGCACCACCGAGCGCCAATCGCCAGCCGATGCTGATCTCGTCGAACACCAGTACGGCGCCGGCGCGGTCGCACATTTGACGCACACCCTCAAGGAATCCCGGTTCAGGAGGTGTTGCGCGGGTGGGCTCCATGACCACGGCCGCGATCTCGCCCGGATACCGTGCAAAGATCGTTTCGAGCTGATCGAGGTGATTGTAGGCGAACGCAACGGCGGTGCCGGCCAGTTGCGACGGCACTCCGGTGGCAGGCAGGCCGGGGAGGAGATGGCCGGTGAGCTGGTCCGGGTCTGATCCGCGATTGGCGGCCAGGTACCAGTCGTGCCAGCCGTGGTAACCGCAGAAGGCCAAGCGGTCGCGCCCGGTTGCCGCACGTGCAATTCGCACGGCGACCGCCATCGACTCGCCGCCGGTCCGCGCGTAGCGGACGTTTTCCGCCCAAGGGTGGAGCTCCAGGAGAAGGTCGGCCAGTTCGACTTCCTCTGGGCTGTTCAGGGTGCACATGGAGCCGGATTGCACGCGTCGCACGACGGCTTGGGTGACATCGGGATCGTTGTAGCCGAGCAGGCACGCACTGACGCCCATGATCGCCATGTCGATATAACGTCGGCCGTCGAGATCGACCACTTCGCAGCCGCGGGCCTCGCGAAAGTAGGCCGGCCATTGCTCGGGAGCGAACATCTCGGGCCGCTTGCTGAGGAGCTGCGTGCCTCCGGGGATTCGCGTTTTCGCCAGGCGATAGAGTTGCTGGTTATTCAAGTTCGGTCCTCGTGCGATGACAGCCTTGGAGCGGTGACATATCGGGACAGACTGACCGCCGTGACGGGAGTTGTCAAGCCGCCTTTCGCCCACGTTCGTGCGATTCAGCAGAGCGCGTTCTTACCGAAGATGATGAGATCCGTGTTTGGCAGCCAAAGCCAAAGACGCACGTGGCACGGGCGTCACGCGCGAAGGGCTTGGAGTGACGGAGCCGTTGCGCCGGTTAGTTGGTCGGTGGTAACGGGTACTCTCGATCGCGATACGCAGTCCCTCGCGCCGGAAAAACACGCTATGGCCATGCGGACCCTTCCCGAGTGGGTTATTGACCGGCCTGATGTGACGAATAGAGACTGGAGCACTGGGTTATGACACCCCGCGGAGGGCCCGGATACGCCGGGCGGGATAACACAGCGATAAGGCGAGAGAGTCGAACGAGGCGGGAAGAAGGGTGAAAGGCAAAAGAAGAGAAGGAAAGCAAGGCAAGGAAGCGGTGATAAGTCACGCGCACTCCGAAGATGAGCCGTCCAATCACGGTCGGTGCAGTACTCCGTGATGCACTTCCGACGCAATGCGGCGGCGCCATAATTCCAATGTCCGCCCGCCCTTACGCCCTCGGCTCAAGAAACCCGCTTGACAACTAGCGCCGCATCGACCACAATGAGACAGGTAAATGGACATGCGAACACATGCCCCCCGGACCGGCACCAGCCAACTTCATGGCTCGTCGCTCCGGAGCTCTTTGACAACCTGATATTCACTCTCGCCAATCCCGGCCACTCTCTTCCGCCGAACAGCGGTTGGGAGCCCCCGCGATTCCATCCCTGGTCGCTTTGCCACCCAGAAGCGCGTGGTGCCCAAAGTGCCTCGGTTCTGAGAAATCGACAACTTGGGCACCACATCCGAACGCGGCCACAAGCGCGGAGCATGGACTTTGCAGCCCCCTGCCAACTCGGCCCAAAAATGAATCGCTGTTGAGCCAATGGCTCGTCTCAAGTTCCCTTCACTTTAGGACTCCATGCTCCCCACTCGGCACTTTTCACTCCACGATCAGTTCTCAGTACTCTGTACTCCCGCTCCCTTGCTCTTCCCCCCTCGCTCCCAGCTTCCATCGCTCTTCGGTGACCGGGTGGTCCGGGGGAAAGAGTTTTGGAAAATCAGGGGTCTTGTCCGCCAAATGTGCCACGGGGCCACTAGACCAGGGCGGCCGCCGCCTATCCGGCGGCCTTGCCACCCAAAAGCGCGTGGCCACCAAACACCCTTGAATTTGAGAAATCGAAGCTTTGGTGGCCACACACGCAACTCACCGGTAGAAGATCGTATTCTCGACGGTTCACAGTTTGCTCGACGGTAGCATGATGCCCGCCTCGTCCTCGATCTCGCGGATGCCGCACTGCTCGACTGCTATTCGTTGCGACGGCCGTCCGATCACGGTAACCTGAGAGGAAATCATCCGTGGCGAGCGGTGCGGTGGGTGGAGGCGTCCGGCACCTCTTGTCTCGTGCTGGCCTGGCTCGCCGTTTCGCAGTCGCATACAGCACTTCCGCTGCGGTGCGGGTTCTTTCAGGCGAACGGCACCAACGGCACCGCCAGCTTCGACAACTGGACGCTCGTCGCCGACAGCGGTCCACGAGACCTCGAGGAGGTGCGGCAACCTGCCCGGTGGTCGGGGCGAGCCGGCGGCGTTGCCGCCATTCTGGTGCACCGTGGTGCCATGGCGTGGTAGACTGGCATCGCCGTACAATCCCGGCCACTGCGGCTGGCCTTATGCCGTGATTCAACCGATTTGAGGAGACTGCCATGACATGGCTGCGATCGGACGTTTGTCGTCGGGGATTAAGTCTTGCCGTCGTTATCAGCCTCGCCACCATGGCCTTTGGCCAGGACAAGAAGCCGGCCAGGCCCAAACGCCAGCCGCATCCCTCACTGGCTCCCGTGACGGATGACCCGAATCTGCCGCGCGTGCTACTGATCGGCGACTCGATCTCGATGGGCTATACCGTCCCCGTCCGGGAGGCCCTGGCCGGCAAGGCCAATGTGCACCGCCCGAGGACAAACTGTGGTCCGACGATACGGGGGCTGGAACAACTCGATCAGTGGTTGGGCGATGGACGGTGGGATGTGATCCACTTCAACTTCGGGTTGCACGACCTGAAGAAAATCGACGGCAAGCACCAGGTTCCCCTCGATGAGTACGAGAAGAACCTCAAGCAGATCGTCGCCCGTCTCAAGAAGACGGGAGCCAAACTCATCTGGTGCAGCACCACGCCGGTTCCGGAAGGATGCTCTCCGCCGCGCGAGCCGGAAGACGCGGTGGCGTACAATGCCGTGGCCAAGAAGATCATGGACGCCAACGGCATCGCCATCGATGACCTTTACGGCGTCGCCTTGCCGCGGCTGGCGGAAATTCAGATGCCGCAGAACGTCCATTTTACTCCGCAAGGGTCCGCCGTGCTGGCCGAGCAAGTGGCACGATCGATCCTGGAAGCGCTGCCAAAGAAATAGAGTCTTTTAGCTCAGCGGAAGTACGGTACCGCCGGCTCGGCGTTCAGCTTCGTCCGCAGCATCTCGGCTTGTTCCGCGCTCAGATGGCTCAGGGCGAACAGGCAATAGCCGTGGATGCCCATGCGGCGGACGAGCTCCACCTGCTCTTGCACGAGGTCCGGCGGGCGCGACAGGGCCTCGCCGCCGGACCGCATGTAGAGCGACAGTCCGGTCGCGAGCTTTTCATCGTTGTCCAGAGCGTGGAGGAACTGGCGCTCGTTCGCCCGTACGGCGAGGCTCTGCATCTGGTAGTCCATCGGCATGACGACGTCGATCCAGTCCTGCCGTGCCCAGCCGGCGGGATCCTGCCCCTGCAGGGCGCCACCTCGCATGTTCGCGAACACGGCGGCCGACATCTTCGCCGCCGGTCTGGCCTTTCGCACTCCTTCGGCCGTGCGACGGACGATCTCGCCGATCGCCTGACGCTGCCACGCGATCCAGTCGTCCTCGGTCGCGTCCACAAGCGGCTTGTTGAATCTTGCGGCGAACTCCTCACGGCAGTCGCTGCAGTAGCATTGGCCCATCGACCGGATATAGTCCAGATGAATGCCGTCGACCGGATAATCGCGTGCGACGCCGACCATCAGGTCGACAATGAAATCGCGGTATGCCGGACGATGCACGTCGGCCCCCAGCGGAATGACTTTCCCGTCGCGATCGATCATGCCGACGTCGACACCGTACTGCTTCTGAAACCAGTCGCGAAAGCGCTTGTCGCGGTAAGTCACGCAGAACCACGGATGGACCTCCAGACCTGCCGCATGCCCCTTTTCCAGCAGATCCCCCAGCGGATCGAGAGATTCTTCTTTGGCCCCCGTTAACGGCATCCGGTCGCTTCGCGCGAGAAAGGAGTTACGGACAAGGATATCCGGTACCATGACGTTCAGCCCGGCCTGTCGGCAACGGGCGACCGCCGTTTCGATGTCGCCGCGCGACGCAATATCGCTGGTTCCTACCCAGAGGGCGCGGGTTTCGCGAACGACTCCCGCGTCGTTCCGGGGCAGCTCGTAGCCCTGCCGCGCGATCCGAAGCCGATCGGGGCTAACGCGGCCGTCGCCGCAACCGAATGCGGCGCGGACGTCGCGTTTCTCCGTCCCTTTGGGCGTTTGCAGCGTCACGCTTCCTTCGATCGTGACCTCCGAAGGCACGGCGGACGGCAGTTGGACCTCCATCCATCCGGTAGGCGTATCGAGCGGAGCCCACTGCGTGGCGAGGTCCGCTCGCCAGTTCCCGGCGGAGGCGGTCAGCGGTGCATTCACGACGGGAAGTTCCCGACCCCCGGCGTCGGTGACGACAAGTCTCACGCGAAGCGGTCCGCCGGGCTCCCAGGTCGACTGGATCTCCGGCAGAGACAGGGAATACTGCGAAAGATCGGCCAGCGTGAACGTAAGGTCACGGACCACCTCGCGCCGATCGAAAAACGCCGGCGCGGAGGTGATGTCGAGCCAGCCGCCCTCCGGCTTGTCGATGAGAAAGTAATAGTGGCCGCGGATGCTGGCCAGTCCGTGCTGTGGCAGAGGGCCGTACTTGTTGTTGAACCAACCACGGGTTGCCTGGGCGATATGCTCGCCCGGCTCGCGGAGGTCGATCTTCTCATCGGTATACAGGGCGGTCATTGTCTCCGCAGTGGCGCTGTACAACCGCCAATGCTCGGTGCCCATCCGAGAGGTCAGAAGAACCGGCGCAGCTTCCAGCACGCGATAGCGGACCGACAGGGGGAGCCGGATTTCACCGCCGTCCTGGTAATGGACGACCTGGGATTCGAGCGACACACCGACGAAACTCACCTTGCCGCCGCCTTCGTAGGGATCTCGATTCTCGGCACCCTGACCCTTGACTTCGAGAACGCTTCCGGCGGCAGGCGGCGCGTCCGCAAGGGCAGACGCGGGTAAGTAAGCGACGACGGCAAGCAGCAGCGACGGCAGGAAACGTTTCACGGGAGACTCTCCTCAATGCAGGGTGGTGACCGTGTTCGGCAGGTCAGTCTAAGGGGCTTCGCGCGAGCGGGCAATATGGGTGGCCGGATGACGTCTCGCCACGGCAGGATCAGCGGCCGGACTCACTTTGGCTGGCGATCATGCGGAATTGCCTGAAATCCTCGGCAGCCCAGTAGCCGCCGAGCGGTGTGCATGATAGAGTAGCGCGTTCGAGGGCTTGCTGAGAGTCTATCCCGAAACCATTGGGGACTGGCTCATTTTGCGAAGTCTTCGGAGCAAAAGGTGCCTGTCCCCTCCACTCCGGTTTTGGCATAGTCTCTGCGTGCGAGGAATGCCGATGACTGAGATCAACGTCGACCGCGCCGCTCGCCTCCTTTCCGACCTGGTTTCCCTGAAATCCGTAAACCCGATGGGCCGGACGTACACCGCGCCGGAACCGGTCGAGCGAGCCGTCGTCGAGTACATTGCGGATCGGTTCCGTCGCTACGACGTGCACGTGGAACGGCTCGCTGCCGGCCCGATCCACGAATCGCTGCTGATAGCGACCGCCGGCACCGACCGCGGGCCCTGCACGCTCCTGGAAGCGCACATGGATACGGTGCCGGCCGACGACTGGGCCGATTCGGCTTTCTCGCCGCGAATCTGCGACGGTCGGCTTTATGGGAGGGGATCGTGCGACACCAAGGGCTCCCTGGCCGCGATGATCCTGGCGATCGAGGAACTCTTGGAAAAAAAAGTGCGGCCACCGCTGCCCGCGGCATTGTTGGCGGCGGGTGACGAAGAGTACGCGCAGACCGGCATCCGGCATTTCGCGTCGCTCGACTACCCGGTCGCCCGCGCAGTCATCGGCGAGCCGACCCGTTTGCAGCCGATCGTGCAACACAAGGGGGTCGTCCGCTGGGAGATCACGGTCCATGGCCGCAGCGCCCACAGTTCGCAGCCGGAACTGGGCCGCGACGCCATCGCGGGCGCAATCCGTGTCATCGAGCGGCTCCGGGACCATCAGCGACAACTCGGCGAACGATTCTCAAGCCCCATGATGACCGGTCCGACGATCACGGTCACGAAAATCCAGGGCGGACGCACCAGCAATGCGGTCGCCGATCAATGTTCGATGGCAGTCGATTTCCGCCTGCTGCCGGGAATGGCGCCCGCCGAATCCCGCGACGAGTTGATTGTATCGCTGGCGACCCTCGGCCTGGAGATCTCGCACGGCGACGTACAGGTGATGATGCCCGCGCTGGCCACCTCGCCCGACGATCCGTTCGCCACGGCGGCGCTAGAGGTCTGCCGGCGGGTGACCGGACGGAGCGACCTGGCGTTTGCCGCAGCGCCGTACGGAACCGACGCCGCTTGGGTGGCCGACCGCGCGCCGGCGATCGTCCTGGGCCCCGGCGGGATCGAGGTCGCCCACGCCATCGACGAGCACATCGTGCTGGAGGACGTGGTGCAGGCCGCAAGGATCTATCTCGAGTTGCTGATGGTCGGGAGACAGCCGTGATGTCGACGTCGTCGATGGGTGCCGCCAAGTGGTGGGTCTGCGGTCTGTTGCTGCTGGCTCTGATGTTGAACTACATGGACCGCCAGACGCTGTCGCTCACCATCGTCCCGATCAGCAAGGAATTGGGCCTCACGAACACGCAATACGGCCAGCTCGAGAAGGGGTTTGGATACGCATTTGCCATCGGAGGGCTGGTGTTCGGCTGGCTGGCAGACCGGTACAGCGTCCGCTGGATCTATCCGCTCGTCCTGCTCGGCTGGTCGGCCGCGGGTATCGCCAGCGGCTATGCGGACCGCATTGGCCATGCGCTGGCTCCACTGATGGCGTCGTGGTCGCCCGGGTTTGTCGATCCGGCCGCTCCGAACGACAGCGCCTTTCTCGGATTCCTCGTCCTGAGGACGGCGCTGGGCTTTTTTGAGTCCGGCCAGTGGCCCTGTGCGCTGATCACGACCCAACGATTGCTCGAACCGGCAGACCGCCCCTTCGGCAACGGTGTACTCCAGAGCGGCGCTTCCCTCGGAGCGATTCTGACCCCGCTGGTCGTGCAAGTCCTCGTGACAGGTCAGCCCGGTTCGTGGCGTTGGCCGTTCGTGCTCATCGGCGCACTGGGTGTGTTGTGGGTTCTGCCTTGGGTATGGCTCGTATCCGGCATCCGGTTGGATCCCTTGCCGCGGAGCGGCCTGACGTCGCTGGCGGAAGCATCGCCGTCGCCGATTCGCCGAAGTGTGGTGCTTCGCCGTATTCTCACCCTTGTGATTGTCGTGGTTGCCATCAACGGTACGTGGCATTTCTTCCGGGCATGGCTGCCGAAGATGCTAGAGGAGTATCATGGATATCCCGCGTCGACGGTCCGTTACTTCACGGCACTCTATTACATCGCCACGGATTTGGGCGCGATATCTGTCGGACTGGCGGTAAAGCTGCTGACCGCTCGAAAAATGGACGTCCACACCGCCCGCGTACTGACCTTCCTGGCATGCAGCATGCTGACCGCCTTGAGTACCGTCGCCTCGGTGCTTGAGCGAGGGCCGCTGCTGATGGGGGTGCTGCTATTGATCGGGTTTGGTTCGCTCGGCCTGTTTCCGAATTACTACTCGCTGACCCAAGAGATCTCGCGCAGACATCAGGGAAAGGTGACCGGCGGCCTCGCATTCGTCACCTGGATCGCGACGGCCGAGATGCAGCAGCTCGTCGGCCAGTACGTCGACCGAACGCAATCGTATGCAGGTGGCATTTTCTGGGTGGGCCTCGCCCCGGCCGTGGGATTTGTGGCACTTTGCACGCTTTGGCAGCGAGACGAGACCGTCCAGCCGTCCGAATAGTCTCCTTGGCCGAAGGCCACAAACGTCCGCTCGACAAGATTGCTTGAATGCGGACGGTGTGGGTAGAATAGGGGCGGCGCGGCCCTTTCTCAATTCCCCGTAAGCGTTCACGGCCACGACCGGGGACTGGTCCATTTTTCGGCCAATGCGAGTGTTTTGGCGTCAAAGACGTTGGCCGAAAACATGGACCTGTCCCCCTCTCTTCCGCGGGCCTGAACGGTTACAATTCCCCTGATGCGAGGAGTAAGTCATGAAACGGTCTGTTTGGCTTTCGACGTGGCTGACTGGTTTGACCGTGTTGGCGGGCATCGTTTTCGGCGATATCGATTCAGCCTCGGGACAGCAGGTGCTCCGGATTGCGAAGTTCACGATCGCGGATCCCGGCAAGCAGCAAGAGGCGTTTGCCCTGACGGACCAGATCACCGAGGTGTTTGCCAAATCGGAGGCCTTCCGCTGGTTAAAATTCTCCTACGATCCCGAGACGGGTGAGAATGTGGCGGTCAGTCTCTGGAAAGACTTGTCCGCTATGGAACGATCGGCTCAAACGGAAGAATTCAAGGCGCTGCTGGAAAAGATGAAGCAATTGACAAAGGGCGACTTCACGGCGAAGACTTACCAAGTCTATCAGCCGAAGAAGAAGCAGGGGCGGAAGAAGCAGTAGAACGGGTTCAACCGCAGCCTCTTCGTCAACCGCCAGGAGGCACCCCGCTAAAGGTGGTGCAGCTTCGCGGAATCGGTAACCGGCTGTCCCGCATCAGGTCGGGAATTCAACGTTTCCGCCGGTTGCGCAGGCAATAAGAGCCTGTCCCCAAACCGTCGGGGACTGGCTCATTTTGCGGAGTCTTCGGAGCAAAATGTGCCTGTCCCCTTCTTCTCGGGAGGTTTTGGGACAGGCTCCAAGTTCCCGACGAATCGTGTGATCATCGGACCTGCCACCAGAACGTGCCGTATGCCAGTGGTTTGCGCCCTTTGACGTACTCACCGTGCGTAATTAGAATGGAAGGCGAAGTCGACAGACGGACTTCTGTTCTCAACGGGTGTTCACCCGGTTGTCGGGGCATCGTGTTTCTGTTTTGATCATGTCGCTTCACCGCCGAGGATGAGGCTGGTGATTCCACTGGTCGGCTGGAAGGAATCCTGGTTTTCTATGAGCGACAGTGCTTCAGCCAGCGATTTGGCCCGAGTCTCGCCTGGGGGCAGTTCGGTCGGCTCCCGCCGCGGGCAAGGAATCTCGTCGGCAAAGGTCGTCTTTCAGCCGAACGATCAGCCGACGGTGATCTCTTCTCAGCCCCCGCTAGCAGGGCCTGCCGTCGGCGACCGGTTGCTCCAGGGGCGAACAGATCGGCTTCCGCCCGGCGTTCGCATCGGGCAGTTCGAAGTCGTTGATTACGTCGGCGGAGGAGGGATGGGGCATGTCTACCGGGCAAACGACCTTGCGCTGGACAGGATGGTAGCACTCAAGATCCTCGCGCGCGATCAGGCCGCCGACAACGAGACATTGCGCCGCTTTCGAAATGAAGCACGCTCCGCCGCCAGGCTCAATCACGAGAACATCGTGCAGGTCTTCCATGCCGGGGAAGACCAGGGGCTGCCCTATATCGCCTTCGAGTTCATCGAAGGGACAAATATCCGGGAAATGGTCGAGAAGCGAGGCGCGCTGTCGCTGCCCGAGGCGATCAGCTATACGTTTCAGATCGCCGAGGCGCTTGAATACACCGCAGCCCAGGGCGTGGTTCACCGGGACATCAAGCCGTCGAACATCTTGATTACGCCGGAGGGCCGGGCCAAGCTGATCGATATGGGGCTGGCGCGCATGCACGCCGGGGCCGGCTCCGGCGGCGACTTGACGGCCAGCGGTGTCACGCTGGGAACGTTCGATTACATTTCTCCGGAGCAGGCCCGCGATCCGCGAAACGCCGATGTCCGCAGCGACATCTACTCGCTCGGCTGCACGTTGTTTTTCATGCTCGCGGGCCGGCCGCCGTTTCCCGAGGGGACCGTGCTGCAGAAGCTCCTTCAGCACCAGGGCGATGAGCCGCCGGATATCCGGAGTTTTCGCCCCGATCTGCCCGACGAGGTCGCCCGGGTCTTGCGGCGGATGATGGCGAAATCTCCACAACATCGCTACCAGAGCCCAGCCAAGCTCATTGAGTCGCTCGTCTGGCTCGCGCAGCTTATCGGGCTGCGGCCGACGGGGCCGGGGCACCGGCTCTGGGTCGTTCCAGCAGAGCCCGAGATTTCGTTCCTTGAGCGGCATCTTCCCTGGATGGCCCCCGTAGGCATTCTCGTGCTGGTAGTGATGGTGCTCCATTTTCTTTGGGACCAACCGGTCGCCGGGCCGCAATTGGCCGGGCCCTCCGTGGCGCGGCACCTTCAAACCATGCCAACCGAACCGGCGGTCGCTCCAACGGTGCCCAAAACTGGTGAAACGGCGCCCGACGCCGTTGCGAGCGATAGGCAGCCGCCGGCCCGTGAATCGACGCCGGCAGTTCCCACCCCCCCCACCAGCAGCGGACAACCCGCGACGGATGTTGCCCGGCAGACCACTTCGACGACGGAGCAAGCCACGGCGTCTTTGCCGCCGGTGACGGAGACCGATGCTCCTGACCCGTCTGCGCCTGCCGAATCGGTCGCGCTGAACACACGTCCGGAGGTTTTTGGCATCGGCCCGGATCCGCTCGAGGGTGAACTGATCTTTCCGGAGCATTCCCCGCCCGGATTTTCCTTGGCACTTCCAGCCGAAGCCCCCCCGGACGGACTGTCCGGAGCCGCGGGCGGTGTCGGAGTTCTGCCGACCGTCGACAACACCGTGCCCGTGCCGCGGAGCGGGGTGCTCGTGGTCGACGGCGCGGGGGCTGCGGCAAACACTTATGCCACGCTCAAGGCTGCCTGTTCGGCGGCCACCAGTGGCGACGTGATCGAACTGCGTTACAACGGCCCGCGGGAGGAATCGCCGCTCGAACTAGCCGGCCTGAAGATCAAGATCTGTAGCGGCGAAGGGTTCACCCCCTCGATTGCCTTTCGGCCGAAATCGACCGACATCGATCCGTGGAAGTATCCCCGCAGCATGCTCACGCTGACCGGATCGCGTCTGACGATCGCCAACGTGGGCTTGGAGTTGGCAGTTCCCAGGGACTTGCCGCCCGATAGCTGGTCGCTCTTCGAGATCGGCCAGGCAGAGACCGTTCGCATCGAAAAGTGTTGGCTTACGATCCGCAGCCGCGCCGCCTACCATCCCGACGTTGCGTTCCTCCGCCTGAAGGCCAATCCGGCGGCGGTTGCCGCGCTGGGAGATCCGTTATCGCTGGCTCGTCGGGTTACCGTGGACATGGTCGACTGCGTCGCCCGTGGAGAGGCAAACTTCCTTCATTCCGAAACCATGCAGTCGGTCGACATTTCGTGGGAGAATGGACTGCTGACCACGACCGAGTGGTTTCTCGTGGCTGACGGTGGAGAAGAAGCACCACCGCCGAGCAACGCCATCCAGGTGAATCTGGAGCATCTCACGGCGGCGGTCGGGCGAGGATTGTGCCAGTTGAACCAGGGAGAGTTTACCGTTTACCAACTTCCCGTCGAAATCCGGTGTGCGGCAAGTATTTTCGTTGGCTCCGGTGCTGCGGCGCTGATCGAGCAGAACGGCGTCGCAAATGTCGCCAGCGCCGAGGATCGGGTCTTGTGGGACGGCGATCACAACTTCTACCAGGGATTCACCGTCTTCTGGACGATATCTCCGCTGAATCCGAGTCAGCCCTCGGAGCAGAAGACGTTTGACGCCTGGCAGAAAAAATGGACGCCCTACAAAGAAAAGCAGCCCTTCCTCGATGCAGTCGGTTGGCGTGGACTGCCCGCGGCCGATCAGCCGGTAAGCGCACACACCCCTTCCGACTACGGCCTGGACCAGAACGATCAGGAAAACCCGGCGCTGCGGACAGCGGGTGAGGCAGGGCCGGCCGGGCTATCCCTCGACCGCCTGCCGCCGGCGCCGCCCCCGGTCCTGCTCGAACCCGAAACGAACTCAGCCGGCTTGAACTGAACGACCCGCGACAGGTTCGCGGCAAGCGAAGGGGAGGACTTGCTGCTTTTCGCCGCATCTCATTGACGTAACGGCGGCGTGGCCTGTACGATGAGTGGTTCCAGCCTTGAAGACCAACGTCTGAATAAGGGCGGCTAGCTCAGTTGGTTAGAGCACCTCGTTTACACCGAGGGGGTCAGGGGTTCGAGTCCCTTGCCGCCCACTAAACTTACGATCACCGTAGAGCGTTGCCGCACGGCCGCCCGCTTGGTAAAATCCGGCCTGCGTGGCACGTGGTTTTCCGTGGAAAGGAGAGGTGCGATGACGACAAACGGCTCGCGGTATCGTTGTGGTGGATGCCCCTTGCACCGGCGCGACTTCCTGGCGACCGGCTGCGCGGCTTGCGGCAGCCTGCTGGGTCTCGGGCTGAGCCCTCGGGTCGCCCGGGCTGCGACCTCAAAAAAACCTCGCGTTCGCATCCTCTATTCGTTGCACGCCGAAGTGCAGCCGCGGCCCGACTGGCCAAACATCGGCTTTGATTTCCGGCCCGTGATGGCTGAGACCCAGGAGGCCCTGGCCAAAGGGTGCCCCGGGCTTGAATTCGTCGCGTCGACGGCCACCGGCCCGGAAGAGGCCGAGAAGATCATCCGGGGCGACGCCGATGGCGACATCGACGCGTATATCGTCTACCAGATGAACTGCTGGAACCGCGTGATCCAGACTGCGGTCGAGACCAAGAAGCCGGTTTTATACGTCGATTTCCTGTATGCCGGGAGCGGCGGTTTCTTGGTCTACACTTCCCGGCTGATGGAAAGCCATCCCAACTTCGGCTTCATCGCGTCCTCCCGGATGGAAGACGTGGTGAAGTGCGCTCGGAAGATTGCACCATCGTTGGATGCTCCCCCGCGTTTCGGCGAAAGCGTTGCCGACGTGCGCCGGAGATGCACGCCGGATGCCGGGGATCTTTCCTGCAAGCCGGATCCGCTCGAGCTGCTGAGCATCAACGAATGGCGCGATGCCATGAAGCGGTCCAAGGTCCTGCTGGTCGGCCGCGAACTCGGCAAGCGGGCTCCGGCGATCCGCGAAAGCCTCGGGATCGAAGTCGTGGAGATACCGTTTCAGCCGATCAACGACGCCTGGCAAGCCGCCGACAAGGACCAGGCAAAGGAAATCGCGGATCGCTGGCAGAAGCGTGCCACGAAGATCGCCGACGTCAGCCGTGCCGAACTCGAGAATTCTGCGGCCATGTATCTCGGCATGAAGGCAGTCATGCAAAAAGAACAGGCCAGCGCGATCACGATCAACTGCCTGGGCGGATTCTACGGCGGTCACATTCATGCTTATCCGTGCCTCGGCTTCCACGAACTATGCAACGAGGGGCTGATCGGGGGCTGTGAGGGGGACTTGCGTTCCGCGGTCACCATGGTAGCCCTGTCCGCGCTGACGCAGGGGCGCACCGGGTTCATTTCCGACCCCGTCATGGACGTAGCGACACGCCAGATCATCTACGCCCACTGCGTCGCGTCGAACCGCCCCTTCGGGCCGAAAGGCAAGGAGAACCCTTTCGAGATCCTCACGCATTCCGAAGATCGCAAGGGTGCCGCAATCCGGTCGCTGATGCCGGAAGGCTACATGACGACGACCGTCGAGTTCGAGCCTGCCCGCAAAGAGATCCTTTTCCACCAGGGCAAGTCGGTTGGAAACGACCTGAACGACCGGGCGTGCCGCACCAAGCTTGCCGTTGAGCCGGTCGGCGATTTCGAGAAGCTCTTCAGCCAGTGGGAAACGTGGGGTTGGCACCGCGTCACCGCCTACGGCGATCTCAAGGAGCCGATCTTCGCGCTGGCCGACCAACTCGACTGGAAGATCGTCGAAGAGGCCTGACCGACGGCCCCTGACTGCTGCCCGATCCGATGCGGGAATCGAATCGTGAGCGCTCAGCAGCCGGGCTGCTCGTTATCTACGAGACGCAACTGATTATGCCCCACCTACCGGTAGCAGTCTGCTTGCTGGCGATCCTGCAAGCAGGCCAGGAGCCTCCGGCTTCCGATCGACACGCCTGGCCGGCAGGCCTCCTTGCTGAGCTCGCCGAGTCGCCCAAATCGGCGGTCGCGTCCCTCGCCGCGCAGTCGCCGGAAAAGTGGCAGCAGTTGATGGTTGTGGCCGACTGGCTACGACAGGACGGCCTGGATGAGTGCGCCGTCTTGTTGCCGAAAGTTGTAACAGGAATTATCGATAGACTCGGAGACTCGGCTGCGGACCTGCGCACGCGATTGACCGAGCTCTCCGCCGGCAACGTAGCGCCGGGAGATGGACGCTGGGCGGGGCTATACCTCGACGCGTGCTTGAAACGTCGCGAAAAGCGGCTCGCCCCATACCGCGACCGGATCCGTCGAATCGTGTTTACAAAACACTACGACCTCGGCGGGTCGCACTACGCCTATACGGAAGGCCAGTCCGATGCGCAACGCGAGCGGCATTTCCAGCCGGGCTCTGCGCTTTGTCTGCTCAAGCTAAACGACTGCTGGGGGACGGTTGATCCCCTGATCGCAGATGAAGGTGGCGTGATCCGCGATCCGGACGTGTCGCTCGATGCCGAGCGAGTGCTCTTCGCGTGGAAAAAATCTCTCGACGCAGACGACTACCACCTGTACGAAATCGAGGTTGCGAGTGGCGAGGTTCGCCAGATCACCTCCGGTCAAGGATTTGCCGACTACGAGGGCGTCTATCTCCCCAATGGCCATATCGTGTTCAACTCGACGCGGTGCGTCCAGACGGTCGATTGCTGGTGGACCGAGGTGAGCAATCTCTTCACGTGCGATGGCGACGGGCGTTTTCTGAGGCAGATCGGCTTCGATCAGGTCCACACCAACTATCCGACCGTCACCGGCGACGGACGCGTTATCTATACCCGCTGGGACTACAACGACCGCGGACAGATCTATCCGCAGGGGCTTTTTCAGATGAGCCCCGACGGGACGTATCAGACGGAGGTCTACGGCAACAATTCGTGGTTCCCAACCACAATCCTGCACGCCCGCGACATTCCAGGCACCGGGAAAATCGTCTGCATTTTCACAGGCCATCACACGCGGCAGAACGGGTGGCTGGGGATCCTCGATCCGAGCCGCGGACGCCAGGAGAACCACGGGGCCCAGTTGATCGCGCCCGTCCGGGATACACCGGCCGTCCGGATCGATCGCTATGGCCAGTCGGACGACCAGTTTCAGTATCCCTATCCGCTCGACGAGAGGGCATTCCTGGCCGGACTTCGACCCGAGGGCGGCGACCACTTTAGGATCTATTTTGTCCGGGAAGACGGCGCAAGCGAGCTGCTCGCGTGCGACCAGGAAATCTCATGTAGCCAGCCCGTACCGCTGGTTGCGCAAAACAGTCCGCCGGTCCGCCCGAATCTGGTCGATTATCGCAAGGATGAAGCGACCGTCTACCTGCACGACGTGTACCAGGGGCCCGGACTGGCGGGGATCGAGCGCGGCTCGGTCAAGAACCTGCGTGTGGTGGCACTCGAATTCCGTGCGGCGGGAGTCGGGAGCAACCGCAATCGCGGCGAGGCCGGAGGAGCGTTGATCAGTACACCGATCTCGATCGAAGGCGCCTGGGACGTGAAACGCGTGCTGGGAACGATCCCTGTACACGAAGACGGCTCGGCCTGTTTCGTCGTACCCTCGCGAACGCCGCTCTACTTCCAACCTCTCGATGAAAAAGGGCATATGGTTCAGTCGATGCGGAGTTGGGTGACGCTCCAGCCGGGTGAGTCGGTTTCGTGCGTCGGCTGCCACGAGCACAAGAACACCGCTCCGCCGGTCACCCGCTTCAGCCGAGCGCTGGCCGCCGGTCCGCGGCCGCTAAAGCCGTTCTACGGGCCGCCGCGCGGATTCAGTTTCACCCGCGAGATCCAACCGATCCTCGACAGGCACTGTGTCAATTGTCACCACCGCGACGAGCCGCCGCCCTATTTCGGCCCGGGTCGGATCACTCGCTTCCGGGCTGCCGATGCCGGTCTTGTCGAGCCCGAGCGGGACGGGGTGGCCGCCGTGGCTGACATGCCGCACCTGAAACCGGCCTTCAGTCTGAAGTCGCAGCAGTTTCTGGATCCCGAGAGCCAGCGGAAGTGGAGCGACAGCTATTTGGCCTTGGCGCATCGCCACGTGGCCGACTGGATCGATATCCAATCGCGACCGTCCATGCTGCCGCCATACCATGCCGGCTCGGCCAAGAGCGGGCTGATCGAGATGCTCGAAAGCGGCGAACACTACGGTGTGCGTCTGGCGAAGCCGGAACGAGACCGGTTCATTGTCTGGATCGATCTGTTGGTCCCCTACTGCGGTGATTACCTCGAGGCAATCGCCGAAGAACAGATCCCCAAGTACCAACACTTCCTCGAAAAGCGGCGGCGGTGGCAGGCCGAGGAGGCGGAAAACGTCAGAGGCTTGATTGACCACCGTACCGGGTTTCGAACGAGCGCGTACACTGACCCTGCCGCGCGCTGAACTGCCTCACGGGGGCCCTCTTCCCCGGTTCCATGGTTGCTGGCCACCGGGGGAGGCGCTAGAATACGGAGGGTGGCTGAGGTTGATCCACCCGTGGTCTGACCCGATTTCTGCAGTCAAGACACCCGCCATGGTTCGCCTTGCCGCACTGCTGCTATCCGCGACAGCCGCGTTTCTCTCTTCCACCGTCCGTGGGGATGAGGAGAAGCCGCAGCGCGACTTCGACCGGGGGGTCATCATCCGGTTTGAAGGACCCATTACCTCGATGCGGGAGCAGTATCTTTACCGCAAACTCAATGAAGCCAAGCAGCTCGGAGCGGATCTCGTAGTCGTCCAGATCGACAGTCCCGGCGGCCAGTTGCAGGAGAGCCTGGAAATTGCCCAAAGGCTATCCGACCTGGACTGGGCCTTCACGGTGGCCTACGTGCCTCGCGAAGCACTCAGCGGGGCCGCGATTGCCGCCCTGGGGGCCGATGAGATCGTGATGGAACCCCGGGCACGAATGGGCGACGCCGGCCCGATTTTCATGGCCGAGGACTTCCTGTTTCGCCACGCCCCGGAGAAGATCCGGACCGATCTGGCTCGCCAGATGCGGGACCTTGCCGAGGCGCGCGGGCGGCCGCCGGCGCTGGCCGAGGCAATGGTCGACATGGACCTCGTGGTGTATCACGTGAAGAACAAGAAGACCGGCGACGAAACCTACATGTCGGAGGCTGAAATCGAGACATTGGACAACCCTGACGACTGGGAAAAGGGCAAGCCGGTGCTCGAAACTCGCGAAGGACATTTCCTGGAAGTCAACGGACGCCGGGCCGTGGAATTGGGCCTCGCCGAAGCGACGGTGGCCGGCCGCGACGAACTCTCCCGCCGTTACGGGCTGGTCGGGGACCTGCCGGTGCTCGAAGCCACGTTCGTCGACACGGCCGTCTACATCCTCAACCAGCCCCTGGTCACCGGATTGCTGTTCGTCGTCGGTCTGGTAGCTCTTTACATCGAGTTCAGCGCCCCGGGGATCAGCATCGGCGGCTTGACGGCCGGTCTATGCTTCACCCTGTTTTTCTGGAGTCGCTTCATGGGCGGAACGGCCGGTTGGCTGGAAGTCATTTTGTTCCTGGCTGGCCTGGTCTTTCTGGGCGTGGAGCTCTTCGTAATTCCGGGTTTCGGCGTCACCGGCCTCTCGGGCTTGTTGCTCATTTTTGCCAGCCTGGTGCTTGCCAGCCAGCGATTCATCATCCCTGAGAGCACGCAGCAGTTCCAGACGTTCGGCATCTCGCTTCTGGTGATCCTCTTGTCAGGGGTCGTGTTTTTCATAGCCGGCCTGTTTCTTACCTGGTACCTGGGCACACTTCCCATCCTGGGCAGCCTGGTCCTCTCGGCGCCCGTAGACACCGATGCCGAGGCCCCCGCCGCATCGCCCCCCGCTGCGGCAGGCCAGGCCGACCACGACAATGGGCCCCATGTCGGCGACGTCGGCATCGCCGACTCGCCGTTGCGCCCCGCCGGCCGTGTGCGTTTCGGTGAACGCTACGTCGACGTGGTTACGGAGGGCTCCTTCATCGATGAAGGCTCGTATGTGAAGATCCTCAAGATCCGCGGCAACCACATTCTTGTGCGGCAGGTTCAGCCGGTGGCTGAGGTGTAGCGGAAACCGTTTTGACGGAGGTGTTCAGTCGTGGCATTCGCCCTGAAGGTGATCGAAGGACATGCCTCTCCGAACTACTGCACGATCGGCGAAGACAGAATCGTCATCGGCCGGGAACGTAGCTGCAACGTGGTGATCGATTTCCCGGGCGTCAGCCGCCGGCACGCGGGACTGACCGCCCGGGGCGAGATCTGTTCGATCGAGGATCTCGGCAGCCGCAACCGCACGTTCGTCAACGGCACTCCGATCGCTGATCACTTGACCGTGAAGCCGGGGGACCGGATCTGCATTTGCGAAACGACTTTCGTGCTGCAGTCGGCAACTACCCCCGACGAGGACAGTGCAATCGAACACAACGGCGGGAGCGTCGTTTCGAGTTTCGATGCCACGAGCACACTGAGCGTCATTCAAGGAACCGCTGCCGAAGCGAGGCTTCAGGCGATGCTGCGGATCATGCAGGCTCTGGGGCCGACGCTGGAGTTGCAGCGCGTGCTGGGCCAACTGCTCGATGGACTGTTCGACATTTTTCCCGCCGCCGACCGCGGGCTCGTTCTGCTCCGCGAAGGCGATCGACTGATGCCCCGCGCGACGAAGTTTCGCCGGCAATCCGGCGAGAACATCCGCTATAGCCGAACGATCGTTGAGAAAGCCATGGGCCAGCGGCAGGCAATCCTCAGCGAAGACGCTCGCGACGACATCGGCATCCCGTCGGAAAGCATTGCGGGCCTTCCCATCCGCTCCGTGGTCTGTGCGCCCTTGCTTGCCGAGGATTCCACGGCTCTCGGTGTAATCCAGCTCGACACCGACGATCCCAGACGCAAGTTCACTTCGGCCGATTTGCAGATTCTGTCCACGGTGGCCAGCCAGACCGCCATGTCGATCGAACTGACTCGCCTTCACAACGAGCGCGTGAAACGGGTCAAGCTGGAACGCGAATTGGAGTTGGCCAGACAGGTCCAGCACAGCTTCTTGCCGCTGGACTATCCTCGAATAAGCGGCTATCGATTCTGGGCCCACTACCAGGCAGCCAACGAGGTCGGGGGCGACTTCTACGACTACCTGGAGCTTCCCAACGGCAGGTGGGCCGTGGTGTTGGGCGACGTTGCGGGCAAGGGGATACCGGCGGCGCTGATGATGGCAAAGATATCCGCCTGGTGCAAGCTGGCTCTGCTGGGAACTCCGTCGGACCTCGCCAAGGTGATGACCGCCGTCAACAACGAGGTCTGCGGCGCGCAGGGTGGAATACGCTTCATCACCCTCGCAGTCTGCATCATTGATCCCGCCACGCACCTTATGACCGTCGCCAGTGCGGGCCATATGTCTCCGATTGTCCGCCGCGCCGATGGTGTTTTGGACGAGCCTGCCGACGACGATGTGAGAGGCCTTCCGCTGGGCGTGGTCGTGGATTACCACTATGAAACGGCCCGGACACAGATCGGCCCCGGCGACTGCGTACTCGTCTACAGCGATGGCCTGAACGAGGCGAGCAATCCTGCCGGCGAGCTTTACTCGATCAGTCGAATACACCGCCATCTCGAGTCGTCCGGCGCTCGGGATCCAGCGGACCTCGGCAAGTCGCTGCTGGACGATATCCGTTTGCATGCGGCCCGACGGGAGCAGTTCGACGATATGTCTCTCGTTGTCTTCGGGCGTGTGACCGACTAAGAGCCTATCCCAAAACCGTCGGGGACTGGCTCATTTTGCGGAGTCTTCGGAGCAAAATGTGCCTGTCCCCTTCTCTCCGCGAGGTTTTGGGATAGGCTCTAAGCGTCGACCATCTGCCGGATCGTTTCCTCCAGCAAACCTGGGCCCCCGAACTCCAATCCGAGTTGCCGTATCTTATCGGTAACAATCTGGTGTTTTGGCTCGCTTCGCTCACCTCCAATCCGGCTCGAGCTTCCGGTGACCGACTTGGCAATCGACGCCACCTCATATCGGGACACGTAACGGTCGTAGCAATTGTAGACCTGCCCACTGATGCTTCCCTCGTTCAGCAGCAACTCCACCGCCCGTGCCACGTCGGCCGCATGAACTTCCTTGCCGCCGCCCGAGCACTCGACGTCTTCTCCGCGAACGACCGACTGCACCAGATCGAACCACTTGCTCCGTTCGATAGGCCGGGCGATACCGTATATGCCGGTGGGCCTCAACGCACAGATCGCATATTCCGCGCCCAGACCATAGCTGTAGACGAATTGCTCGATGGCCGCTTTGTGAGCACCGTAATGACTGGTGCTCCATGTCGGGTGCGTCTCGTCAAGGCGGCGATCGGAGAGAATCACATCGTGCACGGCGCAAGTGGAAATGAAAACGAACCTGCTTGCCCCGGCTCTGCGAGCGATATCGATCAACCGCAGACTGCCGAGAACGTTGCGTTCTACGTACTCGACAATATTCCCCTCCGTGCCCCGAAAACCGCCCCCGGGGTGAAACAGAGCGGCGTGGACCACAGCGCCGCAGCCCTCGACCAGTGATCGGACTGCCCTGGAATCGCCCAACTCCCCCGGTACCCACTCGATTCGCGACTCAAGACCCTCGAAGCCGCCGCGATCACTGTTTGGCCGATACCAGCAACGACAGGTGTGCCCCTGCGACGCCAGCCGGCGCGTGATATACCGCCCCAAGAAACCGGTCGCTCCCGTGATGGCAATATTCATCGTCTTCGTCCAACCTTCCGCAGCGGTGTACTCTGTGTCCACAGGATGCCTCTCACGTATTCTACGCGGCTTCGCTTGCGGGGCAGCCCCCCACGCCACCACCCGATGGATTTTTGCCACGGATGGGTCCCCAGACACTTTCGCAGAGTCCCATCTCGAGAGCTGCGCGGTACTGAACCCATCTTGAGAGCGTGTCTACTCGGCTTCACCATCAGCGGGCCGTTCGCAAGCTGCCTTTTCCAAGATCTCCCAGCCCCGGAGCTTCGCCTCGCGATAGTTGGCGAAGCAACCGGCTGAAATGGCGTCGCGCGCCCCCGCGAGTAACCGCTGATAGTAGGTCAGGTTGTGAATCGACAGCAGGATAGGCCCGAGCATTTCCCCCGCCATGAAGAGGTGTCGAATGTACCCGCGACTCCTTCGGCAGGCGACACAGGGACAACCGTCCTCAATCGGCCGTTCGTCTCGCTCGTACTGCAGGTTCCTCAGACGGAGACACCCCAGGTCGGTAAACGCCATGGAATTGCGGCCATTGCGAGTCGGCATTACGCAGTCGAACAGATCAACGCCGCGATAGATGGCTTCAAGCAGATCCACCGGGCGGCCTACGCCCATAAGATATCGCGGCCGGTCTGCAGGCATGGCCGGCACGGTTGCCTCGAGGGTACGATACATCTGCTCGGGAGGCTCTCCGACACTCAGTCCTCCGATCGCATAACCGGGGAAGTCGAGTTCGGCCAGCCGCTCGGCGCACCAGGCCCGTGCGGCAGGATCGAGGCCACCCTGCACGATCGCGAAGAGGGCCTGGTCGCTGCGATGCGCAGCATCGCGGCAGCGGCGCGCCCAACGAACCGTTCGTTGCATCGCATCCAGGACAGCCTCGGGCTCGCTTGGCAGACCGACAACGTGATCCAGCACCATGGCAATATCGCTGCCCAAGGCCTCCTGGATCCGGATTGCTCGTTCGGGCGAGAGCTCCCACAGCCGCCCGTCGATATGCGACCGGAAGACGGCGCTTTCTTCCGTCACCTTGGTCATACGGGCGAGACTGAAGAGTTGGAACCCGCCGCTGTCCGTCAAAATTGGTCCGTCCCAACCCATGAACCGGTGCAGACCGCCCAAAGCCTCCACGACCTGTTCGTTGGGGCGAAGCGCCAGATGGTAGGTATTTCCCAGCACGATCTGGGCACCGGTGGCGCGGAGTTGCTCGACTTCCACACCTTTCACCGTGCCCGCGGTGCCCACGGGCATGAACGCGGGCAGGTCCACGGAGCCCCGGGCCGTGTGGAGAACCGACCGGCGCGCGGCGGAACCGACGTCCGTGTAGCGGAGTTCGAAGACCAGAGGATCAGTCGCCACGAAGTTTCAGACCGTGAACCGATAGCTTTTCTCGGACTTCATTGAGACTCGTGACACCGAAATTCTTGCATTCCAACAGTTCGTCGCCAGTACGGCGAATCAACTCGCCGATCGTGCTGATCCCCAGCCGGATCATGCATTTGCGTGCACGGACCGATAGGTTCAGATCCGCGATCGGCCGGTTGAGCAGAGCCTGCTCGTCCGCCGAAAGCGCTTCGGGCTCGAAGATATCGATGACATGCCTTTCGGGGGCGAACTGCCCCAGCCTCAGTCCCTTGGAAGCAAGCATCTCTTTGATTTCGACCAGGCTCGTCTCGCCGAAGTTCTTGCTGGCCAACAGTTCCTGTTCGGTGCAGCGGCAGAGGTCGCCCAGCGTCATGATGCCCATTTTTTGCAGGCAGTTGCGACTGCGTACCGACAGTTCGAAGTCGGTAACGGGAATGCTCAAAACCTGGCTCATGCGGTCGCGCTTCTTCTGCGCGTCCTCGTCATAGTACATGTCGCTGGAAGCCTGGGCATCCTTCAGAAACAGCGCCGCGCGCGCATGGGCCGGAAAGCTGTCCAGAACGCGCTGATAACACTGAACGGCGCGATCATACTGCTCAAAGTCTTCATACATCAGCCCCAGGTTGAGCAGCGCTCCCAGATGCGGCGGAAAGTGCGAAGCCGACCGCCGGTACAGGTCCAACGCCTGGTCGTCATTGCCTCGCCGATCATTCTCGAGTGCCAAGCCGAACAAGGCTCCGGCATGGTTGCGATCGGTCTCGACCGCCCGCTCGAACAGAGCCACCACTTCGCCCGGATTTCCGCCAATCGCCGCCACCGTCGCGCCGCGCTGATAAAGGTATTCGGCAGTCTGTTCCACGGCGCCGGAAAGGTCATCCAGAATGGCCAAGGCGGCCTTGGGGTCCGCTGCGTAGCGGAGCGTTTCGGCACGCGCAAGGGCGCAGTCGTCCCGGTTGTACCCGGCCTGCTTCGCCGCGTCGTAGCTCTCAAGGGCAGACTCGTAGCGTTCCAGTGCGAAATAAGACTTCCCGAGATAGAAATGGGCCAGGGCGCCGCCATCGCCGGTACGAAGGATCTCGATTGCACGCTGATACCGCCCCAGCAGGTAAAGGCACACTCCCAAGCGAACATTCGATGCCGGGCTGCGGTCGTCTCTGGCATCCAGTTCAGCCACTGCGTCGCGGAGCGCTCGGAACTGGGCAGTATCACCTGCGATCGCATCGGCAAGTTGCTGTACTTCCCGCGGACCGAACGTACCGTTGAAAAGGACCATCTGCTTAATGTCGAAACCGAGCGCCTGCGGCATTACGGAACTCTCCTGGCCGACTTCCCTGCAATTAGTAAGGTAGAAGAGCCAGCGAAGGGAGTTGAACCCTTAACCCCAGCATTACGAATGCTGTGCTCTGCCGATTGAGCTACGCTGGCGATTCCGGCAGCAACCGAATCTCGTAAAGTTAAGAAATTAGGCAAACGCCGTCAAGAGCTGCCACTCCCCCTCCCGGATTATACGTGGCCCCCGCAGGACTCTGTAGATCCGTACGCTTGTCCCTACACTCCTGACCGTTGAAGAAGGGGACTGGCTCCGCAAGGCGTAATAGTCTCACGGTCTCCGGCAAGCGGGACCTACTGGGTTCGGCGCGCGTCACCACTGCGTGGCCCGCGGGTCGCGCACTTCCGCTTCCGGATACCCTCAGGATGGGCCGCCTCGTGATCGGCTGGCTCGATGTGCGAGGTCACGTGCAGATCGTCCTTCAACGGCATCTCCCTGTCCCGGGCCATTGACTGAACCCGTTTTCGTGGTACATTCGGGTGCGCAGGTGGAATTCAGTTTCCTGGCACTCCGCGGGGGGCTGTCTCGAGCAACCGGTTATACACTTGACTGGCAGCCCTCTCGGCGACACGCGGCGAAGCGGAAAACGAGCCATGCGATTCGGACCGTCCGCGGACTTTCGTTGCGGGGAGACTTCCAACGACGTCATGCTGCGATTGCATGCACACTGGCTGTCGGTGTGCAATCAAGGAATCGGCGGTCGGCGTCGCACGCTCGATCGCTTTGCTGACGAGACCGCGGGAGCCAGCAGCCGGCTCCGCGGTCCCGCGGCGCACGTGGCCCGGTTGGTCGCCGGTTTTGCCCTGGTGCGAGCCGGCCGATACTCCAACGGGGCCGCCATGCTGCGACAAGCGGAGAAAGGTCTGCTCGAGTCGAAATCGCTGCCGGACGGCCGGCGGACCGCGGCTGCTGTCGCCGCGATCTGGCAGGCCGTCAGCGTGGGCGCTTCGGGGCAGGCCGTGAAGATGCGTTCGCATCTCAAGCGTGCGCAGAAGATCAAGGCCGAAATTCTCCGTCCCTCGCCGGCGCTCGACGGACTCTGGCGGTTGGTTGAGGCCCTGGAGCAATACCATATCGGCAAGCCCGACGCGACCCTTGCCTTGCTCGACGACATCAAGAGCGCATTTCATGCGCCGGGATCCAAGGCCGTGGATTTTGACGGTTTTGAAGCCGAGACTTCGCTGCTGCGGGGGAAGATCCTGCGCGAGATGGCGCGGTATGAAAGCGCCCTCGCCGCGATCGGCGACGCGAGGGTGTTTCGAGCCGAGATCGACGACGTGCTCGGCAATGTCAGCGTATGCCTGGAGCGAGCCCGGATATTTCGCTTTCAGGGAGTTCTCGCCCAGTCCGAAGAGGAGCTTCGCCTGGCCGAGGCGCTGCTCCACGATCGAGAGTTTACCGACTGGGAATGCCGTCTTCACGACCAGTGGGGCGACATCTATCGCCTCGAGAAAGAGATGGACCGCGCGTTCGAGTCCTATCAACGGGCGCGGCGGCTCGCCAATTCGAGTCGATGCGAGCACGCGCTGCTTCCTGCGCACGTCGACAACTCCATGGCGAGGTGGCACGAGGAGAAAGGGGATTATGACGCGTCGATCGGCTTGTTGGAGAAGCACGCCGAGACCTGGAAGAAGACGCGAGCCCAGGGGAAGTATCTCTACCTGTTGGGCTCCGTCTATACTGCCGCCGGTGACTTCCGAAGGGCTCACGAGGCGTTGACGGGAGCACTCGCCGAGTTGCGCGAATCGGCGATGCAGAGCTACGTTGCGCTGGCCCTGAACCGGCTTGCCGTGCTGTTATCGCGTGAGGCCAAGTCGTGCGGCCTGCGCGGTGACTCAGCCAGGGCCGACGAGCTTCGACGGGAAGCCTGCGTCCATTGGGCTGAGGCAATCCGCGTTGCCCAGACGGACGTCGATGCGGCGCAGTTCGTGGATGGGTTGAAAGCGAACGTGGGCAACCTGAACACACTCGATATCGTGCTCATCGTGTCCGAGTTGCAGACCGAGCTATCCGAATTGACGAGGACGGCGGAAGCGGAGCGGGCGAGTGCCCTGCAGCGCCATCGCCGGCAGCAGAAAATGCTCGGACACTACTACGTTCGCACCGCGAACCGGTTTCTTTTCGGGCGGGCGAAGAGACGCACAGCGCCGCCCGCGTTTCTTCAGGGCCTGGCGTCCGTCGTCGATAGCCTGAATTGGTGGAACGAAGACTACGCTCGGTGCCGGGCTGCGCCCACCGACGTCGACGTGGCAGAATTGGTATCGAGTTGCCGCGACCGCGTATCCCAAAGTACGAAGAGGAGACTCCGCATCGAGGGTCCTTCCGGCAAAGTGCCCATGCGAGTCAACGACGGTTTCCTCGGGCTGGCCATCTGTGCGCTGTTTCGCGGCCTGCAGGCCGCCTTCCGAGTGCAGACCGTCGAATTCGCGCCGAAACTGCGCGGGGGGGCCTACGCGCTCGATTTCTTCGTGAAACGCCCCGTCGTAAGGAACTTTGCGAGAACTTTCAACGAATTGAAGTTCTGTGATGAGTCCGTCTGGGATCGCGTTCCCACGAACGACATCGCAAAGGCAGCGTACGATGGCGAAATCCTTTTGGCCGATTTTGTACTGCAAACCGCGATTTGGGCGACGCTTACGGCCGAGGATCCGAACCGGGTGACCATTACCATTTAGCGAGGAGACACTCGATGCGAGAAAAGTTGATTCTATTTGTGGAGGACGAGGCAGACCATTTCGAGGGTGTGACCGAATACCTCAAACGGCACGAATATCACTGCGAAAGGGTCGTGAGCATGACGGCGGGGCGCGTCTGCGGAAACAGCAGCTTGCCGGACCTGCTGATTGACGTGATCGAGAAGCGTTTTGCCAAGCAAGCCATTGAAGATCTGATGAAGGCCAGCAGGGAAGCGCAAGACAATCGGTCGGAAGAACTCCGCCGGCTCAAGGCGGCCGTTGTGGATCTTGAACTGTTGGACGAAACGGATGGGCCGCCAATCGTGCAAGCGCTGAGCCGCTTGCGTGAACTGGCTGGGGCTGATTTTCGCATTTGCGTCTGGTCACAAGTGGTGAAACCGGACGACATCTCCGGCTACCGGGAGGTCGTGCGCGGCTGGGGTGCCGATTGCCTGGTGGCCAAGCAGTATCGCGACGGGAAGCTGGACGCCGAAAAAACGGGGGCCAAGATCCGCGAGTGCGTCGAGCAGCGCGGCTGAGGTCTTTCTTTTTCGAAGCGGCCCGGCCCACGGGTCAACGAAGCTGAACGATCTTGAGCCCGAGCTGTTGAAGGATCGCGGGCAGCCTCCTGAAGGGGGCGCGGTCCCAGTCCTTGACATAGTCGCGGAGTTTCTCCCAGGGCACCAGGAACGGGCTTGTCTTGTTCGCCACATCGCGCGCCGGGCCGTACTGCCAGCCATCCGCCAGCCGTTCCGCATTGAAGCGGCCGTGTTCGCGCCGCGCCATACGGGCGAGCGCCTCGGCGTGCTGGGGTTCACTGAGATCGACGGCGGGGCGGGGATCGTCGACCAGAACAATGGCGAACCCCTCCGTGCGCAGAATCTTGTCCGCATAGGCGGCCTGCTGGCGATTCGAATCCTTGTAGCTCGCATCCAGGCCCTGGTCCCACGGCAGAATTGACGGGTGGACGTAGTCCTTGTCGGTAAGACGTTTGTTGCGGTATTCTTCATGTTGGGCGCGCGCCATTTGGTCCAGCTTCTGCCGCCGCTCGTTAGGATCTTCGATCGCCTGGAAGCCTGAGCAGAATATCGAGACGAAGGGGGCAATCGTCTCCACCTCGTTGAACAACGCGGCCAATCGCCCCAAGCGCCGCCAGGCCGGATCTGTCAAGAGCGTCGAGACGGCCCGACCGCTGTCTTCGATCAGGCCGACGGTTGCCCCCGCTGCCATCGCCAGCCGGAATTCAAAGCCGGAGAGGTCCCCGCCGTTGATTCCCAACAGGCGGACTTCCGTCGGCTCCACGCCGGCCAAGAGCAGATCGGCCCAGGTCTGGATGGGGCCGATCGGCGTGTAGCCGGGCGTGCCGGAAGCGACTTCGCAAATTCGGTAGTTCTCGTCATCACGACGGTCGGCCTCGGGCATTTCGTCGACCGGAGGAAGGTAGCCAATCGCTTCGATCGCTTCGCCCCGTTTTTTCGCCACTTCGCCCATCAATCCGCTGATTCCCGCCTTGGTGCCGCCACAAATAATCGTGCCGTCAAACGTCGCGAAGGCGCCGTCGATGGTGGCTCGATAGCTCTTCATTCTCTCTTCGACCTTTTGGTCGCACCCGCCGGCGACGATCACCACCGGCCGCCTTCCAAAGGTGGGTTGGTCCGCTTGCGTGGCCAATGATTCCAACCGCCGGTTCTCTTCCGATTTCTCCAACAGCTCGGCTTCCGCGGGCGATATTGCCGCGCCGCCCACGCCTACATTGTGCAGCCGGCGAGAGACAACCACGGTCAATAAGCCGAGGAGTTTCTCAACCGCTTTGAAAGCCGCACGTTCGCCGCCCGCGCTTCGGGGCTCTGATTCCATCCTGGCCAGCATGGCCGAGATGGTCGACCTTTCCGCTTCCATCAGCTCGAGCGACTCACACGCCAGGCTGGCTTTGCAGTATGCATCGAGCGAGGCATAGAGATCGCCTCGAAAGAGACAGCAGCGCCCGGTGTGCAGGAGGGCATTGGGCAAGTCCACGTTCAATTCGACGCGGCGTTGGTCTTCTTCGATCGCCGCGTCCAGCGCTCCCCGCAGCGCCGCCGTACAGGAGAATTGTCCCGCGTAGCACACCACCGCGGTCACATACGCCGACAAGACGCGGGGCTCACCCGGAGCGATTTCAAAAGCCTCGCGATACCTTTGGAGCGCCTCCTCGTGGCGGCCTTGCCTGGCCAGCAGCTCAGCCCAGTCACAGCGCACGGCCCAGTCGATTCCGTCCTTCTCCGCCGCCTGTTCAAACAGTTCCATGGCCTGCTGCGTCCTGCCGAGTCGCTCGGCGGCGCGCGCGCGTTTCGCCAGGACGCCCGGCATACTATCGGGACACCGTGAAAACTGCTCGTCGGCTTCTTCCCAGCGGCCCAACGCCGCGAAGTATTCGCCCAGCCTCCAGCGTGCATCGTACTCATACGGCTCCACTTCGATGACGGATTTCCACTTCAACTCCTCCTCCTGCCGGCTGTCGGCATCCATGTACGGGAAAAACCGTTGGCGGTACCTGTCGATCGCCGCGATCCCGCTTTCGAACTCTCCCTGGGCGGTTTCAATCAAAGCGGAGATGGCGCTGAGTCGTCGTTTGAGCGAATCGTTGATCGTGAGGCGCGTTTTGTAGACTCGATCGTGGCTGATGGCGGCCCAGACGTGCTGCATCATCGTGCAGACTTGAATCTCCGCCTTGAACGGAGACATCCGATTGGGGACATCGACCCCCATTACCTTCGGCGGCTTCAATTGCACGATGAAGTGCATGGCCTTGTAGCCGAACTCCTCGGGTTTGAGCCGACTGGCGGTGTCGACGGAGTTATCCCAGTCGATCACCAGGGATTTGCCATCCAGGTCCGCGATCATCCGACAGACCGCATCGGCGGCCGTTTGCGTGTAGGTGATGACTCGGCCGCCGACGAGGTCGGTAAGTTCCTCTACCGGATCGCCATATTTGTTTTTCTTCCGAAGCGCCTTCTCGGAGAAGCTGGCGAGCGATTTGGCGCGGACCTGCACAATAGCCGTCGGATCCGTGGAGTCCCTGATTCTGCGCAACACCGACTCCAGCGTGCCGGCAAGCTCTTGATAGCTCGCCCGGCTCTGGTTGAACTTTGTGACTTGTTCGAGATGCCACCGGCTTGAACCTGAGTCCGGCATTGCTACCCTCCATCGATCTTATAGGCCCTAACAAAACGGGGGCTGGCTCCGAGCCAAGTGTTCCCACGACACGAGAAGTAGGTGTAGTTGCGAGGTGCCTGTCCCCGTTTTGTTAGGGCCTTAGCTTGAAGATGACCGAGAAAGCGCGACGACGCGGGATCGCGAACTCCTCCGCTCAGGGCTGATTGGCGTATGCTTCCGCAAAGGAGCGGAACTGGGGGCATAAGTCGACGCTGGCAAGTTCGGTCCCTGCCACCCAGGCGAACTGGTCGTGTTCGCTGCTGAGCTTCATTTCGCCAGAGAGAACTCGACCGCGCATGATCATGTAGGCCACCATACGATCCGGCGTCTCGGATTGTGCCGAACCGGCGACCCTTTCCAGAGCGATGTGCAGACCAGTCTCCTCCTCGACTTCGCGCACCAGCGCCTCATCGAAGGTTTCCCCGGCATCGACTTTGCCGCCGGGAAGATCCCACTTGCCGGCATTGAAGCCGGAACCAGGCGACCGTCGGAGGAGCAAGCACCGGTTGCGATCGTCCAAGACAACGACCTTTACGGATAGAGCAAAGTTTTTTCGGGTCACTTGACCGTCTTCGCGGCTTGGTGAAGAGCCCGATGAACCGTGATGACTCATGACTGCTATTCTCACGCAAGACCAGGGAAGGAGGTCATGTCTGTTGGGACGCAATGGTGGTGAGTGTATCAGTTTTTTCGCAGGGGGCAAAGTAACCACAGGACGTGGCCGAACAATGCCGCGAGGATGCGGGCGACCTGACCGGCCGCAATGGTTCGGGTGTCCGTGGGCCAGGACAGTAGTAGCTGGACCGCGGAATTCGCTTGACTTCCGGATATATCTGTGTACGATATATCGATATCCGATAATTCCAGTGGTCGGCTGAGGAGATCATTCATGGGGAGCATCGGTCCGGTCGAGGTAATGTTCGTGTTCGCCGTTGTGTGCGCGGCGTTCATGCTCCGGCATCGGAGTGAGAGCGCGTCGCGTTGATCCACGTTTCACATGCTATCGCCGTAGACTGTTTTCGCAGAAATGGGAGGTTTGCATGGCGCCATTCGCGCGGGGAGCGTCACCGCTGAGCCCTTCGGAGTTTGGCATCCTGCTCGCATTGGCGGACGACGAGCGGCATGGCTACGGCATCCTGCAAGAGATCGCCCGGCAGTCGGCCGGCGCGGTGCGGCTGGGCCCCGGGACGCTCTACGGCGCCATCAAGCGGCTTTTGGCCGCGGGCTGGATCCAGCGAGCTGACGAACGATCGCGGCCGCCCGATGATGATCCGCGGCGGAGCTGCTACTATCGGCTGACTTCATCCGGCCGCGACGTCGCGGCCCGGGAAGCCGAGCGGTTGGCGAATCTCGTTCGGGAGGCGGAGGCAAAACGACTCGTCCGCGCCGGCGTTCTATCGCCTGCCCCGGGAGACGCATAATGGATATTCCACCGCAGCAACACCGATGGAACGCGGCCGCGTTCGACGAATGAGCCGGCTCCGCGGATGGCGCAAAGTTCCCACGGAGCGCTCTTGTTGCAGGGGATTCCGACGACGCGACATGGAGCGAGCCGGACGCAATTGTGGGCCGGCACGGCTGATTCATCGAGAAGGGCTCGGCAGCGTCCGGGTGATGTCGCGTCGGCTACCGCGAGCCGGCGTGCTGGTCGAGGACGGCCCGCGCATGGCGAGCAAGGTGCCCGCGAAGATCGGTTGCGTAGGCCTGAAGCGTCGCTTCGCCGATCCCTTCGTGATCGCCGAGGCGATAGAGGGCGCGGGCCAGGAACAATTCGCGGAGCGATTCACGCCGCGACTGAACGGCATTGACGTAGCGGGCATACTCGGCGTCGTGCGCCTTCGCGGCGGCGATCGTGTCGTGGACGTGGCCTGACATGCCCGGCTTGAGCAGCAGCTCCGCAAGGGACGGCGCCGCGGCACGGTCGCCCAGCCGCTCCAGAGCCACGGCTACGGCGCGATGGTGAGAGAAGGCGGAGTCGGAATCCAGCAGGGCCGCCAGTCGCACGATCGCCGGCACCGCTTCAGCGGCCCCAGCCATTCCGAGGGCGACAACCGCTTTGTCCAGCGGACTCAGTGCATCGCCGGATTGGCCCATCCCCCAATAGTCCCAACCCTCGTCCCACTGCTCGGCGGCCCGGACCCGTTGGAGGATGGGCTCGACGCCGGTATCGTCGCCGAAGAGCATTGCCAGCATCACGGCATAGACGTACCGTCGCTGGCCGTCGCTTGATTGGCACGCTTCGCGCAACAACGGCAGCGACTCTTCGGGGTGAGAACTGACGATCGCCGCGGCACGGTAGTTCTCGGGGGCCTCGCCGACAGCCTGGGCGATTGCCTCGCGGGACATGGGGAGCGAATCGGTCTGATCGAGCACATCCTTCGGCAGATAACCCATCTCAACGAGCCGTCGCTGGACGGCCTTAATGTCGATCTCACGGAGCGGCACGCTTTCTCGCGAGGCGGTCGCCGCGGCCACCCCGGCAGCGTATCCTTGGTTCTGGATGCAGGCCTGCATCCGCACCAGCGGCACGGCATCGCGATGCACGCTGATGCCCAGGCCGGTTACCAGCAGCCCCTCGAATCCCTTCGGAAGCAGGCATCGGTAGGGAATATTCACCAGAAAGGCGCCGCCCATCGGTTTGGTTTCCAGCATGAGATACGGATCTACCGTGTAGCCGTGCGAGTCGTAGTCGCTTCGCGCCTGGCTGATCGTGTCGCCGTAGGTGCGGCCAATCGCCTGATCGAGGATCGTCATCGAGAAATCGCCGACGATCCGCCGGCGCTCGCGCGTGTCGACGAGTTGCCCCTGGTCGAAGGCCTCCGGGTATTTTTGTTTCGAGTACACGAAAGTGTGCCAAACGTCGACCATGTCGGTCTCGTCGACGATGGTGAAGTCGGTGTTGGTATAGGCCGCACCGAGCCGGCGGGGTGGGAGGCCGGTTCCCTGCATACCGAACTCGTTGGCGTCGGTGTAGTCGGTCCGGGCGCCGGCCGCCGCGGCAATGTCGGCATTGCCGGTGGAATCGATCACCACGTCGGCCAACACCGCACCGCGACCCTGGGGCGTCGCCACCACGGCGCCCACGACGCGGTTGCCGTCGACCACGGCGCCGCAGCCGAGGGTGCCGAACCAGATATCGGCCCCGTCGTTCCGCAGCGTCTCGCGCCACCATTGGGCTCGCTGCTCCGGCCACCACGAGTTGCCCCCCGGGACCGTGGCCGTAAAGCCGCCGCGATTTCCGCTGTGATAGCGGCTGATGTACCCCGCGGTTCCCACGCCGCCGAGCATGTGCAGGTATTCGACGACGAGCACCTTGGCTCCCTCGCGGGCGGCGCCGATCCCAGCCGGCGCTCCGCCCGTGCCCCCGCCGATCACCACCACGTCGTAGCGGCCCAGCACGGGGAGGTTACGAGCTTCCTGGGGAACTGTGGGCAGTTTCTGGACGGGACGGACGCCGACGAGCGCCTCGCGCACGTCACCCGCCGCGGTGGCGGCAACGGCCGTCTCACCGGGCAGCCGTATGCCGGTCGGCTTCCCCGCGGCAGCCGCCTCCTTGGCTGCGGCGGCACCGATCCGCGCGCCCAGGTCGATCAGTTCCAAGGGCCGCAGGAGTTGTTCGGCGCGAGCGCGGCTCACGTCGGCTGCGCCCCCGAGCAGGTAGAGCCGCTGGCCGGCCTCCGGCCGAAAGGCGTCCAAAGGCAGCGCCTCGACGGGCAGACCGTCGCCCGCGACCGATTGGCGGCCGTGCATCGCGTCCGGCGGCACCTGGAACAAACGGTCGGCGGTAATCCGCTGATTGCTGTGGTAGGTGAGCGTGCGGGCAACCTGGTCGGCGGCGGCGAACGAGGTGAAACGACCGTCGGGCATGGGAAGATCGAGCGTGTACTCAATAACCTTGAAGAAGCGATCGCTTCCCTGGAGCACGGGACCGCGACGGTTTCCATAGCGAGCCGCGTGGCCCCGGAGCGGGGAGTCGCCGATGCAGATCTCGCACCAGCCCGGGAAGCCGCAGACGCACGCGTAGGCCATGAACCCCGGCGGAATCACCCGCACGGAACCGTTGTCCATCTCCACCGGATCGCCGCCGACAACGATACGCCGGAAGGTATGGGTGCCGGCCGGGTAGTCGCGGAAACGAGCCCCGGCAAGTCGGGCAACGGTGCCGCGATCGGTGGCATCGACGATCACCCGCGCAAGCACCGCCTGGCGGCCGGCGCGATTGGCCATCACAATGCCCGCCGGGGCTCCGCTGGCGTCGCGCAAGACATCGGTCGGGAGACAACTGAAGAGAAACTCGACTCCCGCGTCGAGCAGGGCATCTTCGAGCGTCTTCTTCACGTGCAACGGGCGGGGCGGCTGCGGCAGAGAGGAGATCTCATCCACCGCTCCTAATACTTCGATTTCGCCCAGCAGGATGCGATCGTACTTGGGCGGTTTTTTCATTGCGAACCGGACATAGCGGGTGGTCGCGTTGACCGGCGCGGTCAGAACGTAGAGACCCGGACCGGGTCCCGGTTGCCCTGCCACTTCAGCGATTTGTTTCCAAGACTGCTTGTCGTTGCTGACCGACACGAGCAAGCTGTCGACGTTGAAGCCGCCACCACCGGAGGTCGTTTCCTCGCGACGGTAAACGGCGACGCGGACCTTGTGGACCTCCTCGGCTTTGCCGAGATCGGCGTCGATGGTCACGCTGCCGTCGTACTGGACACTCTCCTTCGAGGCATCTCCCCAGACGCCGTTCGCCAGCCGACTGGGCGGATCGGTGTCGCGGTGCCGGGCGCTGCTCGGCAGATCCGACGCGTAAGTCAGAGCAAAACGTTTGCGTTGTGGTTCGATTGCAGTGTCTACCGGATCGTTGTAGATCGCCTTGGCCAACGAAGCGGTCGGCACCTCCCCTTCTTCGAGCGAGAGCCGCAGCGTGGCGGTCATGTCGTCGCCGAGGTACGGGTAAGG
The DNA here is from genome assembly GCA_040768665.1 of Thermoguttaceae bacterium. Classification (GTDB taxonomy): domain Bacteria; phylum Planctomycetota; class Planctomycetia; order Pirellulales; family Thermoguttaceae; genus JABWBD01. The sequence goes on from JAXGMN010000017.1 coordinate 111,507, forward strand.
CGCCGCGAGGAAGACCCGTGCCCCGGTTTCCGCGGCCGCCACGGCCGCCGAAACCGCTCCCGTGCCACCGCCGACGACCACCACGTCGACGTCGTAGGCCACAGGGATCTGGCGGGCCGATTCACGGACCGCAATGGGGTCCGCCGCGAGCCATCCGGCCATCGGCACGATCAAGAGGGCGGCTACGACGAGACGGTTAGGAAGTGTTTGAATCATCGGGGACCGATTCATCTTCAAGGAAGTGGTTGTACGTTTTCCATTCGTTGGATGGGTTCGTCCGCCGTCCTGGCGATCCAGTCCCTGGTCCACTGCACTGCCTCCAGGCCGACGTCTACGTTGGGAGTCGCCAGAAAGATGATTCCCTCGACGCGGCCCTGTCGGACCCAGCGGTAGGCGAGCTCCGTTTGCCGCCGCATCAACGGCACCGGCAGGGGACGGCGGGCGTGGAAGTCGAACATGTAGCAGCCCAGGAAGATCGATTTCCCGGGGATCAGCCTCTCCAGGGCGGCGAGGTTGGATTCGAGAAACTCGAGGTCGGCCGGGCGCCACGTCCAAAGACAAACCTGGTCGACCTCGTCAAGATGCCGCCTGGCCCTCGGCGATATCTGCCCCGTGTAGACCACTGCCATGAGCGGAAGCCTCTTGCCGCGGACGGTCCTCTGGCGGATCATGTGGAGTTGCTCCGGCGTGAGCGACGCATCGAACGGGGCCGCGTCTGCCGGAGGATCGCGGAGATCGAGCGGATCGCTGACGTGTCCGTGAAAGAAGTCGTCCAGGATGAATCCGGCGAGGTTCGCCTGCTGCCCGGCGAGTCGATAGACCTCGTCGCGTTCGGCCTGGGAAGTCGCTCCGCCGGCCGCAACCAGCGACCAGTAGACCCGGTCGAGCTTCTCAAACGGCCGATAGTAATCGTCCAGCGGCGGCTTTGGCAGGTTGTTGTACCGGACGAAAATCATGTTTCGCACGCCCATCCAGTCCGCCGCCGCGACCGGCTCCATCGTCGACTTCTTCGCCAGCGGCGCCAGGTAGCTCTCGTTGTAGACACCGGCAGGATGCCCCCAGATCCAGAGCCGATCACCGATCGTTTCTCCTTGAGCCGGCTGCGCCGGAGCGAAGTGCACCAGCAGGATCGCTCCCATCAGGAGAATCGGAACGGCAGCCGGACAGTGTGGCGACCCAAGCAAACGTGCGAGACTTCTCATCGTTCTTTCCTTCCTACACGGCCTTGATTACTCATCGGGTCCTTCCCTTGCCACCTCCACAAAGTTGACGATGGGGGCATGATCGATGGACACCTCGCCCTCTACGGGAGTCAACTCGATAACGAGGTTGTCTTTCACCCCGATTCCTTTGAATTCTCGGATCACGGCCTGGTGCAAGCGTTCACGGGGCGGCCGGGGACTGGTCCATTTTTCGGCCGGCGGATGCCTTTTGGCCGCAAAGACGCTGGCCGAAAACATGGACCTGTCCCCCTCCTCCCCGCCCCGTGAACGGTTACCGGCCTGGTTTGCCTTGTCCGCTGCCTTCATCACATCGAAGTCGTTTTGTACGACACGCCCCTGAAGCTTGATATCAAAAACCCGGCCGCCCGAAACGTCGCCCGGAGACGCCAGGAAACCAAGGCGGACCGTATAACTGGCGCCCCTCTGGCCGGCCGATTCATCAATCAACGGGAGTTCGCAGCGCAACATCCCACGGCATTCCGATGCGAAAAGCCAACTCTTATTCGTACCGGCGATCTCCACTCCCTTGAAGTCTCGATGGAAGAAACCTCCCCCCGGCGCAAGTTGCTCGTGGATGTCGAATTGGATGCCGTACTTCGGATAAGCGTTGTATACGGAATGGGTCTCGCGGATCCGAGGGTAACCGAGCCAGAGAACGCCTCGCTCGTCCCTCGTATCGCCGGGTGCACCGAAATTGATGGCAAGTCGTTTGACCGGCCTCATTGCGCCCTGGCTGATGAACACGGACCAGTTACCCATCTTCTTGTCCGGTTTGTTCACCAGGGCGACGGAACAGCGCAAGGGATACGAACAGGTGCATCCGGAACTGGCCTCCGGCATAAGCATCAGCCCGCCCGCGGCGATCACGTCGAGCCAGCAGCCGGTGCGAACCGCCCCAAACAGACTGATCCCCTTATCCTCGTTCATTTCGTAAAGCGCGCCGCAGTAGGAACGGTAAAACAAAGTGTCGGCCGAAGCGGACGTAATCCCGCAACTGTGGCCGGGCCTCAAAAATTCCCAGGGAACCTGCTCGCCCGTAACGGGATGAACGCGATTGAGGATTTCGCCCGTTCGCAGGTCGCACGCGTGCGGCTCGATGATGATCTTCTCACCGACAATAAGCGGCCGGCGGAGGTAATTGAGCGGCCGAGACCAGACGACCCGTCCGGTTTCGGCATCGATCGCCGTGATCCGACGCCAGGTCAGCTTGTTTTCGAGAAAGAACTTCTGGTCGTGGTTGCTGAAGTGGCCGAAGAAAAGGAGCAATCCGCCGGCGCAGGCTGATCCCATCTTCGTGCCGCCGCACCCGGTAAGATCGATCGGCCTCTTCCAACGGATGGCGCCGGTCGCTTTGTCGAGTGCAACCACGAGCCTGATATCTCGTTCTTCCGGGCCGATCTCGGCTTCGGCACCCGGCCGGTAAATGTCCTCGCCGACAAGCCTCTGCCTCTCCTCAATCGCAGCAGCCTTCTCCACTGCCGTCGGCTCGCACTCGGCAAAGAAGACGGTTTTGTCGGCGGCCGTGACGGTGATGGCGGCAATCCTCTTACCACGGTGAATCCAAAGGGGGCTGGCCGTGTCAGCGTCCAGGGCGAATATCGCGTCGCCGGCCATGATCGTGGACGTGATCTCGCCGGTTGGGCTGGATTGGCTGCCCCAGGAAGGAAAATCCGTCATGGTGCGCCAGTGGGTCCCGGCTCGATGGTAGCCTCGTCGAACCGCCAGGGAAACAGGACCTCCCTGCGACTTGTACGCAGCCGCGTATCGTTGCCCCAGGGGCATCGCCCGGCTGCCGAGGAGGATTCCATTATCGCAGCACACGTAGCCCCATCGCCAATCTCCTCCGTCGTTTGTGCCGGGCAATCGGTATCTTGTGACGATCTTTCCCGTCGCGTTGTCGAGTCGGTAGCAGAGATCGTTCGCAGCAACATAGAGGGAATCCTCCGTGAGCGACAGGTTGCCCCCATCGACGTCGACACGTGCGCGAACGGCGCCCGGAAGCGGAGTCTCCCACAGGAAAGTGCCGTTGTAGGCGTCGTAGGCGCGAACAATCTCCTCACCTTGGATGAAGAGCCGTCCATCGATCGAGACGGGGCTGTCGGAGCGCGCGTGACGCTCGATCATCTTCTGTGGGCCCGGCTCACCAAACCACAAAACGCCGAGCGGTCCCTTGACCAGGGTGTCCTCGGAGCAGGCCGTGTTTTCCGGGCTCGCGTAAAGCTGCCGCCAACTCCCGGCTCCGTCCAGCTTGGGCCGGACGTGTTTGCTCCAGACACGCGTGCCCGGCTCGTTTTTACCCGCGATACCGCAATTCATAACCAACCCGCCGCACGGCCGAAGAACGCGGCTCAACGACTCGCTCGGCGCCGGCTTGCCCGAGAGGACCGCTTCATCCGAGACGACCAGATTGGCGAAATACAACGGCAGGTCTGCGATCTCCCAATCTTCTACGACCACTCGCGAGCCCAACAGCCCGGCTTGGGCGAGGTGTTCTCGGGCTTGTTGCCGTTTTCGCAAGTCGTTCTCCAGGCCCACAATTTTAAGTTCGCTGCTGCGCGCCAACTCGAAGGCGAGTCGACCGATATTGCAGTCCAACACAAGGCAATACCCTTTATGGATTCCGCTGTCGGAGAGGATCTTTCGGGCCGCACTGCGATAGATATCGGTATACTCGTCCCACGGGTACGGATTCGGAGCCATCTTTGCCTTTGAGCCTATCCCAGAACCGTCGGGGACTGGCTCATTTTGCGGAGTTTTCGGAGCAAAATGTGCCTGTCCCCTTCTCCTCGCAGGGTTTTGGGATAGGCTCTTGACCTCCGCCGCCTTGCCGAGTTCTTCGCCTTCGAAACAATGAATCGGCCCCTCGTCCGTGCTGACGAGGAGTTTGCCGTCAGACGCCGCCAGGCCGACTGCATTGCCGGTAACGGTTCCGCGCCAAAGTTGCTTGCCGGTATTCACGTCCACGCCGACCACGACACCTTCGCCTCCCGCGTAAAGCACGTCGCCGGCCTTAATCAGCGAAACAAGTCCCTTCGCGGCATAACGCCACCGGAGGCAGGACTCCTTCAACGCCTCTTCTTCGGCATTCATGCCGGCGAGCTGTTCGGTCGTTTCCTCGATCTGCAACTCAACCTTTTCGTCCGGATCCGGCGTGTTCGCGATACTCATTTTCAAGCTGCGCAGTTTTCTCTCCAGCGTCTTGCGCTGCTGAATCCAACGGGCGCCTTGTTGCATGGCTTTGGCGTGCCGGGCCCGATCGACGGCATGGACTCCCTCTTGGGTCAGGATGCACGGATCTCTCCGTGGGAACGATTTCGATTCCGGGAAACCACGCGAAGGCATCTCCCCGCCGCTCGCCGGACCTGGCATCATAAGCAATCTTCGCCGGGAATTCTTCCATCCCCTGGCTCTCGGAATACACCGTGCCGGCGATGAGCTGGCTGTCGTCCAACAACGCCCAGACGCCTCCCTGGTGGCCGCCGGGTGACGTGAAGAACCGGAATTCTCCGGTATGCCGATCGAACGCGGCCGGCGTGGCCCGCCCCGAAGGAACATAGAGCATATCTTTCGAGGCCACGAGATAGCCATGGGGCGATATCCCGCCGAATTCCAGTTCATACACTTGATCCGCCACGGTGTCGTTCGTCCAAATAACCGCACCGTCGGCCGCTCGCAATGCGCAAACATAAATCCCTTCATAGGGAAAAACCCCGGCGGCGCAATAGACTGCGCCGTTGTCGGCGAGTACCCCTGTCCGGACGGGCCAAAGGGAGATGATCCGGCCGTTTCCGACGACCTTCTCATCGCTGGGGCCGGCGCGGTACTTCCACACAAGCAAACCGCTTTCGGCGTCGAGGCAATAGACGTAGCCGTCGTCGGAGCCGAAGTAAAGGCGGTTCTCGTGAAACGTCGGCGAAAAACGGACCGGTCCCTCCGCGGAAAACACCCACGCGACGTCGCCGGATACGGCATCGAGTGCATAGACGCGATTGGTGACCGGGCAGCCGAAAAAGACTCGGCCGTTGGCAATCGCGACGCAAAGCGCGTTATCGACGTGCATCCGCGGGATTTCCTCGGCAGGCATGGGCCAGGCAGGCAAAGGTCGATGCAGAGGGATATACGTCCACCGCAAAAAGAGACTCGGCCCGACCGTCTCGGGACTGGTGCCGGTACGCGCAATGTCGGATCGGTACGTTACCCAGTTCTCGCTCCTGCCGCTTGCACAGGCAAATAGCATGCACAACACGACGACGAGGCTCCGGACGGGATGAGCCGAGAGTCGTTGGGAAGCTACTGGGTTTAGTCGGGTCCTGGCTGGCCGTATCATCGCATCTCCTTCCGCCGCGCAAAAATCGAACGCTGCCCAGGTTTTACCCGCAGGTCGCGACCGATGCAAGCAGAGCCGGATGCGCGGCCGGACGAGAGAGGACCGGCCTGTGTTTTCGGCCAACGAGCCCTACCCGTACAGCGGACCGAACGCCGTACACGCACGATAGTCAGCGCCGATCGGATCGTCTGCGCCGAACAGACCCCACACGTGCGGACGGAAGATCGCTTCCTCCGGGACATTGGACATCGCTACCGGGATCCGCAGCATTGCCGCCAGTGCCAGGACGTCGGCGCCGATGTGGCCGTAACTGATCGCACCGTGATTGGCGCTCCAGTTGTTCATCACACTGTAGACGTCGCGGAACGCGCCCTTACCCGTCAGACGCGGCACGAACCAGGTGCACGGCCAGGTTGGGTCCGTGCGATCCATAAGCGTCTGGTGGACATCCGCCGGCAGGTCGGTAGACCATCCTTCCGCGATCTGCAGCACCGGCCCCTGCCCCTTGGCGATGCTGATCCGCGTCATGGTCAGCGGCATGCCCCCCTCGGACAGGAAGCTGGAGGAATAGCCGCCGCCGCGGAAGTATTCCACGTTGGCCGGCTCCCACCGCGTTGCCTCCAGGCACGCTTCCGCCTCCTGCTCGGTGATCTCCCAGAAGGGCTTCATGGCCGGCTTGCCGTCGGCTTGCTGCTTGCCGCAGGCGTCCAGGCAAGCCGCGCCGGAATTGAGCAGGTGAATGAAGCCGTTGGCGTTGAGACCGGTCATCTTCTGGCCGGTGACGCGATGGACCGCCTCCGGGCTCCAGTAGGTCCGGACATCCGCGAAGATCTGCGCGCGATTGGTCAGCAGGTACATGAGCAACATTGAGACGCCGTTGAGCGAGTCGTTCTCGGTCGCCACGATGTACGGCGCGCGGATGCCGTTCCAGTCGAACGAACTGTTGAGAATCGCCTCCATGAAGTCGCCGTTCGGCCAGTGGTCGGTCCACTGGCGCTGCCCCTGGAAACCCGAGGCGATCGCGTTGCGCCCGAGCGCCTCTTCGCCGAAGCCCATCTGGTCCAGCGCCGGATTGCCGACCATCAGGTCGCGGACGATCATCGCCATCTTGACGACGTACTGCCAGTCGGCGTCCTTGGCGGCGCGTGATTTCTGCAGCGACTGCTTGTTCACGTCCTTGCCTTCTTTGCAGTGCGACTTGGTCCACGCCAACGCCTTTTCATACTCGGCCTTGTCGTCCAGATCCCTCGTCGATCCTCCGTTCCACCTCGCACATGTCGACATTCTCCGTCCGCATGCCCAGGTAGTCCTGAAAGAACTCCGGAACCACGAACGAGCCTGCGATGCCCATCGACGAAGTGCCGATCGACAGATACGATTTGCCGCGCATCATCGCCACCGCCAGCCCGCCTTTGACGAACCGAAGGAGCTTCTCGCGGACGTCAACCGGCACCGAGGTGTCGGTGCGGTCCTGCACCTCTCGCCCGTAGATCCCGTAAGGCCAACCCCTTCTGCGCGTAACCCGCCAACATCGCCGCCAGATAGACCGCGCCGGGGCGTTCCGTGCCGTTGAACCCCCACACGGCTTTCGGCAGGTGCGGGTGGGTGTCCATGGTCTCCGTGCCGTAGCACCAGCACGGCGTCACGGTCAGAGATACGCCGACGTTCTCCTTCTCGAACTTCGCAGCGCAGGCCGCCGCTTCGGTGCAGCCGCCGATGTTCGTGTCGGAGATCACGCATTGGACGGGCGAACCGTCCGGATACTTCAGCGACTCGGAGATCAAGCCGGCCGCGCTCTTGGCCATGTTCATGGTCTGCTCTTCCAGCGACTCGCGCACGCCGCGCCGACGCCCGTCGATGACCGGACGAATACCGACCTTCGGAAAACCGTTGAGGGACCAAATGGTTCTGCTCATCAAAAGACCTCCGTTGCTCTGCGTTATAGGATCTCTCGTTCCATCAGCGATTGGGTTTCTTGTTCTTCGCTCGTCGCGGGGCCGGCTTCGGGGCCGGGGGTAAACCGTCGTCGGGTTGGTTCCACAACCGCCACGGGTCGTCCAGGCGGCGCATCTCCGCCAGCAGTACGTCCCGCATTTCCTTGAGCTTCGCCGCATGGCCGGGATCGCCGGCCAAATCGACCTGGTGCTTCGCCGGGCTGACGCTCGTCAGGGCGGTCACCTGCGGCGCATGATGCTCTGCGAGCAACTCCTCCGGGTTGCTGGCGAGATTGAAAAGCTGCATCTTGCGTACCCGACCGTCGTGGACGTCGTATTGGATCAGTTTCCAATCGCCTTTTTTCACCGATCGCATGCCGGGCTTCGTGCCGCCGCTGTAGACGCCGTAGAGGACGTCGCGGACCGTGGTTCGTTTGCCTTCGAGCACCGGCTTGAAACTGACACCTTCGTTGGTTTCGGGCGGCTGAATGCCGGCCAGGTCGCAGAGTAGTGGCGAGCAGGTCCAGCAGGTAGACGTTGCCCTCCGACGCGAACCGGGCCGGATGCCGGGTCCTTTGACGATCAGCGGCACGCGCCAAGTGTGCTGGTAGAGATTCTGTTTCCCCTGCAGCCCGTGGCGGCCGATGGCGATGCCGTGGTCGGCCGTGTAGAAAATGTAGGTGTTGTCGAGTTCGCCCATCGCGCGGAGGCGGTCGAGCACGCGGCCGATCTGGATATCGATGTTCTCGCTGCAGGCGAACTCGCGCCCCAACTCGTTGCGAATCGTCGCTTCATCGCGCCGATCCCATACGCCGCTGACGGCCACCTCGTCGCGGACGTCGTCGTGGCCGTGCTGGAACGGATGCTTCGGCAGGTAGTTCGGAGGCAGCGGCGGCTGTTTGGGATTCGCCGGAGGCAGCGAATCGCGGTCGGCATGGTTCACCGCCCCGTACTTGGCCAGCAGCTCGGGCGTGCCGTCGCGGGTGTCGTGCGGATGCGAAAAGCCGTAATAAATGAGGAAGGGGCGTGCGTCGCCGCTGGCCTCGCGCTGCCGGAGGTAATCCAGCACCTGCTCGGCATGCCAGGCGCTGCCCGATTCGTCATCGCCGCCGCGCTTCGTCGCGTCGTGGCGGACCTGGAAAAGCTTATTGGCCGCTTCGTAGCTATTGCCGATCTTGCAGGTGCGCATGGTCGCGTATCCCGCGCGATTGAACACGGCGGGAAGCGTCTGCTGCTCGAGGTTCGGCGGGCACTTCCCCCGCTCCACGGCGCCCGGCGTGTTCGGCAGACGCCACACGGTGCGCCCGCTCATGATCATGTGCCGCGAAGGCGAGCAGACCGCGCCCGAGAACGATCCCATGTGATAAGCACCGTCAAACACCATGCCCTCCGCGGCCAGGCGGTCGATGTGCGGTGTTTCCAGCGGCGACTTCGGATCGTAGACTTTCAGATCGAAAGGCGATTGGTCGTCCAGGAGAATGAACAGGATGTTGGGAGGGCTGCCGTCCGCGGCAAGAAGCGGCGCCGCTGCCGCCGTGGACAGCAAAAAGGCGAGGAAGCAGAGAAAGCGGTGACTTTTCATGAAACCTTCCCGATTCGCGTCAAATCGATCGCACCGCCGCAACGACGGTATCTTACGGCTCCGCTCTGTCGCCGATGGCCCCCGGCTCGAACTCTCCATTCTAGCACGCCGCCTCTGGCTGCTGCAACTAGCGCAAGTAGGTCCCGCTTGCCGAGCGGGACCTGGAACCGCCGACCACCTTAACAAACCCCAACCTACTCCGCGCCACCCTTCCCACCGCGCCTCAAATCGCCCCAACCCTCTGAAGCAACCAACACCCGCAGGTAGATCCCGCTTGCCGAGCGGGACCTTGTCTGCTGAGCAGGTCTTGCCGTCCCGGGTTCCGCCCGCCAACCCCCGGCAACGAGCCTCCCGCCATGCCCCTGGGCAGACCTTCCATCCGCTATGGCGCCCCCGGCTTCGTCTGCGCCGTCTCCTGCTGGTACAGTTCCTGAACGCACTCGGCAGTGATCGCCTGTCGATAGATCCGGAAGTCGCCGATGAGGCCGCGGAATGGTTTGTGACTGGACGGGATGGCGATCTCGCGTCCGGCTGCGTGCAGTCCTTTTGTCATGGTCTCCGGAATGGGGTGGCGGCTGTCGAGTTTACCGTTCACATACCAGCGAACCTCTCTCGCCTTGCGATCGGCCACGGCAACGAGATGGGTCCAGGCGTCGGTGGCAAGCGACGCTTCGGTGGTCGGGCGGACGCTGTGACCGGGGCCGCGGCCCTCGCCGAGCACCAGTTCGGCTCGCCCGTTGTCGAGCACGTTGATCACCCACCAGTTTTCCGGAAAAGCTTCTTTGCCGACCAGGCGGACCCCGTACTGCTCGAACTTGAGGCAAAGGGCCAGCGTGAAATCGTCGTTTCCAAAGTGGAAATCCGGCGAGTCGGGGATGACGGCCGCTCCGGGGACGCTGTCTGCCTCGAGGCAGGTCTTGCCATCGTCTTTGACCCAACGGCCCGAGAGCTCGGCATCGTTGCCTCGGCCGGAGCAGTCTCGCGCCAACATCCCGGCCCCCTCATCGAAACGCCAATGCCCGACAAGACCGGGTTCCGGGGCGGTTTCCAGCGGCGGCAGGGCCGCTCGCCAGGCGGCCGCAGACAACGGCGTACCCGGCCGGCCTGAGTCGCAAGACCAGAGACAAAGGACGTCGCCGCTGGCCAGGGCGATATAAAGATTGCCCGCGGCCGCCGCCATGCCGTCCCAGACGGGCGCGGCGGGGAGCGTCATCTCCGCGAGCACGCTACCATCGGCGGGCGAAACGGCCAGCAGCGAGGCCGGGGCCTCGCCGGCCAGCGCGGCTTCCGAGGTCGCTGCGCTGCCGTGCGGGCCTGCAACGAACAGGACGTTCTCGGTCTTCACCATCGCCCACGCCTGGATCGGCAGCGGCTTCCACCAGCGGAACTGGACGGATTTCTTGCCGCTCAGGGCCAGCGTACGGTACTCCTTGGCTGATAGATCGAGCGGCACGTCGATCTGCTTGGCCGCCGCGAACAAGGCCCACTGTCCGCCCGGTTCGGCAATCGGCTTATGATAATGATTCTGCCCGAAGCCGTAGATGGTGTCGTCGTCCTCGACAAGAATGCGACCGGAAGGGAAAAGGACCCGGCTAAGACGCAGGTCGTAGAACGCGCCCTGGTGAGGCGAGGTGTACAAAGGAGCGTAGGTCCAAACGAAGCGGTGGGTGGTATCCGAGCTGAGATAGCCGTCGGGACCGTGCAGATGGGCGACCCGCTCGGCCCTCGGATTGCCCGCCATGTCGAAGACCTGGTGCCGCATGAACATCCGCTGGCCGTCGCTCGACAGGATATCGTTCAGATAGCCATCGACGCCTTGATCGTCCAGCAGCTCCGAGCCGTCGGCGTGGCGAGAACAAAGGACGGTCTCCGCTACCTTGCGTCCGGTGTGCGGCTCCAATCCATAGAGCCGAATCCCGCCGTCGAGGTAGGATGATCTTCCGGCCGCGCACCAGGCGAGATCGTTGGAGCCAATCCCAAAACCTTCGGGGACTGGCTCATTTTGCGGAGTCTTCGGAGCAAAATGTGCCTGTCTTCTCCCTAGCAAACCTTCGGGGACTGGCTCATTTTGCGGAGTCTTCGGAGCAAAATGTGCCTGTCCCCTTCTCGTCCCGAGGTTTTGGGATAGGCTCTTCGCCACCAGGACGCTTCCGCTTACCGGCCAGACCGATTCCAACTGTCCTCTCGCGACGATGAGCCGCTCGTCGGGACTGGCGACGAAACGCCAGACCAGCGCTCCGTCCGCGGCCCGCAGGGCATGGACCGAACCGTCCCGGCACCCACACAAAACCAGGCCTTCATGAATTGTGGGTGGAGAATCGATGCGGGCGTCGAACGTCGACTGCCAGAGCCTCTCGCCCGTCGTTGCGTCGAGGACGTGAAGTGTGTGGGCGTCAGTGGAGGCCAGATAGACGCGGTTATTGGCGATCACCGGGCTGGTAAGCTTTCCGCCCAAAGGCGTTTGCCACCCAAGGAGCAATTCGGCGTCGACGGCCGTATTGGTCCGGCCCGACCGGCCGGCGTCGTGCCGATAGGTCGGCCATTCTTCCGGCCCCGGTCGAACCTCGCCGCCGGCCGTCTGTCCGTAGGCCTCGCCGCGCTCGAGCCTGCGATCGTTGGAAATCTCGGTCGAGCGCTGGGACGGGACCGAGTTCATCGCGAGGAATCCGGAGACCTTGGCGCGGACATAGCAGGCGCAGTCGTGGGGTGGCGTGTACAAGCGGCCATTGGCCGGCAAGATACCGTAATAGCAGCTTCCGCGGGTCCAATGGTGGGCGGCCACGTCGCCGGTGCCGGTGTCGAGGAACTCCACGCCCGCTCGCGCCGCGATCACCGTGTCGCCGACGACCTTCATCTGGTGACAGCGGTGGTGCTGGAAGCGGAAGTTGTACTTCCCTGCGATGCTCTTCTTGACTTCGCCCGTAAGCGGATCGTAGGCATTGAAACTAATGTCGTCATCGAGCGGGCGCCAAAGATTCATCTTGGCGTCGGGACCCCAAAGACATCCCCCGAACCCGAAGAGATCGACCGGAACCGAATAGTTGGTTGCCGCGTACCCGGAATGCCAAAGTCCGCGTCCGTCGTATGCGGAGACCACGTTGACCTGGCAGCCACCCGCAAAGGCAACCACGTCGCCATAGATAATCAGCGTCGGGGCGAACTGCGGAGCGAGAACGATCGTCGACTTTTCGGCCCCCGGACTGTCCGGATTAGCCTGGTCGCGGTACACGACCTTCTGCCCGGTCGGAGGCGATGTCCAACGGGGCTTGCCCGTCGTGAGCTCGAGGCTTTGGATGGCCTTGCCGTCGTGGAAGACGGCCTGCTTCCCATCGGCGGCCATGGTCAGCGGCAGGACCATGGCCGCGTCACGTTGCCAGAGGAGCTTTCCGCTCTCGGGCTCTACCGCCACCAAACGCATCTTCTGCTCCCGGCCGCGGCGGTGATCCGCCGCGGAATTGGGATTGACCAGGGCGACCACGACGCCATCACTGAGGATGAACTCCTCGGCCGGATCGGTCTGCTCCAAGGCGCGGATCACTTCGCCGGTGGCCGCATCCAACACGCTGACCGGAGCGAACTCGGCGAGGGTGGCGTAAACACGGTCGCCCAGAGCCACGAGCCGACGATTCATCTGCGCCGGGCCGACTTTCTTGCCGCCGCGCGCGCCGCCCCAACTCGGCAGTTCGTGGCGCCAAAGTTGTATGCCGTTGCTTGCGTCGCGGGCAATGAGGGACCAACTCGAAGATCGCGTGGCAAAGTGCGAGTCGTCGAGAATGAAGAACAGCCGGCCCCGGGCGGAGACCAGGCCGCTCGTTTTCACACCGCGGTTCCAACGTGGAGTAGCCTCCCATTGAAGGAAGCGCGGCGGGCCGACGAACCTATCGGTGCTCACCGCATTACCGGTGGCGTCGTAGCGCGCGTGCGACCACTCGTCCACGTCGATCGGCCAGGGCTTTTGATGGACCGCGACGGCGCCGTCGCGCTTGATCCAGGCCGCGCCGAGAGGCGCCAGGACGCGATCGATTTCCTTCGGCTCCAAAGTGGCACCTTCGTCCAGCACGAGGAGCACGTTCACCATTCCGTCGGCGTAAGGGAGAAAAGGGCCTTTCCACGAGATCGCCGAGACCCGGCCATAGACACCGCCATCGCGAATTTGCCTGCGGATACGCTGTAGCTCATCCCGATCATCCACCAGCGCATGCACGAGAATGTTGGGCTTTTTGGCTAAGCAAAGAGCAAGCGTGGCGTCGTGGCAGCCGACCTGGACGATCAGACCACCATGGCAGCCGCTATCCGCGGCGATCCGTTCCGCGGTGAGGTTGTTCGCGGCCGGGGAAGTGTCGCCCGGGGCACCGGTGGAAACGACGGTCTGCGCAGTCGCATGGCTGATAAGCAGCCACGCGGCGACGGCCGCCAGGGCAAGGTGCCGGCCGCCGGAACAAGGTTTCACGGGAGCCGAAAAATGGAAACACCGCACGGGCGGGGTTCGCGTGAAGTCTTGAGCGTTCATAATGGTTGCCTGTTCAGACGCCTGCACATCCATCTTCGTCTCCCGGCCCATTTTAATCTCCTCAGCCATCGGAGCGTAAGGAGCCTGTCGGGACGGTCGGTCTTCGCTTTGTAACCGTTCACGGGGCGGGGAGGAAGAGGATAGGTCCATGTTTTCGGCCAACGTTTTTCGGCCCAAGTGTGTCCACCGGCCGAAAAACGGACCAGTCCCCGGCCGCCCCGTGAACGGTTACCGTAAGAGTTTAGCCCCGCCTTGCACCTACGGAGGCACGCATCACCGTGGTTCTGACAAGGATTTCCCGGCGAGAAATGATGGCTGGTTCCCTGGGGGCGGGGCAGCCTCACTACTCTTCCATGGACGGCTCTGTCAACCGGTCTTCGGCGCCGTTGAAGAACAAGTTGTGCAATTCGGTGTGGAGCGAATTTCAATCCGCCCGGAAAACAAGGGGTGGATTGAAATCCACCCTACAATGATTGACCAGCTTACTCTTGAACGGCACCTTCTTCATTCTCCCTCCGCAGGCGGCGGGATTTCTTCGAGCAATTGGCCCGCTTTCTCCCGGACCTTTCGGGCGGTCGCAGAGGCTTGAAGTTGCTCGATTCGGCCGCGCTGCGACCGGGCTACGGAAGGAAATCGCCGGAGCGTTTCCAAGGCGGAGTACTGGATGCGAGGATTCTGTGACCGGAGGCCCTCCAGGATCCGGCGCATTTCCGCGGGGGCAACGGCCGATGCGCCGCTTGCACGCGGAGGCATCGGCGCCGGTTCGCCTGCGCTGCAACCCGTCAGGAACACCAGCAGGAGGGCGGCGACGCATTTACTCATGGGAAACCAACCCTCTGCCGTGCCACCACTTGTCGGCGATCTCCTTGTCGGGGTCCCACTGGCCGATGTCGCCAAGGTTGTTTTCTCTGCGGATGGCTTCAATAGGGTCCGTGGTGTACGGGCCCTTGGGATTGATGTCGCGCGACATCGGTCTGACATTTCCGTCCAGGAACAGGACGTTGGCTACGCCGAGGTGTCGGAAATGCACCGAAGGAAACTGGCCGCTGGGCGGTTCGAGATAGAACGTCTCGACGAGATCTCCCGTCTTGAAAACGCCGTTCCAGTCGTCGTAATCGTTCACGGCGGCCGCATCGGCGAAGACGACCGTTGTGTTGGTCGATCGGAAGTCGGCGAGCCGGTAGTTGATTGGGCCGAGCAGCGCATAGGGATTGCCGCTCATGGAATCGGGTTGGACTCCCGGCCCGCAGTAGGTGTAGTTGTACGCGTAGCCGGCCGTTGCCTTGCCCCACCGCGCGATGATGTTGACGAAGTCCGGACATTGCATCACCTGGGTGTTGCGCTCCATGAAAGGCATGAGAAACCCTTTGTGGCGGTCGAGCGGATCCTCGCCCGGTGCGAGCGTGGCAGGGTCTTTGAACTCGCCGAACCAGTAGCGCTGCGGATAACCGCCGAGCATCCAGTTGTAGGTTGAGACCGGCGGGAGTGCCTCTTTCCACGCGTTCGCATAGAGGTGCAGGGCGATGCCGATCTGCTTGAGGTTGTTCGCACACTGCGTGCGACGGGCTGCTGCACGGGCGGCCTGGACCGCAGGAAGCAGCATCGCGATCAGAATGCCAATGATCGCGATGACGACCAACAGCTCGATCAGGGTGAAGCCTGCTCGGAGCGAGGTGGGGGCGCGGTGGGGAGAATGGGGAGTCATGCTGTGTCCATGCGCGTGGTTCGGCACGCCGCGCGGAGCGGCGACGGAATGTCGGCGGAAATCCACACGGGTCGGCCGAAGAACTGCGCTTCCAAGAGCCTGAGTACTGGCGGGCCCTATCCCTCGCAGAGCACCACAGTTACGCACTGGTAGGTCTTCTGACTTCCGAGCTGGGGCTCGCCCGGCCTTCTCGTCGCCCCGTAAAACGCGGGTTCGGCGACAATGGCCAAAAAGATCGGGCTTCCCTCCTCGCACTCGGTTACAGCGGCGGGGCCGTCCCGGATTTGCACCGGAGTTCCCTGTTCGTCGGCCACTTTGAGGAAAGAGGCCGACCACCAACGCACGATTAGACGTCAGGGTAGCAGAATCGCGGCAGTCTGTCAAAGGCCTCGAGCAGACGGCGTGGGAAAGTCCCGAGGGATGGTTCAAAAACTGGGACAGGCACCTCGAAAAGACGCTTATCCTTCGTGTTTTGCGTATGCCTGGCTCGGAGCCCGTCCCCGTTTCTTAACCATCGCGGCCTTGTGAGGCGGATTGCCAAGACGGGGTAGCCGGACGCCCTATAACCGGTGCGACCGTTATTGCCGAGACAGATTTTTGACCCGACCATACCCATGGCCTATAGAAGTATAGGCGTGCGGGCAAGACTTCCTCCGGGCCTGACCTCTGGGGAATTGAGTGGTAGGCCAAGTGCGCCGCGGCTTCGCTACCTTGACGCTCTCGATCGGCGACCATGGAAGACCCGTCCTCCCCGACATGTCCTGATACCGCCTGGGCCGAGCAGTTTTCGGAAGCTCTCGTTCAGCAGCGGTCCCGCGTCCGGCAGTTTCTGGATTCGCAGAACGAACGCCTACGGCTCGCGCAAGCGGAACTTGCGGAGCAGGCGGAGCAGCTCACCCGTGAACTGGATCTCAATCGCAGCGAAGCGACGCGGACTCGCCGGGAACTCCAGGAGCAAGCGGAACAACTCGAACGTCGGGCTGAAGAAATCGCCCGCCTTCGCGAGGAACTCGACGCACGCCAGGTCGCCTGGGAGACCGCACGCGAGAAATCGTTCCGGCAATTCAGCGAACTCGCTGAGCAGGTGAAACACGCCCAGGAGCAGCTCGACGCGAGGCTGCATCAGCTCGACCAGCGCCAATCGGAGCTCGACGAGAGTGCCGCACAGTTGCATCGCGATCAGCATGCCTTGCGACTGGCCGAGGATGACGCCAGGACCCAATCGGAGCATGCGACCCAACTGCGGGAGGAACTGCAGTCGCGACTGGTGGAAGTCCAGCGACAGCAGGAAGAAATCGCCGCACAGCGGGCCGACACCGAGGCACAGCGGCGCCGGATCGCGCAGGAGTTCAAGCTCCAGCGTGCGGCGCACCTGAAGGAGCTGGAGCGCCGCCGGGCAGAGCTGGAAAACCTGGGCACAAGCCAGATCGGCCAGCTCGAACAGCAGTTGCAGGGCGTGGAGCGGCAGCGCGACCGACTGCAGGAAGAGCTTTGCCGCTCGCAGGAGGCATTGGAAGCGGCACGCACCGATCATGGCCGGCTTGCCTCGGACCTCGAAGCCGTCCAGCAGCGCGAGGCGGAGCTCTCCGCACAGCTCGACGTGACTCGCAGCCGACACCGGGAGCTGGCCGCCGAGGCCGAAGCCGCGGGTGCGCGGCTGGAGGAGGGTCGGTCTCGACTTGAGGCCGTCGAGCGGCGCGAAGCCGCCGTCCGTGAGGAATTGCAGTCGGCGCAGGCTCGCGAGGACGAGCTCGCCCGCGAGGTGGAACGCCTGAAGCAGCGAGAAGCTTCGCTGACCGCCGAACTGCAGGCGTCGCAGGAGCGCGAAACCGAACACACCTCGCAGCTCGATGCTTCACGACAGGAGCTATCGAACCTCCGCGCCCAGCTCGGCGCAACTCAAAGGCGGCATGAGGAGGTCCTTTCGGAATTGGAGCGCCACAGGCTCAACGTGGGGGAACTCACTGCAGAGCTGGAGGCTTCCCGCGCGCGGCACGCCGAGGTCTCGGGCCAACTCGAGGCGGCGCGATTGCACCAGAGCGAGACGGAGTCGGAGCTGGAAGTCCTTCGGGCGCGTTACGCGGAACTGGCCGCGGCTTTGGAAACGACACGTGCCGACGACGCGCAGCGCCGTGCCGAAGTCGACACCGCGAGAGACCGCTGCAACAAACTGGCCGCCGAGCTGGAGACGGTCCGCATCGACGACGCCCAGCGGTCCGCGGAGCTGGAAACGTCGAGGGATCGATGCGGCAAACTGGCCGCCGAGCTGGAGACGGAGCGGGCCCAACGGCAAGCATCCTTGGCCGAGTTGGAATCGCTGCGCGACCAGTACGCCAGGGCAACCGTGGAGTTGGAATCGCTGCGCGAACGGTGCCGCGAACTCGAGCAGCGTCCCGCCGAGAGCAGCGCCGATGCTGCCGAACTGCAGGCCGCATTGGCGGAGCGCGAGGAACTGACGCGGCGTCTGGCCGACGCGGAACACCGCATGGCCGCGATGCTCGAGCGGATGTCGCAGACCGAAGAGCAACTCGAGGAAGCCCAGCGTCGGCTGGCTGAACCTCCGGCGGCTTCCAAAGGCGGCGGAGAGGAGAAAGATGACTATCGCCGCCGCTACGAGATGGTGCTGGACGATTTCCGCGAGCTCAAGGCAAAGAACGCGCAACTGGAGAAGCAAATCGCCCAAGGAAAAGGGGCCGGGGCAGCCCAGAAGCATTCGGGCAGCAGGCTGAGCTGGGAGGCAGAGAAGGAGCGGATCCTGGCGGCTCTGGAATCCGATTTCGACGAAAACGACGAAGAGCAGGTTTCCGAGCGACTGCGAATCGAGGAGGTCGTCGAGCGGACCCAGCAATTGCTGGACGAAAAGGACCGCGAGATCGGGGAATTGAAAGAGCTTCTGGCGAACCAGAGCAGCAGTCTCGGCTCGGTGGCGGTCGGCGCCGCGGCGTTCGGAGAAATGCTCGATAAGGACGCGATCATCCAGGAGGAGCGAGAGAATCTCCGCCGACTGCAAGAAGAGTGGAAAGAGAAACTCCGTTCGGCCGAAATCGACATTTCGATCGAGCGGGCGAAACTCGCGCGCGAACGAGCCGAACTCGAGGAAAAGACCCGCCTGGCAGGTGCAGGCAGGGGTGACGCGGAGGCTGCCGCCTCCGATGCAGGGCAGAAACCGCCTCGCGGCCGCTGGCTGTCGCGGCTGGGGCTGAAGGATGAGGACGACTCTTAGCTCAGAGGCCCTAACAAAACCCCTGCCGAGCGGGGTGCCAGCGGTCCGGTTGCTGCCATCAAATCCCATGCCCGAGTTGCCGCGGCCCGATTGAGAGCAGCCGGCTGCTTACGAACCACAGTTTTGTTAGGGCCTTTTCGTCTCAGAGCCCAAGACCGTCGGGGACTGGCTCATTTCGCGGAGTCTTCGGAGCAAAATGTGCCTGTCCCCTTCTCCTCCGAGCTTTTGGGATAGGCTCCAAGTCTTCTCTTTCGGACTTGAACTTCAGTCGTGGAGCAGCTACACAGAGCAGTAGCCCGCCAACCTATCGGGAACTGGACGGTCGGGTGTTTTGGACCGGCAGAGCGACATCAAGAGGTGATTCATGAAAAATCGAGATCTTCAGAGAACATCGCGGCGGACCTTTCTGAAAGCCGTCTCTCTCGGCGCAGCTACGGGCGCTTTCGGGAGTGTCGGCCATGCGGCAAGCACGGGCGGCGATGGCGCCTCCGCGAGCGCCGCGGGAACCGCGAGAGAGTTCTGCTTTAACGAACCGTTTGACGGCGGCGTCATTCACGAGGAGTGCGGCTATCCCGTTCTCGGAACCGAAACGGGACCGGACGGCAAGCACGTGCTGAAAATCCAGGTCACCGGCTCCATGCCGCCCGGCGCGAAGTTGGAGGTGTTCACGGCCGACGGACGGGAGGTTCCGGTGAGTGTCCGGGACGGCGTCTTTCGCGGAACCGCGACGCTGAAGGACCGGATCACGGAGATCCAAGCCCGAACGACGCTCAACGGCGAGCCCAGGGAAATCCGCACTCGGGTCGTCTGGGCGAAAAACTCGTATCGGCGGTTCCGCTGCTACATCGACGACCACAGCTTTTTCTTCCGCGACATCCTCAAAAACGACTACAAGAGCATCTTCGATTGTTTCTACCTCAAGAAACTTCGCCAACTGCACCGGGATTTCGGCGCCAAGATCAACTTGAACTGTTTCAACACGACGCCGGAGCGGGATTTCCGCCTTTCCATGTTTCCCGACAAGTACAAGCCGGAATTCGAGGACAACGCAGACTGGCTCCGGTTGGCGTTTCATTCGGAAAACGAGTTTCCGGACATCCCCTATCTGAACGCGACCCCCGAGAAGCTCGCCGCCGATTTCGACCTGGTTGCCGGGGAACTGAAGCGGATCGCGGGTTCCGCCTATACCGCCGGCTTGCAGATCCACTGGGCGGACGTCCCGCCGGACTGTTATCGAGTGCTCGCCGACCGCGGGGTGAAGATGCTGCCGACACGAGGGAGAAAACGCGACTCCAAGGATCGAAAGATCTGCGATTATCATCTTCCGGACGACGTTCTGGAGTATCTCTACGACCATCAGGGCTGGATGCATTTCGAAAGCGGCCTGATCTTTTACAGCGGCTCGACCGGCGGTTGCGACTGGACGCCGGTCGACAAGATCGCCGCGAACATTCTCCGCCGGATTGAGGTCCCGGCCAAGAGTCACTTGATCCAGATCGCGGGGCACGAGCAGTATTGGTGGCCGTTCTACAAGAATTTCGTTCCAGACATCTACGAGCGCTACGCCACGGCCTTCCGTTTCGTCCTCGACCGCGGATACCGGCCGGTCTGGATCGAAGACGGCTTTTTCGGCGGCGCGGAATAACGACCCCCGACATGAAGAAACTCCTGTTGGCAATCTGCCTGCTGTTGGCTCCCACGGCCGGCGCGGAAGAGTATTCGCCCCATTGGCTCCCGCGGGTCGATCCGGAAAGCCTCGGCATGGATTCGGCCGTCTTGAAAGAGATTGACGCGACCGTCGAGCAGACGATCGCCATCGGCCACACGCCCGGCGCGGTCGTCGCGATCGGCCGCGGAAACAAGCTCTGTTTTCTCAAGGGCTACGGCTACCGGCAGTTCTACCCCGAGAGGGAGAAGATTACCCTCGACACCCTGTTCGACCTCGCCTCGGTCACGAAAGTCGCCTGCACCGCGACGGCGCTGGCCGTCGTCATCGATCAGGGCAAGGTATCGCCGGAAGATCCGGTCGTTAAGTACTTTCCGGAATTCGGAGTCAACGGCAAGGACCGGATTACCGTCCGGCACTGCATGACCCATACGTCGGGAATCATGGACTACTACAACCGGTCCGAGGGGACGACGAAGGAACTCTGGGATCTCCTTTGCGGCCTGGGACTGCAGTACCCGGTCGGGGAGCGGTTCGATTACAAGGACAACAACACGTTGATGCTCGGCCATATCGTGGAGAAAGTCTCCGGGCAGGATTTGCGGACGTTCACGATGGAGCATGTCTACCGGCCGCTGGGCATGTTCGACACGATGCACAATCCCGATGCCCAGCGCCGCCGGCGCGCGGCGGCGACCGAAACGCGCGGCGAGGTCTGGTTCAAAGGCGTCGTCAATGACTACCGCGCGTACCATCTCGGGGGAGTCGCCGGACATTGCGGGCTGTTTTCGACCGCCCCGGATCTGGCCATCCTGTCCGCCCTCTGGTTGGGCAAAGGAACGCTGGTCAAACAGGACGGGAAGAAGGTGACTCTTTTCAGCGAAGCGACGTTCGAAAAGATGATCGCACCGCAGACGGTATCCGCCGGACTCCGCGGACTCGTCTGGGATAAGCGATCAGGGAGCAAAAACCGGCCTTGGAACATGACCCCGCGAGCGATCGGCCATGGCGGCTGGACCGGGACCTCCATCTGGATCGACCCGGAGTTCGACCTGTTCGTCGTGGTCCTGGGCAACCGCCGCCACCCGTTCGGAAAGACGCCGAACATCTATCCGACCGCCGCGCGGGTCGGTGTGATTGCGGTTAACGCAATTCGAGGTGAATGTCCGCAATCGCCGCAATCCGCGTCGCAACCGCTCGCCGCTTTGAAGGCGACGCCAGTCGCTTTGATTGTCGACGAATCGGAAATCGGCCATCCCGGCGGGCTGCCCGCGCGGCTGAACAGCGAAGGGGTCGAAATCGCGGCGCTATTTTATCCGGACGAATCGCCGGGCGAGTCCGAAGGCACGACGTACCATCGGGTGCCGAAGCCGGTCAAGAACGACGGCCTCACCGGCGCGCCGGTATACGCTCTTACTCGAGACTGCCCGCGCGTTCTGCCCCCGACGGTCCACGGCGCGGCGGCGGTCGTCTTCGCCCCGACGGTCTTGAACGACTCGTCGGACGAGTCGTTCTGGTTCACGACCAACGTACTCGGCCAGACACTGCAGTCGGCGTCGGACCAGGGGCTGAAATACTATGTCGTCAACCGTCCGAACCCGCTCGAAAGAAAACGCGTCGAGCCGATCGATCTAATCGAGAAGCACAAGCCGTTCGGCAGCTATTCGCGCCTCGCACGCGAACAGGGCCTGTCGTTCGGCGAAATCGCACGCAGAATCAGCGCCGACCAGAGGCTGGGCGTGGAGATTGTGTGCATCGCCAGAAGAACCTGTTCTGCATGCCCGCAACCGTCGCAGGGCCGGACGCCCAGTTCCGACTGACACCACTTGTTGTTCCATGAGTTAAGAGGTATCCAAAACCGTCGGGGACTGGCTCACTTTCCGGAGCCTTCGGAGCAAAATGTGCCTGTCCCTTTCTCCTCTAAACGAGGCCGACCTACCAAGCTCACCTGCCGGGGCCGCTGGTGAGACACGGGATTCTCTGCTGAGCGTAACGCGGCCCCGGTCACGTGGAGCGTTTGATTCGCCGACGTTTCACGGGTGCATCCTTTCCTTCCTGTGCGCGTCTCCGGACAGCCTCCCAGAAATCCTTCTCGGACAGGCCCTTCCCTTCGTGGATGCTTTGCCTGGAGCGATTGAGTAAAGCCTGAAATCGCGGCGAACGCCCCAGCATCAACCGCTCCAAATCGTCGTCGTCGTAGGGAGTCAGCAGGACGGCAACGGCCTTGCCATTGCGAGTAATGACTACAGGGCCCTCGACGCCACACTCGTCCACATAGGCGCTTAAACGTGCCTTCACATCCGCTAACGGGGCAATCCTCATGATTCGTACTCCTCCCCTCCGATCAACAGTCGGCTGCGATCTTTCGCGCCCACGGCCAGGACGTTCACCTCTTGAGATGCCAAATCGACGTCGTAGAAAATCCGGAAACGGTTGTCGGGACCACAGCGAAGCTCCCAGGACGTCTCGAACGGCGCGGGCTCATCGAACGGCTTCCGATTCCGGGTCTCTTCGGTCGGAACATACGTCAACTGCTCCTTGATTGTTCGCCGCAGGAGTCCGTGATACTTCGATTCAATCGCAGCCAGGTGCTCGATCGCTTCGGGCGCAAAACACAGCGTAAATTTGACTCGCTTCGCCATGGACTAGAATTATAGTCCATCCCGCGGGTGCGTCAAGGCGTAACCGTTCACGCCCACGGCCGGGGACTGGTCCATTTTTCGGCCAGTCCGGTTATTTTGGCGTCGAAGACATTGACCGAAAACATGGACCTGTCCCCCTCTCTTCCGCCCTGTGAACGGTTACGTCAAGGCCCGTACCGGACATCCCAATCGGTGCCAATCGACACGCAGGTGAAACGGCCGCTGTTTTCGTAGGGCCCCCATACCTCGCATGGCTGCCTCGCCGGATGCAAACCTGGCTTGTTTTTTCGCCGGGGGCTTGCTCTGCTTCTCCGGTGGCGGTAGCTTTGACGTTTTGGGGGTCTGCAGCGCGCGACTCGGTCCCCTTCGGACAGAGAGACTTGGCAGCACGGAAATCCAGCATGAGCACAACCCCCTCGGAATCGACGTTTGCGCAAACCGGCATCGCCGGACTCGACGAAATCCTCCGCGGGGGACTCACGCCGGGCCATGTCTACCTGATCGAGGGCGTGCCGGGATCGGGAAAGACCACTTTGGCTGTGCAATTCGCTCTGGAAGGCGCCCGTGTCGGCGAACGGGTGCTTTACGTCACGCTTTCCGAGACTTGCCAGGACTTGCACAATGCCGCGGCCTCGCATGGCTGGAAGCTCGACGGAATCGAATGTCTGGAAATCCTCCTGGGAGGAGAACTCGGCGACCACGAGGCCGCGCCGACGATGTATCACCCTGCTGAGATCGAGCTTGGCCAGACACTCCAGCAGATCAAGGCCGCGGTCCAACGCCTCAAACCCGCTCGCGTCGTGGTCGACTCCCTTACGGAGATTCGCCTCCAGGCGCAAACTCCCCTTCGCTATCGGCGCGAGGTGCTTGCGCTGCGGCAGTTTCTCAGGCGCCAGGGTTGCACGGCGCTGCTCCTGGACGAACTCCGCGAAGAGATGACCGCACAGAGCGTCGTCTACGGCATCATCGAGATGCACCGCGATGCGCCGGACTTTGGCCCGGCAAGGCGGCGGATCCAGGTCGCGAAGCTCCGTGGCGTGAAATTCTGGGAAGGCTACCACGACTACGTGATCCAGCGCGGGGGAATCCAGGTCTTTCCCCGCCTTGTCGCGGCCGAACACCGCCAGGAGTGCCAGCGCCGAACCTTCAGCAGCGGCCTGCCGGGGCTCGACGCCCTGCTCGGCGGCGGCCTTCCGTCAGGTTCCACCACACTGCTGACGGGTCCGGCAGGGTCGGGAAAGTCCTCCACGGCCACACAGATTACGCTCCAGGCGCTCGCCGCCGGTTCACACGCAACCATCTACACCTTCGATGAGACCACCGACAGCTATCTCGCCCGCTCCTCCGGACTCAACATGGATCTCTCGCCGTTTCTCCGAGACGGGCGTCTTACCGTCCAGCAGGTCGACCCGGGCGAACTCTCTCCCGGACAGTTCACCCAGATCGTCCGCCGGGCGGTGGAAGTCGAGCGGGCTCGTGTGCTCGTCATCGATAGCCTGAACGGGTATCTCAACGCCATGCCCAGCGAGCAGTTCCTCATCCTGCAACTGCACGAGTTGGCGACGTATCTCAATCAGATGGGAATACTCACGCTGCTCGTCATGAGCCAAACGGGATTGGTAGGTGCCACGGAGAACCCCGTGGACACCAGTTACCTCACGGATAATGTCGTGCTCTTCAGGCTTTTCGAGGCCTTCGGCGAGGTGCGCCATGCGATTTCTGTGGTGAAGAAACGCACCGGTGCCCACGAGCGCACGATCCGGGAACTTGAGCTTAGCTCAAAAGGGCTTCGAATCGGAGAGCCGCTCCGAGAGTTTCAGGGGGTGCTCACCGGAGTCCCGCAGTTCATCGGCGACGTGAAAGACATTCTTGGCCGGGGGAAATAGCCGTGGCTGTCGACAAGGAAAACGAGCGTCGCGTCCTTGCGCTGACGCCCAACGGCAGGGACGCCCGTGCGACGTGCGAAATCCTGGGCAGTGCCGCAGTCGCCGTCACGATTTGCGCCGACATGGCGGATCTCTGCCGCCGGCTCGACTCGGCGGCGGGGGCGGTGCTCTTGACCGACGATTCGCTCGTGCTCGAAGGCGCTGTTGCGGCTCTCGCAACGGCGCTTCGGGCCCAACCGAAATGGTCGGACCTGCCGGTTCTCCTCCTCGCCGGCGGTGGAGCGAACTCGGCGATCGCGCTGAAGGCCCTGGAAGCCTTGCCGAACGTGCTCGTACTCGACCGCCCCGTTCACCTGCCCACGCTCCTCAGCGCGGTGAAGACGGCACTGCGGAGCCGGGAGCGGCAGTACGAGCTTCGCGACCATCTTCAGGAGCTCACGCGGACCGAGGAGGCCCTGCGAGCCAGCGAGCGACGGCTTCGGACGTTCTTCCAGTCCGATATCATCGGCATCCTCTACTGGAATATGGATGGCGGCGTTACCGACGCGAACGACCGGTTTCTCAAGATCGTCGGCTATAGCCGCGAGGAACTGACGTCCGGCCGGATCGATTGGGCGCAAATGACCCCGCCCGAGTACGCCGATCTCGACAATCACGCACTGGCCGAGCTACGGGCAACCGGCGTCGATACGCCTTACGAGAAGGAGTACATCCGAAAAGACGGCACGCGCGTTCCGATCTTCATTGGGGCGGCCATGCTGGACGATGCGCGGCATGAGGGGGTTGCCTACGTTCTGGACATCACCGAGCGCAAACGGGCGGACCAAACCCTTCAGAAAAGCGAAGAGTTGTTCCGCGTCTTCTTTCAGAACGCTGCGGTCGGCACCAGACGGCTAGGTTTGGACTCGCGCATTCTTGAAGTCAATGATCGCTACTGCCAGATCACCGGGTTCAGTCGTGACGAACTGCTTCGCATGACCCCACACGACATAACACACCCCGAGGACCGCGCGCAGGCGTTCGAGCACCTGTCGGCCTACTTGAAGGGACAGTGGGGGGAATACCATGCGGTGAAACGATACATCCGCAAGGACGGTGAAGTCATTTGGGTCGAGGTTACTGCGGCGCTGGTCCGCGATTCCGAAGGCAAGCCCCTCTATTCAGCGGACGTCATTCAAGACATCACCCAACGGAAGCGGGTTGAAGAGGCTCTGAAGGAAGACGACCGCCGCAAGGACGAATTTCTCGCCATGCTGGGGCATGAATTGAGAAATCCGCTCGCCGCGATCACCACCGGACTGCGGCTGTTGCGTTCTCCCAATGCCGAGCAGTATGAATGGGTCAAGCAATCCCTGGAGCACCAGACAAAGCAGCTCGTCGTCTTGGTGGACGATCTGCTCGACATTTCTCGAATTACGCGAGGCGGAATTCAGTTGCGATCGGAAATCGTGGACCTGCGCACCGTTGCCCGGTGCGCTGCCGAATCGACAACCGATCTCATGGTGGAGAAGAAGCACGCTTTCACCATCTCCTGTCCGGGACTCCCTTTGCCGGTCCTGGGCGACCCGACGCGGTTGCAGCAGATTGTCGTGAACCTGGTCAATAACGCCGCGAAATACACGCCCAACGAGGGGATAATCGAACTTACGCTGGACCGCGCCGGGGAGGAAATCGTCGTCTGTGTTAAGGACAACGGCATAGGAATCCCCGCCGACATGCAGGAGTCGATCTTTGAGCTTTTCGGTCAGGTCGATTCACCCATGCATCGACCCCAGCAGGGGCTTGGCATTGGATTGAGCCTGGTCAAGATGCTCGTCGTGCTTCATGGCGGGAGCGTTGTGGTAGCCAGCGAAGGAGCGGGAAAGGGCAGTTCGTTCACGGTCCGGTTGCCTGCGGCCGAGCCGACCGAAGAGCTGATGGGCCGCCCTCGACCCGATGGGAACGCGGAAGAAGATCTCCTCGACATACTCCTCGTCGAAGACAATCATCAAGCGGCTCAGATGCTGAAGGCCGTGCTCGAGGAACGATCCCACACGGTCCGAGTCGCTGAAAATGGGCAGGAAGCGATCCGTTTGGCCGGCGCATGCCAACCCGAGGTCGTCATCCTCGACATCGGGCTTCCCGATATCAGCGGCCTTGAGGTCGCCCAAACGCTGCGGCAGGAGCTTGGTTACTCCGACACTCTGATCATCGCGGCCACCGGATACGGGCAGGAGAAAGATCGGCAGCGATCCCGGGAGGCCGGGATCGACCATCACCTGGTCAAGCCGATTGACTATGAAACCATCTCTCTGCTGGCGAGGGAGTGGCGGAGGACCGCCCGCGGCTTTCGACCGGCCGCTCGATATGCCGGCCGCGCAGCAAGTGAGCCGGCTGCGAAAGGAAGGTCCGCCAGGATTCTTATTATCGATGACACCCGCGCCATCGCGACAATGGCCCAGCAGATGCTTCGGCAGGAAGGGCACGAAGTGGAGATCGCCTTTGACGGGCTCAGCGGCATTGCCGCCGCCAGGTCTTTCCGGCCCGAGATTATTCTCTGCGACCTCAGCCTGCCAGGCGCCAACGGTTTCGAGGTCTTAAGTGCGGTGAAGTCCGACCCGGCTCTCGACGGGGTCGTGGTCGCGGCCATGACCGGTTACAGCGAGGACGAGCACAAGGAGCGAACAAGAAAGGCAGGCTTTGACGCCCACCTCATCAAACCGGTCAGCCTGCAGCAATTGCAGAGTCTCATCCGCGACTTGTTTTGCTAGACCCGAGCCACTTGGCGGCGCACACAACCCTTCTCTTCCCTCCGCTATGCTGGCATGCGGATCAGTAGCATGCAGCCGGAGCGAGGGCAACGGCGCATACGGACGGCGGAATTGTGGCCTGGATGGTGGCGAACCACCTGCAAGAGCGATTTCTCATCGCAGTTGGAGTGGCGTTGCCGTGCAGCCCTCGCGAACTTGCTCCGCACTGGCGGAGACCGGGAGTGGTGCGAAAGGCCGGCGAGTGGTTACAATAGGCGCCAGGACCGCAGGGCGGCCTTCCCGGACACTGGTAACGGCCGACAATTTTTGCTCGGCTTCGGGGTCAGGCTCTCGGGTAAGCGGTTATCGTGCAACTCCAGAAGTGAGACGGCTGAAAAAGGGGACTGGCTCGGCAACCAGTGCGGCTGATGCTTGCGTGTCGGCACAAGATGCTGCGGTGCCTGTCTGTTTCAGCGGTCCAAACGTGAATGCTCCTTTGATGAGGAAGACCATGTCAGCACAAAAGCTCTCCCTGTCTCGACGCACGTTTCTCGGCACTGCGGCCCTGGCCGCATCGTCGATGGTCCCGGGTCTCGGCCGCGCCGCCGCGGGCGGCAAGCCGAATTCCAACTTCGGCGGCGTTCAGATCGGCATCATCACCTACAGCTACCGTGCGCTTCCCGGATCCGCCGAGGACCTGCTGAAGTACATCACGCAATGCGGAATCAATTCGGTCGAACTGATGGGAGGGCCGGCCGAGCAATTCGCCGGAGCGCCCGCGGGAGGGAAAGGTGGCGGAAAAGCTCTGCTCGAGTGGCGCCTGTCGACCTCGATGGACCGGTTCAAAGCACTGAGGAAGATGTACAACGACGCCGGCGTCAATATTCCCATCGTGAAGTTCGGCGATATCGGCAATCCCGGCATGCCGGACGAACAGATCGAATACTACTTCGAAGTGGCCAAAGCACTCGGCGCCAAAGGCATAACGCGCGAGCTTTCGGAAGACGCCGCGAAGCGACTCGGCCCGATCGCCGACAAGCACGGAATCACCATCGGCTTCCACAATCATACGCAGCTCACCCCGACCACGTATGACGGCGAAATCCTCTCCCACGGCAAGCACCTCGGGATCAATCTCGATATCGGCCACTATGTCGCAGGCACCAACCACTCGCCGATCCCACTGATCGAAAAGCACCGCGACCGGATCCTCAGCATTCATATCAAAGACCGGAAGGTCAACAACGGTCCCAACATGCCCCTGGGCGAAGGAGATACGCCCGTCGCCCTGGTGCTTCAGTACATGAAGCGAAACCAGCTCGCCTTCCCCGCCGATATCGAGCTGGAATACAAAGTGCCCGAGGATTCCGATGTACTGCGAGAAGTGATCAGGTGCGTCGAGTTCTGCAGGCAATCCCTGGTTTAGTCATCTCATCTCGCGACCGTCGCGGCAATCGCCTCGGCAACGGTCTTCGCTCCGATCGGCTCTTTGTCCTTGAACGGTCCATCGGCGCTGCCTGCGGGCCAGGTGGTTGGATCGGCGTATCGGCCGTCGTCCCGGTACTGCTTCTGCAGGCGATCGATCTCGGCTTTCAATTCGGCGAACTTCGCGGCGATCTCCGGCTTCTTCGCCTCCTCGGCGGCGTAGAGAAGATTATGCTGCTCGCACGGATCGGCGGTGAGGTCGAACATCTCGTAGGCGTTCTTTTTCCAGTAGTAGATGAGCTTGTGCGTGGCCGTGCGGACGCCGTAGTGGGCGGCCGTATTGTGGTGCCCCGGGTCGTGGTAATATCGATAATAGACCGAGGTCCGCCAGTCCGCCGGTGTCTCGCCTTGCAAGAGCGGAACCAGCGAGCGGCCTTGCATGGAGTCAGGAATCGGCAGGCCCGCCAGTTCGAGAAACGTCGGCGCGAGATCGATGTTGGCGACAAACGCCCCCGGCGTGATGCCGGCCGGAATGCGGGGGCCGCGGACCAGCAGCGGCACGCGCAGGCCGGGCTCATACATGAAACGCTTGTCGTAAAGGCCAAGGTCGCCGAGATACCAGCCGTTGTCGGCCGAATAGAAGACCACCGTGTTCTTGGCCAAGCCCGTCCGGTCCAGGTAGTCGAGCACCTTTCCGACGCCGTCGTCCACGCCCTGCACGCAGGCCAGGTAGTCCTGCATGTAGCGCTGGTATTTCCAGCGGATGAGGTCTTCTCCCGTCAACGTCTTCTTGGCGCCGTCGGTCGCCGTGATCTCGACCACGGTGGGCTTCACGTTGAGCCATTGGTTGCGCTCGCGTCCTTCGAGCCCCGCGGGCGGCTCCAGCTTGAGGTCCCGACGAGTGAGATCCTTGGCCACCGTTTGTTCATTCTCCGGCAGCGCAGCGGGGCGCGTGGCGTAGTCGTCCCAAAAGGTCTTGGGCATGGGGAAAGTCTTGCCCTGGAATTCCGCCTTGTTCCGCTCGTCGGGCTCCCACCAGCGGTGCGGCGCCTTGTGATGGAGCATGAGAAAGAAGGGCTTGTCCTTCGGCCGGGTCTTGATCCACTCGATGCCCAAGTCGGTGGTCACGTCGGTGCAGTGGCCCTCGATCGTGAGTTTCCGGCCAGGCAAGAGAAATTCCGGGTCCCAGTAGCGGCCCTGGCCAGGCAGGACGATCCAGCGATCGAAGCCGGTCGGATCCGAGCCGAGATGCCACTTGCCGATCATGCCCGTGTGATAACCGCCGGCCTGCAGGTGCTTTGCAACGTTGTCCCGCGAACCATCGAACCGGTTGAAAACGGGAACGCCGTTGAGATGCGAATACTGCCCCGTAATCAGCGTGGCACGGCTCGGAGTGCAGATCGAGTTGGTGACGAAAGAATTATTAAACCGCGCACCGCCCTCTGCGAGACGGTCGATGTTCGGCGTTGTATTGACCTTCGAGCCGTAGCTGGAAATGGCGTGTTCGGCGTGGTCATCGGAAAAAATGAACAGAATATTGGGCTTCGGCGACGACGACCCGGCAGCGAGCAAACTCGTCGAAGCGACCGTGAGCAGCAGGGCGGGGCAAAGTACAAGCAAGGTATGTCGTTTCATGGGGCTCACCGTTGGTGGGGGCCGGTATCTCTCACCGCGGCTGCCGGACCCCCGTGGCGGCAGCCGCCCAAATCGGAGTATTGCCCCGACACGCAGTGATGTCAATCATTTGCCAGGCCACGCATCCTCCATGATCCGAGCGGGAACGCTCGACCCGAGTCCCGTCGCCTTGGCAAGAAATACTCCCTGCAATAGCTATTGACACGCGTACGGTCCAAAAACCTTGGTCACGGCCGCTTTCATTCATTCCTCCCTTCCGGCAACGCGGCTTTCCAGCCCGCCTTGAGCAGGGCAGCCATTTCTTCCTCGGCCGCCGCGCAGGCCGGATCGCCGGCCATATTAGTCGTTTCCCACGGATCCTTTTCAAGATCGTACAAGGCTGCCGGGACCGGGCCTTTCTTCAAGGCAAGATAGCTGAACTTCCGCGTCCGCACCATCTGCCCTCCGGCGCCGTCGACCATGAAGACGGCTTTCTTCCACGGTCGATCGGGATCGGTCAGCAACGGTGCGAAACTGGTGCCCTCCAAGTTGGCAGGCGCGTCGAAACGGACCAATTCAGCCAGGGTGGGTACAAGATCGACGAACTCGACGAACTCACGGCAGCTCTTGCCGTTGGCCGGCGCGCCCGGCACCCGCACGATCAGCGGCACTCGCCGCGTTTCTTCGAGCATCGAATACTTCGACCAGCAGCCGTGATCGCCGAGGTGGAAACCGTGGTCGCCCAGGAACACCACGATCGTGTTCTTATCGAGTCCTTCCTGTTCCAGCGCGTCCAACACCATGCCAAGGTTGTCGTCGACGAAGCTGACGCAAGCGTAGTACGCCGCGATCGCTTCCTTGGCCTGCTGGGGGGTCGGCTGCCGTTTCATGAAAATATCGGGGTTGCCCCCGGTCGCCCGCTGCATGTAGGGGAAGCCTTGCAGGCTTGCCACGGGCGCCGGCGGATCGGGGATGTTTGCCGGATCGTACATGTCGACATACTGCTTGGGCGCGACGAGCGGCGTATGCGGCCGCGACTGCGACAGAGCGAGGAAGAACTGCTGTTCGTTGGCAGCGAAATCCTTCAGCAGGGCGACCGCCGTCCGGGCCATGCGGTAATCGTGCTCTTGCTCGCGCGTGAGCCCCGAATCGCCATAGCGGTCCGACCTCGCCGCCCGCCACTCGCGATAGGCCTTGCTTTTCTGATCCTTTGGGGCAGGGGCGCCACGCACGTCCCGCGGCACCGGCGAAAACTCGAGAATCGGTTTCGGCCCCTTCCATCCCCGGGGTTTCGCGTACATTTCGATCCGGTCGAACGTCGCCAGTTGCCTCTCGGCGTACTCCACCTTGTGAAACAGCTTGCCGATCACCGCGGTGTACACTCCGCGAGCTTTGAGCATTTCAGGCAGCGTCGAGACGCCGGGGGGCAGGTGCTCGTTCATCACGTGCCCGTTGGAGAGCACCCGTGTGCTCAGCGGCCGAAGCCCGGTAAGAAACGATGTCCGCGTCGGGTTGCAGCAGATGGCCTGGCAATACGCGGAGTCGAAGCGGACACCGGTCGCCGCGAGCCGATCGATGTTCGGTGTCTTGCAGATGGGATTGCCATAGCAGCCCCAGGCGCTGGCGGTACAGTCCTCGATGTTGATAAACAGAATGTTCATCTTCGAGGTGTCCGGCAGTCTGGCGTCGGCCGCAGCCCCCGCCGCGCCGGCGAGGGTCGACAAGAACAAAACAAGTATTTGCATTGCCATCGCGAACTCCTTCTAACGCGGTCAAGTTACGGACAACGTTGGGCAGCATTCATTCCATTGTTTCGGCTTTCAATTCTCCTCGCAAGGCTGCGAGTTGCGCCTGCAACCGTTTTGAAATCTCCGCGTAGGCGGGTTCGCCGAAAACATTGTGCAGTTCGGCCGGGTCCTCTTTCAGATTGTACAGCTCCCAGCCGCTGTCGCCATAGAGGTAATGGATGAGCTTATGCTCGTCGGTGCGTATTCCTTCATGCGGGCCGATACCGTAGGCTTCCTCGTAGAACCGGTAGTACATCGCCCTGCGCCGGCCCGCCGACTCGCGGCCGCACAACAGAGGCAGGAAGCTGCGGCCCTGCATCGTCTCTGGCGGCGCCACGCCCGCCAATTCCAGAAGCATGGGTGCAAAGTCCACGTTCAGAACGATGGGGGCCACGCGGGCGTCCGCTTTCGTCTTTCCTGGCCAGCGAACCAAAAGCGGCATTCGGATCGATTCCTCATACATAAACCTCTTGTCGTAGAGGCCGTGATCGCCCAGGAAGAAGCCTTGGTCGGAAGTGTAGACGACGACCGTGTTGCCGGCCAGCCCCAGGCGGTCGAGGTGGTCGAGCAGTCTTCCCACGCTGTCGTCGACCGATGCCACGCATCGCAGATAGTCTTTGATGAACCGTTGATAGACCCAGCCCTTCGCTTCGTTTTCGGAAATATTCTCGGGGATTTCGCCGAACCGGCGCTGGTAGTGGAGCTCCCACAGCTTAGGGCCGACGAAGAGCCGGTGGGATCGGATCGCCTCACCGCGCGTCGCATAGGCGTCGCGAAACGTTGCCGGCTCGGAAATTGGTGCATTCTCGAACATGTCCGCGTGACGGGGACCTGGCTCCCAGTTCGCGTGGGGCGCCTTGTGGTGCACCAGCAAGCAGAACGACTTTCGACCGTCGCGTCCGTCCAACCACCGGATTGCCTCGTCGGTAATAACCTCCGAGACATAGCCGGAAAGTCTCTGCTGCCGGCCATTCACAATCATGTGCGGATCGAAATAGGCGCCTTGGCCGGGAAGGATGCACCAGTGGTCAAAACCGCGGGGCTGGTTCTTCAGATGCCATTTGCCGACCAGCGCCGTTGTATACCCGGCCTTCTGAAGCAGCTCGGGAAACGTGACAACGTCGTCGCGCAGTCGGTCGCCGTTGGTCCGGACACCGTTCACATGGCCGTAGAGCCCCGTCAGGATCGACGCCCTGCTCGGCGCGCAGATGCTGTTCACCGCGAAGCAGTTTTCAAATAGCGCCCCCTCGCGCGCGAGCCGATCGATGTTCGGCGTCCGGTTGATCCGGCTTCCGTATGCGCTGATGGCATGGGCGGCGTGGTCGTCGCTGAGGATGAATACGATATTGGGTGCCTGCGCGGGTTCGGAGTCCTCGGCGGACCCCGTCGCAACAAGCCAGAACGTGAACAGAAGCACGGTCGGAGCAAACAGGCGGCAAACAATCATGGCGGATCTCCAACGCGCTGTGGCCAACGGTTACGGGCGGCTTCGGCCTCGCCGACGAATTTCTTCCAGCATGGCCGAAAGCCTTTGCACCTGTTCAGGATGCCGATCGCTGATGTCCCGGGTTTCCCCGGGATCGTCCTGGGTGTTGTAGAGCTGCGGCGCCGGGGCGTTGCCCATTTCCGTGTTTGTGTTCTTGTTGACCTTCGGCCCCTTGCCCAGTTGGATGAGCTTCCATGGCCCCTGCCGCAGCGAAAGCACTCCGGCGTGCTCGACGAGGTGGTCTCGCCCCACGCGCGATTCGCCAAGCAAGGCCGCCAGAACGTTGAAACTGTCGGGCGCGGCGTCGGATGGAATTTGCCCCCCGGTCAGCGCAGCCAAAGACGCAGGAAAGTCGACCTGGGAGACCAGCGCGCCGGACTCCCCCGGCTTGATCCGTTTGGGCCATCGCACGATCAGCGGCACCCGCGTTCCTCCTTCGAAATTGCTGTACTTCCCGCCGCGCCACGGTCCGGCCGGCTTGTGATCGCCGAGCTTTTCCACGGCCTGGTCGCGGTAGCCGTCGTCCACGACCGGGCCATTGTCGCTGGCGAAAATCACGAGCGTGTTTTCGGCGAGGCCGTTCGTTTCAAG
Source organism: Thermoguttaceae bacterium (assembly GCA_040768665.1). Lineage (GTDB taxonomy): Bacteria > Planctomycetota > Planctomycetia > Pirellulales > Thermoguttaceae > JABWBD01. The sequence continues at coordinate 145,837 of JAXGMN010000017.1, forward strand.
CGATTTCAGGATTTCGCCGACGCACCAGTCGAGCTGAACGATCACGTCGCCGCGAGGCCCCATGCCGGTCGTGCCCACGAAACGAGGATGCGGCACGCGAGGGACGTGGATATCATGCGTCGAAAAGTAAAGGAAGAACGGTTCAGCTTTGTTCTCTTCGATGAATCGAACGGCCTTCTGCGTGATGGTGTCGGCCATCTCTTCGTCGACCCAGCGAGCCCGTTTCCCGCCGCTCATGTAGCCGATCCGGCTGATGCCGTTGACGATCGTCATGTCGTGACCGTGGCTGGGATGCATTTTCAGCAGTTCGGGATTCGCGCGCCCCGTCGGGCCATCGCCGATCGGCTTGCCATAGCTCACGCGAATCGGATCGGCGGGATCGAGCCCGACGACACGGCGATTCTCGACGTACACGCAGGGAACCCGGTCGCCTGTGGCCGGAATCAGAAAGCAGTAGTCGAAACCAAGCTCCAGCGGACCGGGTTGGATGGGGCCGTTCCAGTCGAGATTGCCGTCGCCAAGGCCGAGATGCCACTTGCCCACCACGCCCGTGGCGTAGCCCGCCTGCTTCAGGATCGACGCCAGCGTAACTCGGCCCGGCTCGATGATCATGGCGGCGTCGCCCCGGGCGATGCCTGTCCCTTGCCGCCGCCATGCATACTCGCCCGTCAGCATCGCATAGCGCGACGGGGTACAGGTGGCGGACGGCGAATGGGCGTCGGTGAAGCGAACTCCTTCGCCGGCGAGCCGGTCGAGATTCGGAGTCTTGACGCCCGTTGCACCGTAGCAGCTCACATCCCCATAGCCGACGTCGTCGGCGTAGATCAGGACAATGTTCGGCTTAACCGCCGATTCGCCAGCGTCCAATGCATGGCTACCTGCCGATAGCAGCGCACAAAAGACAGAGAGTGTTGCTGCGCATCCCATGAATGACTCCCTTGCCGCTGAGTTGGGCGACCCCCTCGGCCGCCTGCACTGGAAAGGCCCGACGGAATTCGGACCGGCTCAGGGTCATTTTCCAGCGCCACAGCTCGGTTGTCGAGTGGCCGGGCAAATGAAATGCCTACGACGCCTTGAGCACAGCGTCGATCGTCTGCTTGAGTACGCCGGCGCTGGTGCGGAGGCTTTGAACTTCTTTCGGCCAAAGTTCGATCTCAAGTGTCCCCGCAACACCCCGGCGGCCGACGACGGTCGGCACGGATAGGCAGACGTCGCGGATGCCGTAGGCGCCGGTCTGCAGACTGGAAACCGGCAGCACGCGGTGGCTGTCCAACGCCATGGCGTGGATCACGTCCCGGATGGCGAGCCCCACGGCGAAACCCGCCCCACCCTTCTTCTTGATCACCTCGGCCCCGGAACCTTTGGTGCGGGTGAACAGCTCGTTGGCAAGATTGGGCGTCCAGCCGGGATATTTTTCGAGCGGCAGTCCGCCGACGGTGGCGCTCGACCAGATCGGTACCATGCTGTCGCCGTGCTCACCGAGGATCAGGGCCTGGACCTGGGTCGCAGCGGCCTGGATCCGTTCGGCAATCAAGGCACGGAAGCGGATGGTATCCAGCAGCGTACCCAATCCGATCACTTGCCCCGGCGGCAGTCCGAGCTTCTGGACCGCGAGGTACGTGAGCACGTCGACGGGATTCGAGACGACCAGGACGATGGCGTCTTTGCGAAAGCCGACCTGCCGGATCCCGTCAAGGATGGTGAGAAAGAGCTGAACGTTGCGGTTGATCAGGTCGAGCCGGCTTTCGTCCGGCTTGCGCCGCAGGCCGGCCGTGATGCAAATGCAGTCGCTATCGGGGATTTGCTCGTAGCTGCCGGAACGGATCACCTGGTCGGCGGTCACGTTGGAGCCGTGCAGCAGGTCGAGTGCCTGCCCGGCGGCCAGGTCGGCGTTGACGTCCAGCAGTGCGATCTGGCGCACGATGCCGCCGGTTTGCAGCGCGAAACCCGTGCAGGAGCCGACGAGGCCTCCGCCGCCGATGATGCTGACTTTCATGGTACTGCCCTGCTTTGAAAGGAATACTGGAGCGATGACGTGCGGTTCTGCCGCCCATCACTTCCCGTCGCTGCCGTGGACGTCTAGCGGCCGTTGATCGCGGCCATCACGCGGTCGGTGACCGCCTGGACGAGTGCTTCGATGTCCGGGGATGCCTGTCTTGCCGAGCCGTTGGACGACGGATTGCCGGCCGGGGCGGGGCTGGCATCGTTCGGCTTCACCGTGCGGAAACTGGGCGGCTGGAATGCGACCTGCTCGACGCCGGTCTGCTTCCAACTATCGCGAAAGATGTCGTTGGCGCAAATGTCGCAGTTCTTGGCCTCGATCCGCGGGTCCTGGAAACCCCATTTTTCCTTCAGGGCCAACAAGTCGCGTGCCTCGGGCTCGGTAAAGTAATTGATCCGACCCAGCCCACGCGCGAGCATCAGGATCCGGCAGTAGGCGTCGAGGATCTCCGTCCACCAGTAGGCCTTTTCGACCGTTTCGCCAAAACTGACCGTGCCGTGGTTGGCCAGGATGATCACGTTCGACTTGTGGACGAACGGGAGGATCGTGTCGGCGAAGGCTTTGTCGCCGGGCGTGCAGTACTTGGTGATCGGCACGTCGCCCAGGAAGACCTCGACCTCCGGCAGGATGCACTGGGGGATCGGCTCGCGCGCCACGGCAAAGGCGGTGGCGTGGGGCGGATGGCAGTGGACCACCGACTTGACCTCGGGCCGCTCCTTCATGATGGCCAGGTGCAGCATGATTTCGCTGGTCCGCTTGCGATGGCCGCCGATCTGGTTGCCTTCCATGTCGACCATGCAGAGATCGTCGGGCTTCATGAATCCCTTGCTGATCATCGTCGGCGTGCAGAGCACTTCCTTCTCGGTGATCCGGTAGCTGATGTTGCCGTCGTTGGCGGCAGCGAAGCCCTTCTTGTAGAGCCGGTCGCCGATTTCACAGATTTCTTGTTTCAGCTTATGAACGTTGATCATGGCTACCTCCGGCCGCTAGGTTGGGCTACGAGTCGATGTTCGGCAGACGGATGTGGACGGTGTCCAGGATCGCTGCGTTGTAGGCGTCGATGGGTTTGGAATCCGGATAGAAGGGCATGGCCGCTTCGCGTCCTTCGCTGATGGCGATTCGGCTGCCGATGCCCGCTCCAAGTTCGTCGAAGACCACCAGCTCCTCGGGCGGCTCGCCGCCGCGGCCGGCAAGGTCTTCCAGCGAAAGCGGCACGGTCAACTTGAACCGTCCGCCCGTGAGGCTGGGGTGGAAACGGTTGAGCGTTACGGTGCCGATGACTTCGCCGATACGCATCGGTGGGGTCCTTTATTTCAGTCGTTGCTGGAAAACCGCCGGGCACGGCTGCAGGCCCTGGCGGTAGAACTGCCCGATGATCTTCCGGCTGCGGAACAGGCCGCTTTGGACCGGGTTCACCACCAGCAGGTTCGCTCCGACGGAAGCCGCGTCGGCGGCAACCGTGGCGGTATCGGTGCCCAGAATCGCGCGGACCCCGGGCATCCGGTTGGCCAGGCAGACTGCTGCCGCGGAGTACTTCGTCAGCAGCAGGCCGAGCCTGTCGCCGGCGGCGAGCTGCTCGGCAAGCCGGTCGCTGGCGGCTAGAAGGCATTCGGTCTGCTGCGGCTGGACCGATATCCCCTCTGCGGCGAGCGCTTTGATCAGCCCTTCGGCATCGGCCGGCATGCCATGGGCCACGACCGCGAGAGCCGTGCCCGTCTCTGCCGCCTCCCGGGGCTTGCCGTTTGCCTGGCCGAAGACCAGATCGACATTCCTGCGCCGCAGTTCGTCGCGGACCGATGGGGTGACTACGGCCCGCGGCGGAACCACCAGGCGACGGATGCTGCCGTTGAGCTTCCCGTCCAGTTCACCCAGCGTGATCACGCGGCTTGTAACCGCTAACTCGTCGCAAGGCGGATTCGCCGGCGGCCTTGCCGTCGTCTCGCCGGAGGGCTTCGCATCGGCCGCCGGGCTCTGGGCAACCGGCCGGGGACTTTCAGCGCGCGGTGGCGGCGCCGCGAGGCCGAGTTCGGCCATCACCTCGCGAACCACCCGTTCGATATCGATCGATACGTTTGCCATCCGTCCTCAATCTACAATCCCGATCACCGACCAGCGGACCGGCGTGGTGTCGCTCTTCAGGAGCTGCCGAGTGCCCAAGCCGTCGCTGGATACAATGACCGTATCTGCTGTTCCGGCCCCGAGTGCGTCGACGGCGATGACCGGATCGCCGTCGGGGCTTCGCCCATCGGTCAGCAACGGCTGCACGATAAGCAACTTCCAGCCGGACATGGAAGCGTGCTTGACCGTGGCGGTCGCCGTTCCGATCACGCGTGCGGTGAGCATGAAAAGGTCCTTGCCGCTATTTTCCGAGGATCCGCAGGTTGTCGATCATCGAGCAGCGGCGTTCGCGAGTGAAGGTCAACGGCGTGGTCACGCCCTCGCCCGTCGGACCGGCGATCGAGAACGAAATGTACCCTTCGCCGCCGAGGCCGAGGCCGGCCATGCTCGGACCGTTCTTGACGAACAAGGTGGTGTCCATCACCTTGCCCATCTTGGTCATGTTATTGACGTCGTGCGAGTGAATGATGGCCGTGTGCCCGAAGCCGTGCTCACTCACCCGCGCCCTCTCAATGGCCTCATCCACGTTGCGGCAACGGACGAAGGGGAGGAAGGGCATCATCTGCTCGACCGGGACGAACGGGTTCGACTCGTCGGTCTCACCGAAAACGAGTTCGACGTCGGGCGAGACCGTCCGGCCGGCGCCGCGAGCCAGGACGGCCGCATCCTTGCCGAGGAACTCACGCGACGGAACGTCGTGCTTCTTCTCTCCCTCGCCGACCGACTCGATCGCCACACGCGTGAGGGCATCCACCTCCTTAGCGCCGAGCCGCACCGCGCCGGCCCGCTCCATAGCGCCCATCAACGAGTCGAAGATCGCATCGACGGCAAAAACCTGCTTCTCCGAAATACACAGGAGATTGTTGTCGTAGGCGGCGCCTCGAATGATGGAACGCGCGGCCCGGTTCAGATCGGCCGTCTCATCGACAACGACCGGGGGATTGCCGGGGCCGGCCACGATCGCCCGCTTCGCCTGCTGCATCGCCGCGCGCGCGACCGCCGGACCGCCGGTGACGCAGATCAGGTTGATGTCTCGATGCTTGAACAGGTTGTTGGCCGATTCAATCGTCGGTTCGACGATCAAGGCAATCAGGTTATCGATCCCCAGGTCGCGATAGATGGCTTGATTGAACCGGCGGACGCCTTCCGCCGCGACGCGCTTGCCGCTGGGATGCGGGTTGACCACCACGGTGTTGCCCGAGGCGATCATGCTGACGGCGTTGCCGGTGATCGTTGGGAGCGAGTGGGTGACCGGCGTGATCGCGGCGATCACGCCGAACGGGGCATGCTCGATGACCGCCAGGCCATGGTCGCCGCTGAAGATCTCGCTGCGAAGGAACTCCACGCCCGGGCTCCGTTCACCCAGTGTCTTCAGCTTTTCGATCTTATGTTCCAGCCGGCCGATCTTGGTCTCTTCCATCTCCATCGTGCCGAGCTCGACGCACTGGTCGATCGAGATGCGGCGGATGTGGTCGATGATGCGCCGGCGGTCTTCGATGGTGCGGCGGGAGAGCTGTTCGAAGGCTTCCCGCGACGCGGCCACGGCCTCGTCGACGCAGGTAAACATGCCAAAACGGCCCTGGTAGCCGCGGATCGGCGTAGGCGGCACCGCCGCTCCGTTCCCGAGGCGGCTGAGGACTTCATGAACAACGTTTCGAATCAAAGTCTCGTTGACTTGCATGGCAGGGCAGCCTTCCGAGATGTCTTGGTGGGTGTGTCAGTCTGCCTCTCGTCGGCGAGAGGTCCGTGCAGGCGGTATCCGGCAGAACCGGCGGACCGGCTTGGTTTATCGAGTCTCTTTTCTCTCCGGCTCCTCCGGTCCCGTCGCCTCCTTGCTGTAAACGCATTGCTGATCGACGTGCACCGTGTCAACGATGCCGATGATTACCGTGTCGACCGGCAGGTTTTTCGTCTCCGGCGTCAGCCGGGCGCTCGAGCCCTGGCAGATCAACACGAGTTCACCCTCGCCGGCGCCGACCGTGTCGACGGCGACAAAAGTGCGGCCCGTGGTCTTCAGGCTCCTGCGGGTTTCCGCGTCAAGCCGGTACGGCTCGACCACGAGGAGCTTGTGGCCGACCATGCTGCCGACCTTCTGCGTCGAGACCAGCGATCCGGTGACTTTCGCGACAAACATCGCTAGCTCTCCAGCAACTGTTTGGCCAGGCGGGCAACGATCAATTCCTCGTTGGTTGGAATCACCCAGATCCGGGTGCGGCTCGACTCGGCGCTGATCTTCGCCTCGCCTTTCGCAGACCGGTTCGCCTCCGGGTCGAGCACGATACCGAGCTCCTCCAGCCCCTCGCAGACGAGGGCGCGGAAATGGGCGCGATTCTCGCCGATGCCGGCGGTGAAAACGATGACGTCGACCCCGCCAAGCTCCACGAGATACGCTCCAAGGTAATGGCGGGTTGCCGAGGCAAAAACATCCAGGGCGAGCTTTGCACGCGGATTGCCTTGTTCGGCGGCCTCGGCCGCGTCGCGCAGATCGCCGCTGGTGCCGCTGAGCCCCTTCAGTCCGCTCTCCGTGGCGAGCATCTTCAGCACCTCCGGGAGCGACTTGCCGGTGTGCTTCATCAGCAACGGCAAGGCGAAGGGGTCGAAGTCTCCGACACGGTTGTTGTGCGGCAACCCCGTCTGCGGGCTCATGCCGAGGCTGTTGGCCACGCTCTGCCCGTTGCGGATTGCGCACAGCGAGCTGGAACCGCCCAGGTGGCACGAGATGATCCGCAGGTCGTTGCGGCCGAGCAACTCCGCCGTCCGCGTGGCGATATAGCGGTGGCTGGCGCCGTGATAGCCCCAGCGCCGTATCCTCGCCTTTTCGGCCCACTCGTACGGCACCGCGTAATAGCGGTTTCGGTCGGGAATGGTGCGGTGAAAGTCCGTTTCGAACGCGGCGACCAGCGGAATGTCCGGCAGCTTCTCATTCAGAAGCCGCATCGCCGTGATATACGGCGGGTTATGCGCCGGAGCCACGTCGCTCATCTCGTCCATCGAGTCGAGCAGTTCGCGTGTGACCCGCTGAACCCCGTCGTACGCACCGCCGTGCACCGCTTTGAAGCCGATCGCGGAGACCTCGGAGGCGTCCTTCAAACAGCCGTGTTCCGGGTCCGTCAGTTGCGCGAGGCACTGGCGGACGGCCACGGCGTGGTCGGGCACGGCGAGGGTCATCTCGCGACGCTGGCCGCCGACGTCGACGAAGCACCGGCTTTCGGGCGATCCGATCCGTTCGATGCCGCCGCGCGCCACCTGGCGCTCGCCGTCCATGTCCAGAAGCTGATACTTGAAACTCGTCGATCCGAGGTTCGCTACGAGGATCTTCATCGTGTCCGTCTCCTGATCGCCGTCGAGGCTCGCCCGCGGTGAAAGCTTCCACGCGGCGCGCGCCCGGGTTCCTTCCGTTCAGCGCTAGCTCAGGTACGCTTCGAATACGCCGTCGGCCGGCCGAGGAATGATGTGGCTGGCGACCAGCTCACCGACGCGGGTGGCCGCATTCGCACCGGCCTCGACGGCCGCCCGAACGCTTCCCACGTCGCCGCGGACGACGGTCGTCACCAGGCCGCCGCCGATCTGAACGCGCTTGACAATCTGTACGTTGGCCGCCTTGGCCATCGCATCGGTCGCTTCGACAAGGCCGACCAGACCTTTGGTTTCCACTAGTCCAATGGCGTCTTGCATCGCAGGAATCCCTGTTGGTTGATAGGTTGTTCTGGTACTGGAAAGAGGGCGGTGCATCAGCTCGCTTGCTGAGCCTTCTTGGTCGACTTCGCCTGCGGCGGCAGCACGAGATCGATGTCTTCGTGCGGACGCGGAATGACCTGTACGCTGACGATCTCGCCGATGCGGCTGCCCGCGGCGGCCCCGGCGTCGGTGGCGGCCTTCACGGCGGCCACATCGCCGGTCACGAAAACGCTGACCAGGCCGCTGCCAACCTTGTCCCAGCCAAGGAACTGCACGTTGGCCGCCTTGAGCATCGCGTCGGTTGCTTCAACCAGGGTGACGAAACCTTTGGCCTCGATCATCCCCAGTGCTTCCATCACTTTTGCCATGTTTGCGACTCCAGAAAGAGGAAACTCGGGAAACGGGTGTCTTGAGAGAAAACGATTCTTCCCGGACCTGGCCGGGTGGTTCGGACTTACGATTTCAGCAATTCCACGCTCTCGGCATGGTCGATGTCACAGGCGTTGCCCTCGTCGGTATCAAGGTGCACCTCGAGCTTGCTCGTATGATCGGCCCGCACGAGCAGCCCTTCGAACACGGTCGGGCAGGACGACGTCACGCGGAGACTCATCCGGTCGCCCGTCTTGACGCCATAGTACTCGGCATCGCGGCGGTTCATGTGGACGTGGCGCTCGGCGCGGATCACGCCCTCTTTGAGCTCGACCACGCCGGCCGGGCCGACCAGCACGCAGCCGGGCGTGCTATCGATCTTCCCGCTCGCACGGACAGGCACGTCGAGCCCCAGCGAGATTGCGTCGGTGTAGGAAAGCTCCACCTGGCTCTTGGGGCGCGTCGGCCCGAGCACGCGGACACTGGGCAGCATCCGGCGCCGCGGCCCAACGAGCATCACGGTCTCTTCGGCCGCGTAGAACCCTTCCTGGTATAGGTCTTTGAACGGAGTCAGCTTACGGCCCGGGCCGAAGAGGGTCTCCACGTCGGCATCGGTCAGGTGGCAGTGGCGTGCGGAGATGCTCACAACCACCTCCGGCTTCCACGCCGGTCCGCCGATCTGCTTCAGCACGATTTCGCGGACGATCTGTTCGACGAGGCTTCGGTCGATCGAAGGGGCAATGCTCATCGCAGTGATTCCTGTTGGTTCTTCGTTGATTCCGCAATCAGCAGCTTGGTGCCGGCTGCGAGAACCTTTTCTCGCCACTCGTCGGGGATCCCGCTGTCGACGACGAGATAGCCCACGGCGCCGAGTTTGCACAAATGGGTCAGGCTCTGGTGCCCGAACTTCGAGTGATCGGCCACGACGATCACGGTGTCGGCGGCCTTCATCATGGCTCGTTCGGTGTTGGCCAGGAGCAGGTTGTTGTTGAAAAATCCCTCTTCGTTGATTCCCGCTACGCTCAGGATGGTCTTTCGCACTCGCAGCGCCGCGATCATCGTGTCGGCAAGCGGTCCCTGGACCACGCCCGTCCGCGGACAGACGTTGCCACCGATCATGACCAGGTCGCTGTTGGGGTCGGCGGCGAACAGGTTCGCCACGGGCAACGAGTTGGTCACCACGTGCAAGGGCCGGCCGACCAGCAGTCTTGCGATTTCGTAGGTCGTACTTCCGCCGTCGAGCAGAATCGTGTCGCCGTCCTCGATCAGCTCGAGCGACTTCTCGGCAATGGCTCGTTTGGCGATGCGTTGTTCGGGTTGCTGAAGGTCAAAATGAGGCAGCTTGGGGGCGGCACCGCAATAGAGCACTCCCCCATGAATCCGCTGCGCCACGCCCTGCTCTTCGAGCTGCTCGACATCGCGCCGCACGGTGGACTCGGAAACCTGGAGCACCTCGGCGAGATCCGGCAGCGAGGCAAACCTGCGGCTCCGAACCAGTTCCATCAAGCGATTGCGACGCTCTTCCACCAACATGCCAAATTTCCCAATCCACTACGGAATACCTAGCATACGATTATGCCCTCCGTTGTGAAAGAAAGCAATCATGTTCATGAAAGAAAATGAAAGATTTCTTTCATATTAACACCAAAATACTATACCTAACCGTTCAAATGGGCTAATCGGAAGAAAGCAGACAAACGAGGGCGCTAAGATCCTCTCGGCCGATTGCGAGTTCAGCGTTGAGTTTAGCGGGCGCAAGGAGTCAGTTTCTCATACTGCTCCGCCACAACGCAATAACCAAACCGGAGGGTGTACGCCGACAGAAATACATCCTTGGAGTGGATAATGCAGAGCGTCCGGGTCAACACCGGCGAGAGCGGCGTTAGGCGGCATCGAGGGGCGCAACGCCTGCGCGACCTGCAGAGCAGGCCTTGCGGGAAAGAGGGTGGGCCAACCGCAGCGCGGCCGGGGCAGCGGGTCTATCGCTCACGGAAGGTGATTCGGCCTCGAGAAAGATCGTAGGGGCTCATTTCGACGCGAACGCGGTCACCCGGCACGACGCGGATGCGGAATTTCCGCATTTTTCCGGCCAGGCGACATAGTACCACGTGATCTGCGTTGTCCAGCTTCACGCGAAACGCTCCGCGAACCTCTTCGACGACCGTTCCCGTTGCCTCGATAGCCTGTTCTTTTTCCTGTGCGGGCACAAACTCTCCTTTGTATTCGGATAACGTAGGCCGGGGACGCCGTTGTCTCGGGCCATTTCGAAATTGTACCCGCTGGCTTAACTTCCGCGAATCCCATCCGGTTTTTTCGGCAAGAATCTTTCGCTGCACATTCTCCAGCCGGGGAAATGATGAGGATGAGCGAGCCCGGCCGGTGCCGCGGGGCGCTGCCGAATTGACAACCTCCCTGAGAACCCTATATTATTACGGTTTCGATGCCCGCAACGGCGGACAGGTAGCTCAGTTGGTAGAGCACAGGACTGAAAATCCTGGTGTCGGCGGTTCGATCCCGCCCCTGTCCACTTGACGCAAGTGATTGAAATGAAATCACTTGCGTTTTTCTTTTGGCGGGGCGATTGGGCAGAAGAGCGGCTCTGTACCACCAAGGTAGCACTAATCTCAATCGGACGGGTCTCCAAGCTTCTCCCCCACTTCGCGCCAGAGCGTCGCCTGCACGTGCGAGTAGGTCTCGCGCGTGATCTGAACCTTCCGAGTGGCCCAGCCGTTCCGGCACCACCCTCGGATTGGCGTTGCGCAACGGGAGCAAGGTGACGTGTCTGTGGCGCAGGTTGTGGAAACGACTTTCCGGCAGCAGATCGGGTTCCCTCCCCTTCTCCGTCGTAGCGGCGACCTCCGCCTCGTTCACCCGCTCGATGATCTCCCTGAACGACCGGCGAAGTACGTTCTGACTTCGGAGGTAGCCGCCCTGGCAATCGCAGAACACATTAGGACTTTCCGCGGATCAGCAGAACGACTCGATTGAACACCGTGACTGCGATCCGCGGCTCGCGACGCTGGTTGAACGACGCGATGTCGCGCAGTATGCTCCGGAGTGAATATACCCAACGGGAGGCTCGATATGTCCTGCATTGGAAAAACCCTGCCAGTCATCGCAGCAGGTCCGTTTTCGGTCGCTTGGGTGCTTGCCGCCTTCTCGCTCGCGGCCGAACCCCCGTCGCCAGTCGCTCGCCTTTACGAGCAATGTGGCTTCGAGGGGGGGCTGGTCGTTGAACTCGGCCTCGTCGACGCCGAGTTCACCGCCGCCCTCGCCGATCATGAGGCGGTCACCGTACAGGCCCTTGCGGCGGACCCGAACCAGGCGGCCCGTGCGCGGAATGAGATCGAGGCCAGGGGACTGAATGGCAAGGTCACCGTCGAACTCTTCGACGGGGCGGCGCTTCCCTACGCCGACAACCTGGTCAACCTGATCGTCCTGCACCACGGCGATGCGATCCGCGACCGCCTTGATATTCCGCTCGACGAGATCCTGCGCGCGTTGGCCCCCGGCGGCGCGCTTTGTCACTGGAAAGCGGGGTCGCGCGGATCGGAGCCACAGATTGTCAGAAAGCCGTGGCCCGAAGAGATCGACGACTGGCCCCATTTCCTCCACGGCCCCGATGGCAACGCCGTGGCGGCCGATCGGCGCGTCGCGCCCGCCGCGGCGCTGCAATGGGTCGTCGAGCCGATGTACTGCCGCAGCCACGAAATCGACTCGAGCCTGCCGGCCATGGTCTCCTCGGGCGGACGGCTATTCTACATCCTCGATGAAGGGCCGGTCGGGATCACCGACCCGCGGTTTCCCGCTCGCTGGTCGCTGATCGCGCGCGACGCCTTCAACGGTCTCCTTCTCTGGAAACGCCCGCTACGGCCGTGGGGCTGGCAACAGTGGAAGCCGGAGATCCGCGATGCCGATTGGCGGACGCTTCGCGGCCAACGCGGCCGTTTTCCCGCGGAAGTCCCGCGGCGTCTTGTGGCCGTCGGCGATCGCGTCTATATGACACTTGGCTTCCATAACGCACCGCTGAGCATCCTCGACGCCGCAACGGGCGAGATCCTCCACGAGTGCCAAGGAACCGAAGGTGTTGAAGAGATCGTCGTTGATGGAGACACCGTCTTCGCGCGGATCGAGCCTTCCCAAGCCGACGATGCGAAACGCCGCGGCGGGCGCGCCCCGCAGAAACTGGCGGCCATGGATGCCGCCGGCGGCGAAATCCGATGGTCGCAAGAGGTCGGTAACATCAGCCCGCTGACGCTCGCCGCCGCCAACGGCGCCGTCGTCTTCCAGCGCGGGCCGAGACTTCTCTGCTACGACCAAAGGGACGGCAAACCAAGATGGCAGACCGAGAGCCCGCCCGGTGGCATCGTCGTGATCCATCAAGACGTTGTTGTCGTTTCCGGCAAGAGCCGCACCGAGGGATTCTCCCTGGCCGAGGGGAAATCGCTCTGGAAAGGCCCCGCTACCGGCCGCGATCTGTTTATCATCGACGATCTCGTCTGGCGCGTCGAGGAGACGATCGGAATTCTCGAGCGGCGTGAAGAACACTGGCCGACGCTCTCCCGCTTCGCGGGAGCCCACCTGTCCGGCTACGACTTCCGGACGGGCAAACTGCGGCGGACGATCGACGTTCCCAACGCGATGTCGCCCGGCCATCACCTCCGCTGCTACCGGGGAAAGGCCACCGACCGCTTCATTCTCTATCCCAAGCGGGGCGCCGAGTTTCTCGACCTCGAGGGCGGCGAGCACATGCGGCAGGACTGGCTGCGTGGCTCGTGCCGCTACGGGGTCTTGCCCTGCAACGGCCTGCTCTACACCCCGCCCGACCAGTGCTTCTGCTATATCGGAGCCAAGATGAACGGCCTGGTGGCCACCAGCGGCGCCGGCACGGGGGTGGCCGCCCTCGATCCTTGTTCGCCGGAGCGGCTGCTGCGAGGGCCGGCGTATGGCAAGGCCCCCGGCGCCTCGACCGGGGCCGCGGATTGGCCCTGCCACCGCGCCGACGCAAAGCGGAGCGGTTCCAACCGGCGGGCAACCGTCTCCCGCGACGTACAAATGCAATGGGAAGTCGCTCTCGGCGGCAAGCTGACGCAGCCGGTCGTCGCCGACAGCAAGGTGGTCGTCTCTGCCGTCGATCGCCACACGGTCTATGCCTTCGACGCCGGTAGCGGGAAGGAACTTTGGCGGTTCATTGCCGGCGGACGGGTCGACAGTTCGCCTACGTATCACGAGGGCCTGCTCCTGTTCGGAGCCAACGACGGCAACGTGTATTGCCTCGATGCGTCCAGCGGCCAACTCGCCTGGCGATTTCAGGCCGCCCCCAGCGCGCGGCGGATTGTTGCTTTCGGGCAGATCGAATCACCCTGGCCCGTGCACGGAACCGTTCTGGTGTTCAATTCCCTGGCCTACGTCGCCGCGGGACGATCGACGCTGATCGACGGAGGCGCCCGCTTCTACGCGCTGGAGCCCCAGACCGGCCGCGTGGTTCACTACGTCCATGTCCAGCAGCCGCGTCCCAACCTCTCCGAGGACGTTGGCGAACACTTTGCCATGGACGGCTCCAACATCGACGTCCTCACGACGGATGGCAAACACATCTTCTGTACGCAGGAGATGTTCGACGCGGAATTGAACCGGATCCAGACTCCTTGGAACACCCGCTACGGCGATCGCTACTTGGGTGACGACCACCTCATGGCCACCGGCGGCCTCTTGGACGACACCGGCTTCAACCGCCTCTGGTGGACTTATGGGAATCGCTGGCCCGGTTTCCACTTCCTGCTTATCGCTCCCAAGTCGGGCAATCTGCTGGTGTTCGACTCGGAGAAGACCTGGGCGACGAAGTGGTTCGTTGAGCGGAACATCCACAGCCCGTTGTTCTATCCCGACACGACCGGCTATCTCCTCTTCTGCGACAAGAACACCACGCGGCCGTTTCTCGTCGGCGATCCCGATGCGCCCGAGCCGATCAAGTGGTTGCCGGATACGTTGATGGAGCCCTACCACTATGACGGTCGGCGGATTACGAACCGATACGACGATTACTCCATGGAAGTCGACAAAGGCGCCGGCTTCACGCGCGGCACTCCGGCCGTGTGGCAGGAGTATCTCCCGGTTCGTATCGAGGCCATGACATTGACGTCCGACACTCTCTTCGCCGCCGGGCCGCCGGACGTGTTCGACCCGGCCGATCCGCTGGGCGCCCTGGAGGGACGCAAAGGGGGCGTGCTCATGGCGATCGATCCGGCGACCGGGAAACAACTCTCGCGAACCGAGCTTTCCAGTCCGCCCCATTTCGACGGCATGTCCGCCGCTGGCAGTACCCTGTTTCTGGTGACTCGCGACGGGAAACTGATGGCCTGGAAGTGAGAAGGCGGGCCACGCGGTGGCCCGCCCACACGATACCTATCGGCCGCGACAGCCGGCGGCTGCTCAGACTTCCTTGGCGTTGATCCACGACATCATCCGGCGCAGCCGGCGGCCGACTTCCTCGACCTCGTGGCTGCGCTCCTGACGCCGCATCGCCTTGAACGCCGGAGCATTGGCCTTGTTCTCCAGGATCCATTCCTTGGCGAACTGGCCGGTCTGGATTTCGGTCAAAATCCGCTTCATCTCCGCCTTGATTTCGTCGGTGACGATCCGGGGGCCGCGCGTGTAATCGCCATATTCCGCCGTATTCGAAATGCTGTACCGCATGTAATTGAGACCGCCCTGGTAGATCAGATCGACGATCAGCTTCAGCTCATGAACGCATTCGAAATAGGCCATTTCCGGCTGGTAGCCCGCCTCGACGAGCGTTTCGTAGCCGGCCTTGACCAGCGCGCTCACCCCGCCGCACAGCACGACCTGTTCGCCGAACAGGTCCGTCTCGGTTTCCTCGGCGAACGTCGTCTCGATCACGCCCGCACGCGTGCCGCCGATCCCCTTGGCGTAAGCCAGCCCGAGTTGCAGCGCGTCGGGAGCCGCCCCCTCGCCCAGAGCGATCAAGCAGGGTACGCCGGCGCCGCGGACATACTCCGCGCGCAACAGATGGCCCGGCCCCTTCGGCGCGACCAGGATCGTCGAGACCCCCTTCGGTACCTGGAACTGTCCGAAGTGGACATTGAAACCGTGCGAGCAGATGATCGCGTTGCCGGGCTTGAGGTTATCGCGGATCTCTGCCCGAAAAACATCCGCCTGAAGTTCGTCGGGCAGGAGAATGGTGATCAGGTCGGCCTTGCGGACCGCCTCGGCCGTAGAAAGGGGCTGGAAGCCGTCTTTGACCGCCAATTCGTAGTTGGAAGTGTCGGGCAGCTCGGCGACGATCACATTGCAGCCGCTGTCGCGAAGATTCTGGGCGTGGGCATGGCCTTGCGAGCCGTAACCCAGGATGGCCAGCGTCTTGTCCTTCAGCAGCGAGAGATCCGCGTCTTTGTCGTAATAGGTCTTGGCAGGCATGGTTCCATGCTCCTTGGAAGTTCGGGGTGTTCGTTGAACGAAAACAACGGGGCAGTTGCCAAAAGAGAAACGCCGGCGGCCTCGCAATCAAGAACCGCCGGGTTTGCTTTCAGAAATCGTATTGGCGCCACGAACCATCGCAATGCGGCCGGTCCGCACCAACTCGATAATCCCGAAAGGCCGCATCAGCTCGATGAAGGCTTGGACTTTGCGTTCCTTGCCGGAGATCTCGATCATCACCATCTCCGGGGCGACGTCGACGATCCGTCCTCGGAAAACATCGGTCAACTCGCGGACCTCGCTCCTCTGGCCGGGGGGCGCCGAAACCTTGATCAGCATCAGGTCCCGCTCGACGTGGTCGCGCGAGCTGATGTCGTCCACGCGAACCACGGTGACGATCTTCTCCAACTGCTTCCGGACCTGCTCCAGAATCGCATCGTCGCCGACGACGACAAATGTCATTCGGGAAAGGCGGGGGTCCTCGGTTTCCCCCACGGCAAGGCTGTCGATGTTATAGCCTCGCGACGCCAGCATGCCCGAAATGTGCGAAAGCACCCCGGGAACGTTCTGGACCAAAGCCGACAGGACGTGACGCATAGCAGGACTCCGGACACGCAAGACAAAACGACCATCTTACCCCCCGCCGTAGCCTGGGACAAGAGGCTGGTCGAAAGGTTCACCAGGTCCCGCTTGCCGAGCGGGACCTGGTGGGGCGTGGCTCTGGTTGTCGAGCGAGATTTACGACGCGACGTCCCGCTCGGCGAGCGAGGCCTACTGCGCAACCGCACGGATCACGTTTTCATCAAAGCTCGGCTCCACTCGGTGACCGGGCGGCACGACAAGGAATCGTTCTTCGTCCCACGGCCCGTCCACCAGCGACTGGATCAGACGCATGTCGCCCTGGAGCTTCTGAAACCGCCACCCACGGTCGGCCGCCACCTGCCGGGCGTGGAGCTCGAAGCGGTCGTCGGGCTCTACTCCCATTTCGATGTAAGCCACTCCGCTGTAGTGATTCGCCATCGTGCCCAACTGCTGCCGGAGGAACTGGGCGTTGTCTTCGCCATACTTCGCCACAAGTTCCTCGTACGACTGCATCATGCCCGACTTCTGCTGAATCGACTGCGGACCGTACTGCTGCACGTCCTCACCCCGCTCGATCCAGCCGCTGGTTTTGAAATAAACGCCGGGGTTGGCGAAAAAATAATCCTGATACCGCTCTTTCGATCCCAGGAAGAAGGTGATGCAGTCGTGCGCCTTGGGAATAACCAGCGGAATGCTCCTCGCTTCGAGCCCCACCACGCCGTTGCTGCACAATCCGTAGCCGAAGAGCACGGCGTCGTACGCGTCCAGGTCCACTCCCGCAAGCGTCTCCTGCAGCCGCTGACGCATTCGGTCCTGGCCAATATCGTGCAGTCCTTTCGGCAGGAACTCAATGTCGATCCGGTTGACCGATCGCGCGACCGCCGCACAGAGTTCGCGGAAGAAGATCTCGCAAGCAAGGAGTTTCAGATTCAAAGCATCGCTCCTGACCAACCCCAGCAGCCCGGCTGCTTACTTTGCGCACAGTAACGGATGGCTCTATTATAAGGTTCCGCAGGCGAGGAAACTGGCTCGTTCGGGTGGATCAATGTAACCCGTTCGTCCAAAACGGGCGGCAGATGAGAATCTACCCGCATATCAGCCCGGCTGCTCGAAAGCAGCCAGGCTGATGGCAGTCGTGAGCGGAGGCGATCGTCGGCCGCACGCCTAAATGCGAGCTGCCCCGCGTGTGGTAAACTAGAGAACTCGCCTAATTGAACTGGCAACAGGCCCAATTGTGACTGCCTCAGACCCCACGAAAGCCACCCTCGAAATCCGCTTGGCGATTGCTCGGCAGCGCCGCCGGGTCGACCGTCGCATCGGCTCAATCCGACGCGAGGCGCAGCGGCTTCTTTCCGTACGAACGTACTTGACGCGTTATCCGGCGTGGGCACTGACGGCCCTCGGAGCGGCCCTGACCGGCGCAACCAGCGTTCTTCGCGGGCGCTGGCCTCAGCGTCTCGGCTTGGCCTTGTTCCAGCGGGTTGGCAAAATGCTCCTGCGGCGTTTTGCCCCGGGAAGGAAGCCTCCCACCACGGCAACCGCTCCAGCGGCCGCCGAATCGCTTTCCGAGGAAAAGGACGGCCATGGAATCTGACCGCCCGTTGCTGACTGATCTTCGACAGCACGTCCGGGGCTTGGGCTCCGACTTGAAGGAGATGCTCGCGCTGCGCTGGCAGCTTGCCCATCTTGAGTTCGAATCGTCGGTCAAGTCAGTCCGGCGTCTGGCGACCGTTGCGGCCGTAGCGGTGGTATTTGGTCTGACCGGAGTGGCGCTACTGGCTGCGTGCGCAGCAGGTTTGCTCGATGGCCGGTTGGGTATTTCCCGTGAGGGTTGGCTCGCCACTTTGGGAACCGGCCTTCTTCTGTCAGGCGGACTGCTCGCCCTGGCCGCATGGCGTCGGTTTCGACGCGAGTTCTCCGGCCTGCGGCAGACGTTGGAGGAGCTTAGGGAAGATGCCCTCTGGCTCAAGGAGTGGATCGGCGAGGCTGAGGATGCATGAAGCATCCGGCCCGCTTGAACATCAAGCAGCCCGGCTGCTGACATCAGGCGACCGCTTGGGGCAGCGGGAGTCCGTTTGCCAGTAGCCGGGCTGCTGAGCCTTTTGAAATCGTGGCGGGGGGTTGTAAAGCATCGCGGCCCGCCTGATTGCAAGTGCTTGCTGGGCAGCAGGTTAGCTGCTCTTCCACAGCCCATGCAGATCGCAGTAGGCACGGGCGGTCACGTCCTGGGCGTCTGTCATGAAGACCGCCTCCGGCTTGTCGCCCGGTTTGAGAGCTTTCGTGCAGACGCAATCGGGACCGATGAGTTGAATGCCCAGAATGGAGTGCGTCTCGGTCATTGGGTGGGGTACACTGCCAACCTTAACGCGATAGCCGCCATCGATTCTCTCAATCACGGGCACGTGTTTTTCGCGGCCCTGGTCTTCGGTCTTCTCGACGAGCAATTCCATCGGCTCGCCGCAGTGCATCAGCGAGGGCTTGCCTGGCATGAAGATCTGGAGCATGGTGCCGCACTTCTTGCATTGGTAGACCTGAAGCGTCTCCTCCGCCGGCCTGTCTGCAGCGATTGCCGAGGACGATGCCCCTGCCAGCACACCGCCCGCACCGATTCCCGCCGCCACCGTCAGAAAATCACGTCGCTTCATCTGGGTACCCTTTCCTGCGAGGAGTTGCGGAATTTCGCCGCCCCCAAGGGGGCATTCCCTGCGCATAGGACCTGCTTCGTGCAGCACCAATCTATTGCATCGTTCCCGCCATGACAACCTCCGGCTAACCGTTCACGGGGCGGCCGGGGACATGTGCATGACATGGCGCAAAAAACAACGACCCGCCACGATTTCAAAAGGCTCAGCAGCCCGGCTGCTGGCAAAGGGACAGCCCCGCTGCTTGAAGTGCTGGCGGCTCGTTGGAAAAAAACGGAACGCCAATTGGGCAAGGCCCCGTTTGGTGCTAGGATGTCATCCCACGCTGGTATCCGTAACTGCAGCCGGGGATCCCGTGCGGCAGTGAACTCAGGGAGATCTGTGGAATGAGAAAACACGCGCCCGTCCTCCTCGTTCTCTCGCTCGCCGTTCTGCCACCGGTTGCCGGCTTTGCCAGTGACGCTCCTCGAGGAGACCCATGGCCGCGGCATACCATCGACGACAGCTCGCGCGGCGCCGACGGGGTGCGGATCGCAGACGTCAACGGCGACGGCCGCCCGGATCTTGTGACCGGCTGGGAAGAAGGCGGCGTCACGCGTGTTTATCTCCACCCGGGCAATGCAGAAGATCGCGAGCGGTGGCCCGCGGTCACCATCGGCGAGACACCGAGCGTGGAAGACGCCGTTTTCGTCGACCTCGACGATGATGGTCGCGCCGATGTGGTCAGTTCGTGCGAGGGCCGGACGAGGACCATGTTCGTGCACTGGGCGCCGAAACAAGCCGCGGACCTGCTTGAGCCCACGGCCTGGAAGACCGAGCCGCTCGTCGAATCGCGGGCGAGGATGATGTGGATGTTCTGCGTCTTGGCGGACATCGACGGCCAAGGCGGCATCGATCTGGTGGCCGGCGGCAAAGGGGAAGGGGCGCAGATCGGCTGGTTTGAATCGCCGACCGATCCTCGGCGGCTGGACGAATGGCGATGGCACCCGATTTCGCCGGCCGGCTGGATCATGTCGCTGGTGATGGCCGACATGGATGACGACGGCGATCCGGATGTGCTCACATCGGATCGCAAGGGGGCACTTCGAGGGTGCCGATGGCTGGAGAATCCCGGGCCGGGGCAGGTGCAATCCTCGCCTTGGCAGAACCATTTCATCGGCGGCCGCGACCACGAGGCCATGTTTCTCACGCTGGCGGACGTTGACGGGGACGGCCGGCGCGATGTCGTCGCCGCCACTCGCGACAACGGATTGCTCGTGTTCCGGCGGACTGCCGGCGCGATCGCAGCGTGGCGAGGTTCGTCCATTCCGCTGCCTGCTGATGTCGGCACGGGCAAGGCCGCGGCTGTCGGTGATCTCGACGGCGACGGTACCGCCGACTTCGTTTTCAGTTGCGAGAATGCAGGGCAGGGCCGCGCAGGAGTTGTCTGGCTCTCCCGCGACGATTCGAGCGGTCCCGATCGGTACGCGGCCCGGCATATCAGCGGTCCGCCGGGCATCAAGTTCGATCGGATCGAGTTGGTCGACCTGGATGGCGACGGCGATCTCGACGTGCTGACGTGCGAAGAGAGCGAACCGGGGGATGGCCGGCGCAGAGGGCTCGGGGTGGTCTGGTACGAAAACCGCTTACGGTTCAACGGAGAAAAGCCATGATCCGCACAATCCCCGTCGAATCCGATTCGATCTGGGCTATCGTGGAGCATTCCCCGTTGGGCTACCCGCGCAGTGCCGACCGCCGCATCACCACGCGGATCAACCTGGTGAACCTCGGCAACGCCCAAATTCTCACGGTGCCCGGCGAGGCGCTTCCGACTATTACGTCAGTGAGGGCGCCGCATGAGAGGCGATCGCCGGCGGCGGGCAGCTCGACGCCATCCATCCGGCGTCGGGCAACAAGATCGACTTCATGATCGCTCGACAGGACGCGTGGGGGCGCAGCCAGATCAGCCGTCGCCGCCCGGATGTGTTTGTTCGGATGGTCCGCCTGTGTCATTCCGCCGAAATGATCACATCCTGACCGAGTGAATCATACCATTCCCGGCTGCCTGCTGCCACCAGGCAGGTAACCGGCGACATCCGCATCTACGAACTCGCCTGGGTGAGGCGACGAGCTTTGGGCGGTCAACACCCGCCTCTCGTGCCTCTTGACGCTCGACTCCGACTACAGCTTCGTCCCCCGCTGGCGTCCGCCCTTCAGAACCGCCCTGGCCGCCGAAGACCGCTGCCACCTCAGCGGAACTCAAGTGCGGCGTCTGGGGCGTCGACATCCCGACCGGCCGCACGGTCGCCACGCTCGAGTGCCAAGCCGGATGTCGAAGAGATTTTCGACGTCCGCATCGTCCCCGGCCTCCGTTTCCCTGCGGTGATCGGGCTGGAAAAGGATACCATCCAGAACACGTCGTCGTGCCGAGAGACGCGCTCGGGGCAGCAGAATTGGGAGTAACCGGGAACCCGTAGCCGGATCTCTTGAATCCGCGGAAAGAACGACAACACGTGAGAAGTCGGCAGACGGCCCGTCGATCCGAAATCCCGCCGCGCCGCCCATGTCCTCCACCACCTTGCGCGGCCGGCCGCAACTGCTCGATGAGGCCAAGCGCCGAACCGTCGTGGCCTTGCTCGCCAACGGCACCAGCCGCCGCATCGCTGCCAAACCCGTGCGAACTCTTCCCGCGACATCCTCGATGAATGAGCGCTCGTCGACGTGCAGTTCGATCGTTGTCGTGGCGTGATCATCCACAAAGGCCTTGTAGGTCCGCTCTTCTCCACCCGTAACCGTTCACGGGGCGGCCGGGGACTGGTCCATTTTTCGGCCGGTCGACGCATTTTGGCTCCAATGCCACTGGCCGAAAACATGGACCTGTCCCCCTCTCTTCCGCCCCGTGAACGGTTACTCTCCACCCATACCGATGGTTGGGCGGTGACAAGTCACGCACTCCAAAGATGAGCCGTCCAATACCAGGCTGTGCCACTTCCGATACAATGCGACGGCGTAATAACTCCAATCCCCGCCTTCACTTACCGCTCTTGTTTCAAGAAATTGCTTGACGAACGGCGCCGCATCGACCACAATGACGCAGGTGAATGGACATGTGAACACATGCCCCCACGGATCGGCGGCAGCCAACTTTGCGGCTCGCCCCTCGGGAGCTTTTCGCCTACCCCCTCTCCGGATGCTCTCACCGGCGAAGTCTCGTGCCTTCCATCCGCGGTCCCTTTTGCCACCCAGAAGCGCGTGGTACCCAAAGTGCCTCCGTTCTGAGAAATCGCCAACTTGGGCACCACACCCGAAAGCCGATAGCAGCAGTCTGCTGCCTTTCTGCATTGCGGAGCGGTGGCGCAGGCTTGCGTGGACTGCGCAGCCGCGAAATACTGGACGGATGCTTCAGCAAACGCCGTCCAGCCCGGCACGTCGATCGTGGCTGGCGAGATTTGAAGAAGGAGGACGCCATGATGACTTGGATTCGATTCGCCTGGGCGACGAGGTGATCGCCGGTCCACCAGCGGTCCTTGGGCCTCGGCCTGCCGCAGTCGACGGCGCCGGCCGGTGTTGACGATCACCTCTTCGTCGACACCGGCCTGCATCACCGCAATGACGCTGTCTCAGTTCTGGTATCGGCAGTCGGGAACTGGAATTTGAACGATCCACGAGCTCAGGGGTCGGGTGTGCGGCGCACAAAGGTCCTCTCATGACACATCCTTGCGAGTCAGGACGAAACTGGAAGAGGTCCTTCCTCGCGGCCGTAAAAGCGATCGGTCTGCGGCTGGCGTGTTGCGGCGTTTTGCTCCTGATCGCCTTGCTTTCGTGTCCCGATCTGCGGCCGCTGGTGATGCGTCGTCGAGCCGATGCCGGCGGCTCTGTGCCTCCGCTCCGCCGGATCCAGCAATCGACCGGTCCAGGCTGGCCGCATCTCCGCGGCCCGGCCTGCGATTCGACTTCCGAGGAAACCGGCCTGGCCGATGCATGGCCGGCGGCCGGACCGCCGCTGATGTGGTTCCGCCAGATTGGACGGGGATATTCCGGCTTCGCCGCCGTGGGCGGCCGCGTTTACACCCAGGTCCAGACACTGTACGCCCAGTATGTCGTCTGCCTCGATGGCGAGACGGGTAAAACTGTGTGGGAACACCAGTATGACTGGCCCTACGAGGCCGCCGGCATGTATCCCGGCCCCCGGTCCACGCCCACCTGGTACGACGACCGGATCTACTTCGCCGGACCGCGGGGGACCGTCGGCTGTCTTGACGCCGAAAGCGGTCGGCCGAACTGGTCGCTCAACGTGGTCAAACGCTTCACCGGCCGCGGGCACGACTTTGGCTACTGCTGCTCACCTGTCGTCGAGGATGGCAAGGTCATCTTGCCGGTTGGAGGAAAAGGGGCCAGCATGGTTGCGCTCGACGCGGACAGCGGCGCCACGGTCTGGGCGTCGGGTGACGAGCCGGCCAGTTATTGCCCAGCCGTGCCAATCACCCTCGAGGGGCGTCGGCTGGTCGTCGGCTTTTTGCAGAACGCCCTGACGCTCACGGATCTCGAAACCGGCCGTCTTGTGGCCCGGCAAGAGCTTTCGTCGGGTTACGACGAGCACGCGGCGATGCCGCTCTACGAGGAACCGCTCTTGATGCTGGCATTTCCCTTCCGTGCCGGCTACGACGTGTACCGCCTTGCTCCGCAGGCGGCCGGGGAGAACCGATCCGTCGCGATCCGTCCGGTGCGTCAGGGCCTGGATCTGTCGAACGATATAGCATCCAGCGTGCTGGTCGGGGGCTACGTCTATGGTTTCGACCTCCACGACATCCAGGCGAAATCACACCGGCCGTCGAAAGGCGCGTTCAAGTGTATTGACTTCCACACGGGCAACGTTCACTGGGCCACAGAGCGGCCAGGGCACGCTAGTGTCATCGTGGTCGACGGAAAGCTCTTCATGTTGAACGATCAAGGTGAGGCGCTGCTGGCCCGCGCGAGCCCGGATCGGTACGAAGAAACGGGCCGCCTGTGTCTCTTTCGGGACGAGATCTGCTGGACGGCGCCCTCGCTCGACTGCGGCCGTCTTTACTTACGAAGTCCGACCAGGGCGGCGTGTCTCTACGTGGGCAACCCCGAGCGCCGGCCGGAAGGGCTTGCGACCCTAATGACCGCGGAGGAGCTTCCGATGCGGAGTTCTCTGGACTGGACGCGACTGGTGGCGGGCGAGCGGGAGTATGCCTTCGATCCGCCAGGGCTGGAGGAATTGAAGCGATGGTACGTCGTCTGTGTGTTCGGCGTCCTGCTTCCAGCAGCGATCCTCGGCATTACGGCTTGCCTGCTTCTCAAGAGGGCGAGGTTTGGCGATAGCCGTTGGCTTGGCTACGCGGTGTTTTGGACCGCGGCAGTGGTCCTGGGCACGCTGGCGACGCCGCTGGCCAATCGGCTCAACCGGGAATTCTTTTTCACATGGCCCGTTGTCCTGTTTGCCGTTCATCAACTCGTGTTGCTGGCGACCATCTGGTCGACGCGGCCCGAATCCGGCCGCCGCGGCCGGTGGCTGGCGGCGGCCGCCCTATTGGGCTTCTTGGTGACCTGTGGTGCGTATTTCCACATCTGCCGCCAGGCGGGACTTGCAGTCCTGTGGGTCTTCTTGATCGGCTTCATACCTTCCTGGATCGCAGCCGTGCCGGCGGCCTATGCCATGCTCCGCGGAAGACGCCTCTCTTGGGTCCTCATCTGGTTGTTGGCGAGTTTCTCCACGTATTATTGGGCATCGGAGGCGTTCAGGCTTTGACAGACGCGGTGAGCGCGCTGTCTTGGCCTGAGAAGGTTTCCGGTGCGGCAACTCTTCGTGGGGCGGGTAACGGTGCGGAACGGGAGCTGCCACGAACGGTGTGAACGCGCCGGGTGTGAGGCTCGCGGCGATTGCCGACGCATTCGGATCCAGCGCCGGGTATCTTCAGCCGGTTCGCCAAACTGCGCGATACGAATGAGTGAGCGAGCACTCAATTCCGCACTTCGACGAATCGCGTCCGGGCGTTGTCCAGCGGAATGAATTGCAACTGTTGCGGTCCGGAGGTCGATGCGCGAAACTGGCTGTTCCACGGAATCCCGTACGCCACCACCTGCCCGGAGTTTTCCTCAGAAATGTAGATTACGCCGTCGGCAATTCGCTGGTTGCTGGAGAACTGCCGGAAATCGGCGAGCCCCGAGACCATCAGGAACTTCGGCTGCTGTCCCTGGCGAAGTGCGAAATCCCTGGCGACGTTGTAGCGATACTGGATGAAGAACCTGCCCGTGAAACGATCCAGCACGTATCCGGTCAGGTCGGCCGTGACATGATCAAGCGAGACAACCGCCTCCATGCCCGCGTCGAGAGGGACCGTAACCAGCGTCTTGTGTTCGCTGCCCAGGGCGGTCATCGCATGCAAAGGCTCCGGGTCGCGCAAAGACGAACCGACGAAGCCCGCAACGAGCCCTACGAACGCCGCCGGAAGCATCCAGTGTGTGTGTCTGTTCATGTTCGCACCTTTTCGAAAGGAAACCGAGGTCTGGCCATCTCGAACTTGTATTTCAGATCACGAGTCCTCTGCGCCGCCGCGCCGGGATCGTATCGAAATTATTGGAGCGGGCCGTCAACGGGACAAGGTTTCTCGACCCGATCGCCCCCTATTTGGAATGCCGGTGCACCTCGGCAGAGGATCGCTCGGAGTTGAACGGCGGCCGGCGTTTGCCTCGCCCCGGTCGTGGCCGGTCTCCTGCGGACGCGGTTGGCGCCTGCCGTGGGCTACCCACTCGCGTCGGATCGGGCTATGATCGATCGCATGTCCCGCCTGGTGGGTGGAGTCGTTCCGCGTAAGGTAAACCCGCATTTCGCATGGGAGGCGAACGATGAATGGCTCGCGTCTATTCCGGATCGGGCCCGCTCTGGTTCTGACAATCGTCTGTTCTGCGGGGCTGACGTCGCAGGTGAAGGCGTCGCACGGCGCCGGCCGCGGGATTTCGCCCGACTTGGCCACCGCCGCGGACGGTGCGGTGATTACCGCTAGCAGCGAAGTGGGCCGTCTGCGGGGTAAAGACCATACGGCAAGCGCGACAATCGACGGGAAGATCGGCCCTGGCTACTGGTGCACCGCGTTCGACTCGAAACCGCCGCACTGGCTGGAAGTGAACCTCGGTGGCATGAAGCAGTTCGACGAAGTCGTTCTCCACGTGTACGAGCGTTCGCACATGAATTCGTGTCGTATCGAGCGGTGGGATGGCAACGCCTGGGCGGCGGTCGGGGAAGTGTCGTCCATGCGAAGGCCTGCGGTAGATTTTGCACCGAAGTGGGAGTTCAGCAATGCGCCGTCCGGTGTGGTCCGCTGCCGGTTTCCCACCGTCAGTTCGGACCGGGTTCGGCTCTGGTTCGGAAAAGACAGCGCGGTACGGCTGTACGAAATCGAAGTGCTGGAAGCGAGGGAAGAGCCCGCTGAGACGACTGCCGCCTTGCCGCGGCTAAAACATGATGCGACGCTCGTGCGGATCGCATTCGGTCGGCGCGAAAGCGGCGTGCAATCCGGCTGGATTCCATTGGCTGCCGATACCGGCTATTCGCCGGAGCAGGGCTTCGGCTGGGTCGGCCCATGCAGGCGGGTCGACTGCGACCGGGGCGGCGGTGCTCCGTTTGCGCGGGCGTTCGTCGCCGGCTGGGGCGGGGAGGGGCGATTGCGACTCAACCTGCCTGCGGGGCATTACGTTGCCGCGGTATTCGCCACGGACTTCGCCTTGCCGGTGCGACCTTTCTACGTCGAGGGCGCCGGACTGTCCGCAGGCCGACCGCTGACCACGGTGAGCCCCGGTGCGTGGGACGTGCGGCGTTTCCGCGTGGAGACCGGGGCGAACGGGCTGGAGATCGCCTTCCGCGGCGACACGGCCTGGCTCGCTAATGCGTTGGTGATCGCGCCGGAATCGAACCTGAACGCACTACTGATTGAGACCGACCGGCTGGAACGAGAACTGGCCTTAGGCTCGCCGGAGTGGATGGAGAATCGCACCCTGGTTCCGGCGGCGGTGCCCGAAGAGTTTGCCGTATCCGAAACGGATCGCGGTCGCGGCTACGTTCTATTCATCACGGAGCCCGCGGAGCAAGTCTTTCCTCACACTCGCCCCGACGCGGAGCAGATGCACAAGCCGCTAACGCTCGAGGCTACGCCCGGAGAAGCGGCGGTCGGGAGCCTGGGACTCGTGCCGCTGGGACCTTTGTTCCAGATGCGACTGGACGGCAGCGATCTGGCCGGACCGGGCGGCGCGAGGATCCCGGCGTCGGCGCTCGACTTGCGCGTGGTGCGATGCTGGCCGCAGATCGACAAGACGCCGGCCGGGCGGGGTAAAGTGCGGGTCATTCCGGAGTTGCTTGAGCCGCAAGACCGCCACGCGGCGGTATGCTCGCCCGCGGGAGCGACCCGCCAGTATTGGATCATCGTGCGAGTGCCGCAGAACGCCGCGGCAGGCGAGTACCGTGGCGAACTGCGTTTCATGGCCGATGGCGTGCCGCCGGCCAGCGTGCCGCTGGAGTTGACCGTTCTCCCTTTCCGGCTCCAGACGCCGCCGGAGAAGACGTTTTTCATGTATTCGATCTTTGAAGATTTGAGCGACGACGAGATCCGCGGGCTGCTCGCCGACATGCGCGAGCACGGAATGAACTCGTTGGCACCAGACCTGGTAGGCAGATGGAGCCGCACGTCCAGCGGAGAGGCGGAGTTCGATCTTGAACCGCTTCGCCGGGTGCTGCGTCTGGCGAAGGAGGCCGGCTTTAACCGGCCGATGCCTTGGCACGCCAGCGGCCCCTTGAAAGGAATCGACGCACCGGAGGGTTCGGAGCAGTGGAACGCGACGTTGGCGGACCTGCTTCGCCGGGTACGCGGCGTCCAGGAGGAAGTGGGCGGCCAGCAGGTTGTCTTCTATCCGGTGGACGAGCCTTTCGGCAACGAGGAGCGGCTGACGCTGGCCGAGCGGGCAATGCACGTTGCCCGGCAGACCGGAGTGCTCCGAACCTATTGCACGCCCGCCGAAAAGGACATCGCGCGATTGGGCGAGTTGTTGGACGTGCGGTGCTACGCGATCGGCACGGTGCAAGACACGGCGGAAGCGGCGGTGTCGAGCCGGAAGGCCGGCGCCGATTTCTGGTGGTATACCAACGCGGCGAGGGAACTGCCCTGCGTGCGCCGTTATGTGGCGGGCGTGTGGTTCTGGGGCACCGGTGCGGACGGCCAGGGGTACTGGGTCTATCAATCGCGATGGCGTCGGACCCGCGCGTTCCAGGATCTCGAGGGCGACCTGCACGCGCATGACTACGCCGCCTATCCGGACGTCGACGGGCCGATCCCGACGATCCAGTGGGAGTGTATTCGGATGGGGATCGACGACGCCCGTTATCTTTACACCCTTGAGGCCGCGATTGCCGCTCACCCGAAAACTCCCCAAGCCGCAGCGGCGGAGCGGTTCCTGGCCGACCTGCGACGCGGGCTGCCGAAGAGCGCCAGGCTGCCGGACGACACCTGGATTCTCTACGACAGTCCGTGGGAGCCCGAAGAGTTTTCACGATTGCGTCGCGAGATCGTGCAGCATCCTGGCGGTGCAGCGAGAGACAAGATGAGCGGAATTCGAATCTTGCCAGGTCCCAGGTGATGGTGATCGGCTTGCGCGAGGCGAGATGTGCAACCTCCGTAAAGGTCGTTTAACCGCAGTGCCCGGCCGCGCGTGGCGGAGCGCGGCGAGGCTATCGGTCATGATGGCGCTGAATGCTTCGAGTACTCTGCCGTCAAAGACATTGGCCGAAAACATGGACCTGTCCCCCTCTCTTCCGCCCCGTGAACGGTTACCGGAATTGAAGACCGGTTCAATCGGACATCAGGAGCACTATCATGACGTTGCTGCGAACGACGCTGTTGTTGGGGCTCTGTGTAGCGCCCGTGGACCAAACGCGGGCCGAGCGCGAGTACGTGGAGGCGCGTGGCGGCGGGCGGGCGGCCGCGATGGTCGCGATCGACAATGTTTGTGCATGGCCCAATCTGACGCTGCTGCCCGGCGGGACCATCATCGCCACGATCTTTAACCAGCCGAGCCACGGCTTGATGGCCGGCGATGTGCAGTGCTGGGCCAGTGAGGACAACGGCCAGACGTGGCAGAAACGCGGCACTCCGGCATTGCACGAGAACGAACATTCCAACCGCATGAACGTCGCGGCGGGCCTGGCGCCGAGCGGCGACCTGCTGGTGATCGCTTCGGGGTGGACGGGGCTCAAGACATCCGGCGAGTTGGGCAAGCCGTTTCGCGAGCGGATTCTCCGCCCATGGGTCTGCCGGTCGGCCGATGGCGGCAAGACGTGGTCGGTCGACGCCGATGCATTCCCGGCGACGTGGCCCGAGGCGGCTCGCCGCAGCTACCCGCCGGAGGGCGCATGTGTACCGTTTGGCGACGTGTTGACAGGAAACGACGGAGCATCGCGGGTCGCAATGTACGCGGGCGGGCGGGGCGCGGGGTTCGTGTTCCGCAGCGCGGACGATGGCAAGACGTGGCGTGAGCCGGTGGCGATCGCCGCCGACGCAATCCTGCACGAACCGGCGCTATTCCATCTCGGCGGCGGAAAGTGGTTGGCAGCCACGCGCTCCAATGGGCTCGACCTCTACGCCTCCGATGACGACGCAAAGTCGTGGGCACACCGGATGAAGCTCACCGGTGCTTCGCAGCATCCGGGGCACCTTGCGCGGCTGAGCGACGGCCGTCTGTTGTTGACGTACGGCAATCGAGTGGACCCGAAAGGGGTCGATATGCGGCTGAGCGTCGATGAGGGAAAGACGTGGACCGATCCGCTGCGCGTAGTCGATTTCGAGGGCGACGGAGGCTATCCCAGCAGCATCCAGCTTCCTGACGGACAAGTGCTGACCGCCTATTATGCTGCGCGTACGGCGCAACATCCCCGCTACCATATGGGAGTTGTCCGTTGGGAGCCTCCGCTTCGATAGCCGCATTCGACAGGCCGTCCGGAAACTACCGCGTCTTGCGGAGCCAGTCCCCTTTTTCAGCAGTCATCGTCCGCCGGCGCTGACCGGCAAGAGCCGCTGGGATTTCTCCCAGCGGCTTTCCGATCACGGCCACGCCACAAAGGCGTCCTGAACCGGCGGGTTCACCAACCGTAGCGGTATACTGGTCGTCCGTAAGACCAGCCGTAGTACGGGTAGACGCGGGTGCCACCGTAATACGGATAATACGAGTAAGGACGGCTGACGTAGTACGGCGTGGGATAGAACCCGCCGTATCCCGACTGCGCATAGGCTGCAGCACTCGCCGAACCGCCCCATGAGGATGCTGCCGCGTACGCGGATGCGCCGCCGTAGGGGAGGTAACTCCATTGGGCCGTTGCATCCGAGGCGGCCAGCGCTACCGTCAGGCCGACCACCAGCGCCGCGCAGAACTGGAGACTGCGTGCGTTCATCTTGACCATTCCTCCTATTGGAAAGTAACCGGGACAGACACGGAGCTCGCACGTCCATAGTCTTCATGGTCAAAACTCGACGCGCCCCGACAGCATGAGGTCAAGAAAATCCGCCCCGCGGAGGCGCTCAAAGCAATGCAACTCCCATCAGCAACAGGAGCAGCGTACCGCAGCCAGGCATTTGAAGACGGCCGTGAGGAGGTCCTGCGAGTCGATGCCTTTCCCTATCACAAGGACGAACAGGTCATCGGCCAGCCTCTCTCGATCCAGTTCACTGGCCCGCCCGGTCAGCAGGATGACCGGTACGTCCCGGTATTCCTCGCATTGGCGGAGCAGCCGGATAAAATCCGTGCCGAGATAGTCGGGCAGGAAGTAATCGGAAATGACCAGGTCAAAATGCCCGCGGCGAGCCAGCACCATCGCTTCGACGGCCGTCTCCGCGGTGGTGACTTCCAGCCCTACGGTCGTCAGGGCATTCTCGACAATCTCCCGGCTGAGCTCGTCGTCGTCGAGAACCAGGACCTGCTTGGATGGCGGCACTACCGAACTTCGGGCCGCCGACCCTGGGTGACTTCTCGGACTCTCTAATGTCCCGACTGACATACACGGCCCCGATCTCGTAGAGCGATCGCGACGGCAATTCGTCTCGCGCAAGCAGGAACGCCTGGGATAAGACACGGCACAACCTCGGTGCACAAAAGATCGCCGTCCAAATAGAACCATAGCTCAGGCGGCGAGACGTGTCAAAGACGAGTCTCTATACGCGCATCCCCTATTGCGAGACCGGTCGGGGGGGTATACAAAGGGCAGGCAGCCACCATGATTTCAAAGGACAACGCACATGAGCAAAAGTTGCCGTAACGCCTTCCCCCTCTCTTCCGCCCCGTGAAATGGTTACGATAAAGACGGCCTCCTGACCGCGGAAAAAGCCCGCGCCTATCGATACAAGGAATGACCATTCTCGTTGACGGATATAATGTGCTCTACGCGGTGG
The DNA here is from genome assembly GCA_040768665.1 of Thermoguttaceae bacterium. Classification (GTDB taxonomy): domain Bacteria; phylum Planctomycetota; class Planctomycetia; order Pirellulales; family Thermoguttaceae; genus JABWBD01. The sequence continues at coordinate 177,093 of JAXGMN010000017.1, forward strand.
GAATCCTCGGCGGCGACACCAAACCGGGGACCCTGGAGCGAGCACGCATGGCCTTGCTCGCCCACCTCGCCCGGTCGCTCACGGCGGAAGAGGCGGCCGCGACTACGGTCGTTTTCGACGCCGCCGACGCTCCTAAAGATCTGCCCCACACGTACCAGCATCGTGGAATTACCGTGCGGTTTGCCGTCGAGCAGGAAAGCGCCGACGCCCTGCTGGAGGAGCTGATCCGGCGCGATTCGGCGCCTAAGCATTTGACGGTCGTCTCCAGCGACCACCGGGTGCAACGTGCCGCCCGGCGTCGCCGAGCGCGGGCGGCCGACAGCGAGAGCTGGTGGGATGAACTGGGGCGCCGCCGCAGGCGGGGCAAGCAGGAATTCGAGCAGGAACCGGCAAGGCCAACCGGCCCCTTGAGCGACGAAGAGTTGGCCTACTGGCTGGATGAATTCGGCGCCCGGCCGCCTCGCAAATCGTGACCGAAAGAGCGGCCAAGGGATGTCACATCGGCGGTAGGTGTCCCGGAGGGACTTAGGGCTCGGTAATGGCAAGCGAGCGTCGGAGGCTTCGTTCGCCTCCGGGGGCAAGTGACTGCGATCGGTGCACCGAAATTCGCATGTACACAAAGTTTGTGACGATTCCGATGAGAGCGATCAAGCGGGCGATCTCTGCCGGAGACGTTGAAAGCCCCGGCGGCAACTTGGGGGATTCTTGATTGGCACGACACCTGCATTATAGTTCCAGGGGTGAGCCTTCAGTCAACCCGGCTGCTATGATCCAGGCAGCGGTCAACCTTCACAGAAGTCGGCTCGGCAGCGACCGCGCTGATTCGTCTCCATTGGAATCATCATGTCGCACGCGAACGTGAGCCCAAGCAGCCTCAGCGTCGAATACCTGGAAACCCTGCTGGAAGATTATCTCCGCGACCCCGCCGAAGTGCCGGCAAGCTGGCGACAGTATTTCGAGGAGATCTTGCACGAAGCCGCCGACAAGGCTGCCAACACCCCATTTAGCGGGGCTGCCAGGCTGCGGCCGTCCTTCACTCCACGAAGCCTGTTCAACCCGTCACCGTCGCCCCGCACCAATGGCGCCGCCACGGCACTTGCGGAGCCTCCGGCCGGGCAGCAATTCGCTGACCCGATTCTCCGGGCCTACCGGGAGCGAGGACATGGCGGCCCGGATCGATCCGCTGGGACGCCCTCGTCCGGGACATCCGGAATTGTCCCCGGAGTTCTACGGATTTGAGCCGAGCGATCTGGCCCAGCCTGTCGCAGGGCGTGCCATCGGCGGTTTCGAGGTCGGGTCGGTGGGGGAATTGCTCGACCGGCTGAAGGAGACTTACTGTCGGTCAGTAGGCGTCGAGTTCATGCATATCGATGATGTATCGGTCCGCCAGTGGCTCCAGCAGTGGATGGAATCGACCGGCAACCGGATCGAACTCAGCCGGGAAGAAGAGATGCGGATCCTCTCGCGGCTGACGTGCGCGACCAGTTTCGAGGAGTTCGTCCAGAAGAAATACGTCGGTGCGAAGACGTTTTCCCTGGAAGGCGCCGAGATCCTGATCCCGGTTCTGGACCGTGCCATCGAGCGAGCCGGATCTCAGGGTGTCCGGCAGATCGTGATGGGAATGGCGCACCGCGGACGACTCAACGTGCTCGCCAACATTCTGGGCAAGAACCCGCGGCAGATCTTCTACGAATTTGAGGACAAGGAACACCCGCTGCCGGGCGGCGGCGACGTAAAATACCACCTCGGCCACAGCAACGACTGGATCACCGTCGGTGGCGAAAAGATTCATCTCACCTTGTGCTTCAATCCGAGCCACCTCGAATTTGTCAATCCGGTGGCTGCGGGCTCTTCGCGGGCGAAGGAGGATCGAGCCGGCGATATCGGCCACGAGCACGGGATGACGATTCTCATCCATGGCGACGCGGCGTTCGCCGGGGAAGGGATCGTCCAGGAAACTCTCAACCTCAGCCAACTCCCCGGCTACACGACCGGCGGAACGCTCCACGTCATCCTCAACAACCAGATCGGTTTCACCACGCTTCCCAACGAAGGCCGCTCGACACGCTACTCGAGCGACGTGGCCAAAATGCTTCAAATTCCGATCTTCCACGTCAACGGGGAGGAACCCGAGGCGGTCGCTCACGTGGTTGACCTGGCCATGGACTTCCGCCGCGAGTTCCATCGCGACGTGGTGATCGATCTGTATTGTTACCGGAAGCACGGGCACAACGAGAGCGACGAGCCCGAATTCACCCAGCCGCTGCTCTACGGCAGGCGGATCCGCGGTCGTAAGACACTCCGCCGACGCTATTGCGAGCGCCTGGTCGAGGCCGGCCGTATCCAGGCCGAAGACGCGGACCGGATGGACGAGGAGTGCCGGAACCACCTTGAAAAAGAGCACTCGCTGGCCCGCAGCGGCGATGTTTCCGGGCCTTCTTTCACCTTGGGCGACGTCTGGCGCGGCTATCGCGTCGGGTTGGAAACACCCGACGAACAGGTCCATACGGGCGTCGACCGGCAAGAGCTGTCACGAATACTGAAGAAGCTCACGGAACTGCCGGAAGACTTCCACCTGCATCCCAAGCTGAAGCGGTGGAACGAGCGGCGGCGGGCGATGGCCGACGGGGGACAGCCGGTCGACTGGGCCGCTGCCGAAGCGCTCGCACTGGGTACGCTGTCGATCGACGGGTACCGCATCCGCTTGAGCGGACAGGACACGGGGCGCGGCACGTTCAGTCATCGCCACGCGATCCTTCATGACTTCGAGGACGGCCACACGTACGTGCCGCTGAGACACGTCGCGGAAGACCAGGCGCCGGTCGACATCATCAACAGCCCGCTGTCCGAAGCAGGTTGCCTCGGATTCGAGTACGGCTACAGTCTTGACTACCCCGATGCGCTGGTGGCCTGGGAGGCTCAGTTCGGCGATTTTTGGAATGCGGCGCAGGTAATCGTGGACCAGTTCCTGGCAAGCGCGGAGGAGAAGTGGCGACGGTTGAGTGGAATTACGCTTTTGCTTCCCCATGGCTTTGAAGGTCAAGGCCCCGAGCACTCGAGCGCTCGGTTGGAACGGTTTCTCAATCTGGCCACGCAGCACAACTTCCAGGTGGTCGTGCCGAGCACTCCTTCGCAATACTTTCACTGCTTGCGGCGGCAGATGCTCCGCCGATGGTTGAAGCCGCTAATCATCATGACACCGAAGAGTCTGCTCCGACATCCACGTTGTGTGTCGAATCTCGATGAGTTGGCGGAAGGGCGTTTCTGCCGCGTGTTGGCCGACCAGGTGGTGGACCCGTCGGCTGCGACGCGCGTCCTCGTTTGCTGTGGCAAGATTTATTACGAATTGCTGGAGAAACGTGAGGAACTCGCCCGCACGGATGTGGCGATTCTGCGGATGGAGCAGCTTTATCCACTCCCTCGCAATCAGTTGCAGGTGGCCCTGGAGCCCTACCCCGACGAGGTCCCGGTCTACTGGGTCCAGGAGGAGCCGTTCAATATGGGGGCCAGCCAGTTCTTGAAAATTCGCCTGCAAAACCGGCTTTACGATCGATTTCCGTTCCAGACCATCTCGAGGCGCACGGCCGCGAGCCCGGCCACCGGCTGGGGCAGCCTGCATCGCAAAGAGCAGCACCAATTGCTTGATCGGGCCTTCCACGAGACGTAGGGTATCGGTGTGCGGTTGGGCGCGTAGTCCGGTGGTCCTTTCCTCTGAGCGAGAGCAACAATGGCCGTCGAAGTGAAAGTCCCCGCAGTGGGCGAGTCTGTATACGAAGTGCAGATATCGCAGTGGCTGAAGCAGGAGGGGCAGCGGGTCGAAAAGGACGACGACTTGGTGGAGATCGAAAGCGAGAAAGCCACGGTCACCGTGCCCGCGCCCGCGTCCGGGGCGCTGGTCAGAATCCTGAAAAAGGACGGTGAGTTCGCCAACGTCGGCGACCTGATCGCCGAGGTCGACGAATCGGCGGAGGGCAGGCCGGCGGAAGCTCCTGTCGAGCCGGAGCCGGAATCGACCGGCCAACCGGCGGCCGAAGCACCGGCGGAATCGGCCGCCGCGCCGCCGGCGCGGCCGTCCGGCCAGTCGAACGGGCCGCCCCGCTTCATGCCGGCCGCCGAACGGGTTTTGGCTGCGCACGGACTGAAAGCCGAAGAAGTGCCGGCAACCGGCCCGGGGGGACGCCTGTTGAAAGAGGATGTCGAGCGGTATCTCGATGAGAGACGTCCCCGCCGCGGGCCGTCGCCTCCGAGCGAAAAGGCCCCGGCCTCTACGAAGCCGGAAGCTCCCGTTGCCGCTGCCGCCCTCGCCGACCGCGAGGAAGACGTGGTGCCGATGAGCATGATCCGCCGGGCGATCGCGAATCGGCTGGTGGAGGCTCAGCAGACCGCGGCTCTGTTGACCACGTTCAACGAGGTCGACATGTCGGAAGTGATGGCCCTGCGAAAGAAATACGCCGAGCCGTTCAAGGATCGTTACGGCATCAAGCTGGGGTTCATGTCGTTTTTCGTCAAGGCGGCCATCGAAGGGCTCAAGCGGTTTCCGCAGGTGAACGCCGAGATCCGCGGGCGAAACATCGTCTACCGCAACTACTACGACATCGGCGTGGCCATCGGCGGCGGCAAAGGCCTGGTTGTGCCGATCCTCCGCAATGCCGAGCGGATGAGCTTCGCCGAGATCGAGCGGGCCATCGCCGAACTGGCGGTTCGGGCTCGTGAGAACAAGATCGATCCGGAGGAGCTCGCGGGCGGAACGTTCACGATCAGCAACGGCGGCGTGTACGGCTCGATGCTCTCCACGCCGATTATTAATCCGCCACAGAGCGGAATTCTCGGACTGCACGCCATCCAGGACCGGCCCGTCGCCCGCGAAGGCCAGGTGGTGATCCGGCCGATGATGTATCTCGCATTGACATACGACCACAGGATCGTCGACGGCCGCGAGGCGGTCACGTTCCTTCGCACGATCAAGGAAGTGATCGAGGACCCCGCACGTTTGCTCCTGGAGCTGTAAATGGAAGCTGCATCGCATGACCTGGTGGTAGTTGGCGCCGGCCCCGGCGGCTACGTGGCGGCGTTGCGCGCCGCGCAGCTCGGGCTGAACGCGGCATGCGTCGACGAGAACGCTCTGTTGGGAGGCACTTGTCTGCGGGTCGGCTGCATCCCGAGCAAAGCGCTTCTCGAATCGAGCGAGAAATACTACGAGGCGAAACATGCTTTCGCCGCGCATGGGGTCAAACTGCCGGAAGTCCAGCTTGATCTCGCCACGATGCTTTCGCGAAAAGACAACGTCGTCCAAACGCTTTGCCGTGGAATCGACGGACTGCTGAAGCGGCAGAAGATCACCGTCTACCGCGGTCGCGGCCGCTTCGAGGGGCCCGATCGCCTGGTCGTCGAAGAAGAATCGGGGCCGAGGCCCTTGGCAGCCAAGCAATGGCTGATCGCCACTGGCAGCCGTCCGGCGGCGCTCCCGGGCGTGGAGCTTGACGGCGATCGCATCGGTACGAGCACTGAAGCGCTTTCCTACGGCGAGGTTCCCGGCCACATGGTCGTTATCGGTGCCGGCTACATCGGGCTGGAACTGGGATCGGTATGGAGCCGCTTGGGGTCGAAGGTAACCGTCGTTGAGACACTCGACCGAATCCTGCCCGGCCTCGACGCACAGTTGGCCTCAGAAGCCAGGAAGATCCTTCAAAAGCAGGGACTCGAGTTCCATCTTTCCCGGCGGGTCCGCCGCGCGTATCGCGACGGCGATACTTGCGTCGTCGAATGTGAGGCAGTGGAGCCGATCCGGTGCGATCGCGTCCTGCTGGCGGTTGGCCGCAAAGCGAACACCGACAATCTCGGCCTTGAGAGCGCCGGCGTGCGTCTCGACGAGGCGGGCCGAATCCTGGTCGACGCCACATACGCAACCAGCGTTCCGGGCATCTATGCGATCGGGGATTGCATCGGCGGGATGATGCTCGCCCACAAAGCGTCCGAGGAGGGAATCGCGTGTGTGGAGAAGCTGGTCACCGGCTATGGACACGTCAACTATGAAACCATTCCGGCGGTCGTGTACACGCACCCCGAGATCGCCAGTGTCGGGAAGACGGAGGAACAACTCCAAGAAGCGGAACGTCCTTTCCGCAAGGGCGTGTTTCCGTTTCGCGCCAACGGTCGCGCGCGAACGCTCAACCAGATCGACGGCCTGGTGAAGGTGCTGGCCGACGAGAAGACGGACCGGGTTTTGGGCGTGCACATCCTCGGTCCGAGGGCCGGCGACATGATCGCCGAAGCGGCCGTCGCGATGGACTACGGCGCCACGGCCGAGGACATCGCCCGAAGTTGCCATGCCCATCCGACCCTGGCCGAGTCGGTCAAAGAAGCTGCCCTGGCGGTCGACGGACGGGCGCTGCACGTGTAGGTCCCGCTTTCCGAGCGGGACCTGGCACTGCGGTACGTATTGTTCCGCTCCACGTCGTTTTCAGCCCGCGTTCGCGGTATCCATCGCCGACATGCGACGCAGTTCCAATTCGTCGTACCGTCGCCGGAATGTGCGGAGATTTGCCCCGAGGACCGCTGTGACGATAATCCCCAGCAGGATCAGCGGGTACCAGACGGCGTAAGGTTGTCCGAGTGCCAGGGCAAGCAGGCCCATGGCGAGACTGACCGCCCCGAGCAGCAAGAGCACCTTGGCAAGCGTCAGAACGAAGGTGCGAGCTTTTCCGAGGCCCAAGAGCAGACCGAGCAGGCCTCCGAAAGAGCCGAACACCGCGCCGCAGATTCCGCCGATCAGGCCGGAAGTGCGGTCACCCCACCACGCACCGGGCATTACCAAGGGATCTTGGCTCTGCTCGTACTGGACAAGCTCGAGCGGACTGAGGTCGACCGTACCCTTGCCGGGCAGAACCACGTTGACGATCAGCCGGGTGGGGGGCCCGTGTTTTTCGTTGCTGAAGAAGGGAAGCGAAAACGGTCGCCAGTCGGACGAGCCCTTCAAAGACTGCATCAGGCCGGAGTCTCCGAGCGTCCGGGAGAAATACTCCCCCTTGTCGGCAAACACGCTCCACATCTCCAGGTATCCAACGTCCTCAACGTCCGCGTAGCGGACACGGCCGGTGAGGGCGTAGCGGGTGGTTGTGATTCCGGGCTGGTCAAGTTTTAGGACAGCGAATGCCTGGGACGAATCGTCCTTGTTTTCGACCCTCAGCATCTCAGTCGGCCCCGGTTCGCGGCCTTCGACGATTTCGCCGACAGAGAGGTCTCCCGCTGCCTGCAACGCACGCCAGGAAATTTTCCGGACGACGTCCTCACCGATGGCCGAACCGGTAGTGACAAAGGCAATAAGACTACTGAGCATCAAAATTCTCATGATCTTTCTCCAATTCCTCGCGATGAGCGTCCAACAACAACCGGAGCGTACCGAGATCGATCTTCCCCTCGGCGTACTGAGCGCGGGCAAGACGCTCGAAGTTGGAGACAATCCGCTCGTCTTCGGCGATCGTGATTTTCTGGATTAGGCGATCGAGCCGTAGACGGATAGTGGGGTACGTCACCCCATAGGCCTGGGCCAAAGGACTTGAGGACCCTGATGCGAGAACAAATCGCCTCACAAAGGCAAGATCTTCGTCGCTCAGGAAGTCGACCCATGTTTTCCGTTTCTCTCGGACGATCGGCATGGTCTTGCAGTTGCTGTTTTGCGATCCTAGGCGTTTTCTCAATGTCCTGTTGAATTATAATATGAATAAAAATGAAGTCAAGTTACATGTTTATTAAAATACTCGCCCTTCCGCCACGGGCAAGCTATGAGCTGTTTGGGGAGAGCGGCAGGAGAAACGGGCGGTAAGGAACTGGCAAGTACCGACGGCTGGGTAGTTGGTCACGGCCAACCGCGGGTGTGTCACGCTTGCTGACCTCGCCGAGCGGGACCTGCGGGTAGCCAGCCAAGCCGCGAAGTGGATATGCAGCGTAAGATCCCGCTCGACAAGCTCGGCAAGCGGGGCCTACTTGGGTTTTCAATCGCGATCGTTGAGGCAACGGGCTTTACGCTTTCGTTGACCTCCCCGCACGCTCGGGTTATTCTGCAAACAGGAACTAGAGGAGTGGCTTGCTGGGGCCGCCCGTTACGGTCGTGCTCGAAAAGAGGACCGCAAAACGCATCTGGGGGCGAGGGTGTTGCTGGCACGGGGTGAGTTGTTAATGCAGTCGGATCTAGTTCACTCCTCAGGCGGTTCGGATTCGCCGGAGTTCGGTGATGATCGTTCTGTCCAATCGATCCGATCGCGAAAGGCCGCGGTCGTGCGGTTGGCCGTCGCGGTGGCCTGCTCAATCGGGCAACTCACGCTTGCAGGGATGGCCCTGGCCGACGGGGCTTCTCGGTCCTTCGCAAGATGCGAGCGACAGCTTCTGGTGACACAACTTCCTGGCGACTCGGGGCGGAACAAAGGGCTGTCATCGGAGTTGGGAATGCTTCGCGCCGCCTGTCGCGACCGTGGACGGATCGTCCGGCTCTCGCCTGACGGAACAATCCAGGTGCTCACTGCGACATTCCACAGCGCGTGTGATCCGGACGTCTCCTTTGACGGAACCCGCTGCCTGTTCGCGGCCAAACGAACCGCGGAGGACGACTGGAATATCTACGAAATGACCGTTGACGGGAGCCGCTTCCGCCAGATTACCCGGTCGCGGGGCGATTGCCGCAGCCCCCGCTACCAATCGAGCTTCTATCAGATTTCCGAAGAGGAGCCGTGGTACCAGATCCTGTTCGTGGGGAGCGATCCACGGGGCCTCAACGAAACCGGCACCGCTGTTGCGACCGCGATCTACTCCTGCAAGCTGGACGGCTCGCTGGTCCGGCGGGTCACGTTCAATCTGTCGAGCGATTTCGATCCGTCGATTATGTGGGACGGGAGGCTGCTCTATTCGACCTGGCAGCGCCGAACGCTCCAGCGCGGAGATCGCGGTCGAATCGTGCTGCTGGACGCGAACCCCGAGGGGACCGATTACGCACCGTTCGCGACCGACTGCGGACTTCGGATCAAGCACATGGCCTGCACGACGCCTGACGGCCTGGCGGTATTCGTGGAGACCGATCACTCGCCCTGGGATGGCGCCGGACAGCTTGCAAGCGTCTCTCTCTTGCGGCCGCTGCATACGTATCGCCGGCTCACCGAACCGGCCGACGGTCTGTTCCATTGCCCGTCGCCGCTTCCGGACGGAATAATCCTCGTCTCGCGCCGTCCGGCCGACGGCAGCGGCACGCACGCGGTCTATCGCCTGGATCCGGAGTCAAAACGAATGGCGATTGCCTACGACGACCCCCAGCGCCACGATATTCAGGCGACGGCAATCACCCCACATCCGGAACCCGACGGCCGGTCGAGCTCTGTGCTCGACGACGATCCCACGGGGAAGCTCTATTGCCTTAGCATCTACAACTCGGACCACCAGGACCGAAGGTTCGTTCCCGGCATGGCCAAACGCCTCCGCGTCGTCGAAGGCCTGCCACGAACGGCGACCGACCGCGAGAAACCGGTTGGTGCGTCTCTGCCCGAAATAGCCCGGCGGCGGGTCTTGGGCGAGGCTCCCATCGCGCAGGACGGGTCGTTCAATATCGAGGTGCCCGCGAACGTCCCGCTGGAATTGCACGTGCTCGACGAAGACGGGATCTCCCTGCGAAGCTGCGGATGGGTGTGGACCCGGAATCACTTCAACCAGGGGTGCGTCGGTTGCCATGAGGATCCGGAGTTGACACCGGAGAATCGGCTGGCCGAGGCGCTGGACAGACCGACGGTTCGACTTCTCGCACCGCCGGAAGAGCGGCCATCCGTCGATTTCCGCAGAGACGTTCTGCCCATCGTCGAAGCGAAATGCACCGGGTGCCACGGCAGCAACGGGAGCCCGCCGGTGCTGGCAGCCGGAACGAAGGTTGATCCGGAGCAGGCGTATTTAGCACTCCGGTCGCTGGCGGAGGGTTCCGAGGCCGAGTCGGCAATGGGGAAGTACGTGCACCCGGGACGTGCACGTACCAGCCCGCTCGTCTGGCACATGTTTGGGCGGAACACGTCGCGGCCCTGGGACGGCAACTGGAGGTCGCGGCCGGCCACGCCGATTCCACCGGGCGAGTCGCCGCCACTGACCCATCCGGAACGTGAGACGATTGTGCGATGGATCGACTTGGGGGCGGCATTCGAGGGCATCGGGCTCAGCGCAGTGAAAGGTCGCCTCGGTGAAGCTGAAGGAAACGGGGGATGATGGTGAGGATCGACATGTTGAGAGGATGGCGGTTTCAGTGTAAGCGGGGCACTCCGCGGCCCGCGTTGTCCGGCCACGGAGTGTCCGGACTACACTTCTCAATCGTGATCCTTTTGATCGCGGGCGCCGCCGCGGCCGAGCCGTTGCCGGTGTTTACCGACGTCACCGGAGAGGCGGGCGTCCAGTTCAAGCACAGTTATGGCGACGAGAAGCTGGACAACATCGTGGAAGGGACCGGCGCCGGAGCGATGTTCTTCGACTACGACGGCGACGGCTGGCTCGACATTTACCTGGTCAACGGACGGTGGCACCCGGACTTCAGCAGCAATCGGGGCCGGCATCTGCGGGGCAAGCTGTTCAACAAGCTCTACCGCAACAATCGCGACGGCACGTTTGCGGACGTGACGGACTCTGCGGGCGTGGCCGGGCGAACGTTTGCCTGCGGGGTTTCGGCCGCCGACTACGATTACGACGGCGATTTGGACCTCTACGTCCTCTGCTACGGCCCGAACGAGTTCTACCGGAATAACGGCGACGGAACCTTCACCGAGATTTCGGAGGAGTCGGGCTTGGCCGATCCACGGTGGAGCTTGCAGGCAACATGGTTCGACTTCGACGCCGACGGCGATCTCGACGTCTACGTCGTGAACTACCTTGAGTACGATAAGGGTGCGTTCCGCGCCTTTTACGCACCGACCGGGTATCCCGGCCCGCTGAGCTACCCTGGTCAGCCCGATTCGCTCTACCGCAACAACGGGGATGGAACCTTCACCGACGTTGCCCAGGAGGCAGGCGTCTTTCGCGCGGACGGCCGCGGCATGGGCGCGACGGTGGCAGACCTGGACAACGACGGCCGGTTGGACATCTACGTGACGAACGATGGAATGGCTAACGACTACTTCCGCAGCACGGCCGCGGGCAGATTCGCCGAGGAAGGCCTGGTCCGCGGAATGGCGTTCGGCGAAGCCGGACAGGGGGTGTCTTCGATGGGCCCTGCCGTGGGCGACGTGGACCGCGATGGGAGGCTCGACCTGTACATCCCGGATATGGACTACGGTTGCCTGCTGATGAACCGCGGCGAGTACTTCGAGGACCGCACAACACCGGCCGGCCTGGCCGTCGTATGCGGCCAGTACGTCGGATGGGGTGGGATTCTTTTCGACTATGACTGCGACGGATATCTGGACGTTTATGTGGCGAACGGCGACGCGCACAAGGAATTTCCCGACGAAGCGGTGCTCGTGCGGAACGACGGCAAAGGGAACTTTGTTGACGTAGCCAAGCGGTCGGGCGACTATTTTCACCAGAAGTTCGTAAGCCGCGGGGCGACCTGGGGCGATTTCGACAACGACGGCGATCCGGATCTTCTGGTCGCGAATCTCAACGATGCTCCCCGGCTTTTGCGCAACGACGGCGGCAACCGCAATCATTGGCTCTCGATCGAGGCAAAGCTTCCCAACGGCAAGTCCGACGCGATCGGCGCCCGGATCGCCGTTGTTGCCGGGGACCTGCGGCAGATCCAGGATCTCGTTCCCGTGCGGGGGTATCTGTCGCAGGGCGACCCGAGACTTCACTTCGGTCTCGGCAAAGCAGACAGGGCCGATCGCGTGGAAATCCGCTGGCCGGACGGCCGGACGAGTTCTCTGGAAAATGTCGAGGCAAACCAGTTCCTCCAAGTGGTTCAGCCGGCGAAATAGATGACTCTGCAATCCTCGGAAAAACCGATGCGCCGTGCGCTTGCTCGTGTGGCACTTCAGCTTGGAGTTGAATCGGTTTCCCATGCAAGATCGAGCATCCACAACTCCAAGCAGTGTGGACGCGGCGAAGGAACCGCCCGCCCGCGCACTGCTTGGGATGGTGGTATATCTGCTCAGATGGAACGCCCATTCCATCCCAAGCAGTGGCACACCGGTTTGATGGTTTGTTTGATGCTGTTCTTGTCGCACGCCGCATTCGCCAATCCGCCGGGAATGGTCCGGCACCCGGTCTTTGTTGGCGCCAAGGTTTGCGCCGAATGCCACGACGGCAACGCGATGGGCGATCAGTTTCGTAATTGGATGCATTCGCGCCATGCGACCGCCTACACCAGTCTGGCCAAACCCGAGGCCAGGCAGATCGCCAAGTGGAGCGGAATCACGACGGCCCCGCAGGAATCGCCGCTCTGCCTGGGCTGCCATGCCACCGGGGCCGAAGCCGAGCCGTGGGAGAAGGACCCGACGTTCGTGCTCCAGGAGGGGGTTCAGTGTGAGAAGTGCCACGGCCCCGGCAGTGAGTATATGGACGCCGACACGATGAGAAATCGTGAGGCGGCCATGCTGGCGGGCTTGAACATGCCGACCCGCGAAGACTGCATGAACTGCCACATGGAGAAAGGTTCTCACCGGATGGTCCTCGGGCCCCGGTCGTCGTTCGACGTAGAACAGGCGTGGGAGCGAATCGCGCACGCGAGCCGGGGGAAGTTCGAAAAGCTCGAGCCGCCGCGGCCGGTGGCGGTAGATAACCAAGGCCCGCGATACCTCGGGGCAGCGAGCTGCGCCCAGTGCCATATCGGAACCGATGCGGGCTTTCAATTCAGCAAGTGGCGGGCCAGCCCGCACGCCAATGCCTACGCCAGCCTCGGCACGGCAAGGGCTTGGGAAATCGCCGGCGAGATGAAGGTTGAGGGAGATCCTCGCACCAGTAGGGAGTGCCTCAGATGCCACGCGACCGGTTTCCAAGAGCCGGTGGGCGGTGTCGAGGAAACCTACTCGGTCCTCGAAGGGGTGACCTGCGAGGCGTGTCACGGCCCCGGGAGCCGACACGCCCGCGAAGTCGAATTGAAGGTCCGGCAGGTTTCAACGGCGGCAAGCCTCAAGAAGGTTTCCGCCGCGACCTGCGACGCCTGCCACGCCAACGCCCACGGGAAGCCGTTTGACTATGCCGCCGCGATTGCGGCCATCGTCCATCCATCCGTCGCGCCCGAAATCGACCACGAGCCACAGTACAAGACCCCCCTGGACATCGCCCTTCGGCCGGATGGCAAGGAGCTCTACGTTGCCTGCCAGACCTCGAATTCGGTCGTCGTGGTCGACCCTGCCACGCGCACTCGCGTGGCCGAGATCGCTGTGGGCGGACATCCCATGAACGTGACGTTCGCCCCGGACGGGCGGCGGGCTTTTGTCAGCAATCGGCTGGACGACTCCGTTTCGGTCATCGACGTGGTTTCGCGAGAGACGACGGCCACGATTCCCGTCGGCGACGAGCCGCACGGGCTGCTCACCGATTCCGGGGGGAAGCGGCTCTACGTGCTCAATACGGCTTCCGACAATGTCACGGTGATCGACACGGAGTCGCTCGCGCCCAGCAAGCACCTTTCGGCCTGCCGGTTCCCGTGGTCGCTCGCCGCCTCGCCCGACGGCTCGCGGATGTACGTCACCAACGCCTACTCCCGCATTGTCCCGCTCCGCATGCCTTCGATGTCCGAAGTCACGGTGATCGATGCCGGATCGGGACGAGTTCATCAGCGTATCGTTGTGCCCCGTGCGAATCTATTGCAAGGGGTGGCGGTGCATCCGAGTAACGAGTTTGCACTTTTCACGCTGATACGGACCAAGAACCTCGTGCCGATGACGCGAGTGCACCAGGGCTGGACGATCACCAACGGGCTGGGAGTCGTCTGGGCCGACGGCCGAGTCGACCAGGTTCTCCTAGATCAGCCGGGCTTATACTTCCCCGATCCGGCGGCGGTCGCGATCACGCCGGACGGTCGGCTTGCGCTGGTCGCGAGTTCCAGTTCTGATCGGGTTGCGATCGTTGACGTCGAGAAGCTGACTCGCCTGATTCGTGAGGCGTCGGATTACGACCGCGAGCACGTGCTTCCGAATCATCTCGGAAAATCGTCGGAGTTCATCATTGCACACGTGCCGACGAAGAACAGCCCGCGGAGTATTCTCATCGCGCCGCACGGCAAGACGGCGTTTGTCGCCAATTCTTTGGACGATTCGCTGACGGTGATCGATATCGCGGAGCAGCGGGCGGTCGATCGGATCGACCTGGGCGGACCCAAGGAAATCACGAAGGTCCGCTATGGCGAGCAGTTGTTCAACAGCGCTGCCATCACTTTCCGCCGGCAGATGTCTTGCCACTCATGCCACCCCGACGGGCACATCGACGCAATCACCTACGACATCGAGCCCGACGGCATCGGCACCAACCCGGTGGACAACCGAACGCTGCGGGGCATTCTCGACACCGCACCGTTCAAGTGGAGCGGTAAGAACCCGAGTTTCTCGCGGCAGTGCGGCCCGCGGCTGTCGACCTTTTTCACCCGCGGCGCCCCCTTTACGCCCGAACAGCTCGCGGCGGTAGATCTCTACGTCTGCACGATTCCACGACCGCCGAACCGGTACCGCCCGCTCGGCGCCCCGCTGACCGACGCGCAACGCCGCGGAAAAGTTATTTTCGAGCGGACCCGGGCAAACGACGGCAGCGTGATCCCGAAAGAAAACCGCTGCACGGCATGCCACTTCCCGCCGCTCTACACCGACCGCCGTCTGCACGACGTCGGGTCGAAGATGCCCAGCGATACCACGGGGACATTCGACACACCCCATCTGAATAACATTTACAATTCGGCACCGTACCTTCACAACGGCATGGCCGCTACCCTGGAAGAGATCTGGACCCGCTACAACCCCCACGACACGCACGGGTTGACCAACGACATGACCAAGGACCAGTTGAACGACCTGGTCGAGTATCTGAAGACGCTCTGATCCATACCCTGAGGAGATCGCCCGTGAATGCCCGCTTTCTTGCTGTCGCGATCGCGGCGGCTGGCGCTCTTGGCGCTTCGGTGCTCGCCGCGCCCCCGGCAGAGCCGCCTTCCGATCCCAAGCCGTTGGCGGCCGGTGCCGACGAACTTCCTTATGTCTACACGAAGTGGAAGCACTTCACCGTCAAGGACGGCCTGCCCAACGACCACATCTTCGCCGTCAAGGCCGACGGCCCGCGCGTGTGGGTGGGCACCGAAGACGGCCTGGCACTGATCGACAAGAAGACGGAGAAGATCGTCCAGACGTGGCAGGAAAAGGACGGCTTGCCCTTCCAGGCAATCACCTCGATCGCGGTCGACCCGAAGACGGGCGATGTCTGGCTCGGGCTTTTCGGAGGAGGCCTGGCCCGCTTTAGCGCCGGGCGTTTCGATCACTTTCATCAGCTCAACAGTGGGCTGGTCAACGACGTGGTGTACGGCGTGGCGATCGAGGGCGACAACATCTGGGCGGCGACCACGGCGGGCGCCAGCCGGTACAACCCGGTCACGGACCAGTGGAGTATCTTCACCGAGAAGAACGCCCCGATGGAGGAGATCTGGAACTACGACGTCGCCTACGACGGCAAGGGAAAGGTCTATCTGGCGGTCTGGGGAAGCGGCTGCCTGGAGTTCGACTGCAAGCGGGATCGCGAAAACCGGGGCGATCCCTGGAAAGTCTATGTCGATCCCGACGGGGAAATGGAGATCGACCTTTACCGCGACGACGGGATTGTTCATGTGATCGTCACCGGAGCAAGCCCGGCGGAAGACGTGCTGTGGATCTCTTCTTATTTCGGCTGCTGCCGCTACGATGGCCGCCACTGGCGGGGGCTGTACGCTCATGAAACGGGGCTGCCGAGCGATTTCACCAACAACGTGAAGGCCCGCAGCGCCGACGAATGCTGGTTTGCCCACGACAAGGGCCTGGGCGCGGTGGCCCATTTTCCCACGGACACAGTCGTTACCTACACCCGCGATGAGAAAACCCTGCGAGGGAAGGCGGAGATCTTCCGTTGCGGAAAACTGCTAAAGACCGTGGATATGGAAAAAGCCGTGCCTCATAACTTCGTCATTAATCTCGACCATGACGGCAACGACACGTGGGTCGCGACGGGCAAAGGCCTGGGCTGGGCGATCGGCGAAGGATATTACCCGGGATTGAAAAAGAATCCGCAGCGGGTTGTGAGCCTCAAGGCCAAGTAGGTTGTGGAGATCATCATGCGGTATCCAATCACTGTTCTGTTTGCGGCGGCTCTCACGGCAACCGTCTCCTTTGCTGCGGAAAATCGTCAGGCTTCGTCGGCGGGGAAGCCGGCGGTTCCCATCAATGAACACACGCGGAAAGTGATCGAGGAGATCAACTCCGTCAATGCGTACCAGACGCCCGACCTTTTCTTGAAGAAGGACGCCCGCTACGCGAATACGACCGACGATGTCGCGCCGTTCCGGCACGTCGAGCCGTTCAAACGCCATTTCCTCGAACAGATGGAGTATACGGGGCCGGGCCGGGCAATCCCGGAACCGGAGCACGTCGACAGTGTAAGGATCGGCTTTTTGGGCCCCATCGAGCCGACCGTCTCCGTGGCGACGGGCGGAAGAAGCCACGAAGAAGGAATGGGCACACAGATGTTGCACGGCGCCCAGTTGGCGATCGAAGAGGCGAACGCCAGGGGCGGCTATCTCAAGCGAAAGGTCCTTTTCGAGCTGGTGATCAGCAACGACAACGGTCTTTGGGGAGCTTCGGGAGAGCAGATCATCAAGCTGGCCTATCGGCACAAGGTTTGGGCGATTCTCGGCAGCATCGACGGCGCCAACAGCCATATCGCCATCCGGGTCGGCTTGAAGGTCGAAATCCCGATGATGAACAGCGGCGACACCGACCCGACGTTCATCGAGACCAACATCCCCTGGGTTCTCCGGTGCATCGGCGACGACCGCCAGCAGAGCTATCTGCTCTGCGACTACTTCTACCGCAAGCTGGGGCTCGAACGGGTCGGCGTCGTACGGGCGAGCAACCGCTACGGCCGCTTTGGAGTCCGGGAAATTCGCGATTCCAGCCGCCGGCTCGGCAAGCCCATCCCGATCGAAATGGCCTACTTCGTCGGCCAGGACGACTTCTCGCTGCAGATCGACCGGTTGAAGGAAGCCAACGTTGAGGCGGTCGTCCATTGGGGCGACGCGCTGGATGGAGCGCGGCTTCTCGTGCAGATGCGTGCCGCGGGCATGGACCAGCCCTATTTCGCCTGCGACCGGTGCCTCCTCAAGGAGTTTGGCGAGATCGCGGGCGAGCACGCCGAAGGCGTAGTCTGCGGCTCGCCCTGGAACCCCCAGCGAAAGGACCCCAAGCTCGATGCTTTCCGAAAGGCCTACCGCGCCCGGTTCAACGAGGAGCCGGAGACCTACGCCGCTCACGCCTGCGACGGCATGAGCATGCTGATTTGGGCCATCCAGGTAGGGGGCTCAACCGCGCAAAGATTCGCGATGTGCTTGCCCACCGCAACGAGGCGTGGCGGGGTGCCACGGGCGAGATCCCATTGAGTAGCTGCCTGGACGACGCCGGCGAGGTCTTCTTGGCCAAGCAGGAAAACGGTGTCTGGAACTACTACTCGCGGTCCGACCTGAAGATCCCAGCCAGTCCGGTGGCGTTGCAGCAACCGGGCAAGGTGTCGAGCCGGCAATGATGCAAAGCACGCGCGATTGCCTTGTTGCGTCTGCGCTCCTGCTGTGGGCCGGCAGTGCGGTCCGCTGCCAGGAGGCCGCCAGTGAGCAACAACCTTTCTTCAAGGCCCGAGACCGGCAGACCGAGTACGCCGGGCCCGGTCGCGAGGCCGCCGGGCCTGTGGATTTCGAAGAGGTGAGGATCGGCTATTTCGGGCCCAGCGATCCGGATCATCCCCGCGGCGGAGATCTCTGGTGCGCGGCCCAGTTGGCGTTGGACGAGGCCAATGCGGAGGGCGGCTATCAAGGCAAGCCGTTTCGCCTTCTGCCCGCGTGGTCAGAAAACCCATGGGGCACCGGTGTCGGAGAGATTGCTCGCATGGTTTACCGGGACGAGTTATGGGCGATCCTAGGCGGGATCGACGGTCCGTCGACACACCTGGTCGAGCAGGTCGCAGTCAAATCGCGAATCACCTTGCTGAGCGCGGCCAGCACCGACAAGACGGCCAACCTGGCGAACGTTCCCTGGATGTTCTCCCTGGTGCCGGGGGACCATCTAGCGGCGCCGGTGCTGGCCGAGGCGATCGAGCGGCAAATCGGTTCGAAGCCATTCGTTCTGATTTCGGCCGACGACCACGACTCCCGCCAATTCACATCGGAATTGGAAAAATGCCTTGGCCGACGCCGGTTAATTCCACTGTATCATTGGCACTGCCGCCAGGCCCTGCCCGATCTCGAGCAACTTGTCGAGCGGATCCTGAGGTCCGATCCGGCTGCGGTCGTGATCGCGGCACGGGCGCACGACAGCGCTCGACTGGTCAACGAGCTCCGCGAAGCCGATTTCTCCGGCCCGATCTTCGGCGGTCCTTCGATTGGCCGCAGGGCTTTTGCGGAGGAAGCCGGCAGGGCGGCGGAGGGTGTCTTTTTTCCTTTGGTGTGGGAACCGCAAGAGGGTGGCAAAGAGTTTGAAGGCAAGTTCCGCGCCCGCTTCGGCAGGTCGCCCGACTATGCGGCGGCCCACACCTACGACGCCGTCCGACTTCTGGTGGCGGCGATCCGCAAAACCGGGCTGAACCGGGCTCGGATCCGCAACGCCGTGGAGGAGCTCTCGCCCTGGCCCGGTATCGCGGGATCGATCGCCTGGGATGCGCTAGGGGCGAACGCCCGTGCCGTCCGCCCGGGTGTCATCCGCGACTCCCGAGCTTGCCCGTACACGGGCTCTTGAACCGCAGCGCCTGGGCTAGAATTTCGTGATCCCTGGCACCGGCATCGGGTAATTGCCTTCGGCGTCGGGCTTTGTCGGAGGATCGGCGTCCAGCGCGAGTCGCTCCGGCGCGACAACGTGGTTCGACTTCATGGCCTCTTCCCACGTGATCACGCGGCCGGTGTAGCAGGCCCAGGTGGCCATAATCGCCAGCAGGCTGCTGCGGGCCATGTACAGGCTGTTGTTGATGGGATTGCCGCTGCGAATGGCCGAAAACAGCGCCACGTGCTCCAGGTCGAAGCGGTTGCAGTTGGGGCCTTCGTAGCGCCAGTTCGTCTCGCCCTCGATCTTGCCGGCCATCAGGTCGCAGTGCCCCTTAGTGCCGAAAAAGTGGTCCTGGATGCTGGTGATGCAGCCGTCCTGCTGCCGGCAGTAGGCATGCATCTTCGTGCCGTTTGGGTATTGGTAGACGATGGCATGATGGTCCCAGGCATCGCCGTACTGCGGGCCGATCCGCGTTTGCCGGCCGCCCATACCCCAGGCCGCCAGCGGCGGCTCATCATGCATCGCCCAGGCGGCCTTGTCCAGGTTGTGCACCAGGTTCAGCCCCGGCAGATCGCAGGAGAGCCAGAAGAAGTTGTACCAGTCCTGAAGCTGGTACTCCATCTCCGTCCAGCCGGGCAGCCGGGCCCGGCTGCGGAGCGAGCCGGTGTTGCAGGTCTCCTCAATGGACACGATTTCGCCGATCGCCCCGTCGTGCACCCGCTTCATCGTCTCCAGCACGCGGGTGTCGTATCGCCAGGCCAGGCCGGAGACAATGCTGAGATTCTTCTTCCGGGCTTCCTCTCCGGCGGCGAGCACCATCCGAACGCCCGGGGCGTCGACCGCATGAACTTTCTCGCAGAAGACGTGCTTGCCGGCGTCGACGCACGCCTTCAAGTAGACGGGATGGAAGAACGTCGGCAGCGACAAGAGCACCACGTCGACTCCGCTCTCGATCACGTGCCGGTAGCCATCCAGGCCGGTGAAGCAGTGTTCGTCGTCGACGTCCACCTGGTTCGGTTTGAGCTGGCGAATGTTCCTCAGCGCGGCCGCCGATCGTTCCGGCAGAAGATCGGCGACGGCGACCAGCGTGGCGTTGGGGTCGGCATTCAGGGCATTCACGGCCGCCCCGGTCCCGCGCCCGCCGCAACCGACGAGCCCCACCTTGAGCACGTCGCTCCCGGCCGCATGGGCGACCCGATGGATGCCGCTCGCCAGCACCCCGGCGGCCGCCGTTGTGGATTTGAGGAAATCGCGACGCGATGGGGGGTCGGTTTTGCCTGGCTGATCGCTTGCGGACATCGTTTTGCTCCCACTCGATGGAATGATGCTGCCTTCGCGTGCCTGGCACCTGTCCAAGGACAAGTCCGTGATTTCATTGTAGAGCGGCCTTCACTCCGCTGGGGGCGGAATGAATTCCGCCCTACGCAGTTGTTTGTAGACAGGTACCTAACAGCCGCCATTATTGCGGTGGGGTTAGCCGACCCGCAACCGTTCCGTTCCGTCCGTGCCCCGTCCTGCACTGTTCTTGAGACGAACGCGACCCTGCTCTAAAGTGAATAGGGTCAGAGTCCGCGGAAGTCTACGCGGTGTTCCGGCGTGTCCTTTGCTGGGGAGTCTCAGGCGATGAGCGGAATCATCGGTCACACCATGTACGCGATCCTTGGCGCGAAGGCGGCGGATAATCGTCGTTTGCCGATTGGGCCGCTGATCCAGCGCCACTGGTCTTCCTACCTGGCCGGCGCCTATCTCGGCTGCGATATCCAGACCATGCCCGAGGCGATCTGCATCGACACCGGCAAGGAAGTCGGCTACGGTACGGCGCCGCTGGCGAAGAGCCCGATCACCGGCGGCCCGGTGCGTCCGTTCTGCTTGTCGTTTGAAGGCCGACAGTACACGCCTCGCGACATCCACAGTCTCTTCTACGGCAGGGCTCATCTCACGTTTGGCTACCGTGCCGCCGAGCGCGATCTCACGCTCCCCTGGCAACACCTTCCCGAGTACTGTGCCGCGGTCGTCGAGGATGGGATCGAATTCTACGGCCCGGGCGAGCGGCCTTTGGCGTACGCTTTCGGTTGGATGACGCACCTGATCGGCGACGGGTTGATCAAGTCGATCTGGCCGGGCGTTACGCTCCACTTGGTCGACGGCAAGTACACCGCCGCCAACCGGCCCATCCAAGACTTGGTCACCTTCCACGAAGTGGGCCGCAAGGAACTTCGGCTCAACTGGCCTGCGTTGCTGACCGATCTGGCCGAGACCCCGGTGGAGCCGATTCAGTTGCACTGGATGCGCGTCGCACGGCCACGAGGCCGCCTGGCGAGCGAGGTTTCGGAAGGCTGGGTACCCGAACGTGAAGCCTTGCTCCGCGCCGTCCTCCACGAGAACCGCCGGTATCTCCGCATCTACAAAGATCGCGTGCTCGAAGAGATGCAACTGAACCGCGTGGGCGATGACTGGGAGTGCAATGAGCGACTCCGTGAAACGGCGAAGGGCCTGCGCTACGCCGAGATGGTTGAGGCCGCCGGGAAGGCCCACTTCCGCCGCGCGCTGTGGCAGATCGGCGAGGCGATCGCCGACCTGTTCGCCGAGATCGTCCGACTCGTGCCCCACCTTCGTGGACTCCCTGCTGATCACGGTCCAGATTGGGCAACGCTCACCGAGCACTGGCAAGCGGCAGATTGAGGTCGCATCCTCCTGCAAATTCACGGCCGTTCACAACAGCGGGCTCTCATCGTAGATGGCGAACTCTTCCGAAGTCCGCGTCACATGAGACGAGCACCGCGCCGTGGGAAATCGCCAGCGCAGCCAGACGAGCTGAAGATGCCTACGATGCCCCTCGACATGCTGGAATCTACCATGCCGGCTCGACCATTTCTCCGTTCATTGTCTCCCACACGGTCATCAACTGGCGCAGCCGCTGGGGGGCCTGTCTTGCCAAGTCCTGCGACTCGGCGATATCCGCAGCCAGATCGTACAATTCCCAGGCACCTTCCTCGGGCGAGTTGCGGACCAGCTTCCAATCGCCGACGCGGATCGCGGTCCGCTTGCCAAGCCGCCAGTACAACACGTCGTGCGGGCTGCCGGACCGTTCACCGCGAAGGTACGGAATCAGGTCGACACCGTCCAGTTTCCGCGAGGCCGGGTCAGGAGCGCCGGCAACCGCTGCCGCGGTGCTGTAGACGTCCAGCGAGATGACCGGAGCCGCGTACGTCTGCCCCGCGGGCAAGCGGCCTTTCCACTGCAAGAGGAAAGGGATCCGAATGCCCCCTTCGTACATGTCGCCCTTTCCGCCCCGCAACGGACGATTGCTGCTGGTCAGTTCCCGCGTCGGACCGCCGTTGTCGCTGAGGAAGAAGACGAGCGTGCGCTGTTCCAGCCCTTCCTGCCGCAGCTTCGCCAGTACAACTCCCACGCTGTCATCGAGGTTCGACAGCATCCCGGCAAACACCCGACGGTGAATATCCTCGATATGGCCGAACCGCTTCATATAGGCGTCGGCGGCCTGAAGCGGACTGTGCACCGCGTTGTAGGCCAGGTAGAGAAAAAATGGCTTGTCGGCGTGGCGGCCGATGAAGTCGACCGCTTCGCGGGTGAACGCGTCGGTCAGGTAGTCGTGCTCCTCGACCGGTTGGCCGCCCCGCAGGATCGGGTTGTCGGCGTCGTACGCGGGTTCGTTGTGGCCCATATGGGTCGTATAGATCAACCGGTCGTCGACATAGCGCCCTTGCCCGCCGTCTGGGAGTCTTCTCCGCCGCAACATCGTGGTCACGTTCCGGTAAGGCGGCGGCACATAGAAGTGGCCTTCGTGCAAGAAGCCGAAGAACTCATCGAATCCCCGGCGCAGAGGATGGTGCTGGGCGGTGCCTCCCAGATGCCACTTGCCGACCATCGCCGTCGTGTACCCCGCGTCGCGCAGGTGTTCGGCGAGCGTCGTCTCGGCTGCCGGCAAACCGACGCGCGGATCCTCGTTCTTCGCGCCCACCGGGTTCGACTCGTAGCCGAACCGCGTCTGGTATCGGCCACTCATCAACCCGGCGCGTGACGGGCTGCAGTAAGGGCCGGTGACGTAGCCGCTGGTGAACCGGATGCCGGTGCGCGCGATCGAGTCGATGTGCGGAGTGGGGATCTCGGGGTTGCCCTGGCAGCCAAGTTCCCCGTAGCCGAGGTCGTCGGCAAGCAAGAGCACGATGTTCGGCCGAACGGGCTGCTCGGGCTCGGCGACCGCACGACCGTCGAGCATGAGCAGCGGAAAGCACAGCCAGGTGAGTTTCCGGAGCGAGGGCATGTCGGTCATCCTGGGAGGTGGTCAGGCGATAAACTCGGTTTACTTCGAGGAGTCGGCGGGAGTTTGCCCGGTCAGGGAAAAAAGCATCTCTCGCAGTTCGGCTTTCTTGGCGGTGTGATCGGGTTTTCGAGCCAAGTTCGTCCACTCCTGGGGGTCGCGGGTGTGGTCGTACAACTCTTCATCGCCGTCGGCATAAAGGATGTAGCGCCAATCGGCGGTACGCACGGTGAAGTGTTGCTTCGCCGGCGGGGCAACCACGCCGGTCTCGACCTTCTCGCCGCCCTCGATGCACGACAGGGCGGCAGCCGGCACGGTCCACTTGGCGCCGGTCGGATCCGCCAGCAGGGGACGGAGCGAGTGCCCGTCCAGATTGCAGCCGTTTCCGCTCGCATTGGGCTCGCTCGGCAGGCCGCAAAGGTCCGCGAGGGTTGGGTACAGGTCGACGAGCGAGACCGGGCGAAGGCTGTCGGCCCCGGCGCGGCTCACTCCCGGTGCGCGAATCAGCAAGGGCACGCGAGTCGCCTCTTCCCAGCACGTCTTCTTGATCAGGAGGCCTTTTTCGCCCATGTGAAAGCCGTGGTCGGACGTGAAGACGACAATCGTGTTGTCCGACATTCCGGCTTCGTCCAAGATGGTCATGAGGCGGCCGACCTGATCGTCGACAAACGCGGCGCACGCCAGGTAGGCACGGATCCACATCCGCCAACCGCGGTCGCCTCCGTAAGCCATTCTCAGCCGCTCCAGCCGCAGATACCAGTCGTTGCCGGCCTGCTTCATCCCGGGAATGAACCGCCCGCAGTCTGCAAGATCGTCGGGCTGGTAGGGCGGAAGCCTGATTTCTTCGAGGGGGAAAAGATCGAAATACTTCTTCGGCACGACCCAAGGACAATGCGGCCGAAGGAAGCCGACCGCCAACAGCAGGGGACGGTCGCGTTTTTCCAGGAGCACCTTGCGAGCAAATGCCACCGACTGTTCGTCGATCATCAGGTCGCGGTCGTCGTCGCTGACGTACCGAAACGGCTTGCCGAGATCTCGCCAGCCCGTGTAGCCGGGGATGCCGTGTTTCAGGTCGGGCCTGACGCTGGGGATCTCAGAGAGCGGAACCATCGTCTCGAATCCGTTGCCGCCCCAGGGAGGCTTCGACGCGGGATGGCGGGTCGCGAAGGGCGACTTCGTCTTGCCGTCCCACGGCCACGGGCCGAACGACGCGGGGGCGCCGAAGTTCTCTCGCCCAAACAACTCGACGGTGTGGTGATTGTTATGGAAGAGTTTGCCGGTGCCGCGGACATCGTAACCGTGCCGGCGGAAGTGCTCGAACAGTGTCACCGCGTGTTTTCCGGCCGGCGTGTCGCGCCACGTGTAGTTGTTCTGGTTGTGCCCGTAGAGGCCGGTCGTGTGCGGATAGAGCCCCGTCCACAAGCTTCCCCGCGACGGTCCGCACACCGGGTTATTCGAGTAGGCATGCTGGAAACGCACCGCCGACTGCGACAGGCGATCGAGATTCGGTGTTTTCGCCTGAGGGTGACCGCCCAGGCCCTCGATTGAATCGTTCAGGTCGTCGCAGATGACGAACAGGACATTAGGCCGTTGGGGCTCCGCGCCTTCCGCGGCGCCGAGTGCTGCAAGGAGGCCCAGAATCGGAAGTGCTCGCAGTATTCTCATCGCGCTGATCTCCGCAGACTGAAACCCATTCGATTTTCAAAGCCCCGTAAGAAAACGTTCGGGAATTCTCGCGCCATAGACCTGTGCAACTCCGGACCGCGTCGAGTTGAAGATGAGCCATCGGTTATCGGCGGTCAGGTAGGGATGCGTATGCGACCACTGCTTGCGGTCGTGCTTCGTGCGGCTGAAGACGGCGCGCCGATGCTTGCCACTCGCAAGCGAGCCGATATGAATAGGGATATCCTTCTCGCCCGTGGCGTCGCCGATCCAAAAGGCCCCGCACCGCGAGACGCTGACGTGGCCGAAACGGACCGGCGTGGCGCCGGCAAGCCGCGGGGAGGAATCTTCCAGGCCGGCCGTCCACACGTTGCCCCGGCTGTCCTTGTCGGTCGCCGTGGAAAACAGGATGCGGTCCGTATCGCCGATCCAGGCTTCGTGCCCGGTGGGCCGCGGCGTGTGCGGCCGGTCGGCGGGGAACCAGCGGATTCCTTCGCGGTCGACTTCCAGGGCGCCGAGATGAACCTCCTTCACGTCGGGCAGCTTGTTGGCTTGGATGAGCACGCGGTTGCGAACGTCGCGCGAGAACTGTTCGTGCTTGAAGTGGTATTCCGTTCGTTGGGCCAGTATCCTTCGCTCGCCAGTCTTGAGATCGATGACGAGCACCTTGCTGCCGCCGTTGTCCGGGTGGACGCTTGCCGCGTAGTACCGCAGATCCGGCGAGACCGTTCCGTAGCTGAAGCGGCCTTCCTGCTGCGGCAGCTCAATCACGTCTTCCTTGGCGAGCGTCTGATAGTGGCACCGCCGCAGCATCAGCCGGTCGCCGGTCATTTCCTGATAGTAAAGGTAGTCGCCCCAGGCGTGGAACGCCGGGAATCGGGGTTCCTTGGTAACAACTGCGTGCAGCGAACCGTCGCTGAGGTCGAGAATCGAAAGCCCACCATCCCGACCGTTCGCGGCGTAGTGCCTGATCGCGATGCGGTTTCCTTGGCGATTGGCATAGGGTTGCTCTCCGTAGATCGCGTCGGTCGGCCGAGGATCGTCGGTGAGCGGGTAGATCTCCGCGCCGCTGTCCGGATCGGTCTCGATCGGGGCCGCGAGCCAGTCTTTCGGATCCGACGCGTTCGCCCCGGGCGCTGCGGTGGCGAGCCCCGCAACGGTTATGGCGGTAAACCGAAGGAAGTCTCTTCGTGACGACCTGGCCGGCGAACTCATCGTGGTTGCGGGGGAATACATGGCAAGCTCTCCTGGGAGTCCGTGCAATGGCGTACGACGTTGGGTGGATGCCTGGCAGCATAGCAGATCGCGTCGCATACGGCGACACCTTGGTATGCGGCAAGTGTGTGAAGTGGGAACCGCGTATGGGCTCGGCAGTGGGCAATAGGAGGATAACTTGACGGTGCCTCGCGCCGCAGACACAATGCGTCTGTGTCACCCTTGGTTCCAGGCGAGCGAGTACCTAATGATTATGCTTCCAGTTCGACGAAATGTACCCCGACTGACTTCGTGCCTGCTGTTGCTCGCCGTCAGCACCGGCCTGGCGGCCGACGATCGAGCAGTTCTCGATCCGATCGCCCCGGAAGTGGCTGAGCAATGCAACCTGGTTCAGAACGGCGGTTTCGAGGAGGGAAACGCCGCGCCGGCGTATTGGAATCGCCATCCGCCCACGGATAGCGACGGCAACCGCCTCCTGCGAGACGCGACCGTCGCGCATCGCGGGGGTGCGAGCGGCCTTATTGTTGGAATGCCGCCGCGGCCCGGCGTGATGCCGGCCAATCTGCAATGGAACCGGTACGGCATTCCCGTCGAGGGCGGGTCAGCCCTGATCCTCTCCTGTTTTGTGAAGACCGAAGGGACAACGCCGTTTCGCATCGGCTGCCACTTCTACGACGAGAAACGGCGGCACCTCGGCTTCCAGGGCGTTCCTTTCCCCTCGTCGAACTCCGAATGGACTTATCTTCGCGAACAGGTGACGGTACCCGATGCGGCGCGGCAGATGGGATTCGTCCTCTACGCCGATCCGACGGGCAGAACCTGGTACGACGACGTCGCCGTTCTGGGCACTCCCACGGCCGCCGCCGTACGCGGCACTCCGAAGATCGATGGAAAGCTCAACGACGCCTGCTGGCCCGTGGACCAGGCCATTTCGCGGTTCGCCGTGCACACCGGAACGAAGCTGCCGTCGGAAAGGACCCTTGCGTGGCTCGCTTACGACAATGATGGGCTGTACGTTGCCTTGCGCTGCCCTCATCCCAACGGCGCTACGTTGCAGGCGGAGTGCGACCAGCACGACGGAAAGGTCTGGCTTGACGATAGCGTCGAGGTCTTTCTGGACCCGAATCACGACCACCACGACTACTTCCAACTCTGCATCAACTGCCGGGGACAGATCCGGGATTCGCGAGGCACGGACTTGGCCTGGGAATCGGCCGCCGAGGCGATCGTCGATCGATCCGGCGATGCGTGGACGGTCGAGGTCAAGATCCCGTACGACCACCTGGACATCGGCGTCGACGCCGGCACGATCTGGGGCATCAATCTGGTCAGAAACGACCGCGTTCACGGCGAGACTTCCACCTGG
Organism: Thermoguttaceae bacterium; assembly: GCA_040768665.1. Classification (GTDB taxonomy): domain Bacteria; phylum Planctomycetota; class Planctomycetia; order Pirellulales; family Thermoguttaceae; genus JABWBD01. The sequence continues at coordinate 204,547 of JAXGMN010000017.1, forward strand.
TCGCTCGGCGGACTGCACGACGCGCGCCGATTCGGCAACGTGATGCTCGAGCCGGATCTTTGGCGATTTCGGCGAAACGGGCTGCTTGAGGAACTGGCAATCCGCCAGGGCGATATCGACCGTCTGCGAGACGAAATGCGGGAGGCCGGCATGACCGACCGAGCCATGGCCGTGCCCGAGCGAATCTTGCGAGAGGCCGAAGAATGTCTGCGGCAGCTCGGCCGGCGCATTGGCGGCCAGACCGGCGACGATTCGAAGTTCCTGGCAGAACTGCGGCAAGCCCTCGCCGATCTGCCGAAGCGCGCCGCCGAGGCTCGCAGTGCGGCGACGGAGTATCTTTTGACCACGCAACAGGCCGGGCCGGGGAGTTTCCGGGTCGCCATCGCGCATTCGCTGCAGAAAGTGCCAAGAGACCGGCCGTGGAGTGGCGGTGTCTTCGCCAACCGCGTTCGTCTGGAGGCCGCTCGCGACGAAACCGAGTCGTTTCAGTTGGTCATTATCCCCGACGAAACAAGCCTGCAGGGTGTAACGGTCGAACCGTCTGCCTTGCGGGGCGACGGCGGCGAGATTCCCGTCCAGTGGCGCCGCGTCGATTACGTGGAGACGATCGAGCCCAAATACCCGACGGAGTACGTCGGCTGGTGGCCCGATCCGCTGCTGCCGCCGGAGCCTGTCGATGTCCAGGCCGGACAGCGGCAGCCGCTCTGGTTCAGCGTCGACGTTCCGCCGGAAGCCAGTCCCGGCCTGTATTCGGGCCAGGTCACGATCCGCCACGGCAAGCACCGCATCGCCGTTCCCGTCGAGCTTCGCGTCCGCACGTTCCGCCTGCCGAGGCCGGGCACGTTGGCCACGGCCTTCGGCAATTACGCGAACGTCCTCTCGGAAGGCTACTACGGCAAGGGAGACTATCGCCGCAACATGGCGATCGACGACTACGCGCGATGGTGCAAATTCATGGGCCGCTATCGCATCGGCGCGAAGAACATGGGCAGAGAGTACGTCAGGGTGGCTCGCGAACGCGACAACTGGCGGGCCGATCTTTCCGCCCTGACGGAGACCGTTGGCAAGCTGGTGCCGAAGTTTTACGCGCCGTACTCGGTCGGCATGCACCGCCTGCCGAGCTCGCCGAACCTGTCGGGCGACAATCTTCCCAATACATCGGATTGGGCCCGCCAGACGGCCGCAATCGCCCGCGAGTGGCAACGGCTGGGGTTGTCGCCCGAGGCGTTTCTTTACGGTGTCGACGAGCCCGCGCCGGCCCACTATCCGCTGCTTCGCGACGCCTACCAGAAGCTGCGCGAAGCCGTGCCCGAGTATCCGATTATGCAGACGGTCAATCACCAGGAGCCGGCGGAGTTGGCCGGCCTGGTGGGCATCTGGTGCCCGTTAAGCTCCCGGCTCGACTCGAATTTCTACGCCGAACGGCGCAAGGCGGGCGACACGCTGTGGACGTACGTCTGCTGCGGCCCGACCCATCCTTATGCCAACTTCTTCGTCGACCGCCCGGCCACGGAGCACCGCGTCCTCTTCTGGCAGACCCGCAAAGCGGGCGCGACGGGAGTGCTGTACTGGTGCGTGTGTTATTGGCAGGGGCTGCCGCTGCCCGGCACGGGCAAACCTTCATGGCCGGAGGTGCCGATGCGGTTTGAGGATCTCGGCACGGCGACGCGATACAAGGTCAACGGCGACGGGGTGCTCCTCTATCCCGGACCGGGCTTTGAGCCCTGTGCGTCGCTGCGGCTCGAAGTCATTCGCGACGGCATTGAAGATTACGAGTATCTGGCCCTGCTCAGCCGCCTTGTCGAGCAAGCCAGAGCGCTACCGGTCTCGAAACGTCCCGACGCCGAGCGGTTGGCCGACGCCGAACGTCTATGCACCGTCCCGGATGAGATTTCTCGCTCGATGGCCGACTACACCCAAGAGCCGGACGATATCTTCGATCGTCGCAAAGAGATCGGCGACATGATCGACCAGCTTGTTCCGTTCGTCGCGCCGTGAGGCGCCCTCAACGTTCTTGAGAGACAGAAAAGACTGAACCGCAGAGCGGAAGTGGAGCTTGCTGTTACCGGCTTTCGGATGTGGTGCCCAAGTTGGCGATTTCTCAGAACGGAGGCACCTTGGGCACCACGCGCTTCTGGGTGGCAAAAAGACCGCCCAGTCCCCCGGCCGTTGGTCAGGGGAGGGGAGTCGGCGGGCGGCGGGGCCGTTTACCAGATTGCCAAAGAGCTGCGGAGCGGGGAGCCGCAAAGTCGGCTGCCGGCGGTCCGGGGGGCATGTGTTCACATGTCCATTCACCTGCGCCATTGTGGCCGATGCGGCGCGCTAGGTCAAGCAATTTTTTGAAACAAGAGCGGTAAGTAGATGCGGGGATTGGAGTTATTACGCCGTCGCATGGCGTGGGAAGTGCGTCACGCGGTACGGCCCAGCCCGTGATGGGACGGCTCCTCTTTCGCGGGGCTGAATTCCAGTCGCTCGACCACCTCGACATCGTCGGCGGCGGCGTGTTTTGGCCACACCACCGGAGCAGTTGGCCGTGTCGGTGATCACATTCGAGGAGCAACGGGGCGCTTGGTATACGCAAATCCGCGAGGCGCGCGATCCGGAGAAGATGGCCCGAGCGTACGAGGGCCTCTTGCAGATTCTGGACGACGCGAAAGGTCTTCGCATTCTTCCTTTCTCGAGTACTTGGCTACGAGGGTGTTGACGTTCGGCTGGTGCATGAGAAACAGCGTTGCAGACAGCCCGGACGACCACATCGGTTGAAAACAAAGCAGCCGGTGAGACCAAGGCGGCAGCCATGTCCCTCACCGGCCCGGCATCTGCCGGGCGGATCGGTCTGCGCGGCGCGGGGCGACGATGCCTTCATTGTACGGCGGACCGTACCGATGAGGGAGAACAAGCATGCGCTCGCTGCTGTTTTCGTGGCCGTCAACGGTTGCGCACCGACAAGTGGTTTCCACTATTCCGAAACGGCTGCGACTGCACGCCCGCTTCGACCGGACGCACTTGGGCAAGCTCTTGTGCCTGGACGTGCGTGGAGCTTCTCCTCTTTCGCCGTGCCGTACTTCCACCGCCAGAGACTCGACCACTGCCACTGCTCGGCTTGCTCGACAAGGACCGCACGCAGCGCGTTTCGCTCTACATAGCGGCATACCGCGTAGAAGTGGTCGTCGTTCGGAATTGGAAACGACTTGAAGCGGCCCTGGTATACGTGCCCGCTCCCCGCCGAACCTCGATACGCGTGCCACCGCTATTGATGGGCCAAGGACAAAAAACCGTTGGGTTCAGCGCCCCACCGGCTACCAGTTCGCGTCGATCACCTCGCGAGCGAACACCGCGTGGAGCACCTCCGAGATGCCCAGCGGATAATGGGTTCTGCGCTCGACAAAACGCGACTCCTTGACCGTGTCGGTGATGTTTCGCATTCCGCGAACGATTCCGAGGATCACCGGGCCGCCGCTGGGCGACCGAAGGGAGGCATGGCTGACCGGCCCGCCGCTGTCGCCCGGCCAGGCGGTCGTGTCGACGAGAAACGCCGGGTGGGACTTCACCGGAACGATCGGATGGCTGGCGAGCACACCTCCTCGCAGAATGGGAAGACCAGCCGGATTGGCCTCCGAGCGTTCGGGAAACACCGCCAGCAGCACTCCGTCGCCTACGCGAACCCGGTCGAGCAGCTCCTCAGTCGCAAGACAGTCGACAGCAGTCGCCTCGACCGACACGGATCCCGGAAGCAACAGCACGGCCATGTCCTGCTCTGCGTGCTTCTTCCACAGGGGATTTCCGTCCTGTCGAATGGGAATCGTGATTTCTTGACGAACGTAGGCATTGTCGTCCCGCAAAGATCGTGAAACCAGCTTACACGAGTCTCCTGTCATGGCTTCCAGCGCATGGGCCGCCGTGACCAGGAAGCGCTGGGTCTTGCCGTCTTTCTCCCGTCGATACACGGCCCCGGTTGCCGTCGAGGAGCCGTCTGCCAGTTTATAGGTCGCCAGCACCATCTTCTCGGCGGCCTCGTCCCCGCGGCCCAACGGAATCGAGAATACAAAAAAGACCAACGGCAGTGCAACGAGAGATCGAAACGGCATGGTATGCAGTCCGGCAGTGAATGCGTTAATCCAACGTGAATCCTTCTATGCTAGTTTGAACTGGCGCCGGTTGCCAGGCAGAGGTCGCTTCGAAAGGCTTCCGGCCCGGGCTTGCCAGGAATTTTTGCCGCACGCTCGAAGTACACACGGCGGAGTTGGTGAAGTATAATGGGTAGCCCCAGCACTGCTGCCGGCCTCGGATCGCCGTTGCCGCGCTGTCGGCCGCTTTGCAGCACTTTTTCGAGAATCTGACTTGAACGCCAAAAGACCTCGCCAATGAGTGCCGGGCCCCCAGGACCATTCCGTCCTCGACCGCCCCTGCAAAACGACTTCACCACTTCGCCGCCGCTTCGCCGCCCCTTCGCGTGAACAGGGCCTTGAGCGTGTCGCGGTCGATCTTCTCGTCGACAAACCGCACCGAGCCGTCCGCCAATAGCGCCAGAAATCCCTTCGGCCGGACCCCGACCAGCCGCGAGATCAGATCATTCATGCCGACATCGAGATCCTCAGGTTTGGTCCAGGTCACCGCGGCCTCGTCGTTGGCCTCGACCACGGCAATGGTGTTGGAAGTGCCGTCGATGATTTCCCGTATGCTCCCCGGCTTTCCGCCGGTAAAGATCGCTGCCTCGCCGCTGGCGGCGAGGTAGTGCGTCTTTCCTTCCATGTCCCGGCCGGGCACCCGGTACACGGGCGGCATTCTCGCGATCAGCTTGCGGTTGTGCTCGCTGTCCCAAGGTTCGTCGAGACGAAACTCCTCGTAGAGCGGCGCCTGCTCGAGGTACGGCAGGATGTGCACCCGCCAGCTCAAAAGCGGCTTGCCTTCCGGGCCCGTCGAGTACTGCGCCGGAAAGTGCCGGTAGGTGTCGTGATAATTGTGCAGTGCCAGGCCGATCTGCTTCATGTTGTTCATCGACTGCGCCCGACGGGCGGCCTCGCGAGCCGCCTGCACCGCCGGCAGCAGCAGCGCGACGGCCACCGGCGCCGAGGAGCCGATGTTTCCGCCGGGAATCGTCTGCCGGCTGATCACCTCGATCCCCGCATCGGTCCGCTCGACGGCGGTGACCGAGGGAATCAAGTGCTTCCCGATCGCCCCGGCCGACGGCAGCGCGGAAATGTCGATGTCGAAGCCCTGCCGCTGGAGTTCGGCGGTGGCAACCTGCGCGCCCATCACGCCCATCATCAACAACGGGTAGGTCGATTCGAAGACTTCCCGCGTGTTGACGAACGCCAGCTTGTTCGGCGCCTGGTTCGACTCAAAGAGCCTGGCCACCTCCGCCACCGCCGCCAGCGACTCGCTGCCTTCCTCTCGCGACAGATAGGCTTTGACGGTTTGCGGGAACAGCCCGATCACGAGCCGGTCGTCGGTCAGTATCCAGGCAGGGGCGAGAGGGAAGCCCTTTTGCCGGGCGATGAAGAACTGAATCTCCCGGCCGGCAAACGTGAACTGCTCGATGCGGGGACCGTTGCGGCGGTCGCTCATCCGCACGACCATGTCGCGGAACTGCCGCAAGGTTTGGGCCAGGCGGTCGGGATCCTTGACATCGATGACGGCGGTCAGGCCGGTGAACATCAGCCCGCCCTGGTTCGGCGCCAAATAGAACCGCCACACCTCGCCCAGTGGTTCGAGCACTCCCTGGCGAAGCTCGATACCGGTCTCCCGCTCGAGCCGGCCGACGTTCCGGAGGAGTTCCTGATGTGCCCGGGGATCGGCGGCTTCGGCGATCGAGAGAACCGTTTTCCAGAGCTGCACCGAATCGAAGCGGGCGGCGACGGCAGCCGTGGCATCGCGGGGAATCGGCCCCAGGTCTTCCCGAGTGAGCGGCTTCTCCAAGAGGGCCAACAGCCCCTGCGGCTCTCCGTCGATCGCCAGAAACGCCCTATTGACGAAGCCCGTCTCGTCCAGACCGGTCGTCGAGCCGATCCAGGCAAGGTTCTCCAGCCCCATCGCCCCGGCGATCTCGCGGACGTTGGGGCCTTTCGTGGCCGAGAAGATCAGTTCGCGGATCTGTCGGGCGCCGATGTAGGTCAGCGTGGAGCGGCGCTCGATGGGCAGCCGCTCGCGGACGCGGGTCAGCCACTCGGGCGGTTCGGCTTCGCTCCGCTCGACGATCGCCTCGAGCGTCCCCTGGCCAATCCCGATTCCCAGATAGCCCTCCGTCACACCCCAGGTGATTGCCGGCACGTCCGGTCCGAGCTGGATGCGGTACGCAGTCTCTCCTTCAATCTTGACTTCTTCGACCGCGCCGCCCAGCGCCCGCCGCAAGTGCTTCAGCAGCATCGCCTCGAACTTTCCGGCATCCTCACCAAGTTGGAACACGGCCCCGGCATGGATCTCCGGCTTGCCTCGTTTCAGTTCGACGTCGGAAACGAACAGCGCCGCGGGCCGGGTGAGAATCCGGCGCCACCACTCGGAAAGGTCTCGCACCAGCGCCGCCCGTTCGGGCGGAGCCTTTTCGGCCGCCAGCCGCAGGGCCTGGTTCACCATCCGCTCGATCTCCGCGGCGAGGTGCTGCACCTCCGGTTCCGCGAGCAGTTGCTCCGTCTGGTTCCCGCTCTGGGGATTCGGCTCAGCCGTCCCGGCCCAGGTGGTGTAGAAGAGACACTTCGGCGGCGCAACCCGCGCCATCAACGGATCTTCCTCCGCGGGCGGCACTCCCAGGGGAACACCCCCGCCCAGCCCGAACAGCAGAACAAACAGAGTCGCGACGCTCATGGTGGTTTGCATCGGAATCCCTCCTGGTCCTTGAAAGACGAAAGACGTTGGCTCCAGACGTGGGCCCCGTGGACCCCGACGGAATTTTGGCAATCCGCGCCTCGAATGTCAAAAGCATCACGGCTCGAGCGTTCTGCGCCACCCCGGTTGGACTGACAAGCGAAACATGTCGCACCCGCGGGTTTCCTGGCAACCGCTGCGTACGGTTGCCGCCATTCTGCGCCGAACGTCCAAACGCCCTACCGCCCGCACTTCGCTCGATTCATCGAATCGACCAGAAACGCCCCGCATACCATCGCCGCCAACACCAGCCATGGGTGAGGCATCCAGCCGGAGCTGTCCCCTTGCGTAGAAGCCGGGAGGGGATGCGCGACGGAAATCATCTGCCGAGCCTCCTGCCGCAGACGCTTTCCAAGCGGCTCCGGCTCCGACTGCCGGCCCGACTCGATGGCCACAAACTCGTTGGGCGCCAGGCGACGGCCGGCCAATTCCGAGGCGATCATCCGAATCATCAGCCGGTCCAGCCGCTCCACCGTGTATTGCGGAACATGCGGAGCGGCGTGCGGATTGCCCACGCCCGAGTGATCGGTGAGGAAGAGATACTGGCCCAGGGTGAGAAAAGCGCTGGCTCGCATGGTGAACTCGGCATGAACTCCCACGCCGCTGGAGGCGACCGGAAAGATCCGCACCCCGCGGGCACGCAACTGGTTCACCGCCGCAAGTGTCCTCGCGCCGTCGGCGGCGTGCGGTGGAGCGTCGGCCACGTGGAACAACACCCGCGCCGTGTTGCCTTCCCGCCAGTCGAGCCCGACGGCCTTTTCCATCGCCAGGTGAACGGCCTCCGGCTCGTCGCCGCCGCCGCGGGCCGACTGTTCGGCGAGTCGATCGCGGAACTCGGCCAGCGAGGCGGTAAAATCGAACGACCGGGCGACGTACTCGTCGCCCGCGTCGCGGTACACCACCAGGCCGTAGCGTTGATCGACCTGGGGAAAGATGCGGTAGATCGTCTGTGCGATGCTGTCGATCTCCACCTTGAGGTATTCCAGCTCGTCGCTCATGCTTCCCGTCGTGTCGACGACCAGCGCCAGATCAAGCCGCCGTGGCAACTCCGCCTGCGCGTCGGGCAACTCCACGCACCACGGTTCCTGATCTCGTCGCACGAACCGCTCTTGTGTCACGCCATCGAGTTCGGCGACGATGAGGTATTCCGTTGCGCCCTCTGCGACGTCCATTGCCGGCAGGAACAGGGCGCGGCCATCGCTGCCGGTCATCAGCGTTGCAAGGACCGGTCCCGGCTGCGCCCGGCGGCAGCATGCACGGTCACCCGCGCCCCGCCGACGGGCATTCCCTGGGCGGTAAAGACCTCGATCATCGCCCGCCGCTCGATGGGCAGCCGGGGCAGCGACTCGCGCGGATCGTGCGATACGGCCATGGCGACGAATCGCCGGTAATCGTCAAACCGCAGGACGTCGTCAAAACTGCCGGCAGTGAGTGTGCCCGACTGGATCCTCGGATCGAGGCTCGCGGGAGTCTCCGACGTCCGGAACCGTCGCGATCCTATTTCCGGCGCCCGCGGCGGTCGCACGGTCAACTCAAGACGTACCTCCGCCTTTCCCACGGCGTCTGCAACCGCCCTTGGCTCGGGCACCTCTGCCGGCGCCGTTCGGGCGGCCTCTTCCGTTGCCGTGACGACCGCGGACGGTGCTTCGCTTCTTCGGCCGCTTGACGCGCTGGAGGTTGGCGCCGAAGCGTACCCGTCGGCGAAGCCACCCTGCGACGGCCCGGATTGGCCACACCCAGCTAATCCCATCCCTACGGAAAACACCAGAACCATCACCGCGCAGCGCATGAGCAGACCCTCCTCACAGTTGGAGCATGCCGGGCTCAGGAAGAAGCCTGTGGACTCGCGCCGCAGCATCGCCCACGACTCAAGATCAGCCCGGCGGATGAAGATTGCCTCGCCTTCACCTCTTCTGATCTGTCCCGGCTGCCATTTATTCCCGGTAACCGGGAAATCCCGGCGGGCATCCCGCTACAGGCATTTCTTGGGATATGGACCGGACTCACCATCTTCGGTTGCGGCGGTGTGGCGGGGTGGCCCCGCTCGTTCATCGCAAGGGTGTGTTGCGGCGAGGTGCCTGTCCCCTTTTGGAACAGTCTCTAACCGATCTGCAGCCAGACTTCCGTGTTTACGTCGTTTCGGTTGTGGTCGTAGCCGCCGGCATTCTGGCCGCGAGTGAAAAGCAGCGCCGGGCGGTCGAAATGCGAGTGCCAGCACCATCGCTCGATGCTGGGGAGCCAATGGGGAGTGTCCGGATCGGGAGGTCGGACCCGAGTCGTCTGCAGGAGGTCGCCCTGGTGACTTGCCAGGAAACGGACCAGTTCCGTGCCTGGAGGCCCCCACCCGCGCTGGTCGGGCGGCGCGACCATGAGCACGCCTTCGATGGTGCCGTCACGGTGGCGCGAGAGTTGTCCGCAATGCCGGATGTCAAAGCCGGGCAACACGGAACGTACGGCGTTCAACAGAGGAGTGGGCGTCCAACCGCGGCCTTCCTCGTGACGATACAGTTCGGCATCGCCGGCAAGGACGTTGTGCAGAATCAGCCAGGGACGACCGCGGTCGTCGGTGATCGGATTGGACAACAGGATCTTATTGTAATACGAGTGCTCCGGTCCGCGGGGGCCGCCGTACTCGCGCTGCGTGCGCTCGGGCGGCATGGCATCGCCCTCGATCCGCCGCAGTTCCGCTCCGGGAACCGGCAGAGCGAGCGCTTGGGGGCTGCCGAACTGCCGCCAGGTGTCGCCGAAATCGTCGGAGTAGAGGTGGGAAGCGCCGTAGTAGCGGGCGGCGTTTCCGGCTTGGGGAGCGGGCAGCGTATTGGAGACGACGACGTGCAGCCGGCCGTCCGGCCCGACTTCGATCGCATTGGTCAGCCAGCTATGCTCACTGACTGCGCTGCGCATGAGGCTGCGGGGCGGCGACCATCTTCCGTTGGGCGGGCGGCGGCAATAATGGAGCTGCGCGTCGTGGCCGCCCGGCTCGTGCCGATAGGTGAGATGGAGCGTGCCGTTGCCGTCGCAGACGACGCTCGGATAAGTTCCCGACCAGGCCGCTTCTTGGCTGCCTTCCACCCGTTGCCAGTCGTTGCCGCCGGGCGGCATGCAATAGTGGGAAAAGGGGCCATGATGGGCGCCGACCAAGAGGTGCAGGGCGCCATCCGGGCCGCTAGTCATTGCGGAGCCGCAATGATTGTCGACACCGGGAGGGCCAACCGGTCCGCTCCGCACGAGTTCGAGTGTGGTCAGGTCCACGGCCGCCCAGCGGTTCTGCCGCCGGCTGTCGAGCCAGGTGGCGATTAGTTGGCCGGGGCGGCGGACGACCTTGTTGCTCATCACGTAGCCGGTCGCGCGGTCACCGCCCGTGCTGCTCAAGAGGACGTTGCGTAGACCGGAACCAGGCGGAGCGGCAGGCGAGCCGGACTGTTCCGCCCAGCCGTAGTTCCAGCCAGGTAGCGACGCGGCGCCCGAGGCAACAACAGCAAGGAATCGACGACGGCCCAGGGAAGGTTGTGCTTGCAAGTTCATCGTTTGTCCTCAATGTTTGTTCCAGTTTGGGCATGGGGCTGGCAGATGGTCAATACCCCAGCGGTCGCATCAGGCACTACCGCGATCTGAGCTTCGCTGCCAAGTCACGCGCACTCCAAAGATGAGCCGTCCAGTCACGAGCTGGGCAGGGCAGGGAAATTAAGGGCACGCAATGTGATTCGGATGAGCGCGCGCCCGTTCGCTCAGACGGGCCGGTTTATAAGCTGGTAGAAGTCGGCTCCGGGAGAAGTTGAGAGGCAGTTTGGGAAGGCACGGACGTCTGGAAGTGGTTGCTGGTACGACAAAGCGCCCGGAAGGTCAAACATCCGAAATACTGCTTGCGGCGCGCACCTCCCCCGCCACTTCGTCCGCCTTTAGCCGATCGGGCTGCCTCGGCCTACGCCGGACAGCCGTTGAGATTCGCCAAGTGATGACAATCATTGCCTCGACCCCAACGTAATGCCCAGGACTTCCGCCAGCCGGTCTGCCGTTGCCATGCGTATGTCTCGTTCGCCGGACAGGAAACGGGATATCACGATCTGCGAGACGCCGGACTCTTGCGCGATCTGGTACACGGACTTCCCGCATTCCTGAATGGCGCGTTTCAACGCCTCGCTGAGCGGATGGGGGCCGGCATGCACGCCCGACTCCAGCGGCGGAAACTCCTCTTGCACGCGACGACGGATTTCCTGGTCGCGGGCGATCTCTTCGGGCGTCAACTTGCGATCCCGAAAGACACGGTCGAATTTCCTCTGTCCCATTCGTGTTGCTCCTCTCGAAGAACTTCTAGGACAATGATAGTCAATTGACTACCATTCGGCAAGGTTCCGTTGCTGAGCCATTGATGATCAGCGGGCGAGGAAAAGGGCAAGCGTACACCAGAACATGAAATTAAGGACACGCAATGTGAATCGGATGAGCGTGCGTCCGTTCGCTCAGACGGGCCGGTTTATAAGCTGGTAGAAGTCGGCTCTGGGAGAAGTTGAGAGGCAGTTTGGGAAGGCACGGACGTCTGGAAGTGGTTGCTGGTACGATAAAGCGCCCGGAAGGTCGAACGATCGTTCGAAATACTGCTTGCGGCGCGCACCTCCCCCGCCACTTCGTCCGCCTTGCCGACGGGGCTGCCTCGGCCTACGCCGGACAGCCGTTGAGATTCGCCAAGTGATGACGTCCGCGTTTCACCGCCGCCTCCTGCAAGCGCTGCCGGTGAAACGCAAAGGCCACTCCCAAAGCACGTGGACGCGAAAACCAACGGCTCATCGTCACCTGCCACTCCTCGGCGCTGGTTCCCAGCCGGTCCAGAATCGAAGCTACCTCCGCCGTCACGCGGGCCTTCCTCTGGCGAATCAACCGGCTGGTCCAGTCCACAAGTTGCAGGTAACTGCCCAAGGAAAAGCCTTCAAGCAATCCCACCCGCTCCGCGCCCTGCTTGCGCTCATCTCCCAGCGGGCAGAGCCAGTGCTGCTGGTTTGTTTCCGCGCTTGCAGGCTACCGTGCTTTTTTGCCGCGCCGCCTGCAGATCCTCCAGCCGCCCCTCCTCGACAAACTTCTGGTCGGCTAGTTTCTGCTGGACCCAGGCCTCGCTGACGGGCAAAGGCTTGCGGTCCTTGCCGCGCGGGGGAAACAGCCGTCCCCATCGGAAGGCTACGGAAGCGAAACTTCAAGTAGTAAGTTCCGGTCTGACCCCGCCTGGGACCTGGAGCGACTCGACTCCCCGGTAGCATTTTGCTACCATAAGAGTGTGAGCACTCCAGTGAAACTGTCCGACGAATTGGTTCTCGACGCCCGTTTGACGGCCGAGATTTCCGAACGCTCGATCACCGGACAGATCGAATTCTGGGCCCAGTTGGGGCGAGCCATTGAACCGCTACTGGACGGGGCACACGTGCTCGCTTTGCGCCGTGCAGGCGCCGCAAAGCCGCTTTCGGCCTGCCTGGAATCGGTGGATTCGCCGGAGGGCCGGCGGCGAGTGGCGGAGTATCTCCAAAGTGAGCCATTCCCGCATTATGAAGCCGCCCCGGATGCGCCGGGGATGCTGATTCGCGTTGAGGCCAACGGTACCCGAACCCTGGGCCGCTTTGTCAATCGCCGGTTCGAGGCGGTGCAGTGATCGACTTGCTCGAGTTTGACCGGCGGCCCGTCCTCGTAGCCGTCGCGGGACCAAATGGCGCGGGCAAGACCACGTTTTATCACGCGCATCTCAAGCCTGCGGCCTTGCGCGTTTCGTCAACGCCGACGTACTGTCGCGTGAATTGAACATCGATCCCTACGCGGCCATGCGCGTTGCGGACGCGCTCCGTCGGGAATTGGTCAGCAGACGCGAGAGTTTTGCTTTTGAGACGGTGTTTTCCGATACGGTTGGCGACAAGCTCACTTTTCTCAAGGAAGCGGCAAGTTCGGGTTACACGGTCGTGTTATGTTTCGTTGGCATCGCGGGACCGGACGTTTCCGAACAGCGCGTTGCGATGCGTATTTCCCAGGGCGGTCATGCGGTGCCATCCGACAAGCTCTCGTCGCGTTTCGTTCGCACCCTGGCGAATCTCAAGAGCGCTATCCGCGAGCTTCCGCATGTCCTCGTCTTCGACAACAACGACTTGAACGCGGCAGACTGGTGTACTCGAACGAACCGATGCCCGAGTGGCTGCGGCCTCTCATCGCATGAACGGGTGATCGCGCGCGGCGGTCCTGGACGTTTCCTCGCGGCTGACGCCTGAGCGAGAGCCGCGGTTGCCGGGGAGGCGGCAGGGACCGAAACGTCCGCGCTCGGCGGGTCCCGTGGCGGCGACGAGGAAATTAAGGACACGCAACGTGAATCGGACGACCGTTTCAGAACGGCGATACTCTTGAACCTCCCTTGCCAAAAATGGCCTTGGCAGCCTTCGGAGCGGTTGACGAGTCGCGCCAAGGGCTCCTTGAGGCACTTCATGAACCAGCCCAATCGGCCAGCCGTCGCCGCGCCTTCTCGACAAACTTCTGGTCGGGCAGTTTCTGCTGGACCCAGGCCTCGCTGACGGGCAAAGGCTTGCGGTCCTTGCCGCGCGGGGGAAACAGCCGTCCCCATCGCTGCACGACTTCCTCGTCCGACCAGCTTGACGAACTTTCGGGGGAGATGCGTACCAGCAAGTGGAGGTGATTGTCGAGCACAGCGAAACCGGCCACCTCGACTGCAAACACTCGCGAGAGCTCTTCCAACCGCTTCTCCAGCCACAGTTTGCGGTCTTCCTGCCCTTCGGCCAGCAGAAAGGCCCCGCGAACGGTCTTCGAAATGACGTGATATCAGGGAGTCACCTCGACATCGACCAGTTCAGAGCGGGCCACCGTCATGTGACACCTCCGGAGAGTGGGGCTCGTGAAACGAGCGGGCAACTGGGGGGCATTTTAGGAGAACAAGCCGTCCAGGGCATTCACATTGTGTGTCCTTTTATTTGCCGGCAGCACTGGGGGGGCTTGCCTCTTCGAGCAAGCTCGCGGTAGGCCATCTACCGGCGGTTTGCTGGTTTGCGCTTGGTTCGCGGAGCGTTCGTCCATTTCGTAAAGCCAAATCCGATCCGCCGGCGAACCCGGCGACACGGAAGTAAAGGACAGCTTATCCCGATTCGCAGTAATAATTTGCGAACGGAGCTGCCACTCTTTGGGCGTTGCAGAGATCTTGCCGCTTGAATGCCTCATCGGCCCAGTCAGCAGCCATCACCGCCAACGGGCATAGTCGGAACGTGAAGCTGTCCTGGCCAGTTCGACCATCTTGGCGTTCGTGACTTAAGATGGCCAGTCCTTACGCACCTGGCGAGACCCGTCTCCTTCCTTCCGTCCTCCGACTGGTTGCACGAGTGGATAAATTCTGTATATTGAAAGCCAAGAAGCGTGCCTTGTGGTGCCCGCAGTAGGAAATGGCAGTCGGTGGAGCGTTGGGGGGCTAGTGACGCCGATCGATTGTATTGCGGAGTGCTGATATGTTCTCTGAAAGCCTGTACAAATCGCTCTTTGAGGACAAGTTGCAGGCAATCGACGACTGTTTGCGAGCGATGGTCCGCACGCTTCCTTGTCCCAAGCCAACTCGCGATTGGGTGTGGGATGTTGTCTCGTCGGGGCGCAGGTTTCGACCACTCCTGATGTTCATCGTGCATGAGGGGTTCGGTGGATCGTGGAGGACCGTGCTCAAGCTCTCATGTGGAGTCGAGTTGCTGCACAAGGCGTCGCTGATTCACGATGACATAGTGGACGGAGATGCGTCCCGAAGAGGCAAACCTGCCGTGTGGAAGACGCACGGTCGGGAAACAGCCATTATCTTGGGAGATCTGCTAATTGGACAAGCGTTTGTGCTTGCTGCGGATTCCCTTGCGGCCAGTCGTGAATTAAGCATTCGCGCATACCACCGATTCGCCGAAATCGTTCGCGACACCAGTGTCGGGGAACTCTTGGATCTTGGAATTACCGACACCGTCGGCCCGAAGGCGATCGAGACAATGCTTCGGCTTAAGAGCGGAACGCTCGTTGCTGCCAGCATGGAGTTGGGTGCGGCGGCGGCTGGAGCTTCTGCAATTGAGCGTGAAATTTGTTGGAAAACTGGCGAACACCTCGGCGTGGCATTCCAGATCAGGAATGACATCAACAATGTGAATGGTGTCGATATCACGTCGAAATGTCGATTGGGCACGGATTTGGAGCAAAAGCGGCAGAATTATGTGACTAGTGCCTTCACTGAAGCCAACGTGGGGCCGGAGCGGCTCGCGGTCCTCACAGAACACGAGAGAACCGAACTGTTGCACTCTGCCTCCGCACAAATGAACAGGCACCTGCAAGAGGCATCAGCTTGGATTTCTAGATTGCCGGAGTCGGAAATGCAACAGACGCTGCTTGCGGTCGTCGATAGCGCGTCGGCGGACTGGTTTTGGATAAACAGAGACTGACCGCCGGAAATGCCCCAGAAGTCGGTCGAGGTTCGCTCAGTTCGTCGTATTCACCAGCAGGAAATGCACATGTTCGGTTTCACTCGAGCACGAATGGACACGCTGGACGGTGACGGCCACCGAGAGCTGCGACGGCACTACTGCGGCACCTGCACAGCCTTGAGTCGCGGGTACGGGTACCTTTTCGCAGCGATCAACGGTTGGGACGCGCGGTTGACGTCATTGCTGGTCGATTCGCAGATGGCGAAATCCGGAGAAGAGGTGGCCGTGAGATGCCCCGCTCGGCTCTACTTCTCAAAGCGGATCGCCCTTGAGTCCGGACTGCCAACACGATACGCGGCTGCAGTCATGATGTTTTTGCTGGACGAAAAGCTGCAGGACAATCGCCAAGACGATGGCTCTCGAATGGCATCGCTGGCGAGTCGAATAATGGGGAATCGGATTGTGAGGGCAAGACGGTTTCTGGCGGAGCTTCAGTTTCCTTTTGATCGCATTGCCGTGCTAAAGGAGCGCCAGAGAGCTGTTGAGCGGTACGAGAAGGGCTTGACTTTGCGTGCGGTGACGGCGCCGGTGAGTGAGGCAACCGCCCTACTGTTCTCGCACTTCGCATTAGTCGCGGGGGCACCGCAGAATGCCGGTGGTCTTTCCCGGATTGGCAGTGCGTTTGGGGCAGTGTGTGAAATACTAGATGCGTCATGCGATTTCGAACGAGACAAGAAGAAACAGAAGTTCAATGCGATCGCCGCAACGCTTCCTCAAGGTGAGGACAACCTTCCTCTTCGGACTGAGCTGTTAGATGGAATCTGGACGTTTGTCGCGACAAAACTGGCCTCAATCCGCCGTGCCATTCGTTCGCTTGAGCTCTACAGGAACCGGACAGTCATTGAGAACATTGTCTGTGAGGGACTTTACGATACAGCCCACGACACGTGCCTGACGCTGAACCCCCATGGACATCTGCGGGGGATGAAGGTGGCTTGGATTTGTCCGTGTTGCGGCTCATCGGTAAAATCCAGGTTTTGCTCTTTTTGCGGCACATCGGCAGACGGAGAGTCATGGCAGCACGTAGTTCATAGTGCAGAGTCTAGGGGAGAATCATGAACCGGCCGTTACGTCAGTTTGGGCCGCCCAATGTCAGTGTTCAACCGGGGCCACATCCCGATTACGTGCGAGGAAAGACCTCCAATCCCGCAGGGGGGCGAGTTACCTCGCGCGGAAGTCCCAGGGGATGCGCGTTAACAGTGCTTGGGGGGATCGTTATTGCAATACTGATCACCTTAATAGTGCCCCCAGATTCTGGTACGAACAAGACGCCCCCCACCGGGCAGTATGGTGCCACAGTGTCTTCTGGGGGCGGCCAGCCGCTTGGCCCCACAGGACCTTGGCCGGGTGGTCAGCCGCTTGGCCCTGTAGCGGGTTGCGATCTGCGAATCGTAGCGATCAACGTTTCCCCTCCACCAAATCCAGCGCCACGGGGAGCTGTGCTGCTTACGCGAGGTATGCCGTACCGGTTTGCATGCGTTATCCGAAATGTTGGAAGCGTTTCATTCAACGGCCAAATCCCGGCTAGAGTCGACTTCGCCGCAATACCGGGTCATTCCATCGTCACGCCGCTAGTATTGCTGCCGCCCGGTGCTACATTTACCATCCAGTCTGCAACGGTGTCCTTTTCGCCTGGACCTCAGCATTTCGCAAGGTTCATAATCGATCCAGATCTTATCATACCGGAGTTGGATGAGAGGCCTGCAAGCAATGTTGGAACATATTTCTTCGCTGTGCCCTGATCTTGGGGAGCGTCACTGTTGGCAATAACTCTCAGGTATCCCACTACAAGACCTATTATGTTTTGCAGGCGAATTGAAACTCGCATTATTATTGCCGTGAACGATACGGCAGCCGCGATGGATTCCTGCGTTTCTACTGGCATGCATCGTATAGCACACGCTGTCTGCCGTTAAGCCAAGGGTGCAAGGCAAGTGCTGCGGAGACTCACCAGACACTCGGGAGTAAGGAGCATGCGTAAGTGTAGGATTTGCGGCCAACCTTCGAGCGTGGGTGGTAATTTTTGCGAGAACTGTGGAGAAGCGCTGTCGAGCAGCTACGAGCAGTCAAACAGCTCTCTACTGCCTCGCACTAGCGTATCCACGCCTCGATCGCCCTATGCCTTGGGGTTCGCTAAAGTTGACCCGTGTTTCGGGATTGACAGAGATTGCGGTTGCAACGACCCGTGTTGCTGCAGAGAGTGGGGAATGGGTGAGCGGCCAACTGGCTTCTCCAAGAAAACTAAACAGGCGGCCGTGGATTCGGTTTGCCCGGACGTGGAATCCCCACCATGCTGGTCAGACGATTCCCAACAAAAACACGTCGAGCGACATCGGCTCGCCATTCAACTACTGAACGAGGGGCGCTACGAGGAGTCCATATCCCACGTTGAGTGGTTGCTGCGGAAGTACCCCAAGTCGAAGGACCTGAATCTGCTTTCAGGACACGCTCGCATCAGCTACTCCACCGCGCTGTACCGAAACGGTGATCAGTCGAAGGCAACTCAGCAGGTCAAGAAGGCGGAAAACGCTCTTCGTGCAGCGCTCAAGCTGGATCCTAACTCGCCTAAGGCGCGGTATTGGCTAGGAGTCGCCTTGGAACGTCTGGGGCAAGAGAAGCAGGCAATGAAGGAGTACCGCCATGCAATCCGCTACGCTCCAGAATTCGGCCCTGCGATTGAAAGGTTAGAATACCTGCGCGAGAAACTCGGTAAGCACGTGTCGGAGGAAAACCCTTGCGGCGGCGTGACGGCATTGATTGGATTGCTAGGCTTCGCAGGTTGGCCATAAGTTCTGCTGTAATGCAGCCAAGTAATGTCGGTGAGGTCTTCATGACTTTAAGTGATAGGAGCGTGCCCTCATGGCTGATTTAGTTGGTCTCAGACCGGTGCGAGCGCACGTGCACAACGACGACGGCAGGCGTCTTCTAGACCGCATCACTGCGAGGGAAGAAAATACGGTGTATCGGTACTTCTTGAACCGTCCCATGCGCGATTACCAACCCTTGCCCGGGCGATTATGGAGCTGAAGTCAATCACGTTTTGACCAGATCATGTCGATCGGGAGCAGGCAA
Organism: Thermoguttaceae bacterium; assembly: GCA_040768665.1. Lineage (GTDB taxonomy): Bacteria > Planctomycetota > Planctomycetia > Pirellulales > Thermoguttaceae > JABWBD01. The sequence continues at coordinate 222,954 of JAXGMN010000017.1, forward strand.
GCAGTACGATGGCTAAACAACCCTGCCTAACATGGCAACACTTGGCCTGGACCTACAACCGTGCGCAAGACATTAGGCTCAACCAGGAATTCTCGGAGTATCAGAGGATACAACGTGTCCGCGAAGTGGTTGAGGCGGTCATGGCTGTCGCCGGAATTGGATCGGGCTCAGTGGGCACGTATGCGTCGTTTCTTGGAGCAGTGCTCGCATTTCTCCCAGAGCAGGAAAGGCCCTTCGTCGATCTCCTGCCAATGAGTCTCGCGGGTATTGAAGGCACACAGCGCGATCTGTACCTTTCGATCGGCCAGTCAATCTCTGGCGGCATGGCCGTAGATTGGGAGTCGGCTGACCTACTATGCCAGGTTGACAGTGCGGGACGCGCAATAGGGTTTTCCGGTCAGGCACGCACTCTTGCCGAATTGACACCTCCTGCGATTGACGTTCCGGGGTACGGACCAGCTTCATTGCCTTACGGCGAACTCGGTGTTACCTGGCAGCAGCTTGCGACGCTTTACAATCAGTCGCGTCTTCTCGGACTTGACGATCTTGGCGCTTCAGTTGATAGAGCCGAGGCGGTACGGACTTTGGTTGAACGAACTGTCGCAATTATTGGAAACGCCCCTGGTATTGCAGGCGTGGCAGCTAGCTTCGTTGGAGTTGCCTTTGAGGTTGGTTCCAAGGGACCGCCGCTTGACTCTAACGTTGACCAACTGCCGTTGACACTTCTGGGCCTGCCCCAGGGTCAGCGCGCTCTTTTCCGATCGGTAGGAGAGGCGATTGCTCAGCAGGTTGGTGACGTTCAGATCGACTGGCGCACCGCGGATTTGTATCTGTTGGTCGACGGAAGAGGTCACGTCGTCGGATATGATAACGCTGCAGAGCCTGCGACCGTGCCCGAACCGGTAGAGATTCTTGGTTTTCCATCGGCAGCGATTCCATATCGATCGAATTATCCTCCTGCGACTGCGATCGAGACCGACGCGACGACAGGAAGTACGGGGATTCGGACCGACGTGATCGGAACCCAGGAGACACAAGCCAGCGACCCTGACAAGGAAGGGCCCTTGCCAGAAACAGGTCAGACTCGTGGCGATGAGGCCCTATCGAACGGGGACGTGGACGGCGGCTTGGGGCAGCCCGGTTCTCAATCATCCCAGACACCTGCGCAAAGTCCCTGGGAAGCCCTTCCGGAATCAGTTTTGCCTGAAGAGCCTCCTGAGGCGACGTCTCTCGACGCGGCCCATGGCGGCCCCGCGACTTCGCTGCCATCAAATGCAGTCACGCCCGCTACCTCCCTTGGCGAGCCGACACCGAGCATGCCCCACCATCCGACTGAAAGATCAGCTGCCGCGGCCGGTGGGCCCTCGGGACCTTCTTCAGGGACTTTTAACAAGGATTCTCAGGACTTCTGGCAGCGTCTGGCAGGGGCAACGACGGATTGCGCCCTGGCAGGAACGGGGCTACTGGGTCTGCTCGGACAATATGAGCGGATTATCCAGGAGACACTCGACACCGATCGAGAAGAAAACCTTGTGGCGTTGCAGGAATTTGCTGCACGCATTGCCAACAGTACCGCGCCCCGAACTGGAGCCGGTGAGCGAACGCGCGGGCGGCTGACAATCGGCCCGGAAATGGCCGAAATGCTGAATCAGGCCATTCGCGAGTCGGCAGCGAGAGGCGAAGGCTTTGCGAGTGCGCTGGAACGATGGGAGAATACGCTCTTGGGGGCGACCCACACGAATGTCCCGGGTGCAATAGAGACTGTCGACGGAGACGCATCCGATGATCTTGCATCACCCGGACCAGGCACGCCCGACGTGTTGACTACCGCCGCTGGCACATCTGCCTGGGAGCTGGATCCTACTCAGTTCTTAGATGACGCCGAACACCTTCACTTGGATTCTGCCAGTTTCACGGCAGAGGTGCTGGGGGCACAAAGCGACGGGGTTCGCGCCGTGGACTTGCCGGCGTGGACGGCGAGTGATACTCCCCCTCCGCCGGACGGCGCGAGGAGTCAACCGAATCTGCGTGGAGCCCCGCCTTCGGTATCTGGTGACGATGGTTCCGCCTGGGGTATCTTATCTGATCAATATGGCAATCCTGTCGAAGCGAACGGGGGCGCGGTTTACGACGGTCGGAGCGCCATGTACGGCGATCAGCAGGCCGGGGATTTCGGGCCACGCGAAGACATGGCTGCCATTGACGTTCGAGGAGGCAACCCCAACTTCCAGTCTGCCTGGGACATCGTCGAGCCGGTCAGTCCTATAGACGAAATACAGCCGTCGGCTCACGGCGTCGACGACTTCGACGACGGCGCGCGGGAAGGTGTGGAATTCGACTGGCAGGAAGTCGAAGACCCCCCCGTCGTCAGTCCCAACAGCCATTTCGCGAGGTCTTTTGTTGGGCCGCTTAGTCCGCCAGACGAGACGCCTCCAACGGGTGCAGACATCGACAGCGTGAACATACACGCATACGAGCTGGCGTTGGACGATAACTTAGAGGTAAACCCCGGAGCAGACGGGTATGAGGATGCGTCCAGCGTCGGGCCTCAAGCCCGGTCCGCGTGGGATGTCGACGCACCCATCGACTCACATAACGAGAGAGACGGTGGCTACTACTACGATGAACATTCTGGCTGGGATCGGCACACAACGGAAGATTTACCAGTTCCTGATGATTCAGCATGGTCGGACGCTGTAATGCCCGATCAGGATGCGTTTGGCCACGAAGTCGACTTGTCCGCAGACTACGAAGTCGACCATGATTACACCGTGGAACATGACGACGATGACAATGACCCCTACCCCCATCCCGGCGATTTCTAGTGAAAGATACGAAAGGGAGGAGGAAGGGGGCTGTGATGCTGGCTGAGGAGCCTCGTTCACCTGCCGGATGAACCGACAGGGGTTGGCCACGTCGACTGGTTGCCGTAGCTTCCTCCGGTACGTGAGGCATCTTTGGCACTGCCGAGTTGCCCCTCCCACTCTGCGGTGAGCTCGCGCGTGGTGTGGAAATCAATCTCACCGGCATCCAAGTCCGGCAAACCGGTGTGCCGGAGTTTCACCCGATAGACTCCTACCGGGAGATCGGGGACGGTGCAGGGCGTCTGGTAGGGATGGCCGTCAGGGTCCAGCAGAGGTGCACCGTTCAAGAGTATGGTGGCGCCGAATGGCCTGGTGATGAAGTTTACGTGCACGGTGGCCGGAGACCGCGGCAAGCTCGCCCATAGCACTGCAGCCGCCAGAGCGATCAGGGCTGCTGCGGCAGAAACGGCCCATCGGCGGCGCCGGGTTCGTCTGTCCGGGCCGCCGGCGGCGCCGTGGGTCAACTCGGCAAGCATCGCACGCGCGTCGGCGAACCTGGCATTTGGCGCCGGTTGGCAGGCTCGCAAGACAATCCGGTTCAACGCGGCGAGGATCGGATCACGGCCAATTTCGCGGGCCCGCGGGCTGAGACGCGGAAACTCCGAGGGAGGCAGTCCCGTGATCATCTGGTAAATCACCAGGCCGGCCGCGTAGACATCGGCTCGCATGTCCATGCGACCGTCGGGCGGCATGTACTCGAGAGTGCCGACACGAGAGATGGTCCGGTCCGCATCCGTCAGCAGTCCGAAGTCGGCCAGTTTCAGATCGCCGTCGATGAAGAGGCAATTCGCGGGCTTCACATCCCGATGGACGATTCCCGCCTCGTGGAGACAGGCCAGCGCGGCAAGCAGTTGCCCCGCGCAGCGGCAGCAGGCGTCGGCGGGAAAAGGCCCGCCTTCGAGCCGCGTCTGAAGTGTGGCGGGCCGGTAGTCCGGTTCGAGCGACGCGGGGCCGCCCGCTGCATTGTCGGCGGGCTCCATGAGGTAGAACAGATAGTCCGAGGTGCGGCCGACGTGGTGAATGGCCAGGAGATTGGAGTGGCGATGGCGGACCGCCGATTCCAAACGCGCCAGGGAGACGATTTCACGCCCCGCCAGATCCGCCGCGCCGGGAGCGCGATGGGGAACCACCTTGACCGCGCAGAGCTTGCCCGTCGTGCGATTCGTCGCCAGCCACACATGGCCGAAGGTTCCCCGGCCGACCTCGCGAACCAGCTCGAGGTCGGGAATGGCCAAGGCCGGCTCGTCGGCATGCGCCCCGCTCACGTGGCAGCCTCCCCGATCCGGCTGCGAGGGTGCTCAATGTGCTCGAGCAGCGTCCGCTCGACCTCCGCGCCGGGGCGGACCTCCATCGCTTCTCGCAGCCGCCGGCCCAGTTCCCCGCGGCGCCGATACGGTTCGCCGAGCTCCTGCAGTCGCTTGAGCACGCGACGGCGCGCAAGGTAGACAGCGTTTCGGCTCAGACCGGTGATGCGAGCCGCTTCCGCCCCGGAGAGTCCGTGGAGCACGACCAATTCGAACGCCTGGTACGTCTGCGGCTGCATCTCTCGCCGAACGACGTCCAGAATCGCCGCGAGCAGGGCCTGTTCGAAAAGAAGTTCCCATTTCCGGTCCGGCGGACTGCCCGAGTCTTCAGGTTCGCGAGCACCAAGGGCCGCCTCGCCGCCCAATCCTCTTACACGCTCCGACGCCCGGCGCCGCCGCTGGGCCAACTGGTTGCGGACGACGGCCATCAGCCAGTCGCGAAACCGGCCCCGAGCCGGGTCGTAGTGGAAGACTTCGCGTTTCTCGAACACCGCCAGCATGACATCCTGGACGACTTCTTCGGCCGTGTGGGGCGAACAACCACGGTGGCGAGCGAACGCATAGACCGGCGCCGTGTACGTCCGCGCGAACTGCTCCCATCCGATCGCGTCCGATGGATCTCGGAGACGCTCCAGCAAGGTTCCTCGGGTGGGGCTGATCATACGCGCGTCTCGGGCATTCGCGTGGCCTGCTTCAAAAACGGGTAAGGATTGATCGAGAAAAAAGTGTCAGGAACCATTTGCCGGAAACCGGCCCTTCGGGTGCTTCGCACAAATGGTTCCTGACACTTTTTTCTCGAACGTTGCTAACCGTTCACGGGGCGGAACAGAGGGGGACAGGTCCATGTTTTCGGCCAATGTCTTTGACGCCAGAGTATTCGGATCGGCCGAAAAATGGACCGGTCCCCGGCCGCGGGCGTTAGCGGTTACGGTTGTGGTCCACGCCGGTCGCTTCGGTTATTCTCTGTGAATGCGAAGAAGTTCGCAAGAAAGTACGACAGATTTTTGACCTTGAGGCAAAATCTATTCCAGTGCAAGTCCCGGGGTGGGCTCGCACGAAGACCAAACCTTCCCGGGGGGAATTCCAGTGAGCCTGATTGCCCCTGCCATCGTGGCCTGTGTCGTCAGTGCCTCTCCGGTACATCAGGGGGAGACTCCTTCGACCCGGCTTTACATTTGCACGGTGCCCCGCGGCGCCGAGGTCGCGGTGGATGGCAAGCTGCTGGGTCGCTCCGACGACCTCTTCCTCGTGCCTTCCGGCGTCCGTAGCGTTACGGTCGAGCTGGACGGGTACGTGCCGGAGGTCCGCCGGGTCGAAGTCCGCGACGGTTGGATCGAGCGGATCACCGTGCGGCTGCAGCGGTCGGAGACAAATGCGGCGAGGGAGCCGTCTGCCGGGCAGCCCGGCGGCAAGGGTCGTCGCTTCTCCGGTGCCGAGATTCGCGTCGGACATGTCAACGATACGTCGGAGAAGAAGCAAAGCCTTGCGGGCACGGGCCATTTCGTGCGGTTCCGCCGGCCTGCGGGAATCGAAAGAGCCGTCGCGGTAGAAATCTACGCGGCCCGCTACGGCTATCCGCAGCCGCCAGACGAAGATTTCCAGGTCTTTCTCGTCGACCAGCGGCAGCAGGTGATCGGTGAGTTTGCCTTTCCTTACGGGCAGATCGACCGCGGCGATCTCCGATGGCACCGGCTTGCGATCCCGCCCACCCGGGTGCCGGAGGAGTTCGGCGTGGCCCTGTCGTTTCATCCTCATCAGAGCAAGGGGATCTACCTGGGGATCGATATGGGCGTGGCGGAGAGCCATTCCTATACGGGGCTGCCCGAACAAGGCTTTGTTGCGCGTGACGAGCCGGGCGACTGGATGGTCCGGGTCGTGTTCGAAGATTCAAACGCCGGGCGGCCGGCGGTGCAGTAGGTCGATAGGACGCATAGAAAAAGCGGCATGATTTGGAAACGGGGACAGGCAATCGGCACGACGGTCTTTCTTCAGTGGCCTTCAGAGGGCCAGTCGCCGTTTTTTGAACTATGCCGGAAAAGGGAGAACGATGATGATCCAAAAGAGTATCGGTCTTGCCGTTTTGGGTTCAGTGCTCATCGCGGCCGGCTTTGCCCAAGCCGCCAGAGAATCTTCGCCCATGCGCGTTTGGAAGGACGCAAGCGGGAAGCATACGATCGAGGCCAAGATGATTGGTTACGAGGATGGAACGGTGCAGTTGCAGCGTGCGGACGGAACGACTCTTACTGTGCCTCTGGAAAAGTTGTCCGATGCGGATCAGGAGTTTGTCCAGTCGGGCGGCGAGGGTGTGGTTTCAGGGGAACCGCAGGAGCTCAAAGCGGACGACGGACGGCCCGCGGGCAAGAGAAGCATCGCCGGAGGAGGACACGCGGTCCGGTTCGAGGCGCCGGAGGGCTCCTGGGCCGTAACGGCCGTGCGGCTCCATGGCTCACGCTATGGCTATCCCGCACCGCCGAAAGAGGACTTTCATGTGTGGATCTGCGACGAGGATTTCCAGGTGCTCTCCGATAACAAGCTGCCGTACCGTCTGTTCCAACGGGGACAAGAAGATTGGGTGACGCTAAGGGTCCGTCCGACCAACGTCAAGCAGAGCTTCCTCGTCTGCGTCGGCTTCAATCCGGCACAGACAAAAGGCGTCTACGTGAGCCATGACGGCGAGGGAAGCGGCAAGTCGATGGTTGCCCTGCCCGACGGCCCCCGGCGGCCGTTCGAGAACGGCGACTGGATGATCCGTGCGATGATCAAGCCCGCAAAACCCGACAGGGCCAAGGCCGACGAATAGGAGAACTGTTGAGATGAATTGCCGCTACTACGGTCACCGTTTCGTGGCGTTTGTTCTTTCGACCGGGCTGTGCGTCGCCGGGATGATTGCCGCGGCGGCGGACCGCCCCGTGCGGCCGAAGTACGGTTCCGAACAGGCGACGGGCGCTCCCGACACTCCGGAACCTGGCGATCAGCCGACTGCCTGGACTTCGCTGACGCCCGACAACCAGAAGGAATGGCTGCTTTTGGAGTATCTTGAGGCCGTGAAGGCTTCGGCCGTTCGCGTTGTGGAAACCTTCAACCCCGGGGCACTCGAGCGGGTCAGCGTCTTCGATCCGCAGGGGCGGGAGATCGAGGTCTGGCAAGGCGAGGATCCCACTCCACCGATCAGCTCCATGGGCACGTCGAGCGTGCCCGTGAAAGTCGACTTCCCCGTACAAAAGGTGAAGATCTATCTCAACTCACCCGCGGTGAAGGGCTCCAACGCGATCGACGCCGTGGGCCTGGTCGACAACAACGGGAACGTCCGCTGGGCTTCGTCCGCGACCGCCAGCAGCACCTATGCGGACGTGGAATCGGTCGAAGAGCTGGCAACGGTCCCCGAGCGAGCCGTCTGCATCGCTCACGTCGACAACACGGCCGAAGGCAAGCGGAACTATGCGGACACGGGCTTCGGGGTCCGTTTCACCCGGCCTGAGGAAGCCGCCCACGTGGTGGCCATCCAGATATTCTGCAGCCGCTACGGCAATCCGCAGCCGCCGGAGGAGGATTTTCATATTTACCTGATGGATGACAACTGGAGGCTCATCAAAGAGCTGACTTGTCCTTACGCCCGGATTGCGCGCGGCCAGGAGCGGTGGTACACGTTCGGCGTTTCGCCGACGGAAGTGCCGCGGCAGTTCGGCGTGGGGCTATGGTTCAACGCTCGGCAGACCAAAGGAATCTACGTGGGCGTGGACAACGACGTCTCCCGATCGAGCTCGTACACCGGCACACCCGACTCGGGATACCGGCCGATCGAGCAGAAACAGGGCTGGATGGTACGGGTCTGCCTGACGGCAGCGAAGGAGGCCAACTCGCAGGGGGACAAACGTTGATGCGATCATTCGGGGAATTTATCGGTCCTGTCTGTTGCCGGGGCATTGTTTTGTTTGACATGACCGGCGAAGATTGGCAAGCCAGTCTCCGCCAGCCGTTCCTCCGGCCTCCGGCTCACCGTTGGATCACCGTATAGGCGGTGGTTTCGTCGATTCGGATGACAAGACGACCGGCATCGTTCCGCGATTCGACCTTTCGCCCCGTTGCGTAGCCGTTTTCGTCGCAGGCGACGATTGCACGGGGGCTCGGACCGTTCCAGCGAAGGCTAACGACGGCCTTGATCTTCTCGACCCCCCACGGCGCAGAGCCGACGGCTTGTATCGTGCCCTCCTTGTCCCGCGTGCCGGAAACGGCCCATCCGTGGAGCTGGTCGACCGTCATGCACTGCAGGAGGATCCTGTCCGAATCGGAAAGTGGCTGGTCGTCCATCGCCACCACGATGACGGCGCCGTACTCGTTATCCATATCCACTTGCACGTCGGCGCAGCTCAGCGGCCCGCACTGGCCGAGGAATCCGGCCGCGCCCTGCACTTTGGGCGCGTTGACGGCCGCCAGGCCGGCGCCGTAGTCCCAAATCAGTTCGCCCGTGACGCTCCGAACCTTCTTCGCGCCCCGGTCGATCGAGCGGCTGACGTCGACCGCGGTCAACGGTTGGGCTTCGTGCTGAAACTGCCGCGTCACGCGTCCCACGTAGAAGGTCAAAGGATCGATGGCATCGACGGCGGCTTTCGCGGCGGAAACTGACTCGACTTCCGAGGCACGGAACTGATCGATCGCCGCTCCGGCATAAACGTTGGTCCCCTTCATCGCGTACAGGTCGTCGAGTCGCAGTGTGTCGGTCACCACGGGCGGCGACTGCCGAACGTACTGGCGACGGTAGGCCAGGGCCGTTGCGAAGTAGCTCCCCAGCGCCACGGGGTTGTTCAGCGGGAACTTGCTGACGCTCTGGTCCCATGCCAGACTGCCGACCGCGAAATGAATCACGCCGTCCAGTCCCAGCAGCGATCCGTACATCGCCGTGAGGAAGGTGCATTCCGCCCGGTACCGGTTCGGCATGGGCCAGCCAATTTCGGAAACGATGTGCGGATAGCCTTCGGTCTCGACAAACGGGAGCGGATTCGCCTCGCGCAGGTGCAGGGCCGACCGGCTTTCGAAAGTCTGGCCGGGGCGAATCGAATAGGAGGCGGCATCGCCCTTGTGATGGTGATCGAAGTAGCCGTGGCGGTCGATCACGTCGCCCGCCGTGTAACAGTAGCGCTCCAGGGCATCGAGCGTCTTCGCATCGGCCGTATGCCAGTTGCTGCAGGAAATCAGCCCTTTGTAGCGGCACTTTTCGCGAAAGTGAGCGGCCGCGCGCTGATAGAAGTCCCGCATGTTTTCCGTCAGAAACCGGACCTGGTCGCCAATCCGCTTTCGTTTGGCTGCATTCGCCTTCAGACCGTCGCTCGTCATCGCCCAGGCGTCGTACAGCTCCATGCGGCCCTCCTGCGCGCGGTCGGCCGACTCACGGATATTGCCCCACGCGTCGATCGCACGATCGAGCGAACCGTATCGCCCGGCCAGCCATGTGCCGTAGAGCCGCGTAAACTCCCGCCAACGGTGCTCAGGCATGTTTTTCTTGGCGAAGGTCCAGAAGAAGTGGCTGTCCTCGTTGACGATCTCGACCATCGCCACGCAGGATTCTTCGCCCAGGGAGACACCCGTGTATGGATTCTTCGTGTTGAGCAGCGCATCCGCCCAATCGAAATAGATCTCCTGCATTTCGCGGTCGAAATAGAGGAGCATGAAGGGGCGCCGGTCGCCGTCCAACGAGAACCAGAGGGGGAAGTAGAAGCTCAGCTTGACGTAGATCCCCTGCTGCTTCAATGCGGAGACCATGTGGTGCAGGTCGTCGAGCCGCTGCCTGTCGACCTGCGGATTACGCGGGCCATAGATCGCCCCGTGCAATCGGACGAGGTTCACGCCGCGCTTGGCGAGAGTCCTGGCAAGATACACGTGCGAGGTGTGATCCAGTCGCCAGACGCCGGGCCCTACGTTGGCCCCCCAGAACTTCACCTTCTCGCCCGAGCCCAGCACGAAGTCGTTTCCGACCGCCCTGACGGGCCCGTCCCGGCCGGCAATGTCTTCATTGAGGTGGCGAAGATCGATCACGGCATCGTCGCGGAAATCGTCGACATCCGGCTCCCAAGCAAAGAAGCCGGGGTCGGCCTTGCCGGTCCGTTCACCCGGCTTCAGCGACCCGCGGGGTATGAACGGTCGCCGGCTGAACACAGAACAGTCGAGACCGCCGTGATTGTTGTTCTCGCTGTGGAACTTCACGCGCAACACATGGGATCCCCGATCCAGCGCGACCCGGCCGGCGTTGATCCACGAAATGAACCTCATATCGGGCTTGCCGTCCGACGCGATGTTCAGGTTTTCGATGGCGCCGCCCATATCGATTTCGACCCACGGTCCGCCGTCAAGCCGGTACGACATGCGCGGGCCGGCGACGGAGTTCGCCCGAACCCAGAAGAAGTACTCGCCCTCAACCGGGATTTCGAAGCGAAACTCAGCTTCGGGAGCCTTTCCGCCGGCAAAATGGGACAACCACTGGCCGCCCGACAAGTTTTCTCGCACGACGCTGTCGTACCAGCCGTGCCGCCGCATCGTGTGATTCGTCGTGCTTTCGCCCTCGATCCACACGTAATCGCCCGCTTGAGTGACGAAACCCGTCGAGCACGCCCCAACCATCACGAATAGTACCGCCCTGAACCACACTTTCGCACCCATCGAGAAAGAAAAGAAGTATGTTGAGCCAACGTCTTCAGGCATTCCCGCCATTAGACCATGCCGCACGGCCACAGACCAGGAGGCCATCGAGATGATTCCTTTGTCCGCCTTGACCGTCCGATTCTTCCGCCCTAGACTCACGGGCATGGCGGTGGTTGCTCATCCGCCAACTCGACGAGCCTCGGCATCGAGAGAAGCATACGCTATGAATCGGACGACCAATGCGATCGAGGTCGGGCCGGACGGCCGGCTGCACGTCGTCGTCTCCAACACGCTTCCGATCCCTGAGACCGGGCCCGCGGCACGCTACTACGGCGGTTCGCATCTCTACTCGGACAACGGTGGAGACACCTGGCGGCAGTTCGGCGTCTCCGCTCCGCTGGCCGGACAGAACGTGAGTCAAAGATCATGTCAAGACAGCGAGTTACCTTGTACGTGGTGATTGCAGTGGGGAACCTCCTCGTGCGAGCCGCAGCGTTCGCCGCTTCTGAAGGAAATGCCTCGCCGGACGGCGACGGCCGGCGTCGCACGTGCCTTGCGGATGAGCCTGTTGTCGTGACCTGCGTGTCCGACCCGCGCAACCAGATCGCCTACTGCCCAGCGCTGGAAATCCTTCCCGGCGGACGTCTCGTCGGCACCATGCTGACGCACGACCGCCGCAAGGACGCCGTGCATGAATGGCTGGTCAGCGTGTTCACCAGCGACGACCGCGGCCGATCGTGGAGACACCGCAAGGACCTTGCGATGGTCGACGGCCAACCGTTCTTCGCGGGCGGCGCCGTCTACGTCGTTGGCGGCCGAGAGGATCTCTTCATCTCGCGATCGGACGACGAGGGCACGACCTGGTCGGACCTGGTTCCGCTGGAGACCGGCAAGAAATGGTATTCGTTTCCCGGTCCGCCCATCCGTACCGGAGGGCGGATCTATCTCGAAAAAGAATGCCGCACGGAGCCGACGGCGCACGGATTCCCCGTATGGATTCTCGCACCCGTGGTGATCTCGGCCCGCATGGACGCCGATCTCACGCGTCCGGAGTCGTGGACCTACAGCAGCGTGCTGAGCTATCGGGATGCGCTGGCCCGCTATGGAACGCCGAATCTCCTAGGCGTCCCTTTCCACTCGCCACGGCTCAACCGCGCCGACGCTGCGATGCAACAGACCAGGTGCGCCGGATGGGGCGAGGGAAACCTCGTTCGGATCCACGACCCCGACCACGTCTGGTACGACAAGAGCGCGCGGACGCTGCACATCTTTCTGCGGGCGGAGACGGGGCGGTCCGGATTGGCGGCGATGGCCAAGGCCGTCGAAGCCGACGATGGCACGATCACGGTGGATCTCGAGCGTGCTCCGTCCGGCGAGCCGGTCTTGTTCGTGCCGCTCCCCGGAGGGCAGGGAGCGTTCAACATCTTGTACGACCAGAAGACGCGTTTGTACTGGCTCATTTCCTCGCAATCGGCGGACTCGATGCGAACGCGCGAGTCACTGGATCCCTGGCACTACGGCCTGCCGGCAAACGAGCGGTCGCGGATCGCGCTGCACTTCTCGACCAACTGCATGGACTGGTGCTTCGCCGGACTGATCGCCGACGCCGCGGGCGCGAGGCGATCGTACTTCCACGGCAGCACGGTGATCGACGGCGACGACCTTCTTGTCCTGATGCGCATGGCCGACGAGCATGCGGTCAACAAGCACAACTCGAACCTGATCACGTTCCACCGGGTCCGCGAGTTTCGGCGGCTGGCACATTAAGGCGTGTGGCAGATGATCGCATCCCCTCACGATTGCTATCAGCCCGGCTGCTTCCCAGCAGCCGGGCTGATATGCGGGTAGATTCTCATCTGCCGCCCGCCTAAGCGTCTCCCCCGACAGACGCCCTCAAGGCGAGCACACTCTTGTTGGTGCCGAAGGCGGCGCGGTAGAATCGCGTCAGAGGCACGCGGACGCCATTCGAAGCCCGTGGCATGATCCCACCGAGGCGGGTTCAGGCGGAAGAGAGGGGGACAGGTCCATGTTTTCGGCCAACGTCTTTGACGCCAAAACACTCGAATTGGCCGAAAAATGGACCAGGCCCCGGCCATCGGCATAGCGGATGTTCTATCGAGAAAGAGGTCGCAATGAGCGTAGTGACAGATACTCGTGGCCTTGTCTGGCTGTGGGGTGTGCCATGGGAGGAGTACATTCGTCTCCGCGACATTCCCGAAAGCCGCAATGTCCGAATGACCTACGACGAAGGGAGCCTCGAGTTGATGTCGCCTTCCAAGCTGCACGAGCGGATCGCCGAACTGCTGGGCCATCTTGTGATCGCTTGGACACTGGATCGCGAAATCCCCGTCGAGAGCTGCGGGAGCACGACTTTTCGGCGCGAGGATCTGCAAAAGGGATTGGAGCCGGATAAATGTTACTATCTCCAACATCTGGCGGAGGTTCGCGACCGGGACGATCTGGACCTTGCAACCGATCCCCCGCCCGATCTGGTGATCGAAGTCGACGTCTCCTCTCCTTCTCGCCGCCGGTTTCCGATCTACGCCAGACTCGGCGTGCCGGAGGTATGGCTCTGGCGCAACGACACGCTGCAGTTTTTTCTCCTCGGCGCTGATAGGCAGTATGCCGCAACCGACGATAGCGTCTCACTGCCGGGCTTTCCTCGCCGGCTTGCGGAACAACTCCTTGCCCAGGTCCGCGCGAAGGACGATACCGCATTGCTTCGCGAATTCCGGCAGGCAATAGGAGAATGAGATCGTTTCCTCTCGACCGTCTTCTATCGCCTGCTGTAGTCCTCCGGCAGATAGAGCATCCGACCGCAGGACTTGCACTGGATCGGATTGGCCAGCATGAGCGAGTTGATCATGTTGACCGGGATGTGTTGATTGCATCCGCTGCAGTAATCGCCGTTGACCATCGCCAGGGCGTCCTCTCCGCGAGCACGCACCAGGCGCACGTAGAGGAGCTTGAATTCACTGGGAAGATCGTTTTCCGCTTCCCGCATTTCCCGCTGGAGCCGGTCGATATCGGCGCCGAGGAGCGGTTCCTTTTCGCCGAACTCCTTGGACAGCTTTTCGGAGTCCTGTCTGGCTTTCGCGACCGCCGCCTTGGCTTGGGCGACTTTGCCGGCCATCTGGTCGGCCTTTTCCATCGCCTCGAGGATTTCATCGGCCAGAACGCTATTGGTCATTTCGTCGGCGGCGATCTGTTCTTTCAGCGCCTGGTACTCGCGGTTGTCGGCAGCCTGCTGGAGTTGCAGACGGCGCTTGGCGACCTGGGCTTCGCCCGAGTCGAGCTGGAGCTGTTTCTTGTCCGTCGCGATGCGGAGCGCCTTAGCCTCGGCCTCCACGGCGGTGAGTTCGGCGCTCAGCCGGTCGATGTTGGTCTGCTGGGCGCGGATGAGTCGGGGGCCTCGCTCCAAGCGTTCCCGAAGGTCCTCCAACTGCTGGTGAATCCGGTGCAGTGTTCGAAGGGTACTCGTGACAACGTGAGCCTCAGTAGACATTCTTTTATCGATTTCTGGTGTCGTAGTGAAAAAAGTGAGCCTATCTCAAGAACTCGCGACAGCCCGCAAAGGCGGTGCTCCTGCGAGGTCCCGGGATAGGCTCGTGAAAACAAAAAAACCGCTGGCCGTTGCGGGGCCAGCGGTTTGACGGCTTCGGTCAACCCGCCACTCGCTCGAGAAATCCTTCGAGTTGTTGGCTCCGGACCGGGTGCTGGAGCTTCTTGACCGCCTTCGCCTCGATCTGGCGAACCCGCTCGCGAGTAACCTTGAAAATCCTGCCCACCTCTTCGAGGGTATACGTGTAACCATCTCCGAGGCCATACCGCAAGCGGATAATCTCGCGCTCGCGATAGGTGAGCGTCTTGAGGAGGGCTTCAATGCGGTCGCGAAGCATTTCATTCGTGGCGGCCCTGTCGGGCTTGAGGTTTGCGCCGTCTTCGATGAATTCGCCGAAGCAGCTATCCTCGCTTTCTCCCACCGGCCGATCCAGGCTAACCGGATGGCGGCCCATGTTCAGCACCCGCCGGACCTCGTCGACACTCAAATCGGCGCTGGCGGCGAGTTCTTCTGTTGTCGGCTCTCGACCCATTTCTTGCAAGAGCCTCTTCGAAGTATTTTTCAGCTTGCTGAGCACATCGATCATATGCACCGGGATCCGGATGGTTCGGGCCTGATCGGCGATAGCTCGCGTGATTGCCTGGCGGATCCACCATGTGGCGTAGGTGGAGAACTTATAGCCCCGGCGATACTCGTACTTGTCTACGGCTCGCATCAAGCCGGTGTTCCCCTCCTGGATGAGGTCCAGGAAGTTCATCCCCCGATTGCGGTATTTTTTCGCAATCGAAACAACCAGGCGGAGATTGCCCCCGGAGAGTTCCCGTTTGGCGTCTTCGTACTCGCGATACTGGGTCCGCATCTGCTCGCAGCGGCGGCGCATGCTCCGCGGGCTTTCCTGGGTAAGGATCATCAGATCGCGGAGTTCGCGGCGAAGGTTGGCTCGCTCGTGCATGGGAGCGGGTCGGTGACGCAACTCGCGGAGACGATTCCGGAGGAAGTCCATCCGCTGGGAGATATCTTCCATCTGCCGCATCATCGCCTGAATGCGGCGAGTCCGCAGGCTCAGTTCCTCGACCAGGACCAGGGCCTTCCGGCGGCTGCGGATAAACCGCTTGCGAGCCGCGGCGCGTTGGTCCTCGGGGGTCCGCCTGCTGATCATGGCGCGGAAATCCTGCTCGCTCTGCCGGTTCAGATGCTCGAGCGTAAGGAGGTTGTGCGGCATGCGAGCCATGATCTGCTCTTTGGTGAGCCGCTCGGTCAGCGACACCTTAACGGTGCGATCGAACGGAAGTCCCCCGCGATGCACCTTTACGAGCGTTGCAATCGTGTTCCGCATCGCCAGATTGCAGCCGATCACGGTGCGGCGGAAGCGCTTGCGGGCGATCTCGATTCGCTTCGCCAGAGAGATTTCCTGGCTTCGATCCAACAACGGAATCTCCGCCATCTGGCTCAGGTAGAGGCGAATGGGATCGTTGCTCCACTTGGGAACATCGGGAGCGGTCAGGAGCTTGAGTTCGGCAGTGACCGGAATGCCGTCCTTGTCCAGTTCGGCGTCCGGTTCGTCGCCCGCGACGGCTTCGAAGAACTCCGGCGCCGGCGGTTCGTTGAGCAGTTCGATGCCCTGCTCGTCCATCGCGATGAGAAGATTGTCGAGTTTCTCCGGGTCAACGGCTTCGTCGGGCAGATAACGGATGACCTCGTCGTAGGTGAGGTATCCCTGGGCCTTGCCCTTGGCAACCAATTCCTTCAACTCGTTGTCGATATGGTCCACCTATCTCTCCTTGCGCCTCGTGCGCACCAGGTGAAACGGATCGTTGGCCGCGAACTCCACGCGTCGACGCGGGAACGGACGGCGGTGCGGCCGACCCGGACACGGTCTTACCCCTCCGTGGGCAAGGAAATGCCGTGACGGGCTTGTAACTCCCGTTCCCGGGCCAGTTGGAAGAGTGACTCTTCAGCACTCTGTCCGGGAGCGGGTTGGACGACCTTGCGTTGGCGGAAAGTCTGAAAAAAATCCTCCAAGAGTTTCAAGGGCGAGTCCAACTGCTTGGCACGCCCGGTTTCGTCCAGTTCGACCAACAGGCTCTTCACCGCCGGTTCATCGAACTCCAACATGAGCCGTTCGAACGTGGGCGGATCGCCCGCGTCGGACAACTCGCAGCATTTCCGGTAAATTCTCCGGCAGGGCTCGAACCCCAGTTCGGACGGAGCGATCTCCGCCTGCGCCGTGACTACATATTCCGGAAACTGTAGAAGAACCTCGATAAGCTCGCGCTGCCAGGGCGCCGGATCGACCGCCGGCTTCGCTTGCGACTTGTCGGCCGCTTTGGCGGCGGGCGCCTGCCGGCGCCGTCCGGCACGCCTCAAAGCGGTTAGCCGGTCTCGGATATCCTCCTCCGGCACGCGGAAACTCGACGCCAGCCGCTGCAGGATCTTCTCTTCGCGAAAGCGATCCTCGCGGGTGCTGTCGGGGCGGAGCCGTGGAGCTTTGGCAACGATCGCCACGAGCCGCTCCAGCGCTTCCGACGCACCGTGGATGTCGGCGGCGAGGTTGACCCCGCGGGTCTCGACCTGAAACGCGTGTTCCAGCGCGTCGACCGCCCCGTCGTTGAGAACCTGTCGAAAAGCCTCCGCGCCATACTTCGCAAGGAAATCACAGGGATCGAGGCGTTCGGGGAGCGTAACGATCCGCAGATCAACCTTCGCCGCAACGAACAGCTCGAGGACCTCGGCTGCACGGCGCTGCCCCGCCTCGTCGCCGTCGAGCACCAGCACGATGCGGTCGGCGAAGCGACTGAGTATTTTGATGTGCTGCTCGCCCAACGCCGTTCCCAGCACGGCCACGGCGTCTTCAAAACCATACTGGTGGGCGAGAATACAGTCGGTATAGCCTTCCATCACCAATGCCGTACCGCTTCTGCGCATGGCATCGCGAGCCATGTCGAGGCCGTAAAGGAGACGGCTCTTGGTGAACAACGGCGTTTCCGGCGAATTGATATATTTTGCGGGGCTTGTGTTGCCGGATTCCGGGAGCACGCGGCCGCCGAGTCCGACAGGGCGGCCCTGGACATCGCGGATCGAGAAGAGGACGCGGCCGCGGAAGCGGTCGTAGGCCTTTCCATGGCCATCCGCCGCCCTGGCCAGGATGCCGACTTTCTCAAGGACCGCGGGAGCGAACTGCGCTGCACGGGCACACTGGAGGATCCAGTCCCAGTTCGGAGAGTAGCCCAGATGGAATTTCGCGGCCGTCTCGGAAGGAATGCCTCGCCCGGACAGGTAGCGGCGGGCCACGTCGCCCTCCGGGAGCCGCATCAGGCACTCGTGATACTGCGATTCGGCCCACGCCATCGCCTGGTAGAGATTGCGCTTGTCGTCCGCAGCGCGTGCGGCACCCGACTGCTGGCCGTGGGGCTGAAGTTGGACGCCCGCCTGCTCCGCGAGCAACGCCAGGGCCTCGGGAAAGCTAACGCCCTCGATCTTCTCGACGAAGCTGAAGATGTCGCCGCCGACGTCGCAGACCCAGCACTTCCACGACTGCCGTTCCGGGTTGACCTGCAGACTCGGGCGAGTGTCGTCGTGCCAGGGGCAGAGACCCACATAGCCGCGGCCTTGGCGCCGCAACTGGATATGGCGACCGACAACATCGACGATGTCGACCGCCTGCCGAACCAACTCTTTGGCGTCTAACGAACCCAACGACACCGCACACTCCCTCTGTGTCCGGATGTGTGACATCCGTTCCACATCGACCGACACAGATCGGCAAATCCCTTCGCCGCGCTGTCCCCTTTTAGTAGGGATCTCAGCAGCCACTGTTCTCGCTGTTCCACAGCGGCGGGTCGATTATAGCCCTGAGGGCAACCGGGGTCAATCTCGCGGAACGCTTGCGAGGCGGCTACCTCCGAAGCTGCATTTCCAGTGGCCGGGAACCGACCTCGACGCTGAATTTCCTTTGCTTGCCATCGCGCAGCACCGTAACCTCGGCTTTCGTACCAGGTTTGGTGCGAGCGACCGCCAGCGCAAGGTCACCCGCTTCGCTGACCTCTTCGCCATTCCAGCGAACGATCAAGTCACCCGGTCTGATACCGGCTTTCTCGGCGGGCGCTCCGTCGATGACGGCGGCTACCAGTGCCCCCTGCAGGGTGTTGAGGTCGAGTTTTTCGGCAAGTTCGGGAGTGAGGGGTGCCATTTCGACTCCCAACCAGCCCCGCTGAGTAATCTTGCCCGTCGACTTGAGCTGCTCGTACACATCCCGAGCCATGCGGCTGGGAATGGCAAAACTGATCCCCTGGTAAGCTCGGCCGTAGATGGCCGTATTGATGCCCACCACCTCTCCCCGCATGTTGACCAACGGCCCACCACTGTTGCCCGGATTCACCGCCGCATCGGTCTGGATGAAATCCTGGTAACCGCCGTTTCCAACCACCCCGCGGCGCTCCTTGGCGCTAATGATACCGGCGGTCACCGTCCGTTCCAAACCAAACGGATTACCCACGGCAAGCACCGGAGCCCCAACCTGCAGCTCGTCGCTATCCCCCCACGGAGCCGAGACCAGTCCAGAAACATCGATCTTGAGCACTGCGAGATCGGTGGGAGGATCGGTACCCACCAGATGAACATCCCTGATAACCCGCCCGTCGCTCAACTTGACCGACGCTTCGGTCGCTCCATCGATCACGTGATAGTTGGTCAAAATGTATCCCGCATCGTCGATAATCACCCCGGAGCCTTCTCCCTGGTTTATTTGGGGGGAACGAAACAGGTAGGCCATTTCGTCGCGCGACTTGACCACGCGAACCGTGTCGATTCCGACCACGCAAGGCGCAATCGCATGGGCCACCGTGGTATAGCGACTCGCCACATCGGGCATGTCGGCCAGGGCAGCGCGCGCGACCTCCGCCCTCGCACGTTCCCGGCCACGCGTGATGCCGTACTGGATCTTCTCCGCTAAATAGGGCGTTATTAACAGGCCGAGAAGCAGGGCCAAGAGAACCAGCATGAACGGTAGGCGAAAGGCTATTTCGCCACCGGACGTGCGAGGCGCCGCCGCTCTCGGGGTTTCTGCTGGCTGGCGGGGCGAGTCAGGGGGGATAGAGTGGTCTTCCATGGTGTTGCCGCGTCATCAAGATTGCTGAAGAAGGCGTCCCCCCGCATTATAGTGAAGTCGCTCGACATGGAAACAACGGCGAGCCACGAAGTGTGTGGCAAGTTTGCGGAGCAGCAAGCAGCCGAACTCGCGAGAGTTCGGGCTCAGTATGAAGATCAGCCCGGCTGCTTCGAGCAGCCGGGCTGGTTTTGGCACGAGAGTCCGCTGGCTAGGGCGGCTACCTGGGCCCGGCGTCGACCGGCGGGAGTGGGTGCAGCCTGGGCCCGATAGGCCACTCGGACGGAAGCGGCGCGTCGGGGATGGGCACGCGATCGATCTTCTGCTGCGGCGCCGTAACGAGGTCTCGGTTTTGCTCAAAGGATACCGGAGAACGCTCTGACTTCTCAGCGATCACCGGAGGCGACGACGGAGGCGGACCGAAATTCGCCGCGCGATTGTCGGTCGGCGGGAGTTGGCGAACGGTGAGCGAGGTGTTCTCCGGCCGGCGGACCTGGACTGTCGGCGCATTCTGCGTGCGGGATTCGATAGGTGGTGGGATTTGCCGCACGAAGTGATTCTGAGTGGGCGTGGGGGGCTCGAGACTGGATGGCAACGGCGGTCGCGAGCTCGCAGCCGTTTCCTTCGGATTCCGCTCGCCGGTCGGTTGGGCGGCCTGCAGTCGCTCCAACCAGATTTGGGCCTCGGTCAGCGACGGGTCCTTTTCGACCGCCTTGGCAAAAAGCTCTTTCGCCAGGTCGGACTGCCCTTTCTTATGGAGAAGATAGCCCAGGTTGTAGAAAGCAATTGCTTCGCCATGAGCCGCAACGAGATGCTTCAGCGCGGCGTCGTTGTCTCCCGACTCCACCAGAACCGTGGCCAAGTTGTTGCGGTAGAGCTTCTGTTTGGAATCGAGTTGGACTGCGAAAGTCAACTCCCGGATCGCTTCCGCGTACTTTCGATCGCGGGCATAACAGAGTCCCAAACCGTTGTGAACGGGGGCGACGTTCGGATGCGCTTGTGCCGCTTTCTGCCAGAACTCGATTGCCTCCGAAAGCCGGCCCTGGCGATCTCTCAGCCGGGCCATACCAATGGTCGCATTCAGGTCATTGGGCGCCATGTCGAGGGCCTTGCGGTACTGCTGTTCCGCTTCGGTCAGCCGGCCGGTCTGCTCCTGGAGCCGAGCCATCGCCACGTAGAGTTCCGGCCCGGGGTTCGAGGTATTGGTTAGCGACGTCGGATCGCTGCTCGAGTCCGGGACCGGGTCGGCAGTAAAAAACTCCGTCACCTTGCCGACGCCCCGTTTGAGCGACGAGGAAATGGCGCCGACGGGCGATTCGCCTGCCGTCTGACGCACCCCCCCCTCCGTGCCACGATCGTCGTAGGCTATCGCGCGAGCGACTTCGGACCGATCGGACGATTTGGCGATCTGCGCGTGAGCAGAGCTTCTCGGAGCCGTTGACTTTGCGGCGGCTGCCGAATGGCTTGGGCCTGGCCGTTTGGCCGCAGGTCGCGGGCCGCCCGTTTGAAGCGGAACCGCACACCCGAGGGCGAAAAACAATGCCCCCCCCGTCAAGAGCACACCGAAAAAGGTTGTTCTCACCTCCACCCTCCCTGGATTGTGCGGGAGATTGTCCGACTCCTTGCCGAGCGACCTGCGCTGGATGCGCGTTTACACGGCAGGGCCCGCGGCCGGATCGTCTCCGAGTTGCGCACGGACGAGTCGCAAAGCTCCGGCCTTCTGCCAGGCAATGCTGCGAGCGCTGCCCTTTGATCGGCCGTAGCAGCCACCGTCCTACAGTAGATTTGAGGACATAGCGAAACTTTGACGATCCCTTCGGGCATGTCGGGCGGGATCATCCCACTCCGGCACGCTCCCAACGCCATCATTTCTCGCCGCCGAGAGCGGCTTCCGGCAATCGGGGCTGCGGAGCCGACGCCTGGAACTTTCGGCCGATGGCATCCACTTCATCCGCGGGCCAGCCACTGGCTGGCGCGCTGGATAGCACCACCGAGGGCGTCTCGCTGTTGACGCTGAGCTTCGCGACAAGCTCTTGCACGGTCTCCATTCGCGCGGCGGTCTGTTCTTCCGAGATGGCACGCTGGAGGTATATGGTGCGATGGTGCGGTGGTGTTTCCGCGAGGATCGAACGAACTTTCAGTTGGCCCGCCTCGTTCAATTCGGCACCATTCTCCTTGAAATGGTAGAGCCCCAGCAGGTTCTGCTGTTGCCATCCGGCGTGGACCATCAGCGCGAACGGCACGCGTACGCTCACTCGGTCGGGCCGTACGAAGGGTTCCGGCCAACAGTTGTTCCGCTTGAAGTCCCGTTTCACCGAGTGGGCGAAATCTTCCAGCACGTACTGTGCCTGTACGGGAACAGCCGAGGCCGCAAAGAGCAAAACGATGGACAGGGTGGATACAAGAGAAGCCTTCATACAAACGGTCCCCTGGGGGCTTGGGCCGACATGTTAGCAGAAAACTCGCAGAACTCGGCAGACACCGTGTCCGCCTCGGTCACTATCGGCAGACGGACGGCCGCTGAGAAGGCATCTTTGACGCGGCCGAACAGCTTACCCAATCACCCTAACCCATCTTGGGAAACATTTCGCGGACCATCGTGATCGCAGCCGGGCCCACCAGGATCACGAAGATGCCGGGGAAGATGAAGAGCACCAGGGGGAAGATCAGTTTGACGGCCGTCTTGGCCGCCTTTTCTTCGGCCAGTTGGCGTCGGCGGACCCGCATCGCGTCGCTTTGCACGCGCAGGGCTTGGGCGACGCTCGAGCCGAATTTATCGGCCTGGATCAGCACACCCGCGAGCGTTCGCAGATCGGCGACCCCGGTGCGAGCGCCGAGTTCGTGAAGCACTTCTGCGCGCGGTCGGCCCATCTGAAGTTGGAAATTCGACAGACCGAACTCCTCCGCAATGACGCGGTAGCTCTTCTTCATTTCTTCGGAGACCTTACGCATGGCCTGATCCAGCCCCAGGCCGGCCTCGACGCAGACGACCATCAGGTCCAAGGCGTCGGGGAGTCCGAGGAAGACGGCCTGTTTGCGGCTCTTGCTCATGAGATAGACGACCGCGTCGGGCACGTAGAACA
>JAXGMN010000018.1:0-242149 GCA_040768665.1 Thermoguttaceae bacterium
CCGGCTTAGTTCCGAAGCCGCCAGTTGCGTCCGCTTTGCGTTGCTGCTCTCCGCCATCCGGCCGCCCACAATACAACAAGTACAGCCCTATTGGAATCGCAGGCTGGATTTCTCACCTGCAAACCTTAGCATACCCCACCAAGTTGGTGATTCAACAGCGCGAACGCGTGCAAACGCCATCCGTAGGCTTCCACGGTCCGCCGAAGCCAGTCCAGCCGCTTCGCGCGGTCCGAGTCGCCTCGGACCACCGCGCCCCGTTCGTTGCCTCGGGAGATCGCATGGTAAAGGCCGCCGGCAAACTGGATTTGTAAAGCTCTTGCCATACCACCATCCTGCCTCAAACGCCTGCACACCCGAAGGACAATTCACTATTCAAGCTGCGACCCCAACTCTTCCCCTTTCATTCGCTACTCCATGCCGTTTTCATCCCGGCGCTTTCTCTGACCCTGTAGATTACCCGGCAGCCCAAGTTTGCGGTAAAGAGCATCCGATTGTCTACGGCAGAACCCTGCAGCAAGGATATGCATTCGCCATGGCGCTCTGGCAACACGGAAACCTATTGTGCTTCCCGTTCCGCTGTTTGCGAAACTTTGTTGCGGCAAGCCCCAACTGCGGATAGCGGACCCCGTGAAAGCTGCGACGCTGCTCCAGGCGCCAGCGCGTAAAACTCGCGATTCTCCGACAAAAGGTCCAAGCGGGTCGACCGCTGGTGATGAGGAATAATACGCTTCCCCGCACCAATCGGCACACCATTCCCATAAACTTCCATGCATGTCATACAGCCCCCAAGCATTAGGCTTGCGACCTGCCACGGGGTGCGTTGTGCCGCCGGAACAGTCGGTATACCAAGCATATTGGTTCAGCCCAGATTCGCTGTCCCCAAAGGACCATTTCGTAACGCTTCCCGCACGGCAAGCATATTCCCACTCCGCTTCTGTCGGCAGTCGGTACACTTTACCATCTTTGTCGCTCAACCGAACACAGAATTCTGCGGCGTCATCCCACGAGACCGACTCCACAGGTCGTTTCGGGTCGCCTACAAACTTGCTTGGGTTCGTGCCCATCACTCGCTCATACTGTTCCTGCGTAACCTCCGTGAAACATAAATAGAACGCCCTGGATATTTGGACGTGATGTCTTGGTGTCTGCGAGGGAAGATGTTCTTGAAGAAAACGTATAACGGCACGGTCTCCACGGCGCATGGCACTCTCCCAGTCACATTCCACCTCTTCCTCCGTGGATCCCATGTCAAACTCCCCCGGCGGGATCAGCACCAGTTTCATGCCGATGGAGTTCGTCACTTCAACGGGCACTCCCAGGTAATCCGCCCAGGCTTGCTGGTGCTTCTTGGCTTGCGCGGCGTCGAAGGGAGCAACTGCGGGAGGAGGCTGGCCAGGCTTCTCCAGCTCAGACGTCGGCTGCGTTAGGCTCTTTCGAGTGGACATCCACAGGTCGATGTCGCCCAAACCGCCGGGCCGCTGAGAGTGAAACAACAAGAACGTGCCATCACGAGAAAGACATGGTCCGCCATCATGTTCGGCACTGTTTACCGTGGCGCCCATGTTCCGCGGGATTCCGAAAGGGGCGTCGTCCGACGATCTGGCAGAAATCCACAAATCCCCACCTCCAATGCCACCAGAGCGGTCTGTGCTGAATATCAAATGCCGATTATCGGCTGAAAGCGCCGGGAACCCTTCCCAGCCACCGCTATTGACGACCGGCCCCAGGTTGACGGCCGGCCCGAAGGATTCGGTATCCGATACCCGTGTGGACATCCATAAGTCGAACGCTCCAAGTCCGCCGGCGCGATTGGAGGCAAAAATGAGCGTCAATCCGTCGGATGAAATCGCAGGAAAACCATCGTCCGCAGTGCTGTTGACGGCGGCCCCTAGGTTGTCGGCCCGGCCGAAGGGATCATGAAGCGACTTGCGAGTACACATCCACAGGTCGTTTTTGCCGAGCCCCCCAGGACGCCCTGAGTAGAAGATGAGCGTCAGTCCATCGGCGGAGAGAGCTGGGGTGCTGTCGCAGGCGATCGAGTTGATTTCGGCACCCATGTGTGCCGGTTTACTGAAAGAGTGTTCAGGTAACTGGCGAGTGCATAGCCACAGATCCCCGTCCCCTAGCCCGCCAACCCGCTTGGAGGCAAAGATGAGAGTCAAGCTGTCGCCGGAAAGCGTGGGGGCGGAATCGGTATCCTCACTATTGACTTGCGGGCCAAGATTGACAGGCTCGCTCCAACCGTTGAGCAAGTCGTCGAGCCCGCCCGTTGAAGATGCCTCGGCGATTGAGGCGGCAGTATCGCCGTCTGCGGACTGAGGGACACGACGGTCACCAGCTTTGGCTATCCGTGCCGGCATGACAGCGAAGCTCGTGGCGGGCCGGACCACTGCTGCGTCTGTCTTCCCGGACTCGCTGAATTCCTGCACGGTGGGGTTGGTATCCCTGTTGAAAAAAAGCACAGCCGCAGCGACGACCACAAGAATTCCCACGCCGCCAGCAGCCGTGTGCTTTGCCAGGCGTCCTCGCATTGCCGTGGTAATCCGTGCGACAATGCCCGTTTCCTGCTCAACCCGGGTGCGCACGATCTCTTCCGTCACCGGCGGAACGGCCGCTCGCGTGGCAGATTTCCCCAGGTTGGCCAGGAAGCTCGTCAGTGCCGCGTCCGATGGGTCGTGCCCCGCACGAACCCGGCCGGTATCCGACACCGGCGCCACCGACGCCTGCAACGCCTCGATCGCCGTGGTCATCGACTGATAGCGGTCCTCGGGGCGTTTGGCGACCATCTTCTGGAAGACGGCATCAAGTTCTTCCGGGACATCCAACCGGATCGTCCGCAGCGAGGGAATGGGATCGCGAATGTGCCCCAAAATAACCTTCACCGGCGTATCGCTCGGATAGGGAGGCTTTCCGGTCAAGAGGCGATAAAGCGTGCAGCCCAGCGAGTAGATGTCCGCACGGCCGTCGGCGGCATGGGTGTCTTCCGCCTGCTCGGGAGCCATGTAGTCGCAGGTGCCCATGGCCATGCCGGTGGAGGTCAGCTTCTCGCTGGCATCCGCCGGCCCGGCCGTATCTCCGCCGAGTTGCCGCTCGATCCTCGCCAGCCCCATGTCCAGGATTTTGACAGCGCCTTGATCGTCCAGCAGCAGGTTCCCCGGCTTGATATCCCGATGAATCACGCCTTGTTGGTGCGCGTATTCCAGTCCGCGGGCGGCCTGAATGGTGCAATCGACCGCCTGCTCTACGGTCAACGGGCCGTTCTGCTTGAGAATCTGCGACAGATCGGTGCCGCGGACGTACTGCATGACGAGATAATGGGTCCCGTTGGATTCGCCCGCGTCGTAAGCCGTGACGATGTTCGGGTGCTCCAGCCGAGCCGCCGCTTTCACTTCGCGGTGGAATCGCTTCAGTGCTTCCGGCGAGCCGACCAGTTTCGACGAGAGAACCTTGAGGGCGACGATCCGTTCCATCCGCCGGTGCCTGGCTTTGAGCACCTTGCCCATTCCGCCGGCGCCGATCTCGTCGAGGATGACGTATTCGCCCAGAATCAGCCCGTCGCCGTGCCCTTGCCAGACTTCTTGTGCCTGGTACTTGGTGAGCTTGCGGGCGCGAACCAGTGCCCGGGCCAGATCTTCGGCGTTGGGCGACCCGCCCAACTCGGCTTGAAAACTCGCCAGTTCCTCGGCCGACATCAGCCCGCTTCGCAGCAGCAGGCGGCCGAAACGCTCCAGGTTCATGGCTCCGCCACGTCTACCTTTCCGCTCGGCCGAAATCGCTTCCAGCTCTCTCCGCAGACGCGAACGCAGCGGCTCGGGGACGTCGGCCAGGTAGGGTTCGATTTCGGGCGGACGGCCTGAACTCCACGCCGCTTCGAAGCGGTCGCAGATCATGTCCATGCGGCTTAGTTCCGATGCGGCCGGCTGCCGTCGCTTTGCGTTGTTGTTTTCTTGCATCGGGTCGCTCACGCCATACGCAAAGAGCAGCCGTCCGTATTGCGAACGGCACTCCTGAACCTTTTAGTATACCCTCCCAGATTGGTGGTTCAACTTTTTGTTTCGTTGATTACTGCCAAGTCGGCGGGTTGCGAGGACACCTCTGTGGAGATGGTGCCAGACCGCCCGCGTAAACGGAAACGGCGTAGGGCGGTCGATCGGGAGGCGTTCGCTGGCGTTTTTTGGAAGGAACTTGAGATTTGGTGTCGGGTTTCGGGCATTGGTTGCACTGGTAAAGGAGGACGAGTCGTCGGTTGGCTTCCTGCGAGAGGCCAGTTCCGGCCCTTACATTACATCCCTGACGATCCACGAGGAGATTGCTGTGAGCCCCCCACGAACCATCCGGTCCAACTTTCGATCACTCAGACTCGAGCCGCTGGAACGGCGCGAACTTCTGGAGGCCGGCCCGCTGGCCGCCACGCTCGAAATTCCTTCGCTTGGCGAGGACCTGGGCGGAAGTAGCGATTCCCTTAGGGAGACAGCCTCGGAGGCTGGGACGCGGCCATCGGTGCTCGGGGTTGAATTGCTCGGCGCCGGCACGGGTTGCCCGTTGCAGATCGAGGTGGTCTTCTCCGAGGCGATGGATCCCGCGGCGGTCCGGGACCCCGCCAATTATTTCGTCCGCAGGGAGGGAGAAACGCCCCTGCCGATGCAAAGTGTCGACTACTCCGAGGCAGACGGCCGGCATCGGGCGACACTCACCTTGGCCGAAACGGGCTGCCTGGCGCCGGGCACGTACGAGGTTTCCGTCGAAGGACGCAATCTTGTCGACTTGTCGGGAACCGCCATGGTCGAGGCTCGCGACGACCTCGCGGTGCATGTCAACGGTTTGAACGCGCTGGTGCATGTCGGTCTGGCCGAGAGCGGCAACTTCGAAGTGATCGGCGAACCTCGCTCCTATGGGTTCGACAAACCGCGGCAGATCGTTGCCGACGACTTCACCGGCGACGGCGTCGTCGACCTGGTAAGCCTCAGCGCCGCCACGGGAGAACTGGTGTTCCTGGCGGGTCTCGGCGAAAATCGGTATTCCGATCCAGTGGCAATCGATCTCTCGGTGAGCACGATAGGGGACTGGGGCCGCCTCGGCGGACAACTTCTCAAGGGCGACTGGAACGGCGACGGGCAGGCCGATCTCGTCGTCGCTGGCGTCAACGACATCGAGGTGTTTCTCTGCGACGGACAGGGCAACTTCACGCAGGCGCCCTTCATGCCGATTCCAAGACCCTCGCCAGAGATCCAGCTCGTCTCCGATCTCACCGGCGATGGCCTCGCGGACATCGTAGTGATACGAGCGGATCACTTGACATTGGATATCCTGAGCAAGAGCCCATTCGTTGGATACGACGTTGTTCAATCCCTCTCCTTGCCCCCAGTCGTCAGCTATGAAACTTCGCACGCCTTGACCAGCGGGGACTTCACAGGTGACGGTTTCACTGACCTGGTCGTCAGCCATGTGAAGTCAACTTCAAGTGGGTACGATTCCACGATAACCTTCTTTCGAGGTTCTGCATCCGGATTCGCCGACGGGGAAGAGATCTCCAGCAATATCGCATTTGGCCCCGACGTATTCTCTGCCGATGTCAACAAGGATGGCCATTTGGACATTATAGCGACCGAGGACCGCACGTACTACTCTCAAGGCTACAACGATGGTAACGTGATCCACGTGCTTCTCGGGGATGGAGAGGGAGGATTCTCGCCGCGAATGTTTGCGTTTAAGACCGGCCTCTATACGGAGTGGCGATCGTATATGCGGATCGGCTGCCAGGGGGCGACTCTCAGAGAGATCGACGACGTTAACAACGACGGTTCGCCAGACTTGATTTTCTCCGTCGTTCCATTCAATAACTGGAACATACCGGCTGAGGGCGGGCTTTGGGTCTGGTTGGGCGACGGCACCGGGGCTTTCGCCTCGGCAACCGACGTGCCCGTTCGTACTTTTGAAAGTCTGTTCGATACGCCGATCACGTTCGACGATGTCAACGGCGACGGCCATCTTGACGGCATCCTGGGGCGCGGAGTGGAATCGCTGGGAGACATCCGTTTCGTGTTCGGTGACGGTGCCGGCGGCTTCATCGAGGCTCCGGAGGATGCAATCGAGTTGGGCGAGGCGGTCAAGATCGTACCGAGATTTGAATCCGGCATAGCTCAGGGAGACTATCCGCAAAAACAAATCCAAGTGGCCGAACTCAACGCAGACGGCTTGCAGGACTGGACGGTCCTCAACGGCAGGTACTTCGCCAGTATTGCCACCTATTTGAGCAACTCCGAGGGACGTTGGCAGCCGTCTTACACATGGCAAACTGGCACTGTGCGCTGGATCGAGATGGGCGACCTCAATCGGGACGGCATTGTTGATATCGTGGCTGGCAGTTACCTGAGTGTTCCGGGAAGTTTCGCGAATGAGATTACCGTGTATCTCGGGAATGGCGACGGCTCGTTCGACCGATTACCCGGCCCATCGTTCAAGGCGGAAGGCTACTCGTTGTGCCCGGATGGGAGACTCGCCGACGTGAACCAGGATGGAAATCTTGATCTGGTCGTGAGCTTGACGGAATGGCGATCCTCCACTTTGCGGGGTTCACATGCTTTCCCCGTTGGTTACGCGGTCTTCTTTGGCGATGGCAGCGGTCGGCTTGCCTTCAATGCCTACACGGTGGTCGCCGTTGAAGCTTCCAACTGGTATCACGCGCCTGTCAACGTTGAGGACTACGATTTCGACGGCATTCCGGATCTCCTGGCATCGAGCAACGACACGCTGACCATTTGGCACGGCAATGGAAACGGTACATTCAGCACCGGCCAGACCAGCTCAAAGACCGTGTCGAATCAAGATGTGCTCTTCTATCATGTCGACGTCGATGGTGATGGAAACCAGGATCTGCTGGGATATGATCCGGGCTCCCACCTGAACGGCGATTGGAGGGTAAACGACATCCACGTCTACCTTGGAGACGGCGAAGGATACTACGCGCTTTCGACCGACCGGGACGTCCGACTGACGCTTCGCGGCTACGGTAATCGGGTTCAAGGCTTTACGATCGGCGATTTCGACGCGAACGGCGCCATCGACATTGCCGTGGATTATGCCCCGTATGCCCCGTGGAACGCCGAGCCTTACAACTACGTGGAGATCTACCTGAGCGACGGCTCCGGCCATTTCTCGGACGTGCGAACGGTGACCGTCGGTCCGGATCCCTCTGCGCTGGTGACCCTGCCGCAGGCCTCCGTGGTTTGGGTTGGTTCCTTCTCCGTCGACGAGCTTCCGGTATACGATTGGGGGGTCACGGATTGGCAAACAGTTGAAGATATCGATCTTTCGATCGGCGCCATGGCGCTGATGCTGGAAACGAGTCGGGCAGGCTTTTTGACGTTTGAGGCGTCCGTGCCCGCTCTTTCGTTGAGCACCGCCGTCGAAGCGTCGAACGTAACCTTGAAGCTTTTCGAATCTCCCGATGCCCAACAGCCTTTGGCGGTCTCGACGCTTGTCGCAGGACGGCAGCGAATCGACTGGAACGTCCAGGCGGGCGAGGCCTACTATCTCGTGCTCTCCGGTAGCGCTCGCAACGTCGATCTTCAAGTCGCCAATCTCGTAAGCCGCGTTGGATCCGAGGTGACAATTGTCGGAACCGAAGACGCCGACACGTTCAAGTTCTCCGCCGGCGACATCTGCCGCGTCACGATCAACGGAGTCGAATACCAGTTCACCTCCGCCGAAGCGGATAGATTCTCCTTTGACGGTTTCGGCGGCCCGGACGAAGTTCAGTTCATTGGTTCCATCGGTCCCGATCATGCAACGCTGTATCCCACCGCTGGCACATTCTCCGGCCAAGGCTACTCGCTCACCGCCAGCAACATCGAATCGACCGACTACGACGGCGCAGGTGGGCAAGACACCGTTACCATCTGGGGTTCGAGAGGCCAGAACCATTACCGAGCCCATCCCGGCTGGTCGGAGATGAGCGGAGACAACGTGTCGATCATCGCCTCCGCCGAAACAATCTATGCACGCGGCTACGGCGGCGGCGATACCGTCTCCTTCACTGATTCCGACGGGGATGACCTACTAGAGTATTTTCCCACCTGGGCCCGCATGCGCGGAGAGGGTTACTTTCACCACGTCCGCGGGTTCAAGACGATGAAAGCCGATGCCGAGCTGGGGCAAAACGGCTCTGACAGGGTTATCGTCCGCGGGTCGAATTCGAACGACTACCTGAAAGTCAATCCGTACAACGAGAGCTTGCAGGCTTCCGTGGTACGTTTCTTGAGCGGCACCGGCAGCGTGTGGCACATCGCCAACGGGTTCGACACGATCATCGGTTATGGTCGCGGAGGCGGATTGCTCGACCAGCTCCTTCTCAACGATACTCCCGCCGCCGATACGTTCGATTTGGGGCGGCAGGAGGCAAACCTGCTGACAGTTGCGGACTACGGAGTGACGGTCGCGACCCGGGGATTCGGCACGGTCGAACTCAAACGGACGAACGCAAATGCAGGCGCCGACAAGGTCAATCTGTTCGATTCGCAGCGGCCGGACCACAATGATACGCTGGTGGGCGATCCCGAGCAGGTGGTCATGAGCGGTCCGGGATACTCCAACACGGTCCTGGCGTTCCCGCTGGTGATGGCCTACAGCAGCGGACAAGGACACGACACCGCGTACTTCTCCGACCTGGCCGACCCGGCGGACAGCCGCACCGGGGTCGACACGTTCACGGGGAAGCCGCTTTTCGCCCAACTGGAAGGCACCGGCTACAGGCTTTGGGCTCGTCTCTTCGACGAGGTGCATGCGGAGTCCAAGTACGGGCGGGACATTGCCAATCTCTACGGCAACACGAACGCGGCCGAACTCACCGGCACGGCCTCCGAAGTGCGGCTCTCGGGCACACATTCCGCGGGTTCTTATGCCAACTACGCCCGATCGTTCCGCGAGGTGAACGCCTTCGGGATGAGCAGCGTCGATAAGGCGGTACTCACGGATGCAGCGGTCGACCCGCCGGGCTACGGCCTGCCGGGAACTGTCGTGCAGGACGACCTGGCCCGGATCGTTTGGCTCGACAGCTTTGAAAGGGTCGAGCGATGGGACAGCATCAGCGGCAGCAAGCTCGATGACATCGGCAACGTCGATCAGGTGTTCGCCTGGTGGGAGTGAGCCGGTTCACCGCGGCCCTGTGATCGCCCCGGCAGGAGTACGCGTTCCCCAATCCAAAAAAAAGACTCCTATGGTCCGCCATCCGCACGCGCGAACAGCCCAACCACGAAACCGACTTTTTAGACACCCCGCTTCCGGATGGCATGCACTTACGCTCGACCGCATCGCCCCAAATCAAGCCTGCGCCAATACTTACGCTCCGCACGCTCGCCCAAGTTCAGACCGAGAAAAACTCGAGATGGCTAAAAACTCCCGGCGTGCAGCGTCGAACACTTCGCGCGTTTGGGCTATCCTAGAGGCCAACCGGTAGGAGAAGCCGTCTGGGTAAGCAGGAATTCCCCTTCAACGCAAGAGACCGTTCCATGAAATCTCGGATTTGGGATGGCCTTTGAGGTCGGCTCCGGGCGGTATGGGTTCGTGGTGCGGCCCTTCCCAAGGGCTACCGAAGGGCGATCGCATTCAAAAGGCCCGTGAAATCCAGGAGAGCGACATGCGGTGGATGCTTGTTTTCAGCCTTTCGATAGTGGCAATTTCCGCGGCGGAGGCAGCTCCGCCGGAGTTGATCGTTGATATCGACTTCAACGATGAGGTGATGATCCGCCCGGAGCCGATCACCGAAGCGGAGGTCGAGCAACTCGTCCGCGATCTTCACGCCCACGGTGCACAAACGCTGCTGGTGCGGATGGGATACCTCGGCTACCTGCCGTATCGCACGAACCTCAGTTATCCCATTGGCTTCGACGCGGACCATGCCCGGCAGCATCCGTTCCGCCGCAACCTCGATCCCGACAGGCTGAGCGAGTTCATCGAGAGCCGACAGAAAGCCAATGCCCGATATCGAAAAGTCATCGAGGCGTTCAATCCTCCGGAAGTGTTCATTCGTGTGGGACATCAACTCGGGATGAAGGTCGTCCTGTGGGTCGACATCTTCGACGATGGATACAGCGGTTATCGCTCGAAATTCATCGACGAGCACCCGCATTGCCAGTGGACTGCACGCGACGGAAAGACCCGCTTCGAGGGCTTGATCAGCTACGCCTGGCCGGAATCGCGGGCCTTCCGGGTGGCCCAGGCCAAGGAACTCCTCGACCTCGGAGCCGACGGCATTCACTGTTCGACCAGTGCCCATTGCCGCCATCTTCCGAACGTGCAGCAGAACGACGCCTATGGCTACGAGGAACCGATCGTCGAGGAATACCGGCGGCGGTACGGGGTCGACATCCGGACCGCTCCGGAGTTCGACAGAGAGGCATGGCACACGATCAAGGGCGAATTCATGAACCAGCTCTACCGGGAACTTGCGGAGGTATGCCATCAGCGAGGCAAGGAGTTCTGGGTAGGGCTTCAACTCGGCGAATACACGCACCTCTCGGCCGACCCCTATTTCAGCGAGAATGTCGTCGCACGTTACCGCAATCTCTGGCGAGAGCTCGTCGATGACCAAGTGGCCGACGCCTTTATCGTCGGCGATTACGAGATTTGCTCGACCCCGGACCACGCCTACTGGAAGGCCAAGGCGCTGACGCCTGACCCGGGCAACGACCTCTTCGCCTGGGCGGCGAGCTACTACCAGCCGCACTGCAAGGGCAGAACGAAGTTGTACCTCTTCGGAGAATGGCTCCCCGGTTCCACGCAGGCGCTTGAGGCCCGGCTGTCATTCTGGTCAGACAAAGTCCTTGCCTCAGGGTTCGATGGCATGGATCTCCATGAGGCGATGAACTTCGAGAAGACTCCCCGCGGCATGGAGCTGCTCAAGCGTGCCCGCGATCGACTGGACGGCAAGGACGTGCCTCCGCTCGACAAGCAGTAGCGGTCCCAAGGCTTATCCTTCGACCAGATGTTTCTGCCGAATGCCACAGTTGAGCTCCGAGAGCGAAGGCTCCTCCGTGAGCAGCCGGTATACGTCGGCCCAAGAGAAGCAATCCTCTGGTCCGAGTCGGGCGTAGATGGCCCGAAGTAGTTCGAGATCCTCAAGCGTATCGACACACCATCGGTTCGCGCTGAGGTCCTCACGGCCGATCACCGGCAGCAGGATGAACTGCTCGGGGTGCTGGTAGAGATAGGGCGTGACATGGATTCGCTGGTATTCTTCGGTCGCCTCACGCCAAGCCCGCTCCAGGGCCGCTGCGGTCATCACTTCCGTATCCAGACCCCGCGGATACGTCCGATGCAGCGTATTGGAGGCGTAGTCGGGCTCCATGTCGAGAAATGCGCGAATCACGCGATCGCTCACCTCCGGATCGATCAGCGGGCAATCCGACGTGACGCGGACCACCACGTCGGCGCGGTGGGCGATCGCCGCGTGGTAATAGCGGTCGAGGACATCGTCCTCGCTGCCCCGAAAGCAGGCAACCCCCAACTGCCGGCACTGTTGGGCAACGGGGTCGTCGGCGCTGTTGGTGCTGGTGGCAACGACAACCTCGTCGACGAGCTTGGCACGCACCGTCCGCCGGACAACCCTCGCCAGCATGGTGCGCCCGCCGAGGTCGCGGAGCACCTTGCCGGGAAGCCGCGTGCTGCCCATGCGGGCCTGGATAACTGCTACGACACTTCTTCGCATCATCGAGCCGCCCCTTCTTCGAACGTGAAAATCGCCGCAGGAAAGCGGTATGGTAAGAACAGCCGGAAAATGGGTCAAACCCAGTTTGGCTCGCCCAAAGCAGGTTCTCTGCGACTTGTTCGGGGGGCCGCACCTGCTATACTGACTCGAACTGCAAACGCCACCACCGACCCCGCCTCGGTGGGGCGGTGTTTGGCAACTACAAACCGCACCCCGCCGGGCGTTTGTACTTGCCAAATCCCACACCACGGGGATAAACCCGGTCGTGGCGTTAACAGTCTGAGTCGTGACGTGGGGCATCCCGTCAGTTCCGCCTCGCCCTACGCAAGCCAAGCCACGCTGCCATGGCACCGAGCAAGCCGAACCGATCCGAGCGTCTCCTGCACGTTCTCGACCCCTACGCGCAAGTCCTCGCGGTTACGCACGACAACCCCGATCCCGATGCAATTGCCAGCGGCTGGGCGATCGTCTGGATGGTTCAGCAGAAGCTCGGCAAGCCGGCGCGTCTGCTCGGTGGTGGAGATATCGTGCGCGCGGAAAACAAGCACATGTTGCATCTGCTGCGCCCGCCCATGGAACTGGTTCGCAATATCGCCTGTCCACCGGGCGCCGCGGTCGTGCTGGTCGACTGCGGCCCGGGCAGCGAGAACCATCTTTTCGCGTCGGACTGCGTTCCGCCGGTAGCGGTGATCGACCACCATTCGCTGGACGGCCGCCGACGATTGCCCCGGCTCGCCTTCCGCGACATACGCCCCCGAATCGCCGCCTCCGCGACGATCGCGGCGTGCTACCTTCGCGAACAGAAGCTCGAGCCGAGCGAACAGTTGGCAACCGCGCTGATGTACGCCATTCGCACGG
Organism: Thermoguttaceae bacterium; assembly: GCA_040768665.1. Lineage (GTDB taxonomy): Bacteria > Planctomycetota > Planctomycetia > Pirellulales > Thermoguttaceae > JABWBD01. The sequence goes on from JAXGMN010000018.1 coordinate 12,563, forward strand.
AGACTCGGGGAACGCAGACCTATCACTCCCGCACGGATCGCTCCGCCATGCTGTGGCTGACCGAGCGAGCCAATTTCACGCAACTAGCCGAGATCGAAAACGCACCGCTCTCTGTCGAGTATTTCTCCGACATGGCGCTTGCCCTGCAGAATACCCGGCTCTATGGCGATGCGGCTTACTGCCTGTTGCCCCGCGCCAGCGGAGCGGAAATCGTCGGCGAGGTGGCGGATCTCCTGATCCGGTGCGAGTCGATTCGCCGCGTCTTGTGCGGCGCCGTGTTGTATGGGGATCTGGTCGTTTCGGTGCGAACCGACTATGGGGCCGAGAACGCCACCGCGCTGGTTCAGACCACATTGCAGGGCATCGGCCAGGCGGGCGGACACAGCCATCGCGCAGGAGGAAAGATCCCCGGCGTCGACGGCAGCCCCATTCTAGGCAGCAAGTTGGAGAACGAGCTCCGCCGGCGTTGGCTGTCTGCCTGCGGACTGCCCCTCGGCGACGGCACCCACCTTATCGCACGGCAGGAAATCGCGCGAAATCTCTGATGCGCGGCATGGCCTTTACATGTCGAGCCTCGGCCGGACTACTCCGGCTCGATGGCCGCTTCCGCCACCAGGATCAACTTCGCGACCTCGACCAGCTTGAGATTCTTCTGGCTCGCCAGCTTCTGGAGCCTTCGGAAGGCGGCCGGTTCGTCCATGTTGCCGCGTTTCATCAGGATTCCCTTCGCCCGCTCGATCGTCTTGCGGTCTTCCAAAGCCTGGCGAAGGTCAGTCGCCTCGCGGCGGAGTTGTTGGAACTGGCGGAATCGCCCCATGGCAATCGCGATCGCGGGTTCCAGGTCGGCTTGCTTGATCGGCTTGACGAGATACGCCAGGATATGCTCCGCGCTTGCGCGCTGGATGGTGTCCGCGTCGTGATAGGCGGAAACGAGGATTACCGGCACCGGTTCCCCGCAACAGATCTCGGCTGCGGCTTCAATCCCATCCATTTCCGGCATTCGGACGTCGACAATCAGAAGGTCCGGCCGCGAAACCCGGCACAACTGGATCAGTTCTCGCCCGTTGCGAGCGACGGCCACGACTTCATGGCCCATCGCGGGAAGGATGGTTGCGAAGTAATCCCGCATGTCGGGCTCATCGTCAGCGACGGCGATACGCAGGCACGGGTTCACGGTCACTCCTTTGGTAACGTCACAATCAGTTCGGCGCCGCAGCCGTCGGCGTCGTCGGCCGCAATCTCGCCCCCATGGGCTTCGACGATCCGCTTGCTGATCGCCATTCCCAATCCAGTTCCCTGGGTTTTCGTCGTGAAGAAGGGATCGAAGATCCGCTTTCGCTGGTCCGGGCTCAAGCCCGGACCGTTATCTCGAAAACGGATCCGCACGGCCGGGCGTTTGTCGATCTGAGCCTTCTCGAGGCGAACGGTGACCTGCACCGGATCGCCGCAAGCCGCCAAGGCGTTCTCCAGAATGTTCCGAAACACCCGCTTGACGGCGTAGCGGTCGGCAGCACAGGATTCGCAGAACGGCTCGCATGAAAGTTCGAGTCGCGTCTGCCTCGTTTTCCGGGCGGGTTCGAGATCACTCCACGCCTCCTCCACCACGCCCGTCAGCCCGAGCGGCTCGCAGCGCACCACGATGGGCGCAGCATACTGCCGCACTTCATCGTAGAGTTGGCGGAGGTGATCCTGAGCCGATTGGATTCGATCGACCAGATTCATCGCCGCAGGACGGTCTCGTACCTCCAGGCTGAGCATTTCCAGGCAGGCTTGGCTCCGTTGCAGGGCGTTGCCGCTTTCGTGGGCCAGGCCGGTGACCATCTGTCCGATGGCGGCAAGGCGTTCCGCCTGCAGGGCCCGCTGCTGGGCCGTCTTCAGGTCGGTGACGTCCAGGATAATTCCCTGGTAGTGGGTGATCCTCCCCTGCGAGTCCGCCAGGGCGATCGTGCGATCTTCAATCCAACGAAACTCGCCCTCCTTGTTAATCAGCCGATATTGCTGGAAAAACTCGTGGATCCCTTGCTCCCGGTACTGGATCAGTTCCGCCTCCAGTCGCGGTACGTCGTCGGGATGTGTGATGCCTGGCCAGGACACTCGACCCGAGAGAAAATCCTCCGCCGTGTAACCGAACTGCCGTACATTCTCCGAGACGAATTCCACCGGCCACCCCTCTGTCAGTCGCCAAAGGAAAACTACGGCCGGGCTCCGGTTGACCATCGATTCAAGTTCCTTCAGCCGATTCATCGCCGCGTTGAGCGACTGCTGAGCGCCGTAGCGCTCGGTAACGTCGCGTCCGATCGCGACCAGGGCCGTCGCCTTGCTCTGGTCGTCTTCGAGCGCGGCAATCACGGTCTCGCAGTATCCCTCGGATCCATCTTTGCGGAGGATGGGCACCTCGGCAAGCATTGGTCGCCGCTGCACTATGGCCGCACCGGCCATTGCTTTCATACGTTCGACCACCTGCGGAGTGGCAAGCGTGTAGGGCTGCTGCCCCAGCATCTCGTCCTTGGTGTAGCCGAACGTCCGCTCGGCGCCGGGGTTCCAGTCCAGAATCCGGTGCTCCAGATCAGTCACGAAAATGGCGTCGTGAATGTTGCGGAAGACCTGGGCCCGCCGGCGCAATTCCCGCTCAATTTGGCGGCGTCGCCGACTGGCCCGCGCGTGAGCGATACACAAAACCATCACCGAACCCAACCAGAGGGCGGACGCCCATGCGAATCGCTCGCTCTGAATCTGGGCCGCGACGGTGGGGGTTCTCTCGCGAAGGGCCGACTTCCAGGAGAGATGGCCAACCGCAAAAATCAACCAGCCTACTACCCCAATTGCCGCCACAGGAAATACCACCGGATCACCAAAATCGCGGAATTTGCGCAGCATTGATCACCGCACGCAATTGATCGCCGTAGGCCGTGTTTACCGAAGAGGAACCGCTCCATCCTACCGCATTCGCGAAACGGGGGGAACGCGGCTCGCGGAAAACGGCAGAGGGGTGTAGGGGGGAGCCGGACGTCCGGAACGGATTCGCCTCCTTGCGCCTCGAATCCAGCCATCAGCGGCGATTTTTTTCACCAGCCCTTAACAGTTGGTCGAAGGTATGGTATATATCGTTCGGTGCCGTTCGCGATGGACGGCGCCAAATTGGCTACGAGAGCCCCGGCCGACTGTTTACATGCGCGGCCGGGGCTTTTATTTTGCCCCGTCTGACGTGGAGGGGACCTATGAAATTATCTCAAAGTGTTACCTACGCGATCCATGCGGTACTGCGGCTGGCACACGGCGACCAAACCGGTCCCGTGGCTTGCGGGAAGTTGGCGGCGGAAGGGAAGATGCCCGAACGCTTTCTGCTTCAGATCCTGCGGGATTTGGCGAAGCAGGGTATCCTTCACTCGACGAGAGGCGGAGGTGGCGGTTTCGTGTTGGGACGCGCGGCGTACGAGCTCAGCCTCCTGGAGATTATCGAGGCAGTTGATGGCCCCATTTTGGCAGGGCTGCCTCTGAAGGGTAACTTCCCGGGAGATGCCGGCGAACGCCTTCAGGACGCGCTAGACCGGATCACTGAGGAAACCCGCAGGCGACTGCAGGCGATCCATCTCAGCGATCTGATGCCACGGCAGGCGGTTGCTGAAGATGGGGTCCTGCGACTGCGGCACCCGGTCGCCTGAGCTGTCACCCGTAGCAGCCCGTTTTGCCTGACGATAGAGACTGGTCTGGCCACTCTATCCGCGCGGATACTGCCGGCAGTACTCATACAAGGCAATCGCTGTTGCCGTCGCTGCATTGTGGGCGTAAGGCAACCGGTACACCGGGATTTCCACGACTCGGTCGACCATCCGCAGCACTTCTTCCTCGACTCCCAACCGTTCGTTGCCGATTACCAAGGCGGTCTTGCGCTGAAAACCAAAAGTATAGATCGGCTCCGACGTGGCCGTCTGCTCCAGCGCGACCAATTCGAATCCCTGCTGGTGGAGTTTCTTCAGCACGGGGGGCAGAGTCCGGTGCAGTTCAATCTCCACAGAATCGCCAATATCCCGGGAGATCTCCGGCAGAATGCGGGCGTTCCCGCAGCAAATCACCCGCCGCACACCGCAACACCCGGCCGAGCGCACGATCCTCGACAGGTTGACATTGCTCCGCATCGGCGGGCAAGCCACGACCAACTCGCGCGGACGATCCAGCGCGGCAGGCGGTTTGTGCCGCTGTTGAACAGGTTGGTCTTCCATCGTACCTACGTGAAAAGAGCCAGGGCACTCGCCGAACGGTTGGAAGCGGTCGAGCGAGTCCCCGGCTCCGTGTAGCGTGCTTCACGCTACGGTACCTCTCCGACAATGAATCAACCGGCGCCGCCAAGAGGCGGAGATCATCTGAAAAGGAATGAGCAAGGGGCGCTCCCGCCTCGATTTCATTCTATATCTCCTCCGCGAATCAGGAAAGACGGGCGTTGCGCGCTGCACGCTGAGGCTCCTCGCTTGCACACGTCGGTCGCATGTGCCAGACTGTTGCCTAGGTAACGGGCACAAACTTCAAGGAGTCGACTACCGATGATGCGAACGCTTCCCCTCTGCCTGGCCTGTATCTGGCCTCTGGTTTTTGTGGCTTCGGCGATCTCCGAGGAAGCCCTGCTGGGGTATTGGAAGTTTGATGACGGCCAGAGCGACCTTGCCGTTGACAGTTCCGGCCACCAGAACGACGCGGACATCCTGGGGGCGCGATGGGTGCGAGGCAAGTTTGGCACTGCCTTGGCTTTCGACGGCCAGGGGGCGCACGTCGCAGTCCCGGAAATCGCGGGGCTCGACGGGTGTGACGCGGTCACCGTCGAAGCCTGGGTTTACTGGGAAGGCACGGGCCGCCACCCCAATATCGTGACCGCCGGCTCCTGGAGCCCGGGCGGACTGATGTTCTTCGTACAGGACGACCGGTGTTCCTTCCGGATGGGGCGGCCGGGATTCTCCGCTTCCAACGCTCGCGAACAATGGCGCGAGACGAGCGCGGAGTTCCTTTCGCCGTTTGAACCGCGCCGCTGGTATCACCTGGCCGCAACGTTCCAGCGACCGGAAATCAAAACCTACGTCAATGGGCAGCAGGTTGCCTCGGCAAAGTGGGACTATCCGGTCGGCTACCGGGGAGATTTCCTCATCGGCAAGTGGGGCGGAGCGGTCAGCCACGACGGACTGATCGACGAAGTCAAGCTATTCAAGCGAGCCTTGAGTCCCGAAGAAGTCGCGGCAAGTCATCAGAACGAGGCCGCCGGACGAGGACCTGTGCCCGACGGCGAAAAAGCATACGAGGTGGTCCCTCGGGCATCGCAAATTGCCACGGCGGCCGCCGTTTTCGAAAACCAGTTCGCCAAGCTCGCCGTCAGTCCGCACGGCCGCATAACGGCCCTGATCGACAAGCGGACGGGAGAGGACCGCGTCGAGCGGAGCACTCCGCTGGTCACGATCAAGCAGGACGGCCGGTTCCACCGGCCGAGCCGTTGCATCCTGCAGGAAGGCGACCTGGTTTTGCAGTTCGCGAGGGCGAAGACCCGCATCGTGGTCGGCGTCCGGGCCGAACCGCATTATTTCGTCTTCCACACGAAATCGACCGACGGGCCGGACGCGGAGGAGATGACGTTCGTCGAACTCAACCTGAAGTCCTGCGAACACGCCCACACGATGTCGGGCCTTGCCGGGGATGACCAGTTCAGCGTCTGTCTCCGGACGCTCAATCTTGAGACTTACGTTCGCGTTCGCGGCAACCCGCCGACGCTCACCGCCACGGCCTTCCAGGAGCATGGACTGGATGCCGGCCGCGCGGCGCTGGTGGCTTGTCCGACGCCGGAACTCCGCCCCGTGTTGCAGGAACTCCTGCGCAAGGAAGGCATTCCGCACTCGACACTCGGCGGCCCCTTTTCGCTGGGCGCCGAAGGAAATCGCGGCTCGTACGTCTTCGCCGGCGTGTCGGAAGAAAATGTCGACTCCTGGATCGATCTGGCGCGGCGGGGTGGGATCGAGACGATTCACCTCTCCGGATGGCAGACCAGCCTGGGGCACTACGAGCCGAACGAGAAGCTTTTTCCCAACGGGCTCGAGGGGTTGAAAGCGGCGGTCGACAAGATCCACGCCGCGGGGTTGAAGGCCGGCATCCATACGCTCACCGGCTGTATCAGCACCAACGACCCTTGGGTCCGGCCGGTGCCCGACTCGCGACTTGCCACCGACGGAACGTTCACTCTCACCACGGCTCTCGACGAGACCGGCTCCGAGGTTCCAACGGCCGAGGCGCCGGGCGATTATCCGACCGTCTGGGCCTATTCGAGCCGTGGCAATTGTATTCGTATCGACGACGAGCTGATCCACTATTCGGCCATTTCGAACAAGCCGCCGTACGGATTCTCGAACTGCCGGCGGGGCGCGTTCGGCACCAAGGTCGCTCCGCACAAGAAGGGCTCGCCGGTATACCACATGGTCGCCCGCTACGGATGTTTCGTGCCCGACGAGCATTCGACGCTGGTGGAGGAAGTGGCCGAGAAGATCGCCCGCGTTTACAACACGTGCGGGCTGGACCAGATTTATATGGACGGCGCCGAGGCGATGCGGGGCTGGTACGGGGTCGCCCGCATGCGCCAGGCGATCTTCACCAGGCTCAAGGGCACGCCGCTGGTGGAAGCGAGTTGCTGGGACCACCATTCGTGGCCGTTTCATTCGCGCGTCGGAGCGTGGGATCATCCCAAGTGGGGCTTGAAGCGATTTGCCGACGACCATCTCCGTGCGGTCCAGCAGTATCGCCGGGCATGCCTGCTGGAAGCCCAACTCGGCTGGTGGGTGATCCTCGGGTCGGGCCGCGATTGGGACATGGAGATGCCCGACGAGATCGAGTATCTCTGTGCCAAGGCCCTCGGCCACGACGCGCCGCTTTCGTTCCAGGGCGTCAGCACAGGGCGAAGCGCGCCGAACGCCCGTCAGGATGAGTATTTCTCGCTAATGGGTCAGTATGAACGGCTCCGCCTGGCTAACTACTTTACCGACGCGGTTAAGGAGAGACTCCGCGGCGAAAGGGAAGAATTCCGCCTCGAGCAGGCCGAGGACGGACAATGGCAATTCCTTCCAACGGATTATCACGAGCATAAAGCCACGAGCCTCGACGGCGGCACGAGCACGTGGACCGTCGCCAATCGGTTTTCGGCACAACCGTTAAAGCTGAGGATCCAGGCGCTCTACTCGGCATTTCCTTACGATGAGGAGCAAGCCCTCGTTCTCGCAGATTTTGCCGAAAAGGACGCATTCGTTCCCCAAGGGTCGGCCCGGGGAGTCCGCACGAGCATCCAGTCGCCGGCCCAGGCGTCGCCGGTCGGAGAGGCAAGCGGGCGGTTCTCCGCCACGAACGAAGGGGAATCGCGAGTCGGTGCCTGGGCGCGGGCCGGCCGGACATTCGAACCCGTCAAGAATATGACGCCGCACGACGCGATCGGCGTGTGGGTGCACGGCGACGGCAAGGGCCAGTTGCTCAACCTTCAGCTTACAAACCTTCCGGAATATTTCCGCACCCTTGACGACCATTACATTAAGGTCGATTTCGAGGGTTGGCGGTATTTCGAACTGCTCTTGCGCGAGCGGGACGCCGCCGCGTACCACGACTACGAATGGCCGTACGGGGCCCACTGTGTGCTCCATCGCTCGCCCCTGGTCCGCCATGCGGTGAGCAAGCTGGCACTCTATCTGAACAACCTCGCCCCGGGAGGCGAAAGCACGTGCTATCTTGGCCCGATCAAGGCACTCCGGACGCGCAGGGTCATTCTCCAGAATCCGGCCATCGAACTGGGAGGCAAACGGTTGGTTTTCCCGGTCGACCTGGAGAGCGGCATGTACATTGAGTTGGAGTCGCCGGACGATTGCCGTTTGTACGACGAGCGGGGCGCCCTCGTCCGTCGGCTGCGGCCCGAGGGCGAGGTGCCGACCGTCGCGCCGGGCAACAACCGGATCGCTTTCGGCTGCAAAGGGACCGAGGGCTTTCGCTCGCGTGCGGAAGTGACTGTGATCACCTGTGGGGAGCCCGTGCGGGGCCGCAATTCCGACGAGGCCATCGATTGGTCGCTTTTGGGCCGGGAGTACGAACCACCACGTGCGATTGCGGCACTGGACGGGACGGAGAATGAATGGGCCATCGCGTGCCGGCCGGAGGCAGAGGACGTTTCCCTGGAGATCGAGCTGTCTGTCGAGAAGGTCGGCAGCGAGACTGCCGCCTACGACGCCCCTTCCGCGATCACGCTCGAAAGCTTCGACGAGCCGGGGTCCTCGGCGAGTTTCGCTTACGATTCGAATCCGATCGCCGGCGGCTGCAGCCCGGGCGTGTCGCAGGCGCTGGCACGATCGTCGGAGACCGTGAAGTTCGGCAAAACGAGCGGCCGGTATACCGCGGCGAACACGCGAGAAGACAACGGCGGCTGGTCCGTGAAGGGAAAGCGGTTCAAGGAGCCGGTCGACCTGTCGCCGTTCGCGGCGGTCGGCTTCTGGCTGTACGGCGACGGCAAAGGCGAGTCGTTCAAGTTCCAGCTCCGCGATGCGGACAACGGCTGGCAGGACATGGTCACCCGCGTCGACTTTCACGGCTGGCGCTACTGCCAGTTCGCTCTCGGAGGTCCCCATCTGAAGAGCCCCGGCAAGATTACCGCGATCAACATCTACTTCAACGGCATCCCCGGCGGTGAGACGGTAAGTTGCTTTGTGGATGAGGTCCGCGCGGTGCAAACCCCCCAACCGCTTCGCAATCCCGCATTGACCATTGCCGGCAGGTCAATCCGCTTTCCGGCGGCGATGCACGAGGGCGACCGGCTGATCTTCCGAGGCCCGGACGATTGCCGTCTGCGTCGTCAATCGGGTGACGTGGAGACGGTGAAGCCGGAAGGCGACCTGCCACGGCTCGGCCCGGGCAAGAACTGGGTCACGTTTTCACTGCCAGACTCCCACCCCAGCGAGTTCCGGGTCGCCGTGTCGCTGATCAAGCTTTATGGCCGCTGAGAGACCAAGTCAAGACCGGCGAACAGATAAGGAGCCGTAAGAAAATAAGTTGGCCAATTGTGGTAGGGTGGATTTCAATCCACCCCTTGTTTTCAGGGTGGATTGAATTCCACCCTACGTCAAGGAGACCGACGGGGTCCGATTACCCGCCGGGAAACACCAGCCCGGAGAATGTCAGCAGCATTGCCCCGACCGCCGCGACGAAGAGCACCCACCATGTCACGACGTTCGTGTACCAATGCTCGCCGAGATTGTCGAACAGGTTGAGCTTTCGCCAGTTGACTGTCACTTCGTCGGTTACCTGTTCCGGTCGCGGGGGTGCGGTGCTGAGGCTGATCGCGGTGCACGCGACCATGCAGAATGCCCAGTTGATGGCGGCCTGGTTGGCATAGGGGGCGATCCACGCTGGCGACTGGCCGTACTGCACGAAGACCTTCATCGCGATGCCCAGTAGGAATCCAAGGACCACCGTGGCCGTGGCCCCGGTGCCGTTGATGCGTTTCCATAGGATTCCCAGCAGGAACACCGCGGCAAACGGCGGGGCGAAGAACGCGTAGAGCGACTGGATGTAGACAAAAAGACTTCCGCCAAGCCGGCCGATGAACCCTCCCAGCACGATGGCGATGGCCAGCACGACGGCCGACGAGACGACCCCGACTACCACCAGGCGCCGGTCCGACGCCCCGGGAGCGATCATCCGCTTGTAGATGTCGAGCGTGAAGATCGTCGCTGTCGAGTTGAGCACCGAATTGACGGTCGACTGGATCGCTCCGAAAAGAGCAGCAAGGAAGAGCCCTCGCAGGCCGATCGGCACCAGCGTCTGCACCATGTGCACGTAGCCTTGATCGGCGGTGGGCTGGACTTCGGGCCACGGTCTCAGCAGGATCTCGGGGTGGAGGGCGAAAAGGATCAACCCCGGGACGACGACGATTGCCGGCATGAGCACTTTGAGAAATCCGGCAAACACGATGCCCATTCGGGCATGATAGCTGTTTCTGGCCCCGAGCACCCGCTGGATCATGAACTGGTTGAGCACGTTGTACCAGATACTGATCGAGAAGACCCCGAAGAGGATACTGGTCCATGGGTGAGTCGGGTGGCTGATCGGCTGAAAGACCGACAGCCGGTTGTACGAATCTGCCGCAGTAAGGTTATGCACGTTGCCTGCGACAGCCTCCCGCCAGACGCCTTGTCCGGCCTGATTTCGCTCGATCATGGTCTGAAATCCGTCAACAAGGCCCCCGCTTTCGCCCGCCAGCAGGTTCAACCCCAGGATCGTCACGGTGATTCCACCGAAGACCATGACGACGACGGTAAACAGATCGGTCCAGGCCACCGACGACAAACCGCCGTAGATCGCCCAAAACCCGGCCACGATCGCCAGCACAATGATGGCGATCCAGAGTTCCAGTTGGTCTGGCTGCACGCCGCCCGTCGGAATCCGCGGATGGCCGACAAGCAATTCCGCCAGTCGATTCAACTCCGAGTGGAAGAGCCGCTGGATGGCAAGCGCCCCGCCGTAGAGCACGGCCGCCAGGAAGGCAACGACATTGCTTAAGATCGTCACCACGGCGAAGATCTGCCGCAGTGCAAGGCTGAAGCGTCTCTCCAGAAACTCCGGAATGGTGAACACCCGCGAGGCGAGAAGAAACGGAATGAAGAACCAGATCAAAAGCGTGAAGCTGGCCACGTTCATCCATTCCGACATCGCCACGCAGATGCCGTACACCACGGCAGCCCCGATCATGCCGATGAAGTGTTCGGTGCTGATGTTCGAGGCGATGAACGACCCGCCCACCACGTACCAGGGAAGCCTTTTGCCGGCCAGAAAATACTGTTCGGCCCCGGACCGCTCCTTGCGGCCGGCCCAGTAACCAACCAGCGAGAGCCCTACGAAGAAAGCGGCAAAGGCCAGGTAGTCCCAGGCTTCCAGGGTAAACGAGGTTTCGTCCATAGCGGATCTCCCAGAGGCTGCCACGACAACCATAGCAATTCGGCACATCCCGTGCAACACGCGAACAACACAAGGTCGCTGAAGAGCCCCTTGCCGTGACCGTTCACGCTCACGGCCGGGGCCTGCTCCATTTTTCAGCCAATTCGGGTGTTTTGACATCCAAGACGTTGACCGAAAACATGGACCTGTCCCCCTCTCTTCCGCCCCGTGAACGGTTACCCCCTTGCCCGAGACCGGATCGCGGCTGTTGAAGATCCGCGCTGCGCGGTGCTATACTGGCGCAGTCCTGCCCCCGGGTTCCCAGAAAGGATCATGCCAATGGCTCTCCCCTGTCACGAACTTTCACGGACTGTCGGCGCGAAATCAGGCTCACCGTATCCCTCGCGCCGGTCCTTCTTGAAGCAGAGCGGCTCCGCCCTGGCCGGCATGAGCCTGGCCGCTCAATGTGTCGTCGCCGACGAAAGCTCCCGCAAGAAGATTCGCGTCGGCATCGTCGGCGGTCGCTTCGGGCTGAGCTTCCAGTTCCACGAGCATCCCGACTGCATCGTCGAGGCGGTGAGCGACCTGCGCCCCGAGCGCCGCGAGCGGCTCATGAAGACGTATCGGTGCGAGAAGGCGTACGAAAGCCTGACCGAGTTGGTCCGCGACCCCAAGATCGACGCCGTCTGCCTGTTCACGGATGGGCCGCTGCACGTCGAGCATGCGGAACTGGCGATGAAGCATGGAAAGCACGTCCTGAGCGCCGTGCCCGCGTGCTGGGGATCCGTCCAGCAGGCGGACCGGCTCCTGTCGGCCGTCGAGCAGTCGGGCTTGAAATACATGATGGCCGAAACCAGCTACTTTCAGCAAGCGACCATCTCGGCGAGAAAGTTCTACCACGAAGGGAAGTTCGGCGAGATCTTCTACTGCGAGTCGCAGTACGACCATCCGGGACTTGAGACACTTTACTTCGAGGACGGCAAGCGAACCTGGCGGCATGGCATGGCGCCCATGCACTATCCGACGCATTGCACCGCCCACCTGATCAGCCTCACCGGCGAACGGCTCGTCGAGGTGAAATGCCAAGGCTGGGGCGACAACGACCCGATCTGCCGGGACAACGTCTACAAGAATCCCTTCTGGAACGAAATGGCGATGTTCTCGACCGATCGGAACAAGGCCTTTCGCGTCCGGGTCGCCTGGCGGGGAGCCATGCGCGGCGGAGAAACGGCCCGCTGGTACGGTAGCAAGATGAGCTTCCACATGCACGACCCGAACGGACTTGGGCCGATCATCGTCCGAAGCGGCAAGCAGGCCGAGAAAGACGACGCCGGCTTTGAACGAGATCTGCCCAGCTTCGAGCAGTACCAGCAGCCCAACTGGTGGGCGACCGATATCCTGCCGGAGCCTCTGCGACACAATAGCGGCCACGAGGGCTCGCACACGTTTCTCACCCACGAGTTCATCAGCGCGCTGGCCGAGGATCGCCGCCCGGTGATCGACGTTTACGAGGCCCTGGCGTACACCGTGCCCGGAATCGTCGCCCACGAATCGGCCCTGCGGGGCGGCGAGACGATGAAGATTCCCCAATATGATCGGCCGAAGTCTTGAGTGCTGACGCGTTTCACGACCACACTCCGAGGAAATCTCGCATGGAAAACGCCCCCGATCCCTCGACCCGCTGCTATCTCCAAACTTCCGGTTCCGTCGTCAGTGCACTGTCGGTGGGCGGACTGCTCGCGCAAGCCGGCCGAGCATATCCTGCGGAAACGGGCAAGAAGTTCCGAATCGGCGTCGTGGGCGGCGGTTTCGGAGCAGGGTTCTGGTGGCACGAACATCCCAACTGCGTCGTCACTGCGGTCACCGACCTCTACCCGCAGCGGCGGAAGCGATTGCAGGATCGCTACCGGTGCGACGCTGTCTACGACTCGCTCGAAATCATGCTCAAGGAGGCCAAGGACATCGACGCTGTCGCGGTCTTCTCAGGGGCCCCGGATCACCCGCGCCACACAAAGATGTGTTTCGAGCGAGGGCTGCACGTCGTGTCGGCCGTGCCCGCCTGCATGACGCTGGAAGAGGCGGCGATGCTCAAGGAGCTCAAGGAGAAAACCGGCCTGAAGTACATGATGGCCGAGTCGAGCTACTACCGGCAGGAGTGCATCTTCGCCAGGAACCTCTTCCGGGCCGGCGGCTTTGGCGAACTGTTCTACAGCGAAACCGAGTATTACCACGATGGCGGCGATCCGGACAAGACCACCAACAATATCGGGTCCCTGGTCTACAACCCAGACGGCACCCGTTCGTGGCGGTGGGGTTTTCCGCCGATGCTCTACGCGACCCACTCGACCGGCTTTCTCACCGGTGTCACCGGCGAAAGGATCGTCAAGGTCTCTTGCTTGGGATGGGAAAGCCGGCAACCGAAGCTCATTAACCATCCCCTGCGAACCGAGAACGTCTACAAGAACCCGTTCTGGAACGAATCGGCACTGATGCTCTCGGACCAGGGGCACATGTCGCGCTGTAATGTCCACTGGCGTTGCGTCGCGGGCGGCGAGCGGGCCCAATGGTTCGGCGACCAGGCGACGTTCTACATGGCCCACGGGGCGGTGACCTCGAACGTGCTCAATACTCGCGACGAAGGGGCAAAGCCTGCCCCCGTGCCGCAGTACTGGAAGAGCGACATGCTGCCAGAGCCGATGCGTCACGACTCCGGACACGGCGGTTCGGCGGTGTTCATCTCCGCCGAGTTCATCAACGCCCTTCTGGAAAACCGCGAACCGGCGATCGACCTGTACGAGTCGCTCGCCATGACGGTGCCGGGGATCGTCGCCCATCAGTCGTCGTATAAGGACGGTGAGCAGCTCGACGTGCCGCAGTTCGATCCGCCGAAGGCGTGAGGCGGCGGTCCTTTCAGCTCTCTTCCCGAATACAAGCCACGCAGGAGATATCCAATGACGAATGCCAGCGGACAGGAAGCACGGGAAATATCGCGCCGGTCGTTTCTCGAACTTTCAGGGGCCGCCGCGGCGATGGTGGCATCCGGCGACCTTCTGATCCGCGCCGGCCGCGCCTATCCGCAGGACCGCGGCAAGAAGATCCGCATGGGCGTGGTCGGCGGCGGCTTTGGAGCCACCTTCCATTGGCACGAGCACCCGAATTGCGTCGTAACCGGGGTCACCGATCTGTACCCCGAGCGCCGGGAGCGTTTGAAGAACCACTACCGATGCGACGCCGTCTACGATTCGCTCGAAACGATGGTCAAGGAGGCGAAGGACATCGATGCCGTCGCGGTATTCTCCGGCGCGCCGGACCACGCCCGGCACGTCGAGATGTGCATGAACCGCGGCTGGCACGTGGTGTCTGCCGTGCCTGCCTGTGTAAGCCTTGAAGAGGCGGCTGCGCTCAAGGACGTCAAGGAGAAGACCGGGCTCAAGTACATGATGGCCGAGTCGAGCTACTATCGGCCGGAGTGCATCTTCGCCCGCAACTTTTTCCGCGAAGGTGGTTTTGGCGAGCTGTTTTATTCGGAAGTGGAATATTACCACCACCTCTTCGATCTGCCGACCGTGCTGACCAATAAGAACCAACTCTGCTACAATCCGGCAGGAGAGCGGTCGTGGCGATGGGGCTACCCGCCGATGCTCTATCCTACTCATTCTCTCGGCTATCTCACCGGTGTGACGGGCGAGCGGGTCACGAAAGTCTCCTGCCTGGGTTGGAGGGGCAATAAGCCGGAGATTCGCGAGAATCCGATCATCGCCGACAACACGTACAAGAACCCGTTCTGGTGCCAGGCGTCGATGATGCGTACCGACCAGGGAAACACGTGCCGCTGCAATGTTTTCTGGCTGACGACCGCCGGCGGCGAGCGGGCTCAATGGTTCGGAGACCAGGCCACGCTCTACATGGGCGTCGGCGGCGTGCACGGCGACGTAATCCACGTACGCGGCAAGGGGCCCCAGCCCGCGGCGATCCCTCAATACTGGAAAAGCGACATGCTCCCGGAGCCCATGCGGCATGCATCCGGCCACGGCGGCTCGGCGGTGTTCATCTCGGCCGAATTCGTCAATGCCCTCGTGGAGGACCGCGAGCCCGAAATCGACCTCTACGAATCGCTGGCCATGACCGTGCCGGGAATCGTCGCCCACCAGTCGGCCTTCAAAGACGGGGAGCAACTGGCCGTTCCCTCATTCGATCGCGACAAAGCGTGAGGACCGCCGAGAGCCGGCCTCTGGAGTCTTTTCCCGTATCGGCCGCAACACAGTTCGCTGTACCGTAGCAGTCTCGCTTCTCCACTAACCACTAACCACTACCACTAACCACCCCACCACTAACCACTAACCACTAACCACTAACCACTAACCACTATCCACTAACCACTATCCACTAACCACTATCCACTAACCACTATCCACTAACCACTATCCACTAACCACTATCCACTAACCACTATCCACTAACCACTATCCACTAACCATGACTCTCGACGGACGCGAAATCCGCCTCCGCCGCCTGATGGGCGACGGCCGCGCGGTAATCATTGCCATTGACCACGGTCTGTTCGACGGACCGATTCCCGCCATGGAGGACCTGCCGGCGACCGCCCAGCGGATCAACCCGGTGGTCGACGGCGTCCTCCTGGCCCCGGGCATGCTCCGGCACTGCTCGAGCATCTTCGCGGCGCCGAAACGGCCCCTGGCGGTCGTTCGGCTCAACTGGAACACGGTCTACTGCTTCAAATTGAAGTACACGGCCGCCAAGAGCGTTTTCTCTTTTGAGCCGACAGAAGCTCTACGCGAAGGCATGGATATCGCCCTGGTCTCCCTCACCCTTCAGACAGGCGACGAAGCCCGCGATGCCGAGAACGTCGAGATCTTCTCTCGCCTCACAAACGCTTGCCACGCGATGGGCATTCCCGTCATTGGCGAGTATTTCCCGGCCGAACATACCAGCCTCGCCCCGGATGACTTCCACGCCAATGTCCTTCTGGGCAGCCGGATCGTGGCGGAACTGGGCGCCGACGCGATCAAAACGTTCTACACGAACGATTTTCGGGCCGTAACCTCGTCGTGCCCGGTTCCGGTGTTCGGCCTGGGCGCCGAAAAGCTCCCCACACAGGCCGACGCGCTCGCGCTGGCTGCCCGCGAAGTGAGCGACGGAGCCGGAGGAGTCGTGTTCGGACGCAATGCCATCCAGGTCGCCGATCCATTCTCCTTCCAGGCTGCCCTGTGCGACGTCGTCAAACGCGGGGCGGCCGTGCCAGAGGTAATTGCTGCCTACAAGCTTGCACGGTGAATCGCCTCAGATCCTTGGGATATGTCATGACAACGATTGACCAGAGCGACCGCAGGATATCCACGAAGCCCCGCGTCGGCCTCCTGGCCCTGACCCTCGAGCTCTACGAACAACTGGCCCCGAACCTCCGTGCCGGGCGCGAGCAGTGGGTGCGGCAGGCTCTCCTTCCGCGACTGCAAACGATCGCCGACATCTGTTTCGACCGGGCCGTTTTCCGCGCCGAAGACGTGCACCGGGTGGTTTCGAGCTACGAGGCGGACGACGTCGACGCACTTCTGGTCGTCTGCCTCACGTATTCTCCCAGCCAGATTGCCCTGCCGGCGCTCACGCGCACCCGTCTGCCGATCCTCATTTGGAATACGCAGGAACTGTCTTCCGTCGACGACAGCTTCTCCGGCGAGCAAATGATCGACAACCACGGAGTCCACGGCACGCAAGACCTTTCAAGCGTGCTTCTCCGGTCCGGCGTAGCCTTCGAGTATGTCACTTCCCATGCCGACGACGCCCGCGGCCTTGCCCCGCTGGCGGATTTCTTCGCGGCGGCCTCCGCGGCGGCCGGGCTACGCCGTCTTCGGCTCGGTTCCATGGGCTATCCTTTCCCGGGGATGGGCGATTTCGCCGTCGACGGCACCCACCTGGCGGCAACCTTCGGCTGCCAGTGGTGTTCGCTCTCGGTGGAAGACTACATCGAGCGAGCCGCGGCTGCTCCGGACCAGGCTATACGGGAACTCACGGCGGAGTACCGGGCGAAGTACGAGGTCGCCGAGGACCTCACCGAAGAAGATCTCCACAACACCGCCCGAGCCGAGTGGTCGCTCCGGCAGATCGTTGCCGACGGCAACCTCAATGCGGTAACCTACCAATTCATGGCCTTCGGCGAAGACAGCCGCACAATCACCCTCCCTTTCGTGGCAGCCAGCCGGCTTATGGCCGACGGGATCGGCTTCGCGGGCGAGGGCGACCTGCTGGGCGCCGCCGGCACCTGGCTTCTTAACCGCCTGCAAGCCCCGGCATCCTTCAGCGAGATCTTTACGGTGGACTTCGCAGGCAACGGCCTGTTCTTGAGCCATATGGGCGAGGCCAACGTGGCCATGGCCCGCAAGGACCGCAGAGTTCCACTGCTCGCCCGGCCCAAGCCCATCACCCGCACCCGCGGACGCCAACTGGCCCTTGCGACCAGCTTTGAACCCGGCCCGGCCACACTCTGCGCGCTGGCTCTCGGCCCCGCCCAGCGATGGCGGCTGATCGCCGCCCGCGTCCATATCGAAGACTTTGGCCCCTTGCCGGCAATGGCGGTCCCTCACTGCAAGCTCTCGCCGCACGACGCCGATGTCCGCGACTGGCTCACCGCCTACGCCAAGGCCGGCGGCCCCCACCACAACGCCCTCTGTTTCGGCGACGCAACCGCTGGGCTGCGAAAGCTGGCAGGTTTCCTGGATGCCGACTACTTCGAATTCTAGCCGACGGTCTCTTGGAAAACAGGCGGTCCCTGCCCTTTTTCACCCCAACACCTCGTTTTCATGAGACATGCGAAACGTGATTGCAGACTTGTTCCTCGGCTTCGACCTCGGCACCACGAACATCAAAGCCGTGATCCTCGATCGCGGCGGTCGAATGTCTTCGCGTCCATCAATCCCTTGCTATCGAGGTGATGGCGTATTGAGATGAGATCTTCGCGCCTGGGAATTTCCGGCGTCGCCAGCACGCTGGCCACGAGAATATCGGATGCTACGTGGCGAAAAGACAGGTGAGAACCTTCCGCATTCGTCCTCGAAGCCCAGTTCCTCCAGCACTTCGGTCAATTCGCCGTGAGTCACTCGGTGGAAATGGCTCATGGTGATTCTCCAGCACCTTCGTTCGCTTCTTCACCGTTGGCGGGTATCTTAGCAGGACAGCGAAGTCTCAAACTCACACCGGCCGACCAGCCCGTTTTCCTCCAGTGGCGACGGACGAAGCGAGATCAACTGCGGCTCGCAGGCATTTGCGACTGGCGATTGGCCAATACAATCAGTACGTCGCTTCTGCCGTGGCGGTAAACCCTCCATCGGGGCTCGCTCGACTCGCGGACGAATTCCAATTGACCCAACAACTCATAGAGTTGCCCGTAGGTGACACCGCTAATGACCATGGCGAATGACTCCTTTCACCTGGTTGATCACTTGGTCGCGGAAGTCAACTCGCTCGCACGAGAAGCCACTCTGATAAATAAACCGTTCAACGTGGTTGACGCCCAAATCGGCCAGGACGTGTTCTCGCGTGCGGCGTTTCCTTTTGGCCATGTCCAATCTCAGCACGGATTGTACCACGGAGACGACAGCGTCGAATGCGGAATATACGGCATACGCATCCGACGAGTCAAGCTGAGCATTAACACCTTTGAGGCAGCACCTCTTTCCCCGTTGTCAGAATCACGTTGAACAGCTATGCCGCCTTAACTTAAGTAGTGGACAGGGCTTCTGATGCTTCATTGAAGACTGGATGACGCTGGGTACAATTGCGGCGGTGGCCGTAAGCACGGTAGCCAAAGCAGTTGTGACGTTTTTTGCCAGATCCCCAGGTCGCCCCAGACCGCCGAAACGCCGGTGCCGCATCTCCGCTTCCCCCCAAGGCAGCCAAGCCCAGGAACGATTTAGAAAACATGTGGTCCCTGCCCCCTTTAACCCAACACCTCGTTTTTCATGAGACATGCGAAACGTGATTGCAGACTTGTTCCTCGGCCTCGACCTCGGCACCACGAACATTAAAGCCGTGATCCTCGATCGCGGCGGACGCGTCGTCTCGCACGCGTCCTCCCCGGTCGAGCGCTACTGCACGCCCGACGGCGGCGTCGAACAAGACATCGAGGACATCTGGCAAGCAACCTGCGACTGCATCCGCCGGGCGGCGTTGCAGGTCGATGCCTCCGAGATCCGCAGCATTGGCGTTTCCAGCCAGGGCGGGGCATTGCAGTTGCTCGACGGCGCGGCCAAACCGCTGGGACGTGTGATAAGCTGGCTGGACGGCCGCGGTCGGCCGTTCGACCGGCAGCTTGTCGAAGAGGTCGGCATCGACTATCTCGTCGACCACCTCGGATGCAATCTCAGCGCCATGACCCTGGGACAAATGCTGCGGTTGGCCCGCGAGGAGTCGCACCTGCTTATGGCGGCCGACCACATCGGGTTTGTCGGCGATGTGATCGTCGGGCGGCTCTGCGGCCGGCGCGCCCACGATCCGACCAGCCTTTCGATCGGGATGCTCTACAACCCCTGGCAGCAGCGGCCCGACGGCGAGATTCTCGAGCGTGTTGGAATCCGCGAAGATCGGCTTCCCGACCTTCTGCCGGCCACCGCTTCGGCTGGCCGTCTGCTTCCGCTGGCGGCAGAGGCCACTGGCCTTCCGCTGGATATTCCCGTTTCCCCCGCCATGCACGACCAGTATGCCGCCTCGACCGGTGCCGGTTCGGTGGCCGATGGCGACATCTGCCTGGGAACCGGAACCGCCTGGGTCCTCGTCGCCAATACCAGCCGCCTTGTCCGCCCGGTCACACCGGGCACGTTCATCTGTTCACATCCGGTTGCGGGCCTCTATGGTCAGATGCTCTCGATGACCAACGGCGGTTCGGCCGTCGAGTGGGTGCTCGATCTCGTCGGTGGTCGCGACTGGTCGTCGGAGACGATCGACGAGAGCCTCGCGGCGGTTCCTGCCGGCAGCGACGGATTGTGCTTCTGGCCCCTCTTGTCGCCCGGGTCGTGGAGCGTTCCATTCGGGCAGCCTGGTGGAAGGATCGACGGGCTGCGTCTTGCTCATACACCCCGGCACCTGCTTCGCGCCGTCGTGGAGGGGCTTGCCTGCGAACTGGCTCGGCACCTGCAACTCCTGGGAAGTGCCGGCACACCGGTTCGGCGGCTGGTGCTGTGTGGCGGCGCCGCTGCCAGTCGCATTACGCCCCAGGTCATCGCCGACGTTACCGGCCATCCCGTCGCGTGCATCTCCGAACTGGCGATCAGCGCGTTCGGCGCCGCCGTCGTTGGCCGAGCCATGGTAGAGCCGGAGACCGAGTTGGGAGCGCTGGCTCGCGCCCTCGCTCCCGAAAGCCGAACCGTGCAGCCAAGCGGCGATGCTCCCCTTTACCAGCACCTCTTTCAACGTTACATGCAGGCCTTCTCGCGATGAACACACTCCCCCTTCACCATGTCTGGCACTACACCGACGTCGACCGGGCCTTCTGGCACGAACACCTGGAACCCTGGCTGCCCGCGAAGATCTTCGACGCGCACACGCACGTCAATGAGCCGGAATTTCGCGTCGAAGCGATGACCGAAGAAAAACGCCGGCAGTTTTGGGTGAACGAGGTGAGCGAACCGATCGGCGTGGAGAATGCCGACCGCTGCCACAAGCTCGTCTTCCCGGGTCGCGAGTTCTCCTGCCTCGCCTTCGGCCATCCAACTCTGGAATACGACGTCGAGCAGAGCAATCGCGAACTTCGCCAAGCTGCAGCACGATACGGATGGTACACGCTCTCGGTCACCCGCCCGCAATGGTCGGCGGACCGGGTTTCTGCGGAACTGGACGAGCCAGCCGTATTGGGCGTCAAGGTGTACTACGCCCTGATCAGCCAGGACCCGACCACGCGCGACCGCCACATCGAGGCGAGCATCTTCGACTTCTTGCCGCACCATCAACTCGAAGTCCTCGACGCGCGGCGTGCCTGGCTGACGCTCCACGTCCCGAAAGCCGATCGCCTGGGCCATCCGCAAAACATTGCCGAGATCCGCGAGATTCGCCGCCGGTATCCCAACGTCCGCGTCGTCATTGCCCACCTGGGCCGCAGCTACGCGCTTCCCCACGCCCAGGAGTCGCTTCCGCAACTCGCCGACGACGAAGGCCTTTGCTTCGACAATTCCGCAGTGCTCAACCCCGACGTTCACCGCTTCGCCCTCAAGACCCTCGGGCCCAAGCGGATCCTCTACGGCACCGACAATCCGATCTTCTACATGCGCGGCCGGCGGCAGTGGCACGGCCGCGCGTATGTCAATCGGACGAACCACCCCTTCCATTTCAACAAGGACCGCGAACCGCCGGAAGTGGAAGCGAAATACACGCTCTACATGTACGAGGCGCTCCCGTGCAATCCGGCAAGCGTGCGAGGACCTTGGCCTCAGTCGGAGTGACGTCGAGGACATCTTCCACGGCAATGCGGCGTCTGATCGGCTAATGCAATAGGCCCCCCGGCTACGGTGGTTCCGTCCGACACCCGCCGAAACCGTGTCCCTCGCGGTTTCGTTTCCAAACAGTCTAACTCCCACACGGCAGCCGATTTGCGAGCACGTGTCAATTCCTCTTGTGCCAGATCGCCAAGCTGGCAACAATGCCGCACCTTTTCATCGCGAAAAACACGTGAGATTTCGGTGAGGACATGCCTATGCGAAAGCGATTTATCCGGTCCGATGGAAAACCGCTCGGTGCTTTTCATCCTCGCTTCGAGCAGCTCGAGCCGAGGTGGGCTCTATCGGCCGTCGGCCTCTCCGGCATGGCGGCTCTTGAGCGGATCGGGGCTGTCCATGCCGCAAACTCCGACCTGGCCGGCGAGTCGTTCGAATCTGCGTACGACTTTGGAGAACTGAGCGAGTCTCGCGAGGTGAGCGACTTCGTCGGCCGTACGGACGCTCGCGATGTCTTCCGTTTCGAGATCACCAGCGAAACGGAAATCACCATCGCAATGGATAACTTGAGCCAGGACGTCGATCTGTTTCTGTACAGCGAAACGCGGCGCCTCATCGATCGTTCGACGAACGGAGGCTCGCAAGCGGAGTCGATAGGCCGCACGCTCGCGCCGGGGACCTATTACGCCGCCGTCGATCCCTACTGGCTCTTCTCCAGCAACTATCGTCTCTCGCTGACAGTTCCCCCGCCCAAGCAGACCCCCGGAGACGGTGAGGCCTTTGCCGACGTGCCCTGGTTTGGCGGGCAGAACGAATGGAACTTGAACGCGATCAACGCGCCCGAGGCCTGGGCGCAGGGGTTCACGGGCGAAGGGATCATCGCCGCCGTCGTGGACACCGGGGTGGACCTGACTCATCCGGAACTGCTTTCCAGCCTGTGGGTCAACTCCGGTGAGATTCCCGGCAACGGCCGCGACGACGACGGCAACGGCTTTACCGATGACACTCATGGCTGGGATTTCGCCAATGGCGACAACCGGCCGTCCGACCAGAACGGCCATGGCACGCACGTGGCGGGCACGATCGCCGCGGCAAACAACGGCCGCGGGACGACGGGGGTTGCCCCGGGGATCACGATCATGCCGGTTCAGGTTTTGAATGCCGATGGCTCCGGTTCGACGACCTCCGTGGCTGCGGGAATCCGCTATGCCGTCGACAACGGGGCCGATCTGATCAATCTTAGCCTGGGCGGAGGCTTCAGCTCCGAGATCCGATCGGCCTTGGAGTACGCCGCGCGGCACGACGTGATGGTGATCGCTGCTTCAGGCAATCGCGGAGCTACCACGCCCGACTACCCGGCCGCTCATTCCGCGGAGCTCGCCAATGTGCTCTCCGTCGAGGCCCACACGGCAAACGGAACAAACGCAACGTTCAGCAACGGGCCGGGCAACTCCGTTCAGGTGGCCGCTCCGGGTGTCGATATCTACAGCACCCTGCCCGGCGGACGCTTCGGCCGCATGAGCGGGACGAGCATGGCTACACCTCACGTCACCGGATTGGCTGCTCTCGCTCTCTCGGCCAATCCCAGCCTCACCGCGACACAGTTGCGCCAGATTCTCGTCGAGGGAGCCAACCGGAGCATTTCCGGTTCCACTGCGTCGGGCGGGGTCAACGCCGCGGCTGCCGTCGCGCAAGCGGCAAGCTCGATCAGCAGGCCCTCAATGCTCGCGAGCAATACGACCTGGCATCAGACGACCGAAAGCTTTTGGCGCCCGCTTCTGGCCCGGTCGACATTCCAGGATGCCGGCGCGAGCACGGTTGCTTTGCGAGAAGATTCCGGCGTGCCCGTCTGCCGAACCGGACGGGCGTTGCGGCCGACAAGTTGCACGCCAGCGGCAAGAACCGTCGACGCAGTATTCGCTCAACTCGAAGCCCGTGCCGGTGTCGATCACGGCTTCCGTATGTGGGCGGAAAGCGGAGAATGGCTACACCCCCGTCCTTGAACCATTCCGGCTTATGGGGTACCATCAGGCATGATCCCGACCACCGCCGCGAGGACATCATGCCTGAGAACCTGTCCGGATTATTCGAGAATGTCTGCCGGCACGCGCGCGAGACGGCGCTGCTTGGCTCGATCGAATCGGTGCTCGCCTGGGACGAGCGGACGATGCTGCCTCGGGCGGGCGGAGAACATCGCGCTGAGCAAATGACGCTGCTGTCGGGCATGATTCACCAGCGGCTGGTCGACCCGCAGTATGGAGACTGGCTTGGGCACTTGTCGGAGAGTCCGCTGGCCGAGGATCCGCACAGCGACGCCGGGGCGACGATCCGCCGACTCAAGCGGCAATACGACAAGAAGGTCCGCCTGCCGCAGTCGCTGGTGGAGGAGTTGACACGGACGTCGGTTCTCGGTCAGCAGGCCTGGCAGGAAGCGAGGCAGAACGACGATTTCGCCGTCATGCGGCCGTGGCTGGAAAAGACCTTCCATCTGAAACGGCAGGAAGCCGAAGCGCTGGGCTACGACGAGCAACCCTACGACGCGCTATTGGACGATTACGAGCCCGAGGAGCGAACGACCCGAGTGGCGGAGGTGCTTCGCCGGCTCCGCGAGGAACTGGTGCCGCTGGTCGGCGCCATCGCCGAAAGCTCTCGCCGCCCGGATACCACCATCCTCGAACGCGAGTACCCTGCGGCTGCACAGGAGGCATTCGGGCGAGAAGCGGCGCAGCGCATCGGGTTCGACTTCGATCGCGGCCGGCTCGACGTCACTGCGCACCCGTTCTGCGCGGGACTGGGACCGAACGACTGCCGCATTACAACGCGGTACAACGAGCGGTTTTTTAACGAAGCCTTCTTCGGCATCCTGCACGAAGCAGGCCACGGGATCTACGACCAGGGGCTTCGAACCGATCAATACGGCCTGCCGCTTGGGGAAGCGATTTCACTCGGCATTCACGAGTCGCAGTCGCGGCTCTGGGAGAATCTCGTGGGTCGGAGCCTGGCGTTCTGGGAATTCTTCTATCCGCCAGCCCAACAGTTCTTCCCGGCAGCGCTGGACGACGTCGATCCGGCCGAGTTCCACTTCGCCATTAACGACGTTCGGCCGTCCTTGATTCGCGTCGAAGCCGACGAAGCAACGTACAACCTTCATATCCTCGTCCGGTTCGAGCTGGAGCAGGCCCTGCTTAACGATGACCTGCCGGTTTCGGATCTGCCCGCGGCATGGAACGCGAAATACCGGGAGTACCTCGGTATCGAACCGCCGAACGACGCGAAAGGCGTGCTTCAGGACGTGCACTGGAGTGCCGGGCTCGTCGGATACTTTCCCACCTACTCGCTGGGCAATCTGCATAGCGCGCAGATCTTCGCCGTGGCGGACGTGGAGTTGGGAGGGTTGGCCGGGCAGTTCGCGCGAGGCGAATTCGAGCCGCTGCGACAGTGGCTCAACGAAAAGGTCCACCGGCAGGGGCAGCGCTATTCCGCCGAGGAACTGATCGTGCAGCTTACCGGCCGAGTGCTTTCGCACCAGTCGCTCATGGCCCACCTTCGCGGAAAACTCGAGCTGCTGTACGGCATCGCCTGACGACGGTCGTCGCTCCTGCTTCGCGGTTACGGCGCGGTATTCAGCACCCGTGCCAACTCGGCGGGCTTGACGGGTTTGACCAGGTGCTCGTTGAATCCGGCTTCCAGGGCAGCCTGGCGGTCGGAAGGATGGCCGTAGCCGGTCAGGGCGATCAAGCGCGTCCGCTGTTTCCCCGGAAGTTGCCGGACCTGGCGGGCGAGTTGGTAGCCGTCGAGCCCGGGCAGACCGATATCGACCAGGGCCAGGTCGAAATCGGCCCGGCGAAATGCCTCCAGGCCCTTGTGGCCGTCCTCGGCGGCTTCCACCTGGAAGCCGTCGTGCTCCAACAACAATTTCAGCATCTGGCGACAGTCGGCGTTGTCTTCCACGATGAGGATACGGGAGGGCTGTGGCGGCGCAGCCTCCGGAGCGGCAGGTTCGGTGTGTTTCGGATCGGCACTGCTCAGCGGAAGCCCGCCGTCGACCTTCGCCTTCTTTTACCGAGTGGAGCTCTTTGTTGGTGCTCTGCAACTCCTCGTTCGACGCGACGAACTCCTCATTGGTCGCCTGCAGCTCTTCGTTGCTGGTTAAAGCGGAAGTCACAGATCGGCTGGCAACCGGCTGTCGCGCCGCTTGCGGTACACTTTCCAGTGATGATAGAATGCGCGGTCTCCGCTGGCGGGATCCGACAGAGTTGTCGCGATGGTGGATAAACTCTCAGTAGCGGCTAGATCCCCCGCATCCGTGTGACTCCGGTGGTTCTCCATCTGCGCCCTCGAACCGGTAGACTCGCCTGGCCGGCTGTGCTTTCCTTGGCGACAGATCGGTTTAGAATCGCTTTCCTTGGCGACAGATCGGTTTAGAATCATTCTAATGGAGCGCGCCAAGATGTGGAACTCCCTCGTGGAAGACTCGGGGTAAACATTCGCCGGACACGTGCCAGTTGAACACCTGCTACGATCCGGCTCACAGGGGCTTCCGGTCTCTTCGGGTCGTCAATGAAGACTGGATGGCCAGGAAACGTTCCGGGAAGTAACAGACCGATCGGGAAACGGAAGGAGAAAACCCATGCGGTACTTGTTCTACTGCGACTCGGTAGGCCGAATCGGTTCTGTCGGGTTGCTGTTGCTTCGTCTGGTGATGGGGGCAGCATTTGTGCTGCACGGCTGGCCAAAGATCCAGAACCCATTTGGCTGGATGGGACCGGAAGCTCCGTTCCCTGGGATTCTCATCGCTCTGGCGGCGGTGGCTGAGTTCGGCGGCGGACTGGCCCTGATTGTTGGACTGCTCACCCGGCTGGCGTCCCTGGGGATCATCAGCACGATGGTGGTGGCAATCGGCATGGTCCACGTGCCGAAAGGAGACCCATTCGTTGGCCAGGGCGGGGCGTCCTGGGAACTGGCAGCCGTGTATTTTGCCTGCGGTATCCTGTTTCTGCTTTTGGGACCGGGAAGGATCTCATTGGATGCCCTCCTGTTCGGCAGACGCAATCCACCTCAGACATCGGAGTCATGAGCAGGCTCACCGCAAGGAGAAATGGAGGAAACGGCCATGCACAAGCAAGCGACTCCCGACCATCCGATTCATGAACTGATCGCCAATCGCTGGAGCCCCTACGCCTTCTCAGGCCAGTGGGGTACAGCATCCACCATTGTCCATTAGCCGAGCGGCAGGTGAGAGTTTACCCGCCTATCATCCCGGCTGCCGGGTAGCAGCCGGGATGATGGCAATCGTGACCGGATGCGATCATCTGCCACACGCCTTAGTTCTCGTCGCGGCCGAAATTGTGTTCGATCGCGTTGCGCTCGGCTGCTTCGATCCGCTGAATGCTCCAGCGATACTTCTGGTCGCGAATCAGATTCGACGGGTCATCAAAGTACTCGCCCATCTGCTTCTTGTCGAGTTCGTCGAGTCGATCGTCGTCGGCGCGGTCTGCATGGCGGGAGATGAGCAGGACGTAGTACTTGCCTGTCAGGATCAACGGATTGAAACTGCCGGATGCATCCGCCCGAGCGTAGACTCCCCCGAGCTCGCGAATGCCGCGTACCGTCCTGTCGCTCTCCAATGGGGTCTCATGGGGCCGAATCCCGACAACCGAGAATTTCCTTTCGGGTCGTTTGTCCCGGGGAAGGATGATGGCCACGGCCCCCTCGTCTCCCTCAAGCCCGCCGGCGCCGGGGTCGTAGACCAGCTTTCCTTCCACCAACACCTCTTCCCTGCCGGCCGATTGTTCATCGAGAAACAGCTCGTAGGACGCGTCGCCGCGTCCGATCAGATAGCCGGCGGCAAACGCCAGGAGCGCAATCACCGGCAGCAGGATTGCCTGACCGTACAGCGTCTGCCGCGGGAAGATCACGAAGTCGCCCGCGGTGTAGAACAGTTTCGCCTTCGGGTCCGCAGGCACCGGGGTCGGGGCACTGCGCCGACGCGGCGGGGCGTCCAGGGGTACCGGGTCGTCGTCGTAGACGGCCAATTCCGGCACCACGACGGCTGTTTCCAGCCCACTGAACTGCTCCATCGCCAGAGCTGCGTCGGCGGCCTCTTCGCTCGGGACCGTTTGGGAATGGCCGCACTTTGGGCACTGGATCTCTGCCCCGGTTTTCCGGCTGCCAATGCTCAACAAACCCCGGCATCGTGGACAGTAGAAGCGAATCGCCATTGCTTCAAGATAACCGCAGAAGCCGGCAAAGTTTAGTCCGGAAAACTCGCGGAAACGAGCAAGTGAATGCCCTGGACCAGAATCAGAAAAACGAGGTTCAGGCACCAGGTCACCAGGAACGCCAGGGCGATCCGTTCCAGAACCGCGCCCCCTTGGATATCCCCCATCGCCAATAGGAGCCGGCCGAGTGCCCAAACCACGATGGTAGCCACCGGCAACAGCAGCGCGCCGGCGATGAGAACGAGCAAAAGCCGTGTGAGAAGAGTTTTCCAGATCATGCAGATTTTCCTGACTTTGCTGATTCTCCCGCTCGTCAGGTCCGGTGTCAATGGGACGGCACTTCGCAGGTGCGGAATGGCCTGATGCAAGAGGGGACAGTCGCCGCAACGTATAGTGGGTTGGTAGGAGTGAAGATGCATAGTCTTGCAGAGCCAGTCCTCTTTTGCATCAGCCTGGGCGCGGAGAGGGCAGACCGCGCGGTTCACCCCACTACAGGACCGGACGCTCCTTGACTTGGGGGCCCACTGGGCCAGAATAAAACTACGGGGCTGATGCCGTATCTGCCCCGGCTTCTCGTCCTTCCGACCCATCGAGCTGATCGACCGAGGATTCGCGATGACCCGATTCGGGCTGAACTGTCTTTTTGCGCTGGTGGCGATGGGATTTGTCTTGCCGTCCCAGGCACCTGCTGCAGACATTCTGCTCAACGACGGTCGCCTGCTTTCCGGAAAGCCCGGCGAGATTGCGGGGGTGGCGGAGGTGCCGAAACCGCCCAGCCCCGACGGGAGCGGACCCCTGCAGCGGATCGGGTTTCTTGACGACGACCTCCGCCGAACGTTCTTTCCCAAGCGGCAGATTCGAGAGATTCGCCAGGACGACGCCACGCGGATCATCGAGCGATACAAGATCCACCAGCGCATAATGCGAGGCGGACGCACGGTCCAGAGCGTCGGGCCCGCGATTCGAATCCAACCGTTCGACCAGTATGGCCGGCGGATCTTCACGATGCAGACCCTCCGCGGCCCCGAAAACGTGATTCAGGGAATCACCGAGATGACCCCGACCTGGGCAAAAGTCGAAGGGATCACCCACGTCTGGGACATGCGGATCGCCACAAGTTCCCTTCCGCCCGACGTGCTGGCTGCTATTCTCGCCAATCAGACCAATCCGAGCGATCTGGAAGAGCGCAAGCGGATCGCTCGTTTCTACCTTCAGGCCGAACGCTACGAAGACGCCTACCGCGAACTCGAACGGATTCTAGAGGATTTCGCCGCCACTCCGGACATCAAGGACCAGTTGGAGCCATCGATCCGCGCCATTCGCCAACTCAGCGCGCAGCGGATCCTCCGCGAGCTGCGTCTGCGGCGCGACGCCGGCCAGCACCGGCTCGCAGTGGAGATGCTCAACACGTTTCCCTCCGACGGCGTCGCCGGC
Source organism: Thermoguttaceae bacterium (assembly GCA_040768665.1). Classification (GTDB taxonomy): domain Bacteria; phylum Planctomycetota; class Planctomycetia; order Pirellulales; family Thermoguttaceae; genus JABWBD01. Next base: position 41,583 of record JAXGMN010000018.1, read on the forward strand.
GAAATCCTCCAGGCTGTCCGCGAAATGCTCCTGGAATACCAGAACTTCGAATCGCAACGGACGTCCGCCCTGGCGAAACTCGATCAGTTGGTTGAAAAGGTCAAGGATGACACCGTTCGCAACCGCATCCAACCGGTCCGCGAGGAAGTGCATGCAAGCCTCAATCTGAACACGATGGAACGCATGGCGGCATTCCTGCGAATGGCCGACGACGAATCGCTCACGCCGGAAGAGAGGGTCTCGTTGGCGGTCAGCGGGTGGCTGGTCGGCAGCAACGCCGCGGTCGTAAAACTGCCGGTAGCCCTGTCGCTTCACAAAGTTCGTTGGCTGGTGATCGAATACCTCAACGCCGCCGACGCCCTCAGTCGAGCCAAGGTCCTCGAACAGTTTCACTCGGAGGAAGGGGCCGTGCCTTCGCTGGTGGCCCAGATCGTCGCCCATATGAAACCTCCGGTCGAGATGTCCGCGCCGGCCGACGGCAAACCCGGGCTCTACGAGCTCGAGGTGCCGGGACTTGGGCAGTCGCCGCCGGTTCGCTTTCTGGTGCAGTTGCCGCCCGAATACGATCCCTACCGTCGCTATCCCGCGGTCGTTACGCTCCACGGAGCAGGCAATACGCCCGAACAGCAGGTCGACTGGTGGGCGGGGGCTTGGACCGAAAAGGGTTTTCGTTTCGGACAGGCGACGCGTCAAGGGTATATCGTCGTTGCACCGGCATGGGCGACGGATTACCAGAAGGACTATGAATATTCGGCACGCGAACATTCGGCCGTGCTTGACACCCTCCGCGACGCCTGCCGCCGGTTCTCGATCGACACCGATCGGGTATTCCTGTCGGGCCACTCCATGGGCGGCGATGCGGCTTGGGACATCGGATTGGCTCATCCCGATCTCTGGGCCGGCGTGATACCGGTGGTTGCGAAGGCGGACCGTTACTGCGCCCACTATTGGCCGAATGCGGAGCTGGTTCCCTATTATTTCGTTTGCGGCGAGTTGGACGGCCGAAAAATGATCGAAAACGCCCGCGATCTCGACCGCTATCTTACTCGCAACTACAACTGCACGGTCGTGGAGTACCAGGGCCGCGGCCACGAGCATTTCTCCGACGAAATCCAGCGCCTGTTCGACTGGATGGGCCGCTTCCGTCGCAATTTCTTCCCACGCGAATTCACCGCCAAGACGATGCGACGCTGGGACAACTTCTTCTGGTGGGTGGAACTCGACCAGTTGCCGCCCAAGGCGATCGTGGAACCGGTCCACTGGCCCCCCGATCGCGGTTTTCAGCCGGTGGAAACCTCCGCCTCCGTGACCGCGACCAACGGACTGTACATCAAGACCGGCGCGGGAAGCGTTCGCGTCTGGCTCTCGCCGGACCTGGTGAAACTCGACGAGCGGGTCACCATCGTCGTGAACGGTCAGCGGATCAACAGCTCCGAACCGTTTATCGAGTCAAAGGTGGAGACGATTCTCGAGGACGTTCGCACGCGTGGCGACCGCCAACATCCCTTTTGGGCGAAAGTCGAATCTCCCACGGGAAGGCTGCAGGCAAGACGCTGAATTGCCGCTGGTTCGGAGCAGTTCCTGACCGCCGGCAGGCCCTCTCCGCCACGCTCCCACTCGGCGGAGACTGCTGAAAAAGGGGACTGGCTCCGCAACCGGTAGTGAGTTGACTCGACGACAGGCACAAGATGTTGTGGTGCCTGTCCTCTTTTTCAGCAGTTTCCGGCAGGCGGGAAATACTGCCGGCGTAGACACCAGGACCGGGGGCGGATATAAGTGGCAGAAGCGGAGCGAAGGCAGGAAGCGAAGGCAATCTCGAGTGAAGTAATGCAGATTTCCGAATACACCCAGGCGGATTTCGGCCGCGGGCCGTTAATGTTCTACTACGAGGTGACTCTGGCCTGCGACCTGGTCTGCAAGCATTGCCGTGCCTCGGCCCAGGAGAACGCCGATCCGAAAGAACTTTCGACCGATCAGGCCGGAACGCTGATCGATCAGGTAGCTTCGTTTCCTCGCAAGCCGATGATGGTGATGACCGGCGGCGATCCGTTGAAGCGCGGCGACCTATTTGAACTGATTCGCTATGCTGCCGGAAAAGGGCTCCATGTCGCCCTGACACCGTCGGCTACTCCGCTGGCGACCGCCGAAGCATTCCGCCGAGCCAAAGACGCGGGAATTCGGGCGCTGGGTATCAGCCTCGATGCCGCGGATCCTGCCACTCATGACGCTTTCCGCGGTTGGGAAGGGAGTTTCGAGCGGACACTCCGCATGCTGGCCGACGCCCGGGAGTTGGAGTTGCCGGTCCAGGTGAATACGACCATCACCCGCCGCAACTTCGCGCAGATCGACCGGCTGGCCGCTCTGCTCTCCGACCAGGGGATCGCGATGTGGTCCGTCTTCTTCCTGGTGCCGGTGGGACGAGGGGTGGAAGAAGAGCGGATCAAGCCGGGCGAGTACGAAATCGCTTTCGAAAAGCTCTGGCATCATTCGCGGTCGCAGCCGTACGCCGTCAAAACGACCGAGGCACCACACTACCGGCGCTGGGTACTGCGGCATGGCGGGCACCCCCTTGCCGGTCCCGGCGTAGATGGCGGACGGAAGATGCATCGCGCGCCGCTCGGTGTGACCGATGGCAAGGGGGTGATGTTTGTCAGTCATCAAGGCGAAATCTATCCGGCGGGCTTCTTGCCGCTGTGTTGCGGGCGATTTCCCGATGATTCGGTGGTGGACGTTTACCAGAACCATCCGACGTTTCTCGCTCTACGCGATCCGGATCGCTTCGGCGGCATCTGCGGCGTCTGTGAATATCGCTACGTGTGCGGCGGCAGCCGCGCGCGCGCCTTTGCGGTGACCGGTGATCCGCTAGCCGCCGAACCCGACTGCGTCTACGTGCCAGGGCAGGATCCGGTGCCGCAGGTGGCAGACGCTGCAGCAGAAGAGGATCTCCCGGCAAAACTTCATGAGGATCGGTCAGGTCAACCGTCAAGCAGACACGGCCACCTTGGGATTTCAGAGCAGACTGCAACTGGGCGATGTCCACCGCTCGCGGGGGCGATGCGATGCTCGACGGCCAGGGCCGCCGCATTGCCGACCGCTTGCCCAAGCGTCATGATGGTACGGCAGAGCCGGCAACTCGATGCGGCGATATGCGAGAAGCTGGCAGCGCGGCTTGCGATCAAGAGATTCTCCACTCCTGGGCAGCAAGCACCGATAGGGTACCGCCATAGGGTCCGTTGGGCGCTTCGCAGAGCCGCCCCTTGCTGCCATGGATGTCGACAGCGTGGTCGCTGATGGCGATGATGTCCGCATGCGGCTGCTTGGACACTCCCGCCTGGCAGTCGTTCTCATTGAGAACGTAATCGCCGAGGATCCGCCGCGTCTCGCGGACGCCGATCCGCGGCGCAATGCCGGCGATCGCCCAGGTGCCGAACCCTTTACCACGGACATGGTACGTCCAGCGGGAATCGTCGTCGGCTGGGAGCCGCTGTAGCCAGTAGAAGTGTTCCAGGACACGGCGGTGGGCTTCGCGCATCAGTTCGCTGTACTCGGTCTCGACTACGGCGTTTCCGTCGATCATTCCCACCGGGTTCAGCAAGAGGTCGCCGTTGGGCATCTGGACGATGTGGACCGGCTTGCGGCAGATTCCTTCCTGAACGCCTTTGGGCAAATACGGCTTCTGCCGGACGCCCGTATCGGCGATGCGGTAGCAGAGAGTGAGCCCATTGAGGTGGAGGCCGGCCTTTTCAGGGGCAGTCGGTTCCTCGTAGCGGGACTTGGGGTCTTCGCCTATGTGGAAATCGCATCCGGCGTCTACCGAGACATCGCCGTCGGCCGTACAGTCGATGAAGACGTCGGCGGCAATCAGCAGCCGTTTTCCCGCGAACCACGCTTCGACCGCGGTCAGCCTGTCGTTGTCCCGGCGAGCCCGGAAGAACGTAGTGCCGAGCAGAATGCGGCAGCGGCCGGTTTGTTCGAGCATTTCGCGGGCCGCGTAGTTCAGCGCGCGTGGCTCGAACGGAAGGCCCTGCCCGCCGCGGCGAGTCGAGCCTTCGCGGTAGTCGGGATAGGTCACGGCAAGGGGGTCCTGCTTCATCGACTCGTAGAGATCGCGGGGGATGCCGTCGGCGCCGGAGACCGGCTCCCAGCTATGAACCCAGGCGCAGGTGGAGGTGCCGCCGAGGATCGATTCATGTTCGAGCAGGACAACGTCTGCACCGGCGCGGGCCGCTGCCAGGGCCGCGCCGATCCCACCGCTGCCGCCGCCAATCACGCAGACCTGGGCGCGGAGAGTCTCCTCCGGGACGTCCTCGGCCATGCCGCGGTATGGCAGAGCGAGTCCGGGCATTGCAGCGCCGGCGGCGGCGCTGCCGAAAACTTGGCGGCGGTGCGTCGAGTGAGTTGCGCTGGCTTTGTTTTTCGCTTTTGTGGTGAAAACGTAACCGTGCGCGGGGCGGCCGGAGACTGGTCCATTTTTCGGCCAGTAGATGCATTTGGCTGCAGAGAGGTTGGCCGAAAACATGGACCTGTCCCCGTCTCTTCCGCTCCGTGAACGGATGTGTGAGAACTTACCGCGGCCGATCAGCTTTTGGCTTCCGGCCAGCCGTCCTGCCGAATACGCTTGCCGACGGCGCGGAGCGTGGCGGCGTCACCGGCGTGGATCGAGCCGTCAGGCAGCGGACCGGTATTCAGCAGCAGGTTGCAGTTCTGCCGGGCTGCGGCGGCGAGTTTCTCAACGACCACTTCGGGTGTATCGTGTTTGCCGTCGTCGGCCGCCTGGTAGCCCCACACGTGCGGCTGCATCGTGTCGCAGATCTCGTTGTGCTTCGACTGGTTGCTGCCCCATGCTTTACGGGCGATGGCGACCGATTCGGGCCCGTAGCCCTGCTTCGCGACCCGGTCGGCCAACGATGCGCCGCTGCGTTCGGGTGCAGCGAAGTCCTCGGTGCCGTTGGCGCCCTGCTTATAAGAGATGAGCACTTGCGGCTGCAGCTTGCGGACCATCGCGTAGGTCTCGTCGATCGGAAACCACTCCGGCTTTGCGTAGTACGGCATGATCGGATCGAACCAGATTCCGGCCAGCGGCCGATAGTTGGTGAGAAGTTCGCGGATCTGCGTGTGCGCATAGTCGAGGTAATGCTGAAAATCTTCAGGCTTTTCCCACTTGTACCTCGCCTCGGGCTCGCTGTAGTGGGGTCGAGCCATCCTGCAGTACTCGTTCGGATAGAAATAGGGATGCCGCCAATCGGCTCCGTAGGAATAATAGGCGAACATGCCGAGGCCCTTCTTGGCGCATTGGTCGGTGAGTTCGCCGATAAGGTCGCGCTTGGCGGGGCTGGCGACGCTGTGGTAGTCCTGCGTGGCGGTCTCGAACAGGCAGAACCCGTCGTGATGCCGGGCGGTGAGGTTGATGTACTTCATGCCGGCATCGAGGGCCAGATCGGTGATCTTATCGGCATCGAAGTTCTTCGCGGTGAACTGCGGCTTGAGTTTCTCGTACTCGGCCACGTGGATCTTCTCGTGGAACATCACCCACTCGCCGCGACCCAGGAGCGAGTAAAGCCCGTAGTGCATAAACAGTCCGAACTTCGCGTCGGCGAACCACGCCTGGGCCGCCTTGCGGGGAGCCTCAGAGTAGCGCTTCTCGTAGCCGACCAGATACGAGGGCACCTTCGTTTGGGCCGGCGCAGCGGCGGCGCGGCCCAGCCCGACGGTCGTTGCGGCAGCGGTCAAGCCGGCTTTCAGAAAGGTGCGCCGCAGAAGGGAAACGTGGGGGTCGATCATGGAAGGTCTCCGTCTTGGCCTGCGCGCTTCTGCTCGACCGGCAGTGCCGAACCACCGCGATAGAAGAGCTGCGTCGAATAAAAGGATACGCTTCAAGATATCACATCGGTCGCTCGCGTGCACCGGCGCCGCCCCGGCCGTCGGCGACCTCGTAATAGCCCAAAGCGCAAACAAGCTTTGATGCTTCTACCTCAGCGCGAGCTCGGCGTTCGCATGGTTCTCGGCAGAAGGGCGAAGCCGCATGGTTCTCGGCAGAACGGCGCAGCGCATGGTGGATCGAATCCCATGTACCGTCTTTTACCCACTGGCGATAGTAATCGTAAACGGTCCGCCAGTGTGGAAAATCCCGCGGCAGCATCCGCCACGAGCATTCCGTTCGGTGGCGATACAGCAGCGCATTCACAACCGCCCGCATCGGCGTTTTCCGCCCGCATCCAATCGGCTTTTCCGGGGGAATCAGCGGGACAATTCTGAACCACTGTTCATCGTCGAGGTCCGTGGGATACTTCGGTTCGATGGCATCCATGCGGCGTTGCTCCATGCGTGTGGGAAGTGGGAGTTGTTGGCAGGGTTTTCATGAGCCGCTTTCGCGGCTCCTGGAAAACGAGGAGGTTCGAGAACGACGTCAGGGCGGGAATGCGACGCCGTCCGACCGCGACCGTTCGCACGACAAGCTGGGTGTCTCGCGAACAATTGCGTATGGCCCGAACCGAAAATGCTACGTGGCGACAATCCCGCGAGTTCGAAAAACGGCGCTGCGAACTCGCGATTGAACCGGTTTGAAACGGACTGAAAAGATTACAGCAACCGTTCACGCCCGCGGCGGGGGACTGGTCCGTTTTTTGGCAGGTCCGGTTGTTTTGGCGTTAAAGACGTTGGCCGAAAACACGGAGCTGCCCCCCTCTCTTCCGCCCTGTGAACGGTTACAGATTACAGGCAACCGGCGCGTTACGACCATAGCAGCGACAAGGCAACCTGGATCGGCCGTCCAGGGCGCCTTTCGAGACAGCCGTGCCGTGGCGGCAATGCTACTTCACCTCGAGCATCCGCTCCAGCGCTGCCAGCGCATCCTTCGCGGTCTCTTCCTCAACCTGAATGACGTTAACCGGCGTACCGGCCGCCAGGTTCTCCAGCGACCAGCAAAGATGGGGCAGATCGATCCGGTACATGGTCGCGCACATGCAAACGACCGGCGACAGGAAGTGGATCTCCTGCTCCGGATGCTGATGCTTGAGCCGCTGGACCAGGTGTAACTCCGTGCCAATCGCCCAGCGGGTGCCGGCGGGGGCCTCTTCAACCGCTTTGATGATCGTGCCCGTCGAGCCGATCACGTCGGCCTTCGCCACGACTTCCATCATGCATTCGGGATGCACGAGGATCCTGATTCCGGGGTACTGCGAGCGGAACTGATCGACATGCTCGGGGCGGAACATCTGGTGCACGCTGCAATGGCCTCGCCAAAGGACGACGCGGCTCCGCCGGATGGCCTCCTCGGTATTGCCCCCTAACTCGTCCCGGTGCGGATCCCAAACCGGCATCTGGTCTAGTGAAATCCCCATGGCCAGAGCGGTGTTGCGCCCGAGGTGCTGGTCGGGGAAGAACAGGACACGCCGGCGGCGCGCCAGCGCCCACTCGAGAACCGCCCGGGCGTTGGCCGACGTACAGACAATCCCGCCCTGCCGACCACAGAATGCCTTCAGCGACGCGGCCGAGTTCACGTAGGTCACAGGCATGATGTCCCGCGTGTCGACGACCTCTCCGAGCTGCTCCCAACACTCCTCGACCTGTTCGATTTCGGCCATGTCGGCCATCGAGCACCCTGCGGCGATGTCCGGAAGAATTACCGTCACCCGCTGACCGCCCGAACGCACCAGTCTCTCGGGCCGGTTTGCCAGGATATCCGCGGTCTCGGCCATGAAGTGGACACCGCAGAAGACGATCGCGCGGCACTGCTCGTTCCGCGCGGCCAGTTCGCTCAGCTTGTAGCTGTCGCCCCGGAGGTCGGACAGGGCGATCACCTCGTCCTGCTGATAGTGGTGCCCGAGAATCAACAAGCGCGGCCCCATTTCGGCCCGCACGGCATGGATCCGGCGGGTGAGTTCTTCGACATCCAGCGACTTGTACGGCTTGAGTTCGAAGCGAGCGGAGGTCGTCGGATCAATGACTGAAGGCATGATTGGCCACTACTGCAACAAAAGGTGAATCGAGACGGACGAAATGCCGGAACGGCACCTGGTTTAAGTATACCGGGCTTCTGCCTCGCGAGACAGAGTCGCGCCGTTTGTGTACACGCGTCCAGAAAAAACCCCTGTTATCAGGGGCTCGTCGATCCAGTCGAACGCCGGTCGCCATCGTCAGCCGGTTCCTGCGCTTCGACATCCACAATCCGGACGTCGATGATCCGGTCGCCTTCGGGCTGCTCTTGACCCGTCCGCCCGTCAAACGGCGAGACAACCCGAAGCCTTGATCGGATCTGCTGCGTGGCGTACTGCTTGATCAGTCGCCGGAAGGCAGGAAGCAAGAGGAGGAAACCGGCGACGTCGGTGAGAATTCCGGGCGTAACCAGCAGTGCGCCGGCGATCAAGATCATCAGTCCATCCAGCAACGAGCCGGCCGGCACCTCACCTCGCCGGAGGCGATCCTGGATCTGCCGAAGGCATCGCAGCCCTTCGTGCCGAGCGAGCGCTGCCCCGATGATCCCGGTGACGAGTACCAGGCTGATTGTGAAAACCCAGTTCGTCCTGTCGGCAATCCATGCGAGGATGACCAACTCGACGAACGGGACAACCGTGAACAGGATCAGCAGGCGAAGAAGCACGGCGTTTTCTTTGCGCCAGGCGGGTGGAACGAACCCCATTATACCCGGCAGGCATGATTCAGAAAGAGGCCCTGACAAAACTGCGGTTCGTAAGCACCCCCGGCTGCTCTCAATCGGGCCGCGGTAATTCGGGCATGGAGTTGATGGTAGCAGCCGGGCTGATGGCACCCACTCGGCAGGGGTTTTGTTAGGGCCTCTTAATTCCCAGAAGGCCACAGACAAACCGTCGTGGCGCTCCCGCCCACGTTTTCTGCATCCGCCGAGATGCCGTGCGGCAGCCTAACGCTGGATCGTCCCGCTACTTGCCCGGGCCGCTCTTCGGACATACTCCCCGGCCGTATCCGGCTTGCCGAGTTGCCGATGCATGTTCGCGAGATTGCCGTAGGGGATTTCCAAAGCCGACTGCTCGCTGGTCCCGCTCTTCACGGCATCTTCGATCAGTTGCACACCGCGCTGGGTAAGCGAGACTGCTCGATCGCGCTGTCCCGTCTCCCAATACGAGACCCCCATGCTCACAAACGTCTCGCCTAGCCGTCCCGTTTCAGACGAATTGACCTGCGCGGCCGAATGGTCCAGACGGGGAATAGCCTTCTCAAACCACGCGACCGCCGATCGATGGTCGGTTTTCCCAACGGCATAGATCGCTCCCATGCGGAAATAGAGCCGGCCGAGGAGGTAACGGTCGGTGGACGACGCCCGGCGCGCTTCCATTGAGCTCTCCAGGTACTCAACGGCCTGCTGACCGTATTTCAAGGCGGCCTCGTTCTCCTGTCGTATCTGGCAAACCTGGACGGCATCGTAAAGGGCCGTGCCGAGGTCCCAACGGCACTTTGCTTTCTGTGCTTCCGGAGTCGTGGCGATCAGTTGCTCTCCGACTCGCACCGCCTCTTCAGCCCACTTCGTGGGATCGAACGCTTTCGGCATTCCGACGGATGCAGCCAGCGCGCGTGTGGCCACCCGCAGGCGATATTCCGCCGTACCGCCGTCGCTGCTGATCAGGTCATCGGCAAAAGCAGAGGCTCGGTCGAGCCACCGAGGTACCGATACCTCCTTTTGGTTCCAGACACCCCAGGCGACATCGTGCGCGGCGCCTAGGTGGGCATCGATCATGACCTCCTTGGCGGCCAGGCGAACCGCCGGATGACGATCCTCAACCAACCCGTCCGCGATCTTGATCGCGTCGGTGTGGAATTGAATCGCCTTGGCGTAGTCGGGCTGTGGACCGGAATTGTAGAGATCGCCAAGCATGCACAGGGCGCGGGCTTTGACGTGCGGCGAATCGTCGCTCAGCCGGATACTCTTTTCAACCGCCGCCTTTGAGTCGGAAAACCGTCCTAAAGAAGCAAGTATCTGGCCCTGAGTCAACAGATAGCGCGGGTTTTCCGGCTCACGGCCAACCGCCTGTTCGGCTGCCTCCAGGGCGGAATCCGGCTCGCCGCGGGCCGCCAGGAGACGGGCTCGAAGCCAATAGGCCCGCGAATTCTCCGGCGCAAACTTGATCGCCTGATCGAGATCGCGAAGGCTCAAGTCGGGCTGGGTGTCCAAGAGGGTCTCTGCGCGAAGCAGGAAAGGCTCTGCGGTGATCGGCTCCAGGATGATTTGCACAACGCTCATGCTGGCTTTCCCGGCGGAGTCGCTTGGCTCGAACGCGAAGAGAACACCCCGTTCCGGAAAGGATTGGCCTAGGATCTCGCCTACTTCGTTCGAGACGAGGACCGGCTGCAAATTCGTCAGGTTCAGTTGCTTGGTGACCAGATCGGCGGGAAATGGACGATCGAGCCGTATGACGATCGACGATACCTTGTCGTCGGCCAGGACGACCTCGACCCGTTCAAACGGCTCGACACGATATAGATGCAGAATCAGACCTTCATAACGGCCGATCTCGATAGGGGCTCCCCACTGCGACTGAATGTCATCGAGCGTGCTCACCCCGGGCGTGACGCTCTTGAACGAAGCTGAGTGAATTTCGATCGGTTCCGCCTCGCCGGAGGCCGGAATCGGCTTGAGCGGCTCCTCCGCAGCTTCCGAGGGACCGCCGGCGACTAACGGCTCTTTCACCCCCTCGGGCATCAGGTTCGCAGCGCCGTTTGCGGCCGGTGATACCGGCGCAGGCGACGTGGGACTGTCGGGCAGTTGATTGGGGACCGGAGGCGGAGCAGACGCGAACGGCGAGGCTGAATCGTCGGACGGCAACTCGGACGGCTCCGCGGGGACCGCCTTCGCATCGGAAGTGTCCCCGGCCGGATCGCTCTGGGCTGCCGTGGTTGGCGATCCGGGCATTGCGCCTTCGCTCGGGCTGGCCGTCGGCGGACGAACGCCCATTCGAAGCCGGTTGGGCTTGAAGTCGGAGGGGGTCTCTCCCCATGCCACACCCGTCGCGACCAACGACGCAACGAAGGCTGCGAACCAAATAGATCGCGGTAACGAAAGCTTCCTGCTACGCATTACGTGTTCCTCCTGAACCTCGACCGCCGGTCAAGGCCGCAGTCAAGCGACCGGAAAACGAATCGATTGCGAGGGACACCGCCGTCGGACTTGCCCCGCTCGGATATGCCGTCTATACCCCCAATCTCAGGAAGGGGACGGCGTAGTCTACCCGCAAACACCAACTTGCGTCCAGAGGAGAATCCGGATCATTGCCTATGCCAGAACGGGGACTGGCTCCGACCAATGAACGTTCTACCCCGCTATGCCAATCGCCTGCGAAATGCCTTCCCCTATTTTAGGGCGGGCTCTAACGCCTTTTTTCCTTTTCCGCTGAGCGCCTGCGAAGCCACCGGCTACAATTGACAAACTGGGCCATGACTTCGCACCGCAAGATGTATTGAACAAGGAGAAAATGGGATGACGCGGAAATGCCTTCTGGGATCATCGGGTCTTTTGCTCGCCGCTTCCGTTCTGATTGCGCAGCAATCGGTTCAACCGGCTGCGGGAATCTCGGGACAACGAGCCCTTCAGTTTGCCGGCTACTCCCGCCTCCTGGCACGCGACGCGGTTCGCAAGGAGCTCGGCTTCACCGAGGAGCAAACTCAGAATTTGCAGCAAGCGTTCCAGGGCTATAACGAGCGGCAGCAGACGCAGCAGCAAGAGTATCCGGATCCTCAGTCGCTCACGGAGCAGCAACGCCAGAAGTTTCAGGCCGAGGCATTTCAAAGCGCCGAAATGTTTGGACAGCAACTGGCAGAGCTTTTGACCGCCGAACAAAAAGAGCAGCTCGAGCAGACCAACTTTCGCCTTGCCACTTTCGACATGCTGCCGAACCCCGCAGTCGTTCAGGAGCTTGGGCTGTCCCAGGAGCAGCAGCAACAACTGAACAAGATTCGCGAAGATCTTCAGAACCAGTTCGAACAGATTCAGGACCAGTTGTGGAAGGTTCAGCAGGCGGCAGCCAGGCAGTCCATGCAAGTCCTGACCGCCGAGCAACTCACGAAGATTCGGAATCTTCAACAGCAGGCGGTTCAGCAGCAGTCGCGTCCGGCGGCGAAACCCCAGGCGGTTCGCCCGGCGAAATAGCCGCGGGGGTCGGAACGATGCGGAACGGCGCCCGGCCCTGTGCGTGAACGGTTCCGCCGCATCACCTTCCATTCTCCAGCACCATCTTCACAGACTGATAAAGGAACGACGGATGGAAAGACTTCCCCTGCCATTGGCGGCCCTGCTGGCCATCGGTATGGTCTTGGTATCAGCGCCGACCGCTTTGTGCCAGCCGGAGACGAAAAAGGCCGTGTCGGAAAAGAAGTCGGAAGAAGCCGCGTCCAAAAGCCCCGAATCGAAAAAGTCCGGAGAGAATACCGCCGAGAAAAAATCGACAGACAAGCCGGTCGTGGCGGTGTTTACGTTCGACGGCCCGATCGCCGAGAAGCCGGTTCAGGAGGACTTCCCCCTTGCGGAGCCTGGTTCGCAGACGCTCAAGGAACTGGTCCAGCGGCTGGAGAAGGCCCGAGATGACAAGGATGTCAAGGCGGTCGTGCTGCTGGTGGACGAGGCGTTTCCCGACCTGGCTCAGGTGGAAGAACTGCGACAGGCGATCGGCTCGATCAAGGCCGCGGGAAAGCCGGTCTATGCACACGTCGACTCGCTATTGGAAATGCGGAGCTACGCCCTCGCGGCCGCCGCCTCGGAACTCAGCGTCACCCCGACCGCGATCATCATGATCAACGGCTTTTCGGCGGAATCGCCCTATGTACGGGGGCTGCTCGAGTGGATCGGCGTTGAACCCGACTTTCTCACCTGCGGTGAATACAAGACCGCGGCGGAAATCTTCATGCGCACGGAGCCGAGCCCCGCCGCCAATCGCATGCAGGACTGGCTTCTCGACAGTACTTTCGACAGCTACTTGGATTGGGTATCCGCGAGCCGCAACGTCGCCGACGCGCAAGTTCGGCAGTGGATCAACGAAGGACTCTACACCCCGGAAAAGGCCAAGGCGCTGAAGATCATTGACCGGGTCGAGTACCGCGACGGCTTCGAGGCCCGGCTGAAAACAAAATACGGTGCGGATCTCCGGTTCAAGAAAAACTACGGCAAACGGCAGGACAAAGAGATCGATCTGTCGTCGCCATTAGCCATATTCAAGATCTGGTCCGAAATCCTCCAGGGCGGCAAGAAGAAGAGTTTGCCGAAAAACTCCGTGGCGATCGTCTATGTCGAGGGACCGATCATGCCCGGCAAGGCCGAGCGGAGCCTCCTGGGAGGCGAAACCGGCGCGTTCAGCACCACGATTCGTAAGGCGCTCGACAAGGCGGCCGAGGACGAGAACGTGAAGGCCGTCGTGCTCCGGGTCAACTCGCCGGGCGGCTCTGCCGTGGCCAGCGAGATCATCCTCAACGCGACGCGCCAGGTGGCCTCGAAGAAACCCTACGCCGTCTCCATGGGAAGTGTCGCGGGAAGCGGCGGCTACTATGTCACGTGCGCCGCCGACACGATTTTTGCCGATACATCCACGCTCACGGCGTCGATCGGAGTCGTGGGCGGGAAGTTCGCCACGACCGGACTCTGGAACAAGGTGGGAATCCACTGGGACGTCGACCAGCGCGGCGACAATGCCGGCCTGTTCAGCACCAATGCCGTTCTCTCCGACGACCAGCGAAAGCAGATGCAGGACTGGATGAACGAAATCTACGGCGTGTTCAAGCAACACGTAGTGTCGGCGCGGGGCAAGAAGCTTGCCAAGCCCATCGACGAGTTGGCCGGTGGCCGCGTCTATACCGGGAAACAGGCCGTGGAATTGGGGCTGGTGGATAAGATCGGCACTCTCGACGACGCCATCGAATTCGTCGCCGGGAAGGCAGGCCTGAAGGAATACGAGGTGATTTCGTTGCCCGAACCGAAGAGCTTCTTCGAGGCGATCTTCGAAGAGATGTCGGACAAGGAAAGCGAAGCGGACCGGCTCTCCATCGCCTCGGCGGCAGGGGCGAGCGGTCCGGCATCGATCCTCGAGCTGGCCTTGCCCCATCTGAAAGGCCTCGACCCGCATCGCGTCGCACAGATCCGGCGGGCGCTTCAGCGGTTGGATTCGCTCAATCAAGAGCGGGTCCTTCTTTCGATGCCCGAGATCGCGATTCGGCCCTGAGAAGGCAATCGGCCCGGCTGCTTGCATGCACAAACCATACCAGCCCGGCTGCTTCGAGCAGCCGGGCTGATTGGTTTCAGCAAGCCGGACCCGTGCGGGGCCGAGTGGCAACTGCGGGGCAAGGTCCCGCTCGGCAGAGAGCACTGAAAAAGTCCCGCGAATCGACGTAAGTCCTTATTCTCTGGTTGAGCCGAGGACGAAAAATAAGGACTTACGTCAACGAAAACGACTTTTTCAGTGCTCTCCGGCAAGCGGGACCTACTTGTCCAGCTCACGTGCCGCCGCTACTTCGCCGGCTTGCCCTCCTTGATCTCGATGTCCTTGAACATCACGTGCATCACGCAGCCTGCGTGCATCTGAAGGGCAAGATGCCCTTCCGGCCGGCCCGGGTCGTCCTTGAGCTCGGCGCTCTTCACACCGTTGACCGTAACCGTCACGTTTCCGCCGTGCGCGTCGATGACCATTTCGTTCCACTCGTCGTCGTGGGTGTACGACTTCTCTTCTTCGTCGGTCGGCTTGTCGATCCACGCGCGGCCGTAGCTCTCGTAGATTCCGCCCACGCCGCTCTTCTGCCGCCCGACCTGCACCTGGAGTCCATGAGCCTGGTCGGGCTCCTTCAGTTCGGTGCGGATGTAAAAACCGCTGTCGCCGGAGAGGCACTTGAACTTGAACCGGACGGTGAAGTCCTTGAACTTCTTGTTGCTGACCAACAGCCCATACAGCTTCTCATTGTTCGCACGGCCGACGAACGCACCATCTTCGACGGTCCACTTTCCGTCGCCCACCGGATGCCAACCGGCGACCGTCTTGCCATCCATCAACGGTTTCCACTCACAAGTCTTGTCTTCGGCCGGCAGGTGCCTGCCGAGAACAAGGACGAACGCAGCGCTCAGCAGAATCGGAAGACAGGCACGTCGCATTGCATACTCCTGGGGTCTTGCAGGGGGGGAGATTACCTCCTGGACAAAATAGTCGGCCGCAGACTGCGGGTCAAGCAACTCCGGCGTCGCCGCGCGGCAAGATTCTCTCGCAATTAGGCCGCGAGTGCTCGATTGCCGTGCCACCGCACCTTTGCCGTGCGGCAGGCACGATATTGACGGCCGATCGAGACGCTGCAAAACTGGGAGGCAAACCGAATCCGTCGTCGGGCCGGTCCGTTGCTGCGGACCTGACCGCTCGACGCACACTTGCCGAAAGGATACGTGATGTCGGACACCCGGAAGACCGTCGAGGCGCGTCGTGACTTTCTTATCAATACCGGCCGGATCGCCGCGGCGTCGGCCCTGGCAGGAGTGGCCATCCCCTCGGTCCACGCCGGCGAAGACAACACGATCCGCCTGGCGCTGATCGGCTGCGGCGGGCGGGGATGCGGTGCCGTGGCAAACGCCCTGTCGGCAGGTGGGCTGGTGGTCGACAATCGTTTTCGCCAGGAGGGCGAAGAGAACGCACCCACGAGCGGGCCGGTCAAGTTGGTCGCGATGGCGGATCTGATCCCGAAACGTTTGGAGCAGTCCGAGGCCACGCTGAGCAAAATGTTCGGCGACCGGATCGACGTGCCCCAACAGCGCCGATTTCAGGGGTTCGACGCCTACCGCAAAGCAATCGACTGTCTGAGACCGGGCGACGTCGCCATCCTGACCACCCACGCCGCCTTCCGTGCACCGCACCTGGAGTATGCGGTGGAGAAGGGCGTGAACGTGTTTATGGAAAAGGACTTTGCCGCCGATCCGGCCGGCGTGCAGCAGATCATCCGCGCCGGAGAAGCGGCAGAGAAGAAGAATCTCAAGATCGCTGCCGGGCTCATGGCCCGTCATTCCTCCGCTCGCCAGGCCATGATCGAGAAGATCCGCGACGGCGCGGTCGGCGACGTGATGCTCGTTCGCGCCTACCGCATGGACCCCGGTTATTCGATGAGCCCCTTCCCCGGGGGAGAAAACGAGCTCCTCTGGCAGCTTAGCCCCGGTCATCCCTACCAGTTTCTGTGGGCTTCCGGTGGGATCTTCATCGAGTTGATGATCCACCAGATTGACGAATGTTTCTGGATCAAGGACTCCTGGCCCATGGCGGCCCATGGCGTCGGCGGACGATACGCCGGGAGCACCGATTGCAGTCAGAATCTCGATAGCTACTCGATTGAGTACACATTCGCCGACGGGACGAAGGCGCAGGTCACCGGCCGTTACATTCCCAAGTGCCACAACGACTTCGTTACCTACCTGCACGGCACGAAGTGCGCCGCCCGATTCTCCGGCAATATCCACGCACCGAACGGCCTGATCTACAAGGACCAGAACATCGACAAGGACAACGTCGCCTGGAAGCCTCCCAAGGAAAGGATAAACCCCTGGCAGGCCGAATGGAACGTTCTGCTGGACGCCATTCGCAACGACCGGCCGCACAACGAGGCCCGGCGTGCGGCCTTGTCGAACCTGGGAGCGATCATGGGCCGAGCGGCTGTCCACACGGGCAGAATCGTCACCTGGGAGGAGGCCACGGCCTCGACGTTCCAGTTTTGCCCGAATGTTGCGGGCCTGACCGTCGACAGTCCGGCGCCCGTTCAAGCCGACGCCAACGGCCGCTACCCCGCACCGGTGCCCGGGACGTGGACCGAGATTTAGATCCCCCCTACAGATGCAGGGTGGTCAGGGGCCTTGGGACTTTGAAACCCCGGGGAACTCGATCCAATCTCGGTGCCCGAACACATCCTAACGGCCCCCGCTCTCAGCACTTAGCCCCCTTCGCGGAGACTTCCTGCTGGACTTCCAGGACGGCCCCCCGGTATACTCGGGGTTCGATTCGAGGCGGCGCCGAGAGCGACTTCGACTCGCTAGCTGTTTCGTTTGTCTCACCCGGGGGGCACGCATCCGTCTGATCCGACCTACTGGAGGGAACTATGGCTTCCAAACTACCCGATTACATTGCCGCGGCCCAGCCCGTGCCGCAGTCGAACCGTGTCGCGTGGTACAAGAGCACCGCGCAAACGTACGCGGGCATCATGTTGTGGTTTGTGTTCTGGCAGGATATTCCCACGGGCGGCGGGGTTCCTGGCGGCGCGCTGGCCCAGGGACTGGGCATCGCCTTTGCCGGACTGGTCCTGGCGGCGCTGTTGTGCCACTTCCTGTACTATCTCGTCCCGGGAATGTTCGGCCTGAAGACCGGCCTGCCGTTGTATATCGTCGGAACCTCGACCTACGGAGCGACCGGCGGTTTCCTTATGCCGGGCTTCCTCATGGGAGTGTTGCAGTTCGGCTGGCTGGGCGTGAACGCCTTCTTCTCCGCGATGCTGTTGTGCGCACCGTGGGTCGGAGGACCGGACGCCGCGCTAGGCACCCCCGCTCATGCCATTGTTGCCACGGTGTGGGCCATCCTGGCGGCGTTCATGGGGCTGAAGGGAATCCAATACGTCGCACGCGTCGCCAGCTTTCTGCCGCTGATCCCCTTTGTGATTCTCTTGATTCTTTTTTTCGCAACCATGGGGGGCCTCGGGAGTTTCGACGGCAATCAACTGACCGGCAACGCACGGACCGCCGCCGGGGAAGGTTCTGTCTCCGCGCTGATGATCTGGGGAGTCATGGGCTTCCTGCTGACGTACATCATCGGGTTCTTTGCGACCGCCGGCGCCGCCGGCACCGACTTCGGCATGAACAATCGCGATGCCCGAGACGTGCAACTCGGCGGCCTGGCCGGTATCGCCGGTGCCACGATCTTTGCCGGCGGGCTGTCGCTGCTGATCGTCGCCGGAGCCTCGGGGCTGGGCAAGATTGCAGACCCGAGCAAGCTTCAAACCACGGCCCTGATGGGCGACATCATGGGAACCAGGACTGCATCGATCTTCTGGTATCTCCTGACGATTGCGGCCTTCCCGCCCGCGTGCTTCTCCGCGTTCATCGCGGCCAACAGCTTCAAGACGACGCTCCCGAAGGTCAATCCGTTTATCTCCGTGGGAATCGGCACGGCGGTGAGCATTATCCTCGCCGTGACCGGCTGGGCGGGCGACGTCGTTGCCGTCTTTTCAATCATCGGCGCATCGTTCGGGCCGGTGTGCGGTGCGATGGCCGCCGACTATCTCCTTTCCGGAAAGAAGTGGGTCGGCCCCCGAGCCGGCTTTAACCCGGCCGGCTGGATTTCCTGGGTTGCCGGCTTCATTGTCGGCGCGTTCAACAGCGTTGCTGCTCTGGTGGATCCGCTCAAGGAGTACGCGACGATTGTCCCGGTGCCCCCGCTGATGGCGTTTGTCGTCGGTTTCGTGCTCTACCTGATCCTGGCGAAAATCGGCCTGCAGACTCGAACCCTCGAGATGCCCGCGACGACACAGGACGCCGCGGGTACGGCCGAACCGATTGCCTGATTGGTCCATTCGCATATCAGCCCGGCTGCTTCTGCAGCAGCCGGGCTGATGGAGTTGTTGATTCGACGGATGCTCACCGCCGGCTGATTTCCTACCAGTCGGGCAGATTCCCGGCGGTGTCCAAAGGCAGATCGCCCGGCGGTGTAAGGATTTCAAGGTCCTCGCGCCGCTGAGCTTCTTCAAGATAAGCGGTCGAGCACACCACTTCCTGAAGGTCGAGCGTGTTGTGGATCCACATCAGGCGGGCCTCGGGAGGTTCGGCCAGCCCGACCATGCCGAGCGCCAGGTCCAGAATCTCCCGATCGGTCTCGTAGTCCAGCGGCAGCATCGAGGCGGAGACGTGTCCGGCGACGATCCCGTTGAGCCGCGTTGCCGCAACGTCCATCTCGCCGAGGACCCGGCTCTTACAGAACTCGGCGATGCCCAGGCCGACGGCATTGCCGTGCGTCTCGGGAGTGAGGCCGCGGACTGCGATCACCTTCACTTTCGGCAGTTCTCCTTCGACGGCCTTGTGATCGTCGAACTTGCGGCCCACCACGTTCGTGTCCAGTCCCGTTCCGCTGATATTCTTGCCGATCCGATCGATCAGAAGGACGTCCGCACGATCGAACGGCAGCCGGGCCATCCACTCGCGAGCCAGCTTCAGCAGCTCCTTCTCCCGCGTTTCGAATGCCCCCGGACGAACCGCTTCGATTCTTGCGGTCTGATCCAGTGCATTTTCGACGATGCCCAAGCCGCAGAGAATAGGGCACTTGTTCAGCACCTCGCCGGCAACGCTGCGAATGATTTGCCCGAAGCTGTAATCCTGGATCGCCCGGTGGTAGACGGCTGCTCCGTCGCGTTTTCCCAAGCCGATCAGGAGCATCTTCATCAGGCCGCTTTCGATGTCGCCAACGAAGCGGGTATGGGGCTTCACGCGGTTGACCACGACCACGTGGCCGGCTTCAAAGGCGTGGCGGTCGAAATGGACGGGAAAGCCTTCCGCAGTCCGGCAGACGATGACCGTCTCCATGCTCGCGCGGATTGGGCAACCGAGGAACTCTTCGGTAATGCCATACGACGCGAGCACCGCCTGCTGCCCCTCGGCGGTTCCGCCGCCGTGGCTCCCCATGGCCGGAACGACGAAGGGCCGGGCGCCCAGTTGCTTGACATACTCGGCGACCGTCCGGATCATCAAAGCAATGTCCGCAATCCCTCGGCTTCCCGCGGCGATCGCTACGGTCTGTCCGGGCGACACCCGGCGAGCCAAATCGATCCCGTCAAGGCAGCGCCGGATCTCGGCGGAAACGTCGTCCACCTTGGGAAAACGAAATTTCTGCCGGACGCCGAAGACGCGAGGGTAACGTGTCGTAAGCACGGGCGGCGCTCCAGTTGCGCTCCGCGGCGAGGGGGCTCCACTTCCCGATCGACATGCAGAACACCGCCATCACGCCGAAGCGGCGAGAGCGCCCTTCACCTGCTCGACCACCTGATCGAACCCCTGCGGATCGCTTACGGCCATCTCGGCCAAGGTTTTGCGGTCGAGCAGAATATTCGCCTGCTGCAATCCGTGGATGAGTTCGCTGTAGCGGAGCCCGCGCTGACGACACGCGGCGTTGATGCGGATGATCCAGAGCTTGCGAAATTCGCGTTTCCGGTTCCGCCGATCCCGATAAGCAAATACCCCGGATCGAATCAGGGTTTCTTTCGCCGTGCGCAGCAGCTTCCGGCGTCCGCCGCGGAACCCCTTCACTTTCTTGAAAAGCCGATTCTTCGCCCGCGTCCGGGCAGAGCCTTTGGTGGTTCTCATCGTCCGTCCTTCTTCGTTCTAACGGGATCAAGGCCCTCCCCTGAATCGGGGAGCGTTTCCAGCCCGTCCCGCGAATACCGGCTCGCTCAGTAGCTATTGCCGTTCAGCGCCGCCGTGATGCGAGGGACCTCAGTCTCGTCGACCGTGGTCGTCCCACGAAGTTTCCGCTTCCGCTTCTGGGTCATCCGGCTTTGCAGGTGGCTCGTGCCCGCGGAGCGATGCTTCACTTTGCCGTTCGCCGTCAAACGGAATCGCTTCTTGGTGCCTTTGTGGGTCTTCTGTTTCGGCATGATCCTGCTGCCTGCTTGGAACACATCGTAATGGGCAAGACCCGTCATTATAAACTTTCAGGTGCCCTGGCAAAGGGGTTCGGTGCAAAACGAACCCATTGTCTGCATTTCGGGTGGCGAAAAACAACCCTACCGCGGAGCAGTCAGCGAAGACCGCCGGCACATCCCCCCTGTTGCCTTGAAAATTTGCCGGCCGGATTCCCGTCTACTTAGGGGCCATCGTACACACAATTCGGCGCCCCTGCTGATTGGGTCCGGACTCGACGCGGGCGACGTCCTCGAGCTGCGTGAGGATCTCGTCGATCACCTTGCGACCCTCTTCCACGTGTGCCATCTCGCGGCCGCGGAACATCACCGACAAGAGGACTTTGTCTTTGTTCGCCAGGAACTCCCGCGCACGGCTGACTTTCACGTTAATATCGTGTTCGCCCGTCTTGGGCCGGACACGGATTTCCTTAATCTTGACCTGGTGGGAGGTCGTCTTGTGCTGACGCTTCTTCTGCTGGTACTTGAACTTGCCGAAATCCATGATTCGGCAGACCGGCGGCCGCTCGGTGGGGGCCACCTCGACCAGGTCCAGCCCTGCGAGCCGAGCAGCGGACAGGGCACTGTCAGCGGACATGATTCCCAACTGGCTTCCGTCTGCCCCGATCACCCGGACCTGCGGAGCCCGGATCTGCTCGTTTACCCGTTGCTGTTTCGGTTCGATAGCCGCAATCCTCCTTTGCATGTGAATGGAAGCACCCTTACGACCTGTCTCAAAACCGGCGGGGACCGGCGCATTTTGCGGAGTCTTCGGAGCAAAATGTACCCGTTCCCTCCTTCTCCCTGGTTTTGGGATAGGCTCTTACACCACTCTAACGACCTGCGAGCCGGCGGTGCTTCGGAAAACCGGCTCCCTATTGTATCGAGTATTTCGGCCCTGATGAATCACGTCAAGCTGCCGCGAGCCGTGAAACGCCACAAAACCGCTCTCTGGCGCTCTGTGCGCCCCGCGGATGAAAAAGGGGACTGGCTCCGCAAGGTCTCGTATCTTCGCGCTCATTCACCCACGACCGCTTGCGGTGCCTGGCCCCTTTTTCATCAAGCTACTCTCTGGCGCTCCGTTCGCCCTGCGGCGACCGCTCAGCCGTTACGACCTCCTGCGGACCGCCTTGGTGCGAATTTCCTCCTGAAGCTTCTCGATTGCCGCTTCCACGCTCATCGCCCCCAAGTCCCCGTCGATTCGATCCCGAACGGCCACGGTGTCCTGCTCCACCTCTCGGCCGCCGACGACCATCATGTACGGAATCAGCTCGAGCTGGGCGGTGCGAATCTTCGCCCCGATTTTCTCCGGACGATAATCTCCCGACACTCGCAATCCGGCCGCCGCCATCCGCTGCTGAACCTGTCGGGCGTAGTCCTCGAATTTCTCGCTACCGCGAGCACGCGGGCCTGCTCGGGTGCCAGCCAGGGGAAAAGCCCCGGCGAAATGCTCGATGAGCATGCCGACGAACCGCTCGAGCGATCCGAAGGGGGCGCGGTGGATCATCACGGGCCGGTGGGGGCGGTTGTCCGCGCCGGTGTACTCCAACGCGAACCGCTGCTCGCTCGGAAGGTTGTAATCCAACTGTACGGTGCCGAGCTGCCAGTCGCGGCCGAGGCAGTCGGCCACGATGAAGTCGGCCTTCGGCCCGTAAAAAGCTGCCTCGCCCTGCACGACCTGCAAATCGGGCAGATCCATCTTGCGGCAAACCGATTCCAGGGCCGCCTCGGCGCGATCCCAAGTCTCCGGTTCCCCGACGTACTTGGAGCTACCCGGGTCGCGGAAGCTGAGTCGCACACGATAGTCCTCCAGCCCCAAGGTCTTCAGCACGAACTGCGTCATTTCCAGGCAGCCTCGGAACTCGTCGGCTACCTGCTCGTCGGTGCAGAAAATGTGGGCATCGTCCTGGGTGAACCCTCGAACGCGAATCATGCCGCTCAGTTCACCCGACTGCTCGAACCGGTGAACCAGTCCCAGCTCCGCCAGGCGCAACGGAAGATCGCGGTAGCTCCGCGGCTTCGACTGGTAAATGGTGATGTGGTGAGGGCAGTTCATCGGCCGCAGCAGGTAGCGGTCCCCATCCTGCATCTCGATGGGCGGAAACTGGCTGTCCGAATAGTACGGAAAATGCCCGGAGGTCTCGTACAATTGGACTCGCCCGATGGCCGGGGTGTAGACCGGCTGGTAGCCTCGCTTGAGCAGCTCCCCATAGATGAAGCTTTCGAGCTCCCGGCGAACCGTGGCGCCCTTGGGCAGCCAGAGAACCAGTCCGGAACCGACCGCCTGATCGATTGTGAACAGTTCGAGCTGCCGCCCAAGCACCCGGTGGTCGCGACGCTTCGCTTCCTCCACTCGCTTGAGATAATCCTCCAGGTCCTGTTTGCTGAACCAGGCGGTGCCGTAAACTCGCTGAAGCTGTTGGCCGGAGGAATCCCCTTTCCAATAAGCGCCGGCCACCGAAAGAAGCTTGAACGTCTTGATCGCCCCCGCGCTGGGAACGTGGGGGCCGCGACACAGATCGATGAACTCGCCCTGACGGTAAAACGAGAGGGTTTCCTGATCGGCCAGACCCTCGCGGATATGCTCCACCTTGAGCGACTGCCCAAGGTCTGCGCATAGTTCGATTGCCCTTTCCCGCGGCTCGACGATCCGCTCGAAAGGCTCATCGGCCTGGATGATCTTGGCCATTTCGGCCTCGATCTTCGGGAAGTCGGCTTCGGAGATCGGTTTTTCCAGCAGGAAGTCGTAATAGAACCCATTATCGACCGTGGGGCCGAAAGCGAGTTCCACGCCTTCGTAAAGCCGCATAACCGCCCGAGCCATCACATGAGCGGCCGAATGCCGCATGACGGCCAGCGCCTCGGGATCCTTGGCGGTGAGCAGTCGAAGAGCGATCTCACCCTCCTCGGGCAGCGTCGAATCGACCCCGACCACTTGGCCGTCGACCTCGGCAGCCAAAGTCGCCTTTGCCAGCCGAGGCCCAATGTGAGAAGCGACATCGATTGGTCGGACACGGCGAGAGAACTCCAAGATACTCTCGTCGGGGAGTTTAACTTTGAGCATGTTCTCCGAATTGCCTGTTTTCTGACCTCGGCAATGGCAACGTCGATACAAAGGACGCGGCTGATCCCTGCAAGGGAGCACTGGCGAGGTATGAGGGATGAAGGCTTTAGTATAGGGTTTTGGGGAGGCCCCAATCAAGAGTAGGTAATTGCAGGTAAGGTTCGCCACACCGGTTCTAGCACAGGCGCGAGCTAGCGTGCCGGCATTCCCGGCTACCAGAGTCAATTGGTGTGGCGCGCCCCTTGACTGTTTCGGCCGGCGATGCCACATTTAACTTGGTCAACTCGCAGGCCCCCAGCGTCGACGTCTGCGAGCGTGCTTAGAGGGAAAGATGGGCGATTAGCTCAGTTTGGTTAGAGCACTAGCTCGACAAGCTAGGGGTCACTGGTTCGAGTCCAGTATCGCCCACTCACTTAAAGCATTTCGCAGCAACGAGTTGCGACGGGCTTTCTTTTTGGAATTCCCGTAAAGATCGCCGCCTGTAAAGGTCTTTGTAAAGGATCGGGAGGCCCAAGAATTCCCGAGATTCATGAATGATCCGGGCTAAGAGCCCACCTGCTGGTGCGATCATCGCCATTGCAACTCGGTGCCGGGAATCTCGAGAATGAACTCGGGACCGAATGCCTTCGACGGCGTACTGAATCCAGCAGTGGGGCTGCTGGCGAGCGTCTTTTCGACTGCGGCGAGCGCCGTCAGTACGGTGAGTCGATATGCCTCCGGCCCCGTCAGCGTGGCCTCAACGCTCTCGCCATCGGTATTCGATACGCGTGCCCAAAACGAACTGGTGCCGCCCGCAGGGGTGGTGTCGCGGCGGGTGAAAAAGCGTTGAAGGATCGGCTTTGCCAGCTCTCTCAGCAACGGGAGCTTCACCGCCGACAAGAAGACGCGAAATCGCCGAATCCAGCGAATCTGAGCCGCCGGCATTTCCATGGATACTTCGATATTGGGAATCCCGGTGGAATACCAGGCGGTCGCCACATCGCCCCAAGGGATGGTCGCTACGGTGCGTTTGCCTTCGCGAAAGGGGACGTCCATGCTCTTCCAGGCTAGCGGCATGGAGACAATTTGCCCGTTGTGTCGTACCGTACCACCGCGGCCAAGACGTTCGAGCATGGTATTCAAGGTTCCGCGGCTAGGCGGCCCGACACCGGCAAAGGCAAGTTCGAGGCGAGTCGCTGCGGGCATCCGCGCGGCGAGCATGGCAGCGAGACAGTCGCTCGGGACGACATCGAAACCGACGGCCGGCAAGAGAACAATCTCCGCGCGCACGGCCTCCTCGTGTCGTTTCGCGGCCGCTTCGATGACGTCGATTTCCCCGGTGATGTCGAGGTAGTGCACACCGGCCTTCATGCAAGCGTCGATCATTGGCCTGGATGTGGCAGAAAAGGGCCCGGCACAGTGCAGAACGGCTCGGCAGCCGGATAACTCAGCGACCACTTGATCGAGATTGTCCAGAGAGAATACGCGAAGCGGACAGTCCAGGGCGTCGGCCATCGGTCGGAGCCTCGACCGCGTGCGCCCAGCAAGGATGGGCCTGACCCCGCGATGCACCGCCTCCTCGGCAATTCTCCGGCCTGTGTAGCCATTGGCTCCGTAGAGCATCCATGAAATGCTGACAGCGTCGGTCATGGCCGAAGCTCCGGCAGGAAAAGTAAGAGGCCAACTTCCTGGTAACCGCTCACGGGGCGGAACAGAGGAGGACAGGTTCATGTTTCAGCCAACGTCTTTGGCGACAAGACGACGCCAATCGTCCGAAAATGGGACCAGTCCCCGACCGCCCCGCGAACGCTTTTCTATTTTACTTGCGGTACCTGTTCCCTTTTTCATCACGCGAGTGGAAGCCGGCCAGGTGACGACGCAGATCGCCCATAACGATGGGTGATCGGACCCCTCTATGCGGTGGCGAGTGAGCATTGGCATTGACGGGTGGAATGGCGGCTGATATTTTCCTCCACCCCTGGGGATACTCGCGGCATCGTCGGCTGGCAACCGGGAATCGGAGCGGCACTAGCCCTTTGATTTGCGGCGGCCCGCAAAAGGAGTCATTCGATGCGATACTTGGTTGGAGTGGCTGGTGTTCTAATGGCCGGGGTTCTTCTGTCAGGCTGTTGCTGCGGTCCCCGGTATTACCAGCCCACCTACGCCCAACAGCCGGCATACGCGCAGCAACCGGCTGTCTGTCTTCCCCAAACAGCCGCTCAGACCTACTGTCAGCCGCAGCCGACCGCCTGCCCGCCTCAGACGCAGACTGTCTGTCCGCCCGGCTGCGTGCCGGCGCAGGTGCCCACCGTTCAATAACCAACTCCTCTCCATTCGCCGCCTGCCTGGCACCACGCTGGAGGCTCCTGCCCTGGGGTGATGAAAAAAGGGACTGGCACCGCAAGAGCTTGTATCTTCGGTCCCATTCGCCCACGATTGCTTGCGGTGCCTGTCCCCTTTTTCATCAGATGCCCTGTTCCTTGCACAATCACGCCTGACGCGAGACTGGGAAAGGTGGCGTTAGAATGTTAGGATCGCATCGTAGAACGAGGTTTTGGAGCCCCGTGGGTGGCGTGAAGCCGTAACGGGCGACTCTCGGATGGACGGTTGATTGGCTCGCCGCCGGTTGGCTTTCCCGAGACGCCGAATTCCACAAGACGAATTGCAGATAGGTGAATGGTGTCCGAGGGGTTTGCAGGAGATCGGTCGACGGATTCGGCATTCAGGGAGAAACGGCAGTCCACCGCCAGACGCGTGGCAGTGGTGGGCGGAGGTATCTCGGGACTGGCGGCCGCGCATCGGCTGATTGAGCTTGAGGCGAACTGCCAAGTAACGCTGTTCGAGCAATCGCCGCGATTAGGGGGGGTGTTGCGGACCGTTCACGAGAACGGATATCAGGTTGAGCAGAGTGCCGACAACTTCATCACCACCGTCCCCTGGGGAGTCGATCTGTGCAAGCGTCTCGGACTGGCCGACCAATTGATCCAGACCAATCCCGCATTCCGTCGGACGTTCGTCGTTCGCAATCGGCGTCTTTACCGGCTGCCCGACGGCTTTCTCATGATGGCGCCGACGCGGATGTGGCCATTGGCGGTGACTCCGATCCTCAGCCCGGTCGGCAAAATGCGAGCCGCGATGGAGTACTTCCTCCCGCCGCGCAAAGACAACGACGATGAGAGCATGGCCGATTTCGTTCGGCGGCGGCTCGGCCGGGAGGTGTTCGAGCGGCTCGTGGAACCGCTGGTCAGCGGCGTCTACGCGGCCGACATGGAGCGGTTGAGCGTGCTGGCCACCCTGCCACGATTCCGCGAGATGGAACGCGAGCACGGCAGCCTGATCCGCGCGATGCGTCGGCAAATGGCTGCCCAGCGCAAGTTGTCGAAAAGGGGCGCAGGAGCCAGGGCGCCCCTGCACAGCGAGAGCGGTGCTCGTTACAGCATGTTTGTCACACTGCGCGACGGACTGACCAGCATCGTTGACGCAATCGCTGCCCGGCTGCCTCAAGGCTCCGTGCGACTGCGTACGCCGATTCGGGGCATCGAGCGCGAAAGCGACGGCCGGTGGGCGCTGGTAACCGCCGCCGACACGCGCGAGACGTTCGACGCTGTGATCCTCGCCACGCCGTCGTACGAAGCCGCCAGACTGTTGCGTCCGCTCGCTCCGGGCCTTGGAGAGCGGCTTCGAGGAATCGAACATTCGGGCACGGCAATCGTATCGGTCGCATTCGATCGAAGCCAGGTCGCACACCCGCTGGATGGAATGGGCGCGGTGGTGCCGTCCACCGAAGGGATTCGGATGCTGGCGTGCAGTTTCAGCAGCCAGAAGTATG
Source organism: Thermoguttaceae bacterium (assembly GCA_040768665.1). GTDB lineage: Bacteria > Planctomycetota > Planctomycetia > Pirellulales > Thermoguttaceae > JABWBD01. The sequence continues at coordinate 69,080 of JAXGMN010000018.1, forward strand.
CGCACCGTGCGCCAGACGGCAAGATCCTGCTGCGGGTTTTCGCAGGCGGAGCGCGGGCTCCGGAAATGGCGGAGATGGACGACGGCGAACTCTGCCGGGTCCTTCTTGCGGAATTGCAGCGGATCCTGGGGCTACGGGGCGAACCATGCTACACAAACGTCGCCCACTGGCCGGGCACGATGCCCCAGTACCACGTTGGCCACCGTGAGAAGGTCGCCGCGATCGAGAGCGAAATGGCGGCTCTGCCGAACCTTGAACTGGCCGGCAATGCGTATCACGGCGTCGGCATTCCGAATTGCATCCACAGTGGCGAAGTTGCGGCCGAGCGGGTACTGGGCGTTGCCGGGGAGAACGGCGGCGTGGAAGGGGAGGAAGGCTTGGGATAGCCCGGCCGTCGGTGCCAATGCCGGCAGCGGGTTTTCTACGGTCTCGGATGGCCGACCGGCGCCGGGATGTCAGAACGAACTACACCCGCGGCGTCCGTTACCCGGTGCAGATCCGGCAGAACCTGGGGCGTGAGGATTCCAAGAGAGAAATAAATCCGCATCATCTGCTCGGCCGACATGTCGATGCTGGTCAGTCGATCGACCGGGACAAAAAGGACATAGCCGGTCATCGGTACGGGCGCAGTCGGCACGTAGACGACACGATAATCCCGGTCGTTAAAGCGATAAATCTCCGGCGACGCCATCAGCGCTAGAATGCCGCCGCCCGGCGTGTCGCCCAAGGTACAGAACACAACGCTCATCGCCTTGAGCTCACGGCTGTCGTCCTTTCGCAAAATCCGAACAAGTTGCGTCGAGGTGCGGTAGATGCCCTTGACGACTGGGATGGAGTTCACCGCGGTTTCGAAAACTCGCACAATCCGGCTGCGGGCCATGGATTTCGTGAGGACCCCCAGAAGCCAGATCGCCGTGAGCACCAGCACCCAACCGATGATTTGGGCGGTTAGCTTATCCGTCGCGAAATTCAGCCCCACGGACTCCAGGGTCCTGCCAACCGAACTACGCGGCCCGAGCAGGTCTTGGAGATGGCGGACCACCCACCCGATGATCGCCACGGTAATGGCAATCGGCAAGATGGCAAACAAGCCGGAGAGGAAGGTGGAAAGAATTCCGTCAGTCCACGACCAGAAGATGGTCTGCTTGACGGATTCGGGGCTTAAGGATTCGCGGTTCATCGCCTAAAAAGGTTTGAGCTGCCCCTCGTCTTAAGGGGGCACGAGTACAAGCCAGCGGCATGCAGCATGCAAGATCCTCGGCCCAGGGCTCCATCGGAGGATCCGCCTATCTCTATCATACCAGAGAAATCCGCTGGCACGCCTAGTGCAGTTTTTCAGCAACCACCCGCCACGATTTCAAAAGGCTCAGCAGCCGGGCTGCTTGATGTTCCGGCGGGTCGTTTTTTTCCAGCGGCGGGAAGTCGTCGCCAGCGGTTACGCGATTCGCATCGTCAGCCCACCGTCGACCGTGACGTTTTCGCCAGTTATGTAGTCGTTGCGGGCCAACTGGACGATCATTTCAGCGATATGCTCAGGGTGGCCGTGACGGCCCAAGGGGATGCGCTGTTGGACGTTCCGTTTTCGTTGCTCTTCGCTCAGCATGCCGGTCAGGTCGTGGAACTCCGTCTCGATCACTCCGGGGGCAACGCAGTTGACGCGGATATTGTGCGGCGCCAAGTCCCGGGCGAGTCCCCGTGTGATTTGAAGGACGGCGCCCTTGACCGCCTGATAGCCGAGGATGCCGGGACAGCCGCGGATTCCGGCAACCGACGAAACCAGGATGATCGCCCCTTCCTTCTTTTCCCGCATTCGCGGCACAGCCGCGCGGCAGAGATGATAAATTGCGTGGACATGGACGTCGAAGCCGTGATACCAGTCTTCGGGGGAGACACCCAGAACGTCGCCCATGACCGGTCCTCCGGCCGCGTGGAGCAGCACGCCGATCGAGCCGAGCCGGCGGAAGGTTTCTTCCACCGCACGGGTGTTATCCTCCGGCCTGGCACAATCCGCGACGATCATTTCGCACCGCCGCCCTGCCGACTCAATCGCCTTGAGGGTCTCTTGAGCCCGCGCGTCGTTCCGGCGGGCGACAATCGCCACGTCCATTCCCTCCCGGGCAAAAGCAATGGCGCCGGCGGCGCCGATGCCACGAGTTCCGCCGGTAATAAGGGCGACCTTGTCTTTCAGATCCACGGTGGCCTCCGCTTTGCGCGAGGATTGGGTCAGTGTCCGCGGCTGAGCCACTGCACACGGCCGGTTGCGACGTCGTATTTCCCGGCCAGAATTTGCCTCGCAGACCATAACCGATGACCCAATTTCTATTTTGCGTCCAGGCTGCGAATTGCACAAGACGCCCCTTCCGCAGGGTGTTGCGCCCAAACTGGGCATGCCCAAAAACGGGTTTGGCCGCTAGATCAACGAACGTCACCTTCTGGCGTTCTTGACAGGGGCACTTGCGGCAGTTGAAGATGGTTGCACGAGTGGGCGCCTGTTGACGTTTGACCAGTCCTGCAACGACCTAGGAGAAAAATATGATCAGCCGCCTCCGGCTTCGAGCGATCGCGATTGGGGCATTTTGGGCCTTCAGCAGCGTCTGGCTGCTTTCTTGGATCGGCCCGGGGAACGCGTACGGGGCGGCCGACCGCCCGGTCGCCCAGGCCATTGTCGCGGACCAGGACTTTGCGAATCCACCCGACCAATATAAGCCGTGGGTGTATTGGTGGTGGCTGAAGGCGAACGTGACGCGGGAGTCGATTACTCGCGACCTTGAGGAGATGAAGAAGAAGGGCGTGGGCGGGCTGCTGATGTTCGACGCCCGCGGCTACCACGAAGATCATGTACCGCCGCCCGAGAGCCGGACGGAGTTCATGAGCCCCGAGTGGCGGCGGATGCTCAAGTTCGGCATGGAAGAGGCCGGCCGGGTGGGGCTGGAGATGAGCGTGAATCTGAGCAGTTGCGCGGGGGCGTTGAAGGGCCCGTGGCACGTCGGCGACGACACTCCAAAGAAGCTGGTCTGGGCGACCATGGAAGTGGCCGGCCCCAAGCAACTCCGTATCGCGTTGCCGCAAGAGGACTGGGGACGGTTCTGGGATGTCGCCGTGGTCGCGGCGAAGCGTGCGGACGCCAAGGGTGAAGCGCCTGAGAAACCCGTCGTTCACGAGGTCGTCAACCTTGCGGAAAGGGTGGATGGGAACAAGCAACTCGCGTGGGAGGTGCCGCCTGGAAAATGGGCAATCATCCGTTTCGCCTGTGTTCCGATGGAAGGACATGAGTACGACGTCGATATCCTTGATCCTAAGGCCGTTGAGGGGCATTTCGACCGGATGGGCCGGGCACTGCTTGAGGACGCGGGCTCGCTGGCCGGCAAGACCCTTACGCACTTCTACAGCGTGAGCTGGGAAGGAGCGGCGCCGACCTGGACGCTCGGCCTGGACCGCGAATTCCAGAAATACCGCGGCTACGCGATTCACGACTACCTGCCGGTCCTGGCGGGAATGATGGTCCAGAACGCGGAGGTCACCGAGCGGTTCCTGGTCGACTACCACAAGACGCTCAGCGACTGCTTCATGAACAACTTCTATGGCAAGCTCCGCGAGCTTTGCCACGCGGCCGGGCTCGAGTGGCATTCGGAGTCGGGCGGGCCGTGGAATCGGACCATCGCGAGCTTCGAGAACGCCGACCAGATGGCCTTTCTCGCGCGCAACGACATGCCCCAGGGCGAGTTCTGGTGGCCGAAACGGGGACTGAACCGCCCGCCGGCGATCACGGCCCACATCTACGGAAAGCGGCGCGCGGCGGCGGAGGCGTTTACCCACATGCGGAAGCACTGGTCGGCCTACCCGGCGACACTCAAGCCGGAGGCCGATGCCGCGTTTTGCGATGGCGTGAACCACCTGATCTGGCACACCTTCGCCGCGTCGCCCAAGGAGTTCGGCAAGCCGGGAATCGTCTACTTCGCCGGCACGCACCTGAACCCGAACGTCACCTGGTGGGATCAGGCGGGCGAATTCCTCGCGTATCTCGCGCGGTGCCAGTACCTGCTGCAGCAGGGCAAGTTTGTCGCCGATGTTTGCGCCTATACGGGCGATTCGCCCTACTTGCACTGGGGCCGCGGCGAGAAGTGGGGCGAAAAGCCGTCGCTCGTGCTGGGTGGGGGCTACGCGTTCGACTTGGTGAACACCGAGGTGCTGCTTGAGCGGATGTCGGTTGAGGGCGGCGAACTCGTTCTGCCTGACGGTATGCGCTATCGTATGCTGGTGGTCGACCTCGGCAGCGAGGCGGTGCCGCCGGAGGCCGTGAAGAAGATCGCCGAACTCGCCAAGGCGGGAGCGACGGTCGTGCTCGGAGGGCGGCGGCCCGAGCGGTCGCCGGGACTGCGCAACTACCCGGCGTGCGACGACGAGGTCCGCCGACTGGCCGCCGAACTTTGGGGCGATAGGGGTGGGCAGCCGGATGCACGCTCGCCGGGCAACGGCACGATCCTGGCCGGAATGGACATGGACCAGGCTCTGCAGCGGATGGGCATTGCCCCGGACTTCACCGGCCCGTGGGACTACATCCACCGGCGCGCGGGGGATGCCGAAATCTACTACGTCGCTGGCTCGGGCGAGGCGGAGTGCATTTTCCGCGTTGAGGGCATGGAGCCGGAGTTCTGGAATCCGGCGACCGGCGAGATCCGCGACGCCGTGCAATACCGGACGAGCGAGGACGGGCGGACAATCGTGCCGATCGCGTTGCCGGAAAATGGCTCGACTTTCGTCGTATTCCGGCGTCCGGCGGAGAAACGCCATCTGGTATCGATCTCTGCTCCGCAGCGAATGCTGGAGATCGCGGCCCGGACCAAGGGCGGAGCGCGCGTCCGCTTCTGGCAAAACGGCTCATGCCGGCTTGAGACCTGCGAAAAGAGGCCGATCACGGTTGAGATGCAGGGGATACCGGCTCCGAACGAAATAGCAGGCCCCTGGACGGTCGATTTCGTGCCGGGCGTGGGCGAACCGAAGTCGGTCACGATGGAGAAGCTCGTCGCGTGGAACGAGCATTCCGACGAGGCGATCAAATACTTCTCCGGGAAAGCGACGTACCGCAACACATTCGAACTCGACGCCAATCAGGCACGGAAGCCGATTCGCGTGCACTTTGGCGAGGTTGGGCAGATTGGCGAAGTGCGGGTCAACGGAAAGCGGCTGGGAGTGATTTGGACGGAACCCTGGACCGTAGATCTCACGGGCATGGTTAAACCAGGCAAAAATCAGCTTGAGATCGACGTGACGAACGTTTGGGCGAACCGCCTGATCGGCGACGCCCGGCTGCCCGAGGAGAGACGCCTGACCAAGACGAATCTGGCGCTTCACCGAGAGCCCGTCAAGATCCGGGCGTTTCAGGGATACACCTCGGAAGACCCGCTCATTCGTTCGGGCCTCTCAGGGCCGGTGCGGCTCGAGTTCGGGGACGAACGGGTGGTGGAGTTCTGACCCAGGCGGTGGCATAGCAACTGCCTCCTCACTGGCGTCGCTGTTATCGGCCAATACAGTAGATCGCCTTGTCGGTACGCAGCAGCAACTGGTTTTCGGAAACGACGATCGAGGCGTTGGTCCGGGTCTTGTCGCCTTCGAGCACGTTTACGGCAAGCTGCTTGAATTTCGGCGCGGCCGCCAGCACGTACGTGCCGTTTTCTTGGGACGGCGCATAGAGCTTTCCGTCGGCGGCGGTGACCGAGGAATAAATGAGCCCGGGGCGAGGTTCGAGCCGCTCTTCGTAAACGACCTCGCCCGTCGTGGCGTCGAGGCAGTACGCCATGCCGCGGGATTCGTGGAACCAGTAAAGATGTCCGTCGAGGTAGACCGGCGACGACACGTTGGATCCCTTGCCGGTCGTCCAAAGGACATGCGAATCGGTCACGTCGCCGCGGCCGCCGGCGCGGACGGCAATGGCGGTGTTCTTTCGGCCGCCGATCGCATAGACGACGTCGCCGTGTGCGACCAAGGTAGGACAGATGTACCCGTCCGGAATGCCTTCGCAATTCCAGAGTTCTTCGCCCGTCTTGGGATCCAGTCCGAGGATCTTGCGAGGAGTGTTCAGGGCCACTTCCTGCTTGCCGCCCACGTCAACGAGAACGGGCGAACTCCAGCAACTCTTGATGTCCGGCTTTCGCCAGACCTCCTTGCCGGTCGCCTTGTCCAGTCCGACGAGCGATTTGCTCTCCACGCTGGCGTTGACGATTACCAGGTCGCCGGCCAACAGCGGCGACGTGCCGGACCCCCAGCCGTGTGTGCCGGAGCCGACGTCGGCCGTCCAGATCACGTTGCCGTCGAGATCGAAACAGAAAACTCCCGAGATCCCGAAGAAGACGTAAAGGTGCCGTCCGTCGCTTGCCGGCGTGCTGGAAGCATAGCCGTGGCGAGAGTTGTTGCCCGGCTGATATTCCGATTCGGGCATCTTGGCCTTAAACGCCTTCGACCAATGGACCTTCCCCGTCTTGCGATCGAGGCAAATGATATAGCGGACGAGGCGATCCATGTCGCCGGGATCGTCGATCGATTCGGCGTAGCCCGAGTAGGATGTCAGATAGATCCGCGAGCCGACAACGACCGGGCTTGAGGTGCCGGGGCCCGGAAGATCCTGCTTCCAGACAAGGTTGGTGTTGGAGTTCCAGGTAGTCGGGAGGTCCTTCGCCTCAGCCGTCCCTGTCCTGTCGGGTCCGCGGAAGCCGGTCCAGTCCTTGGCGGGTGTAAGGCCGGGGAGACCCACGGTGAGGCCTATGCATGTGCTGAGTGTCCACAGCGCAGGATACGTTCGAGTTCGCATGGAGAGTTTCCTGAGGGGATCTGAAGGAACCAAAGCAGAACGATTGTGAGTTGATGCGAGGTCACGATTGCGGGCAGTCGTCCGCCGGTCAGCCTCGCCGCTCGAAGGCCATTCTCAGCAGCCGGGCGACCAAATCATCGAAGGCGATTCCAATGCGCGCTGCGGCCTTGGGCAACAGACTGTGATCCGTGAAGCCGGGGATCGTATTGATCTCCAACAGGTGCAGTCCGCCGGCAAGGTCGGCGATGAAATCGACCCGACCGTAATCGCGGCATCCGAGCGATTGGAACGCCTGGAGGGCCAACTCCTGTGCCCGGCGATAGGTCGGCGGGTCGATGTCGGGATCGAACACGTACTCCGTATCGTCTCGCCGATACTTGGCTTCGAAGTCGTAGAATGCCGCCTTGGGCCGGATTTCGATGATCGGGAGAGCCTCGTTGCCGAGTACGCCTACCGTCAGTTCCGGTCCGCGAAGCTGCTTCTCGACGAGCACTCTGCCGTAGCGCTGAACCGCCTCGCGGACGGTCGTCTGGAGTTCGTCGGGCGTGCTGCACAACCGCACGCCGATGCTGCTCCCCTCGCAGAGCGGCTTGACCACAACCGGGGGAGCCGGATACTGGCCCGCATCCAGGTCCGCCCCGGGACCGACGCACACCCAGGGGGCCGTTGGAAGCCCGTCGGTCTGCCACTGCCGCTTACTCGCATCCTTGTCGATGGCGATCCGCGAAGCGGCCGCATCGCAGCCGACGTAGGCAAGCCCGCGCCGTTCCAGCGCGGCCTGCACTTGGCCATCCTCGCCGAACTCGCCGTGTAACACGGGAAAGACCACGTCAGCGGGGACATCCAGTGCACTCAGGTCGTCGGGACCGATATCCGATTCGACGACGCGGCAACCGAGCCTGAGGCAGGCGGCGGCAACGGCGGCACCGCCGGCAAGGCTCACTTCTCTTTCGGCCGAGGGGCCGCCACGGAGGACTGTGACCTGCAACTCTTCGAACAAGGCTTAAGCTCCGGATTCCGACGAACGGCCGAGGGGACAATTCCCTTCCATATCAGCTCTCGCTCACACCCACCTCGCGCATCGTCGCTCGCAAGTGGTCCAGGGCCTGCTTGTAGTCTTTCGAACCGACGTACTCGAGGATCATCGGCGCCGCCGGCGTGCGCTGGCTGGCCAGTTCGACGAACTTTCGATAATCGAGATCACCCTGCCCCGCCGGCACACCTCGCTGGGTGTGGAGCTTGCGATCCTTGCCGTGGAGACAGTCGATCCACGGGCCGAGCTGGCCGAACATCTCATCGAGATCGTTCAACTCAAGCAGGTTTGCGGGGTCCAACAGAGCGCGGATCCTCGGCGAGTCGACCTCCTCCAGAAAAACCCGCGTTCGCTTGGCCGAGGCGAAGAAGCTGCCAAAGTACGGCTCGAAGAGCACCGTGGCGTCGTGACGGTCTGCGATCCTGGCGAGTTCGCGGGCGGTTGCGACCATCGTTTTCCAGACCTCTTCCCGGAAATCGTAGGACAGTCCGGTGTGCGGCTCGGGCGGGTAGTAATGGCCCGCCTCGGAGATGAAGCGGCCGACGCCCATCTGGCGTCCCACCTCCATCATCGCCTCGAAATACGTCAGGTTCGCTTTTCGCTCCTCGGGATCCGGGTGAATCAGGTTGGTGTAGACCCCGATGCTGTGGATGGTGATGCCGGCCGACCGATATGTATCGGCAATGGCCTTGGATCGGTCGGGGGTCAGGTCGGACAGGTCGTTTCGCCCGTTGTACTTCCAGTACTTGCTGTCCGACTGCGTGAGGAAGAGTTGGATGGTGCGGATCTTCGCACTCTTCAATTCCTCCGCGAGTTGGGCGTTGGTCCGGTCCGTAAATCCCGTGGTCGCGATTCCCACGGTCAGCCGGCGCGGCTGCGCAGCTTGGGCTTGCGAGAACGCCTGGGAGGCGCCAACCAGCGGCAATGCGGCGGTGGCCCCAAGCAGACTTCGACGGGTGATTCGGTCGGTAGGCATGATTCACTTGTGCGGTGGGTGGATGATTCATGCCGGTATTCTCCCGGCCGCCAACCGGTCCGTCAAGCATTCGCGGGCGGATCGTTCGAAGAAGACGACGCCGGCCTCCTAAGCGGCCAGGAACCATCTATCACCCCCGGCTGCTCGGAGGCAGCCGGGGGTGATGGGGATCGTGACGGGATGGAATCATCAGCCGCCCGCATTCCGCGGCCGGCGGGGAGGAGCCAGGCTCCAAGTGGCCAAGACGAGTGCTCCGAACAGGCAGTACCCCACCGTGAAGACCCACGCCGGGGCTTGGAAAAAGATCAGTTCATGGGCCCAATAGGCAATAAATCCATCCGGCCGGGGCTCTCCTCCGCCGAGCTTGCGAAGTTCGTTCTCCCAGCTCGTCAGCGGACAGACGATCCCCAACAGGCTCTCGGCAACGACGACGCCGATCATCACGAGATGGATCGCTCGGAACCAGAAATTACGGATCCACCGCCAGCCAAGCAGTAACCCTACCAGGATCGCCAAAAGTCCGAAGACCACGAACCCTACGTAGGTGGCATGGACCACAACGACGAGATCGGCAAGAAAGCGGTAGACGTTCATCAGTATCTACGATCAGTTGGCGCGAATGTTTATTCCCGGCGGATTGGGATTTCGTTGGAGATGAGGGATGCGATGGAAGGTGGGAGGTGGAGCGGGGGCGTGGCTTGCATGCCGGGCGTTTTCCGGCCTAAACTCGCAATCGCGACTTTTTTGTGACCCCTTTTCCGTCCGGCCGTGCACTCAAAGGGCATGACAGCGGCAACGGCAGATCGGCAGGCCGAGATGGCCACCCTGGTGCGGGCGCACCAGGCGGGCGTCTGGCGGTATCTGCGTTTTCTCGGGTGCGACCCGGCCGAAGCCGACGACCTGGTGCAGGAGACGTTTCTGACCGTCTTGCGCGAACCGTTCGAGCTTCGCTCGCCGACTCAGACGGCCGCGTACCTCCGTATGGTCGCCCGGAATCGGCTACTGATGGCTCGACGGAAGCAGCGCCGCGTCCCGACGGCAATCGACCTGGAAGCGGCCGAGGCCGTGTGGGCCCGAGTGGCGGGCGAGGACGGCCTGAACCATTACCTGGTCGCTTTGAACGACTGCCTGGAAGCGGCGGTCAGCCCCCGCGTCCGCCGGGCGCTGGAGCTGCAGTACCGCGACCGGGCCAGCCGTGCCGAGATCGCGGCCGCGCTGGACATGGCCGTTGAGGGCGTGAAGACGCTGCTGCGCCGTGCCCGATCTGCTTTGAGGGATTGCGTGGAGAGGAAAGTGGGAAAATGAGCCAGTCGAGCGACCCCAAACGCGACGAGTTGCACGATCGCCTTGTGGATCAGGCGCTCCGCGAGGTGCTCGGGGGCGAGACCCCACCGGACCTGTCCGACAAGATCCTTGCCGCTGCCGAGAAACAAGAGTTCGTTTCATCGCAGCGAAAGGAGCATGTCATGGGCAAGTCGGGAGGAGGTTATCGCTTTTGGTCGGTTGGGGCGGTGGCGGCGTGCCTGTTGGTCGGCCTTGGAATCGTGGTGTTCAGCTTCCAGGGCAGGCAACTCGCGCTGGAAAGAAACCAAGAAGTCGCGCTGGAAAGCAGGCAAAGAACCGCGGTGCCACAGACGGCAGCGGAACCTGCCAATCACCCGAGCCGGCCGCCCCAGCCTTCGCCATCCAATCGCGCGGCCGGGCCCAAAGGCCAGGGGAGGGACAAAGCGGCGAAATGGGCGTGGGAGAACCTCGATGGCGGCACCCAGGGGGTTCTCGGTCAGCCTTTTGTCACCATGAGGCAGGAGTTTTCCGGAGACCTGGACATCCCGTTTTCCCCGCCGCCCAACGCAAATTCCGAGGCGGAGGTGTTGCAGCAGTTGACGGCGCGCCAGCAAGAGGAGTATTCGGCGAGAGACGAGAAAGGCCGGGGCCCGGGCCGGGGCGGCGACAAGTACGACCGGCTGTTCGAGAATCCGTTCCGGCCGGTGGAAGATTACCCGCTCTCGACGTTCTCCATCGACGTCGACACCGCGTCTTACGCGAACGTGCGGCGGTTTCTGCTTGAGGAAGGGCGGCTTCCACCGCCGGACGCGGTCCGCATCGAGGAGTTGATCAACTACTTCGACTACGACTATGCCGGCCCGGAAGACGACGTTCCCTTCGCGGCCCATATCGAGGCGGCGGGCTGCCCGTGGAAGGCCGGGCATCGACTGGTCCGTATCGGCTTGAAGGGCAAACAGATCGAACAAGATCAACGGCCGCCCCGCAACCTGGTCTTCCTGCTGGATGTTTCCGGCTCGATGAACTCGCCCGACAAATTGCCGCTGTTGAAGAAAGGGATGAAGCTTCTGGCGGGGCAATTGGGCGAGAACGACCGGGTGGCCATCGTGGTCTACGCGAGCGCCGAAGGGCTCGCCCTGCCTTCAACGTCCGGAGCCGAGCGGGAGAAGATCATCGCCGCGCTCGACGAACTCCAGGCGGGCGGTTCCACTGCCGGCGGGGCCGGAATCGAGTTGGCCTATCGGATCGCGCAGGAAAACTTCATCGAGGGCGGAGTCAACCGCGTGCTTCTCTGCACCGACGGCGATTTCAACGTCGGCACGACCAGCACCGGCGACCTCCAGCGAATGGTCGAACAACGGGCCGCCTCGGGCGTGTTCCTCTCGGTGCTCGGTTTCGGACGGGGCAATCTGAACGACGCGATGATGGAGACGATCTCCAATAAGGGAAACGGCAACTATGCCTACATCGACGGCATCACCGAAGCCCGCAAGGTCCTGGTCGAGCAGATGGGCGGCACCCTGGTTACGATCGCCAAGGACGTGAAGATCCAGGTAGAATTCAACCCGGCCCAGGTCGCCGCTTACCGGTTAATCGGTTACGAAAACCGGATCCTGGCGGCCGAGGATTTCAACGACGACAAGAAGGACGCGGGCGAGATCGGGGCGGGGCATACAGTGACAGCCCTTTACGAGGTCGTCCCGTTCGGAGAGAAGATCGACGTTCCGAGCGTTGACCCGCTCAAGTACCAGGCGCCCGCCCGTCCTCGCGACGACGCGGTGGCGAGCAAGGAAATGCTCACGTTGAAGGTCCGGTACAAGGAGCCGGACGGCGACACCAGCCGACTGCTGGAATTCCCGCTGGTGGAGGGGGGCGACGCGTTCGGTAAGTCAAGCCGCGATTTTCAGTTCGCCTCGGCAGTTGCGGCATTCGGCATGCTGCTTCGCGGTTCGGAGCACAGGGGCACGGCGACCTATGATGCCGTGCTCGAGATCGCCTCGGCGGCAAAGGGCCCGGACGTCCACGGCTACCGCAGCGAGCTGTTGGAGATGGTTCGCCGGGCCCAGTCGCTCAGCAGACGCTAACCAAAGGGAGCGAGAAAAGCCCCATCTTCCGCGATGGTCAGGGGAATAGGCAACTAAGCCACAACCATGACGGCCAAGCAAAAACAGAAACCTTTCCACCCAGAGGAAGGTGGCCACCAAAACACCTCCGTTCTGAGAAATCGGCAACTTGTGGCCACACCCGACCGGGGACTGGTCCATTTTTCGGCCAGTTCGGGCGTTTTGGCGCAACACGTTCGCCGAAAACACGGACCTGTCCCCCTCGCCCGTGAACGGTTACGCCACACCGAGCACCCGGCGATTCGCCTGATTTCCGCCACTCGCCAGCTCTTTTCCCGCCAGGGCTCGCTCCGGGAGCGCGATCGAGGCATGGGTTCGGAAGCGAGGCCCGCGTGCTGCGTGGGCGTCTTGCCGCCACCTTGACGGAAACCGTTCCTGCGTCTATACCTATGCGATTTCCGCCCCTTTGTGTCAGCGCACGGTTCAAGACTCGGCTTGGCTTTAATCCCCGCATCGTAGCAGAATACAGCGAGCGTGTCGGGGTGAGTGCGTGTCCGGTATTAGTGTCCATCCCGAAATGGGGACTGGTTCATAGCGATTAATGTTTTCCCCCAATATGGCGATCGGTTGCGAGGTGCCTGCCCCCACTTCGGAATAGGCTCCAAGGCGATGCCGTCGTCTGCACCATTCTCCTACCCCGGAGGTGTCGCGTGAAAGAGACTCGGGAACAGTTCCTCGCGGATCTGGCCAAGGCGGGCACCCCCCGCGACTTGGAAGAGGTGCGGATTCGCTATCTCGGTCGCAAAGGGCTGATTACCACGCTGGCCAAAAGCACCGACTTCAGCAAGCTCTCGCCCGACGAAAAGCGGCAGTTCGGTCAGCAACTCAACGACCTCAAGCGGCTGGCGGAAGAAGAGATCGCGCGTGCGGCGGAGGTGGTGAAGAACGCCGCCGGGAAGGTCGCTCAGACGAAGGCCGCCGCGAAGCTCGACCTCACCGTTCCCGGGTCCGGACACAGCGTCGGCTGCCTGCATCCGATCACCCTTGTCCAGATGGAGCTGGAAGCCATTTTCCAGGGAATGGGCTTCATGGTGCTCACGGCGCCGGAGGTCGAGAAGGAATACTATAATTTCGACTCGCTCAACATCCCAAGCGATCACCCGGCCCGTGATATGCAGGACACGTTCTGGCTGACCAACGGAATGCTGATGCGGACCCACACGTCGGCCAACCAGGTCCGGGCCCTGGAGCGGTTCGGCGCGCCGATGCGAGCGATCTTTCCCGGTCGCTGCTTCCGCTACGAGGCGATCGATGCCAGCCACGAGAATACGTTCTACCAGCTCGAGGGCCTGTTGGTCGACAAGGACATCTCCGTCGCCAACCTGATTGCGGTGATGAAATCGCTCTTGAGCCAGGTCTTTCACCGCGAAGTCACGGTTCGCCTGCGTCCCGGGTTCTTCCCCTTCGTCGAACCGGGATTCGAGCTCGACCTTCAGTGTGTCCTTTGCGGCGGCCACGGGTGCTCGACGTGCGGCGACGGGTGGATCGAGCTGATTCCTTGCGGCCTCGTCCACCCCCGCGTGCTCGAGTACGGACGGATCGATACCTCCGTTTACAGCGGTTTTGCCTTCGGCCTGGGGCTCACGCGCCTGGCGATGATGAAGTTCGGCGTGCCCGATATTCGTCTGTTCAACTCCGGCGATATCCGGTTCTACGAACAGTTTCCGGCGGCCGTCTAGCACCACGGGCAACCCGGCAGTACGACACGGCGTCTTTCTGGATAAGGACCATAGCGGTGGAGATTTCTCTCGACTGGATTTCGGACTTCGTCGATCTCTCGGATCTCGATCCCAAGACGATCGCCGATCAACTCACCCTTTCGACGGCCGAGGTCGAAGGCTTCGAGATCCTCAAACGCTCGGTCGACGGCGTTCTGGTCGGCGAAGTCGTTGCCGTCGAACCGATCGCAACCGGCGGAGGACCGGAAGCCAAGAGGCTGACCTTGACCACCGTCGATTGCGGCAAGAAGAAGTACACGACCGTCTGCGGGGCGCCAAACGTTCGTCTCGGCATGAAGGCGGCTTTCGCTCCGCCGGGCGTGACCATCGCCGGGGGCCATAAGATCGCCGTGGCCGAGGTCGCAGGCCGCACGAGCGAAGGCGTGCTCTGCTCGCCCATGGAACTGGGAATGAGCCGGTGGCACGAGGTCTTGCTCGAATGCCCGGCCTCGATCGCCAACGGCACACCGCTGGCGGATTTGATCCCGCCGCAGGACGTGATCGTCGAAATCGACAACAAGAGCCTCACTCACCGCCCGGATCTCTGGGGCCACTACGCTTTCGCCCGCGAACTGGCCGCCATTTTCGGCCGACCGCTGCGCCCGCTGCCGATGGCCGATCTCGCCCGGTATGACAATCTACCGGCCTATCCCCTCTCGATCGAGGACGACGACGGCTGTCCCTGCTACGGCTGTCTCGAGTTCGAGGTTGTCACCGGACAACCGGCCCCGCTGGCCATGCAGCGACGGTTGCACGCCTTGGGGCAGCGGACCTACAACCTCATGGTCGACGTGACCAACTATGTCATGCTCGAATTGGCCCAGCCCACCCATGCTTTCGACGGCAAACGCGTCTCGGCCATTCGTGTGGCGAAAATGGGCAAGGCGGGCACCTTCACCACGCTCGACGACCAAGAGCGCCGGATGCTCGCGGATGATCTGTTGATCTGGAATGAAAACGAGCCGGTGGCGCTGGCGGGCATCATGGGCGGCCTGAACAGCGAAGTCGAGGACGCGACCACGAAAATCCTGCTGGAAAGCGCGAACTTCAAAGGATCGCGAATCCGCCGGACATCGGTCCGCCTCGATCTGCGAACGGAATCGGCCCAGCGGTTCGAAAAGAACCAGCCGCCGGTCAACGTGAAGATCGGCATCGCCCGAATCCTGAAACTGGTCGAACAGTCCGGTGCAGCCCCCAAGGTGACTTCCCGCTTCACGGTCCAAGGCGACCTCAAGGAGGAATATCGATCCCTGGTTCTGGAGCCGGGCGCCCTGGCGGCAATGGCCGGGGCGGATATTCCCCAGCAGAGAATCGTCGCGATTCTCCAGTCGCTCGGTTTTCAGGCCCGCTATGAAAGCGACGGGCGACTTGCCGTCGGCATCCCGCCGCACCGTAGCGAAAAGGACATCTCCATCCCTCCGGATATCGCCGAGGAGGTCTTGCGAATCTACGGCTACGGCAAGATCGAGCCGCGGATGCCCCAGATGCCGCTCAAGCCGTTGTTCGTCGAGCAGCCGCTCGTCATCGAGCACAGGGTGCGGCGGCTGCTGGCCGCGTCGCACGGTTTTATCGAGGTGCAAAACTACGGTTGGACCGACGACCGCTGGCTCGCGCAACTCGGCTTCGCTCCCGAGCGGCGGCTCGAGCTCAAGAATCCCAGCACCCAGTCGACACGATATTTGCGAACCACCCTCCTTCCCAACCTTTTCGCGCTGGTCCGGCCGAACCGCACGCATCGCGACGCTTTCCGGTTATTCGAAGTTGGCCGAGTATACCAGTCCGGCGAAGACGGCGAGAGCTGCGAGACCACGCACGCGGCCGGCATCAGTGTGGCCCCGCCAAACCAGCCGTCGGCCGAAGAGCACTTCCGGGCAGTCAAAGGCGCGATCGAAGACATTGCCCGCGCCATCGGCGATACGTTCCGCTTTGAGCCCTCGACGGAGGGCAGGTCGCCGTGGCAGGTCGCCGATCACTGGGTTGCGGTCCGTCGCGGCGAGCGGACCGTCGGGTCGCTCGGCCTTCTGGCGGGACCCGTGCGGGAAACCGTCGCCCAGGACGACCAGGTGGTCTGGTTCGAACTGGCAATGGACGGACTTCAGGGTCCGCTGTTTCCCCAAATCAACTACGCCGCGCCGCCCATCTATCCCGGCTCGTGGCAGGATTTCTCGCTAGTCTGGGACGTTGCGCAAGGATTCGCCGAGTTGGACAAACGCCTCGACGAGTTCACGCATCCCCTGGTCCTGCGACGCGAGTTTCTCTACTACTACAAGGGCAAAGGCATGGAGGCCGGAAAGGCGAGCTACTCCTACCGCTACTGGCTCGGCGCATGGGATCACACGCTCACCAGCGACGAAATCGAAGACTTCCGCAGTTCCCTGCTCAGATTCCTCGCATCTCGCGAGATCCAACTCCGCGCGTAGTCCATCCGGGAGCGTATTGGGGACACCGGCCCGGGAGCCTCACCGGGCCGTCTGCCACATTCGCGAACCGTCGCGGTCGAACCACAACACGCCGTCTTCGGTCTCTGTGGCGAAACGCCCGTCGATGCGGCCGTCGACAGGGGCCTCAAGCAGGCTGGCGACGGTCGTTGCGACGAGCCGGGCATCCGCCGCCGCACCCGGCAGGAAGACCGTCTTACCCTTGCCCACCATTCGCACCAGCAGATCAAGACTTTCCCGATCGACCACGAATCGCAGATCCGCTTTCGTGGCCGGCTGATCAGCCTGTTCGCCGCGGACAAGCTCGATCTGCCGCAGCGCAAACCCCAGCGCACGATCGTCCTTGCTGCCCGCCTCGTGCTCGGATGGCTTCCACGTTCGGCACGCGAAGCGGAGGCGGGCGATACGGCTGTCGGCGAACCGACCCGCAGTGATAGGGATTTCAATATCCTGCTTGCCGGCCTTGTTGATACGGCCGACGGTCCGTCCGTCGATCTGGATGGTAATGCCCGACTCGTTGATCGCCAGCCCGGGAACGATCGCACTCAGCCTCAGTGTGGAATCGTCGCCTGCCTTCACGGGAATCAGCACGCCGCAATCGGCGCCGGTCCATCGCTTTGTCGCGTCGGGGATTTCAGGCCACTCCCGCCCCGACTCCCGGCCATGCCAGTCGCCAAAGAGCCAGGGTTCGTCGTCCGGGCCGCCCACGCGGAGAGCCCATCGCGAAGGTACGTCGCCGTTGAGCGTGGGAACGAGCAGTCCGGCAGGCACTGCACGGGCAGCGGCGAACATCCGCTCGCGCCAGGCGGCATTGTCGTAAAGACGCCCGCCCAGCGTCTCCCCGGGGCGGGTTGCGGCGACGAGCGTGCCGCCGTCGCGGACCCAAGCTTCGATTGCGGCCGCCGCCTCGGGTTCAAGCACGGGCGACTCACTCAGAACCAGGAGCCGGTAATCTTCCAGATGCCCGTCGGCAATCGACCGACGCGTCAGAAAATCCAGGTCCGTCGCATCGCGAAGCTCGTGGCTGAGACCGTAGACCTGATGAATGGCATCCGGATCCAACGCCCACGTTTCGCGGGAAAGATAAACGGCCGTGTCGATCCGCGGGCGGCGAGGCACCAGCAGGGGAACTGAGGTGCGGAAGTTCTCCAGGGCCTCGGCGCCCTGTCCGAGTGTGTTCGGTATGTAATCGTGCAGTTGCCGGGCGCCGGAAGCCGTGGCATTGTAGACCCTCGCCACCACTCCGCCGGCGTCGACATGGGAGGCAGGCTCGAAACCGCAGAATGTGCCGTAGTGCCGGGTAGCGGTGGCCACTTCGCGGGTCAGCGCGAAGTTGCGCTGATAATTGCTCCCTTCGTTGGTGATCCGAATTCCGGCGCCTTCCGGGGCAATGGCCGCAGTCTGGGCGGTGAAATCGGCGCCCAGGAAAGGGTTGCCGTCGCCGCCCGTGCAGAGATAGATCGCGGTCTGCGGAAAGTGCCTGCGGGCGGTCCTGACCCAGAACACGGCCCAATCGGTCATCGCCTCTTGATACCACTCGACAAAATCGGCCCGCGCACGGTCGCTCGGAGCCTTGTCGGGAAGGAAGGGCGCGACGTCGTCGAACGATCCGAGATCGGTGCCCCACGCCTGATTCAATGCGGCGATGCTCGAGTAGCGCTTGCGCATGGCGGCGCGAAAGGCCTCGGCGGCATGGCTGTCGCCGGCCCACCAGCCGCCGTGGTTGTGGTAATCGCCGGTGAGCCGGGCGGTCCAGCCGCCCTCCGGACCTGCCGGGTAGATGCTTTCCCCGTAGATGCCGGTGATACCCAGCAGGACGGATTCGACGACTCCCGTGTCGCGGTACCGCTCGGCGAAGGCCGCCAGAAAACGCTCCACCTGAGGGCGCAGATGGGGATTGAACAGGCTCTGCACTTTGCTGTCGCGGCCGTGTTCGAGGCAGCGGTACCTGTGCGAGTCGGGGCTTTGTTGAAACCAGAGCGGTGTCGCGTAGGCGGGACCGGCAATCAGAAACGGCACCCATTTCAAGCCGGCCTTCTCCAGCGTCTGCACCTGTTTATCCCACTTGCTCCAGTCCCACCGGCCGCGCCGCGGTTCAACGCCGGCCCAGTCCACGTAGCTCTCGACGCTTGTCACCGAAAGCGCCCTAAACAGCGCCGCGTCGGCGGCCCCCGCGTCGTTGCCGAACGTCAGCTCCATCCCGGACGGGCGATCGACCTGTATGCTACGAAGTGTCTCGGGATCGAGCGGCCGGTCGGGATCGTAATCCGCCGGCCTGCGGGGAGTGACCGTGATGCGTCGAATGGCGACGTTCTTGCCGCATAGGCGGAAGTCGGCGCCGAAGTTCTGGCCGTGGCCCAGCCGGATCGACGGCAAGTGGAAGACGCCCCGCCGCCACTGGCCCGAACCGATCAGAAGCATGCTGTCGGCGGCGGCCGTGTACTTCGTACCGATGTTGGGCGAGGGGTCGGCCTTGTCGTATTGAAGCGACAGCCGGCCGATGGCCTCGTCGAACGCCTCGACCACCACGTACAGATCGCGTGGGCCCTTGGCATATTTCGGATGGTCGATTCTCACGTAGAGATACAGCGACCGCTCGCCCGCGATGCAGCGAGCGGGAATTCCGCCGATCTGGACCGGCACGCTCACACCGTCGCCGTCGGAGGGGACGATGAGGCCAGTGCCCGAGTTGGTTGCGCCCAGCGCTATCTCCAACTCCGGCAATTCCTCTGCCGCGGCCGGGGCGAACTGGTGCGGACAGCCGATGAGCAGACCGATCAGGCAGTGTTGCAACAGACGGGGCATGATACTCCAGCTTCTTTCAAACTCAGTCACCCGGGAAACAGGAACTGGCGAACTCCGAGGGGACGAACTTCCTGCGCGACACGAGCAGTTGCCGTCTCCGGTAGCTCTCACACGACAACAGGATCGTCTCACCATCCAGTCTACAACGTTTGGTTCCGGCCCGCGACGCGGCCCCACCCTGGGGCACCTTGCAGTCTCCCGGGGAATGGGCCAAGATACAGGCTGCGGATCAAGGGGGTTCACGATGAAACATCGACGCGTTTGCATCTCAGGAAAGCATGTTTCCGTTTGCCCGGCAGCAACGGTTTCGAAGTCTGATTCGCTCAGAATTCTCGTGGGGCTCGTGGGGCTCGCGGTGGCCATGGCCTGCCTGGAGTCGCCGGCTGGACAGGCCGAGGTGGGTTTGGTCGTTCCGATTATCGCGGAAC
Organism: Thermoguttaceae bacterium; assembly: GCA_040768665.1. Lineage (GTDB taxonomy): Bacteria > Planctomycetota > Planctomycetia > Pirellulales > Thermoguttaceae > JABWBD01. The sequence continues at coordinate 88,690 of JAXGMN010000018.1, forward strand.
CTTCCGCTCACACATGGCAGGCCGTTCGCGGCGCGGGGGGCGCGAATGTTGCTTTCTATACCGATTCCGCCTCGGGAGATCTCGCAGAGCGGATCGATGCCCTGGCAGCAGCGGCGACGCGTCAGAATTTCAAGCTCTGGATCGCCTGGCACGGATCGGCCGACGACGCAGTGGCTGTTGCCCGAGTGGCTGCATCGCCGCTGCTTGAGGGCGTGGCGCTGATCATGCCGCCGCCGGAAGGCGATCCGCCGGCGGCCGGAGACTTGAGGAGCCAACTGGCGATCAAGCAGGAGGGCGACCGGCGCGCCGAAGTCGTCCGGCAAGCAAGAGATTGCCTCGGCAAGGAGAAGAAGCTGGCACTGGTCGTCGGTGCATCGGAGATCTTGCCGGAAACGGCGCGCGGGCCCTTCCTGCCGATCAAAGATCTGGTTCGGGACGGTACCGTCGATCTCGTCTGCCTGTCGGGTGCCGAGGGATACAACTTCCATCGGCTGCGGGTGCTCCGCGACGACCCCTTGCGCGCGGGATCGGCGATCGACGGCCGCGGAATCGACGAAGCCCGCATGGCCGGCATGATCGCCCGTGGTGTGCTGGCGTCGCTGCAAAACCGGACCAGCGACTGCTTATGGCTGATTGGCGTTCCGCCGGAGTTGGGCTGCCGCGTGGCCGCCGACACGATGGAGAGCCATCGTCGTTGGGAAGCCAACGCGGCGGCGCTCCGCAACGCGATCGCCGCCGGAGAAGTGCTGGTCGATCAGCAAGTTGCGAGCGAGGGCGCGACGGATCAGGCAACGGTACACGGAGTCGCCCAGAGTTTTGTGCCGTCGGCAGATGCTGAGTGCCCGCTGGTGGAGATCTTTGCGGCCATCCGTGGTTGCCAGGGACCACTGCCGGCAGGTCTCGTGGTGCAGATCCGCGAGGACGGCGGCGGCAAGCCGGGTGAGACGATCCTGGCGAATGCGGAAATCCCTGCCATCGACTTCGGCCACGAACCAACCTATCGTTGGGTGGCCGCACGGTTCGCACAGCCGGTCCCACTTCGCAAAGGTTCGGTTTACTGGATTTACCTTCCCGATACCGTATCTCAGGAAGGATCGTACGTATGGCGAATGCGAAAGGATGGCGCCGGCGCGAGCGGCCACGCCTGGAGCCGGCGCTACGATTATGCTTCGCACGTCTGGGTGTACCGGGTCTATCGGAATAGGAGCCTATCCCAAAACCGATTCGGGAGAGGGGGACAGGCACATTTTGCTCCGAGGACTCCGCAAAATGAGCCAGTCCCCAACGGTTTTGAGATAGGCTCCAAGGAGACCGGCCGATGAAAGCGTTACTTGCCGGGTTGGTCTTCGCGGTCTCCGCTGCAGGCGCCGCGGCGGAAGGCCCAACCGTTCGCTGCAGTTTCGACGGGTGCCTGAAGACACAGGCGGGCGCCGCTCCCGTGGAATCGAAAGGCATCACTGTGGTTCCAGGCTACGAAGGCAAGGCCGCGGCGATTCACCGGCCGGCCGTACTCACGTATCCGACCCTCGGTCTCAACCCGGAGGCGTTTACCATCTCGTTTCGCATCCGTCATGAAGAACCGCTCGAGCACTACTACTTCAAGCGGCTCGTCTACTTCTATCATGAAACATCGGACATGAAGAACCGGATCGGCATCCTCAAGCGCGAAGGAACGAACCAGTTCTTCTTTTTTTTCAGCAACGCCCAGGGCAATGCCAAGGGGTTCAATTTTGCGGACAACTGGTTTGCCATGGCCACGGAGCCGATTGCATGGGAGGGAGGCACCTGGCACCATATCGTTTGCACGGCCGACAAGCCGCGAGGGATCGCTCAGTTCTCGATCGACGGCAAGAAAGCGGCCGAAGCCCACGGAAGCCAGTTCCCCGAAGCCCTCGGCGAGGTGTTCTGGATCGGCAGCGAGCAGGGCCACTCGTGGATGCGGGGCGCGATCGACGAGCTGGCGATTGAGCCGGTCTCGCGGCTCGCCGAAGGGCCGGTGGTTTCACTCGGTCCTGCTCGGAACAGTCCGCCGCCGCTGGGCAAAGCCTTGGGCGAATCGGTCGGCCGGATCACCGGCGAGGAACTTTCGATCAACCTCGACTTCTTCGACATCTGCATCGGAACCGACTGCTGGGACATCCCCAACTCCGAGGCCGAGATGGAGCGGTTGATGGCGGTGTGCGCCCACTTCGGCTTCGATCGGGTCTTTTTTCGCGTCTCGGTGTGCGGAGCCGTCTGCTACCACACCAAGGTGATGACCCCGGCTTTTGAAAACGTCTTTGAGAAGTACACGGCGGAAATACTCGACACGGGCTGCGCAAACATTCCATCGCGCCACCGGCGAATGGGCGAGGTGATGCGGGTGATCGATCCTCTGGCGTGCTGCGCGAAGTACGCAAGGAAGTACGGCATGGAGATCTATGCGTGGGTCACGATCTACGACAGCCTCTACTATGCTCCGCCGACCGAGTTCTTCCAGCGGCATCCCGAGTATACGTGGGTCAACAAAGATGGGACGCGGCATATCGGGGGCGTACCCTGCTACGCGTATCCCGAAGTCCGGAACTATCGGCTCGCGCAGATGAAGGAGCTCGTCCAGTACGACATCGACGGGATTCTTCTTTCCGACCGTTCCCACTCTCCGTGGCCCGGCCGTGGTGGCGGCGGTGGGAACGAAGGGGCTCGCGGCTATGGCTTCAATGAGCCGGTCGTCGAGGAGTACGCCCGCCGCTACGGGAAAGACCCACGGACCGCGGAGGCGGACAGCCTCGACGAAATCCGCTTCGTGCAGCTCAAAGGCGACTTCCTCACCCGATTCCTCCGAGAGGTGAAAGCGGTGACTTCGGCCGCGGACAAGAAACTGGCGGTGACGACCGACGAACGGATTGCCGACCCGGTGCGGGCCAACTGGATGTATGTCGACGCCGAAACGCTCGCCCGCGAACAGATCGTGGACGAGCTCTGCATTCGCTCCGGGGCCGGTGCCAATCTGGACCACTGGCGAGTGCTCGCGGACGGCCGGATCAAAGCAACCACTTGGGCCGGCATTCACGGCAAGACCTATGCTGAGTGCCTCCAGCGGATGCGGTCCGAGGTGCAGAAGATGCTGGAGAACCCAACCAGCGACGGGAGCACGTTTCACGAGCTGGCAAACCTGATCTATCCCGACTGCTGGGAAGAAGCGGTGGTCGACGTGGTTGAATCATGGCAGGCGAAGCCCCGGTGATTTGCTGCCCCGTGGTTGCGGCGACCTTGGCCGCCGCCTAGAATCTCCGCAGAGTTACCGGGTACGAGCTGAACGGCAACCGCACAACTTCAGGAGCAAACCATGATCGACGTGCGTCTTGACGGGAACGGAATACACCAACCCGGCACGCTACGAGTCATTCTGATCGGCTGTCTCGCAACTTTTTTTGCAGTGGCAACACCGGCCCCGGCGACGGAACCCGCCGAGCTGGTCGATCCGTGGACGCCTGTGACCGTGAAGAGCGACGAGTCCGGCATCGAGGTGGGCGTTTGGGGGCGGTCGCATAAGCTCGCGAATACCGCTTTGCCCACATCCATCGTCACGGCGGGCTCTGAAATTCTCGCAGGGCCGGTGCGGCTGGTGGGACAGGTCAGCGGAAAGCCGATCGAGTGGAAACGCGGCGGCAATTTCGTGTTCAAGGCCGACCAGTCGCATGCGATCCTCACCGGATGGCAATCGGGCGAGGAGCTGATCGTCAACACGACGACGCAGGTCGAGTTCGATGGTCTGGTGCGCGTCGATCTGGTCGTGCTGCCGCAGTACAAGACCGGCCCGAAGCTCGAGCGTCTCTGGCTCGAAGTGCCGATCGAACAAGCACATGCCGACCTGTTCCACTACTTCCCGGGCCGATGGGGCAGCGCGAAGAATAGCGGACAGTTGCCTGAATCAGGCATGGTTCTTCCATTCAAACCATTCGTGTGGCTCGGTCGCGAGGACAGCGGGCTGGGCTGGTTCGCCGAGTCGGACGAGGTCTGGCGACCCGAAGACCCCGGGCGGGCTATCGAAATCATTCCGCAAGGTCGGGAAGTGCTCTTGCGGCTGCGGTTGCTGGAATCCGAGGTGCGGCTGCCGGTCACGTTCACGTTCGGTTTCCAGGCGACGCCGGTGAAGCCCTGGCCCAAGGATTTCCACGAATGGCGGATCTGGCATGTGCCGCAGTTGGGCGTCGGCTCCACGCTGCCGGTGCCGAAGGAGTGGTGGCTTTGCCACCGCGCGTTCCCGGACCGCAAGCCGCTGCCCACGCTCGACCGCGCCGCGGCCCTCGGGGTCAAGACGGCCGTATTCCACGAGGACTGGGCGCCGATCCAGAATTATCCGATGACGACACCGGAGCCGGAATTCAAGGAGATTGTCGATGCCTGCCACCAGCGCGGCATGAAGGTGCTCGTCTACCACGGCTACGAGTTTTCGCCGCTGGCGCACGAGTGGGCGGAACTCCACGACGAAGTCCTGTTTAAAAACTCCAAGGGCGAGGTGACGCCGGGCTGGTACCGCCATCCGGAACAGCGCGACTTTAAGGTCTGCTACAACAGCGTCTGGGCCGACCGGCTTGCCGATGGCATCGAGCGGGCGCAGCAGCGCTACGGCTTCGACGGGCTGTATCTGGACGGCACGATCGAGCCCTGGGGCTGCTGCAACGAACGGCACGGGTGCGGCTATCGCGCGGCCGACGGCAGTCTCCGGCCAACCTATCCGATCTTCGCCGTGCGGCGGCTGATGCAGCGGCTGTACGCGATGGTCCAGGCCCGCGGCGGAATCATCAGCGCTCACCAAAGCACCTGTTGCACCACGCCGACTTTGGCCTTCGCCCACGATTATTGGGACGGCGAGCAGTTTGCCGGCGGGCAGCTTTCGGGCGATCCGATGAAGACCCTGCCGCTGGACGCTTTTCGGGCCGAGTTCATGGGGAGGAACTTCGGCGTGCCGTGCGAATTCCTCGCCTACGAGCGGCCGCCGCATTGGACGTACGATCACGCGCTGGCCTTCTCCATGCTGCACGACGTCCGCGTCCGTCCCTGCGGCCTGGCTGCCCTGGAGAAGGTCGCGCCGATCTGGGATGCGATGAGCCGATTCGGGGTCGTCGAGGCGGAATGGCATCCCTATTGGGAATCGGCCCCGCTCGCCACAGCGCAGCCGGAGTCGGTGAGGGTAAGCCTTTATGCGCGTCCCGGCTCGGAGGGCAAAGCCGGCCGCACTCTTCTGGTCGTCTCCAACCTTTCCGCCGATCAGCCCGCGACGGCGGAGGTGATGCTGGATATCAGCCGCCTCGGTCTAAAGCCCAAAGCGGCGGTTGACGCACTGAGTGGGGAGGCATTGACCTTGGCCGGGGCCCGGCTCAAGGTCCCGGTCGAGCCAATGCGGATGCGCCTGGTGCGGGTCGACTGACTTCAGTCGGATCGCAGCGGTCTGGCAGTCCCGTCCCCGCTTCCGCCGACCTGTAAGGTTTGCCCAGCCGGAATGTCTGCCTCGCCGGTCGTCTTTCCGGCCGCGAATCGGCGCAATGTGCCTCCGAGAGCGTGATCTGCGACCTGACGGTTTCCGATATCGGAATTGGGGCTCTCGAAACGCGTGCAGCGCCGCATAACGCGGCCGCCAGGCGGACCGGCGCGCGAAATGCCGCCGTTTTTAAAGCAGATATCACATGCCCAAAACGGAGTAGAATCATGAGATGCGCAGGTCTGGTAGCGGGAGTCGCCCTGCTTCTGCTGGCAATCGGAACTCACGCCGACGCACAATCAAGCGGCGGGGCACAATTGATGCAACCGGCTTCAACGCTAGCGCCGGATTCTGCCTGCCATCGCGTGGTGGCTTTGGCCTGGCAGCCACAACCCTCTTCCCCGCAGCCGACGGAAGAACAGTTGATCAGTCCGCCGGCGACGGACGTCGAGCGGCCCTACGACTTTCTTGAACCTCCCCCGAGCGGGCCCGCCGAGCCGAAACCTTGGAAAATCCCCCAGCCCCGTCTTCTTGAGCGCCTGGGAATCGATATGGGCGGGTGGGTGCAGCAAGGGATCACCTTCAATGGCGACGACCCCGCCGACGGTTTCAACGGACCGATTTGCACCAACGACCTGGCCAACCAGTATCAGCTCAACCAGCTCTGGCTCTACTTTGTTCGTCCGACAAAGACGAACGGGTGCGGCTTCGACGTAGGCGGTCGGCTCGACGCGGTCTACGGTACCGACTGGCGATTCGGCCAGAACTTCGGGCTGGAAGATGAGATCAACGGCAACGACAACTACTATGGCCTGATCTTCCCCCAGGCATACCTGGAAGTGGCGATCAACAATCTCACCGTCAAGATGGGGCATTACGCCACGTTCACCACTTATGAAGTCGTGCCCGCGCCGCTGAACTTCTTCTATTCGCACAGCTACGCGATGGCCGGTTACTTCGATCCGTGCCTTGTCACGGGCTTGATGACCGAGTACAAGCTTGGCGACCAGTGGACAATCCTCAACGGTTTCCACCGCGGTCCGTTCATGTTTGAGGATGTCAACGACGAGCTCAATTATCTGGGCGGATTCAAATGGGCCGCCTGCGACAAGCGGACGACTCTCTCGCTGATGGTCGACAGCGGGGCCCAGGACCCCGCCGGACTGAACAACCGGACCACCTACTTCCTCGTCTTCACCCGGCAATTGAACGATCGGGTCCAGTTCGCCCTGCAGCATACGCTTGGGCACGAGGAGGACGGATCCGTCCAAACGCCGGGGCAGAACGCCGAGTGGTACGGGATCTCCAAGTGGCTCTTCTACAAAATCAATCCGAAATGGTCTGCGGGCTTGCGCTTCGAGTGGATGCGCGACGACGACGGAGCGAGAATCGCCGGCATTGGAAATCTCCTAGGGACCAACAAAGGATGGGGCGGCGCCCCCGGATTCGCGGGCGACTTCTACGAAGTCGCCCTGGGGTTGAACTGGCGACCGCACACGAACGTCGTCTTCCGTCCCGAGGTTCGCTGGGACTGGTACGACGGCACCCGCAATGTCGCGAACCAGTTGCCCTTCGATGCCGGGACGGAAAGCAATCAGTTTACCACTGCGATGGATCTGATTGTGACGTTCTGAGCGTCGCTGGTGGCGAAGCCGGCCGACACGGCGATCTGCATGATGCCGGCACGACCGGCCCGGACGGTTGCCACGGCCTCGCAGCACGCCAGCAATCAAGGCCGGGGACCATTGCTCGTCGAGAAGTTAGCGTCGGGGAGCCGGGAGCGGCTCGTTTTCTCCCGCAGACTCCAAAGTGCCGGGCGGGCTGATCGCACAGCCGACGGCCCGCTGGAGCGACGCGACGGTTTGCTCGCGGAGCATCTGGCGCTGGTAGCGCTGGACCTGGAAGTTCAAGAGCGCCTGGTAGTTGGCAATCATCTGCTGGAAGGTTACTCGCCCCACGCGATAGCCCTCCACCGAGAGCTCGAGCGTTTGTTCGGCCCGCGGGATGATCTCCTGCTGGAGCACGTCGAGCACCTCCTGATGCTGCACGAGCTGATTGTACAGCGCGAGGACCTCGGAATGGTACTGATCCACGACGGCGGCGTAGCGGTGGGTGCTTTGCGAGGCGCGGAACTGTGCTTCGCGGACCGCGGCGTCGAGCCGTTTGCGATAGATCGGCAGGTTCGCCCCGACGCCGAGAGCGAAGGCGTCTTCGCCATTGGCCACCGGGCTGAGCCCCGGCTCGCTGATGGCATACCAGTTGAACGTCATCATCACGTCGGGATAGTACTGCCGACGGGCCAGAGCGATGGAGGCCCGATCGCGCGCGATCTCCTGGCGGCGGGCGTCGAGCTCGGGCTGACACTCATCGACCATAGCAAGGAGGTTGTCCGCTTCAGCGATCGCTTCGAGCCGAATCGTCTTGAGCGGCTCGATTTTGACGTACGGCGGCAGGTGCAGGAGTCCGGCGAGGCGAGCCTGGGCTTCGTCCTTCTGTTGGCGGAGCTCGATGAGCCGCGCCTGCAGATTGGACAATTCGACCTGCGCCTGCAACACACTCTCGAGACCTCCGCCGAGGGCCGTTTCGTAGCGGGTGCGGGCGCTTTCGATGATGTCCTTGAGCGGGGCTTCCAAGGCCTGGATCGTCTCGCCCGCCCGATCGAAATAGTAGACGGAGTAGTATTGGCGTTTGACCTGCTCCAGGACTCGCAATTCTTCGAGCATGACTCGGGCGAAGGCCGCGGCCGCCTCGCGCGAGGCGACGTCGCCCCGCAACGCCAGTTTGCCGAACCAGGGAAACTGCTGCGAGAGACTCAGCGAAAGCTCCTGGGGGCCGGCCGCCGTCTGGATCGATTCGAGGAAGATCAGCGACATCAATTGCGGGTCGGGCAGCGTGGTGACCTGCGGCACCCGGGCAGCCAGGGCCCGGGCGTTGAAGCAAGCCGCTTGGATCTCCGGATTGTTTGCCAACGCGAAGGCGACGACCGGTTCCACGGGCACCGGGCCGGAGGTCAGCTCGGGGACCGTCGGCGGCATCCAGGCCCCCGACTGGAACTTGGGGACAGACGCCGAAGTGTCGCCGGGATCCGGTGCCGGCTGGGGTCGCTCAAGGAGGGGGGCGACGGCGTCTCCCGACGAGGGCGACTCTGCGACGACGAGCTTCGGCGCAGCCCCAAGTGCGGCACCCATTGCCAGCGGGAAGACCCAGGCAAACCTGAAACGGTTGATCTGTCGAAGCGGCATTGACGAACCTCCATGTGCGCGCATAGCGATAGAACTCGCGCCGCTGGTAGGGGCTATATCGTTCAGTTCGGTTCTTGCAGTACGGATGCTTGCATCGAAAGTGCCCGGCAGGGGCAACCTGCGCAAACTGCCGAATTTAACGGCCGGGCAGGAACTCGGGATCGGCCTTTCCCGTGAGGACGCAACTCTGGCAGCAAACAAAGAGCGATCGGCCGCTGTGCGGAATCGCGGAAATACACTTCGGCGATTTGCGTAGAATGGAAGGCGCGGTTCCGTCCCGCCAGAAATGTCCGTTGTACTTTGGAGCCCTCGCGACGGTCCCGCCCATTCAAGGAGCAAGTGGCATGCAACAAACCACCCGTTTTGAGATCGAAGGCATGAGTTGTGGAGCGTGTGTCAAAGGCGTGACCTCTGTGCTATCTCGCATGGAGGGAGTAGTGCCGAAGCATGTGGAGGTGGGATCGGCCGAGGTCTCGTTTGAGGATTCGCAGACATCCTCCACGACGATCGCCGAAGCCCTGACCGCCGCAGGATACCCGGCTCGACCACGAGACTGAACCGCGCAGCCTTCGCGCGGCCGGGCAGAGTCCAGGCCGCCGGCTGGTGGCGCCGCTACGGAACCACCCGAACAAGAAAAAGTCGACGGCCCGCCAGTCATCCTGTTGGCGGCCCGTCGACGAACGTGGTCTGCTCCGCTTTAGGCAGCGACGCCGGCCATGCGGCGGCACTCTTCCGCGCATTGGAGGCAGGCCTCCGCGCAGCGCTGGCAGTGGTCCATGTCGTGCTTCTTGCACTCTTCGCCGCAAGCCTCGCAGATGTCGGCGCAGACGCGGCAGATTTCCTGGGCGAAGTCCGAACCGCGGCTCATGTAGCCGGCGGCGCCCCAGCAGATCTCGGCGCAGTCGGCATCCAGCTTGATGCAGCGGGCCAGCATCTTGACGTCGTTTTCCTGAAGGCAGGCCGCAGCGCAATGCTCGCACTCCTGCGCACAACGGACGCAGGCCTCGATACAGGACTGGAATTGGTCGTGGGACATGATCGTGTCCTCCACTGAAATACAAGGATCGATTGGGTTTTCCCTGCGGGACAGGCCTGAATCTTGAGCAATTCGCGCGCCAACGTCAGCTTCAACCGGCCGTACGTGCCGTTAGAACCATATCGCCGGGAGCCCTGGTTGTTGAGTTTTCCGCCGGCGGCTTCGGCGCCCCGATTGAGGTGCCACGAGTCGCGACAAATTGTCGGGCCGAGGGCACCCTGTTCGCGGGCATTCCATTTGCAGAGAAACCGGGCATCGCAAGAGCGTTCTCAAGCTTTTTGGAGTCAAGCATGCCTGCCAAGCACTGCGGGACCGGATGGCCGGAGGTGTAGCGGCGCCCGGCCGCTACGAGACGAGCAAGGCGACATCCGGGTATCGCTCTGCCAAGGATCGATCCAGCGTTGCCAGTCGGCCGCCGCGGTGATGGGCCATGGCGGCAAGGTAGGCGTCGGTGATCTGGCCGAGCGTCAGGCAGGCAGAGAGTCGGCTCGCGACTTCGGCATCACGAGTTCCATCCGGTGTTTCGCCCCAAAACACGTGGTCGCTCCGCGAGTGCGACGAACTCTCACGAGTTCGGCTACACCCGTCAAACAAAGATTGCTAGATCACTAGGGCGATGCGCTTTTCGCGGCGGGTCTACTGCCCCGGCAGCAGGGGCTTCAAGGATCCGGGTTGACAAGCTGCTCGATCGGTAGGAGGATGGCATCATACTTGCCATGCGGCTTGAAATTCTGGTGGATTCTTCGTGCCGATCCGCCGATACGGTTCGTGGTAGAAAAGGCGGCGTTTGCCGCTGAATGTGCAGGGTTTCAGTAATGCATGGTCTGACAAAGCTAGCCGGTAAGGTTGCGGTCTGGATGGCAGCCGCTGCGCTGTCGCTCCAGGCGGTCCTCGCCGGTCCGCCGGACTGCGGATGCGGCGGACGATGCCGGGCGAGCAGCGGGCAAGTCGAGCAGCCGTCCGTGCCATGCTGCTGTTGCCGGCGCCATTCGGATCAGGCGGCTCGACCGGAGCATTCGTGCTGCGACGAGTCTCGCTCCCGCTCGGGCCTTCACAAGGCGGAAACACACTCCTGCAAGTGCGGAGAGAAGGATAAAGCGCCGGCGGAGAGCCCGTGTCCGGCCAAGCTCCGCATCCCTTCGCCCGAGCCGGCCACCCTCTCACCTACCGTCTCGTCCCAGACGACTGGCGGAACCGCCATCGCCGCCGCACCGGCATGGAGCCCGTCGGCACTCTCAGCCGTGGACCGCTGCGCGGTCCAATGCTCCTTCCAGTGCTAGTGTTCTTCGCCTCAGGGAATCCGCGCGCAGACAGGACCGATCCTGTCTAGTCGTGCGCGGGCTATCGGCTCGGCTGGTCGATGGCCATATCTTCGTATCCCCTTGCCATCCGTTCGTAGTCCGTGCGCCCTTTCAGGAATGCAATCATGTCCGAAAAACCAACTGCCGTGACCGAGTCGCCCGCCGAGGACCACACGGAACAAGGGATGGTTCCGACCGATCATGCGGCCGCCCCTGCGGCCGCCAAACAATCTTCGACTCGCTGGTGGATCCGTCTGTTCGTTCAGCCGGTCTTGCTGGTGGGGGTCGGACTGCTCTTGATCGTCGCCTTGGGAGCGGCCCAACGATTCGGCTGGCTCTCCGCGGGGAGCGGTGGTGGCACGGGCAGCCATGCGGCAACGGCGGCCGACACCGGCGTCCGCTATATCTGTCCGATGATGTGCACGCCGCCGCAGACGGAGCCTGGCCGGTGTCCGGTCTGCGCCATGGAGCTCGTGCCCGCGACATCCGGCAGCGGCAGCACCGACTCGCGTTCCGTCCAGGTGGATCCCGCGGCGCGGCGGGTGGCGAACATCCGTACGGTGGCGGCCAAGGCGGCGCCGCTGGTCCGCAAGGTGCGAGCGATCGGACAGCTCCGCTACGACGAGGGTCGGCTGAAGACGATCGCCGCCTATGTCGACGGGCGTCTGGAACGCATGTTTGCGGATTACACCGGCGTGGTGGTCCAGAAGGGCGATCACCTGGCGCTGCTCTACTCGCCGCTGCTGTACGCCAGCCAGGTGGAATTGCTTTCGGCCCGCCGCCTGCGGCAGGATCCGCGGACGGCCGGCTCCTCGCAGGAAGATATGTATGGCAGCGCCAGGCAGCGGCTGGTCGAGTTCGGTGTGGCCGAGTCGCAGCTTGATGAACTGGAACGGTCGGGCAAGGCCAATAGCCGGATGTATGTCTCCGCGCCGATCAGTGGCACGGTCATCGAGAAGCTGGCCGTGGAGGGCCAGTACGTCAAGATCGGCGAACCGATCTACCGCCTGGCGGATCTGTCGGCCGTCTGGCTGATGCTGGAACTGTTCCCGGAGGACGCGGCGGCAATCCGTTACGGGCAACGGGTCGAAGCGGAGGTGCAGTCGCTCCCCGGGTGCAAGTTCGCCGGCCGCGTCGCTTTCATCGATCCGACGGTCAATCCCAAGACTCGCACGGTCGGGGTCCGCGTGGTCGTGCCGAACGAAGAGGGCCTGCTGCGGATCGGCGACTACGCCCGCGCGACGGTCAATATCCCGCTGGGCGAATCCGGCGGCCCGGCGGCGACCGTGTACGACCCCGAGTTGGCGGACAAGTGGATCAGTCCGCGGCACCCCCACGTGGTCGAGTCGGCGCCCGGCGCTTGCCGCGAGTGCGGCGTGGCGCTGGTCCCCGCCGCGCAGTACGGCTTCACCCGGGAACCGGCCGCAGAGGGCCGGGGGCTGATCGTGCCCCGCAACGCCGTGCTGATGGTCGGCGAAACCAGCGTGGTCTACGTGGAGGCCGAGCCGGGACGCTTTGAGATCCGCCCCGTCGTGCTCGGTCCCACGACCGGAGACCAGATGGCGATTCTGCAGGGACTCAAAGAAGGCGAGCAGGTCGCCTGCTCGGGCAACTTCCTGATCGACTCGCAGATGCAGTTGGCCGGCAATCCTTCGCTGATCGACCCCGCCAAGGCGAAACGGGGAGTCGAAGTCGAGGCGGAGCCGTCGGTCGAACTCATTGCGGCACTCGCGGAGCTCTCGCCGGAGGACCGGGCTGCCGCGGAAAGCCAGAAGATCTGCCCGGTAACGAAGATGCCGCTGGGTTCGATGGGCACGCCGCCGAAGATCGATCTCGGCGGCCGCACGATCTTTCTCTGCTGCAAGGGATGCGAAAAGCGGTTGCGGTCCGAACCGGACAAGTATCTGGCGAACCTCCAACGGAAGGATGGCGACGAGGACCAACCGGCCGCAATCGGCCCCGACGTCCCGCTCGGGATCATCACCGACTTCGCCCCGGCGACCGTCAGCGAGGTCGACCCCGAGATCGCCGCCGCATTGGCGAAGCTCTCGCCGGAGGATCGCGCCTTGGCGGAGAAGCAGCGCGTCTGCCCGGTGGCCGACATGCCGCTGGGCTCCATGGGCACGCCGATCAAGGTGGATGTCAACAGCCGGCCCGTCTTTATCTGCTGTGAGGGATGCCGCGAAGACCTGCTCGCCGAAGCGGCGAAGTACCTCGCCAAATTGCCGACGGAGGTGGCGCAATGAGCACGAAGATTCTCGACTTCTGCATCCGGGAACGCCTGGTCGTCGCGATCGCGGTTGTGGGAGTGATCCTCTACGGCTGGTACTCGACGAAGAAGGTCCCCTTGGACGCCATCCCCAACGTGGGCGAGAACCAGGTGATTGTGCTCACCGAGTGGCCCGGCCGGTCGCCCAAGGACATGGAGGACCAGATCACCTATCCGTTGTCGGTGGCCCTGCAGGCGGTGCCCGGCTCGAAGAGCGTCCGCGGCAAGAGCATGTTCGGCTTCAGCTTCGTGCAGGTCACGTTCGACGACAGCGTCGATTTCTATTGGGCGCGGTCGCGAGTCGCGGAGCAGCTCACCACGGTCTCCGGCTCCCTGCCGGAGGGAGTCATGCCGACGCTCGCACCCGATGCCACCGCCTTGGGACAGGTTTATTACTACGTCCTGGACCCGCCGGAAGGAATGGACCTGGCGGAGCTCCGCTCCAAGCAGGACTTCTTTATCAAGTATGCCCTGCAATCGGTCGACGGCGTGGCCGAGGTGGCTTCGATCGGCGGCTACGAGCGCCAGTACCAGATCGAAATCGATCCCGACAAGCTCCGCTATCACGACGTGCCGCTGAACACCGTCGTCGACGCGGTGAAGGCGTCGAACATCGACGTGGGGGCGAAGACAGTGGAAGCCGGCGGCATGGAGTATCTCGTCCGCGGCAAGGGGTTCATCGGTTCGGGCAAGACCGAGCCGGAGACGCTCAAGCAGATCGAGGACACCGTCGTGCTCGTGCGCGAGGGGGTCCCGGTCCGGATCCGCGACGTCGCCCAGGTGCAAACCGGTCCGGCCTTTCGCCGCGGGGCGCTCGATTTCAATGGCAGCGAAGCGGTTGGCGGCGTGGTCGTAATGCGGTACCGCGAGAACCCACGCGAAGTGATCGAGCGGGTGAAGGCGAAGATTGCGGCCCTGGAGTCGGAGCTGGACGGCATCAAGATCCACGGTATCTACGACCGGACCGTGTTGATCGACGAGACCGTGGCCACGCTCACCGAGGCCCTCGGCCAGGAAACGATCATCACGATCGTGGTGGTCGTTCTGTTCTTGCTCCACGTGCGGGCCAGCCTCGTCATCGCCATCACGTTGCCCATGGCCGTGTTGATGGTCTTCATCAGCATGAAGCTGTTTGGGGTGGACGCCAACATCATGTCGCTGGCCGGCATCGCCATCGCCATCGGCACGATGGTCGACATGGGCATCATCGTTCTGGAGAACATCTACGACGCTTTGTCCGAGTGGGAGGGCAAGGGCTCGCCCGGCGGGCACGAGCGGCGGTTGGAGTTGATCCGCTCTTCGGCCGGGCAGGTGGTGCCCGCGGTGATGACGGCGATAAGCACGACGGTGGTGAGTTTTCTGCCCATCTTCTTTCTGACGGGCCGTGACCACAAACTGTTTGCCCCGCTGGCCTGGACCAAGACGTTTGCCATGGTCGCCAGCCTGATCGTAGCGGTGACCGTGGTGCCGATGCTCTGCCGGGTGTTTTTGAAAAGTACACGGACACCGCGTTGGGCGGGCCTCCTGGCGGCGTTAGGAATGGCGGGTCTCGGCGCCGGTCTGTGCCACTTCGTCTGGGCGGACCACATCGAAGAGTGGACGTTGCTGAGCCCGGCGTGGGCGACTGCCGCCATGGCGGTATTCGGTTTCCTCGGCGGTTGGTGGATGACCCGCGAACGAATCCGGCCGATCGAGGAGAATCCGGTCAGCCGATTCGTCTTGTTCCTCTACGCGGGCCGCCTGCGCCTCGCGCTGAAGCACAAGGCGCTGATGCTGTCGATTCCGGCGGTAATCCTGGTGCTGGGGCTTGGGGCGTGGATCGGGCTGCCGACGGTGCTCCGGCCGGTCGAGAGCCTGTTCAGCATGCTGGGTGCGGACTTGAACGAGGTGCCCGGCTACGTCGGGGCCAAGCATACGTTTACCGGCTTGAAGTCGAACGACTGGATTGCGTTGGACGAAGGGAGTTGGTTTTACATGCCCAGCCTCTATCCGGCCGCCAGCTTTTCCCAGGCGATGCAGGTGCTGCAGACGCAAGATGTCTTGATCGGAGAGATTCCCGAGGTCGAAAACGTGCTGGGCAAGATCGGCCGCATCGAGTCGGCCCTCGATCCCGCGCCGGCGGCCATGGTGGAAACCTACGTCATGCTCAAGCCCCGCGATCAGTGGCGTCCCGGCACGACCGAGCGGAAGATCTGGGACGAAATCAACTCCGTGGCCACGCTGCTGGGCATCACGCCGGCCTCTCCCTTGCAGCCGATCGAGGGCCGCGTCGTGATGCTGCAAGCCGGCATCAAGGCCCCGATGGCCGTGCGGATCTACGGCGACACCCTGGATGGCTTGGCCAAGGCCTCCTTGGCCGTGGCTGAGCACCTTAAGGAGAACCACTACGTCAACGCCGGCACGGTCAACCCGGACATCGTCATGGGCAAACCCTATTTCGAGTTCGAGGTGGACCGGGAGGAGGCGGCCCGCTACGGCATGACCACGATGATGGTGAACCAGGTTGTTTCGGCCGGTCTGGGCGGGCTGGACGTCACGACGACCGTGGAAGGCCGCGAGCGGTACCCCATCCAGATCCGTTTCCAGCGGGGCATCCGCGAGCGGCTCGACGAGCTGCGGCAAGTGCCCGTGGTGACCCGCACCGGCGACATTGTCCCTTTGGAGCGGCTGGCCCGGGTCGACACGCTCTGGGGCCCGGGGACTGTCAACAGCGAAGATGCAAGGCTCGTGGCCCACGTCGCCTTTTCACCCTCCGGCGGCGCGGGCGACCTCGAGACCGTCGACGCGGTGATGGAGTCGCTCCGGTCAGCCCGGGAAGCCGGGAAGCTGGAATTCCCCGACGGCAATTTCGAACTTCAGGCGGTTGGATCGTTTCAGAACCAGATCGAGGCCAATCGCCGTCTGATGTGGATCGTGCCGAGCGTGGTGCTGATCAACCTGTTGCTGCATTACCTCCACTTCCGCAACTTCTCGCTGGCGCTGGTCGTCTTCTCCGGCATACCTGTGTCTGCGGCGGGCGGCATGATCGCACTGGCCGTGATGGGCGTGGAGATGAACACCGCCATCTGGGTCGGCTTTATCGCTTTGTTCGGCATCGCGGCCGACGACGGCATCGTGATGGCCACCTACATCCAGGAGGTGCTCACGCGCCGCAAGCTCGAGAGCGTGAGAGACATCCGTGAGGCGATCTATTTTGCCGGCCTGAAGCGCATCCGTCCCTGCGTGATGACCACCGTGACCACGCTGGTGGCGCTGATGCCGGTCCTGTTTTCCACCGGACGCGGCGCGGACGTCGCCCGCGCGATGGCCCTGCCGGTCTTCGGCGGCATGCTCGTTGAACCGTTCGCGACGTTCATCGTGCCGACGCTGTACTGTGCTTACATGGAGTTCAAGATGCGGGCCGGGTTGCACGACGATTTTTGGGAGGGAACCGAGGAGGCGGAGCGGCCCGAAGACGTTGGGGAAACGTTGGTGTCAGCAGCGTGAGAGGTAAGCGATGAGGGATGAGGGATGAGGGATGAGGGATGAGGGATGAAGCGAAAACTGGATTCGTGGATCGGTGGATCGATAATCCTCCTCTTATCCCTTATCCCTCATCGCTCATCCCTCATCCCTGTTCGTCTGGCCGTCAATGCGTTTCGTGTTTGTTTCGTTTGAACCTGTTTTGATGAGGAGAAGAAGATGAAGAAGAGAAGCATGCTCGTGGCGATCGCACTGCTGGTTGGAATGAGCCAGATTGCCAGCGCCCAACGCGCCGGTCACTCCGGCGGACACTCCGGCGGGCACGCAATGACGCACGATCAGTTGCGAGTCGCCGTGCAGGAGATCTGCCCCGTTTCCGGCCAGAAACTGGGCTCGATGGGTGCCCCGGTCAAGGTGGCTGTCGGCGACCAGAAGGAAGAGGTGTTCCTTTGCTGCCGGGGCTGCGCGGGCAAGAAGATCGATCCGGCTCATTGGGCGACGATCCATGCCAACATCGCCAAAGCCCAAGCGAAGTGCCCCTTGATGGACAAGCCGCTGCCCAAGACCCCGAAGTGGACCGTAGTCGAAGGACAACTCGTCTATATCTGCTGTCCACCGTGCGCCAAGAAGATCGCGGCGGACCCGAAGGCGAACCTTGCAAAGGTCGACGAGTTTTACGCGGCTTCCTTGGCAGCCGGCGAGCATTCCCCACAATAAGCAGTCACGGGCCGCTTCGGCCGGAAGAGCCTGTGACCGCTTGCCGCTGTTGTTTTGACCGCAAGCCGAAGACGTGCGCGCCGCGTGGCCCCAAAGCCCACGCCCGCGCACGGCTTCTTGCCGATGAAGCAAAGCAATGTGCTGCTGCGAAACGTCTTTGGAGTGCGCGTGACCTGGCACCGCTTTCTTTCTCGTTCTTTCGCCGTTCTCCCGTCGCTTGCCGATGAGAGGACGAAGGGAAAAAGAAAGAAAGCGACGACAGGTCGTGCGCACTCCAAAGCGACGGATCTACCGCGGCTTTTTTTCGCCGGCGGCCTTGATCTCCTCGGGATCGAGGGCGCGGTGGTAGAGCTTGACGTCGCGGATGCTGCCGCTGACCTGGTATTCCGGTCGGGGCTGCGGGCTGTACTGACCAATGCAAAGGTCGCCGGGCCAGGGCACGGTGACCACGGGGCCGCTCTTTTCCGCTACCTCGACGCCGTCCTGGAAGACCCGCGCCGTCCGGCCGTCGAACGTTGCGGCGACGTGGACCCAGCGGCCGATCTCGGGCGTTCCGCCGTCGCAGTCCACTCCGCCGACGTGCCAGCGCCATCGGCCGCCGATCTTCTGTAAGAACCAGCCCGCCTGCCGCCACACTCCGCAACTCACGACCACCGGCATTGTCCCCGGCTCGTCGAACCGCACCCAGCATTGGACCGACAACGGTTGGGCGAGGTCGAAATGGCTGTGGTGAGAGAAGCTGGCGTGGCCGCCTTTGGGCAACTCAAGGGTACCTCCATTCACTTTGGCCGGATTATGGAGCTTGCCGTCGAGCGACTGGCCGCCGAGGAGCAGGGCGCTTGCCTTTTTCTGATCGAAGGACGCTTCGAACACGGGCTCGCGGATGAGTGTCGCGCTCGCCTCCACGGGCGGGCAAGATTCGCTTTCGATCCCTTTCTGGCTCACCGAACGGACCGTGTAGGTGTAGGGGACCTGCAATTCCACGCCCATGTCGGAGTACTCGGACGCGCGGACCGGATCCGAGGTGATCCTTTTCGGTTCGTCCGCCCCGACCTGAGCGCGGTAGACATGGTAGCCCCAAACCGGGCTCAGCGGCGGGCGCCACTGAAGACGGATTGCACCGGAGGCTGGCAAGGTCCGCAGACTATTCGGAGGTGGAGGCGCGGCCGGCTGCGGCACGGAAACGGCTGTATGGGCGGGCTTGCTCCGCTGGTCGCCCGAAACGAGGAGCAGGGCGTAGTGCTGGGTTCCCGGCGGCACATCACGATCGAGATAGCGGCCCAAAGGTGTGCAGGTAAGAAGCGTGGTGGCGTCGGGGGTGAAGTGTTCTCGGCTGCTGCGGTGCACCTCGGTTTCGAGGCCGATCGTTCGGGCGGACCGCTCCCAGGACAGGTGCACGACCGCGTCGCGGTCGGCCAGCGCGATGGGCGTCGGGGCCTCGGCCAACAGCGGCGGCGGCGAGAACATGCGACACATGCCCGGCGCGACCTCCGCCCCTGGCATGTCGATCCGCGGATTGGCAAGCACCTTCTCGCGGGCATCGCAGAGAATCCCGAGCATCGCCTGGTAGTGGTCATCCGACGGCGACGAAAAGTTCACCACCGGCTCGCCGCTGCGATCCGGCGGCAACGGCGGCTGCTTGGGGAATGCCTCCGGCGGCTGGACGGCGTGGGCGTAGCCCTTCCAGAGCAGGTGGATTCGCTGCCGCTCGGGTTCCACCTTGCGATCGCGGCACAGCCCGAGGCCATACCCCGGCGCGCCCTTGGGCAAGGGGGCCCGCAGGATGCGGCTGAATTGCGGGTCCTTGAGATTGATCCAGTCGTTCTCGAAATAGGTGATGCGGCCGCCATTGCCGTGGCACTTCAAGCAGCCGGCGACCTCCATCTCCGCAACCAGGGCGGCGGTTATGCTCTTCCAGTCGCGGATGGCGCAGCCGGCTTCGGTGGCGTCCCAGGTGCCATGGTAGAGGCCGTTGGTGTCGATCCAGGCCATGAGCAGGTCGCGCTCGCGGCGGCTCAGGTCGGGGATGTAGCCATCGTGCCCGCTTACCAGGAGATCCGCCAAGGGCGCCGCGCCGGAGCCGATTTGTCGCGGCGGGAAGATCTGCGACGACCAGAGCGCGGTCCCGTTCATGCAGTCGATCCCCGCGATCCAGTAGGCGACGAGTTGAGTCTCGCGGCGATTGACGAGGTTCTCATAGCTGATGTTGAAATGCTCGGTCCAGCCGCCGGAGAGATCCATGCCGCCGGCGACGTCCTCTTCGCCGCCATGGCAGCGGACGCAGTGCTTGTCGAGCACCGGTTGGACCATGCCGGGGTAGTCGACGTGACCGGTGCCCCACGACTCCGGCTGAAGCGGATCGGGCCGGCGGTTGAGAATCTCGGGCATACCGTCGTTCGCCGCGGCGGTGTATTTGTGCTCGTGACAGCCAATGCAGGACCGCGTCGTGCCGGGGGCCGCCTGGACGAAGGTCCGCATGCTCTGGACGAGGCGGCCTTCGGCGTCGAGCGCCTGGAGATAGACTGCGCGGCCAGACGGGACCTCGAAATAGGCCGAACCGTCTTCATCTACCGGCACGACGCCCAGGAAGTTCTTGGCGCTGAAGGCCAGGGCGGCGCTGACCAGGAACGTCTGGTTGTACGGGCTGCCGCCCATCAACGTGGAGCTTACCCGCGAAGTCTCTTCGATGACCCGCAGCGACTTCACCTCGCCTCGCTTCACTCCGGTGAGCCCCTGGTAGATATCCTGTACGAAGAAACGGCCGGTGGTCGCCTTGCGGTCGGTGCTGTCGGCGATCACCGGCGGCACGGGGCGGGGCTTCACGAGCATCGGCGAGTGCAGGCAGATCTCCGGGTCGGAGAGGACCGTGACCCGTCGGCCCGTGCGGTCGACCAATTGGATCTCGTTCCGCTTTTGCCCTTCCGGGCGTCCGCTGAAGAGGAAAAGGTCCTCGGTGACCGACCAGGGTTCGCAGGAGTCGCCGCGGTCGAAGGTCGGGTCTTCGGGGTGTTCCAGGTTCGTGATCGCCGCGGGGCTATTCTTGCCGAGGCGGGGATCGATCAGGCCGATCGAACCGCGGGGAGTCGAGTTGTGCTTTGCCAGCGTGGCCACGACCAGGTGGGTTCCGGGAACGGGCCGGGCGTCGAGCAGGGCCTCGGGAAAGACCATATTGTTCGCAAAGAGGGCGGTTTCCTGGGTGCCGTCGGGGTTGACCGTCCAGAGCGATTGGATCGTTAGCGCGTTCTTGTCGATGTACTCCCAGCGGCCGAAAAGAATGCGGCCGTCGGGCAGAATGCTGGGGTCGAATTCATTGACATTATTGACGGAGATCGAATGGAGGTCCGAGCCGTCGGGGTTCATGACGTGGAGAATCGCAACTCCGGTGTTGTTGCAGGGAACCAGTCCGCTCGGCCTGGTCGAGAGCAGGACGATCCGGCCGTCGGGCAGGTATGCCGGGCAGATGTCGTGCTGGCCGCCCTTGGAGCCCTTGTAGCGATCGCAGTCGGCGCTGGGATCGCTCACGCGGCGCAGCCCGCTGCCGTCGACGCCGATCTCGAAGATGCTCGTGCTGCCTTCCGGTTCGCCTTTGAAGCAGAAGAGGATCTTCTTGGCATCCCACGAGAGTTCCGGGTCGGTATAGACGCCGTGGCCGAGCGTACCGGGCGTGGTTTCGTCGATCACCGGCCGGACCTTCCACTCGGATCGCGGGGCCGAGGGGTTTTCGAGCACGTAGATGCCACCTCCGCCGGGCGGCCACTTGTAGTAGGTGTCGTAGATATGGATGCCGGTGTAAGAGTGGCGCTTGGTGAACAACAGCGGCGCGTCGAGCGCCTTGAGCATCTCCTCTTCCGCTGGCTGCGGCGAAGCCGGCGTGGAACCGGACGCAATGGTGGATAACGCCAGCAGAATTCCGATACCGGCCGACACGACGAATGCCACGGAAGGTTGTCGCACGATGGGCTCCTTGGTTCGGTACTACTTCTCGGCGGCTGCCGCCTTGGCCGAGGCTTCTTTCCAGCCCTTGATCGAGCGGGCCAGGATATCCCGGCGGTCGCCCCGGATGCCGTAGACGATCATTCCGATCGGCCCTTCGTAGCCGATCTCGCGGAGGCTGACCAGCACGCGGCTGACATCGAACGTGCCCTGGTCGAGCGTCAGAATCCACCCTTCGCGGTTCTTGGGATCGTAGCCGTTGGTGCCGTTGACCGTGGCCATCGTGAGGTACGGCCTGGCCAGCTTCAGGGCGCTGTCCAGGTTTTCAATTCCTTCGACGGCCATGAAGTGGCAAAGAGTGAACGTGACACCGATGTTCTTCCGCTCGGATTTCCTGACCAGCCGGACAACGTCTTCGATCCGCTCGGCATACGCCCCGCGATGCGGATAAAGGGAGACCTGAACACCGTGCTGCTGGGCGAGATCGGCGATTTCCCGGAGGATCTCGACGGCGCGAGGATCGCCCTCGGTGGACGAAGGCTTGTAGGTCTTGCTGTTGACGACCAGCCAGACCACGGTGCCGTGGCCCTTAAGCTTGGGGATCAAGTCCTTCAAGCGGGGATCGTAGGCGGGCTCCTCTGGCGCGACATTGACGGGAGTATAAACGGCGAACAGCTTCTGCCCTTCCTTCTCAAGCGCTTCAAGCATCTCGGCGGCTCCTTCGACGCCGACGTAGGCCATGCCTGCGTATCCCAGGTCGGCGAGCATCTCGGGAAGCTGCAATTGCGCCGGGAGCGAGGCGGCTTCTTTACCGACACCGAAGCCCACGCAGTATGCGAAAAACGGGTTGGGAAGCGCGGCATCCTCGCTTTTCTTATCGGCTGCCCGCACTGCGGGCGTCAGACCGGCGAGAATGGCAGATGCGACCAGGGGAAGGAAAACACCGCGACAGTACGTGTAGGACATGTTCATCTCCAAAGGATTGTCCAACTCTGGGGCTACTGAATCAACGATTTCCAGGTTTGCATCGACCGCGTCAGATGCTCGCGGGTATTGTCCGGAATGCCATAACACATCAATCCAACAGCGCCCCGATAGCCCGCGTCGCGGAGCACGGACAGGAGTTCGCGATTGTCGAAATTGCCACGGTCGAGCGGCTGGATCAGACCGTTGGTCCAGGTTTCGGAACCGATCTGGGCGCCGCAGAGCGTCACGGCGAAGATCTTCGCACCATTCTTGCGGAGCAACGGCCGGTAGTCCTTCTCTCCGTCGACTTTGAGCCAGTGGCACAGATTGAAATTCGCGCCGACTCGTGGATGATCCACGTTCCGGACGACCTCGAACGTGAACGGGAGGCTTTCCGTCCAGTTATTTACATGATTGTAGATCGAAATCCGGAGGTCCGACTTCGCGGCCAGGTCGCCCAGTTCCCGTAGAATCTTCACTGCCCGTTCCATGCCCCTCGGATCACCGGCGGGTAGGCCGGTCAGAAGCACGCTGATTGTCGCCGGGCGCCCCTTAAGCTTATCGATCGCTGCCGGAACTTGCGGGTCGTAGGGATGCTCGGCATCTTTGAGATTGATGGCCGTGTGAAGCAGATAGGATTTCAATCGCGCCCGGTCGAGGATTCGTAGGGTTTCGTCGAGTTCTTCTCCGTAGCAGAGGCGGTATCCGATTCCGTCAAAGCCAAGGTCTTGAAGCAGGCTGGCCTGATCGGCAAGTGGCCTCGGCTTCATGCCCGGCACCCCCACTTCGACGCAAAACGCGTAGAACGGGAAAGGCGGAGCAACGGCTTCCCTGCCGGGTGGCGACGCCTTCCGGTCTGCGGCCGCTGCAACACCTGCCAAAACCACCCCATACGCAACCGACGCGAGTCGGACCGTTCGGGTCAATTTTCCCATGCTGCGTCTCCCGGTATCGGAACCAAGGGGCCGAATGGACTATCAGTAAGCACCTCCTGGCGGGCTCACCGGGGTGCCACCTTTTGGCGATTCTGACCCGCAGCGACTCGCAGGTCAATAGCCGCTCCGCCGGCCCGTCCTTCTTGCCGGTCGGCTCGGGCCGCTTGAAGTGTCCGGCGAATCATGCTACGTTGCCGGAACGATGCCACCACGCAAGCCTTGGTGCGGGCTCACTTTACCTGGCAATCCGGCGGCTGTAACTCGAGCCCGAGTGGCAGACGGCAGCTCTTTCCAGTCACACCCACTTGAAGTGGAGACGTCTATGGCGACAGTAGAATCCCGCGTTGGTCAGTCGGGCGATATGGAATCCCTCTACCAGGCGCGGCTTCGCCGATACGTGACGGCGATGCGCAACGGGAAGCCGGATATGGTGCCGATCCGGCCGTTTGTGGCAGAGTTCACCGCCAAGTATGCCGGCTATACGTGCCAGGAAGTGGCGCATGATTACGAGTTGGCGTTCGCGGCCGCACGGAAATGCGCCGCCGACTTCGACTGGGACGCCGTCGTGGCAAACATGGTCTACGTGTGGACCGGCCTCACCCAGGCCCTCGGGCTGAAGTACTACGGCATCCCGGGGATCGATATCCCAGCGGACACGGGATTCCAGTATCGCGAGCCGCCTCAGCACGATGCCTTCATGCAGCCCGACGAGTACGATGCCCTGATCGAGGATCCGACCGGGTTCTTGCTCAACGTCTGGCTGCCGCGGGTCTCGGCGCCGATCCAGGGGCCCGGCAGTCCGGCGACCACGGAGGGAAACCTGGCCTTGATCAAGGGTGCCATGGCGATGATGCAGTACTTCGGCGCGTTCGGCCCGCAGATCGCCCAGTTGCGGACCGAGTCGGGGACGGTGTCGGCCATTGCCGGCATCTTCAAGGCGCCGATGGATATCCTGGCCGACAAGCTCCGCGGATACCTTGGGTTGGTCGACGACCTTTACGAACGCCGCGACAAGGTAGTTGCCGCCTGCGAGGCCCTCATGCCGCATCTCTACCACGTGGCCAAGGCCACCTCCGATCCGGCGAAGCTTGTGCCGATCGGTTACTGGATGCACCGCGGCGGAGTCCCCTTCGTTTCCCCGGAGATCTTCCAAAACATCTACTGGGCGACCGTCAAACCGATCATTGAGGAGCTTTGGTCCGACGGGTTGCAGACGCTCTTCTACGCGGAGGGCAATTGGGACTACCACCTCGAATCGTTCGCCGAATTGCCCGAGGCGAGCATCGTCTACCACGTCGACCAGGGCGACATTTTCAAGGCCCACCGCGTTTTGGGAGAGAGATTCTGCTTAAGCGGCGGCATTCCCAACGTGCTTCTCGCCTTCGGCTCGCCCGACGAGGTCCGCAGCCACTGCAAAAAGGTGATCGAGGAGGTTGCGCAGAATGGCGGCTACATCGCCGACGCCGGCGCGATCATGCAGAACGATACGAGCGTGGAAAACATGCGAGCCATGACCGAGGCCGTTCGGGAGTTCGGCGTTTATTCGCAAGGTTCCTCGGCGGAAATCCCGCCCCGCGCGGCCGCCCCGGCTGCATCCGGAAACGGCCGTCTGCATCCCGGCGCCGACCAGGTCCGCCGCGCGCCCGGCGTCTGCGTTCCGTGGCAGCAGCAGAAGCAATCGATGCCTCCGATCCAGGGCGACGAGCCGCTGTGTCGCCGCGTCTGGGAGGGGATCGACGGCATGGCGAACATGTTCGTCTACCAGGTCCTGCTGTCGTTCTGAAACGGCTACGGTTTCCGCGCCGTCACCACCGAGTTCATGTCTTCCGAGCGGACCTTCAAGTCGGGATCGACGAACCCCGCCGCCTGCAGGTCCTCCGCGATCTCGTCGAAGGTGAAGGTGCCGCCCTCGTCGGTGTTGACGAGCATGTTGATGGCGAACAGGGCGCCCTCGACCGGATGGACGCGGTCCGAATCCATCACCACGTCGCGGATGGCGATTCGCCCGCCGGGCTCCAATGCCTCGAACACCTTGGCAAACAGCTCTCGGTTGTGGCGGCGCGAGTGCTGGTGAATGATGGCGCTGACCCAGGCGAGATCGCATCCGGCGGGGAGCCGGTCGGCGTAGAAGTCGCCGGGGACGAACGTCACTCGACCGGCTAATTCGCTGTGGGCAAAACGATCGCGTGCCTGCTTGATGGCGTCGGGCAGGTCGAAAATGGTCGCTGTGGAGTCCGGCGCCGCTTTCAAGAATGCCATCGTCCAGGTGCCGGAAGCGCCGCCCACGTCCAGCAGCCGCCGGAACTCAAGCGGCTGAAGCTTCCCGACCAGCGGATCGGCATTGGGGCGTGAGACCGTGTGCATCGCCGCCACGAATGCCTCCCGATCCGCCGCCGGGCCGCGGATGCTCGCCTGGCGCGGGCCGGGGATGCCGGCCTTGGCGACCCAGGCCAGTTGTGCCCAGCCGCGGAGAATGTTCATGCGATGGAGCACCATCGGCAGAACAGTCTCGGGATTGTGCAAGTTGAGCAGCGGGCGCAACTCCGGCGGAACGGAGTAGAGGTCGCCCTGTTTGTCGAGCAGGTCAAGCGAAGTCACAGCATCCAGGAGCATTCTCGTCGCCCGCGGATCGGATTTCAGCCGGCCGGCAATCTGCTCGACCGTGAGCGACTCGTCGTCGAGCAGAGTGAACAAGTCCAACTCTGCCGCTGCCCCCAGCACGCAGGAGGGCATAAACGACGCTCCCATTTCAAGCACTTGCTCGCGAGTGGGCCACTGTCTGGTCGTCATGAAATTCTCATGGGTGGGTTGGATGGTATGTTCGATGCAATCCATAAAGCCAGGATATGCAGAATCGTCGGTGAGGAAAACCGGGGCCGGAGGTTTTGCGCCGAGGTCCGGTACCACTCGCCCCGCCTCCGTCTTTTTTGAACTGGCGTTTGTCTGGAGTAAGATAGAGAGAATAGAGAACTTCCCCTGTTTACTGACCGGCAGCCACTCTCGGCGGAGGCCGGGCCAACGAAAAGGTATTGGCCGTGCGTTATCAACTTGTCGTTGCAGCTTCATTGTTCTCGATTGTCTTGCCAGTCGCCTGTTTGGGACAGTTTCAAAAGGCGGATCCCAACGGTTCCCGGCTTGGCGAGGCACAGACGCAGAAGTGGCAGGCCGGGGTGAGTGTGACGGCCGCCAGCGGGCCGTGTACAGGGATCGTCGCCTACGTGCCGCTGCCGATCGATTGGCCGGAACAGCAAGTGACAATCATCGAAGAAGACTTTTCGCCTACGGCCAGAGTCAGCTACGAGACGATCGACGAGAGTGTGAAGTTGATGATCGTGCGGATGCCGATGCTGCCGCCGGGCGTGGAGTCGCACGCGCTGGTCACGTTTGAAGTGAAGCGCCATGCGCTGCTGCCCCCGGAGAACACCGATATCTATGTGCTCCCGAACCCACGAAAAATGGACCGCCGGGTTCGCAATTATCTGGGCCCCAGCCCCTACATCGAGAGCCGCAATCCGAAAATCCGCTCGGTGGCCAAAGAGCTCGATCGAGAGAGCGGCGACGCAAGGGCGTGGGAAAAGGTCGAGGCGATCTACACCTGGGTCCGAGACAAGGTGGAGTACAAGGATGGTTCCCTCAAGGGCGCGTTGGCCGCCTTGGACGACGGCACCGGCGACTGCGAGGAACTGACGTCCCTGTTCATCGCGATTTGCCGGGCCTCAGACATTCCGGCCCGCACGGTCTGGGTGCCTGGCCACTGCTATCCCGAGTTCTACCTGGAGGACGAGGAAGGCAACGGCCACTGGTTTCCCTGTCAGGCAGCGGGAAGCCCCGACTTTGGCGGTATCCCCGAGTACCGCCCGATCCTGCAGAAAGGCGATAATTTCCGGCCCCCGTACGACCGCAGCGAGCGGCAGCGGTATCTGGCTGAACACCTGACCGGCACCGGAGGACGGCCGCAGGTGAAGTTCATCCGGAAAACGCTTTGATTTGCGTTGCAGGGGAATGCCGAGTATTCTGATTCTGTTAGGCATCCGCGGTTTCTTCCGGGTTGCCTGCGCAGAATCGCCCTCAGCAGTGCTGGAGAATCATCCATGAAGTGCAGCGTCCGGACCGGTTGTTGGGTGGCGGCGTTGTTGGCCACCCTGTTATCTCCCACCCCGCTCCCAGCCAACACGGCGACTCAGCCCGCCCCGCGGGAAGGCGACTGGTGGACTGCCAGGCACAAAGGCATGAACGACCGCGTGAAACAGGGCAATGTCGACCTGGTCTTCATCGGCGACTCGATTACCCAGGGCTGGGAGGGTAACGGAAAGGAAGTCTGGCAGGAATACTACAGCGGGCGGAATGCCGTCAACCTTGGCATTGGCGGCGACCGGACCCAGCACGTCCTGTGGCGATTGGGCAACGGCAATATCGAGGGAATCTCACCCAAGCTGGCGGTAGTCATGATCGGAACGAACAACTCCGGCGACAACAAGCCGGAGGAGATCGCCGAAGGAGTCAAGCTGATCGTTGAGACCCTGCGATCCAAGTTGCCGCAAACCAAGATTCTGCTTTTGGCCACGTTTCCCCGCGGCCCCACTTCGCAGGATCCACAGCGGCAGGCGAACGAGAAGTCGAACGAGATCGTCGCAAAGCTGGCCGACGGTCAGATGGTCCGGTATCTAGATATCGGCAAGAGCTTCCTGCAGTCCGACGGCACGCTGACCCGCGAGATTATGCCCGATTTGCTCCATCTCAGCACCCAGGGCTATCGGATCTGGGCCGAGGGCATTGAGCCCGTCGTTGCCGAGGTGGTCGGGCCGAAAAAATAACCGGCAATCGTACTCGGCCTCTGCCTCTATTCCGCCTCGAGCACGTCGATCTTGAGCCGCCCGGCAACCTGCGCGACAGGCAGAAAGCTGGTGTACGCCGCGGCGCCGTCGAGGCTGTGGTGGGCGAGTTTGAGATGCGCGGCGCCAATGCCGCCCCGGGCCAGCGTTGCATCGACCGGGATCCACCGTTCCTGAATGAACACCTCGTTCCACATGTGATACCCGAACGCCTGATGGTCGGGCATGTAGACCAGCCCGATTGCCACTCGCGAGGGAATTCCGCGGGCGCGTGTCAACGCGGCAAGCAGGACCGCGTGTTCGGTACAATCGCCCGCCCCGGACTGGACCACCTCCGCAGCCGTGGCGAAGGCCTGCGTATAGTCGCGTTTCGTGATCACCTGGTGGACTCTTTGCTCAAGTTCGAGAGCTGCTTGCCACGGGTCCTCGATTTGCCCGGCCGTCTCTTCGGCCATGGTCACAATAGCCGGATCGTCGCTTTGGACGAAGTTGTTGGCTCGAAGATACTCACTTTTGGCAGGGTCGGCGGGCCCGGTGGCATTCGTTTCGGAAGATGGACGCAGGGCGAAAACGGTGACGTCGGCCGTGTGCGGATCGAGCGATTCAACGCGTTGCGACCCTCCGGCCACAAACGCGGCCGCGGGATCGCCCCCCTCGAGTCGAATGCGATAGCGGACACGTTTCGTCTGGTGGGGTTGGTTCAGGGGCCGATCGAGTTTGACGGAAAGCCCCTCGCCCAGATCAAATGCGTTCTCATCTCGGGTTTCCAGGGCGACGGCCCTTGTAGCGCGGTACGACTCGAGATTCATCGTGTCCGCCTTTCGGCGAAGCACCTCGCCGGTGCGGTCGGCCCAGAGTGTCTCGTGCATTGCGTGGCCGCCGGGCAGGGCGACAATGCTTTCGATCCGCAACAGATCGTAGGTGCCGCCGAGCAGCTTGACTGCCTCATGATTCCGTGCCTCCAGGTCGATCTCGGCCACCTGGTTCGACCCCGGAACCAGGGCCCGAAAGGTGCGGCGGTCGCCCGGGTTCATCGGTTTCCGCTGGAGCGACTGTTCGACGGCCAGAAACCCGCCATATTCGTCCGACCACGGAATCGCGCTCGCCGTTGACTTGCCTTGGCTGGTCGTCCGCATCCGGAGTTGGTTGCCTTCCACCGTGCCCTGAGTAACCAGCGGGGCGACGCCCGCGGACACGCGGCTCTCGAAATCCAGCAGTCTGCCGTCGGGTGTTTCCGTGCTGGTAAACCGAATTTCCATCTCGGTCGCGTCGTTGAATCGCTTCACCGCCAGGTGCACCAGTCCCTCGATCGCGACCACTTGCCGGCCCTCACGCACCATCGGCCGAACGGTGGTTCGCTCGTAGCCGACCTTGGAACCGCCCATGTAACAGACATTCCAATCTTCTCGTTCGGGTACCGGCACGGAATCGTTCATCGAGGTTTCCTCGACGGAAATCGCTACGTCGTCGGCGCCGGTTTGGCAGCCGGCGCAGGCGAGCACCGTCAATCCGGTCAGAAAGCCGGCGAGGCCCATACCGCGTGTGGCAAGTCCGCAAGTCTTTTCGGAAAGATTCATGTCGACATCTGGCAAGGATTGCGAAAGCAGGCGATCGGGGCCGCCTGCGACAGGGTCTCTCCATTATACCTCTGGCGCCGGCCCGCACGACCGGCATGGCGACTCCGTGGCGGGGTGATCGAGGAGATTGACTCATTTTGCGGAGTCTTCGGAGCAAAACGTGCCCGTCCCCTTTCTCTGGCGCGGTCTTGAAATCGGCTCTCAACGCACCAAGGTTCCATCGGTCGCGTAGAGACAAGTACGGGCGGCGCGGTGGCAAAGTTCCCGCGACCTAAAGAAGCTTACGCCCGGGGACAAGTTTCTGTCCCAAGCGATGTGCGCGGCGGCGGCGTGCGGTTTTTCGGGTGCTAGACTAGCGTAGGTCTGCCGCGTCGCCACCTGGCTCCGATCAGCCGGAGCCGCGGGAGGGAGGGACATCGGTGGCCTGGCAACGGGACAGATCGGGCGGAAGCGACGACTGTTCCGGCTGTGCCGCCTGGGAAAAGACGACGGGCGCTGAACCGGCAGAAAGCGCCCCTGAAAACAGCAAAGCGTAACCTACGGTTGGTTAGAGGATTCCCGGCTTCGGCTCGGCCGCCCCTGTTCCCCAGAGACCGGCTTGTTTCGAAACACCCGAGAGTATTTATGGGCTTCCTGAAGAAATTCTTTCGTAACGTCTTCCGCGACGGCTCGATCCCGGTGGGGACCAGCAGCTTTGAGCGATTGAGTGAAGAGGAGTTGGAGGCCCATCTGGGGGTTTCCCGATATGGCGATTTCCGTCTGACCGACGCTGTACGACCTTCCTACGACCTGCGTGTAGTTCCCACGCAGGGCTATCGGCACGATTCCTACCGCGACGAAGAGAACCGCACCACGGTGCCGGTGCTGATGGCGGCGGTTTCGCGCGACGATCTGTTCGACACCTTTCTGGATCTCATCGATCCGCTGGGCAACGTCGTCGACGTGGTGCTGGAGACGAGCCATAACCGCGGCAGCCAGGGCCACACCGATCTGTATCGCGAACACATCGACGTGCCGGTGCTCAAGAGCATCCTTTATGATTTTGAAGACCTCCTGTTGAATGACGGGTGTACCGGGATCGCCGTGCTCAACCCGGGCATTCCGCAGGAGATCCAGTTCGACGAGCACAAGCTCCTGATCGTCTACGGCAACGACCTGGAAGTGTATGAAGACTCGCTTCGCTGCCGCCGGATCCATTGCGACGATACCTTGAAGTTCATCACGGAAGCCGAACACGTTCATTCGTCGAGCGACCACTACGCCAGCCAGTTCGAAGAGCTCAAGACGCGGCTCGGGATGGACGGCGGCCTCATGTAATCGCCGACGGGAAATATTGCAGGGGGCCGGCTTCTCACGGGCCCGCGGCAGCTATGGGTCGCTTCCGCGGGCCCTTGCCATTCATACGGCGTTGGCCGTGTGCGGCGAGGTTTTCTGTGCCAAGAACGTCGGCCGTCGACCTGTCCCCCTCTGTTTCGCCCCGTGAACGGTTACGGAAATTTGCCGCACACCGTTGGCCGTGCTCGGTTGTTGCGCACCGCGGCGATCTGCTACATTGGATGTTTCGACTGGCTCCTTCCTGCACCTGCCTGCACCGCGAACGCTCGATGATCGACCCCGACAAGAACCAACTGGCGAAGGACAATCGTGGCCGCGAGAAGAACGAGCGAAAGCATACCGACGCCGATCGCGCCCGCATTGTGGATCAATCCGGGCTGAGAGCCATTCTTGTCTTCGTTGGATTGGGGGCCGCGTTTGCGGCTGCAGCCGATTCGGCCAGGTTCCGGGAGACCGAGCAGCACAATAGCCACCGTAAACGGGCTCCGTTGATCGAGGACGCAGATTTCCGAAGAGGTTTCGTCGTATGGAACCCGGCACCGGGGCGGCACGTGAAGCAGGGCGAACTGAGGCTGAACCCGGCCGGCGCAGAGCCCGTGTGGACGGTCGCCCAGTGGCACAGTCGCTTCACGCTGGCCGATGCGGCGGCGGAACGGTTGCAGCGCGGAGCGGTGCGCTATTCGGACGGCGCGAAGGTGCTCCAGTTCGGCGGAAACGGGGAACGGGCCGACCTAGTCCTCGGGCTGGATGGGACGGTGGAATATCAAGGGCAGGTTCCCGAGCGGGGCGATCCCTGGCCTCACCTTTTCGTAAGCCAACGTCTGGATCGCCAACCGGCGATTGCGGAACTGGCCGAGTTGCATATCAACATTCGCTACCGGCTCATCAAGGAGCACGTCGCGCAAATGGCGGGTTTCGACCCGCGTCGCCACACGGCACAGTTACTTTTCTACCTCACGGTGCAGAACCTGAACCGCCGCTCGGACGGCTTCGGCGACTACGTCTGGTTCGGCCTGCGGCTCTACGACACGCGCTACCGCCTGCCGCCGGCCTACGCCGCGAAAGATGCCGGAACTTCGAAGAAGAAAGGCACCGGCAAATTCATCTTCCAACCCGCCATGGAACGGCTAACCAACGCCAGTGCCAAGGACAAGAAGTGGCTTTCGATCGAAACGGATCTCCTTCCGATGATCCACGAGGCACTCGAAACCGCCTGGCAGCGAGGTTATTTGGGAGCATCGAAAGACTTGGCGGATTACCGCCTCGGTTCCGTAACCCTGGGCTGGGAAGTGACCGGCCCGGTGGATGTTGCCGTGGAGGTTGAGGACTTCAGGCTTGATGCCTTGGAAGAAACGACGGTAGTTCCATGAAGACCGTTTCCACGCTTTCCATACTTTACGCCCGCAATGGCCGTCAAGGGAAAAACCTGCTGATCCTGCTGCGATTCCTGGCGGTATTCGTCGCGCTGGTGGCGATTTTCAGCGTCCTCTTCCATGTGCTCATGGCTTGGGAGGGCCAGGAGCATAGCTGGATTACCGGGATCTACTGGACGCTGGTCGTGATGTCGACCCTGGGGTTCGGCGACATCACCTTCGCCACGGATATCGGCCGGTTTTTCTCGGTCGTGGTTCTTGTTTCCGGCACCATGTTCCTCCTGATCCTGTTGCCATTCACCTTTATCCAGTTCTTCTATGCGCCCTGGCTGGAGGCCCAGGCCGCGGCACGGGCTCCGCGCGAGCTTCCGCCGGAGACATCGGGCCACGTCGTGCTCGCCTCCTACGGCCCCGTAGAAGCCTCGCTCGTTCGGCGTTTGACGCAGTTCCGATACGAGTACGTGGTGCTTGTGCCGGATGTGAACGAGGCGTTGGAGCTTTATGACCGGGGCACCCGGGTCATGGTCGGTGATATCGACGATCCGGATACGTATCGGAAGGTTCGCGTAAGCCAGGCAGCGCTGGTGGCAACGACCAGGCAAGACACGGTCAATTCGAATATCGCCTTTACGGTCCGCGAGATTTCCGAGCGTGTGCCGATCATTGCCACGGCTGCCTCGCCCGCCTCCGTCGACGTGCTGGAGCTGGCCGGTTGCCACCGGGTCCTGCAG
Source organism: Thermoguttaceae bacterium (assembly GCA_040768665.1). GTDB lineage: Bacteria > Planctomycetota > Planctomycetia > Pirellulales > Thermoguttaceae > JABWBD01. The sequence continues at coordinate 121,863 of JAXGMN010000018.1, forward strand.
CTCGATCAGATGCTGGGCCAATTGCTTGCCCGCCGTGTGATCGGCCGCGACGCCAAGAGCCACGTGATCGGCCAGTTCGACGAACTACTCATTGCGGAAGCGACCGCCGCCAACACCCCGCTTGTCGACCGCACGCTTCGGGAGATCAATCTGCGGGAGCACGTGAACGTCGCCGTGCTGGGCGTATGGCAGCGGGGGCATTTCGCGATCGCCGGCCCCGATACCCGGATCACCCCCAGTACGGTCCTCGTCCTTGCCGGATCGCGGTCCCAGCTTGACACCTACGACGCCCTGTTCTGTATCTACAACTATTCCACGGCACCCGTACTGATCTTGGGCGGGGGACGCGTGGGAGCCGCGACGGGACGTTCCCTCGAGCGCGAGGAAATCGATTACCGCATTGTGGAGCGCCGTCCTGGACTGGTCACCGACCCAAAGAAGCACATTCTCGGCGATGCCGCGGAACTGGAGGTTCTCCGGCAGGCCGGCATCGCGGAGTCGTCCATCGTCGTGATTACCACCCACGACGACGACGTCAACGTCTATCTCACCATCTACTGCCGCCGTCTGCGGCCCGACATCCAGATTCTCAGCCGCGCGACGCTCGAGCGCAACATTTCCACGCTGCACCGCGCGGGAGCCGACTTCGTCCTCTCCTATGCTTCCCTGGGGGCGAACGCCATCTTCAACCTTCTCAAGCGGAGTGATGTCCTCTTGCTGGCCGAAGGGCTCGACGTGGTCAAGGTCCCGGTGCCGCCAGGCCTGGTCGGCAAATCGATTCTTGCCGCAGATATCCGGCATCAGACCGGCTGCAGCGTCGTTGCGCTGCGACACGCGGGCCGAACGGAAATCAATCCGGACGTCCGTGCTCCCCTGGCGCCGGACAGCGAACTGATTCTGATCGCCGACGCGGACTCGCTGGCGCGATTCCTGGACCGCTACAGACCGAGTACGGTCGCCTCGTGAGTAACCGTTCACGCCCGCGGCCGGGGACTGGTCCGTTTTTCGGACAGTTCGCGAATTTTGGCGTCAACGACGTTGTCCGAAAACAGGGACCTGTCCCCTTCCTTTCCGTCCCGTGAACAGTTACAGCCAACCTATAAAAGGTGGCGGGCCTTGATTTCCAGGTAGCGGTTAATCAGGGGAGCGGTCATCTCCTCGGGAAAGACGTCGAGGGCCAGGACGCCCTTGCTCTGAAGGTCGCTGAAAACCTGATGGCGCCAGGAGAGGATTTCCGCGGCGGCTGCGGCACGGAAGAGAGCCGCGCCGTAGGGCTGTTGGACCTCGACGGCCTCGAAGATCCTCCGGTCACGCAACAGGACACCCAGCGGCAGGTGGCGGCCGACCAGATTGCTCAGATAGCGATGGATCTGGTTCGAGTTGACCTCGTCGATCACGTTAGTGATCAGCACGACCAGCGACCGCTTGCGGCAATGCGAGGCAAGATAGCGGAATGTCTGGTCGTAGCGAGACTCGACTAGGCGGGGAAAGCGGTCGAAGGCGGCGTGCAACAGGCGATTCATCTGTGCCATCCCCCCGCGCGGCGGGACATATCCGTGGATCTCGTCGGAAAATGCCAGCAGGCCGACGGAATCGCCCTGCCGCAGCGCAACGTAACCGAGCATGAGCATCGCGTTCAAGGCATGGTCCAGGAGACTGAGGCCGGCGGCCTCGTTGGTCATCATTCGCCCGCAGTCGACGAGAAAAATGATGCGCTGACTCTGGCTCGACTGGTAATCCTTTACGGTGAGCCTGCGGCGGCGCGCCGTTGCCCGCCAGTCGATGTGCCGGTAGTTGTCGTCGGGCGTATAGTCGCGGAGCCGCTCGAAATCGTGGTCCATGCCAACCCGCCGCGTGCGGCGGACACCGAGCAGGTTCAGCCGATCCGTGCGAGCCAGGAGCGCATACTCGCCGAGTTGCTTCATATCGGGGTAGACGTGAATCGTCGAGTCGGAAGGGTAATCAAAGAGGCGCGTCCAGAGTTTCCAGCGGCTGGTCGCCCGGAGATGAATCGTCTCGATGCGGAACGCCCCTCGCCGCCCCGGCCGAAGAACGTACTCGCAAGTCAGGCGGCTGCGAGGGGCAATCTCGTCGATGAATTCCGCGGGCGAAGGATTCAGAACGTGCGGTACTCCGTCGCGGATTTGCAGATGGTACGGCCGAGAAGCATGGTTCGAAACCGTCAGCGTCACCACGTGGCGTTTCCGAAGTGAGGCGATCCTCTGCGTCTGCCGCTGGGCCGAGAAATCCCGCCGGCGCGGAAGTGTGAGCAGGTCGATCGCGGCTGCCGCGACGACGGCGACGTCAAGCAGCACAACCACCCAAAGTGCAGCGGGCGTGGCGACCAGCGCAAAGGTGGATAGCGCCGGCACCAGGGCCACAACGACCATCCGCCGGTCGGGGAAAATGCGTGCCAGCTTCGCCAGCGCGCCCAGCGGCGCGGCGGCGGCCGCAACCTTCACGAGTGCCAGGGCTAAGGGGCTCAAAGCCGGGGCACCTCCACGGAACGGATCAGATCGGTCAGCAGATCGTCGACCCGGTGGCCCTCGACCTCGGCCTCGGGCGAGAGAATCACCCGGTGGCGGAGCGCCGCAACAGCGAGTTCGACCACGTCGTCGGGCACCGCGTAGTCGCGTCCGCGGAATGCAGCGAGCGTGCGCGCGCCCTGCATCAAGGCGAGACCGGCCCGCGGCGAGGCGCCGAGATAGAACTGCGGCCACTCGCGCGTGAGTCGTACAAGGGAGTTGATGTAGTGGACCAGCTTCGGATCGACGAGCACCTGGCCGGCGATTTGGATCGTTTCGACAATCTCCGCCGGGGAGGCAACGGTCGCCAGGCTCCCGAGCCGCTGATCGAGATCGATCTGCACGCTGTGGAGCGAGAGGATCTCCGCCTCCTCCTCGGCCGACGGATAGTGGACCAGGAGCTTGAACATGAAGCGGTCGAGTTGGGCCTCCGGCAGGTTGTAGGTTCCCTCGGCCTCGATCGGATTCTGGGTGGCCAGGACAAGGAAGGGCCGCTCGAGCTTGTGGCTGGTCCGCTCGACGGTCACGCGACCCTCCTGCATGATCTCCAGCAGGGCGGCGTGGGTCTTGGCGGGCGAGCGATTAATTTCGTCGGCCAGCAGGAGCTGCGTGAAGACCGGCCCGGGGCGAAACTGGAACTCCTGCGTCTTCATGTCGAAAATCGGCGAGCCGGTGATATCCGAAGGCATCAGGTCGGCCGTGAACTGGATCCGCCCGAACTTGCATCCCAACACCTGCCCCAGGGTGCGGACAAACAGCGTCTTCCCCAGGCCCGGTACACTCTCGATAAGGACGTGGCCGTTGGAGAACAGGGCCACCAGCGCGCCAAGCACGAGTTCGTCCTGGCCGACAAACACTTTGCCGACCTCGTCGGTGATCCGTCGGAAGAGCCGGCGCGTCGGCGTGTCGGCCCCCGCGTGTTCGACCGGTTCGGCGGCGATCGGCGGGTCGGAAGCTCCGGCGGCGAGGGAAGGGTCGGCCGGCGGTGACACGTCGGGGGTGGTATCGGGTTCGAACGGTGATTGGGCCATTGTTTCTGGTGCGGGTGACGTGGAAGGGAGACGCGAACTGGGGTGATGAAAAAGGGGACGAGCTCCGCAAGACCTTGTTTCTGAGGTCCCATGCCCCCACTATTGCTTGCGGTGCCTGTCCCCTTTTTCACCAGACCACACGCGGACCGGCTGTCCGGGGCACCCTATTTTGCCAAATTGGCTGCCCGTTGAGAAGCTGTGAGACCACCAAAACAATGGCGGTACGAAAACACGCTGGGAGCGATGGGGCGTCAACTCCTCGACGTGGCCTCCTGGGGGCTGAAGCTCGGAGAAGCCGAGTCGACGGGCGCGAATGGCGAAACCTGTCCCGAGGCTTCCACCGTCCGATACTGCTTCCCCGCCTGGGGCGACTTGCCGCCCGTCACGCTAACTTGGTACGATGGCGGGCGCCAGCCGCCGCGTCCCGACCGGCTCCCCTACCTCCGGGAGATCGGCAGCAATGGTCTGATCTTCGTCGGTGAACAGCACACGATGATGTTCGGCCCAACCGTGTTTGATAGAGAATCCCATGAAGAAGGTTTCGCTGCACGGAACGCTCTTCGCACTCCTCCTCGCTTTCTTTACCGTTCGCGGGCCGTGCCTGCTTGCGGAAGAGCCCCAGCTTGATCCGGCTCCTCCAGGGTCGTTCAGTCTCGTCGTGATCCCCGATACCCAGGGATATCGTGGCCGCGGCACCAAGGCCGCGCCCGACAGCAACGCCCCGGTCACCAACCCGGTCTTCGAGACACACACGCGTTGGATCGCCAAGAACCTCCAGACGCAGCGGATTGCGTTCGTCAGCCACGTGGGCGACATTGTCGATCGCAACGTCCCCGAGCAATGGGAAGTCGCACGCGCGTGCATGGACCGGTTGCACGGCAATGTTCCGTATGCCATCTCCCCGGGCAATCACGACATGACCTCGCGCGGCGACTCGTCGCTCTTCCAGGAGTATTTCCCGGCATCGCGGTTCGCCGGGTTCGCTTGGTACGCCGGCTCGTTCGAGAGCGATCGCGCGGAGCCGGCCGTCTCGGGCAACAACGCCAACAGTTTTCAGCTCTTCTCGGCCGAAAAGCTTGACTTCGTCTTTCTGCACCTGGAGTGCAACGCGCCGGACGATGTCCTTCGGTGGGCCAACATGGTCCTCGAAGAACACTCCGACCGCATCGCGATGATCACAACTCACATGGATCTCGGCCCTCTCGAGCATCCCCGCGAGCCGCACGACTTCTTCGAGGCGCCCAAAGGACGCATGCGGTGGAAGAAATGTCACGGCGAGCGAGGCAACACGCCCGAGCAGATGTGGGAGAAGTGCTATCGACGGCACGCCAACCTGCTGGCGATCTTCTCGGGTGACCAGAGCCGAACCACGGCCTGTTACCTGGAATCCGCAGGCGACCACGGCAACCGGGTGCATGCCCTGCTGTCCGACTACACCTCTTCCGGACCGCTCCGGATCTACCGCTTCCTGCCCGGCGAAAATCGGATCCGTGTCATCACCTGGGACACGAGTCTCGACTGTCTCTGTGATAAGACCGCCTATGTGCCGGATCGGCAGAACCACCAGTTCACCCTGGAGTGGAACGTCGTGTCTGACCGGTAGCCTCTCCTACCCTGGCAGCGCGATCCGTCATCGAGTTAGTCTTGGCACTCGCCAACTGTGAGCTTCCAGCCGGAATGGGGAAGAGTGGAGCCAAGCCGACGTTAGACGCCACCGTAGGGTGCCCCAGGATCGTGAAGAAGAGACGCCAACGCCTGCCGTCGGCCTGACCCTATTCTCTCGCTATTCTCGGGTCCATTCGGCGATCGTTGTCGTCGACTGAAGCCGTCGGATGGTTTCTTCGTCGCATTGCGATGGAGGCATTGCGGCCCTAGAATAAGGCTATGGCCGCTCACGACAGCAAACTCGAACGACTGCCGGCGCGCAAGGACCGGTTTGCCACCACGCACTGGAGCATGGTCATAAGCGCCGGCGGCCCCCGCTCGGCTGAAGCTGGCCGGGCGCTGGCTACGTTGTGCGAGAACTACTGGTTCCCCGTCTATGCGTTCGTGCGCCGGGCGGGTCACTCGGCCGACGACGCCCAGGACCTAACCCAGGAGTTTTTCGTCCGCTTGCTCGATAAGCAATTCCTTGCGGCGGCCGATCGCAATAAGGGACGGTTCCGGACTTTTCTGCTCACGGCGGTGAAACGATTCCTGGCGAACGAATATGACCGCCTCCAGGCCAAGAAGCGAGGTGGGGGTCACACGATCTTGTCCCTGGAAGGTCTTGAAGCCAGGTATTGCCAGGAGCCGGCCGATACCTTGACGCCCGAACGCATCTTCGAGCGACAATGGGCACTAACTCTGCTCGACCAGGTTCTGGCCCGCTTACATGCCGAGATGGCATCCGAAGGCAAGGCCGCGCTGTTCGACGCGATGAAGGGCCATCTGACGGGCAGCCAGACGGTCAGCTATGCGAGGACCGCGGCCGGCTTGGGGATGACGGAAGGGGCCGTCAAGGTGGCCGCCCATCGGCTCCGGCAGCGCTATCGGGAACTGCTGCGGGAAGAAATCTCGCAAACGGTCGCTGGCCCCGACGAGATCGAAGAGGAGGTCCGCTACCTCTTTACCTGCCTGTAGTTGCGGGCATTGGGGTTTCTGCCGTAACTTTTCTGTGAGCTTTCTTAAAGTAGGTATAGGGGCGAACCGGATCAGGACCCTTTACCATGAGCGAAGAGAACCACTGTCCACAGTGCGGAGCCGCCTTGCCGACCCAGTCGCCGCAAGGGCTTTGCCCCGGCTGCCTTCTGAGATGGGGGCTGGAGAGCCAGACCGGTGGCGAGGAACCTGGAAGTCAGCCTGCGGCAGCCGACCGTCCCCCGCCGACGCCCGAGGAGATAGCGGCCTATTTCCCGGACCTGGAAATCTTGGAACTTGTGGGCCGGGGCGGGATGGGCGTGGTCTACAAGGCCCTCCAAAAACGGCTCGACCGGCTGGTGGCGCTGAAGATCCTCGCGCCGAAGATCGGCCAGGATCCAGCCTTTTCCGAGCGGTTTGCGAGGGAAGCCCGGGCGATGGCCATGCTGAGCCATCCCCACGTCGTTGCGGTCCATGATTTCGGCCAGACCGACGGCCTCTACTACTTCTTGATGGAGTTTGTGGACGGAGTGAATCTGCGGCGACTGCTCGACACGGGCAAGCTCGCGTCCGAGGAGGCGTTGGCCATCGTTCCGCAAATCTGCGAGGCGCTGCAATACGCCCACGACCACGGCGTGGTCCACCGCGACATCAAGCCGGAGAACGTGTTGTTGGACAAGGAAGGCCGGGTCAAGATCGCCGACTTCGGCATAGCGAAGCTGGTCGGCAAGGAGGCGAAAGACCTGAGGCTTACCGGCGCCGGCCAAATCATCGGCACACCGCAATACATGGCCCCCGAGCAGATCGAGCATCCATTACAGGTGGATCATCGCGCCGACATTTATTCCTTGGGCGTGGTCTTCTACCAGATGCTCACCGGCGAGCTCCCCATCGGCCGCTTCGCTCCGCCCTCGAAGAAGGTGCAGGTCGACGTGCGGCTGGATGAAGTGGTGCTGCGAGCGCTTGAAAAGGAGCCTGAGCGTCGCTACCAGCAGGCGAGCGAGATCAAGACGCACATAGAGACACTCACCACCCCAATGACTTCGGGCGCTGGCGAGCGCCTGAGCGCCGACAGATCGGCTGGCACATACGAATCCGGCTCGTCAGCCGCGCCCACCAACTGGCTCGCGTGGCTCGCTCAGGCAACGTTTCCATCTCCCGAGGTTGTGGCCATTTACAATCACATGACCGTCGCGGAAAGGCGAGAGCAGGCCACTCGACAAGGCGTTGTCGGCGTCGTGCTGTTCGCCTTGCTCGTTGCACCCGGCTTCGTTTTTTTAGCCTCCACAATTGCCGGCGTGTTCGTCTATGTGGCGGCGGTGGCGGCTTTTAGTATCCTCGTCGGACAATGGAGAAGCCTCTTGAAACAACATCTTTGCTCGACCGCGTGGGCCCGAGAGCAAGGCTTGACCCCAGATCGACTAAGGCTCACGATTCTCGACCCGCCACTGCGCACCGGGCAGCCGCATGCGCGCAAACAAGCCGGCCCTTCCGCCCCCGCGCGGGCCGGCGCTGAGGCTGCCATCGACGAGGCTCAGCGAAACGTCAAAGGGCCTGCCATGGGAGTGCTTGTCATCGGCATCCTGAATTGGCTTATTTCGGTCCCATTGTCTCTTATGTTTCTCTGGTGGGGAGGCAGCTACTCACCGCACCCGCTCCCTAGTGGTCGCAAGGTTGCGTCAGAACTCGATCCTGCATCTGTTTTCTGGACGTCGTCTTCTACCTTGATGATGTTTTGCTTGCTGGCGATCCTGGTAATCAGCAGCTTGATGATTTTCGCCGCGCTTAAGATGAAGCGGCTGCAAGCCTACTGGTTGGCTGTCGCCGCCAGCATCCTGGCGATCATCATTTCGCCCGGCAACCTGATCGGTCTGCCCATCGGCATCTGGTCCCTGGTCGTGCTCAGTCAGCGAGAGGTGCGTATGGCGTTTGCACAGCATCGCGCGCGTCCCGCTGGCACACCGGGGGCAGGTGATAGCGAGGGCGCGTTCGGCGCGCCCCAAGCGGCGGTGCCGCGATTGTCGAAAACGGCCCTGGCAGGGTCCATTTGGGCCGGGCCGTTCTTCCTTGTCATCGTCGTCTCACTTTGCGTAATTACTTTGTGGATGACGCTGAGCCTGAGCCTTCTCTTCCCGTTGCTGTCGCCAATCCTGCTGCTGCTCCTCGCTACACCGATCGGTGCTACCTTCTTGGGATACGTCGCCCTGAACCAAATCCGCCACTCGGCCGGCCGCTTGTACGGGTTGGAGTTGGCACTGTTCGATCTGTGGGCGTTTCCACTGTTGGCGCTGGACGCCGTGATCGCCGGTCTCGGCATTTTTGCAGCGAGGGCTTCGACTGGTGGTTTTGGTGGGGTGGTGGCCCCTTTGTTGATCGTTCTCGCGTGTGTCGTCATCGACTTCCTCATCGTCCGTTGGGGCTGGCGCGCGGTGAATCGGCCGCCCGCTGGCTCCCTCCGGGCCGACCAGCCAAAGCGCGCTGGACTTTCGACAATGCTATCGGTTGCCGCGCCGGTGTTGATGTTCTGTCTTGGTGTGTTCGGCTTTGCTTCTCTTCTGTGGTCGGTGACGGAACGCATTGAAAACTCAAGGGCCAGAATCCACACGCGCATCTTTGAAGCGGACGCAAGACTGGTTGACCAAGTCGTGCCGCGGCCGACGCGGAAGCCGGCGCACGCGCACAACAGCGCGGTGGAGATTCCTGGTCGCGACCCGCAAACCGCCCAAGTGAATGCTGCCGTTTTCGACAGACTTCTGGCGGACGGCGCAAATCCGCCGGGGTTGCTGGACGACCAAACGAGGGAAGGCAACTGGTGGCCGAAACGGGCGACAAGTTCGCACTATTTTCGTAGGGACAAGGTCGCTGGCCACGGCCTTGCAGACGGATATCTCGGCGTTTGGCGGCACAAGGACATTCTCCAGTTGCGGGTCCAATACAAGGTCCTGCACGGCATGAACGGCCCCTATCAATACGCGCTAATCGACTGGGAAGGCGGCGCGCCCCCGCCCGAAACCGTGCGAGCATTCTTCATTCCGTATTCCCGCGGCGACGGCACCGAGCGATATCTCGTCATTGCGATCGAAGTCAGTGACGCAACGGAGAACGAAGGAGGGGTTTCAGAGAAGCAGAGCTGAAGTGAGTGCGTTCGGCTGCAGTCGGTATACTTGTCGTGGAACGTGCGATCCATTTGGATCGGGCTTACCACAACGCGTGGAATGTTGCCGCCGTGTCATAAAGTCCTTTTAACCTTGAACGGTCTCACTTTGACGCCGGCCCCAGCCCTGAACGGAGGCGGAACATCGACTGGCTGCGCAGCGGAAACGGGGGCTCGCTGTCGGGCGGCAGCGAATCCAACACGGCCTGAAGCCGGCGGCGAGCTTCCATCGCCGCAGGGGCTCGGCTGGAAGCAAGGTCGTGCTGCTCGTCGAAATCTTCGGCAACGTCCAGCAGGCGACCGTCGGCGTAGAGCTTGAAGCGGCCGTCGCTGACAACCCGCTCCCGGTAGTACTGGTTGAAGATCCACTGCCGGGGCTCGGGCACACCCGCGTCGAGCAGCGTTGCGGCAAACGAGCGTCCGTCGAGCGTCACACCGCGGGGCAACGCCGCGCCGGCCAACTCGCAGAAGGTCGGAAGAAGGTCGGAAAAATCGGCCAGTTTCAGCGTCCGTCCGCCCGGCACCAGCCCGGGGCCGTACACAATCATCGGCACGTTTGCGCCCGGCTCGGTCATTTTGTAAAGGCCGCCTTGCACCACGCGTCCGCGGAACCGGGCGGAGAAAGACTTCTCGCTGCCGTTGTCTGTGCCGATGAAAAGGATCGTCCGCTCGAGGATGCCTTGGTTGCGAAGTTCGTCGACCATTCGGCCGATGAGCAGATCGGCGTAACGGATCATGTCGCGATACATGGCGTCGTGTGGCCGGTTGGGATCCCGGTTCAGCGGCGTGGGCGTGACCGGGTCGGTGAAGGTCCAGCCATGCGTCAGCGGCGAAGGGAGATAAACAAGGAAAGGCCGGTCCTTGTGGCGGCGGATGAAGCGGTATGCGGCCTCCTGGAACACGTCGGGCCCGAAACGCCCGCGATGCACCTTGCGGCGATGTTCGTGATCCAACGTGACCACGTCCCAATAACGGCTCTCGATACGGCGGATCATCTCGGTCGTGAACGCGAAGTCGTTCGCCAGCACCCGCTCCATGAAACGGGCGTACTCGGAATCGGTCACGGTGTCGCGGTCGAGCGAACCCGGCCAGAGCAGGTATTCGTCGAAGCCGTGCCGCCGGATCACATCGGGCTCGTCGTAGAGATTGTTAATCTGCCATTTGCCGAATATCCCGGTGGCATAGCCGGCTTCCTTCAGGGGCCGAGCGAAGGTGACCTCCCGTCGCGGATCGAGCCCGCCGCCGCTGTACAGGGCGGCGTCGTGATGCACGGTGAAGCCGGAACGCAACAGGTAGCGGCCGGTCAGCGCGACGGTCCGGCTCGGCCCGCAAACCGTGGGCGTGTAGCAATTCTCGATCCGCACGCCCGCGGAGGCGAGCCGGTCGAAATGGGGCGTCAGGTTCTCTTCGCTGCCGTAGGCCCCAAACCACTCCTTCCCCAGGTTGTCCAGCAGGATGAACACGATGTTCGGCCGCTCAACCTTCGCAGCAGGCGAAGCCGCGTCGGCATTCAGACTGCCGAGCACGAAGAGTCCCGCGAGCAGCGCGCCGCACGGAGACAGGAGCTTTTTCATACCAGATACCCTCCATTCCCACTCAGGTCGAGCAGTAGGCTCCCGAGCGCCCGCAGTGCATGTCCTCGCTGGAAATTCTCTTTTTTTCCACAGACGCCGAGTCTAGTCCGGAAGAATTGGGGAGTCAAGGGAGTGCAGAAAGGCGGCCACTCAATTTAAATCCGCAAGCAAGCGTCTTGACAAGTCGCGACGCAAACAGCATCATGAGGCCGTATACGGAGACACATGATCATGTACTTTCGAATTTTTCTCTGCCTGGCTTCCATGCATGCGGCGGCCTTCGGCGCGACCTATTACGTCGACAATCGTGCCGGCAACGACGCCAACGGCGGCACCACGCAACAAGCGCCCCTGGCAACCATCGCCCGGGCGATATCGCTCTCACAGACCAGCGATACGATCGTCCTGGCAAACTCCGGAATCGCCTACCACGAGCCGATCCTCTTGGCCAGGCGGGGCGGAACGCCGCAGAAACCCTTTACGATTGAAGGCAACGGCGCCGTCCTTTCAGGACTGAAAGCACTGCCCCCCGAGAAATGGCAGACGACCGGCGACGACCTGTACTTCTTTCCCGTCAGCCAGACACCCTACGGCCAGCCATACCTGGCCGACGCTGGAAACAAGCTCGTCAAGGGCGCCGCGCCGGACGCCTTGGCCGCCGATCAGTTCTCCTGGGACCGCCAGGCCGGCATCTACTTCCGCTGCGCTGCCGGCAAGACGCCGGCCGACTACGATCTCGGTGCAACGTTGATTACCAGCGGGTTTGCCACCTCCAGCGCAAGTTACATCGTCTGCCGGAACCTCGTGTGCGAGTACTTCGCCAACGACGGCTTCAACATGCATGGCGACTGCCGTGGGATCTACCTGGAAAACGTCGTCGCCCGCTTCAACGGCGACGACGGCATCTCCATCCACGAAACCGGCGGGCTCGTCGTTCGAAACGCGCACGTGCACCACAACACCTACGGGCTCCAGGACGTGAACGCCGCCCGCTCCGTCTACAACGGCGTCCTGGCCGAGCACAACCTCGTCGGCGCCAGCTTCCATGGCGGCTTCTACAGCCTGGTCGACTGCTGGCTCCGCGAAAACGCCGCATCTCAGATCGACCTGGTAGCTGCCTCGCCGCAACACCTTATCGGCTCGGACCACAATCCGATCTGCCGCACGACCCTGTTCGCCGGCAACGTGGCCGTTTCGGGAAAAGAGGGCCAGACCGGACTCCGCGTTGGTAGCCGCGCCCGGGCCGTAGTCGAGCACTCCGTCTTCACCGGCCTCAAGACCGGCATCCTGATCGAACGAGAGGGGCAGTGCCACCTGACAACCAGTGTCATCGTGGATTGCCCATGCGCAATCGCTTCGGCCTCTCCCGAAGTTTTCCGCGACTACAATGTCTACGATCCCGCGCGGATGAGGTGGTCGGGCGTCGATTATGGTCCGGAACAATGGAGCGAGTTCCTCGCCTTGGCGTTGTACGACGAGCACTCCAAGACCGGTCCGGTCCAGGTTGCACCCGACGGCACCGTCAGCTTCCCCGAAGGATCGCCCGCCCGGGCGATTGAGAAACCCATCGGTCCAACCGCACCAATGATCTTCGACCTCTCCGAATTGGAGAAGATGCGGTGAACCCGCCGCATGTCGGGCTTCTCGCCAAATCGGCGCAATCCTCCGAGAATTCTCGAAACTGTCTGGCGCCTCGGTGGTTTTATTATAGAGGAGCGGTGCCAACATCCGACTTGTCCTCCAGACCACGGAGGCAACTCGCTCCGCCTCGGGAACTACATTATCTTGGAACCGCCAGAATGTGACCACCCGGTTGGCGGAAGTTTCAGGAGTCAGCGACGTGGGAGTGCGTCATCAAAGGAGTGCCTGCGGTGTTTTTCCGGAAGTCATCAGCTCGAATGTTGCAGGCAAGGAGCCGGTCGCCCGGGAGCCGTTGCGACTTTGAGGATACGCTACGAATGCTGGGCGCGCAGCTCGCCGCCGCGCGCCGTTACCACGAGGGAGGCAGAGTACTGGACATTCAGCCCGTCGTTCTCCGCTGTCCTCGCAGGACTTGGGAAGAGGTCTTCGGCGAACCCGCGAAGGTAACGCGTCACGACAGTCTGTTCGCGCGTGTGCCTCATCACTCTTGGGAATACCGCTGGAGCGACGGCGGTGTGATGTGCATCGGTCGCCTTGCGGACGACTCGTGCGGATCCGAAGATATTGTCCTGGCGCGCGCCATCTACTTTGACTCGCCCGGAGAAGCTCCCGGTCTGGCCGGGCCGCCGGCGTCTTGTCCGCAGTATTCGACGGGTTGATCCACCCCGCCTCGAGCTTCTTGATGTCAGGCCAACCGCAAACCTCGCCCGCGCTGGCAATGGAACAGACGGCTTGTCTGCTCTGCGACAGCGTCCAATCTGCTGCAATTCTCTCCACAGAAGACCCGCTCGGCGAGGCTTCGCAGCAGCAATACTCGGTCGTTCGATGCCAGGAGTGCGGCCTTTGTTTCACCAATCCGCGCCCGACGCCGCAAGCCATCGCAAATGTCTACTTCGATCAATACGGCCCCCATCGCGACGCTGCCGACGACCGACTTCGTCGGCGGCCGAGGACTGCCTGGTCGCGTTGGATGGCGAGGCTTCGGGGCCGGCGCCAGATCGCCTGGCATGGAGAGGGACGGCTGCTGGATTTCGGCTGCGGATCGGGATCGTTTCTGAAAAGGATGCACGACGAAGGTTGGCAAGTAACCGGGTTGGATACCTCGTCGGCCGTGGTCGATCGAATCCGCGAGCGATGGGGGCTGCCCGCCCTGGTCGGATCGCTGCCACATCCCGACATTCCGCCGATGAGTTTTGACGTGATCACCATGTGGCAGGCCCTGGAGCACGTGCACCGGCCGTTGGAGGTCCTCCGCGAAGCTCGCCGACTACTTGTGCCCGGCGGAAAGCTCATCGTCGCCGTGCCGAATCTCGAAAGCCAATCGTTCCGTTGGTTCGGCGAGGATTGGTTCGGCCTGGATTTGCCCCGCCATTTGACCCATTTCACGCCCGCCACCCTCCGCAGCATGGCCGAGAAAGCCGGCTTCCAGGTCGACAACGTGCGGATGGTGAGCCACGCAAGCTGGCTGCAATCGTCGGCAAAGCGGGCCGTCCAGCGCGGCCGCAGCAGCATCCTCAAGCAGCTCCTCCTGCTGCGTCCGGTCTGCCGCCTCGTAGCGTGGTACCAGCTAGCTTCGGGCTCTTCCGATGCGATCACGCTCACCGCCGGCGTGTCCGCATAGTAGGTCCCGCTTGCCGAGCGGGACCTGGAACGCAACAAGCAGCCTGCGTGATACGAGACGGACGTCCGAAGCTCCAGGTCCCGCTCGGCACGCGGGACCTACTTGCTGCGGCATCTCATCGTGATCCTCGCGCCGCGAGGTATTCGACCAGCGCATCCTCCCATCCGGCCAGGGCCGGGCATCCCGGCAGGCCGTGATACTTTGCGGTGTCCAGCACGCTGTACAACGGACGCGGTGCAGGTAGTCCGTAGTCGGCCGTTGTGATCGCCACTACGCGCAGCCGGATGCGCGCAACCCGGAAGATCGCCAGCGCAAAGCGATACCATGTGGTCTTCCCCGAGTTCACCACGTGATAGATCCCGTACTCGTCCGTCGAGAGCAGAAACCGGATCGCCTGCGTTATATGGACGACATAGCTCGGCGTGCAGTGCTGGTCGTCAACCACCTTGAGACGATCTCTTTCGCCGGCAAGACGTAGCATGGTTTCCACAAAGTTCCCTGGCGAGCGCGGTCCCGGTTTCCCGTACAGCCCGCAGGTCCGGACCACAAAATGCCGCTCCCAGGAAGCCGCCGCTCGCTCGCCCTCGAGCTTCGTCGCGGCGTACACGCCTTGGGGCGACGGTGGATCCTCCTCGGTGTACGGTGTACCCCGCCGGGCATCTCCGCCGAACACATAGTCGGTGCTGATCTCAACCAGCACGGCGCCAACCCGACGGCATGCCTCGGCCAGGTGGAAGACGGCCCCGGCGTTGACTGCCCGACACAGTCCGGGCTCTCGCTCCGCCTGATCCACGCGAGTGTATGCCGCGGTATTGATGACCGCGCGCGGCTGGATCTCGTCCAGGCGCTCAAGCACCATCCGGCGATCGGTGAGATCAAGTTGATGCAGATCCAGCCCGACCGCACCGCCGCCGATTTGGCGGCACAGTTCGCTGCCGAGTTGGCCGAGAGCACCGGTGACAAGGATGGGACGCATACGAAGGGCTTTGCGGTTCAGTCGAGGTGATAGGGGCTATCGGGCCGGTCCTCATGGCGGATTTCGTCGACAGGCTCCTTCTTGCCCTCGCCCGCGTAAAGACGGTTGGGACAGTTGAAGACCAGTCCCGGATAGCCGCTGATGTTCTTGTAGGCATGCACAACGCCTGGCGGAATAATTACCACCGCAAGGTTCGATTCGCCGAGCACGATCGTCTGCCGATTGCCGGAGGTGGGAGAAGCTGGCCGATCGTCCCACAGGTAGAGCTTGAAATCACCCGGGCCGACAAACGCAAAGTAGTCCGACTGCTCGACATGGCCGTGCGGACCTCGCGCGACCCCCGGCAATGTCTGGCTCACATAAGCCATCACCGGAACCTCGTCGCGAGAAAGTTCGTCGCGACGAAACAGTTCAATCAGCCAGCCGCGCTGGTCCTCAAAGCGGCCGAGCCGCCGGACCTGCAACCCATCGATCGGACCATGCTGGTAAGACATATCAGCGAGTAAAACCTCCCGGCCGCTTGAGCAGATCGAGCATGTACTGGCCGTAGTTGTTCTTCTGGGCGTGGGCAAGCAATTCGAATTGTTCGACGTCGATGAAGCCCTTCAGCAGGGCGATTTCCTCGATGCAGGCAATCTTCAGCCCCTGCCGCTGCTCGATCGTCTCGACGAAGTTGGCGGCCTGCAAAAGGGATTCGTGGGTGCCGGTGTCGAGCCATGCGAACCCGCGGCTGAACAGTTCCACGCGCAACTGGCCGCGCTCGAGATACGTGCGATTGACGTCCGTGATCTCCAGCTCCCCGCGCGCGGACGCCCGGAGACCGGCGGCGATGTCCAGCACGTCGTTGTCGTAGAAGTAAAGTCCCGTCACAGCGTAGTTCGACGGCGGGTCGGCCGGCTTCTCCACAATCGAACGCGGTCGGCCCTCGCCGTCCAAGACGACCACGCCGTAGCGCTGCGGGTCCTTTACGGCATAGCCGAAGATCGTCGCTCCGGCCGGCTGGGATGCCGCACGCTGAAGCATCTGCTGGAATCCCTGGCCGTAGAAGATGTTGTCGCCCAGGACCAGGGCCACGCAGTCGCGGTCCACGAACTCGCGGCCAAGGATAAAGGCCTGCGCGAGGCCCTCCGGACGAGGTTGCACGCAATATCGAATCGACAGTCCCACTTGGCTGCCGTCCCCGAGCAGCCTCTCGAACTGGCCGATATCTTCCGGAGTCGATATCAGCAGAATGTCGCGGATCCCGGCCAGCATGAGCACGCTGAGCGGATAGTAGATCATCGGCTTGTCATAGACCGGCAGAAGCTGCTTGCTGACCGCTCGCGTCACCGGATGCAGCCGCGTGCCGGCCCCCCCGGCCAGAATGATTCCCTTTCTGAAAAGCGAAGCCACGAAAAGGACTCAGGGGTTGGAGGTCAGGGGTGTCAGTCCGAGTCGTTCACGCCGATAGGCGCCCGAGCAGATTCGCTCGACCCATGCCGGGTTGTCCAGGTACCATCGCACCGTCTTTTCAAGTCCCGACGCGAAGTCCTCCTGGGGTTTCCAACCCAGGTCCCGGTGGATCTTTCCGGCATCGATGGCATAGCGGCGATCGTGGCCCGGCCGGTCGGAAACATAGGCAATCAGCCCTGAGCAGGGCGAATGCGGCAAGTCGGGGCGAAGACGGTCCACGATTTCGCAGATCGCGCGGACCACGTCGAGATTCGCTCGTTCGCAGTTGCCGCCGATATTGTAGACCTCGCCCGCCCTGCCCTTGGCGAGCACGGTGCGGATGGCTCGGCAATGATCGCCCACGTAGAGCCAGTCGCGCACCTGCTGACCGTCGCCATAGACCGGCAACGGCCGGCCTTCCATGGCGTTGAGAATCATCAGGGGAATAAGCTTCTCCGGAAACTGGTAAGGGCCGTAGTTGTTCGAGCAATTGGTTACCAGCGTCGGCAAGCCGTAAGTGTGGTAATACGCACGGACAAAGTGATCGCTCGACGCCTTCGACGCGGAATAGGGCGAATTCGGCGCGTAGGGCGACGTCTCGGTGAATCTGCCGGTCGGGCCCAGCGAACCGTACACCTCGTCCGTGGAGACGTGGAGAAAACGGAATTGCGAACGCTCCGGCTCGGGCAATCCGCACCAATGCTGCCTGGCCACTTCCAGAAGACGGAATGTGCCCACCACATTCGTTTCGACGAACGCCGAAGGGCCGTCAATCGAGCGGTCGACATGCGACTCGGCAGCAAAATTGACGATCGCCCGCGGACGATGCTCCGCCAGGAACCGCTCAATCAGGGGACTGTCGCCGATGTCGCCATGAATGAATCGGTGCGAAGGATGATCGAGAAGGTCGGAAAGGGAATCGAGATTGGCCGCGTATGTGAGCTTATCGAGATTCACAACCGGCGTCCGCTCGCACTGGATCCATTGGCGAACGAAGTTGCCGCCGATGAACCCAACGCCTCCGGTTACGAGTACTGGAGCTGCCATCATCACTTTGGTTAGCACAACGTCCCCACAAGAGACCGATCGGCCAATGCCTCACCGGCGTTCCCAGCATGTCAGTCCAGACACGCCGACTACCGCCATTTTAGCGTCCACCCGCGGCGAAAAAAACGGGCTGACAACCGGTTCTGGCGATTACGGCGGCCCCAGGTCGCCCCCATTGCCCTGTTCGGCTCAATGCCTATGATGGTAACGAAATCCCCTACCGGTCGACCGACAGGATTTCAACGGTCCCCGCCGCCGGGCTGCGGGGCTGATTCGCGGAAAGGAGTATGCATTGAGACCTCGCAAAGCTGTGATCGCAGTCGCCGGATTCGGGACCCGGTTTCTGCCCGCGACCAAGGTGGTTCCCAAGGAACTGCTGCCGATCGTCAACAAGCCGGTTGTTCAGTATCTGGTTGAGGAGGCGGTGAACTCGGGAATTCGGGACATCATCCTCGTTACCCGGGCCGGGACCCAGGCGGTGGGCGACCATTTCGACAGTTCTCGAGAATTGGAGATCCACCTGGAGGAGCAGCAGAAAGATGAATACGCCGATCTCGTGAGAGCGGTAGCAAAGATGGCTGATGTGGCGGTGGTCCGTCAGGGGCGTCACCTGCCCTATGGAAACGGCACGCCATTGCTCGCGGCCAGGAGCTTTCTCGACCGCGGAGAACCCTTTGTGTACATGTTCGGCGACGATCTGGTCCTCTCGGACGTGCCCTGCGTGGAGCAGTTGCTCGATGTCTACGAGCGGCACAGACCGGCTGCCGTTATCGCTTTCCAGGACATGCCAATGCCCGAGGCCACTCGCTATGGCTTGGCGCGGCTGAAACCGGGCACCGATCCAAAAGAGCTGGAATTCATCGTGGAAAAACCGGCGGTCGAAGAGGCACCCTCGACCCTGGCGCAGCTCGGCCGTTTTGTGTTGCCGTGGCGAACGGTCGAAATCCTGGAAAATCAGTCGGTGGGTCGAGGCAACGAACTCTGGCTGACCGATGCCAACCACACTCTCTGCCGCGAAGGCCGCGTTATCGCGCACCAGATCGAAGGAATATGGTATACAACAGGCGATCCGCTGCGCTATCTGATTGCGAACGTCGAATATGCGCTTCGCGACCCGGAAATCGGCGAAGAGTTTGCGGCGTACTTGAGCCGGCTGACGCTTCCCTCAGGGTAGATAGGCATCCCCGCTCGTGGAGAGGCTTGAGCGCTGAAGGCTGGACCATGTCCAGTGGATCTTCGGTTATACCGAAAAGGCAATATTCTCTTCTTCGGCGGCCAGGCGGAGTTTTCGAAGCGCGCGGGCTTCCAACTGCCGGATCCGCTCCTTCGTTACCCCCAGGTCCGCGCCCACCTGCTGAAGGGTTCGCGGCTCCTGGCCGCGATTCAGGCCGAACCGCGAAACAATGATCTCCTGCTCGCGCTCGCCCAGACGCCGGAGGATCCGCTCGATTTGGGCCTCCCGCTGCAATTGGGCAGCCTCCTGCTCCTGCTGATCGCTACGGACATCCTCCGTGCTCACAAACAACTCGGCCTGCCCGGTACGGAACCGATCGATGTGCCGCAGTTCTCCGGGAATGCTTCGCGCATAGTTCTTCATGATTGCCCAGCTTGCGTAAGTGCTGAACTTGTTTCCCCGAGAATAGTCGAACTTCTCGACGGCTCGGATCAACGAGATATTCCCGTCGCTGACGAGTTCGAAGAAGCTGACTGTCGGACCGACGTGCCGTTTGGCAATTGACACAACCAGACGCAGGTTCGCCCTCAGAATCTGGTTCTTCACCGAGACTGCCTCCGTGTGCAGGCGTTCGATTCGATCCATCAGACGGTTTCGCGGCCGCTGGGGGTCAAGCTTCGCACGGAGTTCCGATGCCTTGCTCTTCAAATAGTTCATCTTTCGAAATAGATGGCCTTCCTGCTCTCGGGTCAAGAGAGGAACCTCGTACAGGCTTGCCAGGTACGGCGGCAGACCTTTGGGAAGCTGCGCCTTCCTCGCGGGTTGTGCGTCTGCGGGCATGCGGCCGAGGATCCCCCGTTCCCGCTTCGGTGTGATTTCCTCGAATTCTTTGCTCGGGACGTACTCCAGCGGGAGCTCCAGGATTCGTTTGGCTCGCATCTGCAGAAGAATTCTCTGAATGCTGGCTTTTGTGCGGCAAAAACGCTTGCTCAGCGCTTCGAACGACTCGCCCCGCCGGAACTGCTGGTAAATCTTCTGCATCGTCTCCGGGTGGGGCGGCCCGTAATGGTCGGAGAAAATGGCCTCGTCCGGATTCTGCTGGTCGTGGCGTTTAAGCGTGTAGCGGATTGTCTCCACGTTGCGACCGGTACTTTCCGCCAGCCGCTTTGTGACTTCTGCAGGCCAACAGCCTGCCTTGGCCAGATTCCTCGCCTCCCCAACAATGCGGCAGCGCTCTTCGCCCGTGAGTTGGGTGAATTCAGAGCCTCGCCTCACTCGCTCCCTATTCTCCCGAATGAACCTGTCCACGGAGTTCTTCAGGAAACCGACTCGCAGCCGTCCCTCGGAAATGAAACGTCGGCTCACGAGCCCCTGCTTTCGCCATCGAGTGATGGTCTTCGTCGATACGCGAAGCTCGTCTGCAAGATCCTGCATCGTGAACAGCGGTTGGCCCGCCGTTTCAGGGGTCAATCCCGCTGCCTCCGTGGCATCCTCAACAAAAAGCTGGAGATCGTAGCGGAGATGCCTGCCGGACACCATATCCCGCGACTTCGCAATTCGTTGCGGCCTACCCGTGATCCGGGCGAGCAGTTCCATTGCCGGGTAGGATCTTCTCGGATCGAGTTCGCACAGAATCGCTTCTGCTCGCTCGGCCTGCCGCAGTATCTCTTGGGCAGACACGGCGTTGATTTGCCCGTCGCGAAACTGCCGGACAGCGGCGGTCTTGAAGTGGGTGTGCATCGGGTAGCCTTTTCGTGCAAGTGACTTCCTCAGAACCGGCCACCGTACTCGGCCGGCAAGCGTCGTTCCGTCCCGCCGGGATGCAACTGGCATGCCACCTGCGTTTGCCTGTGGTCAACGCCCCCGCTGCGGTATTGGTCAACGGTCCTGTGCCGTCGCATTCCCGTGGAATTCGGTTTCCGCCGGACGTGGGCCATAAAGCTATTTCACGGCTTTCTTTGAGAGCCTGGATACGGTGGAAACCGTGTCGCAGCGAATGGTCTCGTTCGGCTGATAGACAGAATGACGAATTGGGCGGTCACCATGCCATAGGTGTTTCCCTGATTTCGGCATAGAGAGTTTCTGAAGTCAGTTCGACCCGAGCGACGGCCAGCTTGTCCACTGGGATTCTGAGCCGAAAATCGGCGGGAAAGGAAAAGATGCGGCGTTAGAGGTTCACCGTCTTCTCGCACACGCTAGCATTCTTCACTGCCCGCAGCGATGGGGCTTGCGAATTGCTGAACAGGAGCAACTTCACCCGCGGAATAGCAGAGAACTTGTGCCATTGTTCAACCGCACTGGCACCAATGCACTGCCGGTTCGCCGGCCTCGTTCGCGACCAGGAACTGCCATGGAAACTGCCTCGGAGGTCGTAACGGTCGGAGGTGGCTGCCGGACAGCAGACGCCTTCGCCGCAAACGTGCTGAACGGACTAAGCCGAACCCCGAAATCGCTGTCGAGCAAGTACTTTTATGATGAAGCCGGCAGCCGACTTTTCCAGCAGATCACGGAAACCGAGGAGTATTACCTCACTCGGTGCGAGTTCGAAATCTTGAAGACCTCGTGTCGTGCGATCGCACGGCCTTTTCAGCACGTGCCGTTTCGGCTCATCGAGTTGGGTGTGGGTGACGGCCGTAAGACCGCCGTACTGCTCGACCACTTCCTTGATCAAGGCCTCGACTTCCACTACGTACCGATCGACATTTGCCGCGAGTCTGTGTGCGAGCTGGCCGAATCACTTGGCCGACGGTACGCTACCAAACCGCTTGAGGTCTGCGGAGTGGTGGCGGACTACGTCGACGGCCTGCGTTGGTTGAGACGGCAGAATCCCCTACGAAATCTGGTGATTTTCCTTGGTTCCAGCATCGGGAACTTCACCCGTCGCCAGACGCATCGGTTCCTGCACCGGCTGCGACGGTCCCTCAGTCCTGGGGATCACCTGTTGATCGGATTTGATTTGAAGAAGAATCCTCAGCTTCTTCATCGCGCATACAACGACGCCGCCGGGCTCACTCGTCGCTTCAATCTGAATCTCCTGCAGCGGATTAACCGCGAGTTCGATGGCGACTTCGAGCTGTCGCGTTTCTATCACCACGGATATTACAACGCCCGACGAGGCCGTATGGAGAGTTGGCTCGTGAGCAAAAGCGACCAGGTCGTCCATATCCAACGGCTCAAGCGGGCCTTTCCGCTTCATGCGTGGGAAGCAATACACGTCGAGAACTCGTACAAGTATGATTTGGCCGAAATCAACAGCGCCGCTTCCCAGGCCGGTTTCCTTGTCGATCGGCATCTGTTAGACTCACGTCGCTATTTTGTTGACTCCCTCTGGCGGGCAGTTTAAGGCGCGTGGCAGATGATCGCATCCCTCACGATTGCCAGCAGCCGGGCTGATGTGCGGGCAAATTCTCATCTGCCGCTCGCGTAAGTGCCATGCGAAAGCACAGCCAAATTGCCGCGATCATGCCGGTCCTGGATCTACGGATACCACGACGGTGTTGGCACGCCACTTGCACCCTCCCGTTATGCCGCAGACCAATAGTGACTGCTGAAAAGGGGGTGAGAGGCGATGGATAGCGGACACCTCGGAAGGAAAGGTGAAGTAATGAAATACTCCGACCTGAGCCACAATCTCCGAATCGAATTGGATATGAAGAATTGCCGGTACTCCGCCGGCACTGTCGAGAAGATGGAAGCAGGGCTGGCGCCGTTGCGAAAGGTCGTTAGGGACTTTCCGCTGTCTGACCTCTATATCACTGCCTACTGCCACCAGCGTACCGGCTACCATCATGTAAAGACCGCGCTGGTCCTCACCGGCAGAACGCTTTTTACCGGCGACCGCGACAGCGATCTGTATGCGGCCTACCATCGGTGCGTGCGCAAGCTGGTCAACAAGGTTGAGGCGTACATTGCTAGCTTAAGCCAAAAACCGGAGATGGCAAAGCAGCAGAAAGGGACGCACCATGAAGTGGTCCCCACGCAGGGGCCGGACATCGAACGGCTCAACGAGGCCGTCCGAGACGGAAATTATCGTCGCTATCGCCAAGCCACCGACGTCTATGAAGAACCGTTGCGAAAGCGGATTGGACGCTGGATCGTGCGATATCCGGAACTGGAGAATATGCTGGGAAGCGATCTCAGCCTTGCCGATATCGTCGAGGAGGTGTTCCTGAACTCCTTCGAGAAGTACGACGAACGGCCGGAGTCGGTCCGCTTCGGGCAGTGGATCGAGGATTTGATCGATCCTTCCATCAAGGCCGTTTTGCGTGATCCGGTGGGTGAATTGGAGAACATCGAGTTCGCCCGTACGATGAACGAGACGACAGAGTAACGCGGCCCCCTCCCGGGCAACGTGTGTTGCCGCGCTGTTGCGGACGCTAATTGGCCTAAGGACCCCAATGTGGAGAGCACTCCCCCCATGCGGCAGTTGCATCAAGGAAATCCCGACGATTACTCCAGTTTCCGCAGCGCGGTTTCGGCCTATGAGGAGCCGATTCGAAGGCGGATCGAGAAGTGGACCGCGGAACACCCGGAGATCCTCGCGCAGATCGGTGGCCCGCAGCCTGCTGCGGAAGTGCTCGAAGAGGTGTTCGTCCACGCCTTCGAGAATCATTATGTGAGAGGGGGTGATTTCAACCCCGAAAGTTCGCTTGATAGGTCTTTCGACTCCGTAACACAGGCCCTCGTGCACCGTGTGGGGACCGGTAAACGCGAGGTTGGCTCCGCGCGGACGGATACTCCCCAACGGAGTTAGCCTGGCGGGTATCGAACTTGCTCGGCCCGCGCACATCTGCTATCCGTGGCTGGCGTCGCGCCACAATAGACTTACCGTGGAAAATCCTGCCCCAGCCATCATGCATGCCGACCCTTCCCCGGAGCTGATTGCCCTGCTCGCCCGGCTCCGCCTTGCTCGGCCCGATGAGGTCCGCAGAGTGAGGGGCCGCGTGGTAAGGCTTGCTCATGATCTCCCGCGGTTTGAGTCGGTTTGGGTTGACGCGCTGCTTCAGCGCCGCATCCTCACACCATACCAGGCCGCCGAAATCAACGGGGGGCGTGGCGAAGCGTTGGCCGTGGGCCCCTACGTCCTTTGTCGCCACGCCGGATCGAGCGGCTACGCCGAGCGTTTCCTTGCCCGCCACCGCGAATCGCGCGTCCCGGTCTGCCTCACTGTAGCGCCTCTGCTCGAAAAACGTTCTTCAGAGTTACTTGGCGGCTTGGATGCCCTCGTCCAAAAAGGTCGAGCCGTGGATGTTCCGTCGCTTGCGGTTGTGAACGATATAGGCGAGGAGCCCCGGAGGGTCTGGGCGGCTAGCCGGGATGTGCCGGGTATGACAGTAGCCGAATGGATGGTCAGAAATGGCCGCTTTCCACCGGAGGCGGTCCTCGAAATCGCCCGCCAGATGCTTGAGGCGCTTGCCGTACTCGATTCGGTCGGTCTCGTTCATGGAGACCTCCGCCCCGCCGACATTGTGCTCAGTGGGAGCGGGAAAGTAATCCTCCTGCAGCCGGGGGTGAGGCAGGTTCTTCACCCGGATGAAATGCCTTCCGATGCGAAGCTCATGCCGGAAGCCTATGATTATCTGGCACCGGAGCGCATCGCCTGCGGCTCTCCACCCAACCCGCGTAGCGAGATTTATGCTTGCGGCTGTCTCTGGTGGCATATGCTCACCGGCCGGGCACCGTTGCGGGGCGGAAACTCGCTGGTCAAAATCCAAGCAGCCCAAATTGGGAGAATCCCGGATGTTCGGCTCCTTGCCCCGGAGACGCCGGCTCCGTTGGCCGAAGCAGTCACCGCGGCCGTTCAGCGGGACCCTCGGTCCCGTCCCCAAACGATAAGCAAAATGGCCACCATTCTTGGCCCCACCACGAACTACGGAAACGCGACGTTGCGGCATCGACTGCACGGCCACGATGCCGGTGTGGCTGCCTGGGGTGTTTCGGCCCGCCATACCGCGGCCTTCCGGCACAGCGCCCTGGGGGTCTTTATCGCCGGCGGGTGCCTCGTTGCGGCCGCGGCGATTGGTTGGGCCGTATGGCGGGACAGTGGACGGTCGCTGGAAGACGCCGTTCCCCCCCGGCTTGCGACAGCCGCGGCAGCCGGGATGGAATCAGCAGCCCCAACCATTACGGATCTCGTCGCCCCGAATGGAGACCCCGAGCGCCAAGATGCAGCGCCGGACCGTGATATCACGCCTCCTAACCCGCCCGGCACGGGTTCGCCACCGGATGTCTTTATCCTGCCTTGCGACAGCCCCGTTGCACTGGATGCCGGGAGCCTTCGATCCGGCCAGACCGTTCGCGGGGAGGTGGATGCCAGGCCTATCGTCGTAATTCCGTCTCCCGGGCTGACGCTGGCACGGGAAAACATTCGCTTTCAGAACATCGACTTCGTTTGGGATGCTCCCGAAGAAGCCCTCGCGAGGCAGGCTACGATGATCCGTGTGCAGGCATCCAGCACCGCGTTTCAGGGGTGTTCTTTCCAGTCGGCCCGAACCGACGCGATTCCGACAGCAATTGCCTGGCTCTGGCCTCCGGACGAGAAAACGTCGCAACGCGCATTGCCGAGCGGCACGATCGCCATTCGCGATTGTGTCTTTCGGAGCGTCGCCGCGGGCGTGAGTTGTCATACGCGGGCGGCCCTGGCGATTGACGTCGACAACACGCTTTATCTGGGCCGCGGACCACTCCTGGATTTTCGGCAATACCCACGAATTGACGAGCCGATCGTGATTCGGCTCCGCGATGTAACCCTGCGTGAATCGGGGCCGCTGATGACTTGCTACTGGGATGTCGGCGAAATGCCCGGAGCAATCTCGGTCGTCGCGGACCGGTGCGCGTTTGTGCCGGCAGGAACGACTGCGCTGATGACGTTCGCCTCGAAGCAAACTCCACGGCCCGTCCTGCCGAAGATCCGTTGGTCGGGGCAGGGGTCGCTGCTCGCTCCAGCCGCTCCGATGGTTCACTGGCAGGACGAACAAGGGCGCCTCCATCCGCTCGACGATTCGGCGATGTCCATCGCCGGGTTAGTCCGGAGTGAGGTGGAATTCGCCGGACCTGTCGGATCGGACGCCGGCAGCAGTCGCGTCGTCCGGTGGCAGGTTCCCCTGCAGTCCTCCGCTGCCCCCGGAGCCGATCCGTCCCGTCTCGCCAAATCCCGGGACTGAGGAACCGGAGCGCAGTGCCCCCGCCGCTGGACCGTCCGCGAAACATTGGCGGATCGATCCAAAACCGTCGGGGACTAGCTCATTTTGCGGAGTTTTTGGAGCAAAATGCGCCTGTTCCCTTCTTCCCGCCGGTTTTGGGATAGCTGTTACTACACGGAACCGGGCAACAGATTTGACAATCCCCGCGGGCAAGGTAGGCTTCTTAATGGGAAGGCAGTGTCAAAGCCCATTCCTTTCTCGTCTTACTCAATGGCGATTCAGCTATGTGGATCTTATCATGCGTGCATTCTGGTACCGCTTTGCTTGCGATGAAGAGGCCGCCACCGCGGTCGAATATGCCGTCATGCTGGCGTTGATCCTGATAAGTATTATCAGTGCGATCAGCGTCGTCGGCGGAGAGACTTTTGTGATGTGGGGAAACATTCAGCACGAACTGAACGCCCACGGTTTTTAGCGCCCTCCGGGCCCGGCCGCTGCCGGGCCTTTTTTATGCGCTCCATGGCTTGTTCGGCACATTCCACGGACCCTCAGTCGGCCCGCCGCGGCCTCCGGCCGTCGACGTAGAAAACGAAGTTCGACAGCACCTCCTCACGGTGATCGTCCCAGGGCACGTATAACCCGCCGAGCACATCAATCGGCCGGTTATCGATATCCGGAAGGATCAGGATACCGCGGGACAATGCCTGATACCGCGCCACCGATCGCCACAGCAACTGCCTGCGACGTCCAAGGAACCGTTGGTGGACTCCCTCGAGGTTCAACTCATAGACCACTGGCACGAAAAAACGCCAAAGCGACGCCAACATCGCCGCGACCGACAGCAGCACCATCGACGGAGCGCTGGTGTACCGCCAAATGACCGAGAAGACCGCTCCTATTGCCAGCAAAAGGATCAAACCGCGCACGGGGTGCTCGCCAAGCGGCCAAGTTCGCAAGCGGACTGGCGGTGGTCCTTCGGTTGGGGACGGCTGTGAGCGCAGTTCAGAAATGCTGCTCATGGGAAAACCACCTTTGCCACAGGTATTCGATTACCCCACCTAATGCCCGCTCAGTTTTCGACATCGACCTCGGCGTTCGCTGCGTCGTTACGTCCATGGCGTTCACGCCATTATCGGCCACGCCCGGGCAGAATGCAAGCCGCCGGTGTGCTACGTGTGAGGTAAGCGGCCCGCGCCTTTTCCGGGGCACCGTACCCCGCAAGTTATCGACAAGCCGCCGTTGGCAAAGGGGTAAGGGAGGTGGCCGACGACTTCGCAGAAAGCCGCAATCAGCGCGATCGGAACCCGCTCACTCCAAGCAACCGGGTCGCAGTCGAAAGGGGCGCTGCCGCGTCGAAATCGAAGTTTTCCCAGCCGCCGTCATTTGCCGACCTTTCGATCACACCGGTTCCGGAAGCCATTGACATAAGTCCTTGAGATTGCCATACTACCGCCTTGTTTTCTGGTCGCCGAAGCGCGGAACTGACGCTTGGCGGATCCTTTGCTTACACCGGAGCCATCTGTTGACACCGCGGGATCTTTGCTTACCTGGACGAGTCGGTACGGCAATGCGGAACTCGTTGCTTGCGATGGCTGTGGTCGGGGCCGTCCTTGCACTACCCGATGGCGGTTTTGCGCAGGACTGGGCAGCGGCGATGTTCGGGCACACCAGCCACGATTTTGGAACGGTTGCGCGCGGCGCCGATTGTGTGCACCGGTTTCCCCTCGAAAACATCTACCTGGAAGACGCTCATATCGCTTCCGTCCGATCCAGTTGCGGGTGCACCTTGCCGGAAGTCACCAAACCGTTTCTCAAAACCTATGAGCAATCCGAGGTCATTGCAAAGCTCGATACGCGGCGATTCACCGGCCGAAAAGACTCCACACTGACCGTCGTATTCGACAAGCCCTTCCCCGCAGAGGTGCAACTCCACGTCTACGCGTTCATTCGCTGCGATGTGGTCGTCCAGCCCGGCCAGGCGCGATTCGAATCGGTCGAGCAGGGGACGGCTGCGACGCAGAATCTAACGGTCAGCTATGCCGGCAGAGACGACTGGAAAATCGTAGACGTCAGGGCCAATCGGCCGTGTCTTGAGGCCGTCGCCGTTGAACAGAGTCGAAATCAAGGCCAGGTCACTTACGAGCTTCAGGTTACGTTGAACACCGACGCTCCCGCCGGCTACCTCCGCGATCAGCTTATCCTTGTCACCAACGACCGGGATCCGAATACCTCGCAGGTCCCGGTTCCGGTGGAGGCGGTAGTCGTGCCGGGAATTCAGGTCCGTCCGAATCCGCTGACGCTTGGTATATTGAAGCCGGGCCAGACCGTTACCCGCAACCTTGTTGTCCAAGCCAAGCAACCATTCCGGGTACTTGAGGCGACAGGACCCGATGAACGATTTCGCTTCAAGCTGCCGGACAGACCCAGCGTCGTGCAACTCGTGCCGGTAACCTTCACTGCGGAAGCATCTGCTGGAAGTGTGGCGGGAACGATCCAACTTCGCACCGACTTGGCCAAACAGAGCTCGCTTGAAGTCAGTGTCAATGGGCAGGTGGTCGCGCCGACAGTTCCGACGAAAGACGCGCCAGGCGCAGCCGAAGGCGCCACTCCGTCGCCGTTCCCCGATCTTCCGCAGCCCGCCGATCCTGCCCCGGCGCCGCCGGGCTAACGCCGTTGAGCGTGTCATACGCGTTGCCCCCTTCCGAGTCGTGCCGGCAACCGGGCGAGCAGGATGCTTCCGTCAACAAAAGTGGACAGCTTGGAAATGAGACTCCATGGAGTGCTCAAAAACTAGGCACCCACCTCGCTGCCCAATCCAAGGCACCAATGCTTAGCTTTTGTGCGTCGTGCTGTCGCTGACGTAACTGCTAGCACTGCAAGCACATCGGCCGTGCCCTTGACATGACTTGATCATTTTCGCGGATCGTCACCACGGGGGTCGACGGTACGGATGCAAATCGCCGAGTTGATCAAGGAGTCGAACGTGACGGAGTCAGGCAAGCAAACGAAAGCCGGGCGGGACGCGGGGAGAAAAGGTGCCAGGGTTTATCGCGCGGCCCAAGGGCTGTTCCGCAAGAACCCGGATTGGGTAACCTTCTTTCGCGAGATCCTGGGGCACGATGGGATCGTTCGCCAGAACTATCGCAATCCGGAGTCGCTCTTCGCCTTCGAGCAGACCAAAACGTACGCGGAAATCCAACAGATGCTGGCCAAGCTTCGGGAACAGGGCGTTGACCCGGAAGTAGCTCCGCAGGAACCCGTCAAGGTGATCACGGTTCGGATCCCCGTCAGTCTTCACAAGTTCTTGAGTGACGAAGCCGACGCCCTCCGGACCAGCGTCAACAAGCTCTGCATCTCCAAACTGCTGCAAGTCATCGACAAAGAACTCGTTCCGGAAGAGGCTACCATCCGGGCCAATCTCGCAAAGGCAAGGCGAGAGAGGCTCGCGGCAGAGGCCCAATACGAAGCCTTGCGCGAGAGCGAAGAAGCGGATGCTATCCCGGAGGAAAATAGGGTCGGAGAGGATCTGTAAGCCGGGTTCTGTTCCTGCAAGGAGCAGGCGACGACCATTTCTCTAGGAAACCGATTACTCGGTTTCTCCAGCAGTCTACCCGGAAGTCGATAACGCGCCGGACCAGCCCGTGGGCGAACGGCGGCACCTGCGTGCCGCCCAGGCTCGCCACTGCTTCCTGCTTGACCTTGCTCCCGGTGGGGTTTGCCTAGCCAGGCCGGTCACCCGGCCTGCTGGTGAGCTCTTACCTCACCGTTTCACCCTTACCGCGCAGCGCAAGCCGCGCGGCGGTTTGCTTTCTGTTGCACTTTCCCTGGCCTCGCGGCCGGTGGGGGTTACCCATCACCGTGTCCTGCGGAGCCCGGACTTTCCTCCCGCCAGGGCGAGCCCCGGCCGGCGGCCGTCCGATCCTCTCCAACCCATGACAAGCCTACTCCAAACAGGGCGGTTCGGGAAGGGCTCGCCTGTCTTCTGCAAAATGGTTGCCATGGTTGAGCAAATGTTGCCGCGGTTCAGCCACTGAAGTACTTGCCCTGCCAACTGCCGCGGCGCCCCAGTTCGTTCTCGATCTCGGACCGAACCAACGCCTTGTCGAGGCACCACTGCGGCGCAACGAGATACTCGGGTCGAGCATCGCCGCTCAGGCGGTCGATCACACAGTCGGGCGGCAGCAGTTCCAGAAAGTCAGCCACCCAAGCCACGTATTGGTCTTGTCGAGGCAGTACGACATCGCCCGCAGCTACCTGTTCGGCTAGCACCGTGTTTTTTACGGCGTAGAGGTTGTGCAACTTGACCGACTGAAGCCGCAGCCTGGCAATCTCGCGGGCCGTGGCCTGCATGTCTTCTCGTGTCTCACCCGGTAGTCCCAAAATCACGTGCGCTCCGACATCCAGTCCTCGCCTCTGAGTTCGTAGAATCGCATCGAGAAACGCATCGTAGTGATGCCCTCGGTTCATCCAGTCGAGCGAGCGGTCGTGGATCGTTTGCAGGCCGTATTCCACGGAGACCCACCTCCGCTGGGCAAAGTCCTCTAGCAGGTCGAGGACCACGTCCGGCACACAGTCCGGCCGGGTGCCGATCGCCAGCCCCACCACGCCCGGGTAGCCAGCCGCCTCTTCCCAGAGCGCTCGAAGCTTCTCGACCGGAGCATAGGTGTTCGTTGCCGGTTGAAAGTAGGCAATGAAGTGATCGACGCGGTGACGCCGCTTGAGCCGCTCAATCCCGACCGCGAGTTGTTGGCTGATTGAGGGGGTGTGAAGATGCCGGCTGGGACTGAAACTGCGAATATTGCAGAACACGCAACCGCCGGTGGTCACGGACCCGTCTGCGTTCGGGCATCCGAAGCGGCCATCAACGCTTACCTTCCAGACTCGGCAGCCGAATTTCCCAGTTAGGAAATGATTGAGGCTGAAGTACCGCAGTCCGGAAGCCCGCCAATCAAGATCGCCGCGTTCGGGGGGAATGCGTCTCCTTGACGGCAAAGTTGCACCTGCCTAGACTGAAAGTATGATGGGCTGATTCTACGTCAAATAGTATTTTCTTTTGGCCACAACTCAAGAGAAAACCGCATGTTTGGTGAACTGGTCCCGGTCGGCGGAGGCGACCCGATCCCGCTGCTCAGGAACTCAATGGTCGTTGGGCGAAGTGAAAGCTGCGATATCGTACTCAGGTTTGCGAACGTCTCGTCGCAGCACTGCGAGCTAAATCTCGAGGGGGGGTACTGGTATATCAAAGATTTGAACAGCCGCAATGGCATCAAGGTGAATGGAGTGCGCGTTGAGCAAAAGCGGTTGGACCCCGGCGACATTCTCTCGGTGGCCAAACACAAGTACACAGTGGAGTATTCGCCGGCGGATAATGGTGCCATGGGCCCACCCCCGCCTGATACCATCGAGAGCGATATTTTTGGTAAGTCGCTGTTGGAGCGAGCGGGGCTTCAGTCGAGAAGGCCGACTCGGTCGCCGAAACAGTTCGATGCGGGTGAAAAGCATGATCTACCGGATGACACGCCCGGGCACCACCGTAGTCCGAATGACCCCAGCTAAGGTCTTGCATGGCTAAAGACAGGAAGGTCAGGGCTGACTTCCGTAAGAACCGCAGCACAAGAACGCGCCGAACGAACTGGACCCAACAGTTCGGACGCAGCGATCTTGAAGACGACCGGATCGTTCAGGGTGAGCGAATCAGTGGCAAGGGCGAGCTGAGCCGCCGCCGCACGGTTCGCGTTTCCGATGCGGCCCCGGAGCAGGCCGACGAGTCCAAAGCCGGCCTGCAACTCGAGGTGGATGAAGACGCCTGTCTGCGAGGGCGCGTGCTGAGCGTCCACGGACTGATCAGCAGAGTGCAGGTGGAGGACAACCGCATCCTGCAATGTGCGACGAGGCGTCTGCTCAAGACCCTTTCGATCGACCAGCGCCACGTGGTGGCGGCCGGCGACCGGGTCCTGGTCCGACCCGTCGAGCACGCGGAGTGCAACGAGGGGATTATCGAGCGGATCGAGCCGCGCCGGGGCGTGCTCAGTCGGACGAGCCGCGGTCGCCAGCAGGTGCTGGTGGCCAATGTCGACCAGGTGCTGATCGTCGCCAGTGCAGCGGAGCCCCGCCTGAAGCCGAATCTGATCGATCGCCTCTTGGTTAGCGCCGAACAAGGCGAGGTCCAGCCGCTGATCGCGATCAATAAGGTCGATCTGGTCGACCCGGCCGAACTTCAGCCGCTGATCGGTGTCTATTCCCAAATGGGATACGAAGTCCTTTTGTTGAGTGCCAAAAACGGCGCCGGCATCTCCCGGCTCCGCCGCAGGCTTGCCGCGCGAGAAACCGTCGTGGCGGGCCAGAGCGGCGTGGGGAAATCCTCTCTGCTGAACGCTGTCGACCCGAGCCTTAAACTCCGGGTCTGCGAAGTCAGCGAAGAGAACCAGAAAGGCCGTCATACGACGACCGTTGCGAGGCTTCTGCCGCTGGAATGCGGGGGGTACGTGATTGACACACCCGGTGTGCGGCAGTTCCAGCTTTGGGATGTGATTCCCGAGGAGGTCGCCGGTTACTACCGCGACCTTCGACCGTACGTAAGCGCCTGCCGCTTTCCCGATTGCACGCACACCCACGAAGCGGATTGTGCCGTCAAGGACGCGGTGGCCGACAGCCGGCTGGACGCACGCCGGTACGACAGCTACTGTGGCCTGTTCGCCGGAGATACGGAATGATTCTGGACAAAGAGACGAGGGCCGGGAAACCGTCCATCTCGATTATTCGTAGACTATTTTGTCACCCAACAGGAGAAACCGACCTATCGTGCGTGAAATGAATCATACCGGGGGCGTGGTCAGCGAAGCGGCCGTGCTGGTTGGTGTGCAGTTGCGCGACCGCGAGGCTGAAGGCCCGCTGTTGGAAGAGCTGGAGGGGCTTGCGGTGGCCGCCGGAGCCAGTGTCGTGGGGCGGCTTACGCAGCGGCGCGACGTGCTCGATCCGGCAACGTACCTCGGCAAAGGGAAAGTCGAGGAGCTGGCAAAACTCGCCCGGAAGGCCCGTGCGGACGTTATCCTCTTCGATAACGATCTCAGTCCCGGCCAGACCCGCAATCTCGAGCAGGCTACTCAGATCAAGGTGCTTGATCGCACGGAACTGATCTTGGATATCTTTGCCGGCCGAGCTCGGACCCACGAGGCGCGCCTGGCGGTCGAGCTGGCCCAGTTAGAATACTCGATGCCGCGGCTCAAACGAATGTGGACCCACCTTTCGCGGCAGAAGAAGGGCATCGGGTTGCGCGGGCCGGGGGAAAAACAACTCGAGGTCGACCGGCGTTTGGTCGAGAAACGGATTCACGATCTCCGCAGCGATCTTGCGGTGATTCACAAGCGCAAGCAGCGCGAGGTCGCAGCGAGGTCCGACCGGATGACGGTTTCTTTGGTCGGCTATACCAATGCCGGCAAAAGCACTCTGCTCAACCAGCTTACCGGGGCCGAGGTGTATACCGAGGACCTTCTGTTTGCTACGCTCGACACGCGGACGCGGCGATGGCAACTACCCGGGTGGGGGCCCGTCCTCTTGAGCGACACGGTCGGTTTTATCCGCGATCTGCCGCACCATTTGATCGCTAGCTTCCGAGCCACCCTCGAGGAAGCCCGCCAGGCCGACCTGCTCTTGCACGTGGCCGATGCGAGCAATCCGGTTGTGGGCGAACAGATCAGCGCAGCCTATCGCGTTCTCGAGGACATCGGGCTGGAAGAGAAAGACATGCTGCTTGTGCTGAACAAGATCGACCGGTTGCCGGATCGCGCAAAGCTCGACAGCCTCACGGCTCGGTATCCGACAGCCATCCCGATCAGCGCCCATAGCGGGATCGGCCTGAACGAATTGGCCGCCGCCGTGAGTGAGGCGTTGAGCCGCGGTTTCCGCGACGTGGATATCGAAACGGCGGTTGGCAACGGCCGGTTGCTGGCGTATCTGGCGGCCCACGGCGAAATCTTGTCGAAGCAGTACCAGGACAGCCGTGTCATCGTCCACTGCCGGATGTCGCAACGGCACCTCGGGCAGATCCATGAAGGTGCCGCCGTGGTACGCCCCCACATCGAGCGAAGCAACGGCTTCGCGATGCAGGATCCGTCGCAGGGCGCCGCCGAAGAAGTAGCTTAACGCGAGCCCGCAGCGCCTTGCGGCCGGCTCTCGCGTCCGCTAGATTCCTTGACTATGTCGAAACGCGAGATTCAACAGAGCCGCGCGATTGTCACAGGCGCCTCCAGCGGGATTGGCCGCGCCCTGGCACTGGACTTGTCGCGCCAGGGCGCCGATCTTGTGGTGACGGCCCGGCGCGAGGATCGGCTGCAGTCGCTATCCGCGGAGATTGCCACGCGGGGAGGACGCATCGTGGTCGTCCCCGGCGATATCACCGATCCGCAGGTTCGCCAGCGGACGATCGACGCCGCTCGATCGAGTTTCGGCGGCCTCGATATTCTTGTGAA
Organism: Thermoguttaceae bacterium; assembly: GCA_040768665.1. Taxonomy (GTDB): domain Bacteria; phylum Planctomycetota; class Planctomycetia; order Pirellulales; family Thermoguttaceae; genus JABWBD01. The sequence continues at coordinate 156,266 of JAXGMN010000018.1, forward strand.
CAACGCGGGCGTCGGGGCGCTGGGGCTGTTCGAAGACGCCGCTGCGGATCGCGTCCGCCGCATCATGGAGGTTAATTTCTTCGCTCTGGTTGAGATGACCCGGTCGGCATTGCCGCTTCTGAAGCAAGGCACCAATCCAATCGTCGTCAACGTCAGTTCCATCCTCGGACGCCGGGGCGCGCCGTACAGCAGCGAGTACTCTGCCAGCAAGTTTGCCGTGCATGGGTTTAGCGAAGCGATCCGCGCGGAGTTCACTCGCCACGGGATTGACGTACTCGTCGTCAGTCCAGGGACGACTCAAACGGAGTTTTTTGACAGTGTGGTGGAAAAGGTCGGTGAACCCACCTGGCCGGAGCATACCGCAGTAACCGCAGAGGCTGTCGCGGGGAAAATTGTCCGGGCGATGAAGAGAGGCCGGCATGAAATAATCCCCTATGGATGGGGGAAGGTCCTCTGCTGGCTGAACCGCTTGTCGCCCTCCATGGTCGACCGCATTATGGCCCGCTACGTCTAAAGGCTCTGAGCCGGCGCCTCGTCCCGCCCTGCGGATCGGCGTGCCCCTCGGAAACGAGAAAATCGATCGGACCGCCACATTTTTCTCAACCGGCACCCGCTCGGCCCCCGATACGAGAATGCGAGCGCCCGGGCTTCCGCGAGGCGGCTTGCGCGGCCGCTCACAGACTGCGGCCGGCGAGTTCGGAAACCTCTGCAAAAGATCCTCTGGGGACGCCATGAAACGCTGCGCGAGCGATCGTCGGACAGCCCTCTCGAAGCACGGACGATCGCAGTTCGCAGTTACGGTGTTAATCATGGTCCTGGCAATTTGGACGCCGGGTCGCGCGGAGCCGCCCACACCCGACGATGCGGTTCAAATCACGGAAATACGGATCCATGGAATAAACGAACCCCTGCCACAGCGTGCCGCCTCTGCGAGCGAACCAGTCCAGACCATTTCCGCGAGTCCTTCGGTCGAAGTCGCGGCACAGCCTGCTCCTGCCGCACTCGCGGAACGGGTCGACGCACCGCCTGAAGCGGCAGATGAACACGAGCTTCGGATCTGCGTCAGGGATCCGAATTCAATCTCGCGAATCACGGTGCGGGAGAGCCCCACGACATCTCTCCCCATCGGAGACAAGGCGATCCCGACCTTTGCAGGCCGCAGCGCTCCTCAGAAAACGCCTTTTCGTACGGTGATCGTGCCGGGCACAGCAACGCGCAATCATGGTCCACTGATTTCGTTCCAGCCGTATGGAATGCCGCTAATCGTTGCGGCGCCTGTCGCCACGAATTCGGCCAAGCCTGCTGTCGTTTCTCGGGCAACCGCAGAGCGGGCGTACTTTCCTGCCGCATCGCCCCGCTCCGAATCGCAGTACGGCTCCGACAAGCGACTTGGTCTTTTTGAGGTGATTGCTGCTTCGGAGGAATTCAGCATCGGGTCGCGACGGAGCAAGTTGCTGCGGACGAGAATCGACGTCGTTCGCACGGCAGTGACCGACCCTGCAATTTGCGAGGTCGTGCAGCATACTCCGCGCGAGATTTCGATCATCGGAAAGGACGAGGGCGTCACCGACGTGACATTCTGGTTCGATGGCGTCAACACGCGACCGACAATGTACTTGGTTCGAGTTTGCGCCCAGGTCGAATCGCAGTCGGAAATGACGTCGCCACGTCTGGCGACAAGCGTCAAGAACGGAAGCCCGGCAGCCGCTGGCTCGTCGAAGTCCCGGACGGAAACCTATTGACTGATCCCGAATTTTTGGTGGATCGCCGCGCGTATCCGTTCCAGCGTTTCGGCAGTCAACCGGATGCGTTGCGGGGCAGCACCGCATTCGGCTTCCATCCGCTCGCTGGCGACCTGAAGCGTCGCCAATGGCTCGTCAGGCGCCACACGATAAACGTGCCCGGCGCCATGGATTTCACGAAAAAGCCTGAGCGGATTCGTGTCGACCTGCTCGAGCAGGATCCAGGGATCACTACCGTCGGCATAGAGAAATTCGAAGCTCGCGTACCACTTCATGGACGCCCCTCCACGGAAGAGATTGTTCGACAAGGTGTGCCGAACGCGCGCGAAAGCCCACGCGTCGGCCTGCGCCCCATTTACCGCTCAGACAAGGACCACGACGAGAGACCTGAATAGGTTACTCACCAGGAATCTGGCTGCTTCCAGAATATACCGAATCAGCAGTCATGGAAAGCCCCCCTGGCTGGCGGCAGGGTCCACAATAGGGCCACCGGATGGGCCGCTGATGCGGCAATGGTGAAGGCTGCCCTCGCGTGGCCGCGGCCCGCCGCGGCCACGCGAGGGTCCGTGTGGAAGGCGGCTCGGCTGTTGAAGGGACAGGGGACCTTTCACACGACGCCCCTACCGAAGGCTCTCGACGAGTTGGTCCACGGCTCCGGCGAGCTTCTCCTCGATGTTCGGGGCCCAGCGGTCTGCCGTAATGCCATAGACATAGAAGGCATTCGACTCGTAGCCCCCTTCCTTCCAGATTCGCTCTGAGGGAATATACGCCATGCAATCGTTCGTATACCCGCCGACCCAGGTCTGCGGACCGTACTTATTCTTGAAAGCCAAGGCATAGTCGACAACGACTTCGCCGCCCAAGGCGATCCAGAGCTGGCGGTCGCCCAACTTCCAGACTTGCACCGGTATGGGGTAGCTAGTCGGAAATGTCTCGCCTTGCTCGATCAGGGAGCCCAGACGCTTCGCCCGCCGCGCGTGGATCGCCGTCGACGGGCTCGGCTGCTTTAGCGTTTCCCGGGTCGGCAGGCCCTCGAGACCGACGTCGATGAAGTCGAATCGCGTTTGAAGCACTGGACGGACCGGCTCCATCTTGTTCTCGAGCACTTTGCTGACGGCTTCCGCAAGCATCATCCCATACTTCTCGCACAGTTCGACGGTCCGCCGGGGCAGCGGATTCTGATCCGCGCCACAGCCCGCGTAAAACATGGCCACGGCGCCCGGATGCTGCTCCTCCAGGGCGATTTGCGTGAAGCCGGAGTAGTCTCCCGACCACTCTTGGCCGCTCAGCGTTGTCGAATGGCACGCGTAGCCGAAGACGAGGGCGAGAATCTTACCTTCCTCCGAGCGAACCACGAGGACCGGTACATCGTGGTCGCTCGGCCCCTTGGGTTTGAGTCCCTCTTCGCGAAGCTTGATCACCGACGCTTCGCTATTGTTGCGTCGGTTCACGCCGAAATCGGTGCTTCCCTGCCCTCGCCACAGCGTAGCCGGCCCCATCTGCGACAACGCCTCGCCGATGGCTTTAGCCACTTTCTCCGCAAGCTGCCCCGAGTACTCGTCGATAAGCTTCTTCTGCTTCTCATCCAGCGGGTAACAATCCTCCAGTGCGCCCGACAGGGCCGGGCCGGAATGGGTGTGCGAGGTCGTGAGCATCACCTGACGCCGCTCGAGACCGTAGCTCTTCTCCACCCGCCGAACCACTTCTTCGTAGATCGACTTCGTGAAGCCGAGTAGGTCGGCCGAAACGACCACGCCACGCGTGCCGTCCGCGGCCTGGAGGGCCAATGCCTTGACCCAGAGGTCGTGCAGAGTGCCTTCCGCAGGTTTCGTCCGGGCTGCGTACCCCGCCAGCCACATCGATTTCTCGGGCGTGATCTTGACCTTGGCCGTACCTGCCTTCCAGATCTCCTCGGCCGCCGTCATCGAACCGCCCATCTGCAGAGATACCGCCCCGGCGATCAGGGCGGAGCCGATCCAGCGTGCAAACCGCATGTCGAAGCCCTCATTTCTGGAATTGCCAGCCACCCAATTCGTCTCCCAAAAGCATAACGGAGCCGGTAAGTCAGGACAACAAGATCCGGGCATTCGATCAGACAGGACGGACCGAAACGGCGCGAGGCCCGGAGCCACGTACCGAAGTCGACGATTCCGACTCAAGCGAGTATTCGACGGTCTGCCCTTCGTGGAGATCTTCGAATCGCTGGTCAACGACCGCAGAATGATGGAAGAAAATATCGTCGTACTCCCCGGAAACGAACCCAAAGCCCCGCTCGGGTACGAGCTTCTTGATGACACCTTGCGGCATTGGTCGGCTCCTTGGGTCTGTGCCGCACCGGCGCAGAAAACCGGTCCCTGGGAACACGAACCAACTTCAGGCGAAACTGCGCCGCTTTCCGCCGCGAACGCACCGGCGGTGTTTGTGGACGGTCCAGGAACCCTTTCCGAGTATCCCTACACGTCCGTCCCGCATCAATCCCCCTCTTTCTATGGGGGGCGTAGGCAGGGAAGATCGGCATTGACGCATGAACCGCGGGAAAGCTACCGTTATGCTGGACACGGATGCGAACGCGGCTAGGAGGCTCCGATGCGATTCTGCAATCGAACACTCACTGTTAGACTCTCCCTCGCAGCAGCGTCGACAGCCATTTCCCTCGTCCTGGTGGAGGCCTGCCTCCGGGCATTGGATTGGCCCCCCGAAGACCCTGTCTGGGCACGTTCCCGCGAGACTGCCTTTCAATTCGCGCCGAACCTCCGTTACCGTCACATGTCGACAGAGTTCGACGTCGCCTTCCAGACCAACAGCGAGGGCCTGCGCGACGAGGAAATCGGCGATAAACGCGGATACCGAATCCTCCTGTTGGGAGATTCCTACACCTGTGGCTACGGCGTTCAGCGGCAAGAGCTCTTCGCGGATCTTCTTGAACGTCGGTTGCACGTCGAAGTGGTCAACGCAGGGGTCGGTGGATTCGAGATCGTTCACCAGTTGCACTACTTCCGCACCCGCGGGCGGGAACTTCGCCCGGATCTCGTCCTCTACGCCTTCTATCTGAATAACGACCTGACCGGCAACCGCGCGTGGGAATCCTGCGCGGACGGAACACTTCGGCGACGAGACCGGAGGCCGTCGCTCGACGAGCACGGAACGCCAAAGCTTGCCTGCCTTGCCAAGAGCTTCGCACCCTTGCGAAGAGTGGTGCATGCGTTGCGGCGGCACTCCTGCCAACTGCCGCCCGCCATGCCAGGCGAGCACTACCTGGCTCTTTGTGCCAACCCGCCGGGAGAACAGGCAAGCCGAGATTACCAAACGGCGCTGCAACTGATCGCCGAGTTGCGCGACGAGGTCCAGGCTGCGGGTGCAGAGTTCCTCGTCGCGAGTTTCCCGCTGCGCGCAGTGGTCGAAGAGGACGGTCCTGAGCATTACTACCCGCCTGGCAGCCCGGATGGGGCTTCCTACAACCTGCTCCGCCCCGTGACGCATTTCACGGCGATGCTCGAATCGGCCGGAATTCGCCATCTCGCACTGACTGAGTGGCTTCGAAGTTCACGGCAGAAACTGAGAGTGCCTTTGTACTTCCACAACGACGGTCACCTGAATCCGCTGGGCCACCGCTGTCTCGCAGACGGTCTCGAAACCGCCCTGCGGGCGCGCCTATCCATGTAGACGCGGCTCCCACTTCATTCGCCAATCCGAAACCGTTGGAACGGCCTGTTCAGGGCTTATCTTCGCACTTCAAATCGCCAGCCGCATACTGCATTCCGTCGAGCACGAACTGCAACAGACTGGCGTTTTCGTAGCTCTCCGGAAAATGGCTGGGCGAACAGTAGAAGACGCGTCCTTTCCCATACGGCTTGACCCAGGCCACGTAGCGAACCATCTCCCCGGCGCGTCCCTGCGGATCCTTGAGGCCATCGACGTCCATCGACAGCAGCGGACGAAACTGCAGCTTCCGGTAGGGCCCGGTGAAGCAGTAAGGCTCGTCGCGGTGGATGAACGGCCCCTTCCCGCGGAAGGCCGCCACCAGCGGATGGTTCTCGTCGACCGTTCGCACCGTCACTTCCTGGTTGGGCGGGTGGTAGTCGAACGCTGCCCCGATCATTTCCGTGAATTTCGCGGAATTGTTCAGCATGGTCGGTGCGCCATGGATCACCGCCAGGCCCTTCCCGCCATGGACGAAATCCACCATCGATTGCTCGAGCGTGTCTGCCTTGGCCTGACGATCGGCCGTTGTCATGTCCCGATATTTCGGGTTGCTCTCGAGTTCGTCAAGCAGCAAGTGTCGCCGGGGTCCCTTCGAGCAATTGTTGTTCAATACCAAAACGTCGCAATCGGCCAGTTTCCCGGTCGCGAGCATCTCGATGTCGGTCGAGATGGTCGCGTCGAACGCTCCCGATTTCGCGCCCAGGATTTCCATGACGCGGTCGACGTGCGGCATGACCTTGTGATCGTAGCCCGTGCGAAGCGAGAACACGAGCACCTTCCGCCGGGGCGCCTGCACGGCCGGCTTGGCCGGGGCTTTTTCGTGAACGACTGCCGACCACTGCGGCGTCGGCGGCTCGATTTCAGTCTTCGCGTAGGGAATCCTCTCCGACCGGCCGGTGCCGGCGAGAACGGCAACCAGCAGCAACGCACCGAGAGCATGGCATCGCATCAGCATAGGGCTTCTCCAAAACGGTGACCCGCCTTTTCTTGTGGCAGCTTTCACAGGGATATGCATGCTCAGTGTAACAACAGCGAGTCGATTAAGCAAAGCATCAGCCACGATGCACCTTGCACTTCACTGGTCTTGCGACCGAACCCCAAAGTGCAACTGCTCGCGCCCTATATACTCTTACTCTCTTTCTGGGCGCCAATGTTGCGCAGTTTGTCACGCGCGGTGTGCCCGGGGACATTTCCCATCATCCCAACCATTGGAATTGGCCGATAAAGGCCAACGGACGGGGCAATGGGCAGATTGGAGTGTTAACATGGCCCTGCTTGAGCGGATGCCGCAGATCGAAATACCCCCGGAGGAGCTGCGGTTGTGGGGGGACAAATGGTTGGTGCAGCGAGCGTTCGACAAGAAGGAAGGAATGGACTTCGGAGGTGTTTTCGACAATCGTGTAGGCGCGGCCCTTGCCGTTATGCTAGGCGGGATTGAGATCGCCATTCCGAGCCAGCATGAACTTTCGCCGCGAAGCAGGGACTGCGTAGAGGTCGGGCCGGTTCGCGTGGTCGGTGGTATCCGCCCACAGAACTACGACGTGGGCTACCGCCCTGACGGCGTCCGTTTCGCGTTTGACAGCAAGACCCTGAATGATTTCAAGAGTGTCGGAAAGAACTTTCAAAACATGGTGAACGATTTGGGGACAGAAGCGACCACCGTCCACACACGCTTTCCGTACGCGGTAGTGGGTTTCATGGTGGTGATTCCGTCTCCGTGCTTCACGGGGCCGATTCGTACGCGATTCACCCGAATGCTCGACCGACTCGTCGGTCGTGACTCTCCTATCGACCTGCCGCACAAAGCGGAGGCGGTGTCGTTGGTTCTGTGGGAGCCACGGGAGGGAGTAGTTGATCCGACGTGGCCAACCCAAGATTCGTTGCTTCGAATCGAGCGGTTTTCGGTTCTTGTGGAAAATCAGTACCACGAACGCTATGACGGAATGCCGCCCCACGATCGGCCGTCAGCAGCACAGAGACAGCGGATGCGGGCCGCGGCCGAAGTTTTTCCGTAAGTGCTGCTTGGGGGAGCAGAGGCAGGAATGGAGTCGCTGGTTAGCATCGTTTCCGTGCCTGCCGCCGGTTTCGCATCTTATCCCATACCCCCTGCAACATCTTGCACTCCGCCCGGCTCAGTCCCAAGTGCTTCTGCATGACTGCACGGTCATTTTGCTCCAGCACCTCTGCCAAGCGTCCGTCCCGCACCAACCGGTCTGTCTCCGAAATCGGGATCGCGCCGTTGAGTTCCTTCGGCACCAGAAGCCGTTCCGCTTCGGTCGGCTCCAATTCAAGTACACCGCCACCGTAACTTCGGCCCTCGATCTCCGCGCTCGCGGCGGTAAGGTGTGTATACATATTGCCCGCCAATCTCGAGGCCGACACCGAACAACGTAGCCGATGAATGGTATCCGTCGAGGTGGCACGCGCCTTATTGACTACGAAACGGGGAAAATCGTAGATCTGCCGAAAGACAAAACAATCAGGTTCCCACACGGCAGGAACGCAGTACCAAGGGTTGCGAATGCGACACTTATAGCCGCGATGATAGCCGCTTCGTTCGCCGGCCAGAATGAACTTTCGAAGCCCCGTAGGAAACTGATCTTCCGGCCGCTGGGCCAGATGAAGCAGGTAGACGCGTTTTCCCTCACGGCTAAGCAACTCGTGTTCTTTCCGCCGGAACACCGCACCCGAAAGGTGCGCGGATCGACCGACCAGGGGAACCACAAAATCGCGCAACTCGTGACGCTCTGCTTCCTCCCAGGAAAGCACGAAAAAATCGTTCTTGCCTGTTACGACTCCCACGTCCACCGTCGCGTGGTGCGCTAGCGTGACCACCGTAGGGTGTTCACGAAGCGATCGCATGAAGGCGATTTCGCGTGGCCTCAGAAAATACTTGAGCCACTTCTCAGTTTCGTGCTGAACGAATTTTGATTCCTGTTCACCGCGATCAGTGTTTAACGCGCGGCCCAATAACTCATCGATAGACCGTGTCTCCACCATAGCGATGTCGCAACGATTTATTGAACTGGGCCGCGCAAGCTTGTCCTCGGCGGCGAGCAAGACAACCTCTTGTTCGGCATTCGCGAAAAACATCTCGTTGCAGGTGAAGATCGTCAGCCGTCGGAACGAATCCGCCAAGAACTGTCGCAACTGCGCAGCATAACTGACCTGCAGCAACTCAGCGGGCAAGATCATGGCCAACCGACCATTCTCTCGAAGCTTGAGGACAACACCGACCACGAAGGGCACCCAAATATTCGTCAGGCGGTTGGGACGCAGGCCAGCACGCTCCATCAACGCCATCGCCAAGCCTCTCGCGGAAGGCGGGAAGTTCTGGTAGCGGATGAAGGGCGGATTGCCAACAGCACAGTCGAACGTCTGCCTGGGAGCGAAGACTGTCCACTCGAAGAAGTCTCCGGCGTGAGCTGTGCAGTCCGCCCCAGACGCTTCACGAAAAGCCATCGCTGCCTTCTGCAACTCTTCGGGGGTGATCTCGACGCCCGTGACTTGGTTTCCCAAGCGAGAAGAAGGCGCGCCAAGATCCTTCAGTCGCTTCGCAGCTGCGCGCAGAAATGCGCCGTCGCCGCAACTTGGCTCCAACACGGTCTCAACCGGAGATCGAATAGCCCATCGGCACAAAGCATCGGCGACCGCCTGCGGGGTGTAGTAGCCGCCGCGCAGTTTGTCGCCCGAGGCATCCTTGAATCGCGTAGATTCCGTTCCCATTGTGATCCTGCTGGTTTCTTCAAGCTAGTAGCACGACCATTAGTAGACACCCCGCACAGTCCCCTCGTCAAGGCCTCGGACTCGAAAACTGTGGTAACGGCACATCCGCCCAGTCTCGCGTCCACATCGTCAGACGCACGGCCAGATTGCCCGCCTACCTGCCGCGTGCAACCAGAGCCAATCAACGCCCGCTTTCGCCATTGCATCCCAGCCTCTCGCGGTACTTCGGTTCGATTCCCGCCGTGCGGCGCGTCCGTTCGATCGCCTGTTCGATTTCGTCCGTTGTGTCCACAACTCTGTTATTCACCAGTTCAATCCGCTCTTGCTTCGTATCGTTGTACCGGACGGGCGGGATGCCCTCGCCCACGACGAGATAATTCCCGCGGACAGTATTAATCCAACCCTTGTGGAATCGCAGCGGGGAGCGGGCGATCTGATAGATCACGTTCTCAGCAATCAGGAACAATCCGGTGCCCTGATCGAGAAACATACCGTTGCTTTCCGCCCGTCCGGCGTTGGTTGGAACATCGTGGATCAGGTTGCCGCGGAGGGCGGATCCCGGCTGCTTGCCGAGCGTGTAGATGCCGCCGCCGTCGGAGAGGATCTGCATTACGTGGTGGATGTGATTGTCCGCCACAACATTTTCCCGCGACGGAGTATTCCGGGGTTCATCGCGCTCGCGTGGATTCCACCACATCCACCCGACCGACACGCCGGTATACGGTACGTGGCGGATCTCGTTGTGAACGATCTCGGTATTGCCCGCCAGGCCGACCCATATACCGACTGCTCCGAAAAGTTCCCGCCCACACTGCTCGACAAGGCAGTTGGCGACCCGGTTGCCGCTTGCCGCCTCCCCCGGCACGACCTCCCACCATGGTTTGCCTTCTACCAACCGAGCCTTCCCCTCGCCAATCATGATGCCGTTGGCGCCGGCATCGCAGACGGTTGTGCCGACGATCTCGCAGCCGCGACATGTGCGGCCCAGCCAAATTGCCGAGCGGCCAACGTGCCGCACGCGACAGTCGGCAAAGCGGCACGACTCGGCCAGTTCGAACTGCACGGCGGCCGGATCGGCCTCACGGTGGTCGCTTTCGCCCTGCTTTGCGGAAACCGTCCAGTAGGTCCCAGCCTGTCGCCCCCAATAGACGCCCTCCGGAGGCATCCAGGCCGCGTGCTCGAAAGCCAAGCCGACAAAGTGGACATTCTTGACCCGCCGATCCCCGTCGCCACGGACGACGAGCAGTTGCTCGGCCACGGGGGCGACAATCGAAACTCTGTCGATGGTCTCGCCGGACCGTGGTCGGTAACTCACCACGCCTGTGTTCGGGTCAAGAAACCACTCGCCCGGCGCGTCGAGAAACGCCTTTGAATTCTCCAGGTAATAGCGGGGCTGCTTTTCGAACCAGTCCATCGCCGCCCACGGCGACGGTCCGCCGATCTGGTGCTTCACAGCCAACGTCCGGTTCGCCTGGTCGATCGAGCGGATGGGCAGACGGCTGATCGACCAGTCATGAAGAAACACTAATTCGATGCCGTCCATATCCGCCCAGCGGTGGACGTCGCCGTCACGATAGCGGAAGCTGGTACGTCGGTCCTTACCAACCTGATCCACGCGCAAGAATCCGTCGTTCGGGTGCCGGGCGCGAGTAGCGCGGCGGCCGTTGACGAACAACTCACGGAATTGCCACCCGCCGCTCCTAACCGCCGGGACCTGCGCGGTCCAGGTGCCGTCGGGATGCTTTTTCCAGCCGGTGATCGGTTGGCCGCCGCTTATCACAGGCACTTCCCCGCCAAACGCGGCGTAAATGACCTTCCGTTGCCCGTCTCCTCCCTCTTCCGGCCCCAATACCAATGGTTCTTCAACATGGTAGGTGCCTTGATGAACAAGAACGGTGATATCGCCGCTCTCGGTTTGTCGCAGCGCCCCGCGTACGGCATCGCGAGCCCGGCTGAGGGTGGCAAACGGCCTGTCCTGGGTCCCCGGGTTCGCGTCGCTGCCCTCGAACGCAACGTGAAAGACCTTTCCGGCGATTTCATCCGGCTGCTGCCCGGCCGCCGGCATGCCGGTCAGGGAGAAAACAGTGGTCAGAACGTATAATCTTAGGGCAGCTCGCATGACGGCCTCCGCGGATCCTCGACAGGGGGGCAGGTTCTCGACGACCTTCACAGGGTAGTGCACGCGGCAGGCGACTGCAAGCAGTGATGCTTCACTCGCTGCTGGGGGGCACAAGAAATGCCAAGAGCCGGCTCTCGGATCAACCGGGACCGGATGCAGGATAGTCGGTCGAGGATAAGAGTGCGGCGTCAGTAGTAGCCGAAATTGCGTTCGATCTGCTTTGCCTTATTGCTGAACCCGAAGGCCTCGGTACTGCGTTCGCTGGACCGCATCTGCTGGCACGTGGCCGACAGTTCGTCCTCACGAAACTCTTCTCCGGCGAGGTCTACGCTGCAACATCCCGGCAAAACAAGGCAAATCCCAAGCGCCGCCCCCCAACACCGACCACCGACTCGCGGTTTTCTGAGAAGATGGTTCCAAAAAGCGAACATGCTATTGCTCACTCGAAGAAGGGGCCACAATCGGGGCGGGAGTTTCCCAGAACTGTCGGTCCGCGTAAAGGCCAGTTTTCCCTTGCCCGCCGCTTGGCCCCGGGTAAACTTGGAAATTACTCACTTACTTTGCTGAACAGCCGGGCTGCTCAGCAGTTCCACCGGCGAGCGACCAAGCCATGCTGGATGTACTAGTCGTGGCCCCTCACCCAGACGACGCAGAATTGGGCATCGCTGGGGCCATTATGAAGTTCCTCGACGATGGGTTGTCCGTTGGCGTCCTCGATTTAACCAACGGCGAGCCGACTCCCTTTGGCACTCCCGAAAAGCGATCCCAAGAAACCGCTCAAGCTTCCAAGGTCTTGGGGCTCTCCTGGCGGGAAAACCTCGGTCTGCCAAACCGCACTCTGGAGGCCAACCTGGAATCCCGGGCAAAGCTCGCCGGGGTGTTCCGTCAGACCCGTCCGCGTTGGATCTTCGCTCCGTACTGGCTTGACGCGCACCCGGACCATGTCGCCGCGACCGAGCTTGTCGAGGCCGCCCGCTTCTGGTCCAAATTCACCAAGAGCGACCTGCCGGGTGAACCGCACTACCCGCAGCGGATCTACTATTATTTTTGTGTTCACCTGCGAATCATCCCGCAGCCGGCGTTCATCCTCGACATCAGCGACTACTGGGATCGCAAACAGGCGGCCATCGAGTGCTACCGGAGTCAATTCATCGAGGGCCGACCGCAGGAGCCGCCCACTATGGTCGACCGGCTTCGCGATCAGGCCTCGGCATGGGGATGGGCGATCGGTGCCCGCTACGGCGAAGCCTTCGCGACGCGCGAGCCGGTCGGGCTGAGCAGCCTCAGAGACCTTCTCTGACAACGCAGGACGGCTGCCTAGTGAGGATTCAGCGAAAGAGCCACGCCCGGTCTCGGCGACGCTCAACGCACCTGCTTCCCCGACCGGCTTCCAGCTTCGTCTCGCTTGTCGTCGTTTCGACGGCGCCCGTGGTCCCGTTGACGACGTTCGAACAGGCCCACAGAAAGAACTTTTCCGTCGCAATCGTTTGCGTAGCAATGAGTTATCGCATCGTTCCCAGTATGGCATCGCCGTTGCTCCTTCAATCGAAAGTCAGAAAGAGTCGGCTGGTTCAAGTACGGCCAGCCAGTGTGTTTTTCCCCAGGGCTTTGAAGAGGTCAAGAAATCGGCAACGGTAATGTTGCTGGGAAAACCCCATTTACGGGAAGGTTGATCAGCATGAAAACGAAACAGATCGCGTTGGCGGTCGCAGTTGCCGCGGCATTTAGCCTCTTGAGTTCTTATGCCGCGGTAGCCGAGGCGTCCGGCAAGTCCGGCGGAACTTCAATTCATGTTGCGTATCCGGGAGGCTATTTTGGCTATTCTGGTAGCCGTTACCGGACCTATTCGTTTGGCCACGGATTCCGCGGCCACGGGCGGGGCCACTACGACTGGCACGACACAAGTCATTACGACTGGCACCCCGGCCAGTACCGCTGGCACGGTAACCATTACGACTATGTTCCGGGCCATTATGACTTTCACCGCGATGGCCATTGGGATTATCATCGCGGTGGCCACCATGGATCGCGCGGGCACCATGGCCACCATGGGCGTTGAACCAACGCAGTAGAACGCCTCTGGGAATCGCTAAATCCCTGTCCGTGTGCGGGCGGCTTCGGCCGCCCGCCGTTGTGCGCAAGATGCGAGACAGTACGGGCTTGGAAACTCCAGTAGCTCATTTGCCGTGGTCGAAGATTCGCTTTCCCTCAACAATGGCCTGGCGCATTTGCTGCTCCTGCCGCAGACGCGACCGGTACCGCCGCTCTTGCTCGATCTCGCTCGGATCGACCAGGGCAACGTCGGGCACATCAGGCCGCGGTGTCAAAGCCAACCGGTCGGCGCCGGTCCGGATAATGGAGAGCGCCTCCGGATAGCGGGAATCCTCCTTGGAAAGCCTGCCCAGGCATGGACTTCGCTCGGGCCGAGTGAAGTTGACGTCGCTGGCGTGCTTCTGATCCGATAGATTGATGCCGATGAGTTCACCCAGTCGCTTCAGTTCACCGGGCGACAAGGGACTACGGCCATATAGGTTCTGGCGAAATGCCCCGCCGGCGTAGTCGGGATAGTAGGGGGCGTTGATGTCAATCCAGGTGATTACGCGGTCCCGGTCTTCTGCCGTGAGGTGGATCTGCTCGTCGTGCTCCGGGTTCTCGTGCCCTTCGAGGATAACCTTGGCAAGCCGGCTTGCATGGGATCCCCAGGCCTTCGGCGGCTGTACGGTGTGCGGCCCGGCGCCAATCACACAAACGTGTCCTTTTCTCCGCAGTTCGACATAAGACGTGTTGAATACCAGGTTCAGGTCGCCGGCCAGATTGAGATTGTCGCCGGCCGCATTTCCGTAATCGTGGCACCGAACGCACTGCCTGTTGAAAACCGGCTGCACCTCCGCGAAGTAACTGAACTTGCGCGGCGGGCCGTGCCAGGGCGCCAGACGGCTGGCAGGACGATGCATCGCCAGGCGATTCTCGATCACCGGCACCGTGGCTCGTCGGCTCTCGTGACACCCGACGCAGCCGGTCGTCTCGCCCGGACGGAGGATCGTGCCGCTCCGCATCGATTGCACCATCCGCCCTTCGGCGTCGAGCAATTGAAAATAGACGAACGTGTCGGCCGGCACCGCGAAGTACGCGCTGCCGTCCGGCTCGACCGGCGCCGTGCCGAGGATTCGCTTGTTGTTGAAATCGTCCCATGCCATGCCCGGTGCCTGCGTGCCGCTGCCATCCCATCTCTGGTGAGTCCAGAACCGTTTTTCCGGCGATTCGACGACGCGAAGTTGTTTGATCGTGCCGCGTGGGATTTGCTCCGTCCCGGCGCCGACATACACATCGGCCACGTAGAACCGCCCCTCGTCCTGGGCCAAATCGACGCGCGATGGGACCGCCGGCGGTCGCGCCCGCGGCGCCAGCGGCATCGGATCGAAGCATCCCGGCGGTTCCACGTGGATCAATTCCTCGCCTCCGGATAGGTCGAGCAGATAGATACCCATCTGCTCGCCATTGCCCGTCATTCGCGAGCAGAGAAACGAGCAGTCCGAGAGCGGGTAAGGATCTTCGTATTTCGGATTGACTCGCGTAAACGTGTCATAGTTGCCGACGCCGACGAGCTCGATGGCTTCCGGCGGCCACGTGCGGACCACGGGCGACTTGCCGTCGAGTCCCAGGCGGCGGTCGACGATTGCCAGGGCGCCCCAGGGTCGGTCGTGGCATGAGGAAAACGTGGCAATGAAGAGCTCCGTGCCGGGGATCGCCCGTGCGTCCAACACGCCGCCTGGCGAGTTGGTATTGTTGCCCCAGTAGATGGCGTGATTGGTGCCGTCAGGGCCGACGCTCCACAATCCCTGGGCATCGCCGAAGTTCCGGTCCACGTATTCCCAGCGGTCGTAGAGAACGCGGCCGTCGGGCAGGAGCGATGCGTGGCCTTCGTGGAGCGTGCTGTGGCCGATCTGGTGGATATTTGAACCGTCGGCATTCATGACGAAAAGGTTGCCCATGATGTGCCGATTGCACATGCAATACTTCGGTTCGCGTGTGGAGGTGAAGAGAATGCGGCCGTCGGGCAGGTAGAGCGGATCGATGTCGCTGAGGCCGGACCCGAAAGTCAATTGCACGAGACCGCTGCCGTCGGCGTCAATCTCATAGAGATGGTAATCGTCCGAGACGTCGCGACGCATCGAAAAAAGGATCTTCCTGCCATCGTAGCTCACCTCCGGATCGCGAGCGACGCCTTCCGGGAGGTCGAGCAGCGTGTTCACCGCACCGCTCGAGGGATCGAGGGTCTTCAGCGCGCCGCCGCCCTGAAAGCTGCCCGTGTTGATCTCGCCGGTCTGGAACATCGTGGCCGTGTTGTGGTGGTCCCGCCGGTACTGGTGTCGCACGACAAACAAGATCGGCCGGCCTCCGAGGCACCGCAAGCCCGGCAACTCCGAGACGGCCGGCTCCGCGGCGACGGAAATCGATCCGGCCGGCAACACGATGGCGGCGACCAAGAGACGAACAAGCAAGCACCCACGCATGGCATTCCCCACGAAAGACCTTCGGCATGGTTCAGAAACGGGGTCCGGCTCCGAAACAAATTCCCTGAAGGCCGCTCGAAAACCCGTCGTGGCGAGGTGCCTGTCCCCGTTTCTAGATTCCAACGTTTCTCCGATTGTAATTCCCCGACCGGCAAAGAGAAACGGCCCGCCCATTCGGACGGCGGTGCGGTTCGGCAGTTTCCGTGCAGGGCGGCGGGGTGCGCGATATATTGGGGCGGTCTCAAGCGAGCCTGACAGCCCGGCTGCTTCCGAGCAACCGGGCTGCTTTCCACCGCAATGGATCCAGCACGAGGAGGACCGTCGAATGCGAATCGTCATGCCCCAATCAAAAGAGCTCTCGCGGCGAGGTTTTCTTCAGAAATCAGCGACTGCCGGGGCTGCCGGCCTGGCGGCACCTTACCTTGTTTCCGCCTCGGCCCTGGGGCGATCGGAAACCCCGGCGCCCAGCAATCGAATTCAGGTCGGACTGATCGGCTGCAACGGCATGGGGAGAGCGAACCTGAACAATTGCGCGAAGCACGACGACGTGGTCGTCACTGCGGCGTGCGATGTCCATAAGCCCAGGGTCGACGCGGTGGTCAAGCAGTTCAACGACACGTGCAACGCTTACACCGACTACCGCGAGTTGCTCGGCCGGGAAGATGTCGACGCGGTGATCATCGCCACGCCGCCCCATTGGCACGCATTGGTCGCTATCCATGCCTGCGAAGCGGGCAAGGACATCTACGTGCAGAAACCCATGACGCTCCACCTGGCGGAAGACATTGCGCTGCGAAATGCCGTCAAAAAGCATGGCCGCATCAGCCAGGTCGGCACGCAAATCCACGCATCGGAGAACTACCGCCGTGTGGTCGAACAGGTCCGGTCCGGCAACCTGGGCGAGATTGCGGTGGTTCGAACATTCAACGTGATGAACCAGGGGCCCGGCGGCATCGGGACCGCCGGAGAGAATCCGGTTCCTGAAGGGCTCGACTGGCAAATGTGGATCGGTCCCGGCCCGATGCGGGCGTTCAATCCTCTCCTCTTTGCCAATTCGTACAACCACTGTTCGTTCATGGAGTACAGCGGCGGCTGGCTGCCCGGCATGGCCCCGCATATCGTCGATCTGCCGGTCTGGGCTCTCGAACTCGACTACCCGACATCCGTGAGTTGCTCCGGCGGCCGGTACGTCATTCAGGACGACGGCGACGCCCCCGACGTCCAGGAGATACTCTGGCAGTATCCCAAACTTACCATGACGTGGATGTCCTCGCTGGTGAACAGCTACGGCTTCGACCTCGGCAGCGGGCATCCGGCTCGCCGCCTGGGGATCTACTTCCATGGCGTCGACGGCACCCTGTACTGCGACTACGGCATGTACAAGGTAGTGCCCGAAGGCGACCGGATGAAGGACGCGAAGGTGCCCGAGCAATCGATAGCCCCGTCTCCCGGCCATGAGCGAGAGTGGTTGGACTCGATCAAGAGCCGCCGGCAGCCAAGCTGCTGTGTCTTCTACCACAGCAAGGTGAATGTACCGCTCGTACTGGGCAACCTGTCTCTGAAGTTGGGACGCTCGGTCCAGTTTGATCCCAAAACCGAGAAGATCGTCGGCGACGCCGAGGCGGCGAAGTTGTCCGTTCCTCAGTATCGCGACCCATGGAAGTTCCCCGCGGAGTACCTGGAAGGATAGCGCCGCTTCCAGTGGCGAGGGGGCTACCGGTGGCGAAGTCTACCACTACCACTTGAAGCTGATGCTCAAGGAGCCTTTCGTGGGCGGTGCGTGGGACTGGCACCAGGACTATGGCTGCTGGTATCAGAACGGCTGCCTCTTTCCGTTCATGGCAAGCTGCCTGATCGCCTCGGACCGGGCGATGCGAGCCAACGGCTGCCTCCAGGTAATCAAAGGCTTCCACCACATGGGACGCGTTGAGCACAGCCGTTTCGGTGACCAGACCGGCGCGGAGCCCGATCGCGTACGGGCCGCCAAAGAGCGGATGGAGCATGTCTACTGCGAGGCCGCGCCCGGCACCGCGATCTTCTTCCACGGCAACCTTTTGCACGCATCCGACGCCAATAACAGTCCGCGTTCCCGCTGATCGCTGATCTGCTGTTATAACGCCGCACGAAATGATCCTTACAAAGACTCGCATCACCCGCGCTACACGCCGCTCAAGAAGGCACCCGACTCGTCAATCATAGAAAGGGGCGCCGCGATCAGTCGTGCCGGCAAGGCATTCCTGAATCCGGCAGCCGACAGGTCCTGAGAGGCCCTAACAAAATGGGGACTGGCTCCCAGCCAAGTACTCGCAAAATGCGGAGAATAGGCGTCTTCGCGAGGTGCCTGTCCCCATTTTGTTACTGAGTTTGCACTTCGTACTCCTTTCCTGGCTTTCCGCACAGACTGCACAATCGGCAAATGTCGAGTGCTGCCGCGGTTTACCGGAGGCGCCGGACCGGCTTGAAATCCGGGCAAGCCGAACGGGTGTCTCGCGTAAGCTAGGCTTTGATGACGCGCGCCGATACGCGCCTTGACTCGTCCAGTGGCCTACCGCCGGGGGATGTACCATGAAGGAAATGATCGAGGAGACAACGGAACTCGCTGCCTGTGTCGTTTTCGTAGATAGCGAAATTGAGGCGGTCGAGCAGACTAGGCAGCCCGCCAACACGACCGAGTGCTGCTGGTGCGGGCACTACCCGTGCGGATGCGGCGGCTGACAGCCGCGACCGAGCCAAGAGAAGGGGACAGGCATTTACTGCAACTGCGGCATGCTCGTCTCCTCGCCTCGGAGTTCTCTCGTCTGGTCCTCGGGGTTGTATGAGCCGTAGAACACGGCGTTCAAATCGATCCACGCCGCCAGCCGCTCCAACTCAGCCGGGCTGAGCGCGACTTCGTAGTGGCCTTCACGAATGAGCCGGATCAGGCGGCTCCCGCGCGCCCCGTAAAGACCGCCGGGTGGAGTGATATGAACCTGGTTGCGCCCTCCGAAGCGCGGGATCAGCGCCTCGGCGGCGTTCTTGGGATTCGTGCCGCCGGCCCAGAAGTCGCGATCGCCGCACAAAGCCACGTACGACCGGCTGAAGCCCTGATGCGGCTTGCCGGTCAAATCGAAACCTCCCTCGGTCTTCTCCCCGCCGTGGCAGGCCACGCAGTGCCGGTCGAGCACCGGTTGCACGATGCTTGCGTAGGAAAAAGGCCGTCCGCCCAGTTCGCCGGGGTCGATCGCCGAGGCCGGTCGATCCAGCGCCAGGATGCCTTTCGGCAGCGGCGCCGACATCCGGTTCTCGTGACAGCCGACGCACGCCACGCGTTCGCCCGGCTGGACGTACGTGATCGTCCGCATGGTCTGGTACGCGAAACCGTTCTCGTCCAGGGCCTGGAACAGGACCGGCTTGCGTGCCGGAAGGACGAACCGCGCCGATCCGTCCGGCTCCACCGGCACCGTACCGAGAATCGCCCGCGCATTCTCCTCGCGTGCCATCCCGATCGGCGGCGTGTTGGCCACGGGGCTCGTTTTCGGGAATATCTGCACGATGCGGAGTTGCCGGATGGTGCCGGGCGGACAATCGCCCAGTCCGCTGTACACGTCGGACAGGACTACTTCACCCGTCGCCGGCGGATCATCCGGCAGAAGGCTCGGGAGCACCGGCGGAACCCGACGCGGAACCAGCGGACATGGGTTCGTGCTGCCAATCTGGGGATCACGGTAAATCAACTCGCGATTGCCATGCCGGTCCAGCAGGTAGATGCCCAGGGCGTCGGGAGCATTGGCGCCCGGCTCCCAGACGAGCGGTTTTGGGCTGTAAGCCACCAGGAAGTACTTCTCCGAAAGCGGCCAGGGCGCTGCATAGTACTCTCGAATATCGCGGCCTTCAGCCTCCGGGAATGGGATCTCCAGCGTAATCCGCTCGATTGCCCCCTGCCCGTTATTGCCGACCGACGGATCGACCAACGCAATCGACCCGGCGGTAATCGAGTGGTGAGCCGATGCGGTAAACGCGATTTTCGTGCTGCCGGGCACGGGCTGGAGTTGGAACGTACAGTGTGGGCTCGAGGTCGCATTGCCCCACAGCGCTACCGGGTTCGTCCCATCGGGCCGGGAAGCCCAAAGGTTCTGGTGGGTCACTGCGTCGCGATCGATGTAGTCCCACCGCGCGTAGAGAATATGCCCCGTATGCGCGACGGCGGGGAACCACTCATTCGTATCGTGAAAAGAAAGCGTGCGGATGCCGGCCCCGTCGGACTCCATGCGATGCAGCGTGTAGACGTCCCAGCGAGGACTGAATTGGGCTCCGAAACACCTCGCATAGCCTCGCCGCCGCGTCGAGCAAAAAGCGATTCCGCCATCGGGAAGCCAGGTCGGCATGAGATCGTCGAAGGCCCCGTCGGTAAGTTGCTTCATCTCGCTTCCGTCGACGTTTACCGAATAGACGTGATAGAAACCGTCGTTAAGCTCATTCGTCACTTGGGATGGCTCGAACGAGCTGCCGTTTGCCGGGACGAACGAAAAGACGATCTTCTTTGCGTCGTACGAGAGCCGCGGCTCGAGCACGCTGCCGTCTTGCAGACGACCGCCGGTCACGTCCCGGCTTTCCAGCGACCAGCCGGGGTCTTCGAGCACGAACAGTCCTCCTCCCGGTCGGGCCCGCCAGCCGTAGTACTGCATCACAAGATGGCTATAGGACGGGGGTACCCGCTTGCAGAAGAACAGCCGATCGAACTCCATCAGCGGATTGGCCAGCGCGATGCGGCGCTTCAGCCAACGGATGGATTGGTACCGCGCCCGCCATGCCTCGACCGTCTGCTCGCCGCCGTCGACCTCGCCGACCAGGCGGTCGAGTTGGGCGGCCTCTTTCGCGAGAAACGACTTTCCGTGGTCCATCCGAAGATCTGCCAATAGCTTCGCAGCTTTCGCTGAATGGGTCGCCGCCGCCGCATGGTAAGATGCGACTGTTTCCTCGATCTCGTCCTCCTGACGCCATTCCGCCTGGATCGCCAACCACAGGTCCATGGCAGGCGTACGTCCACCCGCGGACCCCGGTATCTTCGTCAGTGCGGCGCGAAAACAACCAAGCAGCTCATCGTTGCCGTTGCTCCCAGCAGTTTCGGCAATCTCCTGTACCCTTCTGGCGGCGGATCCGAGTTGACCGCGATACGACGCGAGGATCAACGAGGGCAGCTTCCGGCATTCGCCCGGGGCAAGTCTCTCCTCATCAGGCTTCGCGGTCCATTGAAGCTCCAGACGCTCGTCGCCGACCATTTCCAGGCGGTACTGCCATGGCCCACCGCCACTCATCGCCGCGACGATGCCGTCCTGCTCGGATCCTCCCGCCAGGACAAGAGCCGGCAGATGGGCCGCGTTGCTGATGGTGATTTCGCCGCGATCCAGCGGGAGTTCGCCGATCGCCAATTGGCGATCGAAAGTCCACGCGCGGGGCGTCCCGAAATCGTGGCTTCCATCGGCCGCCATCTCGTACGACCAGCCGTTCTCTCCCTGAGCTTTCGTGGAGAAGCCTTCCGAAGCCCGAAAGGTTGCACCGTCCGCGTAGGCAATGACCGGATCCCAATGGGTTGTGTCGCAGTAGATCTGCCCTCGCTTGTGGACGACGAAGCGAATCGCGTCGCCCGCGGCGACGTCCAGCTCCACTCGGGGCTCGACTCCCTTGCCGTCGGTACCGTCGATCTCGTCTTGCCAGACCGCCTGATTGCGGTGGGAGATCACCAGCCGCACTCCGTCGCTCGGGCTGAGATGAGCCTTGTAGACTCGCCCGCTAATCGTGACGTGCCCGGCACGAGGAGCCGTGAACCGCCGCACGGCGGGTGTGTTCTGTCCCGGGTGATGCCAGTCCTTTCCGACGCGCGTCCAATCGGGACCGGCCCAGTACGTCGAGCCGTACCAGGTATCGTTGCGGTGCGCAAGCTTCCGATGGCCGGCATCCTGGTAGTCCCGAAGCCGGATTGTCCACTCGCCCAAACGGACAGCCGGCAAAGGCCGCGGATTCTTGCCGTTATTGGCAACCGTCGTCTCGACCAGCAGAATTCCGGCCTTACCCGTCCGGCGATACCGCCGTGAAATGACGATGCCTTCTTCGCGGATCTGCGCATCGCCCGTATCGCCCACCTGGATCTGCCGAGCGAGTGAGTCGGCCGGCTCATCGCGGAAGAACGACGGAAGCGACGCCGACGCGTCGTCCGCGGCAATTACGCAGTCTCCGACCAGGCAGATCGTTAGTGCCAGAAGCCAGTGTCGCGCACTGCATGGCATGATTTCAACCTTCACCTCAACGCGGTTCAAATCCTCCGGCAGGGGATCGTGTGCCGGTAGCGGCTATGATAACACGCCGTGTGCTTTACGTCGATCCTGCGGGTCGCGCGAGTTCTCCTGATTAGAAAAGGGGGGGCTACTTACGGATTGCCGCGCCGGTGTTTGTGGCCTACGTTTGACTGAACGGGCCCACGGTCTTACACCCAGTCCCGTAACTTGCTTGCCGGGCGGTTCTCGAACGCGAAGGAAATAGCATGGCCAGAGACGGCTTTCCTCAGGTTGACCTCAAACGGCTCCTCGCGGTTGATCAGTTGCCGGCAATGCCGCAGAGTGCCCTGCGTTTGCTCGAACTCTCCCGCGATCCCGAGACCGGCCCACGTGAGTTCGCCATTCCCATCGAGTCGGATCCCGGCCTGACAATGCAGGTGCTCCGTTTCGTGAACTCGTCGTACTTCGGGTTCCGCAACGAGATTTCCAACGTCAAGCAGGCAATCACCCTGGTCGGAATGCGGACGATCAAGAATTTCACGCTCTGGAGCGCGGTGTTCAGCCTCATCCCCAATCCGAAGTGTGGTTGCTTCGATTTGAAAGCCCTATGGCAGGACTCCTTGCGACGAGCTCTCTTCGCACGCCGAATGGCTGTCCTGCTCGGCGTCGCGGAAGCAGAGGAGGCCTTCGCGGCGGCATTGCTCCAGGACATGGCCATCCCGCTGCTGGCCAAAGAGGTCCCGGATGCGTACACCACGCTGTTCGGGGCACGAAGCAACAGCGAAAACCGAGTTCGCCTGTCGACCCTCGAGAACCACGTCTTCGGCTGGACTCATGCCGAGGCGGCCGGCATTATGGCGCGACAGTGGCACCTCCCCGAAGCCTTCGCAGCATTGATCGAGGATCACTTGGCGGTTGACAAACTCGTTGCCAAAGCCCGGAAGGAGCCGGCCAAGCTCGCTGTGGCGATGTCGGCGTTGCTGCCGACGGCCGGGGACACCACATGGTCGGAATGCGAAGCACTTGAGGACTACTACCAGCAAGCCTCGCCGGAGGGCGCGCCGGCCGTCCCGGAACTCCTTCGAGAGGTGGATCAGGAGTTTCACGAGTTCGCGCCCGTGCTGAAACTCGCGTTGCCCGCTCGCTCGCTCGTCGACTGCTACGAGGAAGTGGCGGCCTCGGCAACGGCCCGGCGGTAGCAGCCGTCTACGGCGGGCTCACTTGTTCCATACGACGGAGCGCGGCCCTTGACGGGCGCTTCCGATCAGCCAATTCTCCACGCCTGCGTCGGCCAGTTGGCTGCGAATGCTCTCGGCGAAGTGAGGGCTCACCACCAGGACCATGCCGACGCCCATGTTGAACACGCGATCCATTTCCGCCTGCTCCACCTCGCCGAGGCGCTGGAGCCAGGTGAAGACAGGAGGCACCGGCCAACTATCCCGATCGATGACAATCTGCACGCCCTCCGGAACGATTCGTGCTAGGTTCTCGTGCAATCCGCCCCCGGTGACGTGCGCGATCCCATGCACGACACGTTTTACGCGATAATGCGTAAGTACCTGTCGGATCGGGCGAGAGTAGAGCCGGGTTGGTGCGAGCATCGCCTCGCCCACGCTCGTGCCGATCTCGTCCACGTGTGCGTTTACGTCCAAGCCGGCAATTTCAAAGACGATCTTGCGGGCCAGGCTATAGCCATTCGAGTGCAGCCCGGTCGAAGCCAGACCGATGACGAGGTCGTCAGGCACGATCGCCTTGCCGTCGATGGCATTCTTCCGTGAAACGACCCCGACGCAGAACCCCGCCAGGTCGTAATCGCCGGGGGAATAGACATCCGGCAGAATCGCTGTCTCGCCGCCAAGAAGCGCGCAGTCGCTCTCCATGCAGCCGGCGGAAATTCCCTCGACCAACTGCTCCAGCAGCGGCGGGTCGTCCTTGGGTAGCGCGATGTAGTCGAGAAAAAAGAGCGGCTCGGCGCCGCAGCAGATCGCGTCATTGACGCTCATCGCAACCAGATCGATCCCCACGGTGTTGTGGATCCCTGCCGCAACCGCCACTTTCAGCTTGGTCCCAACCCCATCGGTACATGCGACCAAAACGGGGTCGTAATACTGGCGGGTAAACAGCGGACTGGAAAAGTCCAACTGGAAAAGACCGGCAAAGCCGCCCTCCAAGGGAAGAACACGAGGAGAGTGTGTCCGCCGCAGCAGACGCGGGAGGCGAGCCATCGCGTCGGCATAAAGGTCCAGATCGACCCCGGCATCCTTGTAAGTGGCTTTGGCCATGGAACCAACTCGGTGAAACGGCTGCGGAAAGCCCTCTATTTTAACGCCGCGGGCCCAGACTGCGAAAGGTGCCCGCAGACTCTCCACCGACCACCGTACCTAAACTGGGGGGAAATCCTTGACTTCAGTTCGCCCCTCGGCCAGACTTCAAACCACGCAGATTCGATTTTCCACGAAGAATGAGGAGAAATGAATGAAGTCAACGATCCTGTCGTGCTGCGTCGTGGCGGCTCTGCTTGCCGGGATGGCGGTATCGGTCACCTTGGCGCTCGCTGCGGATATGCCGGAGCCGCCCAAGGTCTCGACCTTCGCGCCGGCGGCGGACCTCGCCAGCCAACTGGAACAATACGTCGAAGAGTTGGAAGAGAGCGTCCAGAGCGAGTCGGAGTACGCCGACGCGAAGGAGAGCATGGTGCGAGATGCCGATACGGCCCTCTTGATCGCCTTGGCCCTCGGGATGCACGACCAACCGAACCAATACAAGAAGGCCGCACCGGGTCTTATCGAGGCAGCCCGAGGAATTTCGGCTGCCGAAAGCTACCAGCAGGCCAAAGCCGCGGTCCAGTCATTGAAAGGCGCGATGAACTCCAATGGCGATCCTTCGAAACTGAGCTGGCAGGACGCCCAAGCGGCCTCGCTCGAAGCTCTCATGAAGGAAGTGCCGTTGGTCAACACGAAGATGAAACGATACCTCCGCGGGTCGCGATTCAAGTCGAAAGCGGACGATACTGCCGGCCAGTCCGCGGTGTTGGCGGTGATCGCCCAGGGTAGCATGCCGTTGGCCTCCAAGACCGAAAAGCCCGGCGAGGCCGAAAAATGGTACGTCTTCTGTGCCGACATGCGCGAAGCCGCCGCCAGGCTGAACAAGATCATCCATTCCCAGGAAGAATCAGCCGTTGACCAGGCAGTAAAGGATCTGACTCAAAGCTGTGACGACTGTCACGCCGTCTTTGAGCCCAATGCGAAGGTGGAATAGCACCGGCCGCGGTCGCGATGTCTCTTAGTGCCGATACCCCGCGGGCAGGGCTTCTCAGGGAGGTGTTGCCCGCGTTCTCTTGCGCCACCTGCCCCCTTGATGCAACAAGGCGCGGGCGACGTAACTATCTGTACCGCCTGGTCTACCTTCTCCTCTTCGGCTCCACTCTATCCGTGTGTTGTCCGAACTAAGTACAAGCAAGGTGGCTCACCCACCCGGCTCACACTATTGCCTAGTCCACCCCAACTGCAATGTTACCGACAAAATATGGCGATCGACCTCAGTCAATGGTATCCTGGAGATCTCAACTTCCTCACGGGGCATTCTCGCCAGCCGGCCCAAATGTTCGAACGCCCCCCCTCCCTGAAGCTCAGCTACCCTCTTCCGTATGGGGCGATCGTTCATGACGATGGCGTCCAGTTCGTTGTTTTCAGCCGGTCGGCGACTGCGATGCGGGTGCTGTTGTACAACAAAGTTTCGGACAGGGAGCCGACGGAGATCATTGACTTTGATGGGGAATTGAACCGCTGGGGGGATGTGTGGAGCATTTTTGTTCCCGGGATGAAACCGGGGCAGCTTTATCACTTTCAGGCGGACGGCCCTTTCGAGCCGGAACGAGGGCATCGATTCAATCCAAAGGCCCGCCTGATCGATCCCTACGCGAAAGCTCTAGCTGGGCGTTTCCAGTCGCCGGACGACGGCGTTATCCGCCCGCCTAAGTGCGTCGTGGTCAACGATGACTTCGACTGGCGGGGAGCCCGACACCTGCGGCGAAAACTCTCCGAAACCGTCATTTACGAAATGCATGTTCGCGGGTTCACCAGGTCGCGGTCCAGCGGCGTGAAGCACCCGGGCACTTATCTGGGGATTATCGAGAAGATTCCTTACCTGCAGTCGCTCGGGGTAACGGCGATCGAACTGATGCCGGTCCACGAGTTCCCGATTTACGACTGCATGGGGAACAAACCCGAGCGGCCGAACTACTGGGGCTATGATCCGATGGCTCTGTTCGCTCCCCACCGGGGCTACGCGGTTGGCAGCGAGCCGGGCTGCCAGGTCCGCGAGTTCAAGGAAATGGTCCGTGAGCTTCACCGCGCCGGTATTGAGGTGATCCTCGATGTCGTTTTTAATCACACGGCGGAGGGGAATGAACTCGGCCCGACGATCAGCTTGAAGGGGCTGGAAAACCGCGTCTACTACATGCTTGACAACGGCGGACGCTATTACAAGAACTACACCGGCTGCGGCAACACGCTCAACGGCAACCATCCGGTCGTCCGCGAGTTGATCTTCCATTGTCTCCGCTACTGGGTGCACAACTACCACATCGACGGCTTCCGATTTGACCTGGCCTCAATCCTCAGCCGCGATCGCGAGGGTAACATCATCCCGAACCCCCCCGTTGTGGAGTCCATTGCGGAAGACCCGCTCCTGGCCGATACCAAGATCATTGCCGAAGCCTGGGATGCGGCGGGAGCGTACCAAGTGGGCACTTTTGCCAACATGCGATGGGCCGAATGGAACGGACGCTACCGCGACGATGTCCGCAGCTTCTGGCGAGGCGACCTGCATATGGTAGGCGCTCTGGCCACGCGTGTGGCCGGCTCCAGCGATTTGTACCAGCCCGGCGGCCGGCACCCGTACCACAGCATCAACTTTGTCACCTCGCATGATGGTTTCCCGCTGAACGACCTGGTCAGCTACAACGGCAAGCACAACGAGGCCAACGGGGAACACAACCGCGACGGCGACAACCACAATCTCAGCTACAACTATGGCGTAGAAGGCCCGACCCGGCGGAAACCGATCGAGCAGGTTCGCGAGCGGCAGATCAAGAACATGCTTGCGACGCTCCTGTTGAGCCAGGGTGTGCCCATGATTCTGGCCGGCGACGAGGTCCGCCGCACGCAGCGTGGCAACAACAACGCGTACTGCCAGGACAACGCGATCTCTTGGTTTGACTGGCGGCTGGTCAAGAAGAACCGCGGCCTTCGCCGCTTTTGCCAGATTCTGATCGCTTTCCGCAAGGCGGAGCCGACGGTTCGGCAAGAGGACTTTCTGACTGGCCAGCCCCGGCAGTCGGGCGGGCTTCCTGACATAAGCTGGTTCAACGCCAACGGAGTGGCTGTCGACTGGAACAGCCCCGATCGTACGCTGGCGTGTCTGCTCGCGGCTGTGCCGCAACTTGATCCGGGCGCCGCCCCAAACCACCACGTACTGATGATCGTGCACGCGGCACCGGAGCCTTGCGATTTCCTGCTGCCAAAGGTGGCACGCAGCATCGCCTGGCGGCAATTCATCGACACCGCGGCCGAATCTCCCGCCGACATTTTCCCCGGTTTGGACGGCCCTCGGGTGCCGGACAAGGGTGTGATTTCCATGCAAGGGAGGTCGTTTGTCTGCTATCTCGCGCCTGATCTGCAGGTTTAGTCTGGGGTGATGAAAAAAAGGACTGGTGGCAGATGATCGCATCCCCTCACGATTGCCATCAGCCCGGCTGCTGGAAAGCAGCCGGGCTGATATACGTGTAAGTTCTCATCTGCCGCTCGCCTGCGCACTGCTCGTTCGAGACAAGCCCCCCTCGATGTCGAGAGCACCTGACGAAGGAGCCCGAGTGCTTCAGCCGCCAACTGCGGAGGTTTCGTAGGTCCGGCCCGAAATGCCGTGCCGGTGGTTATCGTGGGCACGCTTGGCAAGCTTCTGGCCGCATGGGGTGGGATAAATGCCGGTAATGCAGGCGCGGCACAGATCACCTGCGTCGAAGCCGATCGCCCTGGCGATCGACTCCACGGGCAGATACCGGAGCGAATCGGCGCCGACCCGGGCCGCCATCCGAGCCTGAGTCTCTTCAGTCAGCGGGCCGCCCTGGAGGAATTCCGGGGCGAAGAGCTCGCCCACCGTCGACATGTCGATGCCGTAGAAGCAAGGAGAGATGATCGGTGGGCACGCCACTCGAACGTGGATCTCGCGAGCGAGACCCTGGGTGCGGATGCGTTCCAAGAGCACCTGCATGGTGGTCGCACGGACGATCGAGTCTTCCACAAGCAAGATCCGTTTGCCCTCAAGCACCTCGCGGAGGGGTGTGTATTTCGTGCGGGCTTTCTGCGCCCGGCCTTCGCCCCCCTCGATGAATGTGCGGCCGCTGTATCGGTTTCGGATAAGGCCCTCCAAGCATGGCACTCCAAGCTCGTAGGCCATGGCATCGGCCGCTGCCTTGCTCGTGTCGGGCACAGGCACGACGATCGTGTCGGCGTCCATCTTCAGCGTTTCCAGGCTCGCAAGTTCTTCCCCAAGGGCCTTGCGGGCCATGTAGACGCTACGGTTGTCCAGGGTACTGGCTACGTTCGAAAAGTAGACCCACTCGAAAAAACAATGGGCTCGCCGCGGACTGGGGGCAAACTGCCGCATCACCAAGCGACCATCCGAAACGGAAATGGCGTGGCCCGGGGCCAGCGACTTGATGCTTTCGGAGGCAAATCCGATGTTCAGCAGGGCCACGCTCTCGCTTGCCGCAGCAAACAACGGGCCTTCCACGGCATAACTCAGCGGTTTGATTCCCATCGGATCACGAGCGACGAGCAAATCGCCCAATGCATCCATGTACACCAAGCTGTACGCGCCATCGAAAAGCGAGGCCACCTCCGAAAGCACGTTCACCAACGGCGGCCGCCGTTCGTGCGAAAGTGCCGTGCTCAGCACATGCATGATGATCTCGGTGTCGGTCTCCCGGGCCAAGTAATTGTCGTTGTCAGCCAGCAGCCCGTCGCGGAGGTCGTGGTAATTGGCCAACTGGCCGTTGAAGGCAAAGCTGAACCACTTGTGCTTCTTAATATGGTGGCGTTCGAAAGGCTGTGCATAGCTGCGGTCGTCCCGGCCGCAGGTCGCATACCGGACATGCCCGATGGCCGCCATACCAGCGTACTCCCTCATCAGGGCGTCCGCTTTGGCCCGGTGGCTGAGACGAAATACCTCCGTGACCGAGCCAACGTCCTTGTAGGTGTCGATGAGCTGCTTGCGGCTCGGATTGAAACTCGTCATTCCGGCGGCCAATTGGCCTCGATTCTGGATGTCGAGAAGCATGCGGGGCATCAAGCGCGAGACTTGTTCCGGCCCCTGTCGCGGACATAGCGGACTTACCCCCTTGCCGGGGAGGTGATAAACCGCGGCAACTCCACATTCGTCGTGGATCTCGCTCATACAACTCCTGCAACGGGGTATTAGCGTATTCAGTCGTACGTCGTCCGCACGCGCCAACTTCGCCGGCGCTTCTGCTAGCACTATTTTAGCGCGACAGCGTTGTTCTCACAACTGTGGGCGCCGGCGCGATCGGAAACCATCGCCGGGCACCCACGCCCGGACGGCCGGAAGATTCCTTTCCATCGTCTTTTGATCCGATGAAAAGAAGAGTATCTTGAGAGATTCGCACCACAACGGAAACCGGCTTTTTCCCTGATTAGGAGACTGCTGACCGAGGGGGACCGGCTCTACGACCGGTGGTGGCTTTGACTTGAAGATCGGTACACGATGTTGCGGTGCCTACCCCCATTTTCAGCAAGCTCATTACGGCGGGCCCGCTCGTTGCCGCCGCTCCTAACAACATCGATACGTCGCAAGTGCCATGACTGATCTTCTTCGCCAGGAAATCTCTACTGCCGCCACGACCATTGTCGTGAAGGTTGGCACCCGGGTGTTAACCCACTCGGATGGACTGCTGAATGAAGAGCGGATCGCCCAGTTGGCGGAGGAGTTGCATCGAGTTATCGCCACCGGACGACGTGTGGTTTTGGTGAGTTCGGGGGCGGTAGGGGCGGGAATGGGCCGCCTGGGTTTGTCCGGTCGTCCGGGCGATCTGGCCCACCTGCAGGCCGTCGCCGCCGTGGGCCAGAGCCTGCTGGTCGAGGCGTACGAGCGGTCGCTGCGCGCGTACGGCCACCATGCCGCGCAGATTTTGTTGACGGCCGAAGACCTCGACCACCGAACCCGTTACCTCAACGCCCGCAATACGATCCTTACGCTGTTCGACTTCGGGGCGGTGCCGATCATCAACGAAAACGACACCATCAGCGTCGAAGAACTGAGAACGGCTTTCGGGGACAACGACCGGTTGGCCGCCATGGTCACCAATTTAATCCAGGCACCGCTTCTGGTGCTGCTCTCCGACGTGGAGGGGCTTTATGACGGCGATCCTCGCGACCCAAGCAGTCGCGTGATCCCGACCGTCGATCGGCTGGACCAATCGATCTACGACTTGGTCAAGGACCGCCTCACCGGCCTGAGCAAGGGCGGCATGGCCAGCAAGCTCAACGCGGCGCGCCAGGCCACCGCGGCCGGCGAAAACGTGATCATTGCAAGCGGTCGTTACCCGGGAACCCTGGACAAGATTCTCGCGGGCGAACCGGTCGGGACCCTTGTGCTGGCTCAAGGGAGCCTCCTGGCCGCTCGCAAGCGGTGGATCGGCTTCACGGCGCAACCTCGCGGTCACCTGATCTTGGACGAGGGGGCCCGCCAGGCGGTGCAGTGCCGGGGGCGCAGTCTTCTGGCCATTGGAATCGTCAAAGTCGTGGGCCGGTTCAACAAAGGCGAAATTGTCGGACTGCGCGATCCTTCCGGCAGCGAATTCGCACGTGGCCTGAGCAACTACAGTTCGGACGACATCCAGCGCGTGCGGGGGTTGAAGACCCAGGAAATCGCCGAAGTCCTGGGGCGCTGCCCGTACGACGAGGTCATTCACCGCAACAATCTGGTCATCACGTGCTGAAACGGTGCGGTCCCGGACGAGCGGCAGATGGAGGCATACCCGTGGATCAGCCCGGCTGCTTCCGAGCAGCCGGGCTGATGGGAATCGTATCGCCGCCATGTGCCGAGGCTAGGCGGTCTTGTTTGCCTCGTAGAACTCCATCATGAAGTCGCGAAGTGTCTTCACCCCCTCCATGGGCATGGCATTGTAGATCGACGCACGGCAGCCGCCCACGGAGCGGTGGCCTTTGAGCTCGACAAGGCCGCGCACCTTGGCTTCCCCGAGGAACTTGCCCTCCAGTTCCGCATTGGGCAAACGGAATGTCACGTTCATCAGCGAACGGCTGGCCGGCTCGGCGTGGCCGTCGTAGAAGCCGCCGCACTGGTCGATCGTCTCGTAGAGCATCGCGGCTTTCTGACGGTTGATTTGGAGCATTTCTTGCAGGCCGCCGATGTCGTTGAGAAGCCAGTCGGTTACGAGCTTGACCATGTAGACGGCGAACGTGGGCGGGGTGTTCAGCAATGACTTCGAGTCGGCCAGCGCCCGGTAGTTGAGCATCGATGGAAGATCCGTCGGCATGGCCTGAAGGATGTCGTCGCGGATGATGACGACGGTGACGCCGGCCGGACCGGCATTCTTCTGGGCGCAGGCGTAGAGAATGCCGTATTTCAAGATGTCGACGGGGCGGCTGAGGAAGTCGGATGAGCAGTCGCAGACCAACGGGACATCGCCGACGTCCGGCTCTGCGGGGAACTGGATTCCCTGGATCGTCTCGTTGGAGGTCATGTGGACGTAGGTAGCACCGGCGCGGACCTCCAGCTCATCCGACGAGGGCATTCGTTTGAAGTTTGCGGAAGCTCCATCCCAAGCGACGCGGACGCCGCCTTGGGTTTTGGCCTCCTGCATGGCTTTCTTTGCCCAGGAGCCCGTCAGGATATAGTCGGCCGATTTGCCCTGTCCGCGGAGGAGGCTCATCGGAACCATGGCAAACTGCGTCAGCGCTCCGCCCTGCAGGAAGAGAATACGGTAGCTCTCCGGGATGCTCAGGAGCTTTCGAAGGTTGGCCTCCGCCTGGTTGATGATGGCCTCGAACGTCTTTGATCGGTGGCTGATTTCCAGGATCGATATCCCCGCTCCCGGCAGCGCGAGCAGATCCCGCTGGGCTTCCTCCAGGGCGGGCAAGGGCAACATGGCGGGACCGGGTGAGAAATTGTACGTGCGTTCTGCCATCGTTCGTTCCTGACTCATGCTGTGCGAAAAGTAGGACCCAAACAGTCTACCCTAAATCCCGAGGGTGTCCAGCGGCTGAGGGGACCATGAGGGTGGCACGTGCAAGCGGCACACAACGCAGCGAATTGCCTCGCCGACACGGAGCCGAAGGTCTGTGGGCAGCGGCTGATTATCGACCGGGGGTCAGGGTGCCGAAAGGGTGAACTTCGTGGAACGCGGTGTCGGGGCGGACTTCTGGGCCAGGGTTTTTAGACAAGTCGAGTTTTTCGGATTTCGTCTTGGACGCGGCGTCTGACCGCAAGCAATTGGGTGAGAAGGACTTGTGGCAGAGCGGGTGCGCGCAAGTCGAATCCACCCGTTAGAGTGGTGTCGAAAAAACTCGCCTGCCGGTGTTGTCGCGGATCGATCTCGAACGGCGACGGCGGCGCTTCAAGGGGAGAATCTTTTGCACGAGACCGCCAAATTCCTATCATTCGTCCAACCCTGCCAAGTCGATGGCTGAACCGCTGTTTTTGGTGGGGGAACTTTGCACAACCGGTTCGTTTTCCGCTAATCTTGAGGGGAGTCTGGCGAATGACATGGGGGCATACAATGTCCCGGCCAGCATCAGGCCGAGACACAAAAGGCGGCTCGTCGATAGAGGCACTGCCATGCTCGAAATCTGGAATCAAAGCATCGCTCCGGTCAACCTTCCATACACGGTCCTATTGGGGGTCGTGTTCGGCTACTGGATCCTCTATATCCTAGGCGCGGTGGGCTCCGACCTGTTCGATTTTGCCGGACTCGACGTTGACGGCGATCTTGATGTGGATGCCGACTTCAATGGGAACATTGACGCCAGCAACGGCGGTGCGGATGGGGTGCTGGGGTCGGCCCTGCACTTCTTCCATATCGGCGAAGTGCCCGTCGTGCTCGTCTTCAGCGTGCTGATTCTGAGCATGTGGGTCGTTTCCGTGCTGACGAACCATGCAATCGGCAATTCGAGCGGCCTGGTGGCGACGGTGCTGTTTGTGCCGATCGTGCTTGCCGGGCTCGTGATTACCAAGACTGTGATCGGTCCGTTTGCGCCGCTGCTGAAGAGGGTTTTCGACCAGAGTGGCGACAAGGTGGAATTGATCGGCCGCCGCTGCGTGGTCTGCTCGTCGGAAGCGACCGCCGAGTACGGGCAGTGCGAGGTTTCGATGAAGGGGGCGCCGATTCTGCTGAACGTTCAAACGAAACAAGGAGACCGGCTCGTCCGCGGGGAGGAAGCCGTGATCTTCGACTACGACAAGGCCAACAACGTCTATTGGATTGCCAAACTCGATATCCACGCGGCCTCGAAGGAGGGCTGAATCATGGGGGAACTCTTGGCGGGTTTGACGTACGTCGTCATTGCAACGGTGGTCATCGTGCTCCTCGGCGGCCTGGTGATGGCCGTCCGGTGCTGGCGAAAGGTCGAGCAAGGGACCGCGCTGATCGTCGTGGGCGGCAACCAGCCGACGGTGCACTTCTCCGGAGTGATCGTGCCGCCGCTGATCCGGCAGACCGAGATCATGGATATCTCGATCAAGCGAATCGAGATCTTCCGCCACGGCTCGGAAGGGTTGATCTGCAAGGACAACGTTCGCGCCGATATCAAGGTGGCCTTTTTCGTGCGGATCAACAACACCGAGGAGGACGTGCTGAAGGTCGCCCAATCGATCGGCGTGGAGCGGGCGTCGCAGCAACAGGCGATGATCGAACTGTTCGACGCCAAGTTCTCCGAGGCCCTGAAGACGGTCGGCAAACAGTACGATTTCGTGGACCTTTACACCTCGCGGGAAAGTTTCAAGGACCGTATTCTCAAGATCATCGGCCGGGACCTGAACGGCTACATCCTGGATGACGCGGCGATCGACTATCTCGAGCAGACGCCGGTCGAGCAACTCAATCCGAACAACATCCTCGACGCCGAGGGGATCAAGAAGATCACCGACCTGACCGCCCGGCAGCAGGTGCTGGCCAACAACATCACGCGCGAGAAGGAAAAGGTGATCAAGAAGCAGGACGTCGAGGCCCGGGAGGCGATCCTGGAATTGGAGCGGCAGCAGCGCGAGGCCGAGGAGAAGCAGCAGCGCGAGGTGGCTTCCGTCACCGCGCGAGAGCGGGCCGAAGCCAAGAAAATCGAAGAGGAAGAGCGGCTGAAGGCGGAGCGGGCGCGCATTGGGACCGACGAAGAGATCGCCGTTGCCGAGGAGAATCGCAACCGGCAGGTGATCGTCGCGGCACGAAACCGCGAGCGGACCGACAAAGTCGAGGCCGAAAGGGTCGAAAAGGATCGGCTGCTGGAAGTGACGGAGCGGGAACGGATCGTTACGCTCGCCCAGATCGAGAAAGAAAAGGCAATCGAAACGGAAAAACGGGCGATCCAGGACGTGATCCGCGAGCGGGTGGTCGTCGAGCGCGCTGTCGTGGAGGAGCAGGAACGGATCAAGGATACGCACGAGTTCGCCACGGCCGATCGGGCGAAGAAGGTAGCGGTCACGGTCGCTGAGCAGCAGGCGCAGGAGGCCCTGGTCAAGCAGATCAAGGCAGCCGAGGCCGCTCGCGATTCGGCGAAGTTCCGCGCGGAGGAGGAAGTGATCGCCGCGGAAGCGAAGCGCAATGCCGCGGAGAAAGAGGCGGCCGCCAAAAAGATCATGGCCGAAGGGATCACGGCCGAAGAGGCGGCGATGGGCCTGGCCGAGGCCAACGTGATCGAGCGGAAGGCAATGGCCGAAGCGCGCGGGCAGGAGGCCAAGGCCGACGCGAAAGAGAAGGAGGGCTCGGCCGAGGCGAGTGTGCTGGAGAAGAAGGCCGTGGCCGAGGCGAAGGGCCTGGAGGCCAAGGCGGCCGCGATCGAGAAGCAGGGCGCGGCCGAGGCTTCGGTCATGCTGCAGAAGTACAACGCCGACGCCTCGGGCATCAGCGAAAAGGCCAAAGCCATGAAGCTCTACAACGACGCCGGCAAGGAGCACGAGGAGTTCAAACTCCGGCTGGCTAAGGAGAAAGAGATCGAGCTGGCCGCCATCCTCGCCCAGCAGGAGATCGCCGCGCAGCAGGCCGGCATCATCGGCAATGCTCTGAAGTCGGCCAAGATCGACATCGTCGGCGGCGAGACGGAGTTCTTCGACAAGATCACCGGCGCGATCGCCTCCGGCAAGACGATCGACCGCTGGGTCGGCAACAGCGAGGTGCTCCGCGACGTGAAAGGCACGTTCTTCAACGGCCGCCCGGACGGGTTCCAGAAGAAGCTCTCGCAGTTCATCTCGCAGTTCAACCTAAGCAGCGAGGACGTGAAGAACCTGTCGATCGCGGCGCTGATCGCGAAGATGACATCGATGACGACCGACGACGCGGTGCGCCAGGAGCTGGACAGTCTGTTGGGGATGTTCCGCGCCGCGGGCCGGCAGGACACCCCGGTGTCGACCCTGGAGGTGAATTGACGTTTGCCCATGACGACCACGCAAGAGACAGAAAACGCCGCCCAAGGCGGCACGTCGATTGAGCGCGGCACGTATGAGGTGATCCGGAACCGGTTGAACGCCGCGGGGCGGGAACTCCGGGAGCGGCTCGAGAAGCTCAACGCCGCGCGCAAGGAGGTCTTCGGCGCGATCGAGACGACGCTCCTGACGACGGAGCGCGTGACCACCGACCACCACTGCGTGCCCCGGGACATGGTGGCAATCGGCAACTGGTTTCTGTTCGGCTACAACGTCCATCTCGGGCTGAAGTCGGTCGCCACGCTGGACGACGTTTTTGCGATCTACCGGTTCGAAAACCTGGCCTTCTCGCGGTTGCCGCTGGATGGGATCGCCGACGAGCGGTTTCAGCGCGACTTCCAGGAGGTGTTCAAGTACTACCGGAACACGCGGTTCTCGAAGTTCGCCGTGATCGGGCCGCACCTGTTCATGGTCTTCCGGACGGGGCCGGACGCCCGCGACATCAAGACGTTCAAGTGGCTGATCCGCGGGGAGGAACTGGTCTACCTGGACAACCGGAGCGACCACGAGTTCCGCTTTCCGCCGCAACACGAGTTCGAATGGCGGCGGACGCACCGCGACATGCATACGCCGGGGCAGCACCCGCACATCTCGATCGAAGACCGGCTCTTCGTCGAAACGACCGAAGGCGATCTGACGATCAAGATCGAGAACAACACGGACACCGGCGAGGGAATCTACTCGGAACCGGTCGACAACCCGGACCAGACGCTCGACGACGCGGAGATTTTTTACGCGGTCGTCGGCAACCTGATCCTGCTGAAGATCCGTCCCTACCAGGAAACCCGGTTCCGGTACTTCATTTACAGCGAAAAAACGCAGCGAGCCCACCGCATCGATGCGATCGAGAACGCCTGCGTGCTGCTGCCGGACGACCACGGGCTGATTTTCGCCAACGGCTATTTTTTGCAGACCGGCGAGTCCAAGACGTTCGACAACGTCCTGTCGGAGATGGTTTTCCGGCAGCGGGTGCAGTCGCCCAACGGCGAGGACTACCTCTACGTCTTCTATAACCGCCACGAGGGCGTCTACATCCTGCTCTCGTACAACCTGATCGAGCAGCAGGTCCGCACGCCGGTGGTCTGCAACGGCTTCTCGCTCTTTGAAAACGGCCAGATGGTCTACTTCAAGGGGCAGGCCGAGCCGCAGCGGCACCACGCCCTGCAGATCTGGCAGACGCCGTTCGTCGGCCCCGATTACAAGATCCCGACGCAGAACGAGTCGTTCCTTTACAAGCTCGGCAACCGCGACATCGTCCGCGGAATGGCCGAGTGCCACGAGGTGCTGGGGCTGATCGGCAAAGAAGACTCGTACGCCAATCTGTTCATCGACCTGGCGAAGCAAACGGGCGACGTTCTCGATACCTACCATTGGCTTGGCAGCCCTGAGACGTTCGACCTCCGCGAGGTCCTCCAGCGGGTCAAGCAGACGGCCGAGGCCGCCATCGGCGAGTTCGAGAAGGTTACCGCCGTCCGCCGCGCGACCGAGGCGGAATTGCGGCGGGTGAGCCAGAAGACCGCGGCGATCCAGAGCTCGGTGCGGGCGAGACGTTTTGAGGCGATCCAGGACTTCGTGTCGTCGCTGGTCGACCTGCGAAGCGTGCGCGGCGAGATCATTTCGCTGCGAAATCTCCGCTATATCGATGGCGCCCAGGTCGACTCGCTGGAGAAGGGCGTCGAGGAAAGCACCCGGCACGTGGCGGAGTCGTGCGTGCGTTTCCTGCTCCGGCCGGAGTCGCTCCGGCCCTATCACGATGCCGTCGCGAGCCACCAGACCAAGGTCGCACACGTCGAGAAGGTCAGCGACGCCAAGGAGCTGGAGGCGAAAATCGCCACCACAGCGGGCGAGCTGGAGATGCTCGTCGAAATCGTCAGCAACCTGAAGATCGACGACGCTACGCAGCGGACGGCCATCATCGACGGAATCTCCGCGATCTTCGCCCAGTTGAACCAGGTTCGCGCCGGCGTGAGGACGCGGATCCACGACCTGATGAAGGTCGAGGGCATGGCCGAGTTCGCCTCGCAGGTGAAGCTGCTGGGCCAGGCGGTGGTCAACTATCTCGATGTCTGCGATACGCCCGACAAATGCGAACAGTACCTGACCAAGATGATGGTGCAGGTGGAGGAGCTGGAGGGGCGCTTTGCCGAGTTCGACGAGTTCGTCGTCCAGCTCGCTGAGAAGCGCGAAGAGATCTACAACGCCTTCGAGACCCGCAAGCTCCAGCTCGTCGAGGCCCGCAACAAGCGGGCTACGGCGCTCGCCTCAGCGGCCGACCGCATCCTCAAGGGGATCAAGGTCCGCGTCGACGGCCTCGGCACGATCAACGAGATCAACGGCTACTTCGCCGCCGACCTGATGATCGAGAAGATCCGCGACATCGTCCGGCAGCTCGGCGAGATGGGCGACTCGGTCAAGGTCGACGACATCCAAAGCCGGCTCAAAACGATCCGGGAAGACGCCGTCCGCCAGCTCAAGGACCGGCAGGATCTCTTTGAGGACGGCGAGAACATCATCCGCCTGGGCAACCACCGGTTCTCCGTCAACACGCAGGCCTTCGACCTCACGACGGTGCTCCGCGACGGCGAGATGTTCTTTCACCTCAGCGGCACCAACTACTTCGACCCGATCGTCGACGCGGAATTGCCGGCCACCCGCGACGTCTGGAACCAGCAGTTCGTCTCGGAAAACGAGAACGTTTACCGCGGCGAATACCTTGCCTGGCAGATTTTCCAAAGCGCGGGGACTGCAGATGGCCCCAGCGCGGAGCAGCTCGCTTCGCTGCCGGACCAGGACTTGCTCGCGCTCGTTCAGCGCACCATGGGCCAGCGCTACGCGGAAAACTACGTCAAAGGCGTCCATGACCAGGACGCCGCGAAGATCCTCCGGGCATTGGTCGAAATGAACAGTGCGATGGGGTTGCTCCGCTATCCTCCGCGGGCGAGGGCTCTGGCCTTGGCTTTCTGGTCGCAAATGGCCGACGGCCCTCAAAAGAACCTGATCGCCGCAAAGCTGAAGGGGCTCGGGGCGGTCCGCGGCTTGTTCCCGACGAGCAACGGCGACGAACATTATAGTATTGAGGTTCGGGACCTGATCCGCGTGTCAGGGCCTTTTCGTATTGAGGTTCGGGACCTGATCCGCGATTACGTCGACAAAAGCCGGCTCTTTGCTGCCGACGATGTCCAGCAGGCGGCCGAATACCTGGCGGAGGAGTTGGCCGGGGAAGGCCGGTTCGCGATCAGCCCGGTCGCCCGCGACATCTGCCAGGCGTTCGAGCGCTATCTCGGCGAGCGATCCTACCGCGACCGCTACGCCGGCGCGATGCAGGAGGTCGAGCACGACGCGGCCAGTGCGCTGACATTGCAGCGCCAGTGGGTCCACGCATTTCTCGTCGCCCACGGCAATGGAGACCAGGGCGACTACGCGGACGAGGCGGCGGTGCTTCTGGTCGGCCGCTCGTTCGACGCCGGACGGGCTCTCGACGTGCCGGCGAGCCGGGAACTGGGCGAGATGGTCGGCGACCACCCCGTGATCCGGAACCGGGCCTACCGGCTGGACTACCACGAATTCACCCAGCGGCTGGGCCGCTATTGCCGCCAGGTCGTGCCGCGCTTCGAGGCTTACAGCCGGCTGAAGAAGGAGCTGCTGGAGAAGGAGCGCGAGCGGATGCGGCTCGACGAGTTCAAGCCGCGTGTGCTCACCTCCTTTGTCCGCAACAAGTTGATCGACCAGGTGTATCTGCCACTGGTGGGCGACAACCTAGCCAAGCAGATCGGTGTGGCCGGCGAGGCGAAGCGGACCGACCGAATGGGCCTGCTGCTGGTGATCTCGCCCCCAGGCTACGGCAAGACCACGTTGATGGAGTACATCGCCAACCGGCTCGGGCTGGTGTTCATGAAGATCAACGGCCCTGCTTTGGGCCACCAGGTGACTTCGCTCGATCCGGCCGAAGCGCCCAACGCCGCCGCCCGCGAGGAGATGGGGAAGCTCAACCTCGCGCTCGAGATGGGCGACAACGTAATGATCTATCTCGACGACATCCAGCACTGCAACCCGGAGCTGCTGCAAAAATTCATTTCACTCTGCGACGCCCAACGCAAGATCGAGGGCGTCTGGCGAGGCAAGACGCGAACGTACGATCTGCGGGGCAAGAAGGTCGCCGTGGTGATGGCCGGCAACCCGTACACGGAAAGCGGCGAGAAGTTCAAGATCCCCGACATGCTGGCCAACCGCGCCGACACGTACAACCTCGGCGAGGTGATCGGCGACAATGCCGGGTTGTTCCAGATGAGCTACCTGGAAAACGCCTGCACTTCGAACCCGGTGCTCAATCCGTTGGCGACCCGCAGCCAGAAGGATGTCTATGCGGTGATCCGCATGGCGGAGGGGAGCGACCGCGAAGGGGTGGACCTGGAAGGCAACTACTCCCTGGCCGAGCTGAACGAGATGGTCGCGGTCGTGCGGAAGCTGATGCGGGTCCGGGACGTGGTCCTGCGGGTGAACGAAGAGTACATCCGTTCGGCCGGCACGAGCGACGAGTACCGCACCGAGCCGCCGTTCAAGCTCCAGGGTTCTTATCGCAACATGAACCGCATCACGGAGCGTGTGGTCGCCGTGATGAACGACGAAGAGCTCGACACGCTCATTCTGTCGAGCTACCAGAACGACGCCCAGACGCTCACCACCGGCGCCGAATCGAACCTGTTGAAATTCAAGGAGCTGACCGCCAAGCTCACGCCGGCCGAAGCCCAGCGGTGGGAGGACATCAAAAAGACGTTCCGCCGCAACGTCCGCCTCCGCGGGCTGGACGAGCACTCGCAGGTGGCCCAGGTCATCGCAGAACTGGGCGGCTTGAGCGACGGGCTGGACGCCATCCAGAAGGCGGTCGGCCGGGGTGTGGCGGAGATGATCGCAGCGGACGGAACAACGTCGGCTGCGGAGACAGTGATGAGGGCATCGTTCGATCCGGAAACGCTCGACGTCTTCCGCTCGCTGGCCGAGCAATGGAAATCGATCCGCGAGCAGCCTCCGGCACCGGCGGTGACGCCGCAGGTGGAAGTGGTCAACAAGGTTCCGACCACGATCCTGAGCGTGCTTCGCGAACAGTTTCGTCTGATGCAAGGCTGGCTCGAGCCGATCCAAAGGCAGAACACCGTCGTGGGGACGGAGATCCACACCCTTCGACAGACCATGGAGAATACGCTGGCCGCGTACAAGACCTTGCTGGAACGGCTGGAGGAGGCCGCTCGGCGGGGCGATGCGCTCTACGAGAGTCTGGCGCGCGATCGGGTTCGAACGGACCGTCCGAAGCGCCATCCGCCGTCGGAAGGGGCATAGCGGGCGTACCCGGGTCCCACGAACCGGCCGCACGGCAGGAACTCGGCCCATGCACCAGGAGAAGGGGACAGGCACACTTTGCTGTGAAGACTCCGCAAAATGAGCCAGTCCCCGACGGTTTTGGGATAGGCTCTAAGCAAATTTCCCACCCCCGGCTGGGTCACCGATTCCTCCGCCCCCGGGACTCTTCCGGGAAGCGCCATAGCTCGCAGGTGGCTGAGGCCCCTTGCCAGGGCTCAGCGGGGCTTGCCAATCTGCGGCACGGTGGGACAATAGCGCTTATGGGCTCGAACAAAACAGGGACTGGCGCTGGGGTGATGGAGAAAGGGGACTGGCTCCACAAGACTTTGTATCTTCACTTCGGTCAACCTGCTATTAGTTGCGGTGCCTGTCCCCTTTTTCATCAGGCGAGACTGACTCCGAGCAAGCGATGACCGGGATGTTGAAAACAAGACGTCCTTGCGAGGCGCCTGTCCCCGTTGTGTTAGGACCTCTTAGCCGCTAACCAAAAAGAATCGGGAGGTCGCCGCAATGACAGATACCAATCGGCGTGAGTTCTTGAGGGCTGCCGCTGCCAGTCTGGCCGTGTCGCCCCTGGCTGCTTCCGTGCTCGCTGCTGAAGAGGAAAGCCCCGGCGGACTGCCGCAGCGCAAACTCGGAAAGACCGGCCAGAAGGTATCCATCATTTGCCTGGGCGGGTGGCATATCGGCTCGATTCCCGAGCAGGAAGCAATCTCGTTGATGCATCAGGCGATTGACGAGGGGGTTAATTTCTTCGACAACGCCTGGGACTACCATCAGGGAGGCAGTGAGGAAGTCATGGGCAAGGCCCTGTCGAGCGGCAACCGCCGCGACAAGGTCTTCCTCATGACGAAAGTCTGCGACCGCGACTATCAGGGGGCCAAGAAACAGCTCGAAGACAGCCTCCGCCGACTGAAAACGGATCATATCGATCTCTGGCAGTTCCACGAAATCAACTACCCCGAGGATCCGGAGTGGGTCTTCGAGCAGGGAGGCATCAAGGCCGCGATCGAAGCCCGCAAGGAAGGCAAGGTCCGCTTCATCGGATTCACCGGGCACAAAGACATCAAATTCCACCAGGCGATGCTCGAAAAGCCGTTCGAGTGGGATACCGTTCAGATGCCCATCAACATCATGGACGCCCACTTTCGCAGCTTCCAAAAACATGTGCTTTCCACGTGCAATCGGCGGAACATCGGCGGGATCGGCATGAAAGGGCTCGCGGGCGGCCACATTCCGAAGGAGTTGGGCATCAGCGCCGAAGTCTGCCGCCGCTACGCCCTATCGCAGCCGATCAGTTCGCTCGTTTGCGGCATCACGTCGCGCAAGGAACTCGAACAAGATATCGGCGTCGCGCGCAACTTCAAGCCGATGCAGCCGGAAGAGCTCGAGAAGCTCTTGACGAGCACGCGAGAAGAAGGGAGCGATGGAGAACACGAACCGTTCAAAACGACCCGCCGGTTCGACGGCGGATACCACCGCCGCCAGCACGGCGTAACATGATGGTCGCATCCGCGCCGGTCACAAACCCGGCGCCATGACACTGCCGCGGTAAGGGCAATTACGAAGACGATAC
Source organism: Thermoguttaceae bacterium (assembly GCA_040768665.1). Lineage (GTDB taxonomy): Bacteria > Planctomycetota > Planctomycetia > Pirellulales > Thermoguttaceae > JABWBD01. The sequence continues at coordinate 198,979 of JAXGMN010000018.1, forward strand.
GCCCGCAAATCGGAGTTGCGCTATGCTCGACCACATCCGCAAAGTACTGGGCAAGAATGCCGACGACCTCCTGAACCACCGCTGCGAGACCGTTGCGAAGGAGCGACTCCATTTGCCGGGACCGGACTTCGTCGACCGGGTCTGGGTGCCTAGCGACCGTTCCCCGCGCGTGCTTGCCAACCTGCAGCGGATCTTCGGCCACGGCCGTCTGGCCGGCACCGGATATCTATCGATTTTGCCGGTCGATCAGGGGATCGAGCACTCCGCGGGCGCCTCGTTTGCGCCCAATCCGGAGTACTTCGATCCGGAGAACATTGTCCGCCTGGCCGTGGAAGGCGGATGCAACGCCGTCGCCTCCACCATCGGGGTGCTAGGGGCCGTGTCTCGCAAGTACGCCCACAGGATTCCTTTCATTGTCAAGATCAACCACAACGAGCTTTTGACGTATCCGAACAAGTACGACCAGATCCTCTTCGGGAGCGTCGACCGCTCGTTCGACATGGGCGCGGCTGCCGTCGGGGCAACGATCTACTTCGGTTCGCCCGAGTCGGACCGTCAGATTATCGAGATCTCCGCGGCATTCGAGCGTGCCCACGAACTGGGAATGGCCGCCGTGCTCTGGTGCTATCTTCGGAGCTCGGAGTTCAAGAAGGACAAGGACTACCACCTCGCTGCGGACTTGACCGGCCAGGCGAACCACCTCGGCGCGACCATCCAGGCGGATATCATCAAGCAGAAGCTCCCCGAGAACAACGGCGGCTACACTGCCCTGAAATTCGGAAAGACGCATCCGCTGGTCTACGAGAAGCTCACGAGCGATCATCCGATCGACCTCTGCCGCTACCAGGTCGTGAATTGCTACATGGGACGAGCGGGACTGATCAACTCGGGAGGAGCGGCGGGTAAGAACCGGGAGGAGGATTTCGCCGAGGCGGCCCGCACCGCGGTCATCAACAAGCGCGCCGGCGGCATGGGGCTGATCAGCGGACGTAAGGCATTTCAGCGACCCATGGCTGAAGGCATCGAGCTGTTTCACCTGATCCAGGACGTTTACCTGGAGAGCCGCATCACGGTTGCCTGACTGTACGCGCCGCCCGGGCCACGGACGAAACAGTGTTTGGCGATCCGATGGATCGGGGCGTAAGAACGTGGGCGGAGAATACCCACCTGAACCTTCCTGTCGCAAACCGTCACCTGCAAGGAGACGAACGATGCCCCTTTTCGCAATCATCGAAGTTGAAGACGGTCTCACGGTGGCCGAATTGGCACCCAATGAGCCCCCGGAGACGGCGGCCATCACCCAAGGTGGTGTCGTGGTCGATCGCGGACCATATTATAATTACCAGGACGCCTACGACGCCATGTTGGCGCTTGAGGACGAGATTGAGGAGGGCGGAAAACATTGAACCGACACCGCGTGTTGATCGTGGACGACCATCCGGTCATTCGCGACGGGCTGAAAGCGCTCATCGCCTGCGAACCCGACCTGGAAACCTGCGGCGAAGCGTCCGACGTTTGCGAGGCAATTCAACGGCTGCGCGACTCGAAGCCGGCCGTTGTGGTGCTCGACCTCGGCCTGAAGAACAGCCACGGGCTCACGGCCCTTGCCGAACTGCATACGCTTGCGCCCGAAGTGCGAATTGTTGTCTGGTCCGGTCTGGATGAGCAACTCTTTGCAGAGCGCGTCCTGCGTGCGGGGGCGTTGGGCTACGTGAGTAAGACTGAGCCGCTGGGGCGAGTGATTGAAGCAATCCGCCAGGTGCTGCTTGGCCAAATCTGCGTGAGCGGGCCGGTTGCCGCTCGCCTTCTCGGCAATCGCCGCCCGTCGGCCGAGGACATGCACCCGATTACCAGCCTGTCCAACCGGGAAGTCGAGGTATTTGAATTTCTTGGGCAGGGATTGACGGCCAAGCAGATCGCCCGCCGGATGCTGCTGAGTGCGAAAACCGTCGAAACGCACCTCGCCAACATCAAAAAGAAACTGAAAGTAGACTCCTACGCCAAGTTGCTTCAACACGCCGTCACGTGGCAACTGCAAAGGCAGCGGCCCGACCCAGTGGTTCCTGAATAGGGGCAGGCCCAAAGGGTGATGAAAAAGGGGACTGGCTCCGGATTCGCCGCAGCAACCAGGCTTCCTGCGCAGCTTCTCTATTTCCTCACAGCGCGCGGCGAGTATTCAACCGGTCCTGGTTTTCAGCAGTTTCTTTGTGGTGTTATTGCGACGTTATTGCACGGAGAGCTGCCGGTGGGCTTGCAGGCAAAGCGGCCCAAACAAAACGGGGACAGGCACTTCGCAAAGACGCCTATCTCCGTGTTTTAAGGGTGTTTGGATCGGAGCCAGTCCCCCTTTTGTTAGAGGGCCTTTAAGCGGCCGGCTTCCGCTCTTGCCCAATTATCGAGCAGACATTAATATCCGGTCCTTCCGGAAGCTGTTTGCGCCCCATCCCGGGGGCTCGCCGCGTCTGCAAGGCCAAGTATTACCCCATGCAACCGCTCGGTATGACCATGCTCGATGTTCCGTCCATTACGCATCTCCACCGAACCTGTGTCGAGCGTTGGCATTCTGGTGAGATCGACAATCCCTACGAAGGATTCTTGCACCTGGTGTGCGATCAGCACCAGCAGAACTTCCGGCTTTGGCATGCAGAAGATGTCGCCCGAAGCAAGGCGGCGGGCGACGAGGAGATTGCGCGGGTCAAGCGGAAAATCGACGTGTTGAATCAACAGCGCAACGACTTGATCGAGCAACTCGATTGCGCGGTGATCGTTGAACTGGCTTCGGCCAACGTTGCGCCGAGGCCCACGGCGAGGCTCAACACGGAGACGCCCGGCAGTGTGGTCGATCGACTTTCGATTCTCGCCCTGCGGATCTACCATCTTGAGGAGCAGGCCGCTCGGTCCGATGCCGACCGGCAGCACCGGGGCAAGGCCCGGTCCCGGCTGGCAATCCTTCACGAGCAACACTTCGACCTTTCCACCGCGCTGGCCGAACTAGTCGACGACCTGTTTGCCGGCCGCAAGCGATTGAAGCTCTACCGCCAGTTCAAAATGTATAACGATCCGACGATGAATCCCTACCTGTATGCGGCGGCAAGGGCCTCGACGATCAACGAAGCTGCCACCCGTCTTCACGTCGTGTCGCCCACCGGATAGATGTTCATTAGGACGACGTCATTCCGGTCGTTCGTATACTAGTGGGATCCCACTCCAATTGGTCGTTCGCAGTCTTCCGAGGAAAGGCCGGGCCGGGAGTTATTACGCCGGCAGGTCCGCCAGCCGTGAGGCCAGTTGCCCCAGGGACTCTTGTTCATCGGCGGCAATATCAGGGCCCGAGTGACTGATTTCTGGTCCCCAGTCCGGGATTTGCGCCCCGGAGGCATGCTCCGGCCACGAAAGCAACAAAACCATTGTGCGTCCGTCGATCGGAGTGCCTCCGATTGCGAACCCTTACCGCATCGTTTTACAATGGCGGTTTATCCTGAATCTCACAACAGGCGAGGAAGCAGCTATGAAAACCGATCTCCGAAGCATCGCGTTTGCCGCCTGGGCGGTCGGCGCAGCGGCGGTGTGCGCGGCTCAACCGGCCCCAGCCACCGCGTCGAGCGAAGTGCCCGGCGTGGTGATCGACCACATCCCGGCCTCGAAGGGCGTCTACATCGGATCGCCGAGCATCGCGGTGCTGCCTACCGGCGACTATGTGGCCTCGCACGACCATTTCGGCCCGAAGTCCACCGAGCATACCAGTGCGCTGACGGCCGTCTTCCGGTCGGCCGACCGTGGAAAGACATGGAAGAAGGTGTCGGAAGTCCAAGGCGCGTTCTGGTCGAGCCTGTTCGTCCATCGCGGCGCGCTCTACCTTCTCGGCTCCGACCGGCATCACGGCAACATCCTCATTCGCCGCTCAACCGACGGCGGCGAAACCTGGACCACGCCCACCAGCAGCACTACCGGCGTGTTGCGCGACAACGGTGAGTATCACTGCGCACCGATGCCGGTACTCGAGCACGCCGGCCGGCTCTGGCGAGGGTTCGAGTGGCGCCATCCACCGGTCGCCTGGGGCATCAACTACCGCGCAAGCATGCTGTCGGCGCCGGTCGACGCGGATCTGCTCGACGCGGCGAGTTGGACGCTGGCGGAGCCCCTGCCGAGCGACCGCTCGTGGAACGGCAGCGACATGGGAGCCTGGCTGGAGGGCAACGCCGTGGTCACGCCCGCGGGCGAACTGGTCGATATTCTCCGCGTGCAGACGAAATCGCCCGATGAGAAAGCCGCCATCGTCCGCGTCAGCTCCGATGGGAAGAAGATGTCCTTCGACCCCGAGACGGGGTTTGTGAGCTTTCCCGGCGGCGCGAAAAAATTCGCCATCCGTTTCGATCCGCAGAGCGAACTCTACTGGTCGCTGGCGAGCATCGTCCACGAGCGCCACCGCGCCAACAACCCCGGCAGCATCCGCAATACGCTCGCGCTGGTCTGCTCGACGGACCTCAGGAATTGGACCGTACGGACCATTCTGCTCTACCACCCCGACGTAAGGAAACACGGCTTCCAGTACGTCGACTGGCTCTTCGACGGCGACGACATCATCGCCGTCTGCCGCACCGCCTACGACGACGGTCAGGGCGGCGCGCACAATGCCCACGACGCCAATTACCTCACCTTTCACCGCGTGGCCGACTTCCGCCGGCTTACCATGGCCGACTCGGTGCCGTTGACGACGGCCGGTGACGTCCGCAAAGAGACCGCGGATCTCGTCGTCATGGGATCCGGCTTCGAGATCGTCCGACTAGAGGAAGGCGGCAAGGCGTTTTCCAACCGCCAGTACGTCTGGGAGGACGTACCGCAAGGCAATTGGACCGGCACTTTGGTCCTTTTTCCGCCCGAGGAGCGGCCATGAGTTTCCAGGCATCCTTTCTGGCCGCCGGTGTGATCTTGGCAATGGGACAACTTACTCGGCAACCGACAGACGAATCCTATCCGTCCGAGGTCCAGGTCACCCGCGGCCCGGACGGGCGAATCCTGACCAATACGGCCGTCTGGTCGCCGGACAGCCAATGGATCGTCTACGACACCCGCAGCGACGCCGCGGGCGAGAAGTTCGACGGCAACCGCATCGAGATGGTGAACGTCGGCTCCGGCGAAGTCCGCATGCTTTACCAATCGGTCAACGGCGCGCACTGCGGTGTGGCCACGTTTCATCCGCGCCAATGGCGCGTGGTATTCATTCTCGGCCCCGAAGATCCCACAGCAGACTGGTCCTACGGTGCCTATCACCGCCGGGGCGTCGTCGTCGACGCCCTGAGGCCCGGTTTGCCGGCTAGCCTCGACGCCCGAGACCTCGTGCCGCCGTTTACGCCCGGCGCGCTTCGCGGCGGTTCGCACGTCCATGTGTGGGATGCCGCGGGCCAGTGCGTCAGTTTCACCTACGAGGACCACGTCCTGGCGCGGTTCACGGAGCCGGGACCGGACCACGACATGAACCAGCGCAACATCGGCGTGAGTGTGCCAGGCCGTCCGGTGCGCGTGCCGAAGACGCATCCTCGCAACCACGACGGCGAGTACTTCTCGGTGCTCGTCACGCACACGGCGGCAACACCGCGGCGCGGCTCGGATGAGATCAGCAGGGCGTTCGAGGAGGGCTGGGTGGGCGACGACGGATACGTCCGCGCCGATGGCACCAGGCAACGGCGTGCGCTGGCGATGCAGGGCCACGTCGTTACCACGAAGGGCGAGACCATCTCGGAGGTCTTTGTCGTCGACCTGCCCGACGATCTCACGCAGCCCGGCGGCGGGCCGCTGGCCGGCACTCAGAACCGGATGCCGCTGCCGCCGGCGGACGTAAGACAGCGGCGGCTGACCTTTACCGCCGACCGAAAGCATCCCGGTATTCAGGGGCCGCGCCATTGGCTGCGAAGCCCGCCGGACGGATCGCGGATCGCGTTTCTCATGAAGGACGACGCCGGCGTTGCGCAGATCTGGACCGTTTCGCCCAACGGTGGTGAGCCGGCGCAGCTTACCCGCAACCCGTGGCCGATGGCGTCGGCATTCACCTGGAGCCCGGATGGCCACCGCATTGCGCATGTGATGGACAACAGTGTGTGCGTGACGGACACGGCCACCGGCGCGACGACGCGGCTGACGCGTCCGAGCGACGACGCCCGCCGGCCGCGCCCGGAAGCCTGCGTTTTTTCACCGGACGGGACGAAGATCGCCTTTGTCCGCCGGGTGCCCTCGCCCGACGACCCGGCCAACCAGGTTTTCGTGGTGAATCTCAAGTAGTCAAGCAGAAAGGAAAAAAGGCCTCCTCAGCAGATGCCATCGAGCACCGGTAAGCACCCGAGGGTGAAATCAATATGGCAAGACGGGAACGGCCGATCTTCCTATCCGCGGCCATGAGGACGACAGCATGAACTACATCGTTGAGGCGCCGAGGCATTGGGGAAGTGCAGAACGAAAAACGAAACAACGTCGTGTAGCAGGATCGGCCTAGGTTCGGAGGAGACCATGAAATCAGCGGCAACCGGCATTCTGCTCATCCTTGGCCTGTGGACACCGGTCGGCACGTTCGGCCAGTCTCCCGACCAAGACCTGCGCAAGTGGGCCGGGCGGATCGTGCCGCGCGTCCGCCTCACCGACGACGACGCCTTCTTCGCCGCCTGGGATCTCTCGCGGCCGGGCATGGAGGCCATTCAGGCAGCGGTCGAGGCACGTGATTTTGATCGGGCCAAGACCGAACTGAAAAGCTATTTCCTCGCGCGCCGTCAGCCGCCGTGGCGTGTCAACCATTGGGAGATGCCCGCCCAGGCCCGTGGCGACGCCCGACGGCATTCCAAGTACCGTGCCGGCGAGGACGTGCTGGCACACAAGTTCTCGGCCGGTGGCTTCGAAGTGGCCTTCGGGCCCAAGATCGACTGGAACTACTTCCCCCTGAAACTGCCCGACGGCCGGCCTGATACCGAGTATCCGGTGATCCATGCCTTGAATCGTTTCGCCCACCTCTCGACGATCCTTGGTCCGCTCTACTGGTACAGCCGCGACGAGCGATACGCCCGAGAGTTCGTGGCCGAAGTAACCGACCACGTATTGAGCAATCCGGCGCCGGAGCGTTACGTGCGAGGGACGGCCGTCTGGTCGCGTCTGACCTCCTGCACTCCACTCAACGGGAGCTGGTTGGACGCTTACAACTACTTCCTCCCCTCGGAGAGTTTCACGCCCAAGGCCCACGCCGTGATGCTCAAGGGCTTCCTTGAAAAGACCCGCTACGCTGTGCGGGCGCCCGATAGCGTGAACCGCTACATGGCGCAGTTGTCCGGCATCTACAACATCGGGGCGTACTTTCCCGAATTGAAAGAGGCCGCTGACCTGCGCGACTATGCCTCGACGGCCATGGCCCGCGCGGCGCAGGACGAGTTCTATCCCGACACGATCACCAAGGAGCTTTGCCCGGGCTACCACGGAGGCAGCCGCGGCGCTATGGATCGAATCGTGCAAAGCGCGGGCTTGATGGGCTACCCGTCCCCGCCGGAACTGGAGCAAGCGGTCAAGGTCACGTACGACTTCTATCCTCAGGTGGCTACGCCGCTGGGAGGACTGCCGAACTTCGGCGACACCTGGAGTCCCGGCTACGGGAATCTCAAAAAGACCTTTGCGGCGGTGAAGGGCCGCTGGAAGGATCCGGTTTTCAACTGGTTCGCCAGCGAGGGCGCCGAAGGCCGACCACCGAGCTTCACGTCCACCCGGTTGCCTTGGGCCGGCTTCTACGTGATGCGCTCCGGTTGGGATCCGGGCGCGCTCTGGCTCTGCATGGACGCCGGCCCGATGGGCAAAGACCACTGGCACGAAGATTACGGCAACTTCGAGTGCTACGCGTACGGCGAGCATCTAATTGCCGAAGTCGGCGTGTTTTCCTACACGTACAGCAAGTGGAACCAGTACTTCAAGTCGTCGCTGTCGCACAACGTGGTGACCGTGGACGGCTACAGCCAGAAGCGTGGCGGCAAAGGCCCCTTCGTCGTCGACCGACCGCGCCAGGACGACTGGCACTCCGACGCCGTGATGGACCTGGCCTGGGGATTCTACGACGGACCGTGGTCCGATTTCATGGACTACCGCGGACGCCACCCGGTCGAACTGCCGGCCACCCACCGCCGCGACATCGCTTTTGTGAAAAACAGCTACTGGATCCTCAGCGACCGGCTTGCTTGCCCCGGAAAGCACCGTTACGCGCAACTGTTTCATTTCCTGCCCGATCGCACCGTCAAAGCAATCGGCCCGGGCCGGGCCGGCACGGTCGATGCCGACCGGGCCAATGTTGCGATCGTACAGGCCGACCCGGGCGCTGCCGTTGAGGTGATCGCCGGACGTGAAGATCCGCCACAAGGCTGGTTTTCGCCGTCCGGCGGCAAAATCGTGCCGGCTCCCGCGCTGAGTTTCGAGCAGTCGGCCACCGATCATGCTCGCTACGACACCCTGGTATTGCCCCTGCCGGCAGGCCGCGCCGCCAACGTCCAAGTGGAACGTCTGACGTGTACCGACGAGTCGGGCGGCGAGATCTCGGCGGACGACGTCTGCTCGCTACGCATCACTGCCCCCGCGGGTATCGATTACTACGTCAACGATTTGCGGCAGGACAAGATTGGCCCACCTGCCGGGCGAATCAAACACTGCGGGCCAATCGAAACGGATGCCCGCGCAGCAATCCTCCGACTCGATGAGCAAGGGAGGGTCGCTGCTGTCTCACTGGCCGGTGGCACTCGACTCGACTACCAGGGTTCGCCCGTCACAACGCCGAAAGGTCGATTACAGCGATTCCAGCCTTGAATAACGCAGGGGCGACGAGGGCGGTCCGGACGGCACGTGCTCCGGCATCCGTGTGGGCCGATTCAATCTGGCCTGAGTGCTGCGAAGCGAGTGGCGCTGAATCATGTGAATTACGACGAGCCTCCGGGGCTGAAGAGGACTGATGCGATTGACACGGCCGTGTCTGGCAGCAAAACTCAGGCTGACCGGTTTAACCCTGACAGTCCGTTGGCCGTATTCAAGTGTGCAAAAGAAGAGCGGCTGGCTTGTTGGCCTATCGAGAGGACAAAGCAATGCATCGCCTGGACAAAACGTTTCTGCCTATACTATTGCTTCTTGTTTGCGTGTTGCCGACTTTTGGGGCCGATGACACCGCGCACGATGAGCACCTCGCCGCCAAGTATGGACTGCATATCCCGCCGGCATCCCAGGAGATCCCTCCCGCGCCGGACTGGATCCGACAGGCGGAAATCGTCTCGAGTTCTGCGGCGGTTTGGGAGGGCTATGAATTCCTGCTGAAGGAAACCACCGTAACTCGCATTGTCAGGGCCCGGTCCGGTCACACCAGAATGCGGCTGATCGACTATTATCCGGAGGAGAAGGTTTCGGGACTCGATGCCGAATCGGTCAACGGCATCCCCCTGTTGTCGCACGTGCCCCACAGTGCCGACGCCTTCCGGCTGGCCCACGAACACGGAATCAGGGCCATTCCCTATCTCCATTTCATGTGTATCCACACGAACTACGCGGACCAGGATATTTTTTATTTCGAGCATCCTGAGATTCTGATGAAGGACGATAAGGGGCACTGGGTTCACACCGGCATGGACGGCTCCGACCGTCTACATCGCTTCCGGACGTGTGCCAACAGCCCGAGCTATTGGAAGCTCTCCCTGGCCTATGTAAAGAAAATGATGGATTGGGGCGCAGACGGCGTGTTCATCGATAACGCCGGGCGGCGGCCCGCCTGTTTCGCTCCCCAGTATAACAGTGTCCGTAACCCGGAATTCGAACCTTATGTTCACGAGCACCTCTTCCCGAATGCTTCCCACGACTATGCCTGGGGGCGTCTTCTTGAGGCGATCCGCGCCCTGGTCAAGAGTTACGGCGACGACAAGATCGTCGTCCTCAACTCCGGCATCGGCGATCCGTGGCAGTCAAGCAGCGACTGCTGCATGTGGGAGTCCTTCATTTACAGTTGGGCTTGGGAAGGACGACGCCACGCCTGGAGCGACGTCAAAGCCAAGGCCAATGCCAACCAGTGGTATCTCGACGCCGGCCGGCGGATTGTCGCCTTAGCCTTTCTCGACCCGAAACGCCACGACATCAAGAACGATTCGTTCTGGGCCTTCGCCTGCGCCCGGCTGGTCGATTTCGTCCTTTGGGTCAACCTCGATCACACCGAAGCGGAGTTTCTCAATCGCGTTCACCTCGGCCATGGTCTCGGGTCGGTCCAGGAGACCGAACAAGTTGCCCATCGCTTCTTCGAAAACGGCTTGGTCGTGCTCAACGACAGCCTGCGAGATCGCGAGATAACGATCCGAGTCGCGGATGGCTTTGCCGGCACGCAATTGCTGGATCTGTATGACGGCAAGGCGACTGTGCCGGTCGACAAGAGTGTGTTAAAGGTAAGAGTCCCCAGTAAAATGGCCAGGATCTTTGTCACGCACGCGACGGAGTGACCACGGTCAGGCGCCCACCACCTCCGCCAGCCACGGCAGAGTGTATCGCCGCCAGGCCCCAGAACGCATCACCACCAGCCCATTGCAGACCCACGCCGAGCCCGCCCCCGGCTGCTGGCCTGCCGCCGGATAGGTGTGGCCGTTGAACCATGTCGTGCCGCCGTCGTGTGTGATGTAGCACTGGCCGCTGCGGCAGTGGCCGTGAGGAGCATCGCGGCAACTGTCGACAAACCGACTCGAGTCTGGATCGAACCCATGGCTACCTTCTGGATAATTGCTTGCTGGTTGCCGACCGATGCTGCCGTCTTCCTGCCCGGCCGCCGCCCGCTCAAGAAAGCCTATTGCTCGGCCGGTGCGACGCCCGCCTGGATAACCACATTGCCCTCGACGACGACCTCTTCCGCGTGCCGTACGTCGATCGGGCCGTCAACGTCGAGGCCCCGTGCCCTCCCGGCCAACTCGCCCGGCTGCCACAAGCAGTTCTCCAGCCGGTTGCCGCGGACCTGCACGTCAGCGGCCGCTGCCACAAAGATGCCCGCCGCCGGACAGTTGCGGACCGTGTTCCCCTCGATAACGATCCGGCGGTTGCCCGGCCACAACGGGAGCTTCGAGTCGCGATCGGTGCGCCCGAAGACACTGATCGCCCCCAGGACGTATTCGCCACTGCCCTGGATCGCCGCATCGCGGCCGACGTCCTCGATCAGGTTGTTGCGGATCGTCACGTCCTCGACCCAGCCGGCTTCGCGCCAAAACTCGTACTCGGCTCCCGCTGTCACCGCGGCCATCTTCAGCCGGCGAAACGTGTTCCCTTCGATAAGCCCGTGCGAGGCCATGATCCGCAGGCCGCGGGCGCGGTGGTCCTCGAACGTGCAGTCGCGGATCACAAACCCCGGGGCGTTGCTCGCGGGGATGTCGAGGAAGTCGCCCGGGTCGGCCGGTAGCGGCCTGGTCAAGCTCAGGCGGAACACAGTGCCCCGGCCTTTCTCGTTCCGTGGCCACACCTTCTGGATCAACTCCAGGTGCTCCGGCCCTCGCTCCCTCAGCGGCGTGAACGCCGTCAGCCTGGCCGTCCCCAGCACTTCGTAATTGCCCGGACGCAACCGCCGCACGTCGGCTCCCGCGGGGATCACCGTCGCCAGGTACTCCCGCGAGTAGGGCCAGGCGGCGAGCAATTCGGTCGGGCTGCGCCGCTCGACCACGACGAACGTAGCGCCGTGGAGGTTGACCGAGTCGTCGCCCATGAACGAGAAGCGGCAGCCCTCGATCGTCGGCCCCTTGGTGGCGAAGGCGATGTTGAGCCCGTCTGCGCAGGTGGAAATCAACCGCGGCTCGGTAGCGCCGTGCGGAGGTGGTCCCGGCTCGATCGTGTAACGGTAGTAGTTCTCGCCGCGCAGATAGCGGCCCAGGTACGCGCAGCCGGGCGCAGCCAGGAAGGTCACGTCCTCAACCCGCACGTTCTCGCAGTCGTTCATGCGGATCGCGCCGCCGGTGCGGAGTGTCAGCACGATTCGGTCGCCCGCCTCGATCCGCTCGTGGTACACCGGCGCGTATCCCATGACGAACCGCCCGCGGCGATCATCGAGGATCTCGACCTCGCGGGCATAGAGGTCCGGCACCCAGGGCTTCCACCGGCGGCGACCGGGCTCGAAGACGTACGCCTGCCGGTAGTGCCCGGCATCTTCCCGCCGCAGGCCCGGGAAGCCGTCGCAAACGGTGAAGTCGTACCGCTTGCCGTCCTCGGAGCGACCTGTGATCCGCCCCTGAACAAACGGCAACGGGTCGTAGTCGATCGTGAACCCGCGGAGCGTGAGGTTGCGACAAGCGTCGAACGACCAAGTCGTCCCTTCCCGGTCGGAAAAGACCAATGTCGTGTTGGTGCCCTCGATCACCAGATCGTTGGCCCCCCGCACCCGCAGCTTGCCTTCGATCTCGACGCGCCCCGGAGGCAACACAACCCTCTTGGTGCCGGTCTGGACAGCGTGATCCAGGCTCTCCTGTACGGTCGAACCGGACGCGGCAAACACGATGGTGGCGATCAGGACGGTGTCGTGCATGGTGGGGTTCCGTGGTGAAACTTCGAGACGTATCGTCTATCATGAATTATGCTCCTCAGCGTACCGGAGACGCCACCCTCTGTCCACGACCGCGCAGCCGTGTTATCCTATCTTCACGGGTGGGGCTCGCCCGTGAAGTTCTACGAATACCGGACCCTGTGGGAAGAAACGCGGAACCAGCTCCAGCGGCACGTGACCGAGGCGATGTTCTACGCCGCTTCCCTCGCCGGTGGCGCCCGCGCCGGCAACGGGCTGGTTCTGGCCGAAGCCGCCTGGAAACGGCACCGACGGACGTGAACCGAAGAGGATGATCCATGCAAGCGTCAGCCGACAACCTCGTCAAGTCAATCCAGCCGGGAGGACTCACGCGCCGTCATCTCTTGAAACTCGTCGTCGCCATGTCGGCACCTGCTGCGATGGCGACGAAGGCACGTTCTGCAAACGAGCCCGCCAGGCCCCCGCTCCAGAATGGGGAGAACGCCTCGCGAGTCCGTCCGCTCGCCTACGGCAAGGCGACGCTCCCTATCGGCATCCGCTCCCGGTTCGTAGATAACGGCAACGGTCTTAAGATGCACGTTCTGGAAGGCGGGTTCGAGACCGGCGACCGCCCGTGCGTCCTGCTGCTGCACGGCTTTCCGGAGCTCGCGTACAGTTGGCGGAAGGTGATGTTGCCCCTCGCCGCAGCCGGATTCCATGTCGTCGCCCCTGACCAGCGAGGTTACGGGCGGACGACGGGATGGGACGGCAGCTACGATGGTGACTTGGCCTCGTTCCGCATGCTCAACCTGGTGCGGGACACGCTGGGGCTGGTCTGGGCTCTCGGCTACGAGTCGGTGGCCTCCGTGGTGGGACACGACTTCGGCTCGCCTCTAGCGGGCTGGTGCTCGCTAGTCCGGCCCGACGTGTTCCGCTCGGTCGTACTGATGAGCGCGCCGTTCACCGGGCCTCCGCCGATTCCGTCGGCTGCTGCCGTTGCCGAGCGCAAGATCAGCATCCACGACGACTTGGCCGCCTTGCCGCGTCCCCGGAAGCACTACCAGTGGTACTACTCCACTCGCGAGGCGAACGACAATATGTGGAAGTGCCCGCAAGGTGTCCACGCCTTCCTGCGTGCCTACTTCCACTACAAGAGCGCCGACTGGAAGCAGAACAAGCCTTTCCGGCTCAAGGCGTGGAGCGCCACCGAGCTGGCAAAGCTGCCAACCTACTACATCATGGATCTTGCCAAGGGGATGGCAGAGACCGTCGCACCGGAGATGCCGTCGCCCGCCGAGATCGCCGCATGCAAGTGGCTTCCGGAAGACGAGCTCCGCGTATACAGCAAGGAGTTCGAGCGGACCGGGTTCCAGGGCGGCCTCCAGTGGTACCGCTGCGCGACCAGCGGCACGTACCTGGCCGAGATGCAGACTTACTCCGGTCGCACGATCGACGTGCCGTCGTGCTTTATCGCGGGCAAGAGCGATTGGGGTGTCTACCAGAATCCCGGTGGCCTCGACAAGATGCAGAAGACGGCATGCAGCAGGATGTTAGGCTGCCACCTGGTCGATGGAGCAGGCCACTGGGTACAGCAGGAGCGGCCCGGGAAAGTCAGCGAGCTGCTTCTGGAGTTCCTGCAACGGCAGGGCCGGCTCGATCGTAACCCGTAATGTTCGGTCGCAGAGGTCAAGCCATACCACGGCGTTCCGACGCTGTTTGTGAACGGCAAGCCGCACAACGGCATGGCCTGGGCTGCCTACCGTCCGTCGGTCGAAGTGTTCCGCGACTTCGCCGAGGCAGGCGTCGGGCTGTACACCTTCAACGGCACCCCGACAGAAGCAGGTTACGGGCTGTCGAAGACCGTGTGGACCGCGCCGGACACGAGCTTGAACGGTGCCAGCCTGCCGGACAGAATCGTTGCGAAACCTGTCAAGAATGAGAGGAGCGAAATCATGTCGTTAACCCCCTTGTACAGGCTCACCGCTTTGGCGGGGCTATGCGGTGTCGTCCAGTTTGCCGCTGCGCAGGAGAGGCTCCCGCATATCGAGATTCGGGGTATCTACGGCGGTGTGCCCACCGAATTGCTCGAAGAGGAAAGGACCCTGGAGCACTGGGGGATTAACGCCGTTTGGATCGGTTCCGGCAGCCTGACTGCCGAGCGAGTTGCTCTGATCCAGCAGCAGAAGTCTCGAGTCTTCGCAGAGTTCAATACACTCCACGAGGCCGGCTATCTGAAGGACTACCCGGATGCAGCTCCAATCGGAGTCGATGGCAAAGTCTGTCCGCCCCCCAAAGGCTGGCAGGGGATTTGCCCCACGCATCCCGGCTACCGGCAGTTCCGCATGGAGGAGTTCCGCCGAGTGCTGCGCGATTTCGAGATCGACGGCATCTGGCTCGATTATCACCACAGTCACGCAAGTTGGGAGCGTGACGAGCCGGAGATGCCGGATACGTGCTTCTGCCAACGGTGTGTTGATCAGTTCTCGCGGGAGACGAAGACCGAACTCCCCGACGAGCTATTGTCGCGACCGGCCGAATTGATTCTGAGCCGATATGCCGACGCCTGGGCCGAATGGCGGTGCGGTGTGTTCACCGACTGGGTCCGCCAGTTCCGGGCGATTTTGGACGAAACGCGTCCGCAGGCGTTGCTCGGCACGTTCCACTGTCCTTGGAGCGACACCGACTTCGACGGTGCGCTGCGCAAAAAGCTGGCCATCGACTTGAAAGCCCAGGCGCCGTTTATCGACGTGTTCAGCAGCATGCCGTACCACGCCCGCTTCGGACACGTCAGTGACCCGAAGTGGATCTCCCGGCAGACGGCATGGCTGGGCCAGTACCTGGACGTGCAGGGTGAGCCCGGCGAACGCATCAAGATCTGGCCCATCGTGCAGTTGGCGGATTGGGGCGAAAAAGTGCCGGTCGACCAGGTGGCGACGGTCCTGGATCACGGCACGCGTCGCCCCGCTACCGGCATTATCGTGTTCCACTGGGGCGCGGTTTGCAACCAGAAGGAAAAGGTCGCGGCGATGACCGATTTCTACCGGCGCATTAAGCCCTGAGGCAGACTTCGATGCCCGTGAAGACTTCCAGCCCCGCACTCTGCCCCAGAGGACTTTTTGTTGGTTCCTCGAACGGTGGGCAGGCAGACTTGGACCGTCTCCCCGACAGGTGGGGGCTACTTGCGTTCACCGCAACGCCTCGGACTCCGATAGCGGCTGACCGCTGTCGTCCTCGATGTGGCAGCGGAACGGACCATTTTCCGGCCGCCATTGGGGCACAAACGTTTGCAGGGTCCCCTGCATGCCGAGTTGCACGTCCTGACGGACTGGTTCGGGTTTGGTCCCCTCAATCACCCAGACGTAACGCGATCCGGTGATGGGACCTCCCTGTTTGAATCGATAGTCGACACTAAATCCCATCGCTGTGCCGGTTGGAAGTGTCTGCGCCAGAGCAACGCCAGCGGACAACAAGATCCTTGAGCCACCGTATCGTGTCGACGCCGCGCCTGCCCCCGCATGGGTCTTGTTTTCCGTCGTTTGCACAGGTACTGAAGCGTCAGGCGCTGGTAGCGGCGTTGCAGCGGATTGCGGGGCGATGGTCCCTTCCGGTCCGCTCTCCGCCGCGGGAACTGGGGCGACCTTGTAATCGCCCGAACAACCGCCGCTGCTCACCGCAGCCAGGAGGATAAACAGCACGTGCGAAGCGTACTTCATGTCTCATTTCCTCGATCTGAGAACGGGCGCGCGGCCTACTGCTCCCGGACAAACAGCAACAATCCACCACGGGATGGTGCGGTTCAAGTCAATGAGGTGGTTTGTGCTTCGTACCATGATACACCAGACGCACGAGACGGTGTATCGCCCCAGTTACTGAAGGGCCGATCGAGACGGCGACGGCACGGTCACCCTCGATGAGTTTCAGGCGGGCATCGAACAGTCCGGAGGCCCGCGTGGCCGTCTCCCTCAACTACCGGCTGTGCGCAGCTACAGGTGCCCCAGCAGCTTGACATTCTCCCAGACCGACCGCTCGAATCGGTAGGGGCCGGCAACGCCTGATTCCATTGCGGCAATGACCGTGTCGCGCTCCTTCAGCGTCTCTTGCAGTTGTTCGATCAACTCGCCGAAAGGGACCGCACTTCGCCCCTTCATCCAGGGCCCGGTTAGCGTTGTGGGGTTCTCGTTCGAACCAATACACCGGATGTCGACAGACTCCGGCCAATCCCCG
Organism: Thermoguttaceae bacterium; assembly: GCA_040768665.1. Taxonomy (GTDB): domain Bacteria; phylum Planctomycetota; class Planctomycetia; order Pirellulales; family Thermoguttaceae; genus JABWBD01. The sequence goes on from JAXGMN010000018.1 coordinate 215,711, forward strand.
GTCTGTTTGACCATTGCCAGGATGGAGAGCGTTGGAATGTCGTGCGACCAACCGGTAACGTTGGCCTCGACGTGGACGAGCCGGGCTTTCGCACTCTTGATCAAGTGCATTCGTGCACTGGCTACGGTGAGTCCGACCTCCTGGCAGGCGGCCACCAGTCGGCGCTTGACGTCTTCGGCGGGTTCGCGACCTGCACGGGTCAAAGGGCAACTCCTTGGGCGATTTCCGCGATGGATCAGGTTAGAATGTTTGGCGTCGAAGCTCGAACTCCACCACCTCAGCGCCTCCACAGCCTACTGGTCACTTTCGTTAGCGTCAAGGTCGGACAATTCCGGAAGCGGTTTGGGCTACGATTCGTACGTGACTGCCCAAACGCCGGCTCATGGCGGGCACCCAGCCAGGAGGAGCCCGTTGGCACGTCAAAACGGTACGCTGAGCGCTTCGCACAGAAACCGCATGAAAGGGCGGCTGGCCTTAAACGACTCCGCCACCCGGTCCAAGAAATCTTCCTCCAAAACGTCTGGCTTCGTCAGTTCGCACAGCCCCAAGAAATCCGTCCGCCGGAGATCCTCGATCAGCGGATGATCCGCCTGAAATCCCCGGGGCGAGGATTTCAGGCTGCCGCCCTCCAGCTCGAAGACGCTGCGAAACCTCCGGTCGTTGCGTGCCCGCCGCCAGCGATCCGGACAGTCGACAATGGCCTGGCGGATCTGCCTGAGCGAGGCCATGTCGGGCCGCCAAATCCCGACGGCCAGGAAGCACTCCTCCGGCGCAATGTGGACGTAGAACCCCGGTGCATGCACGTCCCGGCCGAACTCGTGGCGAAACTGGATGCCGACGTTCGTCTTATACGGGCTGGCGCCTTTGGCGAAGCGGGTATCGCGGTAGACCCGCATCAGCGACCCGCCGACTCGCCGGTCGCTGGCCACGAAATAGGCCGAGATCTTCTTCAGCCTGGGCTGAAACGCCCGGATGAACGCCAGGCTCGGCGCCAGCACCTCGGCTTCATAACGGCCCTTGTTTTCCTGGAACCACGCCCGGCGGTTGTTATCTGCCAGTTCCTCCAGGAATTGCAGGATCGTCGGCTCGAATCGTCGGAATTCCATATGTCCTCGCCATCAGGCAGTGGAAACCGGGGTCGACGGCTTCGACCCAAAAGCTCGCAATGAACCGTCATCCTTTGCGACAGCTTGCAAATCGTAACGGACACGTGTATTCTACTTCAACGCCTGTAATTTCAAGCGATTCGGCGAGGTAGCTGGGCAGTCCTCGACAATCTGGAAGTCACTGGTTCGAGTCCAGTATCGCCTACTCAGAACCCGCTGTGAGGCAATGACTTACGGCGGGTTTCTTCATGCGCCGCGTCTCCGATATGACTGTTTCAGCGATTCGAAGGCCCCAGACCCTGCGACCGGGAAGTCTTGCTGGTCGCCTGGCCGCTTCCGCCGAACAAACAGCGACGAAGCGTCCGCCACTTCGAGCCTATCCCAAAACCGCCGGGGACTGGCTCATTTTGCGGAGTCTTCGGAGCAAAATGTGCCTGTCCCCTTCTCCTCGCAAGGTTTTGGGATAGGCTCTTACGGGAATCCAAACGATGAGCACCCATGCAGATGCACGAATCCTGGTCTTCAACGCCGGCTCCAGCAGCGTGAAATTCGGACTATACCGGTTCCACTGCCTGGAAGTCCTCGGAAGCGGCCTTCTCGATTGGGCGGCAAGTACGGACCCGCACCGCGCGGTGCTGACGCTCACACCCGAGGGGCAACCGCCTTGCCGTGTCGAACTCGACGCCCCGGACTACGCGACCGGCGTCCGAGAGGCCCTTCGAGCCCTGGGTACAAGCGGCCTGGTCGGCAGCGGTCTTCACACGATCCGTGCCGTCGGCCACCGCCTTATCCACGGTGGAGAAAAGATCCGCACTCCCGTGCTCATCGACGAAGCGATGAAGGAGACGATACGCCGCTTCTCTCACCTCGCGCCGCTGCACATCCCCGCCGGCCTGGAGACCATCGCCGCCTGCCAGACGGCACTTCCCGGCGTGGTCCAGGTCGGGCTTTTCGACACGGCATTCTTCGCCGACATTCCGCCGGTGGCCTATCTCTATCCGGTGCCGTACCAGTGGTACGAGGACTGGGGAATCCGCCGCTTCGGCTTTCACGGCACCAGTCATGCTTACTGCACGGAGCGTGCGACAGAAATGCTCGCAGGTGAAACGGACGATCTGTGTCTGGTAATCTGCCACCTCGGCCACGGCGCTTCGGCCACGGCCGTTCGCGGCGGCGTGGCAGTGACCAATACCATGGGCTACACGCCGTTGGAAGGCTTCATGATGGGAACCCGCTCCGGCACAGTCGACCCCGGAATCCTTCTGCATGTGCTCCGCGAACGGGGAATGAGCGTCGAGGAACTGGATCAGGCGCTGCACAAGAAATCGGGCCTTCTGGGTGTATCCGGGATCTCGGCCGACTTTCGCCGCGTCGAGGCGGCTGCCGCGGAGGGCCACGGGCGGGCTCAGCTTGCCATGGGAATGTACGCCTATCGGGTCCGCGCCATGATTGGAGCGCTTGCGGTCACCCTCGGCAGCATCGACGCCCTGGTCTTTACCGGCGGAATCGGCGAGAACTCAGCCCGGCTGCGACAAGACATTTGCCAGGGCCTGCAGTGCCTCGGCGTGAAATTGGACGCCGAACGAAACGAAGCTTGCCGCCCGGACGCCGATATTGCCCGCCCGGACTCCACGGCACGCGTCCTCTTGATCCATACGCGCGAGGAGTACATGATCGCCCGAGAAACCCGGCGCCTGGCGACTCAGCAGTAGTTGAATGCCGTTCGCGGCACGCCGTCTCCAGGAACGTACGTTCTTGCCCGCATGCGCCCCCGCGCCGCTCTTTCTTTCTCAAGAGAATGCGCTTTACGCCGGTAGTATGGGAGTTTGCCGAGCCGCCCCTCCGGCTGCAAGAGGCCCAGTCTTGTCGGCATCGGTGGATCTGGATTAGAATCGCTTTCGGCTTCCATCAACCCAGCACGGATGCACACGGATCGAACGCCCAAGAGACCAATGAAGATTTCAACCACGAAGAACCCGGCGAGGCTTTCCCGCCTGCGCGGTCACGTTTTGATTGTTGGCTGCCTTCTGGCAATCGGCGCATGCAACCGCGGCGGCGACGCCACGCAAGGGCCGAGCGCCTGGATTGAAGACGGAACGCCGGCCGTTGAGAAGTCGCCCGATAAGGTCACGAAGCAGGCGCGCGAGTTCTTTGCTCAGTGGCTGCGCGACCACGGCGAATCGGAAATCGTCAACGACGACGCCGGAGTCGGCATCAAGTCCAGCCCGACGCGGCTTTGGGCGTTTCTTTACGGAACCGATGCGTCGGATGGCAGGTTTTCGGTAGAAACGGAGTTCCGCATTGTCTTGCCGGGCGGTCGGGAGATCGTGGAGTTCGTGGCCGGTCATGGAGACACCGAAGAGGCGGCGATCGGGATGACGTTCGCCAACTTTACGCTATCGACATTCCACGTCGTCTACTGCTGCTTCATGAATCCGGACGATCCGCACATGACTCACGGCCAGGTGCAGATCGGCGGAACACCTCGCATCCTGACCACCGGGGGCATGGTTGCCATGGGAGGAGAAGGGCTTCCCGATTTCGCCGAAGTGAGTCAGCAAGTGCGTGACGAAATCTGCAAACTCGACCTGACTGACGAGGTTCACTGGTTGAAGATCGTATACGGCAGGCATCAGAACGAGGTTCTGGCCGCAGCCGTCACGCTGGACAACGAAGACCTCGACTCGATTTCGTCACGCCTGAGTTTGCTAGACTGGCCGTCGACGGAAAACTTCTACATGGCAAAGCAGTTCGTCGTGATCCGGCCCGCGCCGGAGGCGGCCTCGGAGGCCATGCCGGAGGAGACCTCGAGAAGTCCCGCCCAAGCGGACGAGCTTGATAAGCTGCTGGCAAACGTCGAAGTCCCGCCGAGTTGGCTCGATTCGGTCGAAACGAGCTACGACACGTCGCTCCCTTGGAAAGACGCGCGGTTGGAGATCCGTCGATTGCTGTCGTTGGGGAAGCCCGAGACGAACCGCGAGGCGATCAAGTTGACCTGGAGCTACCTTCAAAAGGGCGACATCGGCGATGGCCACGAGTACCCGATGTACACGTTCCTGGGCGGTGAGCCGGTGTGGTCGATTCGAGCGCACGAGGAGTTTGTCGAGAAGCCCCACGAAAGCACGCCGATCCACTCGTACGTCACACTGGCGTCGCTGTACGCCCGCTATGGAGCGTTCGAAAAGGCCAAAGCGAGTCTGGACGAAGCCATGTCGGGTCTGCCCGAACCGCCGTGGAGGATCATGCGCCAGGCGGATCTGATGAGCGCCTACGGCGACTTGTACGTCGCGTGGGGCAAGATCGACGAAGCGAAACAGAGCTACACCAAGGCGGCGGATCTGTACCCGAAGGCAAAGCCGCCCTACGGCGGCCACCTGCTGCCGCGCCGCGCGGCCGCCGTGCGGTCGAAGTTCGACCTGCTCGCCTTCCAATCGCTCGCATCGGCCGCGTTGGCCGACGGCCAGTACGAAGCGAAAGCCCTGGGCTACGCCGGCGACATCGACGTGACCGTGTCGATCCGGGGCGGCCGAATCGCCGACATCCAGCTCAAGCACGAGGAGAAGATCGATCAGAATGCCTGCGTGATCATTCCCCGGAGAATCATCGACGAGCAGAGCCTGCAGGTCGACGCGATTACCGGCGCCACGGTCACCCGAGACGCGATCATCGACGGCGTCTATCGGGCTTTGCGGAAGGCGGGGCTGAAATGAGCTCGCCGGGAAGACCGCGTCGCTCGGCGAATCTCTTTTGGCCGTTTCTTCGAGCGAGTAGGCGAACAGGCTGGAAGGGTTTCTCGTACCGGCTGATTGAGCGGTTCGCTCCGACGATGCGTGCTTCGCCCGTTCGGCGGATCATCCAGATATTTTGCCTGGTGCTGTTCTTGTACGCTTTCTTTTACGTGTGCTGGCCGTACTCCGAACGTTTTTCCCAGACCACGTTCTGCGACAAGGAGTTGCTGCCCGCCGATCTGTTCTTGCTGATCGATCCTCTGGTCGGTCTCTCGACGGCGATGGCGGGGCGGATCGTGAACTGGGCCACTCTTTGGTGGACGGGGGCGATCTTGCTCGTCTGCGCCCTTGTCCCACGTGCGTTTTGCGGCTATCTCTGCCCCTTCGGCACGTTGATCGACGGTTTCGATTGGCTGGTCGGCAGACATTTTGGGCGGCTGCATCGATCGGCCGTTGGGCCGAGAGGCCCCGACAAAGCCCAGACAGGCACTCTCGCTTCGTCCCGGCTTCCGAGGCCCTTCGGCAATGGCCGGGAGCCGGTCCCAGTTTTGTCGGGGCGATCGAGAGCCGGCTGGGTCCACATCAAGTATTACCTTCTCGCCGGAGTGCTCGTTTCGTCGCTCCTTGGCGTGCTGGCGTCGGGGTTCTTCTCGGCCATTCCGGTGCTCACGCGGGGGCTGCTGTTCACCGGGGCTCGCCTGCAATTGCTGGTGATGAAAGGCCCGAGCCATCTCTCGCCGGCGGATTGGACGTTGGTCGCGTCGGTTTTCCTGTTTGCCGCGGCGTTCCTGGTGAGTCTGCTGGGGCGGCGTTTCTGGTGCCGCTATGTCTGCCCGACGGGAGCGTTGCTGTCGGTGTTCAGTCTTTTCCGGGTGGGCGAGCGGAAGGTGGCAAGTACGTGTATCGACTGCGGCAAGTGCGTGGAGATCTGCCCCTTCGATGCCATCAAGGAGGATTTCTCCACGCGCACAAGCGATTGCACATATTGCCAGACGTGCGGCGGCGTCTGCCCTGCCGGCGCAATAGCATTTGTCTCGCGGTGGCACGGTGATAATCTCCAGACTGAGGTCCAACCAGCCGGCGCGCCACGCGGGGTATCGCGCCGCGCGTTTGTGACAGCCTCGTTCGCGGGCGCCGGCTATGCTGCATGGTGCCAGGCCGAGGCCGCACGCAGCGATCGCCCCGCCCCGCCATTGCGTCCGCCGGGGAGTGTTCCCGAGCGGGAGTTTTTGGATCTCTGCATTCGCTGCGGTGAGTGCATCAAGGTGTGCCCCGGTCCCGTGCTGCACGCGGCGGGGATCGAATACGGTGTGGAGAGTCTTTGGACGCCCGTCGTCCGGCCGGAGCATGCCGGCTGCCACCAAGACTGCAACTTCTGCACGGAAGTCTGCCCCACCGGAGCGATTCAGCCATTGGACATTGCCGTCAAGCGGAAAGTCCGCATCGGAGTGGCGAAGGTGAACACGGAGACGTGCCTGCCGTTTCGCGTGCAAGGCCGCCAGGACTGCGATCTTTGCTACCGGGAATGCTCCCAGGCCGGATACGACGCAATTCAGCTACGTTGGATCTCCGTCGAACTGGATCCGCCGCCGCCCGAGGGCATGTTCTCGGAACTGGAACTTGAAGAGATGGGCCGCATCCAGGTTCCCGTGGTCGACGCAGCCGGGTGCGTTGGATGTGGAATCTGTCAGTACCGATGCCATACAAAATACGTTGTGCAGGAGAACAAACTGCCTCAGAGCGCCATCGTTGTACTTGGCGAGAATAGCCATCGGATGCGCTGCTATCCGAAGTCCGCTGAGTTGGGTTCATGATTCCGCTCGTTTTCGGTAGCAGGCGAGAACGAAAAGGACATTCTACTTCATCCGTTGGAAACCAGAATGTCCCTCTTGCCCGGACTCCACGGCACGCGTGCGCTTGATCCATACGCGCGCGAGTACCTCATCGCCCGAGAAACCCGGCGACGTGCGACGCATGGGTAGTTGAATCTTCAGGGTTAGACCTGCTCGGGGATGACCCAGGGTGCCCGGCCTTCGCGCTTGAAATACTGCATTGCTTCAGCATTGTCGACGAAGCCTTCGCTCTTGGGATCGATGATCAGTTTCTGACCGCCGATGCGGCAACTGATCATCGAATAGTGGACCAAGAGCGTGCTGAGGTGGCCTTCCTCGATGTCTGCATTCGGCTTCTGCCGGCTTCGGACGCAGTGAACGAAGTTGTCCTGGTGCGGAGGATCGGGAAAACGGCCGTACATCTCGTCCTTGACGACCGGCTGCCGGCTTTTGGGGCGGACATACACCTGCCAGCCCGCTCCCATCCGGCCGACGACCATCATCCCCTCCGTGCCGTACAACTCGACCCGCTCGGTGTTCTGCGGCCAGTGTGGAAACAGGTCGCCGTCGCGGATTCCGTGGTCGGCCTTGAGCATGTAGGGTGTGAAGAGGCTCATCTCGAAGGTCATCGTCAGGTCGTCGAACTCGAACGTGCTGATCTGGGTGTCGGGTGCCTCGGCGCCGCCGTCCCGGTCGTAGCGAACGCCGCTGGAATAGACGGTTTTCGGATAGGTCACTCCGCAAAGCCACCTGGCCATGTCGACCTGGTGGATACCGTCGTAGGTCATGTCGCCACCGCAGTATCGCCACAGGTGGCGCCAGTTTCGACGCAGCATCGGGTTGTACTTGTGCTCGGGCGCAGGGCCGTTCCACATGTCCCAGTCGAAGCCGGCCGGCGGATCGCAGTCGTCCTGGACCGGAAAATTGGGCTCGCCCTTCTGGTTGAAGACACGGCAGAGATGAATCTTCCCGAGCTTGCCGTCGTTGAGGTACTTCTTCGCGGCGAACAGATAGGGGGCAGAGCGGTTCTGCATGCCGATCTGCACGACGCGTCCGTACTTCCTCGCGGCCTCGACCGCCTTGCGACCCTCCCAGCAATTGTGGCTTTGGGGCTTCTCGACGTAGACATCTTTGCCGGCCTGGCACGACCAGATCGTGGCCAGCGAATGCCAGTGCGGCGGACAGGCGATCACGACGGCGTCGACGGACTTGTCGTCGAGCATCCTGCGGAAATCCTGCTCGCACCTGGGCTCCTTGCCGTCTTGGCACGAAGCGAGCGACTTCCTTCGCGACTCGAAGAGATTCGTATCCACGTCGCAAAGATACGCCATGTGGCAGTCGTCGCGGCGGGTGAAGGCCTCGGCGATCATGTTGCCGCGGCCGTTGCAGCCGACGATGGCCAGGATCACCTTATCGTTGGCCTGCGACGCCCGAACGGAGCGGGCGTCGGCAAGCAAGACCGTGCCGGCCGCGAAGCCCAGGGTCGTCGTCTTCGAACAGTCAAGGAATTGGCGTCGGTTCATAAGCTCTTCTCCGCGCAAGTAGGTCCCGCTTGCCGAGCGGGACCTGAAATCTCGAATCCGGTCTGCTGCAAGCATGTCCCGCTCGCCTAACCCAGCGTCCAACCCGAGCGCGGCTCGCGTCGGAGGAACCGCTCAGCGCTGGGATCATTCTTGATCCGCATGTTCTTGGCGTCCCACTCGAGTTTCCCTCCGGCGCGGAAAGCGACGTTGCCCAGGTGATTCGCCTCGGTCAACGGGCCGGCATAGCTGAACGGACTGTCGGTCGGAGTGCCGTTCTTGCAGGCATCGAGCCACTGCTGATGGTGACCCGGCGAATCGGGAATAAACGGCGCGGGCCGCTGGAAGTCGGCGAACTGCTTCTCCGGCAGCAGAACGTGCTTGCCGTAGTCGGACAGAAGCATGCCCCGCTCGCCGATGAACAGCACCCCGCTGGGCCACTGCGGAATGCCGCCTTCTTTCCAAATTTCCGGCTTGTGCTCCCCCTGGTGCCATTGAAGCGTGCAGGCCGGCAGGTCGCCGCGCGGGCCGTATTCATACGTGGCCGACATCGAAGCGGGAGCGATCTCCGGATGCGGCTTGGGGCCGTCGGCAACGATCGTAAGCGGCGCGTCGAGTTCGAGCGCCCAGTAGGGCAGGTCGTTCCAATGGCTCCCCAGGTCCGACATGGTGCCGTTGGCGAAATCCCACCAGCGATACCATTTCGGTCCCGGGAAATAGACCTCGTGGAACGGCCGCTCAGCCGCCGGGCCGAGCCACAGGTCCCAGTCCAGGTAGGACGGCGGCGTCATGCTTTCCGTCGGCCGCTCCGTCACAAAAACGATGTCCTTGTTCTTCTCGGCTTCCTCTTTCGACTGCAGCCCCCAAGCCCGCGAAACCCAAACGTGAGCCTCGCGCACCGGGCCGATCGCTCCGCTCTGGATGAGCTCCACGACGCGGCGATAGTTGGGCATGCCATGAATCTGGGTGCCCATTTGCGTAGGCACGCCGGCCTTCCGGGCCGCTTCGGTGATCCGCCGCGCCTCTTCCACGTTGTGCGTCAGCGGCTTCTCGCAATAGACGGGCTTACCCATTTCGAGCGCCGGCATGGTGGCATAGGCATGCGTGTGTTCGGGCGTGCTCACCACCACTGCGTCGATGTCCTTCACGTTTTCGTACAGCTTGCGAAAATCGCGGTAGGTCCGCGCCTTGGGGAAAGTCGCGGAAGCCTTGTCGACTGCCCGCTGATCCACGTCGCAGAGTGCGACGATGTCGACGGACTTGTCCTTGGCCATTTCGCGGAGATTCCCGCCGCCGCGGCCGCCGCAGGCGATAATGGCCAGTCCCAAACGGCTGTTGGGCGAAGCCGAACGCACCAAAGCTGGCAAGCTCAATGCGCCTGCCGCGGCGCCACTCTGAACCAGAAAGCGACGGCGAGAAATCATGGGAGGCTCCTTACTGGGCGAAGGTCGTTGAGTGCTATCGGCTCCCAGTCTAAGCCGCGGGGCGAGCCGATGCAAGCTGCCGCGGCGACGGGGGCGTGTCAGGTTTTCGTGCCGGCGGGTCCCGCTCGCCAAGTTCGCCGTGATACGCTGCAACGGGCCAACGAGGTTCAGCAGCCAGCCTGAAATCCTTCCACGCCACCCCTCACGGTTCATCCGGCAGGTGAACGAGGCCTTTCCGCACAACCGGCGGCACCTCCTCGTTCCTGCCCGGGCGCGGTATGATGAGCGGGTTGGCTTTCGCGTTCGTTGAAGATCCTCCTGCGGAGGCGGGCTTGGAGTAAGAGTCTATGACCCTATTGGCATTTGCCGCGGCGCTCACGCCGCTCGTCATACCAACAGACCACGTCGAACTCAAGCTGCCGCCTGTCTCAATCGGCCCCCCGGCGCCGGGCAGGAAGGTGGCGATGACGGCGTCCGAATACGCCGGAACCGGCGTCCACCACATGCTCTATCTCCCGCCGGACTGGAATGCGGACTGGAAGCGGCAGAATCGCTCCTGGCCGATGATCGTCGAATATACGGGTAACAAGGCTCCTAAGCTCGGGTCCAGCGGCCGAGTCGAGGATGCCGCGCTGGGGTTCGGGATTTCTGCCGGCCGGTTCATCTGGGTGGTGCTTCCGTACGTGAGCAACAGCCGAGATCAAAACGAGCTCACATGGTGGGGCGACGAGGAGGCCACGGTGGCTTATGCGAAGGCGATCGTACCCCGGATCTGCGACGAGTACGGCGGGGACTCGGGGGCGGTCTTCCTATGCGGATTTTCACGCGGCGCAATCGGAGTGAACTATCTCGGTCTTCACGACGACGAGATCGCGCGATTGTGGTGCGGGCTGATTTCTCACGATCATTACGACGGGGTGAAGGAGTGGAAGGGCACGACCTGGGGGTCGCCGCTGGAGCAATACCGGGCCGGCGCTGCCAATCGCCTTCGGCGGCTCAAGGGCCGGCCGGTGCTCGTATGTCAGAATGGTGGGACGCAGGTGATTGAACAATACCTTGCCGGCCGGTCGGCGCTTGCGGAGTTCACTTTTCTGAGCGTCGCTACCGCCGAGATCTTCGGTGCATTCCCGAACGAATCGGCCGTCCACCCCCATACGGACCGCTGGCTTCTGAAGGCGAGTCCGGCTCGGGAAAAGGTCTGGCAGTGGGTGGAGCGAGCCCTGAGCAATCGGAGCCGGGCTCCCGACTAAGAGCCTATCCCAAAACCTTGCGAGGAGAAGGGGACAGGCACATTTTGCTCCGAAGACTCCGCAAAATGAGCCAGTCCCCGGCGGTTTTGGGATAGGCTCTAAAGAGGAATTGCACTGCGCCAGGAGTAAATGGAAAGGATGGCCTACCCTGTCCGGTTGGTGGCCGTCATCAAATCGCTCGCCCGAGGAGCAATCAACCTTCCGGAACCGAATTCGCTTCGGTTGTTGTGCCGGTCCCGTCGAGCTGCAATTCCCGTAAATGGACGAGTTTCTCGAAGATGGGCCGCGACTGGTCGGTAATGCCGGGGTTTCCACGCAGATCGAGCCGCTGAAGGCGCGGCGCGATTTCCGGCAAGTGGCCGAGCGAGGGATCGATCAGGAAGGCATTCGTGGCAATCAGTGTCGTCAATGGCAGCGGCCCCGCACCGGCCCGGTGAAGCGACTCGAGGAACTCGCCGGTGATCATGATGCCCCGCAGCGCAAGGGTCTGCAGGTTCGGGAAACCGGCGATCGCCTCCAACGCTTCGTCGGTCGCTCCGTAGCAGCGGGCCAAGGCCAGAGATTCAATCCTCGCCGCGACCCCTCGATTCTCGGACAGATTGCGTAGGAAGACGCCGGAGATTTCCGCGTCCTCGATCGTCAGCGATTCAAGCGCCGGCAACTCGATCAGGGTCTCGACGATTCCATCGCCGACCATCGGACCGCCCAGCTTGAGATCCTCCAGTCCCTTGAGTGCGATCAGGCACTGGAAGTCGTCGGGCGCCAGATTACCGCAGTTCCGCAGGTCGAGGGACCGGAGATGCGTCATCCTTGCCAGCCGCTCGAGTCCCGCCCCCGTCACGCACGGCATCTCGACGAGCGCCAGCACTTCCAAGCGATCACAGGCTGCCACCACCTCAAACGACGCTTCGGAAATACGGTTGAGCCTCCGCAGCGTCAGCCGCCTAAGGTCCGGCATGGCGCTGAGCAGCTTCGCCAGCCCGTGGTCGCCAATCGCCGCGTCCTGGAGCATCAATTCGTCAAGCTGCGCGAGCGTTGCCAGGCCGGCAAGCGTTTCTTCGGAGACGGAACTGACCGCCAGGCGCAGCCCCTTCAGCCCGGGAAACTTGAGCACCGCGCGAACGATCTGTTCATCGGCAAAAACGCGGTCGCTGCCCAGGTCGATTCGCGTGGGCCATCCGGCGTCGTCCCGCCGAATCACACCTCCGGCGGCGGCGATCGCCTCCAGGGCCGCGATCTGGGCCGCGGAAAGTGCGTCCGCTTGGGCCTCCTTTTCTGCTCCCGGGGCTTCAGGGATCTCCGCCTCGAGGCGATGCGGCGGCCGGCAGCCGAAGCCGGTCGCCGCGATCAACAGCAGACAGAACAGCACTCCCCGAACCGCCATCCCATCCTCACTCACAACGTCCATGGCTCGCGCATCGGCCGGGAGAACATCGCCTTGGCCTCCGGGCTCGGGTCGACCAACTCCCGTTTAACCGGATCCCAGGTGATCTTCCGCCCGGTCCGCACGGCGATATCGCACAACAGACTGATCACGTCGCTGCGAACGGCGTCGGCAATATTCGAGACGGGGGCCTGCCTGGTCTTGATCGCCTCGAGGAAGTTGGCCGAGTGGTTCGTGCTCACCTGCAGACTTCCGTCCTCCGGCGCGATCGGCGCGGCGGAGTTTTTCGGGTCCAGTTCGGGCCGGCTGGCGTCGTTTCGATTCGTCGCCCGCGCGACCTGGATCCATCCGTCCGTGCCGATGAATTTGGTTCGATCGGCGCCCGGCTTGAAGATCAGGTCGACCTCGCCGAGCTTGATTTTCATGTCCCAGTTGTAGACCGTGTCGTACAGACCTTCCGTAGGAACGACGCCGGTTCCCTCCACGACCAGCGGGCCGCTCAGGTCGGCCTTCGAGCCCCAGACCATGATGTCCAGCGGATGGGCGCCCCAACCACCGAGGTAACCGATCGAGTAGTCGTAGACCCAGTACGTGCCGGGCGTCTTGCACAGGTCGGCCGTGTAGGTCCGCATCGGCGCGGGGCCGCACCACATGTCGAAGTCGAAACCTTCGGGGATCGTCGCTTCGGTCGTCGAGCCGCCGGCTCCTCCGTTGGGTGCGTCGACCTCGATCGCGTGGACCTTGCCGATCGCACCCCGCCGCACCAGTTCGCAGCCCTTCCAGCAATGGCGCAGGCTCCGTTGCTGTGTGCCGTACTGGAAAATGCGGCCGGTCCGGCCGATCACCTTCTCCATTGCCAGATCCTGTTCGAGCGTCACACCCAACGGCTTTTCGATGTATACGTCCTTGCCGGCCCTGGCGGCCATGATCCCGATCGGAACGTGCCAATGGTCGGGCGTGGCGATCACCACCGCGTCGATGTCGTCGCGCGCGAGCAGTTCGCGGAAATCGGCGTAAGCCTTGCCCTTGCAGACGGCGGCCATCGCCTCGCGCTTGTTCTTGTAGCAGTCGGCCGTTGCGACGCTCTGGGCGTCGGGCAGAGGCTGCATGCTGCCGAACAGTCCCATGGCCCTTCCGCCGCAGCCGATGTGGCCCAGCGTGATCCGTTCGCTTGCGGCCGCTTTATCCTCCGCTCCCAGGGAACGGCCCGGTATCCACAGCGGCGCGGCGAACCCGGCCGCGGCAATCTGCTTCAACGCCTCGCGGCGATGCAATCGATGACTGGTGCAGGTCTTCATCGCAGGTGTCTCCCTCGGTAAGTCTTCAATGCAAAGAAATTTACAGACCGTTTGCTTTGAGAAACGCAACGCTTCGCTTGAGGATCTCCTCCGATCCGATGATCTCCAGGGTCGAACTCTCGATATCGGCGTCCTTGAGCACCTCGCAGACGCCGCGGAGATCGATCACGCCATCGCCCAGGGCGATATTGGAAAAGCCGCACCCGTAGAGCGTGCCCCGCTTGTCGACCCACTCCGGCCCGAGGTCCTTCCAATGGACGTGGTGGATCTTGTCCTTGAACACCCTCGCCATTTCCACCGGATCGGCGCCGCCCAGCCAGGAATTTCCGGTGTCGAGGTTCACCCCCAGCGCCGGCGGATTGCCAAGCATGTCAAAGACGTCCTGGATCCCGCGGATCGAGTCGGTGATCGGGCCGTGAGGTTCGAGCAGGATGCGAACGCCGTAGTCTTCGGCCATACGCACCGGTGTGACCAGCTTCTCGGCGATGACGAAAATCCGCTGGTCGTAGCTTAGTTTCTCGGCCCATTCGGATCGCGGGTCGGTCTCCGTGGTGACCACGTCTTTCACGCCGATCGCCGCGGCGAACTTGATGGCCTTCATGATCTCCGCGGTGCCGTAAACGCCGGGGTTGCTCGGCTCCAGCAGCATGGCATGGGCGCAGACTGTCGAGGGCTTCATTCCGTATCGCTCGAACAGCCGCAGCACCTCGAAAGGATTCTCGTCGAGGCTGATCGTCGGCGAGAATCCGGCCGAACCCAGCATGCTTCCGCCGGAGTTCGTGTCGGTGATATCGGCGCGGGTGAACCCCATCTCCTTGGCACGCGCCAATTGGGTCTCCACGCTGGCAAACGGCTCGATCAACAAAAATACACCGACGTTCATGTTTGCTCCTTCGCAGTCAGGTATCGGGTGGCAACCACTGCCGTGGCTGGATAGGCTTGCCTGGGTTCGCAGGTGCGTGCTGAGTAACGACCTCTCTTTCCAGTCATCATTGGTGTCCGGCTGTAGAGGCCAACGCCTCGATCGGGATCGCCAATCCCCGGACAACTCTCCTATAGAATAGTGAAGTCAGCCGGGGTTGCCAATCGGCCTAACCGTTCACAGGGTGGCAGGGACTGGTCCGTTTTTCGGCCCGTTTGGGTATTTTGGCGGCAAAGACACCGGCTGCCGTTCAACGAGATCGCGCGCCCAACAATCCGGCTGATTGGGGCCTCCCGAATCCTTTCGGAGTGGGTTGCCATCCGCTCCGACGTGTTTCCTCCCCAGCGCGCTCACGGTGCCTCCTGGAGTCCTCGCCTGTTCTACTTGCCAGGCCGCTGCCTGCAAGGAGCGCCAACAGCGGTATGGTCGACAAGACGTACTGGCTGTGGCCGATACTGACAAGAAAGGGCAGATAAGGCAGCGCAAGGGCAACGATACACGCCACAATTGCCAGCAACGGCACCACCCGAGTCAAAGGGCGCCGGTTCCTCCAAAGCCCCAAGAGGGCCAAGCCCCATAGTCCGAGGTGCCAGACGGACAATCCCGCGCGTTCCATGATGGCCATCTTGGCCAGCCGTGGGCAGCGCCGCCATTTCAGAAGGTCGTAGACCGAGGGAACGAAGAATTCCGTAGCGTTCAACGCCACTTTTTTCACCAGCCACGCGGGATCCTCGCGGACGTGCTCGGTCATCCTTCGGTCGACCAATGCGTCGGTCGCCGGGTCTTTCAGTGCGCAGTAATGCGTCAGTTTCGTGTGGGAGCCGCGAATACCGGCCAACTGAAGCGCCCTGGCCAGTTCTTCTTCGTTGGTCGCACCGTTGAGCTCCCAGTGAGCATTGCCCCAGAAATAGGCAAGCCCGGCGTTGCTGACGACGGGAACGAATCGGTGTGCGACCGTCCAGTTCCGGTAGGTCCACGGAGCGATCATCAGCGCGGCCAGACATCCGGCAACGACCGGCACGGCGATCCACCGCCGCCTGCCACGCACCACGCCGATTCCGGCGACGCCCGCCAGCAGCAGGAAGAGAGAAAGCAGAGTGGACCCATGCGTCGCCATGGCCGCCGCGCCGGCCGTCCCCAGGAAAGCCGCGCGGAGGTACCAACGGGAACGCTCGTTTTCTTCCGTCATTTCCCTGGCGAGCAGGTCGATGATCGCCAGGGCGCACACCATCTGCGTGACGACATTCATGGGGTTTTTTGCGTGCCAGTACAGCCAAGGATAGCCCAGCGTGATCGCCACGGAAAACCTGGCGGCCTGGCGACCGGCGATCCGCGTTGCCAGATCGAAGAGCAAAAAGCAGCCTGCCCCGACGAGTAGCCCCTGCAGGACGACGAGGCCCGGGCGTTGCATCGCCAGCGGAAGCAGTGTCAGCGGTGAAAACAGGATCGGCACGAGCGGCGGTCGATGCACGACCGCCGGCCCACCCGGTTCGACGACGTATCCGTGACCGCGGATGACTTGGTTCGCGAGCTCCCAATAGCCGTCATGGCCCGACCCCCCGAAACTCGCACTCAACCCCGTAAGGGCGGGGATAAAGAGAATGATTGCCAAGCCCAGGGCTGTCGCGACGAGCCACCCAAGCCGGAACGAACCTTGGGGGGTGTCGGGCAGAAATCGTTCCAGAACCCTCGCCGCACCGCGTGGTAAGTCCATGTCCTTCAACCCTCTTTCACGAAAGCACATATCGGGCCGCGGACTCTACCAAAACCCCTTTTCGCGGGGAAGAGCAGGTGTCGCGGGACCTCAGGTCGGCAGGTCGGGCCTCTTGGGGCACACTGGCCTTGTCCCGGGGACGGTTTTTGACTAATTAGTCCGCCTCTCGCCCAACGGCGAGATCAAGATCTTTTTGAGAAGGAGGGATGTTCCATGCACTTGCCGCTTTTCGGCTACGTGGGTCCGGAGACGCTCGTGCCGCTCGCCTCGGGGCTGGCTGCCGTCATTGGAGGTCTTCTTGCATTCGGGCGGACCGGCTGGAGTCTGTGTTTCCGCGCAATCCGGTATCTTTTCGGACGCCGCGATGACGCCGCCGTTTGTGAAAAGGCAGACGATGAGCACGAGGACCTCGCCGATAACCGGAAAGCGGCCTAGGCATCGTTCGAGAAGACAACTGGCGTTTCTGACTGTAGGACGGATTGTCAATCCGTCTGCACTTCAGACACGGATCGTCAATCCGTCCTGCCCAAGGCCGTTCACTCGCTACTCGAGCCTCGAAACAGCCTTCCGAAACGCAGGACCATAAGAACGAAGGGAATCGCGGATGTCCACCGATCAGGGCGGCGGAAGACCCCAGATCGATCAGAATGCCTCTGCCGCAACACGACAGCAAATTGCGAAACCGGCTACTCGTTGGACCCGGTGGTGGGAGTTCGTCCTGCTCTGCCTGGCGTTCGGGCTCCTCCTTGGGCTGACCGAGGCCGTTCTGGACGCCATCGCCTATCGGTTCCACTTCTATTCGATGTGTATGATCAGGGTCCATTTCCACTGGGCGCCGTCCGCCGTTTACGGCAGCTTGTTCGCTCTCGGGGGGCTTGTACTGGGCGCAATCGTTTGGACGCTGCCCGAAGAGTGGAAGTGGAAAGTAGGATTCCGCGGGACGGTTCTGATCCTGGCGATTGTCTACGCATTTCAGGTGGTCGATCACGCCGACGAGATCTTGCAGCTAGGCATCAGCGATCTTTCCCAGTGGATCTTCGCGTTCGGGGCGGGGGTGGCCCTGTGCCGTCTGGTGTGCCGTTACGACGCCGGTCTTTTCCGCCTTGTACGCTATGCAGCGCCGGCATTGGCCGTGGTGGCAATCGGTTGGCCGCTCGGCAACTTTCTGATCGAACGGCAAGAGATCCATCAGGTGGTCAAGCCGCCGCCGCCCAAAACCCCCAACGTCTTGCTGGTCGTCTGGGACACCGTCCGCGCCGAAAGCCTGAGCGTCTATGGCCACACGCGGCGAACGACGCCAACCCTGGAACGGCTTGCATCGACGGGTGTGTTGTTCGATCATGCGATCGCCACGTCGCCTTGGACCCTTCCCTCGCATGCCGGAATCATGACGGGCCACCCGGAACATGCCTTCCCCGATATCGAAAGGCGCGGCATTTCGAAGAAGTTCACCACGCTGGCCGAGGTCCTTCAGCGTGCGGGATACAACACGGGCGGCTTCGTCGCCAATTCCTTCTTCTGTCACCGCTACACCGGGATGGCGCAAGGGTTCGAGTACTACGACGATTGCGTGTTCCGGACGCAGGCTCTCATCCGTACGACACGCCTCGTGCGCAACATCGGAAGGCAACTGATCTTCCCGTTCATCGGCGATCAATTGAAAAGGGCGCAGCGGCACCGATCGGCGGCGCAGATCAACGAATCCTTTCTCGCCTGGCAGAGCCGGAACCAGGACCGTCCGTTCTTCGCCTTCTTGAATTACATGGAGGCGCATCATCCCTACCATCCGCCGGAGCCTTTCCAGGAAGAATACGGACCGAAGACCGAGGAAGACCGAGACCTGCTCGCCTCCTGGGCCGATTCCGTCCCCCACCCGGAGAAGATTACTTCGAGTCAAAGGCAGATGGCTTTGGATGCTTACGAAGGCTGCATCGCCTGGCTCGATCAACAGCTCGATCTGCTCCTGGAAGAGCTCGACCGCCGCGGCCAGCTCGACAACACGTTGGTCATCGTGCTTTCCGACCACGGCGAAGAATTTGGCGAACACGGCGTTTACACGCACGGTACGAGCCTCTACGAACAGCAGACCCGCGTCCCGCTCTTGATGGCGTTGAACGGTCGGGTTCCGGCAAACCGAAGGGTCGCCCAAACCGTCAGCCTGAGCGAGATCCCGGCCACCGTGCTCGGCCTGCTCGGCATCGGCCCTTCGGGGTTGCCAGGTCAATCGCTTACACGGTATTGGGACGCGGAAGGCTCGCCGGAATCCGTCGCCGCTTCTCCGGTCCTCAGCGAACTGACGCCGTTTTCCCGCCTGGATCTCCCGCAAGTCTCTCCCGCCGCAAAGGGGCCGATTCGGGCAGTCTGGTCGGACAAGACCAAGTACATCCACCGCGACTGCGAGCCCATCGAGGAATTGTACGACCTGGCTGCCGACCCCCTGGAACGAAACAACCTCGCCCCGGCAACCCAGTGCGGTGCGATCCTCCATCGCCTTCAGAACCAGTTTGCGCGAATGGTGCCGGGCTTGGAGGGGCACCGGCAGGAATCGGCCACGGCGTCGCGCCAGGCTTCACCGGCGGCCGCCGGCAGGTCGCTCCGGTAGTGCGCCGGAACCGGTCCCAGTTCGTTGAGGCAGGAAGCGATGGATCACGCAGTTTCTCCGGTCGGCGACTTCACGGCGCCCCAGCGCGGGCTCGCGAGTCGTCTGGCGGTTGACAGGCCGAGGACCGCCTTTCTCTGCGGTTTTGCGGCATCGGTGGTCCTGGGATGGACGCTCTGGCTGATCGTGCCGTTGCTCCGCCACGGTGAAATCGGCGGCACGGAACACGACGGCTACTGGGCGCTGGCATCCAACTTGGTCCGCGGAAACGGCTATGTCTTCGAGCCCGGCGGGGAACCGGTGTTGCACCGCCCGCCGCTCGCGCCGGTGCTGTACGCTCCGCTGACGCTCTTGCCCGCGGCCTGGCAGCGCCCGGCGATCTTGCTGTTGCAGAGTCTCATGATCGGCGGTGTCTGCGCGGCGCTGTTTCAACTCACGTCACGGATATTGGGCGTTCGTTCCGCCCGTTTGGCTGTGGGGCTCATGCTGGCCTATCCCTGGCTCTACCTGCATGTCAATTTGCCATTCTCCGTCGTCGCCCAGACGTTTTTTGCAGTGCTGTTGGTCAACCTTGTCGTCGGGGCGATCGGTGCGGAAACGGCGCAAGGGGCCCCCATTGCCGGCGCTCGGTGGCGGAGGTCGGCGACGGCGTTGGGACTGGCCGGGGCAATGGCGTCGCTCGCCCATGGCACCCTGATCTTTTTCGCGTTGTTTCTGCTTGCGGCGATGGCAATCACAGCCACGATTCGCAGGCAGCCCCGACTGCTCGGGACGGCCGTGGCCTCGGGATGCGTCATGGCGGTTTTGATCAGTCCGTGGACATACCGCAACTGGGTCGTGGCACACCAGTTCATCCCCATTGCAAACAACGTAGGGTTCACCTATTTCTTCGGAGTCGCGCATTGGCAGAGCGGACCCGACGATACCGCCACGGACGTGCAGCAGTTGGCGCTGAAACTGGCCGGCGTCGATGAACCGGTCGACGAGGTCGTGCATTGCTGGGGCATCCGGGATCCATCGCTCGACGCGGCGATCGGCCGCACGATGGTGGATCACCTCGCGCGCCATCCGCTGCAAACGGCGAAGCGGATCGTGCTCAATACCCTCGAATACTACCTCCCGTTCGTGCACGACATTCTGAGGCGTCCCCATTATCCGCCCGGATCGCGCGGATCATGTGCCTCGATCGCGTCTTGTTGTCCGTCTGGCACCCCGTGCTGCTGATCCTCGCCGCAGTGGGCGTATGGCGGTGCAGGCGAGGACCGTATTGTTGGCCGATGCTGGGACTGGCGTGCTGCGTTGTTGCCCTCGCCTGGCCGTATTGCCTCCTTGTGGCTCGAGTGAGGCACAGCCACTACGTGCTATGCACCCTTCCTTTCCTCGCCGCGCTCGCATCAGGCATGGTAGCGCCGCGTGGGCCCGCCGCCGCGGAGGCCGCACCGCGGTAGAGCCGCAACGTTGTGGCGGCAGTGCCCGACTCAAGGACAGAACAACCCGCTATGGAAGGAACACGGATGGAGACTTCAACGGACAATGCAACCAAACGGTCCCTGCCATTTGACCGGCCGCCGATCAGCGGCCCGCACTTCCCGCTTTCTCAGGGCCGATCCGAGGCGGAGTCGATGGCCCGGCGTGCGGAAGGAACGGCGCATGCGGGCGGTTTTCCCTGGCGCGATTACCTGAGGATCGCACGCCCCGACCACTGGTTCAAGAACGTCTTCATGGCCCCCGGCATCCTGCTGGCCCTTTTCATGCTGCCGCAGGCCCTCAGTGCCGGGCTCGTGGGTCTGCTCGCGGCCGGCGTTGTCAGCGTATGCCTGGTTGCCTCGGCCAACTACGTGATCAACGAGTATCTCGATGCCCAGTTCGACCGTTTCCATCCGGTCAAGAATCGCCGCCCGTGCGTCTCGGGCGCGATTCGCGGTCGTTGGGTCGCGGTGGAGTACCTGCTGCTGAGCGCCGCGGGACTTGCGATCGGGGCCCTGGTCAACAACCAATTCCTCTTGATGGCGGCAATCCTCCTCTTGATGGGGGTGTTCTACAATGTCCGTCCGTTTCGCACCAAGGACCGCCAGTATCTCGACGTGCTGAGCGAGTCGGTCAACAATCCGCTCCGGTTCCTGCTCGGCTGGTCGATTGTGCTGGGCACTGCCTATCCGCCTTCCAGCATCCTGATCACATACTGGATGGGCGGAGCGTTTCTCATGGGAATCAAGCGCTACTCGGAGTACCGCGCAATCGCCGACCCGACGCGGGCCGGGCTCTATCGCCGCTCATTCCGCTACTACACCGAGGCATCGCTGCTTCTGTCGTCCTTCTTCTACGCGCTCGTCTCGTCGTTCTTCCTGGGGATCTTTCTGATCAAGTACCGCATCGAGTTCCTCCTGACCTTCCCCCTGTTCGCCCTGCTGTTCACGTGGTATCTGGCGATGGGAATGAAAGAGGATTCTGCCGCCCAGGCCCCCGAACGGCTCTTCAAAGAGCGAAGCTTCATGGCCTTCGCCTTGGCGCTGGGGATCATCGTCGTAGCCCTGTTCTACATCGACGTTCCCTGGCTGCGAATCTTCTTGCAGAAAAACGTGTACGGCGCGCCGTAGCGGAGGTACAATCGACGGTGCTCCAGCCGGCATGTCTTCGGGCGGCCGTGGCTGGTCCTGCGCAATCGACCACGTAGCGAGGAACAACCGGCGATGCAAAACCTCCTTCTTTTGGCAATGGCGATGAGTTCTCTCTTGACCGACGGCGGCCAAGGTTTCCAAACGACGATCCGCGAGACGACGCTGGTGATTCCCACCTACGCGACGGGCGCCGACGACAAGAATCCGCCGCTGGAGAATCTGAACGTCTATCCCTACTCCATGCAGACGGGCGCCCCGGGCGAGAAGGTCGACCGGCAATACCGGGCCGTCGTGCTGGAAAACGAGTGGATCCGGGTCATCATCCTGCCGGACGTCGGCGGAAGAATCTACGCGGCCCACGACAAGTCGAACGACGATTTCGATTTCATTTATCACAACCGCGTGATCAAGCCGGGATTGGTGGCCCTGCGCGGGGCCTGGCTGTCCGGCGGGATCGAATGGAACTTCCCCACGCGCGGCCACACGGTCAACACCGTCTCGCCTGTGCAGTACAGAATTCTCCGCGGCGACGATGGAAGCGTCACCTGCGTCGTCGGTGCAACCGAATGGGTGCGGCGGATGCGCTGGTCGGTGGCAACGACGGTCTACCCCGACCGCTCCTGTTTCGAAAACCGCATCTGCGTCCAGAACCCGACGCTGGTGCACAATCGGGCCTACTTCTGGGCAAACGCGGCAGTTCATGCCTGGGACGACACCCAAGTGATCTTCCCCGCCGCCGATCACACGTTCGCCGGCATGCGCCGCAACCCGGAGCCGTGGCCGATCAACCATGGCAAAGACATGTCGTGGTACAAGAATACCCCCTACCCACACGACTACTTCTGCGGCGCGACGGGCGATTTTCAGGGCGCCTACCACCACGACCGCGACTGCGGAAGCGTTCACTGCGCTTCGCGGCACTCCGCTTTCGGCAAGAAGTTCTGGACGTGGGGCACGGCTCGCAGCGGTGCGATCTGGGAAGACCTGCTCACGGATGAAGATGGCCAATACATCGAAGTCCAGTCCGGGCGGCTTTGGACCCAGGGCGACACCTGGATTCTCGAACCGCATATGCAGGAGAGCTGGAGCGAATACTGGTACCCGATCCAAAAGACCGGCGGGTTCGTGAAGGCGAATCCCCAGGCGGCAGTGAACTGCGTGGCAGCCGACGGCGAACTGCAATTGGCCGTTCAGCCAACTCGCCGCCTCGAGGAAGCGATCCTGGAGGTTTCAAACGGCGAAACCGTGCTGCTGCGGGAAACCGTGTCGATCGATCCGTCCGCACCGTGGAAGAAGACGATTCCGCTCCCGCCCGCGGCGGCCAAGGCGTATTGTTTTGCAGTCCGCGACAGCCATGGGCGAGACATTATTGACTATCGGCCCGAAAAGCCCAAGCTGCCGAAGCCCGAACTGGAGCCGGAATTTCCCGCTGCCGGCACTGCCACAGCCGAGGAGACCTACTTCCAGGGCTACTATGCCATGAAACACTGGCAACTGCCCCGGGCGATCGAGCTCTTCGAAGAGTCCCTGGAAAAGGACCCCGGCTTCACGCCCGCTCTCCGCTCGCTGGCCGTTGTGCATTACAAGCAGGGACGCTACGAGCAGGCTCTGGCCATGGCCGAGAGAGTCCTGCACCGCAACGACGACGACCTGACCGCTCGCTACTATCGCGGTCTCGCAAAGGTCCAGCTCGGCATCGAAGATCGCACTGAGGAAGACTTCGACCTGATCGGGCGGCGGGCCGAGTACCGCCACATCTCGCCGTACGTCCAGGCGTCGAGGGCCATTCGCGCCGGCGACATGCAACGGGCGGAGGTCCTGCTTCGGCAAAGTGTCCGCGTGAATCCGGACGATCGAAAGGCCCGTGCCGTGCTGGCCGCCGTGCTGAGTCGGCGAGGCGAGCGAGAGGAAGCGCAGCAACTCCTCGCCGCGATCCTTGCGGAAGACCCGATCCACTGCCTGGCTGCCGTCGAGGAAGCTCGCTTGGGCGACGCGAGCCACCTGGCGGTGCTTCGCGGCGACCCGCAGAACTACCTCGAGACCGCCTGCGACTACCTCGAGATGAACCTCTGGAAGGACGCCGGCGCAACGCTCGCCCTGGCCTGTTCGCGCGCCACCGTCGAGCCCCATCCGTTCGTCCATTTCTATCGTGGCTATCTTGCCGACCGCGATGGGCAGAACGCCGAGGCTGCCGAGCACTACCGTTGCGGCATGGAACTGTCGACCGACTACGTCTTCCCGTTCCGAAACGAAAGCATCGCAGTGCTTGAAACGGGTCTGCGGCACGTTCCGGACGGATGGAAGCTGCACTATTACCTGGGCACACTCCTGCTCGCGAAGCTCCGATGGCAGGAAGGCCGGGAGCATCTGCTGGCCGCCGAGAAGGCCTCGCCCGCATGCGCCGTCCTCTACCGCAACCTGGGCGAGATCTACGCGCACGAATCGCACGAGCCCGAAAAAGCGATCGCAGCCTACCGGCAGGCCATTCGCATCGACCCGAACGACTACACCTACTATCTCGCCCTCGACAAGCTCTTGGCGGGGGCGGGACGGAACGACCAGCGCAAGACGCTTTTCGACGCCGCTCCGGACGAAGTGAAAGCCGATTTTCGCGTCCGCCTGAAATATGCGAATTACCTGGTCGACGTCGGGCAGGAAGATCAGGCTCTGGAAATCCTCCTCAACCACGCGTTTCACCCCTGGGAAGGATGGAACGCGGGCCGCGAAGTCTATCTTCGCGCACTGCATCAGCGGGCCGATCGCCACTTCGCCAGTGGCAGGTATGAGGAAGCAATCGCCGATCTCCGGCAGGCCATGGAGTACCCGGAGAATCTTGGCACGGGCAAGCCGCACGAACCCGACTACGCCCGCGAGCACTGCAAGCTCGGTCTGTGCCACAAGGCCATGAACAGGCTGGACCTGGCACGTGACGAGTTCCGCAAAGCACTCGCCGCTCCCAAAGCGACCCATGAGGGCCGGGATTGGCATGCGATGGCGAGCGAGGAGTTGAAGAAATTGGCTGAGCGTTCCAAGTGAAACGGGTGACCGCCACCACCGACCCCGCGTCGGTGGAGCGATGTTTGGCAACTACAATGAGTTGGTTACTTCGCAGACTGTGACCGCCACCACCGACCCCGCGTCGGTGGAGCGATGTTTGGCAACTACAAACGCTATGCAAACACGTGCGGTTGGCAGTTGCCAAACATCGCCGCCACCGGGATAGACCCGGTGGCGGCGTCTACAGTTTGAGTTACTTCATAAAACGTAGCGAGGATTCTCATGTGCAGCATGCGTTGGATTGCAGGTGTGGTGTCGACAGCCCTTACTGGAACACTTCTCGTAATCATCGCGTCAGCGGAGGGGCCGCCCCAATCTCCGAAAGGTTTTCGCAGGGCCGAAGACGTCTCGCGCCACTACCTTCCGCGACATCCCCTTCCCCGGGATGAGGCGGAGAAACGGATTGTCGCCGTCATGGAGGACATGCAGGACAACCAGTCGCGAGGCATGGGAAACGTCTATCCGGAGGACGGCCGGTTGATGAGACTGCTCACCGAGGCGGTCCAGGCGAAACACGTCGTCGAGCTCGGGACCGCCAACGGCTACTCGGCCCTGTGGTTCTGCCTGGCCCTACGTTCCACGGGTGGAACGCTCACGACCCACGAGTTCGATCCCGAACGCATTGTCCTGGCCAAGGAGAATTTCAAACGCGCGGGGATCGAGGATATCGTAACGCTGGTTGAGGGCGACGCCCATCAGACGATCAAGAATCTCAAGGGGCCGGTCGACGTCGTACTGCTCGATGCGGAAAAGGAAGGTTTTTGCGACTATCTCCAGAAGCTGCTTCCGCTGGTCCGCAAAGGCGGCTTGATCTTCGCTCATGATTCGACCGGCCACGCTCACCTGATGGACGACTATTTCAAGGCGATCGCCGAGAACCCCGATCTGGAAACGGTGTTCGTCGACGCGTCGCACTGGGGCGTGTGCATCACCCGCAAGATGCGATGAAGGAGACAACGATGCCACTTAAGAATTACGTTCGTACGGTGCAGCTCGCAACGTTGATGGGCCTGTTCTCTCAGGCGATCGTTCTGGTTGCAGCAGAGTCGTCGATTTCGCAGTTCTCGACGGGCGGGCGAAATATCTACCGCCTGGCGGTGGCCGAGTTGAATAGGATGTCGGATTCAAAAGAGATTGTCGGCTCGACCTACGACGACCGCGTGTGTGCCTTTGACGCAGACGGTAAGCACCTGTGGGACGTTGCGGTCGGTGGCTTTGTTTTCGACCTGGCGGCCGGTGATCTCGACGGCGACGGCACCGACGAGATCCTGGCCGCGTGTGCCGACGGTCACGTATACGCGATCAGCAGTAACGGAACACAGCTCTGGAAGCAGGATCTGGGCTCGCCGGTGTGGCAGGTCGCGACGGCTCGGATCGAGAGCAATCAGCGCGCCGCCCTGGCAGGGGGAATCAGCCGTAAGGTGGTCGCCTTCTCGCCCGGCGGGAAACTGTTGGGTGAATCGCGAGGATGGGCGATCAACGGCGTCGTCCGAATGATGCGTGCCGGGGATTTCGACGGCGATGGCAAGGACGAAGTCGCGGTGCTCCCGGCACGCGGGCAGGCGAAAGACGTGGTGTTTCTGGAAATGCCCGACCTGACGCCCCGAAAACAGCGCATTTCTTTCGAAATGAGACCCTGGGATGGCTCGTCCCCCGAGGCCCGAAAAGCGGGCGAACAGTTCCGCTCGGGCAAGCAGCCATGGAACGCCCAGGGCTTGCGGACGGCCAACGGTTGCACCGGCGATTTGGACGGTGACGGGGCCGAGGAACTGATTTTCAACCCGGGAGCCTGGTCGCTTCAAGGTGAATTGCGGCAGACAGCCGAGTTCCCCGAGGTCTTCAAGGTCCCCCGCTACGACCAGTTCTACAAGATGCGGATGGTTGCCACGGGTGACCTGACGGGCGCTCCCGGTGCTGAGATCGTGCTCCTGGAGGGCTGCGAAATCCGATTGCTCGACAGCCGGGGCAAGACGCTGGGCGCTGCTTC
>JAXGMN010000019.1:0-241011 GCA_040768665.1 Thermoguttaceae bacterium
GCGCGTCGGGCAAGGGGCGGTGCCGGTCTCGGTCACCGGCGCGCGGCCCGCTGGGCACTGCGGCTAAACGACCTTTACAGGGGTGGGTAGAGCACGAAGAACCGCTGCAATGGCAGCCATCCGTGGCCCCGAAACGGACTCGGCTTAGGGCGGAGAGGGCGCCGTCAAACGGGCGATGACCTCGTCCAGATCCTCTTTGCCGATTGGTTTGACCAGGACTGCGTCGGCGCCTGCCGCCAAGCATGCGGACCGGCTGTCGTTGGACTGGTGTGCCGTCACGGCGACAATCGGGACCCGCCCACCTTGCTCACGTTCGCGCTGGCGAATTTCGCGAACTGCTGCCATACCATCCATCTCAGGCATTTCCACATCCATCAGCAGTACATCGAACGACTGGGACGCCCAAGCTTCTACCGCCTCCCGGCCGTTGTTGACTACCTCCACAACATGGCCGGTCAATCGCAGCAAACCGCTAATCATACGCTGGTTGACGAGCCCGTCGTCGGCCAGTAGTACCCGGCAACCGGCATGGGTTGGCGCAGGTGGACCGACAGCCTCCGGCGCGGCGGTGAGCGGCTCGGTTGTTGCGTCGTCCACGGGCTCTGAGGGCAGAACGATCGTGAAACGTGTGCCATTCGCACTGGAAACCACGGAAATCTGCCCTCCATGGGCCTCGACCAATTCCCGGGCGATCGCCAACCCAAATCCTGTCCCACCTCGCTTCCCATACGTGCTAAACGGCTGAAACAACTTACCCAGCAGTTCTGGCGGAAGGCCGGGGCCGTTATCGGCGACGGACAATTCCACGCCCGCCGAGACTTGCCGTGCGGCGATCGTTACAGCCGCGCCCGCCTGGCCCTGCATCGCTTCACCCGCGTTCCGAGCCAGGTTCCGCAGGACCCGGGCCATACGTTCCGGATCCAGCACAACCTGCAGCTCGTCCGCCACGTCGACCACCAGGGCGACGCCAAGCTTGTGCAGATCCATGCGCAGTAGCCGCAGATGTTTTCCCAACAGGGCAGCAAACGTTCCGCGAACCGGCTTGACGTGAACCTGGCCCCGGCAGAACTCCAGACTATCGTCCAGCAGGTCCAAGGCCACGGCGAGTGATGCATGGATCATGTCCCGCTCATCTTCCCGTCCCGCGGCCTCCTGAGCCCCCGCCGGCAGCATGTCGATCAGTTGCCGAACATTTCCCAGGGGACCGCGCAGATCGTGAACGATATACGCGATGACCTGCCCGACCGCCGCCAGCTTTTCCGTTTGATGCAGCCGCTGCTCCATTTCCATTCGGATTAATCCGACCGACACTGAGCTGGCCAATAATTGCACCACCTGCGCTTCCAGCGGCTGGATACTGACGTGTGAACTCGCCGGCCTCCAATCGCGCGAACCATACAGGACGCCCAAGACCTTGCCGCCGGAGTCGAGAATTGGCGATCCGACGACCGCCTCGACGTTTTCCAGGCTGCCACGGGTGCTGGTGGGCTGCGGAGTGCCGAAGAACGTGCGGCCTTGTTCCACGACGCGGGACAAGACGGAACGGCTGAAGTTCAGCCCTACCCTCGGGTCTTTCGTCCAACTGGCGACGATGCGCCAGCCGCCCGCTTCGCGAAGTAGCACCAGGCCACGGTCCAAGCCGACCAATTCCACGATCGCTCGAGCCGTTTCCCGATAGAACTCCGTCGACCCCACCGCCGAGCGCTGCACGGACAAGAGTGTTTCGAACCAAACCGTGAGCTTCTCCCCCGAGGGAACCCCGCCCAAGCTGGCCAACGGGTCCTGTTTCACCGTGGGCAACTGGCGTGTCGCGGGTAAACAGAGCGTCTGGAAATCCGCGTCCTCGGATCCAGGCAACTGATCCAGATCAAGCAACGGTTCGGGCTCTTGCCATGCCGCATGGATGATCGTCCGGCCGATTCGCAGCCGACTCGGCAAAGTGATCTCGCCACAGGCTCCCCGACCAAGCTTCGTCCCGTCCGGCAACTCCAGATCATTTCGCCCGACGTTTTCAAACCGCATCCGCTGTGTCGACACCTCCTCCAACACCAGGTGTCTCCGCGAGATATAGTCCTCATCGATCACAAGGTGGCGCTCGGATCCACGGGGCTGACGCCCGAGGACGAGCGGGCCAGACTCGTGAAGGTACTGTCTCTGCTGTCCCGCGGATTCTATGGTAATCAGGAGCATAAGACCGGTATATGCCTTTCCTGGCGGCATGTCAACCATGCGACCGCTCGCAGCTTGGTCAGCACAGCGAGCCGACCGTTCCTTTCGAAGCTGTGGAGCCAGAGCGCCTGGGCCAATTCATCCAGCACGAGGCCGCCCGGCTGACCGTAGCCGGGCGGGTCGACCGCGGCGCCGGTAAGCACCGTCATATCCGCGTCGCTGCGCAACGGTATAGCAACGGTATAGGGTTAGACCGGGATCAGGGACTAGCATGACAGAAGCAGATGAGCCGGGTCAGCCGCTAATCCCTAATCCTTCCCCTGTCATTCATGCGATTTGCTCACGGCCCGGAGCATTCACGACTCCTCCACCGTTTCGCCAAAGCCACGCGAAGCTCGCTGTTCCAAATCTGCCGATCAAGCTGCCGCACCGACCACCCGCCCCGCAGGGCCTCGGAATCATAGAACGAGCGAGCCTCGGGATCCTGGACCGCAAGGAGTTTCACGTAATGGGACCACGCGAGAGGAAACCGTGGGACCGCGCGATCCGCCCCACCGGGCGGGGTTGTCGCAAGGGCAAACTTGGATTCTTCAGACAGTGTCTGAAGAATTCGCGGTTCCGACCAGGCAAGATAGAATCGTCGCATTTGCGTAACATTGACCACCCCGAATCCGCGGCCGAACCTGGCTGTGAGATCGAGTGAAAGACGCTCGACCAGACGCGTACCATACCCCGCGCGCTCCGCTCCGCGTTGCTCGCTCTCCACGATCCGCCGCCCGATCTCCCAGTAGGTTCCCGTCATGACGGAATTGACGGCGCGCGCCGACGCGTGCCGCGCCGCTTCCAACATGCTCACCACTCCGCTGAGGACCTCATGGTATCCAGGCAACGCCGCCAGCGCTGTTTGCTCGCTTCGTGCGGAGCTTTTCTTGCCCATCCTGCCTGTCCGCTTCTTCACGGTTGCTTTCTCCCAGTCTGTCGCCCTCCCGATGCTGCAAAATGGCGCCATTTTGTCCGCCTTGACGACGGAAATCAATGGTTGTCCAGTCTGGCGCCACGTCTCCATTGTCCACGGCGCGGCCTCCGCGGCAACGGACATCCCACAGCCGAACGAGCGATGCGAACGGCTTGTCGATTCACCTGCGAACACGGCTTCGCGCTACCCCCAGATATCGCCCCGCCCCGCGCGCGCCCTCTCGCGAATGCCCCGGGCCTGTCCCGGGGATGGTTACGTTCCCAGCTACCGCCCCGCCGCACCGCGCATCGGCCAGTGAATGCCCTGGG
The DNA here is from genome assembly GCA_040768665.1 of Thermoguttaceae bacterium. Classification (GTDB taxonomy): domain Bacteria; phylum Planctomycetota; class Planctomycetia; order Pirellulales; family Thermoguttaceae; genus JABWBD01. The sequence goes on from JAXGMN010000019.1 coordinate 3,454, forward strand.
CCTGTCCCGGGGATTGTTACGTTCCCAGCTACCGCCCCGCCGCAATCGCGCACGCTCGCGAATGCCCCGAGCCTGTCCGGGGATCGTTACGTTCCCAGCTACCGCCCCGCCGCACGCGCACGCTCAATGAATGCCCCGGGCCTGTCCGGGGATTGTTACGTTCCCAGCTACCGCCCCGCCGCACCGCGCACGCTCGCGAATGCCCCGGGCCTGTCCCGGGGATCGTTACGTTCCCAGCTACGCGCCGCGCCGCACCGCGCACGCTCGCGAATGCCCCGGGCCTGTCCCGAGGATCGTTACGTTCCCAGCTACCGCCCCGCCGCACGCGCCCCCGCGAATGCCCCGGCCTGCCCCGGGGATCGTTACGTTCCCAGCTACCGCCCCGCCCCGCCCGCGCACGCTCGCGAATGCCCCGGGCCTGTCCCGGGGATCGTTACGTTCCCAGCTACGCCCGCGCCGCACCGCGCACGCTCGCGAATGCCCCGGGCCTGTCCCGGGGATCGTTACGTTCCTGTGCCGCCGCCGCGCGCCCTTCCGCGAATGCCCCGGGCCTGTCCCGGGGATTGTTACGTTCCCAGCTACCGCCCCGCCGCACCGCGCATCGCTCGCGAATGCCCCGGGCCTGTCCCGGGATTATTACGTTCCCAGCTACCGCCCCGCCGCACCGCACGCTCGCGAATGCCCTGGCCTGCCCGGGGATCGTTACGTTCCCAGCTACCGCCCCGCCCCGCCCGCGCACGCTCGCGAATGCCCCGGCCTGTCCCGATCGTTACGTTCCAGCTACGCGCCGCGCCGCACCGCGCACGCTCGCGAATGCCCCGGGCCTGTCCCGGGGATCGTTACGTTCCTGCCGCCGCCGCGCGCGCCCTTCCGCGAATGCCCCGGGCCTGTCCCGGATTGTTACGTTCCCAGCTACCGCCCCGCCGCAACGCGCACGCTCGCGAATGCCCCCGGCTCCCGGGGATCGTTACGTTCAGTTACGCCGCCGCACCGCACGCCGCGAATGCCCCGCCTGTCCCGGGGATCGTTACGTTCCCAGCTACGCGCGCCGCACCGCGCACGCTCGCGAATGCCCCGCCTGTCCCGGGGATCGTTACGTTCCCAGCTACGGCGCGCCGCACCGCACGCTCGCGAATGCCCCGGCCTGTCCCTGGGATCGTTACGTTCCTGCCATGCCGTCGCCGCACCGCACGCTCGCGAATGCCCTCGGCCTGTCCCGGGATCGTTACGTTCCTGCCGCCGCCGCGCCCCCGCGAATGCCCCGGCCTGTCCCGGGATCGTTACGTTCCCAGCTACGTCCGCGCCGCACCGCGCACGCTCGCGAATGCCCCGGGCCTGTCCCGGGGATCGTTACGTTCCCAGCTACGCGCCGCGCGCGCCCTCTCGCGAATGCCCCGGGACCCTGCTATTCCTCGGCGTCGCCATCCTGCTCAACAGCATCGTCTTCATTCTCGACGCTGCGCTGATATGGCCGCTGCGGGAATAAGGCGCAGCCGGTGACCGGGCACAGCTTGATCTCGCTCGACTGGTAGCTGCTGCACTCCAAGCACGTTCGGACCCTTTCCACCTCTTTCGAGCCCTGGCGCTATTAGTAGTCCCAATCCTCATGCGCCAGCGGTGTCCGGTTTAGCTCCTCCCGGTGCATCCGCCATTGAGGCATAAACTGGTCCATGTAGTCTCGGAAGCGGTCATTGTGACGCCGCTCCAGAAAATGAACCATTTCGTGCACAAGGATATATTCCAGGCAAGCCGGCGGTTTCTTGGCCAGCTCCAGATTGAGCCAGATCCGCCGCGCTTCGATGTTGCAGGTTCCCCAGCGAGTCTTCATCTTCTTGATTCGCAACTCGGCAACCTCGACGCCCACCTTGGGCTGCCATTTCGCCAGAAGTGCCGGCAACGGTTCGCGCAGACGTCGTCGATACCACCCCAGCAGCAGAGCCTCTCGTGCGTCGCGATCGGCACCAGGGCGGACACGTAATTCCATCGTCTGGTTGTTGCGCAGCTCGACAGACGGCGAACCGTCGCGTTCGATGACGTCGAGGCGGTATCGGCGCCCCTGGAAGTAGTGGCTTTCGCCGGTCACCATCTCACGCTGCGATTGGCGGTCTTGCTGCTCGAAGCTTTCTTGTTGTCGGCGAATCCACCCCAAGCGAGAAATGACCGCCAGCCGGACACCCTCGTCGTCCAGCCGCATGGGCGCCGCCACGCGAACTCGGCCTTTCGGCGGGTAGACACCCAAGTGGAGGTTCTTGATATCCTTGCGGACCACCTCCACCGCTATGCCTCGAACCTCGATCGTATGCCGTTCAGTAGTCACGTTGGCTGTCCGCAATTTTGTAGATGGCGTCCACCAGACCGTCGTCCTCACCGAGAACCGACTTGATTGCGTTTTTCACTTCGATGCGTTTGGCTTTCATACCGCGCCAGTCGTCCTTCTTCACGTCGCGAATGGCGGTGTCGACAGCAACCGCCAGCGACTCGTTCTTGTCGAGGTTATCAAACAGCGCCCGGCGCGCCGCGCTGTTGATGCTGGCCGGGTACGACGACTGGCTCTCGGGCTTGCTCACCTTTTTGGTCAACTCGACGACCTTCGCCAGGTAGGCCCGGTATTTCAGCGCCTCCTGCTTGCGCTCGAGGATCAGCGCGTCGAGCAATTCGGACATCTTCTCATAATACTTCGGATTGACGGCCATTTCGTCGATGATCAGCCGCCGGACGTTGTTCTCGATGGTCTCCGCCATCGCCTCGGCATTGCTCCGCAGGCCCTCCGGGAGAGATGCGACCGCATCCTCTCCGCTCTCGACGATCAACTGGACCAGCGTCATGTCGTCGAAGGCCGACACCTTGTCGCTTTCCTCGGCACGGATGTACGTGTCGAGCAGATGCCGCATCGCCGGCTCGTAGAGCTTCATGTCGATGTAGTCGCCGCTGGCCAGCTTCACCTCTTCGCGGACTTTTTCGAAGTGAGCCACCTCGGCTTTGACCTCGGCGGCTTCCGTGTTGGAGTACCCCGCCTCGGCCATCTCGTTTGCCAGGTTCGCGTACGCCCGCACCAGGGAAGCCACCAGCTTATACAGCGCCACGCGCTTCGGTTCGTTGTCCTTCAACTCGTCGGCGTTGCCGCTCTGGGTGGCGCAGAAGAAGCGAACGTAGGCGGCCGTGTCCCTCGGCGGCTCGACCGGCTCGCACAGCGCCTTCACGGCCTCGCGGAGTTCCTCCAGCCGCTGCCGCCCCTTCTCCAGGCGGTCCTGCAGCAGCCCTGCCACGTCCTCGGCGTCGTAGCCGTCAAACGCCTCGCCCGTGTAGTCCTTGATCGATTTCTCCAGCGACTTGAACAAGTCCTTGTAGTTGATCACATAGCCGTATTCCTTGTCGTCCCCGTGGAGCCGGTTGACGCGGCAGATCGCCTGGAACAGTCCGTGGTCGTGCATCTGCTTGTCGATGTAGAGGTAGGTGGCCGGCGGCGCGTCGAAGCCCGTCAAGAGCTTGTCCACCACGATCAAGAGTTTCATCCGCCCCGGCTCTTCGAGGAACCGCTCCTTCACTTCCTGCTCGAACTGCTCGACCTTGACCATCGCCGCCTCTTCCGGCTCGTCGAAATGGGCCGCGAGCATCTTTCGGTAGATGTCGTACTGCCGCAGCTTCTCGGTCAGCCCTTCGCCGCTCTCCTCCCCCTTGATGTCTCCCGGATTCGGCTTGTACGAGGTGACGATCGCGCACTTGCCGGCCAGGTCGGTCTTCTGGAACATTTCGAAGAACCGGCAAGCCGAGTAGATGCTTCCGGAAACCAAGAGCGCATTGCCGTAGCCGCTCTTGAGCCGGTCGCGGGTCTCCATGTCCAGCAGGATGTCGGCGACGATTTTCGCCAGCCGGTCCTGCGAGCTGAGCACCTTCTGCATCGTGCCCCAGCGCTGCTTGAGCTGGGCTTTGGCGAGGTCCGACAGCCCCTTCGTCTTGATCTCGAACCACTGGTCGATCTTCGCCTGCGACGTGATGTTCTGGTCGATGTCGCGCGCTTCGTAGCGGAGGTCGAGCACCACGCCGTCGCGGACCGCCTCGTCGTATTTGTAGGTGTGGATGTACGGCCCGAACACCTCGATGCTCTTCTGCTTGTCCTTTTTTAACAATGGCGTTTTTGCCGCTCCCTTGGGTGTGCCAGACGATCCCGGCTTCGCGCCGCCTCACGCGGTCTTGGGCGGCCTGAACGCCGAAGAACTAGTTATGCCGGCAGGTCTTCTTTCTACCCGCGTCGAAGACAACGAAGTCATGCACGATCTGAAGCAGGCGATCTTTCCGGCACATCCAGCCGAACTGGTAATCCAGCCTGGTCGTGCTCGAATCATCCCACGGCGACAGGTACTTGAGGTCGCCGGGCGACCTCGGCGTCCAGCCAGGCGCCTGCTCTTTCCACTCGAGGTAGTATTTTTCCGGCGTCTCGATCACGCCGTACCGCAGCCCCTCGGTGTCGTTGCCCGCCATCACCAACTGCACCGTGGCGTAGAACGGTCGGATGAACTCCTTCTTTTGGCTGTCCAGATTCTGACGGATGCCTTCGGTCACCGAGACCGTCGAGCGTTTCAACTCCAGCACGCCCAGCGCGATGCCGTTCACATACAGCACCACGTCCGGCCGCTTGGTGTGCTCACCGGCGACGGTCACTTCCTCGGCAACGGCGAAGTCGTTGTTCTCCGGCATCTTCCAGTCGATCAGCCAGACGGTGACGTTCTGCTGGCCGGCCGCCGGCTTGACCTTCACGCCATAGCGAAGCAGGCCGTAGACCTCGCGATTCGCGTCATAAAGGGTCTTGCTGCCGCCCAGAGCCCGCGCCTTGCCCACCGCGTGCAACACCTTGCGAATGATCTTATCGGAATGTCCCTGCCGCTTGAGCCACGTCGTCAACTGCTCTTCCTCGACGTTGCTGTTGCCGTCGCGGTGCTTCCAATAGCCGAGGTACGTGTACCCGAGCGTGTTGAGGAAGAACTCGACCACCCGCTTCTGGGTCTTGGCCTCTTTCTCGCCGACGTTGCTCATGGCGATTGGTTCTCCCGATCGATATTGTCCAGGACGGCGCGCCCCCGCATGGTTAGCCGGTATTTCTGTTGGGGGCTCCGAGGCTTATGGGGCAAAGTCATCTCGATGAGCCCCGCCTCAAGCAAGGGGCTGAGAACTTGGTCCCGGAACTTGGTCCGGTTACCTCGTCCGGCGAGAGCCATTAGATCACGTATTCCTTGTGGGGAAGAGCATTTACAAACAACAGCCAACTGATGGCGGCTTAGTCCCAGCTTGGTCCCGGCTTGGTCCCTTATGGCGAACTCCACCCATAGCCCGACGGTTTCGCATCGCCGCCACTGCGGGATCAGCTCTCGCGCCCTATCTACCGCGTGCAGCACCTTGCCCATGATCTTATCGCTGTGGCCCTGCCGCTTAAGCCACCCGGTCAACTCATCTCTCTCTATGTTGCTGCTGCCGTCGTGATACTTCCAGTAGCCCAGGTACTTGTATCCGAGCATGTCGAGGAAGAACTCGACCACCTGCTTCTGCGTTTTGGCTCCTTTCTCGCCGACGGTGCTCATCAAGACCCTCCGAGGATTTCCCAGTGTCCGCCGCGGTCGGGACCGATGCGACGGATTCGACCGGCAGTCTTGAGTTTGTCGAGGTGGTATTTCACGCCGTTTTCGGTGATGCCACCCAGTCTCTCAGCAATAGCTGGACGGCTGGCCGAAGGGTTCTCACGGAGGATGTCGAGGATCTGCTCAGAAGTCGTTTTCTGGGTAGTTTCTGGGGTAGTTTTCTGGGTAGTTTTCTGGGTAGTTTTCTGGGTAGTTTTCTGGGTAGTCCCGCCAGAATTGCCGGTCGGTTGTTCCAAATCGGCGAGGCTGCGGAGATAAGCCGCGGAAAACGGAAACTCAACCGAAACCTCTCCGGGATCCGTCTGAAAGAGGGGCTCCGGCGTGTTCGCGCCCCGGCAGGCCTCGAACACGTGCTGTATTCCCCTCCCCCATGCCTCAATCTCACCCGCTCGGAAGAAGGCGTTCGCCACATCCGGATTGAATGGCCGCGAGGGATGGGGCCCAAGCAGCTTTGCCTGAGACCACTGGTCCGGAAGTTCCCCCGGATTCCAGATCCGCAGTCGGTCCGCGTACACGCGTATCTGGATGGGCGCGCCGATCGCGTAGTCGCGGTGAATGACGGCATTCAGCAGGGTCTCGCGCAAGGCGCTCTCCGGTATAGGGTAGCTTTCGACCCGTTGGATGCCCTCGTAGCTGATCGCCGCCTTGAGGTACTTCGTCAGCAGGATGTCCATGGTCTTGCCGACCTGCGTGAACAGGTCGCCGTGGACCTCGTCGTGATAGCGCAGATCGGCCTCGCTCGCGAAGTAGCCGATTTTGATCCACGCGCCGGTGAAGAACCGCTCTGGGTCGGGATGAAACAGCAGCAGCGCCGCTCGCTTGAGGTAGAGCCCCTCAGTCAGGCGCAGCTTTTCGATCAATTCGGCGTCGTTCTCCTCGAGCACGTCAGCACCCAGCCGTTTGCTCCTGGCCGCGCGTTCTCGGAACCGCGTCAGTACGCCGCGGTCCAGGTCGTCCACCGTCACGCCCGGCTGTGGCACCGCGTCCCAGCGTTTGCCCGTCCGGCTGAGCAGGAATCGATCCAGGGCAGCCCCCTTGAGCGTTTGCTTCGTGCTGCCGCTGCGGATGTGGTATTCGCCCCGGTAACTCACCGGGTACGGATAAGGCTCGACCGTAATGCGGACGTACTGCTTGTCCGCCTCGTCCACCAGATCGACGTCGGCGATGATGCCCAGCAGATCCTTCATCTTGTTGGGCAGATCGACGAGCAGTCTGGGGAAATCGAAAGTGGGACGCGGCTAGTTTCGAGATTCTCAATTCTAGCTCCGTCCGCGTTTCGTTTCTCTTATAGACTGAGGACGAGACTCCGTCACCCTCCGCTCATGCCAACTCGTACGCTTCCGCGATAATCTCCCGAATCAGCGAGTGGATGACTTTGTCTTGCGGAATCGGGAAAGCAATTGGGTTCGCACCACCGTTGTACTTGTAGGTCCACGAAGGTGCTTCGAGTCCTACCTCCTCGATTTTCGCTTTAACCCTCGAGTAGAAGTCACTCGGGGCATCTTCGGCTCCACCCTCACCACCGGGCAAGTAGACATACGCGCCGTCCTTACGGGGCCACATCGGCAGCCAGCATCGCCGACCCTTCTTGAGCGAAATGTAGCTCTGGGCCGAGTAGTCGATTCGAGACGGACCAACCGATTCGTTGCAGTACTTCGCGATGGCATCTACCGTCGCCATAAAGGCTTGCGATCTTCCGGATTCCCACCAATCGCGATCGCGTGGCTGCGACTCCTCTTCGTCACCGGATTCGTCGCCCGTGCTCAAGATAAGATCGTCTGGTTGGGCGACAACGAGCGCTTCGATCACTGCAAGGTCGCTGTTGTTCTGAAGGCGTCGAGTTCGGATTTCAATACCGATGAATGGCAGGAATTGCGGAAGCGTCTCGACCACTGTCTGGTATCGGCCTGCCAAGTCCTCGGCAACCAAGACGGCTAAATGCTTGGCATTCGGGTTTTTCACTCGCTCGCGCGCCCAGTAATCGAGGACTCGGAAGCCGTGGTCCGCATCGCACTCGCCCAGCATTACTTCAATCTCATAGTAAGTGTCCAGGTCGCCGCGGTAGCCCAGGATGTCCAGACGCCCGCCCTTGTTCTTGTACTGGATTAGTTCGCTACGCTTGATGGTAACATCCCCGAGGCCAAGTCGGGCTGGCTTTTCCTTGATCCAGTTATGGAGCCAAGCCTCGTCCTTTTCTAGGGCCCGCAAGGTCGTAACCGTACTCTCAACGATCTCCATCAAAGCAATCTCCAAGATTCTTAACCATCTCAGCGAAAAAACGCGATACATCGCCACCGAGGGCCACCGAGGCGGATGTCGGTTCACGACAATATCAGTCGGGTGAATGTTCTGGCTGATAGGAATTCTCATCCGCCGCCCGGCGCGTCGCAATATCGATTAGGTGTTTGGAGCGCCTTTTTGACGCATTTTTTTCCGATCCGACCTCGCCTCGCTTACTGCGTTTCCGCAGCTCCCCTGAAACGGGTGGGGGCGGCTGAGGTGAGCAATCGAAACTGGGACGCAGCTAGTTGTCGAGGTTCTCAAAAACTAGCTTTGTCCCCCTTGCTACGATGAGCATAACGGAAGCACAGAACCCGTCACCGTAACCGAGCGAAGTATCTCCTGGTGTCCAGCACCGCCAACTTCCCCCTTCATTAGTTTTTGGCCTGGCGTCCATCGCAAAGAGAAACATACTTGCGGATCTCAGGCGCGTTGCTTGTGAAGACAAGAACCTTTTCACTGAAGCCCTCCAACGTCGCGTTCCAACTCCGGCAACGATTGCACGTAGCGATCGTCCAGTTTCTTGACGCGACCGTGAACAACGCTCCGCGTTATCCTCATGAACTCCCCCCCTCTTCCAGTTCTTCCGTGATGCGTTCCAGTTCCATCTTGAGTTCCTGTTTCGATGGCAGGTAGAGCTGGTATTTCGGGGCGAAGATGTTGGCGTCCTTGGGCAGGGTCAGCTCCACCAGCGCGTCGTTCTTGCGGCGGCACAAGACAATGCCGACGGTCGGCAACTCGTCGTCGAGCTTCACGTAGCGGTCGAAGTAATTCACGTACATCTGCATTTGGCCCAGGTCCTGATGGGTCAGCTTGTCGCGCTTCAGGTCCACCAGCACATAGCACCAAACGGTCTTTTCGGGCGGAATCGCTAGCTTTGATACGGCACGGTTTCATCCGGGATGCCCGCGGCTTGCCCGCGGGAGTTCACGCTTCGAGCTACAGAAGGCTTCTGCCCAGTTCGCTCATCGTGCCGCCCGCGGCGGCGTGCCGCCGCGGGCGACACGATGAGCGGATCGTCGCGGGTCGTGGCGTGTGTAGCGGCGAACGTAACCATCCCGCGGGCAAGCCGCAGGCATTCGTGACAGCCGAACGCGAATAGCACCAGCCTTTTCGACGACCTGTCCTCGCGCGCCAATCGGGCCACTTCCTCCCTGTCGCGGCTCAGTGCCAGGCGTTCGTACAGCGAGCTGGCGATCTGCCGCTCCAACTCGCGCACGCTCCACTGGTTGGCCGCGGCCTCGATTTCGTAGAAATGCCGCTCGCCGGCATCGTCGATGGTCAAGAGCACGACGTAATGAGTCCAACTCAGACGGAAGCGGCAAACCAGAGCCTCGACAACCCCCTGCAGGCCGTCCGGCCCGGTGACCGCTCCGGACGATAAAAGGTCGGTCAGCGCCTGACCTTTTGCTTCCCCCTCGGAAGATAGGTCAGTCGCTGCCTGACCGATTTCCCGTCGGGAGAGATAGAAGGACCGGAATTGCTTGATGTTGGTGGTAGAAACCCCTTTCATGCCGCGGGCGGACAGGCGGCGGGAGAGTTCACGAATCAGCCCTTCGCCGTAGGCGGCGCGATCACTGCCGCCCTGCTCGAACTCGACGACGTACCAGCCGAAAAGCCAGTTGCGAACCACCAGATAAAGATCAACCGCTCGCCCGGCGCGGCCCTGCATCTCGGCATGCGTCCGTTCGAACAGGTCCGCCAGATCGTCAAGGCTCATTGCCGGCATTCTGTAGCAGGGCGGCGCAGAATGGCTCGTGTCTTGGGGTGGATCGTTATGCATTGGCCATGACCCCCATCTTCTTGAGATGGCCTTCAACCTTCCGGCCGAACGCCTCGACCTCCCGCTCCAACGCAGCGAGCGGTTGCGCGTACCGCTCTTCCAGTTCTCTCACTCGGGCCGTGAGTTGCTGCGTCAGCCGCTGGACCTCGCCCTCCATGGACGACTCGATGGAAGCAAACCACTTGTCATCCACGGCGAGTGTCTTGATCTCGGCCACCGTGAGCTTGGGGTACTTTTCCAGCACCTGCTGATCGAGCTTCTCCTGGAGCGTTTTGACGGCCTTCTTCGCCAGGGCCTCGGTCTCCAGCAGCTTCAAGCACATCTCCAGCGTTCGCTGCTCCTCGGCAAACTCCGGATCATCGCCAATCTCCCTGAGCCGGGCGTTCACTCCGGCCTTGGTAACATTGCCCTTATCGTCGGCGGCGTCTGCCAGCAGCCCCTCCTCGCCGGTGTTCTCCTCCACGAACTCCTCCAGCATCTGCGTCGCTTCGTCCGCCCTCGCCTGCGCCTCTTCGATGGCAGCCTGCTCCTCGGCGAAATAGCGGGCGACGAGCAGGGCCGGCGGGCCCTTGCTCTTGAGCGATTTGACCAGGTGGAGTAAGAACGCGTAGTCGCCGTTCTTGATCGGCGGCACGCCGTACTCGAAGCGGTCGAACTCGTCGTGTACCGGGTTCCAACCGTTGGACCACGCCTTGGAGGAGAACGGCGGGTTGGCGACGGCGAAGTCGAACGTTTTGAGCGAGTTATCCTTGTTCTTGAAGTGCGGGGCGGCAAGCGTGTTCCCGCGCCACAGGTCGGCCGCGGGTTGGTTATGGAGAATCATGTTCATACGCGCCAAGCCCCAGGTCGCGACGTCCATCTCCTGGCCGTAGATGGCGAGCTTGCGCGTGGCGGCTTCGTCGGCGGCCTTGATCAAGAGCGACCCGGACCCGCACGTCGGGTCATACACCGTGGGCTGGTCCAACCTGGCGGCACGTTCGATGCCAAGCACTTGGGCCATGATCCGCGATACTTCCGCCGGCGTGTAGAATTGCCCCTTGCTCTTGCCCGAGTCGGTGGCGAAGTGCCGCATGAGGTATTCATAGGCGTCGCCCAGCAGGTCGTCCCCCTCGGCCAGGTTGGCGCGGAAGTCGAGGCCGTCGAAGATGGCGACGAGCTTGGAGAGCCGGTCCTGCATCTCCTTGCCGCGGCCGAGCTTGTCCTCGTCGTTGAAGTCGGCCTGGTCGATCACGCCTTTCAGATCGTTGGCCTCGGCCAGGCGGCCGATGATCTTGTTGACCTTGTCGCCGATCTCCTTGTCGCCCTTGAGCTTGACCATGTCGGCGAACGAGCCGCCGGCAGGCACCTCGATCACGGCGTCCTTCTTGCTCGCGTATCTGTCCGACACGTACTTCATGAACAAGAGCGTCAGCACGTAGTCCTTGTACTGCGACGCATCCATGCCGCCGCGCAGCTCATCGCAGCTTTGCCAGAGAGAACTGTAGAGTTGGGATTTCTTCAGTGCCATTTCCGTTTGCTCCGCGTCCGTGCCCTTCCGTCCTCAACGGTCGTTTCTTCGCCTGTTCTTTGCCCGGCCAACCCTCAATCGTCTCTCGAAGGAATCGCCAGTGCCGGCCGACCTTCCGAGGACCTTCGCGTCGCTACGAATCACAAAGGTGGAATCGTCGCTGTTGTCGACGATGAACAGCTCGCTGCCGGTCTTGCTTGTGCGCTTGGGCATGTCTGCTTTTCCCTGCAGCGCTCGCCTGCCGACGCCTCATGCCGGTTCACTTGGAATTGCCGCCCTCGCTCCGCTCGGATGAGTTTCCCCATTCGCCGGAAGCCACGCAATCCTCATGCGATTCAGGTGGTGGCGACCAGCAACCCGAGCATAGCCCATTCGCTTCGTGGTTTCAAATACCCCCCACCATTTCCTGGGTCGTATGCCAGTTTCCGCTTTGCCCGCTTCCTGGCGACATTCCTAGCGGGTGGAAAGCAAACCCGGCTTTGCAGCACCTGCCCCCTCCCTAAACTCGAAAAAAACTTTGGCCCGGCCGAAAAAAACCTCTTGACCAGATGCGCCGCATCGATCATACTGACACATGTACACATGATCATATTCGTCCGCGATTGCAGGCCCAACGGCATCCACGCCCTCCTGCTTCGCAGATCTTTGACAATTCGGTTCTCCGCCAGTAGGTCCCGCTTGCCGAGCGGGACCTGAGCAGCGAAGTGCGGTTTCCACTCGGTGCAGCGATGCAAAGCCAACTCGGCCCCCCAGGTCCCGCTCGGTAAGCGGGACCTACCTTCGATTACCTAATGTCGAGATAGGAACCATGCCGCAAATCATCCGATCCAACCACCCAGAAGCGCGTGGCCACCCAATGCCCTCCGTTCTGAGAAATCGCAGACTTGGTGGCCACACCCGCCTCGACTGCCAGATCGGTCTGCCCACACGCTGGCGAATTCATGCATTGCGAGCTAGCGAGGGCTTACGCGGCCGGAACTCGCCGTCCTCCCCACCCAGAAGCGCGTGGTGCCCAAACGCCCTCGGTTCTGAGAAATCGCCAACTTGGGCACCACACCCGCCAGCGCCGATTTTGGAAAGACTCCCGGCTCCGGATGAGTTTAGATCCCAACCACGTCGCGCCAGGTCTGGGCCATCAGGGCGTGCCCAGCGAGCGTTGGATGGACGCCGTCGGCGGCCCAGTACTCCGGCTTGGCGTGCTTCACTGCCTGGTCGAACATCGACTGGAAGGGGACCAACGCCAGGTCGAGCTCCTCGGCCAGCTTACGGGCGGCGGCGCGGCGGCGGTCGAATTCCGGGAACCAGGCTTCGCCGACCGCCCCGCAGCGGAGGACAAACGGTTCGCAGACGACGATACGGACGCCCGGCAGGGCCTGGAGCGTCTGCTTGAGCAGGGCGCGATAGCCGCTCTCGTAATCCTCGACCGTTCCATCGTAGCGGCCGGCCAGCTTGTGCCAGATGTCGTTTACGCCGATAAGAATGCTGAGAAGGGCGGGTTTCAAGGCGATGGCGTCTTCCTGCCAGCGTGCGGCCAGATCGGGCACCTTGTTGCCGCTGATGCCGCGGTTGTAGATCTTCAAGTCGGCCTCGGGGTAGTCCGCCAGCAAGTCTCCCGCAATAAGGCAAGGATAGCCGCGGCCGAGCGCGGGCGAGGCGTTGGGCGCGCCGGACTTGCGATCCCGCTGCGCATCGGTGATCGAATCGCCTTGGAAAAGGATCACGCTCCCGGTGCGGGGCGCGGCCTTTTCGGCGGCCAGCAGCGGACCGGTTGCGCCGGCGAGTGCAAAAGCGCCGCCGGTAGCCAATGTGCTTTGAAAGAACGCGCGACGAGTTATCGAACGGGTGCTGAAATTCTTCATAACTGAATGCCTTCTTGAGGTGCCAATCGCTTCGGAATGTCAGCAGCCCGGCTGCTTTGAAGCAGCCGGGCTGCTCGCTGTCTATCCTTCCAGCCTCCATTTTGCCTGCCGCAGGACGGCCTTGGGCGAGTCCTTCATCACTTCGTACCACACACTCACCAGAGTGCCGTCGTCGAGTTGCACGGTCGAAGGATATCCCAGGTCGCCGCCGGGGCCGTCACCGGAAATGATCAACGGTTCCGACCAGGTGCGGCCGTGGTCGTTGCTCACGCGGGCCTGGTTGCCGAATGGCGGCCGACGATGGCCGTAGGTCATCAGAAGTCGATCGTCCTTGAGCCGCAGCAGGTGCGAGGGGAGACCCCAGACTCCGATCGAATGCGGTTCGGACCAGGTCTTGCCGCCGTCGGACGACTCGCTTTGAAGCGTTTCCCCGGAATTCTGCTTGTTATGGTTGCGAATCTGGACGACGATCCGGCCGTCGGCGGTTTCGACCGCGTGCAGCTCGTGGTAGCTGCTTGCGTTGTCGCCCTCCCGCGTGGGAATCTGGGCGAGCCATCGCCAGGTCTGGCCGTCGTCGCTCGACTCGCAGACGCCGATTCGGCGGTCACCGCTCCAGAGTTCCTTGCCGGCGTAAAGCTGGCGCCCGTCGGATAGCTGGACCGGGCCGTGAGGGCTGTTGACTTTCGAATCGTAGCGGCCCGACCAGGTGACGCCCTCGTCGGTCGAGCGGATCATCCAGACGCCCAGGGCCTTCTGACGCTGCTCGGCGGTCAGCCGGGTGTGGGCGGCTCGCCAGCGGCGGAGGCGGTCTTCCGGCCACTTGCCCTTGCCGCTGGTTTCCGCCTCTTCGCCTTTCTTCAAGCCGGGTTCGTAGGCCAGCGACGTGAACGTGGTGATCAGTAACGATCCCTTGGCGGTTTCCATGACGCCGGCGTCGCGATCGTCGATCTCGCAGTCCATCACCACACAGGGCCAACCCCAGGTCTCGCCACCGTCGTCGGACCGTATCAGGTCCACGCGTCCGAAAGGACAGACATGCGCCTCGCGGCCCCCGGAACAGACCACCAGGAGTTGGCCATTGGCGCGGCGGGCGATCGTCGGCCAGCCATGATACAACTCGGGCTGGTGGCTGATCACCTTGGTTTCTTGCATCTTGGCCACGGGCGCGGCGGACGCCCGCCGGTTCGTTCCCAGTACGGCAGCAGCGAAAGCCGCTCCGGTGGTTTCGATCATTTGGCGTCGGTTCATCGACTGCATGAAGTGTTCCTTTCGCTAGCCCCAGCGGTAGTAAACCACAATCTCAATCAGCACGATCATTATGGCCCAGACCCGGGTGCGCCGCCACCAAGGCAGGCGAGCTTCCATTTCGCCGACCAGTCGTTGTGGCATGATCAGCAGCCAGACCAATAGTAACGCAAAGACTGCGATGAACGCCACTTTCCCTTCGGTCGGTCCGCCCGTGGCAACGAGCTGGGTCAAGATCGGCAGTCGGGCGACAGTCAAGCTCATGCGGAAGCCTCCTCCTCAGCCGGAATCCAGCAGACGAGCCCGCGGAGCCGCTCGGTTTCGTACGGACGCGTGAGAAGACTGACGACGATCGTGCCCAGCAAAGCCGCCACGAACGACCACCACGCGACCCAGAGAAAGGAGACCGATGCCTCGCGACCGAACACAAAGCGGGCGGCATTCAGAGCGAAGGCGGTCCCGACGCCGAGGATCATGCCGGCGAATCCGCCCCAGGCGGTCGCTCGCCGCGTGAGCATGCCCAAGAGCAGAAGAGCCAGTAAGGGCCCCTGGAAAAAGGCCATGAACGTCTGAAAAGCCTCGAAGACCGAGCCGAACTGGGTTTTGATCAAATAGCTGATCAACGCGCCCGCAGCCAGGAGCACGACGACAAGCGTCTGTCCGGTCCGCAGGTAGTGCCGGTCGGTCGCCGAAGGGACAAACGGCCGGTAGAGATCATTCACCAGAAGCGTGCTGGCCGAGTTGACGTAGGAGTCGAGATTCGACAGCACTCCCGCCAGGAACGCGCCCAGCACCAGGCCGAGCACGCCGGTCGGCAGCAGTCGCTTGACCAGCAGAGGCAGCACCTGGCTGCCTGCCTGCCATTCCGTTCCGGGTCTGCCGAGCTCTTCATGGAACAAGGCCACTCCGATCAGCCCTGGCAGGACCAGAAGGACCGGAAAGAAAAGCTTGATGAAGGCACAAAACAGGTACGAGGCGCGGGCATGGCTCTGGTTCTTCGTGCCGAACGCACGCTGTACGATCGCCTGGTTGCCGATCCAGTAGGCAGGACCGAGCACAAACCCCAGTCCGAGCAGGACGGCCGGCCAGGGATACTCCGGATGGTCGGCCGGCAGAATCATCTGGAAATGATGTTCGGTCCAGTCGATCGTGGCCACGCGCTCATGGAGTCCCGTGAACCCGCCGACCTGCGAGAGGCCGCTGATGCAGATCATCGCCGCGCCGACGATGAGCACGACGCACGAGAGCGCGTCGGTCACCACCACCGCCTTCAGCCCGCCGACCGTGGTGTAGATTGCCACGAGCACCGCGGTGACGGCTACGGAAAACCAGAATCCCCAACCGAGGAGCCCCTCGAACATCGCCGCGGCGCTGACGAAGATCGTGCCGACAGTGCCCATCATGAACAGGGCCCAGATCACGGCGAACGCGGTACGGACGGCGGGGTTGTAGCGGCGGCCGAGGTATTCGGGGATCGTGTAGACGCCGGCCATCCAGAACAGCGGCATGAACAGAAACGCCGCCACCAGTACGGGGAACGCGCATCCGATGAAATCGAAGTTCATCATCACCAGGCCGTAGCGGTAGCCGTCGGTGGCCAGACCCACCATGTCCTTGGCGCCGATGTCGGAGACCACCAGCGACATGCCGACGGCCCACCATGGGAGCGAGCGGCCCGCAAGGAAGAAGTCTTTGCTCGTTCGGATGCCGCGGCTGAACCAGACGCCCAGCGCGGTAACGCCCACGAGATAGAGCAGCACGAGTGCCAGGTCGAGAGGATTCAGTGCGATATTGCCCATTGGCAGTCGTTGGCGAGCCTGATTGGTTGCTGTACAGAAGTTGCCAGAGCCCGGCTCTGTTGGTTACAATGACGCGCCATTATGATAGGAACGAAACCGGAAAACAAGTCTCACCCAGGAGTTCCGTCATGGAAGAAAAGCACATCGTCTTTGGAGTCCATATCACGGATCGCATGACCAAGGCCGGAGCGGTGCAGGAACTGTTTACCGCCTATGGCTGCAACATCAAGACCCGCATCGGCCTGCACCACGTCGATCAGAACGTGTGTTCGCCGCGAGGGCTGATCCTGCTGGAGATGTACGGCGACGAGGCGACGTGCCACGAATTGGCCGACAAGCTCTCCGAGATCGAAGGGGTCGACGTTCAGAAGATGGTGTTCGACCATCCGTAATTCGTCCAGAGGTAAGTCCCGCTGCCGAGCGGGACTTTGGCGTCTGGAATCTGCCCGACTGGCGGGACCTGCTCATCCCGCCCATCCTCGCCGGCCTGCCGTGGCGAAAGAACTGGTCTTGAACCAAAAGGCCGGAATCTCTAGCATCCCCCCGCTTGTCTCGGGCGAAGCGCTCCCGTCTTGTCTTTCTCACGCGGCTAAGACGGATCGGCAAGCTGTTTTCAATACCGGCAGAACGGAACAATCCGAGCAATGCGTGTGAAACCTTCATGGCGACCGTCGACCTCTCGCGCGTCGTGGATCGTGAGAAGCCTGCTCGGCGTGCTGGTGGGGCTGACCCTGGCCGCTGCCGCGCGGAGCCAGTCCACTGCGGAGTTTCAGGTTTACCCACTCCGACACAAAGCGGCCGTGGAGGCCGAATCGCTGGTCCGCCAGATGCTGACGGATCCGACCGCTCAGATCGTCGCGGATCCGCAGCGGAACCAGGTCCTTATTCGCGGCAGCGAGGAAACACAGCAGATTGCTCGCCAACTGATCGAGTCGATCGATCGGGCGGAGGCCGCGCGGCCGGCGGTGAAGCCGGTGATCGAAGCGTATCGCGTCGATCCGGCACGCCTCGGGGCGATGGCCGAATCGCTCCGCGCGCAATATGCCGCCCAGGAAGGCGTTCGGATCGCCGTAGATGAGAATGCCACGAAGCTTCTCATTCTTGCGCCTCCCGAGATCCATAAGGTCATCGCCGGCCAACTGTCCGGCGGGACTCCGGCTGCGGCGGGGCCCCAAGGACCGTTGCCCATCGGATCGGCGGGTCCCTCAAAGCAGCTCTGGATTCCGATCGCGCGGACCCGGCCGGATACTCTGGAATCGCGGCTGCTGGAAGTTCTCGGCCCGCGACTGTCCCGTCTGCCTCAACGGCAACCGGGGCCGCCTTTCTACGCGTTCTCGGACATGGAGGGGAGGCGTGCGGAGCTACAGATCGATCCGAGCCGAAGTGCCGCCCACGTCGCCGGCCCCGCCACCCTAGTGGATCAATTGGCCCGACTGGTATACGTGCTCGACAATCCTCGGACGGCGGGCGGCGAATCGCTCTGGGCGGTCCCCTTGATGAACGCCGGCCGGGTAAAACAGGCTGTGGGTGCTCGCCGTGGCGGTGTGGCGCCGCAAGACGCCGGCAAGCCGATACCGTTCGAGGGAACGGGCGGCGTGGTGCCGATTCCAACGCATCCGGAACCGGATAAGAGCAGCCGGACTGGGTACGTGGGTGCCGATCTGGTCACGCACTTGTTCCAGCCGGCCGAGGCTCCCGACGCCGAAGGTCCGGACGCGATGGCGATCGAGCCCCTGTCACCCGCGGAAGAGCAGGAGATCCAAGAGCGGATGGAACGGCTCCGCGAGTTGGGCCGGGACGTCGAAGTGGAAACCCTGCCCGACCTGGACGTGCTCATTCTTCGCGGACGCCAGCGCGACGTGGAGGAAATGCGGAGGATTATCGAAGAGATCGAACGGCTCAGCGCCGAGGCGGAGCCGGTGATCGATATCTACTATCTGCAACACGTCGGCGGGGCCGCGGTTGCGGAGATCCTGGACGAAGTGGAAAGGGCCTTGCTGGGCGGGCGCCAGGGCCGCGTCGACATCGTCCCGCTGATCAAGCCCAACGCACTGCTGCTGATCGGCTGGGGCGAGGCTTTGAAGGGGGCCAAAGAGCTGATCCGGAAGCTCGACCGGCCGGTTGCTCCCGGCGCGCAGCTCCGCGTTTTCCGGCTCAAGCACGCACCGGCGGCTACGGCTCAAACGACCGTGCAGCAGTTTTTCTCCAATCGGCAAGGCTTGGGCACGGACGTCCAGATCACGGCCGACCTTCGCACCAACTCCCTGGTCGTCTACGCCGCGCCTCGCGATATGGACGAGGTCGCCCTGTTGATTCGTCGGCTCGACGTCAACAAGAGCGATTCGGTCAACCAGGTCCGCGTATTCACACTCCAGAATTCTCTGGCCGCCGACGTGGCCGACACCCTCCAGGATGCCATTCGCGGCGGCCGGCCCGGCACGGCGGCGGGGCCGAAGTCGAGCGTGTTGGAGTTGCTTACCGTCGACGCCGAGGGCTCGAAACTACTGAAATCGGGGCTGCTGAGCGATGTGAGCATCACGCCCGACGTCCGGATGAACACGCTCATCGTCTCCGCCCCGGCAGAGAACATGGACCTGATCGCGGCGTTGATCGAGCAGCTCGATTCGCCGACGGCAGTTGCCCAGATCAAGGTCTTCAACATCGTCAATGCCGATGCGAACTCGATCGTCCTGCTGCTGCGGACGCTGCTGCCGGCGCAAACCGGCGCGGCCGGGCAACTCCGGCTGCCGGCGGCTGAAGGGGAATCGGCGCTCACGCCGCTGCGGTTCTCGGTCGATCCACGAACCAACAGCATCATCGCGGTAGGTTCGCTGGGGGACCTGGCCATTATCGAAGCGCTCCTGCTGAGGCTGGACGAGCAGGACGTCGAGCAGCGGCGGACGACGGTCTACCGGCTCCGCAACGCACCATCGATCGACGTGGCGACCGCGATCAACGAGTTTCTTCGGAGCGAGCGGCAGTTGCTCCTGGCGGCGCCCGGCACGATCAGTCCGTTCCAGCAGATCGAGAGCGAAGTGGTCGTGGTTCCCGAGCCGGTGAGCAACGCGCTGATCATCAGCGCCACACCCCGGTTTTACGAAGAGATCATGAAACTGGTGGAAGATCTCGACGCCCAGCCGCCGCAGGTGCTGATCCAGGTCTTGATTGCCGCAGTCGATCTCGAGAACTTCAGCGAATTCGGCGTCGAGCTGGGGCTCCAGGACTCGCTGCTGTTCGACCGGAGTCTGCTGGGCGACCTGCTGACGACCACCAGCACGACCCAGCAACAGACCAACGAAGGGATCATTACTGCGACTGAGCAAACCATTCGAGCAGCGACGCTCACACCGGGGTTCGATTTCAACAACCAGCCGCTGGGAAACAGCGGCAGCGACAAATCGCTCGCCACGTCCCAAAAAGTCGGCGGGCAGAGCCTGACTTCCTTCGGTCTTGGACGCATGGGCGAATTGGGCTACGGGGGGCTGGTCCTGTCGGCGTCGAGCGAGAGCGTGAGTCTCCTGATCCGGGCGCTGCAGCAATGCCGGCGTATCGAAGTGCTCGCCAGACCGCAGGTGATGACGTTGGACAACCAGCCGGCCTTCATCCAGGTCGGTCAGCGCGTGCCGCGGATCACGGGGTCGGCCGTGAACCAGGTCGGCCAGGTCAACTCGATCTCGCTGGAGAACGTCGGGCTGATCCTGGGTGTTACTCCCCGCGTGAGTCCCGGCGGCGTTGTCGTGATGGAGATCGACGCCGAACGGTCGGAGTTGGGACCACTGAGCGATGGAATTCCGGTAGCGGTGAGCGAAGGCGAGATTATCCGTTCGCCGACGGTGGATCTGGCGATGGCGCAAACCACGGTCAGCGCGAACGATGGCGAGACCGTGGTGCTGGGCGGCTTGATCAACAAGCGAACTTCGACAACACGGCGGCGTGTCCCTTGGCTCGCGGAGATTCCGGTCCTGGGCAATATCTTCAAGTACGACTCGGACGACGTCCGCCGCCAGGAGTTGCTGATCATTCTCACTCCGCACGTGGTCCACAACGAAGCAGATGCCCAGAAGTATCTGCAACTGGAGGCTGCCAGGATGCACTGGTGCCTGGCCGACGTCCACGAGGTCCACGGGCCGACAGGGCTGTGCAACGACTTCGAATGCCCCATTTGTCGCGGCAAGACGCAGGTGATCTATCCCGACTCGGATCCGCGCGGCGTGCTGCCCGGGGAAGCTCCCGGGGGAAAGGCCGTACCGCCGGAGTTGAAACTCACGCCGTCGCTGGAAGAGATTCCCGCGCCGGTGCCGAGCCACCCGCTTCCGCCCGGGGCCTTCGAAGTGCCGCCGGCCGGATCGATTGAAACAGTGCCCGACGGTCCACTCGGGTCGAATGCCGGCGCGGGGGAAGGCGAGTCGAACCCGCTCCGCGGCGAGACGGCTTCGGCCGCGGGGCCGTCGCTTTCGGCGAAGCATTGAACCATCGGGCGTCAAGTATCGAGAAAGGAGCACTGCGTACGGATGACGTCGCTCGTGAAGCCGACTTTGACGCTCTGGCTGGCAGGGATCGTCGTCGCACTTGGCGGCTGTACGCAGCTTGACCTGTCCAAAGGCCTGACGCCTTTGAAGTCCAAGCCGAAGCCGAGAATCCCGGAACGGATGGTCGACGCCTGGACGGATACCGTTCTTCACCAGAGCGGGCAGAGGGGCGTTCGCGGCTTCGGCGGCCGGGTGATGTTCTACGCCAAGGACCAGGATGAAGCCGTGGCGGTCGATGGGACTTTCACCGTCTACGCCTTCGACGACTCCGACGCGGAAGCCGACGCGGATGCGGATCCCGATCATCAGTCGCCGGACAAGAAGTACGTTTTCAGCCGCGAGCAGTTGGCAGAGCACTACAGCAAATCGCCGTTGGGACATTCCTACAGTTTCTGGATCCCCTGGGATGAAGTCGGCGGCGAGGAAAAGCGGATTACGCTGATCAGCCGATTCGTCGACGGCACGAGCCAGGTGATTATGTCGAAACCGTGCCGGCAGACGTTGCCGGGCATCCAGCCGAAAGCCAAAAAGGACGAAGTTGCCAAGGAGGCGGCACAAGCGGGCGACAATACCAAGCCCGCGGAGAACGGCGTTCGGCACGCGAGCTTCGACACAGCGACAACGGCCGAGAATGCCAAATCGGAAAGGTCGACTGCAACGATCGACGTTCCGCCCAGTTTCGCGCGCCGCCTGCAAAACACGCCCGATTCCCAAGGGCGGGCTTCGGACGGCTCAGTAACAGACGTCCCCCAGAGTCGGACCGACGCGACGACGTCGGATTCCTCGAGCACGACGACCCCGAGCAAGTCGGCTAGCGAGTCGGAGAAGCCGTCGCCGTCTGAACCGGCCGCGGCGGAGTCTGCAGAACCTGCTTTACGCGCAACTCGTTCTGCACCTTCGAGATTCCCGGCTCGAAGAGAACGAGCAGTTCGGCAATCCTTCGGTCGTGTTCGGACTGAACCTCACCCCGCAGCGTGGCCGTCGGCCCTTCCACGAACACCTCGACCGGAGCGGTCCAACGAATCGAGTCCGACGCTGCCAGCCGACGCTGAATCTCCGAGCTGAGCTTCTGGACCTCGGCGGGCGAATAGCGGAAACCCACGGCCAGTCGCGGCTCGTACATTCCGGCGCGGCTGCGGGAAGAAGACAGAGCGCTGCGGTTCGCATCCGGTGCACGTTCGATCCGCAAGTTCGACACCGCGGATCGCACGCGGCCATCCCCGTGCCCTGCTCTGCGCTGACGAAGCTATCCCGTGCGGTGCTGCCGACGAAGTCGCTCTGCTTCGGTTGCCGCGAACGAATCGCTCACTTCCCTGGACGGTGCCCACACTGGACGTATCGGCAGTGGTCCGGGAGGCGCTGCGGCCGCTACCCAGGGATCGCTGCCCGAACATCTGGGCGTTGGCCTGCTTTTCTGAGGCAACGCGGCCAAACCAAGAAGACCAGATCGAGACAATCGGGACGAAATGGGTCTGTTTCACCTTCTGTCTCCCCTCTGATAGTGGATCACCCCAGTCTACCCGATCCTGGTTTTTTGGGCAACCTCTCCACACGGGGGAGGGCTGGGGCGGCTCTCCCTCCAGCCAAGCCTTGCACGTACCAGGGTGGCCCGCTACAGTCGAGAACGACGACAACCCAGCAGGCACGCCATTCCTGCCGTCTGCGAAGCGAGCTTCCCTCCATGATTTGCCCCCCGCGCGACCGACAGCACTGCCGCACGCCGCTCTCTTTCAGTAGGCTCCTGTTGGCATTCGGGATTTGCGTCGGATTGCCTGCCATTTCGCCCGGCGACCAGCAGGTCGTTGTCTGCCTCGGCGATAGCATCACCATGGGAGTCCATCTTCCGGAAGACCGGGGCTATCCGTCCGTGCTCGAATCACTTCTGCCGGGTATGAAGGTGATCAATGCCGGCATCGGTGGCAATACGAGCAGTCAAGGACTGGCGCGATTCGATCACGACGTCGTCAAGCACGCCCCGGTCGCGGTGGTCCTCCTGTTCGGAACCAACGACAGTGTACCCCAATGGCGGGCAAGTACCGTGTTCCCGTTGAACAATACGAAGAACCTGCGGGAAATGGTCGACCGGTGCCGGGAACACGGAGCGAACGTTGTGCTCCTGACGCTTCCCGCCATCAACGGCGAGCCGTACTTCACTCGCCATCCCAAGCAATTCTACGACGCGGAGGGCGGGCTCGAGAGCATAGTTGCTCGTTACCGGGCCACTGCACTCGAAATTGGCCGAAAAATGGATATACCGGTCGTCGATCTTTACGAAACATTTTCGAAGGACCCATCATTGCTGCGCCCTCCGCCCGATGGCGTGCACCCGACGGCAGACGGGTGCCGGGCGATCGCGGAGCAGGTGGCATTGAAGCTGCGTCCTCTTGTCCGTCCTGAAAAGGGAGTAATGCGATGATCTTGCGGAGCATGGTTGCATGGGCGTTCTTGGGAAGTCTCGGCTTGCAGGCGGCGGCCGGGCCGGCGGCCGTCAATGAATCGGCCCGCGAAATCCCCATAGCGCACGAGGTCGACGTGGTGGTCTTGGGCGGCAGCACGGGAGCGGTCTCTGCCGCGGTTGCTGCCAAGACCGGGGCCGACGTTTTCCTGGCAGCTCCACGTCCGTATCTCGGCGACGACATGACCGCGACCCTCCGCCTCTGGCTCGAAGAAGGGGAAGAACCCGAATCGCCGCTGGCCAAGAGAATCTTCGAGGACGAGACCCAGAAGCATCAGCTTGCCGATCCCAACCGGATTGACCTCACGTACGAGGCCGATCTGCCCAGCAGTGTTCCGCACGTTGACAGCGATCCTCCCCGGATGCTCGCCGATTGCGTCTGGGGCAATCCCGTCAAGGAAAGCGTTCAATACAACGGCGATGTGACGATCATCGCCGATCTGGGCAACTCGCAGGCACTGGATCAATTCCGCCTGATGGCCTACCAACGCGAGACGGATGCCAAGAAAAGCGGGTTTCTGATCGAAAACGTTACCGTTTCCACCAGCGACGACAAGCAGAACTGGCAGCAGGCAGCGGTCATCGACGAGGAGCAGGATCCGCGAACGACCACGGAAGGCCGCAGTGTCGTATTTGCCGCACCGCTGAAGACAAAGGCCCGCTATGTGAAGGTGACGGTCCAGCGGGCGCCGAAGATCTCGCGTGTGCTGCTGGGCGAGATCGAGATCACCCGGCCGGGGCCGGCAACGGTGGACTCAGGCCCGGCCGCCCGACCCGCTCCCCGCCCGATGCACGTGAAAAAAACTCTGGACGACGCACTGATCGAGGCGGGCGTGAAGTACCTTTTCGGGTGCTACGCTACGGACGTGCTTCGCGACGCCGATGGCAATCCCTGCGGAATCGTGATGGCCAACCGGGCGGGGCGCCAGGCGGTTGTCGCGAAAACGATCATCGACGCGACGGAGCGAGGGCTGGTCGCCCGGCTGGCCGGCGCGGAGTTTCGCCCGTACCCGGCAGGGAAGCATGCGTTCACGCGGGTCGTGATCGGCGGCGAGCCGAGAAGCGGACCGTCGATGAAGACACGAGAAATCAATCCGCCATTCCGCGGACCTTATCCGAACGACGCGAAAACCACCAGCGGCGTGTTCAAAATCATCGAGTATACGCTCGAGCTTCCGATGGACGACGACGGCCCGGCGGCGTGGGCGAAAGCCGACCAGGAGGCCCGCTCACTGACCTACGATCCCGAGCAGCAGTTTACCTCGGACGTGCTCTTCGAGGTGCCGCCGGATGCGATGTTTGGGCAGGAGACGGCCGAAGGTGCCTGGCAGTCGGTCGACGCAATCCCGCTTGGTGCGTATCGGCCGAAAGGCACGGCAAGGATCTTTGTACTCAGCGGCGTGGCCGACATTTCCCGTCAGCAGGCTGAAAAACTGCTGCGGCCGTGTGCACTGATCGATACGGGAACGCGACTGGGAGTGGCGGCGGCTACTGAGGCCAAGTCGCTCTTGGTTCCCCGGGGCGTAAAGCTGACAGGCGAGCCGACGAAATCGCCGGCTGCCGAGGGCGACGTCCGCGAGGTCCTTGGCGGAGTCCGGCCGAACCAGAAGTCGACGACCGTGCCGCAGGCTGCTCGTGCCGTGCCGGTGTTGGGGCAGTACGACGTGGTCGTCATCGGTGGCGGTACCGCGGGTGCGCCGGCCGGGATCGCGGCTGCGCGCCAGGGCGCCAGAACGCTGGTGGTCGAATATCTCTCGGGGTTGGGTGGCGTCGGCACGACCGGGGCGATCTCGAAATACTACTGGGGCAATCGTGTAGGTTTCACCGCCGAGGTTTACGGCGGCCATTCGTGGGTCATCGAACAGAGGATGGAGTGGTACCGCGACGAGATCCTCAACGCGGGCGGCGACATCTGGTTCGCGACGACCGGTTGCGGGGCGTTTGTCGACGGCGAGAAAGTCAAAGGTACAGTGGTCGTCACCTCCCAAGGCCGCGGCGTGGTCCTGGCCGACGTGGTTATCGACGCCACGGGCAATTCCGACGTCGCTGCCGCGGCCGGGGCGGAGTGCCTCTATACGGACGAGTCGGAATTCGCCATGCAGGGGACCGGTCTGCCGCCGCGGCAACTCGGCGCCAGCTACGCGAACACCGACTACACGTTCACCGACGAGACCGACATGGTCGACGTCTGGCGGATGTTCGTCCATGCCAAAGACAAGTACCCGACGGCATTCGACCTGGGCCAATTGATCGACACCCGCGAACGGAGGCGGATCGTCGGCGATTACCGGCTCGACATTCTCGACCAGGTCAACGAACGGACGTTTCCGGACACCGTGGTCCGTGCGTACAGCAATTTCGACACCCACGGTTACACGATCGACCCGTACTTCATGCTCGAACATCCGATGAAGAAGGGGGTTTACTGCAATATCCCCTACCGCTGCTTCTTGCCGAAGGGATACGAGGGGCTGCTCGTCGCCGGGCTGGGCATCAGCGCCCATCGCGATGCCGTGCCGGTGATCCGCATGCAGCCCGACATTCAAAACGGCGGCTACGCGATGGGGGTGGCCGCGGCGATGGCCTCGCGATCGGATGCTCCGCTGCGCAAAATCGACCTGAAGGCCCTGCAGCGGCACCTGGTCGACATCGGAAACCTGCCGCTCAGCGTGCTGACCGACGGGGATTCCTTCCCACCGTCGCTGGACGAAATCAAGGCCGCTGTCGCAACGGTCGCCGAGGAGAACGCACCCGGGGCCGCCGTGGTCCTGGCCAGTCCCGAACAGTCGCTGCCGCTCGTGCGCGATGTTTATCGAAAGGCCGACGCCCAGCGAAAACTCGGCTATGCAAAGGTCCTCGGCATGATGGGCGATGCCACCGGTCTGGCGACGTTGATCGAGGCGGTCGAAGGCATACCGCAGTGGGACGAAGGTTGGGACTTCCGCGCGGGCGGGCAGTTCGGCCACGCGATGAGCCCGCTGGACTGCCTCATGGTTGCGATCGGCCGTACACGGAGCCCCGAGGCGGTTCCGGTGATCTTGGACAAGCTCGCGTTGCTTTCCGCCGATACCGCATTCTCGCACCACCGCGCCGCCGCGTTGGCCCTGGAGCTGATCGGCGACAAGCGAGCGGCGAAGCCTCTGGCGGAACTGCTCAAGAAGCCGGACATGGCCGGATACGCCCATGTTTCGCTCGAGCGGGTGCGGGAACTGGACCAAGGCGGCGGCCCAAACGCGACGCGAAGAGATTCGCTGCGGGAACTGTTGCTCGCCCGCGCCCTGTACCGATGCGGCGATTGCGAAGGACTCGGCGCCGAGATTCTTGGCAACTATGCCAAGGACCTCCGCGGCCACCTTGCCCGCCATGCGGCGGCCGTGCTCGAGTCGCGCCCGTGAGCAGCCAGGGCAGCCTTCGGGCGGAAGATGGGCGTCAAAGCGGAAGAACTTGCGCCCGGGAACCAGATGATCGAGGATCGCAAGCAGATCTTTGATCATCTCCACGTCAATTCGGTCGTCTTCACCTACTGACCAAGAAGATGATTGGGCTCATCGGCGGCATGAGTCCCTCGTCGACTACCGCCCGATCAACAAGGGTCAGTATTCGATGCGATCTGCCTGGTTTCTCCACGCCTCGAATGCGCCACGGGCATCTTCCCGCAATGCCTGCCCCACCGGGATGGAACGCATGGCCGTGGGAAGAACCATCTGTTCATAAATAGCGAGATCGTCGAAACCTGCCGCAGCGGCGTCCTCGCGTGTTGCAGCAAAGTGAAGCGCATCGAGTCGTGCCCAGTAAATGGCACCGAGGCACATCGGACAAGGCTCGCAACTTGCATAGATCTCGCAGCCCGGCAAGGAAAAGGATGCGAGCCGAGAACAGGCATCACGGATTGCGACGATTTCGGCATGGGCGGTCGGGTCATTAGTCGAAGTAACCCGATTCCAGCCTTCGCCAACGATCCTGCCGTCCTTGACAACCACCGCGCCAAAGGGACCGCCCTCGCCAAGCTTCATCTTTTCCCTCGAAAGGCGAATCGCCTCACGCAGGAATCTCTCGTTCATGATTCGGCTCTCACAGTCTGAAGTGGAGCATCGCTTCATCCGGTGTCCACGAGGGCAGGAAGGCGAGGACCGCCTCCGCACGCTGCATGGGAAAGCGGCAACCCGCCAAATCGCAGGGCCGGCCTTGATTGCTCTGGGGAATCAACGAGGTGCTGATCAAACCATATCCTTCAGCCCCTTCAATGGCATGATTTTAACGACGTTTGTGGCGGGCTTGGCCTTGAAAATCGTCTCCTCTTTCGTGAAGGGGTTGATTCCCTTGCGAGCCTCGGTAGCGGGCTTGCGGACAACCTTGATCTTCATGAGGCCGGGAACGGCAAACTCTCCCGGCCCATCCTCACCGAGGTTCTTTTGAATCAGATTGGCAAGCTCATCGAACAGTCGGGCAACCTGCTGCTTGGTGAGATCGGCTGCCTCAGACAACGAAGCTACGATCTCCGTCTTCGTCATTGGCTTCCTGGTGGGCGATTCTTGATTTTCCATGTCTGGTCCCTTGTAAGTGGCTGAGTTTTTGCTGGGCTGTATTATCCTAGCTCTGCAATGCGAGGGCGGATGACATCTGTAGCGGGCGAATCGGTCGTAGCGGCCAAATGCCCGACAATATTGGGAGAATACGGCGGTTCGTGGCGGTTTTGCCTGTGAAAACGGCGATCTTGCCGGTGTCCCTGTATCGGTTTCCGGTAGTAGCCGGCCAGACGGCCTCGCAGGTAAAGTACGCCCCGGTCGTCGCATTCGTCAATAGCCCACTCTCAGGTGGCCATGGCCCGCTTCTCTGGAGCTCGTTATTCGGTGTGACCGTTCACGGGGCGGAAGAGAGGGGGGCAGGTCCATGTTTTCGGCCGGCGTCTTTCTCGCCAAAATGCCTGAACTGGCCGATAAACAGACCCGTCCCCGGCCCTGGGCTCATAAAAACTTGATAAAAACGGGGACAGGCACCGCAACTAATAGCGGTTTAGCCAGAGCGACCACACAAGATGTTGCGGAGCCAGTCCCCGTTTTTATCAGCCCACCCCGGCCCTGGGCGTGAACGGCGACACTTGGGGTTGGTCCCCGTTTTCTGGCGCTGATGTTTTTGCCAACCGAGGCCGCCTGTTCGGCCGATATATCCGGTAGAGGAAGTGTTGGTGGAGACTGGTCGTGCCTCCGGCAGGTGGCAGAGTCCCGAGGGGAGTTGGGACTACGGTGCTGGCCAGTTGCCGTCAAAAGGAAGATCGGCAAACGCTTCCAAACAGCATCATTGTCGTGCCAAACGCCTGCCCTTCGCAGGAGCTGCCGCCCCTGCGAAGGGCTATCGTGTTCTTGTCGGCATTCACGGCGGCAATCAATATCGCTACAATCCCTCACCAAGAAGTCCGAACACCAAAGCAAATTACCCGAGGTGGAGTCATGGACCAGGCCACCCAAGCGACGATTCACCAGAGCATCGTCGAAACACTCAAGGAACTCGGCGTGCCCAATGCCACGTTCTCGATCACGGATACTACGATCCTCGTGGAGGATGGCTTTTACATCGGACGGAGCTTTGAGTGTGGGCATGTCCGAGTCATCATCCTGGCTGGTGGCGAGCGGATTGAGTTTTGTGATCAGAATGGCGGAATCCTCCGAGTACTCTGCCAGGCCCGGCCGGTCATGCAGGCCAAGGCGGCGTAAAAGCCACCACTTGACACATTGCGCCGCATCGACAACAACCAGGCAGGTAAATGGACATGCGAACACATGCCCGCGCGGCCCGGCGCCGGCCGACTCCACGGCTCGCCGCCTCGAAGCTCTTTTGGACATTCGGTTGCGTGTGGGCAACAGCGCGTTGCGTTTGAGCAACGCCGGGATGCGGGCCTTGTTTTGCCGGGAGCGGCTTGAGCCTGGTCGGCTGATGTAACGGAACCCTCGCGCAGACAAGCGGTTGCGCTCCGCGAGGCGTTTCTCTACAAGGGGTGCGGGGCGGTTGGTATCCGCTTTGCTCTCGCATCTCGCGACCCGATGACCGTGGCTCATCCGCTCCGGCTCTTGGCCCACAACCGAGAAAATCACCCATGAACCATCCCCCCAAAGCGACCTCTGCCTCGAACCCGTTCGTTGCGGTCCTGACGGCGCACCTGGTGCGATGCCTGGTTTCCGCGGGAGCGGTCGCCGCGTTGGTTGGCGTCTACGCTCTTGTGCGTCCGGAGACCTGGGAGGCTTCCCAGGCGTTGATCATCCGGAACGAGGCGGCCACGAACCACCAGTCGCCCGGCAAGTTCGCCCACAGCGACGAGATGAAGACGCTGCAGGAGACGATCCTGGAGTTGGCGAGGAGCCGCGGCGTGCTCTCGGCCGCGCTGGCCGAAATAGGGCCGCCGGCCGATTATCGCAAGCCGACGCAGTCGTGGCCCACGATGGAGGACGTTGCCGATCTTCGGGACTGCCTGAAACTCTCCCCTCCCAAGGGAGCCCAGTTCGGCAGCACCGAGATCGTCTATCTCAAGGTTCGAGACCGCCATCGGGATCGTGCCGGGAATCTGGCCGCGTCCGTTGCCAGCCACCTCGAGCGGGCTTTCCAGCAAGTTCGCGACGTGAAAGCGCAAAGCATGATCGACGAGCTGGCCAAGGCGGTGACTCTTGCCGCGGACGATCTGGATGAGTCGACCGAGCGGCTGACGGAGATCGAAACGCGTGCCGCGGCCGACCTGGCAGAGCTGCGGATCCTGCACGACGCGAGTTCGGGAGACAGCTCGCTGCGGCGGACGATGACCGAGATCCAGAACGAGCTGCGGCAGGCACGCATCGCCAGGTCGGCGAACAAAGCACTGCTTGCCCTGCTTCGCGAGGCCGCGGTCGATCCGCATGCCCTGCTCGGCGCTCCAGGCGCGTTGCTGGAGTCGCAGCCGGCCCTCCGGACGCTCAAGGAGGGGCTGGTCGAGGCCCAACTCCTAACGGCAAATCTGCAGGGCCGGATGTCGAGCGAACATCCGCTCGTGCGCGCGGCGATGGAGTCGGAGCGGCAGATCCGGGCCGGACTGCACAAGGATCTGGCCGAAGTGATCCGGGGCATCGAAGGAGAGCTGCGACTGAATGACGAGCGGATCGCCATCCTGGACGGGCAGTTGGCCGAGACGCGGACGAGGCTCGACTCCCTGGCGGGGATGCGTGCGTTCTATTCGAACCAGGTGGCCGAGACGCTGAACCGGGAGCAGTTGCTGCAGCAGGCCGAGCAGAAGTTGGCCGAAGCCCGCACCACGCAGGCCACCGCGAATGCAGCGAGCCTGATCGGCCGGATGGGCGCGCCCGACACGGGCACCAATCCCATCGGGCCGAGCCGCAGCATTCTGGTGCTGATGGGGCTCGGGGCCGGACTGCTGACGGGCGTCGCCCTTGTCTTCCTGAGCGTGCCGCCGTATGAGGCGGGGCGTCCGGCCGCGTCGCAGCCGCCGGTATCCGCTGTCTGGTACCCGGGGCTGGAACGGCGGAAGAAGCCGCGGACCGCCACCGGTCCGGTGTCGCTGAAACGCGCCCTGATGGGTCTGCCTGGCTACACAGGCAAGTCGTGCTGAACCAGCGGCGCCGGCAGAAGTCTTTCTCTTCAATCTCATCTGGCAAGGTGTTGGATCATGGTCGTTTTGGTGTATTCGCCATTCGTCGCTGCCCATGGAATCGGCAGCAGCGAGGCCGCGCTGCTGGACATCTTTGTCGACCGACCGTCGGTGGTGCCGCAGGTTTCGATTGTTCCGCTTGTCGAGCGGCGGGAGGCCGAGCGTCGGCAGGTCGTTGAGGATCCGCCATCGCTGGTGATCGAGTGTCTGGCCAAAGGAAAGGCCATCGTCGAGCCGGAGGGAAATCTCGCGCCGGGCTACCGGTTGGCGAAGCGGACGATCGACGTCGTCGGGGCGATTGCGATCCTGGTCGTGCTCTCGCCGGTGCTGGCGGCCGTGCTGTTGATTCTGTTGTTCTCGACGCAGGGCAAGCCGATCTTTCGGCAGACGCGGGTGGGCTACCGGGGGCGTCGGTTCACGATGTACAAGTTTCGGACCATGGCGTTGGACGCCGATCGGAGGCAGCACGAGGTGAGCAACGAGAAGGACGGCCCGATCTTCAAGAACCGCCGCGACCCGCGAGTGACGCCCTTCGGCCGCTTCCTGCGGAAGACGAGCATCGACGAGATGCCGCAACTGGTGAACGTTCTTCTGGGGCATATGTCGCTGGTTGGCCCGCGGCCACCGGTTCCCGAGGAGGTCGCGCGGTACGAGCACTGGCAGCGAAGGCGGCTGGCGGTGATGCCCGGGCTGACGTGTCTCTGGCAGGTCAGCGGCCGATCGGAGATCGGTTTTGCCGACTGGATCCGCATGGACCTGTGGTACGTGAAGAACCAGGGCGTGCTGACGGACCTCTGGCTGCTGCTGCGGACGCCGTGGAGCGTGATCACGGGCCGGGGCGCATATTGAAGTGTTACTTCAGTTTGTAGATCACCAGCATGCCGTCGCGTTTGACCTCCGAAGCCCTGATCGTGGTTGACAGATAGTTGGGATCGCCGGCGATCGCCTGAAGAAAATCGGTCATCGCGGAGGCCGAGCGGATCACATTGTCGGCGACGATCACGGCGCCCGGGGCGAGCTTTGGCTCGAGGGCTTTGAAGTATTTGAGGTAGTCGCGTTTCACGGCGTCGATGTAGACGAAGTCGATGGGGCCTTCGAGCTTGGGAAGCACTTCCAGGGCATCGCCCTCGACGGCGGTGACGACGTCGTCGAGGCCCATCTTCTTGAGGTTCTCGCGTGTGGCGGCCACCATCCGGGGATCGATGTCGACGGTGATGAGCTTGCCGCCCGTCCGCTCAAATCCGAGGCCCATCAGGATTGCACCGTAGCCGGTCGCGGTGCCGACCTCGACGCCGCGTTTCGCCCGGGAACTCTCAACGAGGATCCGCAGCATGGCGGCGTCGCCCGGCGCGGAATTCAATCCGGTCCGCTGGAACTGTTCGACGAAAGCTCGCCGCGCCGGGTCAAGGTCGCCGGTGACGTGGGGATTGCCCGCACCCGACTCCTGAGCGGCGGCAGGCCCCGTCGAGCATGCGGTCACGGCGAGGCTGAGGAGGACGGCGAGGGTAAGAATGCGATGGTGCATGGAAGGCTCCCTGGTTGTGAAACGGAGGAATCTCTAAAACGAACCGAGAGTCGTACCGACCGCGAGGACAGCGGCCGTAGCGACGATCGGAATCACGAGCGATACCACGGCGATGTCTTTGTAGGATTGTCGGTGGGAAAGCCCGCAGATGGTCAAAAGGGTGATGATCGCGCCGTTGTGCGGCAGGGTGTCGAGACCGCCGGATGCCATGGCGGCGACGCGGTGCATCAACTGGGGGCTGATCCCGGTTTCCAGGCCGAGCTGATAATAGGTGCTTCCCAGCGCTTCCAGCGCAATGCTCATTCCGCCGGACGCCGATCCGGTGATACCGGCCAGGACGCTAATGGCGACGGCTTCGGAAACGAGCGGGTTGCCCGGGGAGATTCCCAGGACCCAATCCTTGACGACGATGAAAGCCCCCAAGGAAGCAATGGTGGCCCCGTAGCCGACGACCGACGCCGTGTTGAACATAGGGACCAGCGAGCCGACGGCCCCCTTCTCCAGCGAATCGTTGAGCGAGGAAAGCGACCGGTAGTTCAATGCCACGACACAGCCGATCGATGCCACTAGCGCGGCGAGTATCGCCCAGATCCCTTTGACGTCGCTCAGACCGGTCGCACCGAACTTCGCCTCGGCCAAGTAGGCGGCATCCCACTGCGGGATTACGTGCTCGGCCAGGGCGTAGTTCAGGACGATCACCATCACGATCGGCGCCGAGGCGACCAGCAGGGACGGGAGCTCTTGGCCGGCCGGGGCCGGCGATTCGTTGCGGTGGTTCGTCCCGTAGCCTTCGCCGGCCCGTGAAGCCAGACGCGCCCTGTGATTGAGCCAGGTCATCCCCGCGGCAAACATGATCGCCCCTCCCACCGTTCCCAAGAGCGGAGCGGCGAATGCCGTGGTCTGGAAGTACGGCATGGGACTGAGGTTGTGGATCTGCACGGTTCCGGGAAGGCAGGTCATCGTGAACGTGAACGAACCCAAGGCGATCGTGCCGGGGATCAGCCGCTTGGGCACGTCGGCTTCGCGAAACACTGCCGCCGCCAGCGGGTAGACGGCAAAGGCGACGACGAAGAGGGACACGCCGCCGTAGGTGAGGACCGCGCAGGCGAGCACGATCGCCAGGATCGCCTGGTGGGGGCCGAGACGCTCGATGATTCTGTGGGCGATCGCCCGCGCCGATCCCGAGTCGTCCATCAGCTTTCCGAAGATCGCCCCGAGCAGAAAGATCGGGAAGTAGCTCACGGTGAACTTGCCCAACGCGACCATGAAGATCTGGGTGTACGATGCGAGGAGCCGCAGGTCGCCGTCGAACAGTACGGCGAGCATGGCGAGCAGAGGCGCCAACACGATGACGTTGACCCCGCGGTAGGCGAGGTACATCAGCAGGGCGAGCGACAGGACGATCCCAAAAACGCCAACCATGGAGGGCTACTCACCGCCGGGGCCGGGTTTGAGTTCCACGCCGCGATAGTGGATCTCGTTGCCTTCGGCGGTGAGGCAGATCTTGCCGGGCCGGACCTCGCAATCGGTGGCCCGGTTGACCTCCCGGCCGTTGATGATCAGGGTGACGGTGCCGCCTTGTGCGCGGATCTCGTAGGTATTCCATTGGCCGGCGGGTTTCTCGGCGTCGGCGGTCCGCTTGATGTTCGTGAGCTTGCCGAACTGCGGATGCTCGAGCGTTTTCGTCCTGTCGGCCGGGCCGGAAAGCGGGTAGCCGTCCAGGGCCCAGAAGTCGCCGGCGCCGCCGGCGTTGATCTGGGCCTCGAGGCTGTTGGGCCAGATCTTGTGCCGGCCGGTCATCCAGATGAGAACGCCGCCGTTGCCCGGTTTGCCTTCCGGCCAGCGCCACTCGAGCCGCAAGACGAAGTCGGTGTAGTCTTTTTCCGTATAAATATAACCTTTGGGGTTGCCGCGGCAGATGAGGACTCCGTCGTCGGTCAGGTTCCAGACGTCGGCGGTCTCGGTCTCGGGGGATTCGTGGAACGATTTCCACCCCGGCAGCTCTCCGGACGGCAACTGGCTTGCGAGCAGCGGGATCCACTCGCCGGCCGACTTCTCGGCGGCATTCGAGTTGTGGACAACCGCGAGGCAGAGAGATGCGATCAGCGGTGCGAAAGCGAGACGGTGCATGGGTAGCCCTCACGAGAAATGATAAACGAGTGTGTTCGAATCGAGGAACACAGCAGCACCTGCCGTGAGATCCTGAAACTTCATGCTCCCTCCTCGAGAGCAAGGTCCAGTCCCCCGGCCGTGGGCGTGAACGGGGCGTTACCCACCGAAGCATCGATGATTATGCATGGGGTGCCGCGGGAAGCAACCTTGTGCCAGGCAAGATCAGGAAGATCGCCGCCTTGGCAGAGTTCGGGCCTTCAGGCAGGGTGTGGTGCCCAGCGGGTTCCGACCGTTACTGTAACTCGACCAAGATGCCCTGCCTGACCGGTATTACGGATTGGCAGGGCGTCTCCCAGCTCCTCAGCCGTTCTCTGTCTCTCTGCCTAATCCCTGATCTCGGCCTGACCACACGCAATGTTGCCCACGCAATGTTGCCCCTTAAGCTTGGCCATGACCGGGTCCAGGCCGGAGCAGATGGACGACGGCCATGACGAAGGCCAGCCCTATGATCGCAGCACCTGCGAGGATCATAACGAAGTTCATTCAGGCACTTCTCTGACCGCCGTCACTGCTGCACCTCGAAGCCGCTGATCGGAAAGGTCATGTACGTGCCGAAGTCTACATTGGTCATGGATGCATAGGCGATTCCGTTGACGTCGATACCATGCGCGATGTCGACAGAGAGCACTCCCGGCTCTTCAAAGTCGCCGAGGATACTGAAAGGGCGAGGGCTTAACACCACCCCGCGAACGTATCACCGTCATTGATAAACGCGCCCGTCGGTCTGCCAACTGCCAGCGAACTCTGCCCGGATGATGCTGAATTCGAACATATACTCAAAGTCGGGCCCGCCGGTGACTCGACTCTTCGGAATTCCAGTAAGCGTCGGCCTCGCCGACCGATTCAACGTGCCAGTGAAAAATGGTCCATTCTGGCCCAAGGCCTTCCACCCAGTCCGGATCTGGAACTTCCCACCAATTCGCACGCGCCGGAGGTTGCGAAAAGAGTCCCCAGCAATACAGGAAACCACCACGAATCAGCACGCCCCGCTTGCTTGCACTCATGATGCATCTCCTAGAAGCCCCCGTTCGCAAGATCTTGTTTTCCACAGCGCCCGAACGCCCGTCGCCGAGCGATCACCGAGCAGTCTCCCCCTACTGGATAAGGAGGACTTCGCAAGTCAAGTCCTCACGCTACAAATCTTCTGAAAATTCTGATTGATTGACATCCACCCATAAGTTGCATGGCAATTGCGTTACGGAGCGGTTTCAAACCGCAAGGAATACACTGGGGAACGACAAAACGAGCGCGAGCTGCCCAAGCCGCGCCGAAGCTGGAAGTCTCCTTGCGGGCAGTTACAATCCCAAGCAATCGACTGTCCCCGCTCGGGAACTCCCGCCATGCCGTTGCGCTCCTTCTCGACGCGATCTGCTGCGTGCCGCCGGCATTGCCGGCGCGAGGCCCAACCCAAGTGCACTAGGACCGGTTTCTGCCAGGTACCTCGGAATCGCCCAAGCCGTCGCCTCCGCAGGACTCTTCGGCACACGCGCTCCGCGAGCGGTGATTTGCGAAGAGGCTCGCCGAACACCGGTGATCGCCGAGTGCGTCTGTGCGTGATCAGCCGGAAGCGCACGACCGGGGTCTTTGCGGCCGTTGCAGCGGCAGAAACTGGGAGCTACGGTTGCCCTGATCGAAAACCTGGGCTACTTCGGCGGCGTCGCCACTCTCTCGCTGGTCAGTAATGCGGCATTCGATCTTCGATACCACCGGCCAACGGCAGATCATCCGGCGGGCTTACCACGGAGACGATCGACCGACTCAAGCGTCGCAATGCCGTCAGCGTGCACAGCCCAAGCGCCAGCCAGCACTTCACGTTCAACAGTGCCGAACTGGCGATCGAGCTGGACTTCGAGTTGGTTCAGGAGGCCGACGTTCAGCGCTTTCTCCACACGCCTTTCGTCGAGCCTGTCGTTGCCGAGGGCAGGTCGTTGCGGCCGTGATTGAAGACAAGAGCGGCCGGCGAGCCATCCGGGCGCGTGCTTCATCGACGCCAGCGGCGACGGCGACCTCGTAGCCCGCGCCCGGCCTGCCGACGCGCAAGACTCCGAGATTCAGCCGCCTACCACGTGCGCTTCATCCTCTGCGGGCTGGACGAAATATCCGGCGCAACAAGGGGTTCAACCTTTTCGCGTACCGTTATCGACCCGAATATCCCCGGGGCCCTGGCCAACGGGTTTCTCTGGCAGGCCGAGGTGCCCGGCATACCGGGTGCGAGGATGGTGGCGGGCACCCGGGTTCACGGCGCCGACTGCAGCGAGGCCGACCAGCTCACCCGAGCAGAAATCGAAGGCCGCCGCCAGGTGCGGGCGATCTGCGACATCGTCCGCAACCACGTCGCGGGCGGCGAGTCGATCGGCCTGGCCGCGCTGCCCGCTCGCATCGGTATTCGGGAAAGCCGCCATGCCGATTGTCTGCATACGCTCACCGAAGCAGAAGTCCTCACGGGCAAGCGATTCCCCGATGCGATTGCCAACGGAACGTACCGCGTCGACATCCACTACCCCGACCGCCCCGGTCTCGTTTTCCGCTATCTCGACGGCACGGAGGAATACGTCTGTCCGGGGCAACCCACGAAGCGGAGCCGCTGGCGCGACCCGCTCGCGGAAGACCCCTCCTTCTACCAGATCCCCTATGCCAGCCTCGTCCCCCGCGGATCGAAGAACGTGCTGGTCGCAGGAAGACTCCTGGACGCGGACCGGGGCGCGTTCGGCGCAGCCCGGGTAATGGTCAACTGCAACCAGATGGGGCAGGCAGCCGGGACCGCGGCGGCGCTTGCCATGCGAGAGAGCGCCGAGGTGGGGGAGCTTTCCGTCGAAACGCTCCGCAAGACCCTCCAGGAACAGGGAGCGATCGCACTGTAAGCACCCCTTGTTCGGGGGCGCCGGATGGGACCGTTCACGGCGGGGAACGCGAGAGCAAGTCGCCGCCACTCGACCATGCCTCTTCCTTGAATGGGGCGCGAAACTTCTTCTCGTCGGCGATGTTGAATAAGAAGCGGAACAGGTCGCCCAGAGAAGAGGAGTTGCATTTATGCCGAGCGGTGAATTCTGGCTATTCGCCTATTTGGGGCCAGAGACATCTATCCCCCTGGTATCCATGATCGCCGGGACGATCGGATTCTTATTGGCTCTTGGAAGAACGGTGTGCGTGGCTCTCGTTACCGCTGGTAGACGGCTCGTGCGAGTGCGTCTCCGGAGATGATCTCGTCTTAGAGGCTCCGACAAGACGCGGGCTGCCACATGGACGCTGCCCTCTTGCGCGGCGCGCCATAGACGGGCAGCCCCCGTTTTGATGGCCTGTCACGGTTTTCACACGGGTCCCCGTTGCGCCGTCTTCTCATGCTTTCTCTACAACGTCTGGCAAAGCTCCCGCAGCCGTTGCACCTTGCAGCTCGATTCTTCGCCTGGGCGGCGTGGTTCGGCATGCTGACCGGTTATCTGGAGCTCCTGAACCTTGCCTTCCGCAAGTACCTGCTCGACCGCCCCGTTTTGCTGGGGCGGCACACGATCTGGATGTCGCCGCTTGCCGATGCAACGCTGTTCGTGGCTCTCGCGTCGACGTTCATACCGCTTGTGTTCGTGTTGACGACCCACCATAGCAAGCGTGTGATGCTTCTCATGCTTGGCTTCGTGCTGGCAGCGAGCTTGGTGCTGCTTCATGGCGAGATCCATAACGTCGCGGCGGCAATGCTGTCCGGAGGGGTTGCGGTTCAGATAACGCGATCGAGTTTGCGTCGCGTCGAACAGTTCGAGGCACTGGTCCGCCGGACTCTCCCCTGGATGACGGCCACGTGCCTGGGGACGGCCATCCTGTTGCCGTTGTGGTGGAACCGATCTGAAAGATGGTCGATCCACGACCTCTCCAGCATCGGCGATGGGGCTCCCAATGTCCTGATCCTTGTATGGGATACGGTACGAGCCCAAGACCTCAGCACGTACGGCTACGCTCGAAATACCTCGCCGAACCTGACTGCTTTGGCGAAGGACGGCATCTGTTTCGAGCATGCCATTGCACCCTCTCCCTGGACCTTGCCCAGCCATGCTTCCCTGTTCACTGGCCGCTGGGCGCACGAACTGTCTACCAATTGGGGGGCTCCGCTCGACTCCAAGTTCCCGACCCTTGCCGAAGTGCTCCGTGCCGAAGGTTACGCGACGGCAGCCTTTATTGCGAACCAGTACGTTTGCAGCCGCCAGTCGGGTCTGGACCGCGGATTTCTTCGTTTCGAGGATTTCAGCGGGCTGGGTACGGAATTCGTTCTCAGTTGCGAGATCGGGCGACGGCTGACCACCAGCCCACGTCTGAGGCATTGGATTGGCTGGCAAGACTATTGGGGACGAAAATCGGCCGATCGCGTGGACGCCGATTTTCTCGAATGGCTCGACGGCCAACCGCACCGTCCGTTCTTCGCCGTCCTCAACTACTACGATGCGCACCAGCCCTATGCCGCCGTTGAGCCGTACTATCGGCGATTCGGTCCGGCGAAGGCTCAGGAAGACCGGCCCGTGGTGGCCGGACTCCGGCACGCCGACGTGGTGGGGCTCGATGCACGCTCGGCTTCGCAGCAAATGGAGCAACAGCAGCGCTACGACGCGAGCATCGCGTATCTGGACGCCTGCCTTGGGAACCTTGTCGAGGCATTAAGGGCGCGCGGGGCATTTGAGAACACGCTGGTGATCCTGACGTCCGATCATGGCGAGCACTTCGGAGAACACGGACTCCAGGGACACGGTAATTCGTTATATCGCTCATTGCTTCATGTTCCCCTGGTGATCCGTCTGCCCGGCGGCGCGCAGGCGGGTCTGCGAGCCCGGCAGGTCGTTTCTCTGCGCGACGTGTCGGCGACCGTGATGGACCTGGTGGGATGCCAGCACACATTGCCGGGCCATTCGCTGGCAGCCTGCTGGAAAGAGACGCAACGCAGCGATTCGGACGCCGTCTTCGCCAGCGTCGGCAGCGTTGAAACGGACGGGACACTGGATCGAGTGGACGCCGTGATCGTCGAAGGTCTGCACTACATCCGGTACGGCGACGGGCGTGAAGAGCTGTTCGACTTTTTTCACGACTCTTCGGAAACCCGGGATCTGGTCGGCGCCAAGGACATGCAGGAGCCCCTCTCGCGAATTCGTGCGCTCGCGGCACAATCGTTGAAGGGACCGAAGCCCGAGCGACGCGTGGCAAGAAATCCGCGCTCGGCGAGGTAGCCGAAGGAGTTGCCGAGTGAATTCGGGCGGCTTTCCACTGCACCCTAGCGAGTCTATTCGCCGCGGAGGGCGGGGAGCATCGGCGCGGCGAGGACCGTGCGGACGGCTGCGAGTCCGGCGAAGAGCCCAACGGCAAGGACTGCAAGGAGGGTGCCGGCGAGCGACGGCCAAGGGATCGATGCGCCACCGGACAACAGATGGGGCAGAAGAGCCACCAGGGCGGCCAGACCGCCGACAACCAGGCCGCCGATCAGCAGAAGGCCGTTCTCGAGCATGACCAGCCAGGCGAGCGTTCGTCGGCGAAAGCCGGTAGCGCGGAGAAGTGCCAGTTCGCCACGGCGCTCGAGCACGTTGCGGAGTTCGACCGCCGCCAGCCCCAACGTGCCCAAGAGCAGCCCCAGCCCACCAAGGCTCTGGAACGTCGAAAGATAGGTGTTCTGTACGGCCAGGAAGCGCGCGAGCCGCTCGCCGGTCGTCTCGACGCGGACTCCGTAGCTGCCGAGCGTTTGGTTGACAACCGCCGAGAGGTCGGCGACGCGCCGGGGATCGGCCTCGATGAGAAAGAACCGATACCCGCTCGTGTCGGGGAAGTGTTTTAGTAGCGCCTCTTCGCTGATGAGCAGATCGCCCTGAAAGATGCCGTTGTTGAGCAGGCCCGCGACCACCAGCCGAATCGGCTGACCGTGGCGGTCGGCGACGTCGAAAGTCTCCCCAACGCCGTTCCACAGGTGCAGGGCGTACATTGCGGTGTTCTTTTCGATGACGACGGGGACACGCGGGGTGCCGTCGAGATCGGGAGGCAGTTGGCGAGTCAGCAGGAGCCAGGGATTGGTGTGCTCGGCCGGCGAGTCGGCATCGGTGTCTGCCCAATCGAATCCGCCCCGCTCGATCATGGCCTGCGGGACGCCGAGGATCCGGGGTTGCTGCGGTTTATAAAGGTTCAGGCAACTGGCGTCGTCGCCCGCCTTTACTCGCAACGGCATGATGCTCGCCGAGTCGAACAAGGCGGCATCCTGCGCCGCAATGCCCAGGTCGGCCCGTCCTGCGGCGGTGTTGAGATCCTGATAGATCGGCTGCGAGGTTTCCGCGACCAGGGCGAAACCGCCATCGCCGCTGGACCGCTGGGGTTCGCGGCCGACCGGGTCGAGGTGAAAGGCGCCGATGGCGATGATCAAGAAGCTCGCCGCTGCCACCAGCCCGATGCTCAGGGCGCTGCGGCCGGGGTGGCGGGCCGCGTTGCGGATCGCAAGGCGCGGCAAGTTCCCGCGCCCCACGGCGACCGCGGGCCCGGTGGCGCCGCTTCGCAGCCGCGTCCAGACGAGGATCAGCAGGGCTGTCAGGACAAGACTCCCGGTACCGAAAAAGGCCCCCGCGCGTGCGTCTTCGTGCATCCAGACTGCCGCGACGGCGATGCCGGTTGCGGCGATCAAGAGGAACCCGGCCGACCACGTCCACCAGCGGGAAGGCGATCCAGCAGAAGCGAGCGAACCGCCGCCCCGGCTCGCCAAAAGGACCGCGGCGGAGGACTTGCGAGCCTGCCGTACCGACCACACGATGGCCCCGGCCGAAACGAGCACGCCGCTCGCGTAGCCCGCCGCAAGGCTCAGCGGCGTTGCGTGCAGCTCGAGAAACGGCACCACGACCGCCTCGACCCACCAGGTTCTCAGACCGGTAAGCATCAAGGCCGCGTAGCCGATGCCCGCGACGACGCCCAACACGCTGGCCAACGACGCCACGACCAGCCCTTCGGCCGCGAGCAAACCGGCGGCCCGGCGGGGCGTGAAACCGGAGCCGCAAGCAGCAAAGCCGATCTCGGCGGACCGCTGGTCGATGGCCGAGGCGGAACAGGAGGGCGACGACATGACCGCCGCCGCGATGATAAAGAAACTGAACATCAGGAAGAGAACGTTGAACGGTGTGGCTCCTTCGCGAAGCCGCCAGGCCCAGACGCTTGACCGGCTGGAAGATGAAGCCGGCGGCCGAGGGGGGAATTTCAAGCTGCCGGGCGAGTCCGGCCGCGTCGACGCCATCGGCGGGCACGACTTGCAGCGAGGTCGTTTGCCCAAATCGGCTCTCCCAGAGCTTGCGGCCCGTGGCGAGGGATACGAAGGCTTTCGGTGTGGCGCGATGTTCTCAGTACTGTTCGTCCTTGTCGCGGATTCGCGAGGCGTCGAACGGGAAGGGAGGATCCCAGTCGGACATGGAGAGTTGATCGGTAACGCCGGGCACTTCGGGCGTGAGGTGCGGATCGGCGGCCGGACCTTGCATGGCGGCGATTGCCGCCACACGGAAGCGGGCGGTCTGCTGGCGGGCGCGACCGTCGTGCGTCTCCGGCTGGAACCAGGCCATCGTCACCACGTCGCCAGGCTCTGCGCCGAGGTCTTCCGCGGCCCAGGAGTTCAGGACAATTTCATCTTGGGCGGGCGTGGCCATCGGATCGCCCTTGGGGTCTCTGAAGGCCGGAGCGGCGGTTCGGCCGAAAAGTCGAGAGCCGCAACCGTGGAGGGGACTTCCGCGGTCTTCGCGAGCGGATCGTGTGCGTTGGCGAGATAGGTGAAGACCGTCGAACCTGGCCGCCGCCGAGCGAGGAGAGGATCGCCTGCTCGAGCCGCGGATCGAGGATCAACTGATCGCTGGTAAGGTTGAGATATCCCTGAGGAGACTCTTTGACGAGGATCCCGTAGTCGGTCGCACGAGGACGAAGCAGCCTTTGAAGAAGACCGTCGGCCTCGGGCGGCGGCGCCGTGCGGGCGTCGGTTCCTGCAACGAGGATGGCGCTGGCGCGGCCCGGCTGATCCAGCCGGTCGGCGAGCCAGTCGAGCGAAACGTAGGCGTTCATGGGCGCCTGCTGGCTCGGGCGAAGCGAGAAACGGCCGAGCCCTTGTGCGGGGATGACAGCCCCAACGGTAACCGGCTGCGACTGGACCGTCTCCGACTTCCTTCCCAGCGCGCTTTCGGCCGGCACCGATCCCACGCGCGGGATGCGGAGCAATATGCGATCGCCGGCTTTCGCCCCGAGGCTTTCCGCCAGTCGCTGATTGAGAACCACCTCGCGCGGCTGGATTGTGGGCGCGGAGCTCCGATCGCCGAGTTGCCAGAATCGCGCGTCGCAGCCCACGAGATTGACCTGGGTCACCCGCCCGGAGGTTGTTGAGCCCGCATTTTCCGCACTGACCGTCAGGAGGATTGCGGGAACGGCGGCCGTGAAATGGCGGGAGAACTCGGGCTGGGCGGCCAGTTCCTCCGCGAGTTCGGTGCGGAAGAACCGATCCGTGGCCAGGACGTAGTCGATGGGGCCCAGCCGATCCAACGTCAGGTGACGAAGACTGCCCCGCATCGAATCGCCGACCAGAAGGGCCCCGGTGAGGACCGCGGTCCCGGCGATCACGCCGATGGCCACCGCCGCGTGCATCCGGCGGTAGTGGAGCAGGGAGAGCAGAATCAGGCGTAAGCGGGACATGGAAGCGAGGAAAAATCCATTGACAGGTTCAGACCAGCGGCGTTTCGAGCGGTGCGAGCCGCCCCTGATCCAGTTCCAATTGCCGGCTCATCCGCGAAGCAAGCCGGACACTGTGGGTGACCACGATCAGGATCATGTGCTCGGCCTGCTGCAACTCCAGAAGCAGGTCGGCGATGCGGTCGGCGGTCGTGCGGTCGAGGTTGCCCGTCGGCTCATCGGCCAACAGCAGCAGCGGCTGATTGATCAGGGCCCGAGCGATGGCCACGCGCTGCCGCTCACCGCCGGAGAGCTCGGCCGGCCGGTGGTCCAACCGCTCGCTCAGACCGACCCGGCCTAATAGCTCGCTGGCACGCTGGATGTCTTCGCGGCTGGTCGCTCCCCCGGCGATCGTCGGCACCAGCACATTCTCCAGGACGGAGCACTGCGGGAGAAGGTGGTGCTCCTGGAAGACAAAACCGACGTGGCGATTGCGGAACCGGGCCAGGTCGGCCTCGTTCATCTCGGCCGGATCCTGATCGGCAAGGAGGATCCGGCCGGATGAGGGCGGTTCCAGGGTGCCGATGATGTTCAGCAGCGTGCTCTTTCCGGAGCCGCTGGGTCCGACTACCGCCAGGTTGTCGCCGCGGGTGAGTTCCAAAGAAACCTCGCGAAGGACGACCAGCGGCTGAGCTCGAGAGGGATACTCTTTGGAGATTTGGTCGACGAGCAATTGTGGCATCACTGCGATTCACTCCGGCTGGTGCCTGGGGGACAAGCCGTACAC
Organism: Thermoguttaceae bacterium; assembly: GCA_040768665.1. Lineage (GTDB taxonomy): Bacteria > Planctomycetota > Planctomycetia > Pirellulales > Thermoguttaceae > JABWBD01. Next base: position 47,289 of record JAXGMN010000019.1, read on the forward strand.
TTAAGCTGAGAGCCTGTCCCCTTCTTCTCGCGAGGTTTTGGGACAGGCTCTGAGCTCTTTTCAGGGTATCCGAACCAAGGCGGGGCCATCAACCCGGCGGCACCGGCGGCTGGTGGTTACGGGGCCGGAATCCCAGAGAACTACCGCACGGGGTATTACCAGCAGTACCGGATAAAGCGATGGCAGGCAACAGCATAGGGCGAAAAAAGATCGGCCACAGTTGCCAGAAAATGCCCCTGAAAACCGCCATTTACCCGCAATTTTATGCCAGGTTTTATGCCAGTTTACAAGACCGGCAGCGGAACAAACTTGACTTCGTGTATGGCCGATTCTTTCAGGCGGGCAATCATCCCCGGCACGTCATCGTCCGGAGCGGCCAGGACCACGCCAAGCGGATCCCCGGTCGGAGCGGTCACGAGAATTGCGCGTTGCGGCGTGCGATATTGGTACTCCATGGCCGCCTTCGACTTTCGACGCCCCCTTGACTCCCCAGTTCTTCGGGGCTAGACTGATCGCGTGTGGGAAATCATTTTTCCTATCAATTTCCCTATTGTGATTGGACGGATGGTCTAAGCTACTTTCTTACGCCTACGTCGTGCGGCAATCAGTCCCATCACGCCGAGTCCAGACAAGAGAGCGAGAGAGGATGGTTCAGGGACTGCGTTGCTTTCGAGAGTGTCAACCGTCAAACGCACGCCAAAGTGAGGTACGGGGGACGGCGGGTCTAGTTCGGTTATGTAGGTTCCAGGTATGTTCGGCGTAGTCGCATAGACATCTACATAAGATGCATCGGGGGCTCTTGATACAGATGTATAGATCATGCCTTCAGTTAATAGATGCCCAAGTCGTCGAACTGCAATGAAGTACTCTTGCCCCTCAGTCAGGGCAAATTTATAGGCGGACAGGTCAACCGTGAACGTGAAGGTCGGAGTCTCTGCATCACGCCATCCAAGCTGACTAAAATCACTCACCTTAGGGTAAAGGTCAAATACTTGATCTCCCCGTTTGGCGACCGCACTACCATCTGCTCTGGTTCCCATGAACCTGTCTTGCCACAGATGAACGCTGTAGACGCCACCCAACATGTCCTCGGCTGTCAATTTGGGCCACGTATACCCATTAATATTTTCGTTGCGACCGAACAGGACAAAGGTCACCGTATCCAAGACGGCATTAGTACTTTGGCACCAATGAGCGGCGGCCGAGTCCCAAACAGTTGAGGTGGTCCGCATCCCAATGCTCAGAAGCCCCGGCATACCGTCCGTCCATGCGGAGCCTGCCCCGATCCGATCAAACTCTGAGATGATCGCTGCCTGAGCTACAGAAGCGGCAAATAAGACGACCAGCGTTAGAACTACCCGCATAATGCCTAACCTTTTTCAAAAAATGCCTAACCTTTTTGAAAACAGTCGGACGGCGATACGTGGCTGCTATTCTAATCGGCCCGCTTCAAAACACAACCCCTTTAACTGGGGGTTCTGGTCGCCCTCAATCGGACAGGACTCTGCTACAGAAGGTTTATGGCTACCCTCTCCCCTAGTGAGTCCAAGACCACGATGGCTACGGCGAGCAAAAGACAAGGCCGACAGCAGGGCTTCTGATCTTACAGAAGAACCACCCGAGGTACAAAAGGGGTTCAGAAAGAGGTTCAACGTCGGGAGGCACCTAAAAGGGTCCAGAAAAGCCCTGATGTAACTTCCTGTTACATCAGGGCTTAGTGAGTGGGCGATACTGGACTCGAACCAGTGACTCCCAGCTTGTCGAGCTAGTGCTCTAACCAAATTGAGCTAATCGCCCTGACGGGTGGTGGAGATCGACCGGACTGCTCGGTTCAGCCAAAATCCCGCGACGCCAGTTTACTAAATGTGCCAACGCGACGGGGTAGTTCTCTTTCCGGGTTCCACCCGATAAGATCAGGGGAAGATCCGCCCAAGCAAATTGGAGGGAAGACGAAATCTCATTGTCCGCCGTCGAGGAATCCGACCCGATGAACAGTCTTCAGCGCGTTGTCGCGGCGCTTGAGCGTCGCGAGCCCGACCGGGTGCCCTACTTCGAATGCGTCGTCGACCAGCGCGTGATGCAGGCCCTGCTGCCGGGCTGCGACTATTACCAGTTCAACGACTGGCTCGGGATGGACAACGTCGGCCAGAACCGTAGCTCGTGGAGCCGGGAGAACGTCGAATTCATCGACGAGAAAAAGGGGCTCTTTCGCGACAAGTGGGGCGTGATCCGCGCGTTCGGGCCGGAGAGCACGCCGGCCCCCGTCGAAGGTCCCATCAAGTCGCCCGGAGACCTGGAGCACTACACGCCGCCCGACCCCAACGCCGACGACGTGCTGGGGGGACTGCCCGAGGTGATCGCGCGGTACAAGGGGAAGAAAGCAATCACCGCGATCTGCCGCGACGCGTTCTTCAATCCGGCCTTCCTGCGGGGGACCAGTCGGTACCTGATGGACATGATCGACAACCCCCGACTGGTCCACGAACTGGTCGAGGTGACGCTCAGCTACGATATCCCGGCGATGCAGCGAATGGTCCGCGCGGGCGTCGACGTCGTTGTGTTCGGCGACGACTATGCCGACAAGAACAGCACGATGATGTCGCCCCGGCATTTCCGGGAGTTCATCCTGCCGGGGCTCAAGCGGTGCGTCGACGCGGCCCACGACGCCGGGGCCTACGTGGTCAAGCATACCGACGGCAACATCACGGCGATCCTCGACATGATCGTCGACACCGGGATCGACGCGCTCAACCCGATCGAGCCCCAGGCCGGCATGGACATCGGGCTGATCAAGCAGCGCTACGGCGACCGCATCGCGCTGGTGGGCAACATCGACTGCGGCTACCTGCTGAGCCAGGCACCGGTCGAGGAGGTCCGCCGGGTGACCCTCGAAACGATTCGCAAGGCCGCACCCGGCGGCGGCTACTGTCTGTCGAGCTCCAACAGCATCCACTCGTCGGTCAGGCCGGAGAATTTCTTGGCGATGATCGAAACCTGCCGCGAGTTCGGAAGTATCCGATTGACCGGCACTGAAGTCGCAAGGGCGAGCCATCGCCAAACCGAGGCGTTTCTCAGCGAACTCGCTGGCACTCCATGCACGGATACCCCTGGCTCAAGAACGTGACTTTCGCTCCGTTTCCTCCGGTGTCCGTGAGGTTGACCCCGAACCGTATGCTCCCCGACCGCAGCCGCGTACGCAGGTGGAAGAGTCCGCCTGTCCGGCCGTCTCGAAGAACGAACTCCATAATCTCCGGCGAACGATTGACGGCGTCGATGCACTCCTGGCGGGTTTGAATCCGCCGGCCGTTGATTTCCACAATGATGTCGCCGATTTCGAGACGGCAGATTCCCAAAGCAGGGCCTCCATCTCCGCCGGGCGGGAGCAATGGAGGCATAGGAGGTGGATCGCCACCGAGTCTTTCCTGGACCTGATTCCGCGTGCACGGCGAACCCCAGACCACTCCGGTCACCAAGGCCCCTGACCGGCGTCGTCGAGATAGGTTCCGAACCGGGGGCTTGTGTCGCGCAGCATCGACTGCATCCGCCAGACGGTGCCGTCGCGGCTGTCGCGGACGGTGAACTCCATAGTGCGTGGGGAGTTGCGGATTTCTCGCCGGCAATCGTCTTCGTCGAGGATTTGCCGGCCGTTGATGCTGAGGATCACATCGCCACGGGTCAGGCTGAGCACCGATGGAAGACCGTTGTCTTCCGGGAACGGCGACGGCTCGACCCTCTGCGGCAGCGACCAGACGCGAACCGTCTGTTGCGTCAATGTCGGCCATCGATTTCGGATCGTCCGGTTGACGTGCGAGACGAGCTCGTTCCAGTTCTTGCGTTCGCTGCCGTGGAGAAAGAAAAGCCCAACGGAATCTCCACCGTTCGGGCCGAACCCGACTTTCTCACCTCGACTTGAATTCCTCTGCCGGTCGGCTCACCATGCTCGTCGAAGGTTGTCTCCGAAGAGGCCAGCGGCTGGTGAACAGACCGCCGCATTCGTCCAGGGCAATCGCGACCTCTTCTTCGGAGGAGGCATTCATATCGACGACGCCCCGGTGCTTCATGAACAGCTCGTCGAACAGTGGCGAGATTTGTGGCGGCGGCGCGAGAGCCGGTGCCATCGGCAGAGCCAATCGTCTGGAATCCAAGTGCGTATTGCACGCGTCGGATATCAGCACGGCAAGCCGCGGCGATTTCCTGTCGATTGCGGCGAGAACGTCCTTCCGGTAGAGCGGTGTGCGGTCGGGCATGACCAGGTAGTGCCCTCCCGAATCGTACGCGCCGTGGCCGGACCAGTAGAAAACAATCGTGTCGTCGCGGCGGGCGGGGCATCGAGCGATCGCTTCCAGAATCGCGCCGCCGACATTCGGGGCCCTGTCGACCGCAGGCCCGCTCCACGCCGAGCCATCAGCGAAGGACGAATAGAACACCAGTTGGCTATCCGGAACGTGCGCGCCGAACGCCATCCGGATTCGATTGAGATCCATTTCGTCGTTGGCGCCGATCACCGGGTCCTGGGTATCGCCGGCGATCAGTACGAACATCTTCTGGGCGCTGACGGGTCTTGCAGACGCAATCACCAGCAGGAGCATGGCGATCGCGATCGTTTTTCGACAAACGCGCGCGTTGGGAACGTTCATGGCCGAAACTCCTTGGGCGTTGCTCTTATCCACGGCCGTACCCGGTACGGAACGCGTCGAGCATCTCCTTCAGTTGCCGCCGAGTTTTCGCGCAAGCAGGGTCCTCGGCAACGTTCTGGTTCTCCTCTGGATCTTTTTCGAGATCGAACATTCCGATGCCTTGCAGTTCGCCCCGACCGCCGGCGGATCGCATCTCCATATAGCGATAGCGATCGGTGCGGACCGCATCGCCTCCACCAAAGCGGGTGTAGACCGCGTCCTTGTGCTCGGCGTCGACGTCGATCAGCAGATCGTGCATGCTTTTGCCTTGCAGGTGATCGGGCTTGGGCAAGGCGGCCAGGTCGCAGAGCGTGGGATAGATATCGAGGTACTCGACCAGCCGGCGGCTTACGCGGCCGCCTTCGATCCCCGGAGCGGCAATCAACAGAGGCGTGTGCGTGGCGACCTCGAAGTTCGTATGCTTGCACCAGAAGCCATGTTCGCCGAGCTGCCATCCATGGTCGCCCCAGAGGACGACGATCGTCTTGTCGGCCAGCCCCAGCCGCTCGAGCTCGTCCAACAGCCGACCGATCTGCACGTCGACAAAACTAACGCATGCGTGGTAGCCGCGGATGAGCTGGCCGGCGGTTGCGTCCGAGACCGGCCCCTGCTGTGGAATGCCGTGGTAGGCTCGCATTTCGCCCCAGGTGTAATGGAATGCCCGCGGCAGATCATGGGGGAAGAACATGTTGGCGGGCAGCGCTACCTGGCTGGTCGGATAGAGCTCCCAATACTTCTGCGGCGCCACGAAGGGCAAGTGCGGCCGGTAGAAACCGCAGGCCAGGAAGAACGGCTTGTCTTGCTTCGCGAGCCGGCGCAGGTCGGCAAGCGACTTGTCGCAGATCTGATGGTCGGGGTAGGCGCTGTCCGGCTGGTCGGCCGATTCGTAAGCCGGGCCGCGACTGCGGTTCCCCGCAGTCAACGGGCGATTCTCAGGCAGCGCCCACCAGAGACTCGATTTCTCAGGCCGCCAGGCGGGTTCGCTCCATGCTTGTGCGTCGTCGGTTTTGTGATGGTAGACCTTGCCGTTGCTGAGGGTGTGGTAGCCGTGCCGTTTGAAGACCGTCGGGAGTGAAGGCACGTCCGGGGCGTCTTTTTCGGCCCACGTCAGGTAGTTGCGGAAGCGGTTCGGCGTCGGGCGCAGCCCCTTCATGATGCTCGCCCGTGACGCCCCACATACCGCGATGTTGCAGTACGCACGATCGAACCGCACGCCGCGCTCGGCCAGGCGGTCGAAGTGCGGGGTGACCATTTTCTCCACCCCGTAGCAAGCCATCTCCGGCCGCAGATCGTCGACGGCGATGAACAGGACGTTGGGGCGCCGGTCGACTTGTGCCGGGGAGATGGATGCCGCCAGAGAAAGCAGGGCGACGAGGGCGGCAGTGAATCCATGCAAGCGAGACGTCAAACTGATGGAGATGTGGCGGTGCATGTCGGATCGTTCCTTGCGAAAGAGTTGTCAGGGTGTCCTTGTTATCCCTTGTTGCGTTTCCTCGACAGTACTTCACGGTTCGTCGATGACTGCAAGTCCGCGCCTGTCATCCGCAGCGGCCAGGCAGGCCCATCCCGTGCAGCCCTCGCTCTTGTTGCATCGCCCGCGGGCGGAAAGAAATCGCCCATCCGGCAGACCGACAATTCCCAGAGAACCGTCGAACTCGTACCGGCTCTTCATCTGGAAGCCGGCGTCCGTAACAAGCAGGATCTTCGGATCGCCGTAACAGCCAAACCACCATTGGCCATTGGCGAAGGCAGCCGTCTGGATTCCCAGATGGGTGTGACCGCTTGCGATCACGTGCCTTTTGACGAATCTGAACTCGTCATCGTACTCGTAAACGTAGTTTTCTTCGATATCCACCGGTAGGCCGCCCACAACAAAGAAGTGCCCGTCCCGGAACCCGATTCCGCCCGCCCCATGGAAGACCTCTTGCGTTTCGTGCCTGGCCAGCAACGAGAGATCGTTGGCGTCGTAGACGTAGACCCACGAATCGGCATTGCCGTTAGGGTCATTGAACTTGCCCAAGTTTACGGCCACGTACACCTTGCTATCGTGGTGGCAGAGGTCGCCATGGTGATTGGCAACCGGTATGCTCTTCAGCAATTTGCCATCGAGGTCGGTCTTAACCAGAGTCGTCGTAAAGCTCCAGTAGATGGCGTCCTTATCGTTCGTGCAGATGCCTTGCAGATGGCGGGGATACGTTCCTTCACATTGAACCGCATGAAATCCCGGTCCCCGTTTGCCGCCATTGCGAGCGTCCGCCAGCGCCTCCACATATTCCTTCGGAAGTCGCTCGTTCGTCCACCAGCGGGGCTGTTCCGTGTAGATCCACACGTACCGGTCGCTCACATCAAGCGCCGCTCGCACGGCAGCTTCGAACTCCTCGGGTGTGAAGTGGTTCTTTGAGAAATCGTCGAGGTTCCAGCCGACCTGCCGCCAACGGCAGTCCATCCAGATGCCAAAGCCCGCCTTCACGTGACGGCGGTACTTATCGGGAACCGCAGTCCACTCGACGGATTGATTCTTGATGGTCGTGTACGCTTCCTCGAACTGCTTGCGATCCTTGTAGGGATAAGAGTATTCCCAAGCATCAACGATTTGCGTCTTTTCGGAACAAGCTTCCAGCAGGCCGTCCAAAAAGTCGGCCAGCAGACCGTAGTGGCTTTCCTCGCGGCTCTTGCCTTCGGGTGGCTGAGCGATGCGGTAGCCGAACGTAAGCAGGATGGTGATGTCGGGGAACTGCCGGTTGATCTGCCTGATCCACTCCCGCCCACGCTCGCGCACCGCCGCCTGGTATTCGGCGAACGTTTTGGATTCTCGACGCTTCTGTTTCCTGTAATCGAAAAGACCCTCGTTGTACTGCTCGACATCGAACATGAATCCCTTGCAGCCGCCCTGTTTGGCTACCTGCGCGGCCACGGCGAAGTTGCTCACCACGACGGCCCATGCCTCGTCATCAAACCAATCCACGTTTCCGGGCGTGACGTTCACCCTCAGAAAGCGGTCTGTGAAGTGGTGGAAGTTCGTGGCCTTGAGATTGTCGATGGAATGCCGAAATTCGTCGATGTCGAACTTCCGAGTGCCCCACATCTCCCACGTCAAGTTCCCTCCCTTGCTGCTCGTGACGTGAAAAACGAGGCCGTCGAGAGGATACTGCTCCATCTTCTCGATGTTGTCCCGGATGAACTGCGTGTCGGGCTCGTCCCAGCCCCATTCGATCAGTTTCTTCCCGTCACGGCGCTCTTCGGACAGACAGGGCGCGGCGGCAGCGATTAAGGCAAAGATCAGAATGTTTCTCACGATGTACCTCCTTCAATGATCACTTCGCCCTTTCCGCCTTGAGACGACCAAGCCGGCCGGGGGGCGAGTTGCGGCATCGCCTCTGCTGCCACTGTAGCGTACCGCTCACGCAAAAGCCACTCCGACCAGACAGGAAAAAAGCGAACGACACGCTGATCAGGGCAGGCAAGACGCTTCTGATCTAGAAGTAGAACACCGAAGTCGTTCGCGCATCAAAGCTTGGCGACCGCGGCCAAGTCGGTTAGAATGATCGTAGGTGTAGTGAGGTCTTTTGTCCAGTCGCGGCTTGGGGATGCCTCATGACCATCGAGCAACTTCGCAGCGTCCGCCAGGCGCGTCCGTTTCGCCCCTTCACCCTGCACTTGGCAGACGGTCGTCGCGTGCATATCCCGCACAATGAGTCTCTGCCGCATTCTCCCTCGCGGCGCCTCTAACTGAATTCATTCTCGAGGATCCGCAACTCCTTATCGCAGATAAAGCCCACACGATCCTTCTTGGCCATAGCGTTAGTCCATGCGGTTACGAAATCCGCAGGCAGATTGGCTTTCCGAATTCCTGCGATGACGACCTTCAGGCATTCTGTGATGTCGTCTGTCATCAAGCCCTCGTCACTCATTTCCACCTGATAGCTTCCCCGGCTCATCAACTCCAGGGACAGTTCCATAGCGTCGCGCAGGTGCCCCGTAGCAATCAGGCGACCGAAATTGCGTTTCACCGCGTCGTATGCCCGAAAGTCGTAGTCGAAATTGTAGTTGATTTCCCGTGGATCGAAATCTGTGGCATCTGCAATCGCCTGACGCGTGGTCGCGATCAGTTCTTTACGTGGAGGCTCCACCGCGAATCTCGCTTCGAGATCCCGCTTGACGGCACGGTCCTCGTTCGCGATGTCCAGAAGCAGATCAACCAGCTCGCCCTTGGTGCGCTTCGCCAGCGCCTTTGCCAATTGATTGGCTGTCGTCTTTGTAGCCTTTGCGGTGTTCTTGCGTTTGGGCATGTTTGAAATCCTGTCTTCACTCTCTGGGATTGTTGAGGAGAACAACCGCACTATCCCGTTAGCCGCTGATCGAGGTGGACTCGTATGCCGCCCTCGCGCGGGTAGCTCACACGGTAGGCTGGAGCGAGACCGAAAGCGGGCTTGCTGTCCAGATGCGCCATGCGGATCGTGAGGACCACGTCGCCGCCGTCCGGGGCCTCGACGATCTTCGCGATATAGCAGCCCTGACCGCGGAAGAGCGACCAATCGCCGGCGAGTTCGTACGGTCCCTCGAACCGAGAGGCGGTCCAGACCACGCCATCGGGCCCGCGCCAGAGCCAATGATCCCAGAAATGGCCGACGTGGGGACGGTATTGCACCGGAATCTCTGCGGGGGAGGCGGCCTTGCCGATGCGGCTCAGACTGCCGGTCAGGACGGTGGCCGCCGCGGCTTTCAGCGCATCGCGGCGGGTGATACGATCGGTGGTTGCGAACAAGAATGTCCCCCTATGTAGCCTATTCGGCAGTTCGTTTCGGGCTTGGCCACGGTGCTGCCCAGTATGCAAGAACCGGTATGCCCAGACGTCGGGAAGCGGTAATCTACTTTCGTTTCCGAAAGGGTTCGATGTCCGCAGGCAGGCCGACCCGCATGAAAAGCCTCGCCAATGTCTGCGACAGATGTTCGCGGTATGAGGGCAGTAGACGAAGACGGTCGCCCAGCGTTTGTGCAGACTCGCGTACCAATGAGACACTCAGCGTGAACAACGCGTGAAAGTCGACCAGCGCAAAGTCCTGCTCACGCCCAGGCAAACGACACGCATCCAAGACGTGGAAGAACGGTCGACGCCCTTTGCGGACCTCCTCCCATGCTTCCTCCTTGCGGAATACGGGATGCTCTCGGAGTTCTTCCATCAGATAGAAAGGGCAGAGAAGCACGTCGGTCGCTTCGCATTCCCCGTCGGATCGGATAGCCAGATCACATGACTGTGTAAGGACGATAGCATCGACCGTCTCGCGAGTTACAATTACCTCCGCGTCGGCGCGCATGGCATCGGGAGGGATTACGAAACGAGGACAACCTCGCGACAGATCGCCTTGCTGCAAATCATTACCGCGGACAACGCGATACCACGGATAATCAGGCTGGGCGCTCACGCTTCATTCATCCTCCCATCGCGGCCGTGGCGCTGGCCGGCCAGCAGACACGACTCGTACGGCCACATCCTCTACACGCCGGGGCGAGACGCGAATTCGCCCCGGGTCGTCGAGCAACTCCGCTTCCGTACACGCTCGCGGGCTGAACCGACGGACAACCTGCGGCAACCAATTTGGCTTCGTAGTCGGCGAGTGCCCGGTCGAGCACCGCCTCCGCGGGCTGTCCGGCCCTGAGAGAAAGCTGATGTAGTCGCTGGAACACGTTTTCGCTCACGGTCAAGGTCGTAGTAGACAAGAGACATCTATCTGATAGTGGCACGGGGAGACGAATTAGGAGTATGTCTATTGTACCGCACTCCCAAGGGGCGAACAATGTGATTTTGGCTGTGTTCTGAGCAAAAAACTTTGGCTCGACCGGATGGTTCAGACATCCTTCGGTACAGCCCAGTGCCCATCGCGATACGTTCGCCCGACCAGCGAGTTGGCCTCGTCGTTGTCGACGAACTGTTCCCGCTTGGGATCGAACACAAGTTCGCGGCGGCTGTTGCGGGCGAGGATGTTGGCCAGGTGGATCAATGCGGTCGAACGGTGGCCGATCTCAATGTCGGCGTTGGGCTTCCTGCCGGTGCGGATGGCATCGAGGAAGTCGGCCGCGTGGTCGGGCACCGAGTACCAGCCGTCCTCTTGCTTGACCAATTCGTTTTTCGGCCCATAGAGCTTCCAGCCGCCCATCTTGGACATGATCAGGTAGCCCTCGGTTCCATAGAAGGCGTTGCCGTTTTCATGCTCTTCTTGAACGTAGGGCGACCAGATGCGGTGCTCGTAAACGAGCAGCCTGGGTTTGCCTTGCTTTCCTTCCGCGGGATATTCGAAGGTGACGTATTGGGTGTCGGGGAACTGCTGGTCGTCGTCGAAGAACATCTTGAGCCGTGGCCCGCGATATGGGCAGGATGCTCCGGATCGCCGAGGCCCCACCGTGCGATGTCCAACTCGTGGATGCCGTCGTTTCGGCATCGCCGGTGCCGAAGTCGTACCACCAGTGCCAGGTGTAGTGATGGCAGTTCGCTGGAAAGGCCGCATCGGGGCAGGGCCAACCCAGAGGTCGTAGTCGAAGCCATCGGGCGGATCGGAGGGGTTCAGACGCCCGATGTTCGTCCGCCGCTGGCTGCTCCATGCCTTGGCGACCAGGATCTCGCCGATTGCTCCTTCGCGGAGCAGCCGAATACCGTTTTTGAGGACTTCCGTGCTGCGGCTCTGCGAGCCGACCTGCATCACGCGGCCGGTCCGCCGGGCGGCTTCGATCATCAGGCGGCCCTCGCGGATGTTGTGCGCACAGGGCTTTTCGACATAGACGTGCTTCCCGGCCTCGCAGGCCGGGATTGCGGCGGAAGCGTGCCAATGGTCCGGCGTGGCGATGGCTACCGCATCGACCGTCTTGTCGTCGAGCACTCGCCGCAGGTCGGCAACCGCATGCCGGGCGCCGGACTCCTTTTGCGCGCGGGCAAGCCGCGCGGCATCCACGTCGCAAACGTAGCGGATGTCGACTCCGAGCGCGGCGAAATCTTTGGCCAAGACGCGGCCGCGCGACATGCCGACGACGCCCATCGTGATCCGCTCGTTGGCACCCGCGGCACGCAAGGACGGGACGCCCGCCGCCACAGTCCCGGCTGCCGCCAGTCCGGCGTGCTGAAGAAATCTTCGTCGGGTTTGTTTGCTCATGAGACGTACTCCGTGTATTTCGAGGACTCGGGCCGTGATTGCCGGGAGACAGTCTGGTGCTGAAAAAGGGGACTGGCTCCGCAACACCTTTTACCTGCCGCCGAGACAAACCACTATTCGTTGCGGTGCCTGTCGTCTGGTTCGATCGCCCGTCGATCGGATGAGCCCATGATACCCCGACATTGTTTCGCTTGCCAGGAGTTGCCTGTCACATCCCGAACTGCTGCACCCAAAGCCTGTAGCCCTTGGGGTGCACGGCGGAGCCGACGCCGATCCACTGATAGCTCGGATTGAGAATGTTGGCACGATGCGCGGGCGATTCCATCCAGTCTCGCATCACCCAATCGGCAGTATTCTGACCGGACGCGATGTTTTCTCCGGGATAACCGCTGTGCCGGTATCCGCTCATCGCCATCGACTCGGCATGCATTCTCGCAGATTCCTGGAGCATCGGGTCCACCGCGAGCGGCCAGAGATTGTGCCGTACCCGCTCTGCGTTCGTCGCTTGAACGACTTTGAACTCCCACGACGAGAGCACCAGGGGTACCAATCCGTTCTGGCCTGCCAATACGGTCGCGAGTAGTAGCGAAATCATCCGTGTCTCCAACGAATGTGCCCCCGCTGAGGCCGCCCAGGCGGCGGCAATTACTTTTGACAGCTACCATAGACAATATTAGGGCTCCGGCGAGCAGAAGAAAGAGGTCCAATGCAGACGAGAGGCCTGCTCAGGATTTTTCCTACACGAGAGTCGCCTCGGATCACGACCGGAGAAGGTCGTCCACCTTCCAGCGGGAAATCTCGTCCGGCGGTTGTCGCAACGGCAGGCAGCGATGATAATCGGGTACTTCAGACCGAGAGGCATTCAGACGAAGACCGGGGTCAGGACCCGGCGGCGTGTGGCTGTCGGATCTGCTCGTACGATCAAACGGGAGACCTTCTATGAACCAGCGAGAAACCATTCGCCGCCGCGATCTTCTCGCGGCGGGTATTGCTGCGACGCCGTACCTGATTCCCGGCGGCGTGCTGGCCGCACCGGGCAAACCGGGGGCGAACGATCGGATCGTCGTGGGCATGATCGGCGTGGGCGGCATGGGCCGGAAACACCTGCGAGACATGCAGGAGTTTGAGAAGCAAGGAAAAGTTCGCCTGGCGGCACTCTGCGATTGCGACAGTGTCCGACTGGCCGAGGCAATGAAAATGGCCCAAAGCGATACGAAGGATGGCGCCATCGAAGGGGTTCGAGACTACCGCTATCTGCTCCAGCGGCCGGGTATCGATGCCGTGGTCATCTCCACGCCCGACCATTGGCATGCCGTCCAGACGGTTCACGCATGTGAGACGGGCAAGCATGTGTATGTGGAGAAGCCGGCTTCGGTCACGATCGAGGAAGGCAAGGCGATGGTCGCGGCCGCGCGGAAACATCGACGCGCGGTGCAGGTCGGCGCGCAGGGGCGCAGCGGGATAGGCGCCTGGTACACATGCCGGGCGATCCGAAACGGCATTGTCGGCAAAGTCTCGAAGGTGACGTGCTGGCACTATCCGAATCCCGAGGGCGGCTTCGAAGCCGACTGTGAGCCTCCGTCGCACCTCGACTGGGACATGTGGCTGGGCCCGCTTCGCTGGCGTCCCTACAACAAGGCTTACCATCCGGGCACCTTCCGCTGGCTCCTGGAGTCCGGCGGTGGAAACATCCGCGACCGCGGCGCGCATCAGTTCAGCACCATCCTGTGGTGCATGAACGCCGACGATCAGGTCTCCTTCACGGTCGAGGCAACCGGCTCGCCGCCGACGAAAGGTCTGTGGGACAATCCGGTGACGATGGAGGTCGTCTACCAGTTCAAGAATCCCGATTGGACCTTGGTCTGGGGGCAGCCGGGCGACAAGGTGGGGAAGACGGAATTCGGAAACGCGTTCTGGGGTGAGCAGGGCAAGCTCGTACTGGAGTGGGAGGGCGCCTATCGGCCGGCGGAGCCCGAGGCGATCGAGTTCAAGGTCCCGCCCGGCGGCTTCGAGCCTTACCGCACGGACGAGTGCGAGGATTTCACGATGAATCACGAGGCCGACTGGATGAAGGCGATTCGCGAACCGTCCTACCGGCCCGCGGTGGATATCGAGATCGGCCACCGCACGGCAACGTTATGCAACCTGGGGAACCTCGCCTGGCTGCTGGGGCGGAAGCTGCAGTGGGATGGAGTGAAGCAGCAGGTCGTTGGCGACGAACGGGCCAACCGGCTGCTCAACCGGCCCCAGCGGCATCCGTATCACTTGTAGACAACGCCCTCTACCGGACAGGACCAACCCCTACGGTGAACCATGACAGACGACCTTGCCAAGGCAGTCGAGTTGGCTCTCGATGGCAAATGGGATGCGGCGCATCGACTCGTGCAGCAGTACGAGACCGATCGTACCGCGGCCTGGATCCACGCCGTGCTGCACAAGATCGAAGGCGATCTCGGCAACAGCCGATACTGGTACCGCCGGGCCGGCAAGATGGAGTGCGTCGATCAGGAGCCGATGGCCGAGTTGCGATCCATTCAGGCGGCAATGGCAGACGACTGAGCGGGCTTTATTCCGCCTTCATGCGGTGTAGCCGGGCAACGTCATTCCGGCAGTGCGCCCGCGTCGCGGAGGTGCGACTCGTGCCTGCTTATCAACTCGCGGAGGTCGTACGAGAATTCGACCCAGGTCTCTTCCCAGGCTTTGGCGGTCCGCTCGTTGTACTCGTAGAACCCCCTGCAGTTGGCCGTGCCCTGCGCGCCCTCCGCCATCATCTTCTTCATGATTTCCGGCACGGTCTTCTGGTTGCACAGTTCCGGCAGCAGCCCTTCCATGACCAGCCCATAGGCTTCCAGCCCCGTCAGGTCCATCCATCGGAAAGGCCCTGCCAGCGCGGACCACCATCCCGTATCGTTGCGAAACGAGCGGTCGATCGTGGCGGCGTCGGCAACGCCGAGTTCGTACAGGTAGCACGCCTCGCGGATAAAGGCGTACATCAGCCGGTTGGCGATGAATCCCCGGATGTCGAAGTTCAGGAAACTCGGTTGTTTGCCGCATCTCAGGCCGAGAGCCCGGGTGCGGGCCACGGCCTCTTCGCTGGTCCGCTCGTTGCGCACGATCTCCATGAACCGCGTGATCCAGGTCGGCTCGGCCCAGTGCATCACCACAAAACGCTCCGGGTGCGCGCTTTCCGCTTGTAAGAGTGTGAGCGGGAAACTGGAAGTGTTCGATGCGACTACCGCATCCGGCGCGACGTGGGTCTCCAGCTCCGCGTACAGCCGCCGCTTGAGCTTCAGGTCCTCCTTGACGGACTCCAGCACGAACGGGCATTCCGCCAGGCCCGCGACGGCATCGACGACGGTGAAACGCTCGGCCCAATCCGCCACCCCCTCGCGTGGGAACACGCCGCGGCGGACCACTTCCAGCATAACACCGCCGATGAACTCGCGGGCCTTGTCCGCCCGGCCGCGGGTGCGGTTGTACGCGATCACCTTCAGGCCGTGGCAGAGCAGACAGGCGGCGATGCCGCGCCCCATCAGCCCGAGTCCGAGCAGTCCGACCGTGTCCACGGGATCCTGGATCGTCTCGCCCATCATTTTGTCTCCAAGGTAGCCCCCACGTTCCGCCGTGCCGTCCGCAGCCCCCGCTGCCCTATTCCGTTTCCTCGACCAGAGAAATCCGCATAGTCTTCACGCCGGTGATGCGAGTGTCGGCGCACGCCCGGTAGAACGCCTTTGCCTTTTCTCCGTCTTCCTCGATCCTCGCGAACACGTTCACCCGCACCGGCCCTTCGGCCATGCTCGGCCGGCAGTCGCGGTCGTAGAACCAGCAGATTTCGGAGACGTCGTCGTCCAGCCCGTAGTGGTCGTCCCGGTTGAGCCAGACGTAGGCCACGTCGCCCGGCAGCGTGGCGCAGGTTGCCTTCTCACGGCCGATCTTGATGTCGGTGCTCAGCAGCATGGCCACCTCGCTGCCGGAATAGCGGGCGTGGGTCGCCGTCGACTCAAGCGGCATGTGCTTGATTAACTCCCCGCAGGTCCGCGGCATCTCCTCTTCCAGAAGTCGCGCACGCACGGCGATGTCATCTTCCACAAAGCGCAATTCGATATACCTGGGCATCGTTCCACGGTCCTCCGGAATCGTTGCTGAGGGCGTCCTCTGCGCATGACCGGTTCAGCGCGCGGTCGTCTGACGACGTTCATGGCAGCAAATCCAATTCCCGATCCACCGAGTGTAGGCGAGTGGAATACGTGCGTCAACGCGGTGCCAGCCCCGTGTGCGGCAAGCGGAAAACCTCCTGGAGCAGGCCGTGCTGTTGGTTCCCGAACCTTAGGAACAGCAGCATGGGACAGAGGAAATTCGACCGTGTCTTTCGGGATCGCAAGTTGACGCCCGAAGAGATCGCCCGCGACCAGGAAATCCGTCGGCGCGTGCAAGAGGAGTTTCCGCCGCTGGAGTCGGGTGTGCATGCCGGCCCCCATCCCCTTAGCGAGGCATTGAAACGCGCCATTCAGGAAAGCGGGAAGTCCGTGTACCAGATTGCGCAGGACTCCGGCGTCTCGCAGATCGTGATATCTCGTTTTCTGTCCGGCGAACGAGACATACGCATGGCAACGGTAGATCGGCTGGCAGGAGTCCTGGGCATTACGTTGGGGTCGAGGCAATGATTGCCGAAGACGAGGCTGCGCGTGAATTGGAAGGGCAGACCCTCATGGTGATCCCAACGGAGTTGGCGCCGGAACTTCAGAGGGGGCTACGGAAATGCGCGAACCCTTTCGTGCAGAACACCGTCAGAAGAAGGTGTCACCCGGGTAACTCGGATTATTCACGTACCCCGACGAACTAGCCGCAGACCGCGAGATACCCGAAGCGCAAGCGAGGGGAACTCGTTGCGCCGCCCTCGCTTGCGCTTCGCGCTTAAGAGGACGTGGATAATCCGGGCTAATCCTCCTGGAGGCCCATTTTCGACCGCTTGGCAACGCGCCGACCGTAACGAGCCAAACATGAAGACCAAACCGGCACCCAAGCTCGAACCGAGAGCGGCGGCGACCGTCGCGGGCGAAGACCTGGCTTGCGGCGACTACGTGTCGCTGCTCAACGAAATGGTGGAGCTGCCGTCTTTTTTGTGGGACTGCTGCGGGGCATCGTTGTCGCCCGAGGAAGTAGTCCGTTTGCGGCTGATTCCTGACGACGCGGGGCAGCCGCTGCGGGTGATCGCAATCTGCCTGCCCTTCGTCTATGCGAAGACGCCGAAGGGCGAGACGGTGACGCTCGACACGCGGCGGATGCAGCTTGTGCGACTCGACCGCAAGTGTGCCAAGCTGGTCTGGAAACACTTGCGGTGCGGCCCGAAGGTGCCAAGAGGTGGGAACTGATCATCGTGGAATCCTTCGAGTGTGGTTGACCCGGTTGCAGCCCTGGTTTCAAACGATCAGCCAACCCCGGACGGTCATATAGGCAGCTATGAGAATGAGCGTGGTGATTGCCGTACGCTGAACGTATTGAGGCCGATAGGCCATGGCGAGCATCCCGAGGGCGAAGAGGATAGTTACCGTGGGATCGCCCCAGCGTACGACGGGATAGACCCACGCCCGGTCGGAAAACGGCCAGAACAGTTGAATTCCCCAATCGGTGAGCGTCTCGTGACCGGAAAAGAGCATGTCGGTGCCGATATGACTGAGCGAAGCGACGACTCCCACGCTGATCCAAACGGCCCAGCCGCCCGGCGTACGACGGGCGAGACTACGGCAAGCTTCCCGGGAGTCCGGGGACTTCAACTGCGTCGACAGCCATCGCACGCCTTTGGCTAACCATCCAAGGCGATATTCCAACGCCGCCACGATACCCCCCAGCACGACAGCGGCGAACAAATTGTGCCCCCATACCCGGTGGACCCGGTCAAAGGCCGCGGCCCCCAGTGCAAGCGAAAGCCCATCCCAGTCCGGCAGGACCGCCGCGGTTCCGGCCAGCGCCGCCAGCGACCAGCCGTAGCGGCGGTGCAGTCCGGCTGCGAGCGTGCCGTTGACACCAAGCATGAAGTGTTCGTAGCTCGTCATGATCGCGTCTGCCTGCGCGGGAGTAGGGGGACAGGCACATGTTGCTCTGAAGTTTCCGCAAAATGAGCCAGCCCCCAACGGTCTTGGATAGGCTCTAATCGTCCTGCTTTGCGCCGGGAAGGTGAGCGCCGTTCTGGTGCAGGATGAGCTTCGTAGCGTTGCCGTCCGCATCGGTTTCGAACGTGATCTGGGCGTCGACCACTTTGTAGAAGAACTCGGTGGCCGATTCGGGATAGATCGGAAAGTTCTGCTGGCCGGTGGCCTGCGCCATGAGCTGGTCACCCTCAAGCGTGACCATAATGGCGAAGACGGGCAGGATGGCATACTTGCCCACGTATTTCTTGAGAATGTCCCGGTCGACTTTCACGACCTTTCGGACCGCGGGCGGATCGACCTTCATACCCAGGGCGGACTGGACAATTTTCTCGCCGACCACGGTGGCGAGCTCCGTCGCGGTGTTGGCAAGCACGACCACCCCAAGCTGCTCGCCGGTGCGGGCGCTGATCCAGGAGCTGTAGCCGCCGGTCTGGCCATTGTGCCAGATGGTGATGCCGTCGCGGGCGATGTGCCAGCCGAGACCGACACCGATCTCCCCCCGCTTGCCGTGTCGGGCCGTCCAGGCGTCGTGAATTGCGGCCAGCGCGGCGGCTCGCGCCGGCGCGGCCTGACCGTCTTGCGGCGCCAGGGCAGCTTCGAGCAGGGTGAGGAGGTCGTCGGTTGTCGAACGAAGGGCCCCGGCGCCGGCCATCGCGGCGAAGTCCCAGTTCCTGACTTCCTCGAGTTGGCCATTGTAGGGCGGGGCGAGACGCTGCTTCTGGTCGTCGGTCAACTGGATCCGCGTGTCCGCCATTCCCAATGGAGCGGCGATGCGGTCGATGACGAGTTGTTCGTAGCTCGTGCCCGCGCGGCGGGCCAGCAGCACGCCGAGCAGGCCCGCCCCGTAGTTGGAGTACTCGTATCGGCCTGGCGCGCGCCGGAGCTTGTGCGTGCCGAGGAAGGCGAAGGCAAGCTGATCGGTGTAATCGGCGTAGGGGTTCGCCGGATTCTCGGGGTGGAAGTTGTCCGGCATGCGAGGAAGGCCCGAAGTGTGCGTCGCGAGGTGGCGGAGCGTGATTGGCGTGTCGTCGATCGCAGGGGCGACAACTCCTTCGGGGAGAAGTTCTTGAACGGCCATATCGAGCGAAAGCTGGCCGCGGGCGATCATGTCGGCCAGGAGAGTTCCGGTGAACGCCTTGGTGACCGAGCCGATCTCG
The DNA here is from genome assembly GCA_040768665.1 of Thermoguttaceae bacterium. Taxonomy (GTDB): domain Bacteria; phylum Planctomycetota; class Planctomycetia; order Pirellulales; family Thermoguttaceae; genus JABWBD01. The sequence continues at coordinate 66,413 of JAXGMN010000019.1, forward strand.
TAAACGGTCTCGGCATCGGGCGCCTCGCCGCTTCCCTGCCGGGTCTCGCCGAACGGGTAGATCTCGCGGCTGCCGTGATCGACGATGCCGACGACGCAGCCGACAATCGATTGGGAGTCGATCAGGGGCCGAACGAGGCGTTCGACTTCGGCAGCGTGATCGGCACGGGCCGGAGTTGCGGCGGCGAAGAGGAGAAGGGGAGCAAGGATGCTTCGGAAAGCTGTCATCGGAAACCCATCCGAGAGTCTCGGCTCACGCGCCTCGGGGATGGCCGGGACTCTCGCTCCAGGTGAGGCGAGGTCCATCAAGTAACAGAGACACATGGTTGAGAACGTTGCGTCCCAGCACACCTTGTGCTTGAGGCGTTACCAGAAACCGACCTTTGAACGTGCGGGCGAGAAAGACCATGTGCAATTGGGCTGCCGCTGCCAAGCTCCGAGTCCCGTCAAAACCCTCGAGCTCATAATCTTGTCCCACCTCGACGCCGGCCGCCAGTTCCGAAATCGCAAGTTCTGGAATCAGAGTAACGTCGGCCCCGGAATCGAGGAGCATGGGGACATCGGCTACGATTGCACCGTTGGCCGGATTCCGAAGCGTCACATTCGCCACGGGTGCCGGGGGATTGATCGAGGTGTCATACGCCGGCATCTCGGACCTCCTCGACGACCTCCATCGCGAAATCCTGCGCCTGGTCCGGGTGGACCAATCTCGGAGTGGCTACGCGCCCCACAAGCTTCATTTCGATGTCGGGGACAACCACATAGACTCTCGCGTTTTCCGGGAGTTGAACATTCGCCGGCAAACGGATCCGACCGCTTTCCACCACTGCCTCGAATGATGTGACCGCCACCATTCCCCTCGCTTTCTCCAAGTGCCCCGCAAACCATTCCATCTTGTCTTTAATTCTAGTCAGCCGAGCAGGGGGCACGCAAGAGGTGGCGAAACGGTCGCAATAGCAGGGCGTGCTCGGCGATGATCCGTAAAGAAGGCGGTTGCCAAATTCTGCTCGGCAGGCCAGCGGCAGTCTTTTGCGCCGAGTTATTCGCACTTCGCCGCGAAATAGCCGAATCCCTTTAGATTCAGACATGTGCCATCGCCTGACCCCACCACGTTCGCCGAGTCGGCCAGCAGCACCTTGAAAGCCGGTTGGGACCCATCAGGAACGTCGATGCGGATTCTCTTGGTCTGGTTCGACAGATTCACGACGCAGAAGATTCGTTCGTCGGGCGTCTGCCTGAGATAAGAAAGGACCGCGGCGGGGGCGTCGTTGTCAAGCCAGGCGACTTCGCCATCGGTAAGGGCCCGCTCGGCGTGGCGCAGGGCGCACAGACGCTTGCAGAACGCGAATCGCGCCTTGCCGGCCGGTTCGTCGCCGTTGGCCCAATCGATCGGGAATCGCCCGAAAATGCTGTGCCGCGCCGTGTCGGCAACCTCCTGCCCGTTGTAAAGGAAGGGAACGCCGTCGAGAGTGAAGATCGCGACCAGCGCGGCGTTAACGCGGCGCGCTCCCCATGCATTCTCGACGCGATTGTCCCACGCGTCGTTGGCGACGTCGTGGTTGTCGATGAACCGGATGAATTTCGCGCCTCCGCGGGGACGTTCGTCGCGCATCTTCTCCCATCGCTTGCGGAATGCGGCAGCATCATCCCATGGGAAACGCCACCCGTAATCGAGATCGAATGCCTTGAGCTGATCGGCCGCGCGGGTCCCCTCGGCCAGCATGCCGACATCGGGCCGGATCTTCTCCAGACGCACCCGCGCAGTTTCCCAGAAATCCAGCGGAATCCCATCGGAAACGTCGCAGCGGAACCCGTCGGCGTCGAACTGGCGGACCCAATACTCCATGTTCTGCCACAGGTACTCGCGGAGTTCGGAATTGGCGTGGTTCAGTTTCGGAAAGTTCCAGGCGGCGTAAACGATATTGCCCTGCTCATCGCGTTGCACGAAGTCGGGGTGCTCTTCGAGAAAAACGGCCTTGGGCCCGCAGTGCAGGTAGACCATGTCGAGCAGGACCCGCATTCCCAGGCGGTGCGCCTCGGCGATGAAGGCCCTGAGATCATCGTCGGTTCCATATTCGGGATCGACGTGGTAGTAGTCCTTCATCCGGTAAGGGTTCCTCGGATTCCCCGTCTTAGAAGCCTTCTGGCGAGGGCTCCAGAACTTCGGGTTTGGGTCGTCGTCGGACACGAAGACGGGGCAGAGATAGACAATGTCGGCGCCCAGTTCCGCCACTTTCGGCAGTCGCGCGGTGGCCGCCTTGAGCGTGCCTTCGGGGGTGAACGCGCGGGGCTGGATCTGGTACATCACGCCGCGGGTGATCCACTCCGGCGACCGACGAGCCTGCTGCTGGTTGAGCGGGACAGGCTGACTGTCTGCCGAGAGGGCTCCCAGTGCCAAGAGCGTGGCCAAGCCGAGATGCATCGTCATTGGTTTCCTCCGGATGTTGGAGAGGGGAAGTTATTCATTGGCCCGTCCTAAGTTTGCCCCGGGACCGGGTACCACTGGGGACGCCGCGGGTCTTCGTGGAAGCGGGCGTAGTAGTCGCCCTTCTCCTCGAAGAATTTTTCGTAGTAGTTCATCTTGTCCTCGTCGAGTTCCACGCCCAACCCTGGGCCCTCGGGCACCGCAATCGCGCCGTCCCGGTAGGAGAGCTTCCCGCCGACGATGATGTCATCCTCCAGGAAATGATAATGGGCGTCGCCGGCAAATGGCATGGCGGGGATGGTCGCCGCGGTGTGCACCATGGCGGCCAGTTCCACCCCAAACTCGGCCCCGGAGTGCATGGCGACGGCGAGGTTGAACGTCCGGCAGACGGCGCACAGGTCCTTCACGCCGCGGGGCCCTTCCCAGTAGTGCAGATCGGTCAGGACGACGTCGACGGCGTCCATGCGGATGGCCGGGCCGAGGTCGTCGAACTTGTTCGGATACATGTTGGTCGCCAAGGGGATCCGCACCTGCTGCCGCACCGCCCGCATCCCTTCCAGTCCCCACGACGGGTCTTCGAAGTATTCGATGCCGAGGGGTTCGAGGCGCTGCCCGATCCGCACGGCCGTCGGTACCGACCAGGTACCGTTCGGATCGATCCGCAGGCCGAAGGCGTCGCCGAGCCGATGGCGGCAAAGCTCCAGGACGCGGGCCTCTTCGCTCGGGTCCATCACGCCCGCCTTGAGTTTCATCGCACGTACACCGAGGGTCTCGTGCAATTCGACGCATAGATCGGCCATATCGTCGGCGGTTTCGTCGTCGCCGCCGCCGGGCCGATCGTAGCGCCAGAAGAGATAGGCGATCATCGGCACGGCGTCGCGGACCTTACCGCCCAGAAGCTGGCACACGGGCACGCCGGCCGCCTTGCCCTGGATGTCGAGACAGGCGATCTCGATTGCGCCGTAGAGCCGCGAGTTGGAAAGATAGTAGATGCTGCGCAACACCTTCAGCTTGATCGCTTCCAGGTCGAAGGGATTCATGCCGACGATTCTCGGCTTGAGCTTTGTCAACGCGCCGCGCTGATCGCCGCCGCCGACCTCGCCCAGGCCGACGATGCCCTCGTCGGTGATGAGCTCGAGGACGGTTCGCATCAGGTAGCCCGGGTGAACGCCGGTGTTGTGACGCAACATGCCCTGGGTGGGAATGGCCACGGTGCGGACACGCATGTCGACGATCTTCATAGAGGTCTGTCCTTGTTCTTAGAGCCTATCCCACAACCGTCGGGGACTGGCTCATTTTGTGGAGTCTTCGGAGCAAAATGTGCCTGTCCCCTTCTCCTCGCGAGGTTTTGGGATACGTTCTTATCAGGGTTTCGCAACGATAAGCCTATGTTGATTCTGACCATTGCGTAACAGGTTTATTGTAAACTCCTGCCGCCGATCGCCGACGACAACCCTGACGACATACTCCCCGAAGAAGCCGCGGAAGCGGGCCGTACCTGCAGTGTCGGTCCTGGCCGTGAGTTTCGTCTTCCAGTCATGATTGATCAGCCTGTCCAATGCCTGGTAGGCGGCCTTGGGGTTCATGTCCTTGTCGAGTAGCCCTCCCAGGGCCTTGTTTTCGTTTTCGTAGGCGGTTCCGTCGGCGAGGTTCCACCAGGTGACGCCCGCCATGTCCGGCGTGCTGAACCAGAGGCGGTACAGGTCGGCCACGATCGCGGCCTGCTCGGCCGGGCCTTCCTCACCGATGCCGGGAATCGTGATCTCGGTGATGTACAACGGCAGGCCGAGACGCCCGAGCCGCTGGTAGACTCCCGCCAGATGGTCCGGCGAATACGGCTCCGCCTTGAACATCGCGGCTCGGCTCGTATGAAACTGGATGCCGATTCCTTCCACGCGGAGTCCGCGGTCGAGCAAGGCCTTGATCTTCTCCTCGTATTCGGACGTGGTAATGTGAGCCTGGTTGATGCCGTCGTTGATCAGGAGCTTGACATCCTTGGGAAACAGACGCCCGGCCGTCTCGAAACACCAGGCCAGGTAGTCGTCCGGCACGACATGCCACTCGGCGGGGTGCGCCAAACGCGGAAGTTCCTCGTTGACCACGTCCCAGACGGCGATCTCATGTCCATAGCGCTCGGCGATCTCCGACATGTGCTTGTGTGCCTGCGTCCGGAGCGACTCGCCGTTGTCGCGGGCGGTCCAGTCGGGCATGAACTTGTTCTTCGCATACATCAGGGCATGCCCTTTCGGCACAATGCCGCGGGCCTTGCACCACCGGACCAGCGGGTCCGGCGGTGGGCGACGCCAGATATAGGGAGATCCCTCCGTGAACCGCGGCTTACCCTCTTCGGGCTCGAGGTCGCGCCAGTAGAACGGCAGCGTGGCGAAGTTGAACAGCCGTGCAAAGGCCTCCTCGTACTTGCGGTTCAACTCGGGCGTGTCGAGCTGTCCGAGCACGAACAGATTGCACCCGAAGAGGAACTGGTGCGTCTTCTGTTGGACTTCCACCGCGGCCTCTGTCAAAGGCTGCCCATCCGCGCCGACAATCTTGAGCGTACATTCTCCCTTGCGGTAGCGCTCGATATCTTGGTCGATTCGCGTGGACGCGTCGCTCCATGTCTTGCGGTAGGTCTCCGGAACGTCGGCCAGCGCCGGCGCGAAGTGCGTGGCAACGGCCGCACCAAGGAGCAGGAGCGAAACCACGCGCAAGCCCCCGAGATGCGAGAGAAACAGTCTCAAGCGGCGATTGATGGACATGAGAGTTTCCTTTCTGCTGGCAGACACACAAATGCCTTCGGCTTAGGATCTACGGCTTCCAGGTCAGGCGGTGCTGCGGCGGGGCGTCCTTGGACAGTTCGATTTCGAACTGCCGCGTGCGGTCGCCGATTGTGACCTCGACCGTGTACTTGCCATGGAAACCGCGGAACTGCACCTTGCCGTCCGAGTCCGACTTGCGCTCGATTTTCGTTTTCCACTCGTGATTAATCAGTTGATCCAGCGCCTTGTACGCCGGTTTGGGCCTGAAATCTTCGTCGGCCAGCCCCCCGCCGGCAACGCCTTCATTGCCGTGAGCCGTCCCGTCGCCGAGGTTCCACCAGGTGATGCCGGCCATCTGCGGCGCGGAGAACCAGAGGCGGTAGATATCGCGGACCACACGCTCTTGCACGGCCTCGCCATCGTCGCCGGCCGATCCGATCGTGATCTCCGTGATCCAGAGCGGCAGGCCGAACTTGGCGAACATCTCGTACGTGTCGAGCAAAGTATTCGGGTCGCAACGGTCGCTGCCGGTGTAGCCGTCGAGCGATTTGCGGCTGAAAAAGTGGAACTGGAAACCGATCCCCTCGATGCCCACTCCGTCATCGAGCAGCTTGGTGCATTGCCGGTAGTAACGGTTCGTTTCGTTCGCGGGCCAGTTGAACGTGGTCACGTCGTTGATCATCAGCAGATTGTCCGGCCGGAATCGCTTCTGCTGCTCGGTGAATGCCCAGGGAACGTACGGTGGATGATCCCGATTCTCCTTCGAAAACAGCGGGAAGTCTGGGCTGCAGACGAGCGATTCATTCACGCCGTCCCAGATCGGGATATGTTCGGCATAGCGGTCGGCGATCTCCTGAAAACGCTGGAGGTATCGCTGGCGAAGCGCGTCCGGATCTTTGGGGATCCACTCGGGGTTGTGCGCCCGGCTGTGCCACACGAGCGGATGTCCCTTGAGCGTCAAGGCGTGCTTCTTGGCGAACGCGACGGCCCGGTCCGGCGGCGGGCGGCGCCAGATGTAAGGACTTCCCTCGGTGAATCGCAGCTTTCCCGGTTCCGGTTCGAGATCGTCCCAGTAGAAGGCGACGGTGGCGAAATTGAACAGTTTCAGGAAGGCTTTTTCGTAGGCCGCCTCCTTCTCTTTCATCTGTCCCAGGACGAACATGTTGCAGCCGAAGAGAAAGTCGTGGGAATTTTGCGTAACGTTCACGTCCGCTCCGCCGAGCGGTTTGCCCGCAGCGTCGGTGACCGCAAGGATCGCGTCGCTCTTGCGATTTCGCTCGATGCCGTCCTCGATTCGCTTCTGAACGGCCCTGTCGTCCCAGCGCCGGAGATAGTCCTCGGGCAGCCCGGCCTTGGCGGAAGTCAGCGCGGCAAGCAGGGTGGCCGCCGCAAGAAAGCTGATTCGCGTGCTCATGCGTTTCTCCTTCGGGGTCTCGTGTGTAGTGCGTGTCGTGGCTTTCAGAGCCACAATCCTCCATCGATGAAGATCGACGCCCCGGTAATGTATCGCGCCGCGTCGGATGCCAGGAATGTGACCGTCGGGGCGATATCTTCCGGTTCGGCGATGAATCCCGCGGGGATTTTTTCGATCACCTTCGCCTCGTACGCCGGATCGGCCAGGACCTCGCGGTTGATGTCCGTCCGCGTTGCGCCGGGGCAGACGTTGTTGATCGTGATGCCGTAGCGGCTGTAGGTCTTGGCCATTTCGCGCATCATCAGGGCCATGCCGCCTTTGGTCATGCCGTACACGGCCGAAAACCCGGTCGGCGTAAGCTCGTGGAGCGACGAGATATTGATCACCCGCCCCCAGCCCGCGTCGCGCATCTTCCGCAACGCCCGCTGCGCGCAGAAAAAGGCCCCTTTGAGGTTGATGGCCATCGCGGCATCATAGGTTGCCTCGTCGAAATCGCAGACATCCGCCCGCGGCTCGATTCCGGCATTGTTGACCAGGATCTGGACGGCGCCGAACTCGGCTTCGACAGAATCGAACATCCGATCGATGTCGGCTTTCAAGGCCACGTCAGCCTGGATCGCAGCAGCCCGGCGTCCCATCGCCTTGATCTGGCGGGCAACCTCTTCCGCCTGCTCGCGGCTGCGGCTGTAATTGACAACGACATCGGCGCCGGCACGGGCCAGATCCAGCGCGGTCGCCCTTCCAATGCCCCGTCCGGCGCCCGTGACGAGGGTGAGCTTGCCAGACAGATTTGCCATCAGGAGGTCTCCGCAGAGAGTTGGTTGCGGGCGTAGTCTCGTGAAAATGTCGTATAGGTGGCAATCACCACGATCAGGCCGGCTGTCAGATGAACGAGCGAAAGTGAGGCGATCGCGCCGTCCAGTCCCAGAGTCCTGGAGAGCCGCGACAGCACCAGCGGCGAGAACGCGCCGGTCAGGAAGCCGAACGACAGGATGATCCCCAGCGCGCTCGAACGGAGCCTGGATGGAATGACTTCAAAGGGCGCGGCAAAGAGGTTCGAGTCGTAGATGCCGCGAAAAAGACCGAATACGGCCAACGCCGCGCAGCAGAGCCAAAGCTGATCGGTGGCCCCCATCAGGAAGATGAACGGAGCGGCGAGGATCAGGCCGGTGTATTCGAAATTCATCCGGGCCCGCGGCCGGCGACGGGCAAGGGAGTCGGAGATCCGTCCGCCGACCACCACGCCGACGAAGGCCAGGGCATGGTGGAACGACAGCGACGCCAGGCCCGCGTAGGTAATCGAGAGGCCGAACTTGCGGTGCAACAGCGTCGGCATCCAGGTGAGATATCCGATCTGGCAGAAGACCATTCCCGCGAATGCCACGGAAAGCATGAGGACCGTCGGCTTGAGGAAGACCTCGCGAAGAACCTCGCTCAACTGGGGCCGCTGGGAGGCGGTCGAATGCGACCCGCTGCGCCGGGGTTGCGGCGTGTCGTCCATTCGCCAGACGAGAACCAACGCCCAAGCCAGACCGAACCCGCCAAACAGGTAGAACGCGGTTCGCCAGCCGAACACCTCGCCCACGTACCCGGCGGCGAAACTGGCGACAATGCCCGTATACAGCGCCGTCTGATGCAGCGACATGGCCAATGCGCGGGTCTTGTCGTGCCACTGTGTGATCAACGAGTTGGCCGAAGGGGCGTAAAACGCTTCGCCGAATCCGGACGCAATGCCTCGGAAGAGAATCAGTCCGAGGATCCCCGTACTGATGCCGGTAAGCAGCGTGCCGGCGCTCCAGACGAGCAGCATGACGACGATAATCCACTTTCGCCGCACGAGGTCGCCGATGTAGCCGCCCAACGGCACCATCGCCCCGTAAACCCACGTGAAGATCGAGGCGACCAGGGCCAGGCTGTCGTCGGAAAGCCGCAGGTCCTTCTGGATGAGCGGGATCAGGTTGCCGTAGATCTGCCGATCCGCCTGGTGGAGGAAGAATGCGATCCAGAGCAGCCCGAGCAGTTCCCACTTGTAGGGTATCATTCGCCGGCCAGACCGCTCCTCCGCGTCAGTCGACGCGTTCGTTCCCCGGTCCTCGGAAAATTCGGTTCCCGATGCGTGAGGCTGCGAAAGTGGAGACATGTGTTCTTCCTCTTGATTGCGCGAGCCCGTGCCCCGAAGCCTCAGGGGTGGCCCTTATATGGCAGGCTGAACAGCAGCCAACGGACGAAGCAAAAAGGTCTTTCTCCGTTCTCTTTGTTACCTCCTGTTCAGGATTTCCATGTCTTCGAGCCGGTCGACAACGCAACCTAAAAATACCCGCCACGCTCGTGAATCGCTTCAGCAGGCAATCCGGCGTCGACCCATTCTTTGATCTCCCCCTCGTTTCGTTCGATCGTCTCGGCGCGCTCGAGCACCGCTTCGACGATCTTGCGGGGCACGACCAGCGCACCGTCGATATCGGCCAGGATCAGGTCGCCCGGTTTCAGGATGACGCCTTCGATCGCCACCGGCACCTGGTAGTGTGTGATCTTGCATCGCGACAGGGCGCCGTTCGAGGTCCGGTAGCGGTACCAGATCGGAAACTCCTGGTCGAGAATATCCTTGGTGTCGCGAATCCCGCCGTCGATAATCGCCCCGCGGACGCCCCGCTTCTTCGACGCCCGCGTCATGACGCCGCCCCAGTGCGACGCGCGATCCAGCCCGTTGGCGTTCCAGACGCAGACCATGTTCGGGCGCAGCTCATCGAGCATTTTTACCCGCAGTTCGAGCTCGCCGCCCAGTGTTGGATCGGCGGCCGAGCGGATCGTGAAGGCGAAGCCGGCCACAACCATCTCGTCGCGCAAAGGCACGATCTCCGGAGGCAGCGCCTGCTCGACGAGGCACATCTCCCGCAACACGTCGTTGACGGCCCCCGTATACAGTCGCTCGTATCGGCGGATAATCTCTTCCTCCGGCCGCGAGAAGCTCACCGGCTCGACGGTGTCGCGGAGCATTTGCAGGCGGTCGGTATCCATCTTATGACTCATGTCAGGCAACCATCGTGTTCGCGCGCCGGGGGTGATTGCGAGCGGCTCGGGCCGCCGGCCCCGGGTTCCGGCGGTTCCATCGCCTCCTATCATACCCGTTCGACGTGGCGGATCCCACCGGGTCGAACTATAATATTTGTCATAATTGCTATACATTTCCAAGACAGCCTCGGCGCCCTTCGCGCCGGGCAGTTCGGGGGTTCAACGGAGACCGCAAGTGCCTCGTCCGTCACGGCAGCGCCAACAGCGTCGGGTTGCTTTGCTGATCGAGTCGTCTCGTGCGTATGCCCGCGAGGTGATTCGCGGGATCGCCCAATACAATCGCGAGCACCAGAACTGGCTCGTCGAGTTCACGCCGCGCGGGCTGGAGGATCCCCCGCCGGCCTGGCTCAACTCGTGGCACGGCGACGGCATTCTTGCCCGCGTCAACGATCGGCGGATGGCCGGCACGCTGCGCCGCAAAAAGCTGCCCGTCGTCGATCTACGCCGGCGGATCCCTGTGCAAGGCGTCCCGTGGGTGGGTCCCGACGATGCGGCCGTGTGCCGGCTGATCTGGGAGCATTTCTGCGAGCGTGGTTTCGTCCATTTCGCCTTCGTCGGGGAACCACGTGGGTTGCATGGCGCGATGGATGCCCGGGCCGAACGGTTTCGCGAATTGGTGTGTTCGCGCGGAGCCCCTTGCTATGAAATCCACCTCGATGACGCGCAGGCCGGCGATCGCTGGAACAAACAGTGCAAGGAGCTTCGCCGCTGGCTGGCGACCCTGCCCCTTCCGGTCGCTGTCATGGCCTGCAACGACGACGTGGGGCTCCGCGTGCTCGATGCCTGCCGCCGCGCCTCGCTCCGTGTGCCCGACCAGGTTGCGGTCGCCGGGGTCGGCAACGACGAATGCCTGTGCGATCTTTCCCTGCCCGAGCTCACCAGCGTTCACTTGGACCCGCGGCGGATCGGCTACGAGGCCGCGGAACTGCTAAGCCGGATGATGGAGGGCGAGCGTGACCAGCATCGCGAGTATCTGGTCGCTCCGCGGCAAATCGTCGCGCGGAGATCGACGGACGTACTGGTCACCGACGATCCGTTGGTTGCCAAGGCGATTCTTTTCATCCGCGAGCACGCATGCGACGGAATCGACGTGCGGGCCGTCTGCCGCCACGTCTGCCGATCGCGGAGCGCCCTGGAGCCGCGCGTCAAACAGATCCTCGGCCGCACCGTGCACCAGGAAATCCAGCAAGTCCGGCTGAACCGCGCCCGAGAGCTCCTCGCGTCAACGGACCTTCCGATCAAGCAGATCAGCAAGGCGTCCGGCTTCCGCTATCCCGAGTACCTGATGCGTGTGTTTCGGCAAACCACCGGAAAAACACTCAAGCAGTATCGCAAAGCGTTCGGCAACCGGGCGTAACCGTTCCCCTGGTAGTCCGCATCCCCGGCAGGTGCCGGCGGTGGGATTCGAAGCGAACCCTACGCTTCGATCTCGTACCCCTTGCGGCTTTCCCGTGCAAGGAACGAGTTCCCCTCGGCATCGCCGACGATTTCGCGCCGGGCCGGATCCCATTTCAGTTCGCGGCCCAGACGCATAGCGATGTTTGCAAGGTGGCAGATTTCGAGCATGCGGTTGTGCGACCAGACGTCGGAGATCGGTTGCTTCCGAGACTTCATCGACTCGATGAAGTTTGCGCTGTGGTTCTCGCTGATCTTGCCGTCATAAACCTCCTCGATCGCCCCATCCGGCAGGGGATTGTCCTTGAGGTCCTCGACAGGCTTCCCGGAGATCCGGCTGCGGTTGACGAAGAACCGCCCTTCCGACCCCTCGAAGAGAATGCCGTTGTCGCCGTCGCTGGTAATGATCATCTCCACGTTGTCGGGCATGTCGGCACGGATGGCGAACTCGGTGGCAACGTTATACCGATCGTGGACCACGGGATACCCATCCTTGTACTCGCATGCCAGGGTGTATTCCACCGGCGTTACTTTGCTCGGCCCCGTCGCGTCGGCGCCGATCGCCCAGCATGCGATGTCGACGTGATGCGCGCCCCAGTCCGTGAGTTTTCCCCCTGAGTATTCGTGCCAGTTTCGGAAAGAGTAATGGGCGTTGCTGTAGAGCGGCACCCCGCCGCCGTAGCCTTCTCGCATCTCGGGCAGCGCCCGGTAAGGGACTTTCTCTGCCGGCCCGAGCCAGAATTCCCAATCGAGTCCTTCGGGAACGGGAGCCACGGGAATGACCGGCGAAGCAGGCATCCCGCCGATCCCGCAGGTGACCTTGTTCACGGTGCCGATGCGGCCATGCCGCACCAGGGCAATCGCCTGCAAGAAGCGACGACCGCATTCGGTGCGCTGCATCGTGCCAACCTGGAACACACGGCCTGTTTCCTTGACGGCCTTCTCGATCAACTTCCCTTCGTTGATGGTCAGCGTGAGCGGTTTTTCGCAGTAGACGTCTTTTCCTGCAACCATCGCCTCGATCACGATCTTCGTGTGCCAATGGTCGGGCGTGGCAACCATAACCGCGTCGATGTCCTTGCGCTCGAGGATTTTGCGATAGTCTTTGTAGGCATCGGGCTTCTTGCCTTGTTTCTGCTGCGTCTTTTCGACGTAGGTCCCCAGCACGTTCGAGTCGACGTCGGCGAGCGCTGCGAAATCGGCATAACCAAACGTTTTCTGAGTGATGGCCCAGCCTTGATTCCGAAGGCCGATCGTTGCGAAGACCGGGCGGTCGTTCGGCGACTGGTAGCCGAGGATCCGGTTGGTCGAGGGGAGCATGATGCTTGCGGCTCCCGCGGCGGCCACACCCTGTAGAAACTGACGACGTGTTGTTTGGCGAGAATCTGACATGGGTTGAAAGTCCTTCTTGATCGACATTTCGCGGTTGACCGTTACCCGGCTACGCCGCCCGGCGTCCGAATTGGTTATTGTAGTTGCTGGGCCAATCCTGCTCAAGCAACCGCGTGCGGAATCAGGACTTTTTCCTAAAACCGGACCATCCAGAGCCGCCTCACGGCGCCGAGTTTTCCCTCCCGGCCGGGCGAGCAGTAGAAGGCCACGTCTTTCTGAGCCGTGACCCAAACCGGCCCCTCGACCGGTCCGGTAACCGACGCATCGAGCAGCAGCATGCCTTCGCCAAAGCTATCGGCGCCGCACTGTGCAGAAAGGAACAGCCCGTCCGGCGTGCCGTAGAAGGTCCCCTCGCTCGGCAATGTCGTTGCGATCCAGCCAGGGCAACAGGCTGACGACCCAATCATGATAGCGCCGACTCCCGGTAACACTGAAATAGCCCGACGCGGGAAAGCGTCTCTTCGCTTCCGTGTCGGAAACGATAGCCAGGCTGACGTTGTGCAGGTTGTTCTGGCACTGGGCTCGCCGCGCCGCACCCCGAGCCGACATGACGGCCGGCAGGAGCAGGCTCAGCAGCATGGAGATGATCGTGATCACCGTCAGCAACTCCACCAGAGTGAAGCCGCTTGGGCTGGGCATTCGTGTGCGCGCTCGCGTCCGATTCAGCCAGGGGGAGAGCGTTCGAGCCGCCACGTGGTGTGCCACAGCACATTGGACGCGGAGGGCGTCCTCCGCTCGACAATTGGCCATGGACTCGCCGGCCCAATCCAGGCCGAGAACGGCGACTTCGCTTCCCGTCACGTCGCGACACAAGCGAGCCATGGATCGCTCCCCCAAACTTAGAGTGATCGGCTGGGGTTGATTCTAACTCGTAGGGGTGGAGAATACAATGGAACGTGCTGGGAAATGCCCTGGGAGCCTATAGTTGCCGCGGACCTGCCGCCTCGCCCGTAACCCCTTGACCACGCAATTCCTCTCGCATTAGACTCAGCGTGTGTGGGAAATCAAGCCGCCTATTACAGGTCAATTTGTCCAGCGTTGGTGCTTTTTGTACCGGGACAGGTGACAAGACTCCGCAGCAGGCGAGCGAGTGGAGCAGCGATTCCGGAAAGCCGGAAGACTACGCAGGAGCAGGCATGACAATATCTTCGCAGTCGAGGGATGAGGTTGGCTCCTGCACGCGCAGCCGATTCCTGAGTCGCGTGAGAATCCGCAACTACAAAAGTGTCGACAAGTGCGATGTCGAATTGGGCTCTCTCACGATTCTCGTAGGTAGGAACGGTGCAGGGAAGAGCAACATTCTTGACGCAATCCGGTTTGTCAAAGAAGGCCTTGAAACCTCTCTCGATCACGCGATCAAGTCACGCGGCGGGGTCGATGAAGTGCGGCGGCGCAGCACCGGCCATCCTCGCAACTTCGCGATTCAACTCGATCTGCAACTCTCTGATTGGAGCACGGCGACATTTGGCTTCGAGATCGGGTCGCAGTCCGGGGGCGGGTTTACTGTCAAGCGGGAGCAGTTGAAGGTCATCGCTGCAAACAACCGGACTGCTGCAAGCTACCAGGTTCGACAAGGGGAGGTTGCCGATTCAACGGTCAAAGACATGCCGCCGGCAACGCGAGATCGTCTTTTCCTGGTCAACGCGGCAGGACGCTCCGAGTTTCGCCCCGTGTACGACGCACTGCTTGCCATGGGATTCTACAATCTCAACCCGGCAGCCATGAAAGAGTTGCAGAGTCCGGACGCCGGTGAGCTTCTTCAGCGGGACGGCGTGAACATTGCCAGTGTTGTCGGCCGCCTGGAGAGTGATGAGCCCGTACTCCGCAAGCGTATCAATGAATACCTCGAACGAATCGCTCCCGGGATCGTTGACGTTCACCGAGTCGGCCTTGGCCCCAGGGAAACGCTGCAGTTTCGGCAGGAAGTGGCGGGGTCGAAGTATCCCTGGGGGTTCTACGCCGCGAGCATGTCCGACGGGACGCTCCGCGCGTTGGGAACCCTGGTCGCGGTGATGCAACTTGCCGATCGGAAGAACACGGTCCGGCTGGTGGGAATCGAAGAGCCGGAGACGGCGCTCCATCCGGCGGCAGCAGGGACGTTAATGGACGCGCTTCGGGACGCCGTCTGCCACACACAAGTTATTATCACGAGCCATAGTCCGGACTTGCTCGATGAACTGGATCCGGAATTCGATACATTGCTGGCAGTTCAGGCGAGCCAAGGCAATTCCGAAGTGGGACCGGTCGACAAAGCGAGTTGGGAAGCCCTGCGGCAGCACCTTTTCTCAGCTGGAGAACTCCTGCGGATGGACCAGCTTCAGATCGATCCAGCACACCTGGATCGTCAACAGCAGATGGAGCTGTTCTCGGAATCCGAGGAGGAGTAATGCGTCGGATATGCATAGCTCCTATCGTCGAGGGTCACGGGGAGGTGGAGGCGGTTCGACTGCTGCTGGAGAGAATCTGGTTCGAACTGCTCGGAGGTGAGTATATCGAAGTGCTTCACCCCATTCGCAGGAAAAGGCATCTCATTGTCCGTAAGGATGAGTTGCTCCGGGCCGTCCGGCTGGCAGGGTCCAAATTGCGGGAGATTCGCACCGCTGATACGCGGAAACTTGTCCTGATTTTGATCGATGCAGACGAGGACTTGCCTTGCATCTTAGCGCCGCAATTACAGGATCATCTCCGGGAGTATGCCGCAATCGCCGATACAGCTTGTGTTCTGGCGAATGTGGAGTATGAAACCTGGTTTGTCGCCGCGGCCGAATCTTTAGGGGAGTTCCTGGAGTTCTCCAAGGGAGATCGGCTTCCCGACGCGCCAGAAGCAATGCGCTGCGGAAAGGGCTGGATTCAGCGGCACTTCAAAGAGCCTCGCTACAGCGAGACAAGGCATCAGCCCAGAATGACCGCCAGAATGGATATGAGTATGGCCAGAACTCGTTCCCCGTCGTTTGATAAGCTTTGCCGAGAGCTCGCCAGCCGCGTTGTCGATTGATACTGCGGTCAGCCAAAACAGAGCAACGATTTTCAACGGCGACGCGGCACGCGCCGTCCGCACACAGCGCCAGATCTGGGCTGTGGTTATCCCCCGGCAAAAACGCCGACTAGAAATCGACGTGGCGGTTTGGTAACATACATAGCGTGCGGAGTGGATCCGAATCGGCACGGGCCAGCTTGTGATTCTCTGCGGCGGCAAATCGCCGCTTGCCGGAACCCCCTCATTGGAGATTGGTTGGTTATGATGCGCGTGGGCATCGTTGGGTGGCGCGGCATGGTCGGTTCCGTACTGATGGAACGCATGACCGCGGAAGACGATTTCGCACACTTCGAACCGGTTTACTTCTCGACGTCGCAGGTCGGGCAGGAAGGCCCGGACGGTTCGAAACTGCTGCCGGCGGAGTCGATCGACGAACTGAAGAAGCTGGACTGCATTCTCACCACCCAGGGGGGCGATTATACGGCGGCCGTCTACGCCAAGCTCCGCGGAACCGGCTGGAACGGCTACTGGATCGACGCCGCCTCCACGCTCCGTATGGCCGACGACAGCATCATCATCCTCGATCCGGTCAATCTCGACGTCATCCGCAACGGCCTCAAGGGTGGCATCAAGACATACGTGGGCGGAAATTGCACCGTCAGCCTGATGCTGATGGCGATCTCCGGCCTGTTTCGCGCAAATCTCGTGCAGTGGGTCAGCGCCATGACCTACCAGGCCGCCTCGGGGGCCGGCGCCAAGAATATGCGCGAGCTGGTCGAGCAGATGGCGGTGATTACCGGAAAGGTCGGCGATGAGCTGAGGAATCCTGCGTCGGCCATTCTCGATCTGGATCGAAACGTCACGGCGACCATTCGCGACGCCGGCTTCCCCGTGGAGAATTTCGGCGCGCCGCTGGCGGCCAGTCTGATCCCGTGGATCGACAAACCGGTCGCGGACGGGCAGACTCGCGAGGAGTGGAAGGGAATGGTGGAGGCCAACAAGATTCTTGGCTGCAAGCCGCCGATTCCGGTGGACGGCATCTGCGTGCGCGTCGGCGCGATGCGGTGCCACTCGCAGGGCCTGACCATTAAGCTCAAGAAGGACGTTCCGATGGCGGAGATCGAGCAGTCGATCGCCGCCGACCACCGCTGGGCCAAGGTCGTCCCGAACGACAAGGAGTCGACCCTGACGCAACTGACTCCGGCCGCGGTGAGCGGGACATTGCTGACGCCGATTGGGCGACTGCGAAAAATGAAGCTCGGGCCCGAGTACCTCACGGGATTCACGGTCGGCGATCAGCTTCTGTGGGGCGCGGCCGAGCCGCTCCGCCGGATGCTGCGGATCCTGCTCGATTAGGACTCGTCCACGAACAATGTCGCCTTTCAGGCAACGTCATCCCATCGACGATGAGGCGGGTTCCGTCGTCCAAGTAGAGTTCGTTCCAGGCGTGAGGTGCCTGGTTTCGCTGCGTGGCGACTCCTCCCCGGACCCCCCGAAACCTGGAAGCGACGATACAGCCTCTCATCCAGGTCGTTGAGCGCATTCATGGCGGTGGCATGTCCGGCCGTTTCGCCAGCGGGCAGGTTGTTACGAATGACCTCCTTGCTATTGAGATGGATCACTATGCCATCGTCGCTACGGATGCGGAAGACGAGTTGTCGGCAGTCGTCAGCCGTGCCGGACCGGAAGCGATGGCGGAAGTACATCGTGATGCGTTTCTGCCGCGGGTCTTGCCCGAAACTCACGCGTGTCTCAACTTCCGGATCGCCGTATCCCAATGGTGCCGGTCCCGATTGCCATGCCTTGTCATCGATCACCTCCTGGAAGAAGACCACAGCCACAAGCGAGCAAATCGCACCTGACGACGGGATGACTGTGGTTGTGCGCCGCGCACGGCAACAGCGATCTTGGGCGATGGGAAGGGTGTTGTCAAGCAACACCTTTGGATGGGAGGATTTGCCTCGGCTTCTCGACTGCCATCGCTCTACGGACTACAATCAAGGATGCGTGAAAACAGACGCATTCCTTGCCAATTACGCCATCCGAATCGAATCCAGAAAGACGAGTGTTATGAACAAAATGATCTGCGCCGCCGCGTGGCTGGTAGCTACGGGGCTGACGGCCACCGCCGGGGCCGGAATCCTGATTGAAGCCGAGGCCTTTGTGGATAAGGGCGGCTGGTCCGTCGACCAGCAGTTCGTCGAACAGATGGGTTCGCCGTACCTTCTTGCGCACGGCCTCGGCAAGCCGGTTGCCAACGCGACGACGACGGTGGACGTGCCCACGGCCGGCGCTTACCGGGTCTGGGTGCGCACCAAGAACTGGGTGCCCGGAGACTGGAAGGCCCCGGGACGTTTTCATGTTCTGCTGAACGGACGGCGGCTGCAGCCCGAATTCGGAACCCTGGAGGGATGGCAGTGGCAGGACGGGGGGACGATTGACCTGCCGGCCGGGGCTGCGCGGCTGGAACTCGAGGATCTGACCGGGTTCGACGGACGGTGCGACGCCATCTACATGACGGCCGATTCGGGCGACCGGCCGCCTGCCGATCTTCAATCGCTCCGCACCTGGCGAAACCGTCTCCACGGAATTCCCCAGACGCCGCCCTCGGCAGGCAAGTTCGAGGTGGTGGTCGTCGGCGGGGGAATCGCCGGGTGCGCGGCCTCGCTGGCCGCCGCGGAACAGGGACTTCGGGTTGCGTTGGTGCACGATCGGCCGGTTCTCGGCGGAAACGGAAGCGGCGAAATCCGCGTTCATACCATCGGCATTACGGGGTACGCCCAACGGCTTCTGAGCCAGATCAACTCGGAGCACTGGCCGAACGGGTCCGAACTGGCGCTGGAGGACGACATCAAGCGCCATCGGACCATGGACGCGATGACCTCGATCAAGCAGTACCTTCGCTGGCGAGCCTACGGCGTGCGGATGCAGGGCAATCGGATCGCGCAAGTCCACGCCCGTCACACGGAAACGGGCGAGGTGCTCGCGTTCGAAGCCCCCACCTTCATCGACTGCACGGGCGACGGTTGGATCGGTTACTGGGCGGGCGCGGAGCACCGCTACGGCCGGGAATCGCGGAACGAATTTGGCGAGGGTTGGGAACAACACGGCGATCTGTGGTCGCCCGAGAAGCCCGACAAGCGGGTGATGGGCGTGTCGTTGTTGTGGAATTCCGATGCGACGAGTGCGCCCGCCGCGTTTCCCGAGGTGCCGTGGGCGGCAGAGGTGGCGAAGGACCATGCCGCCGCCAAGGGAGAGTGGTTTTGGGAGTATTCCAGCAACGAACTGGACATGATCGACGACGCAGAGCATATCCGCGA
The DNA here is from genome assembly GCA_040768665.1 of Thermoguttaceae bacterium. Taxonomy (GTDB): domain Bacteria; phylum Planctomycetota; class Planctomycetia; order Pirellulales; family Thermoguttaceae; genus JABWBD01. The sequence continues at coordinate 85,160 of JAXGMN010000019.1, forward strand.
CCACGTGCTGCGTGCGATCTACGGCACGTTCGCCAACGCCAAGAAGAAGTCGGAGTACGCGACCCACGAGTTGAAATTCGTCGGCTACCTGAGCGGCAAGCGCGAAAGCCGGCGGCTGATGGGCGATTACATTTACACGCTCGAAGACATGGAGGAAGGCCGGACTTTTCCCGACGCGGTGGTCACCGAAACTCGCGACGTCGACCTCCATTTTCAGCGAGACTACAAGGATCCGGACTATCCGTACGATTTCCTTTCCACCGCGCTGTTCAAGAGAGTGCCGCAGTACTACATTCCGTTCCGCTGCCTCTACTCGAAGAACATCGGCAACCTGATGATGGCGGGCCGTTGCTTCAGTTGCTCGCACGCCGGGCTCGGCGGGCCGCGGGTAATGAATACGTGCGGCCAGATGGGCGCAGCGACGGGCTATGCGGCGTCGTTGGTCGCAAGATACGGCACGACTCCTCGCGGAGTCTACGAAGACCACCTCGACGAGTTGGTGGCGCTGGTCCGCCCCGCCCCGGACAACGAGGTGACCGCAAGCGTCGAAAACGTGCGCCGATCGCGGATCGTGATCCACGCCCCGGGCGATGCGCTGAACCGCGTAGCCGGGCGCTTTCCGATGGTCGCCGCGCCCGAACCGCTTCGCGAGGCGATTCGAACCATCCCTCGTCGAGGCGATTCTTTGCAACCGGGCGCCGGCTATCGCTTCACGGTGAACGCGCCGGTCGATGTCTGGATCGCCGTACACGGCCGAGGCGGATACCAACCGCCGGCCGAATGGACCAAGACCGAGATTGTCGTCCCCTGGGAGCTCGGAACCGACGCCGTCTACCACCGCCGGTTTGAGGCGGGCGAAGTCGCGATTCCTCCTCACACCGGCAAGGAGGGAAACAGCTACGGATTGCCGCACCTGGGGTTTGTCATGCCCGTCAGCCTGCCGCCGGCGGAGGGAATGAAGATCCGAGAGGTCCTCTCCGACGAATGACGACGAAGCCGGCCCGGCAGGTAAGCTGAGTCGTGGAACTTAAGCCGCTTCGCGTTGTGCGACGGGTTGGCTCGGAGCCGCTCCCATTCTGCTACGGCCTGCAAAGTTAGTCGGAAGATCTCGATCTGCACAGTCCGAGTTCGTCCAACCGGGTTACCAGGCGCCTGGCGATGGGAGCGGCCGATTGCTCCGCGTTGCCGGCGTGCTCGAGGGCAACAACCAACGCGACGCGCGGCGCTTCGGCGGGCACATAGCCAGCGAACCAGGCGTGGTCTCCCTCGCCGCTTTCCGTTTCGGCAGTGCCAGTCTTCCCCGCGACTGTGATCGATTCCATCCACATGGCGCCGTGGGCCGTGCCGTCGCTGTCCGCCACGACCCGGCGAAGCCCCTCGCGGATCGTCGCCAGGGTCGACGGCGTCAGCCCGGCCATTGGTTGCGGCCTCGGGACTCGGATCGGGTCTTCCTCGCTCGCCAGATCGGCCGTCGTTCGGCCGCCGCTCAGTTCCCGCAGTCCCAGACCGCCGACCAGGTGAGGAGTGACAAGCATGCCGCCGTTGGCAACCGCGGCGATCATCCGGGCGACCTGAAGCGGCGTTGCCTGAAGCGATCCCTGACCGATTGCCAGAGCCATCGTGTCGCCCGTGTGCCAGCCGTGTGCCTCCAGGTCCCGAATCGACAGCGGGGTGGGCAAGACTCCGGCGGACTCCTGCGGCAGGTCGACGCCGGTTGGGCGGCCGAATCCGAAACGCATCGCCCAGTCGATCAGGGCGCGCGGTCCGAGGTGTGCCGCGTGGTGGAAGAAATAGACATTGCAGCTCACGGCCAACGCATCGGCAAGTGCAACGTCGCCGTGGCCGATCCCCTCGCGTCGATACAGCGCGCACCTCCAGCGGTCCGGACGATGCAGATATCCCTGGCAGAAAAGTGGCTCGTGGGGTTCCACGGCGCCCGATTCGACCAGTGCTGCGGCAGTGACTACCTTGAATACGGAACCGGGCGGAATGGCCATCGCAGCGGCGCGATCGATCAGCGGATGGGACGGGGCGGTCAACAGTGAACGAACCGAATCGTCGGCTCCGGCCGCAAACAAGCTCGGATCGAACCGTGGAGCAGACGCCGCAGCCAGCACCGCTCCGCTGCGAACATCCATGACAACCGCCGCCCCGCCGGCCGGGGTCGCCTCGGGGACCTGGATGGCCCGACGCGTGAGCGCGTCGTCGAGCAGCATCTCGGCCGTTCGCTGCAAACGGGGATCGATCGTGAGCACGAGGTCGCGTCCGACCCCCGGTTCGGTCTTGCGATAGGATCGGAGGATCTGCCCGCTACGGTCCATGGCTTTGACCAGCGTTCCCCGTTCGCCGTGCAGCAGTTCGTCATACCGGCATTCCAGGCCCGTGCGTCCGACCCGGTCGTCGGGATGGCGGTCGGCAAACTTCGGTTGGGAGCTCTCTTCGGGCTGGATGGCGCCGAGGTAGCCCAGAACGTGCGAGGCCAGCGGTCCGGCCGGGTACGCTCGCCGGCGCCGCTGGACAATCCGGACGCCTGCGTATTCGTCGGGATGCGATTCCACGCGGGCAGCCACGTCCATCGGCACGTCCTCGACGATCACGTGGTAATCGAGCTCCTCGGCCACCGTGATTCGTTCCGGCGATGGGTTGGACGCCTCGTCAAGGAAATCGTTTATCCAGTCCCGGAGCCGACGAAGCAGGGCAGTGGAGCCCGCAGTCGGTCGAGCGGGATCGGCGCCGTCGTCGATGCGTTCTCGCCCACGGCGGCGGTTGACGTGCTCCGAAATCTGTTCCACCCTGGCTTGGATCGCCGCGGCACGGCGGCGCCACTGGTCTGCGGATACTTGGCAGAGCGCTGCCAGCCGGCGCGAGCGTTCCACTCGCTCGATGCGGACCCGCTCGATCTCGGCGGCAAGGCGGTCGGGATCCTTGCGGTCGCGACCGGAGAGCCGAGATCGGGCAACGCTGCGGAGCCACGCCGGATCGGGAGGCTCCTCGAGATGCCGGTAATGGACCGCCAGCGCAAGGACTTCGCGGTCGTAGGCCAGAATCGATCCATCGCGAGCCAGGATCCTTCCGCGGATCCCGGGGATGCTTTCACGCCGCTGGATCGGTTGTGCCGCCTCGCGGCGAAACGACGCGCCCTGGCTCCATTCGATTTGGACGACGCGTCCGAAAACAACCAGCAACAATGCGACGAAACACCAGGGCATCAGCCGCAACCGCCTCCGGGGATCCGAAACCGGCGAGCCCGCGGCTGCGGAACTGAAGCAGAAGATGCCAGAGCGATCGCGGCATGGCGAACTGAAGCCTCGCAGACGGCCTGTCGAATCGTCGGACACGAACGACTCGCCAAGCCACTTAAGAACCAACAGCAGGCACCGCCAAGCCCGCCGTGTAGACGCCGACCGCGAGCCCGCGAACCAACAGCGTCGCGACGGGAATCTCCGTTTCGCCCAGGGCCGGCGGCCGGCGTGAGTACGGCGACTTGGCTGGTGGCAAGCCAGACCGCACATACCCGCCAGGCAACGTGGTTCGGGGTCCACCGGGCCCATCGGGCGGCACCGTACCCGGCCAACAGATACACGGCCATCCCAAGCCCTGGATGGCCGGACGCAATCAAATCGCCGAGCAACCCGATCAAACCGGCAATGAGAAATCCACACGGGCTTGGCCGCTGCAAGGTCCAGACCATCGCCACCATTGCCAGCAGGTCGGGCCCGACGTGGCCCACCGACACAACATCGGCGAGCGAAATCTGCAGGACCGCAGCGAGATAGGTCGCGAGGAACAAGATAGGGATTCGCATTTTGTCGTCCGGTGTCACCCCTTAGCGTCGATTCTCCGTGTTGTCTCCTTCCGAGGCCAGCCGCGAGGCACTGAGCACCGTCGTCAGCACGGCTACTCGCCGCAAGCGCTGAGGGTCGACGGCCGGCTGCATCCAAAGGTCCCAGTGAGTTGCCCCGACCGGCCGCGCCACTCGTACGATATGTCCGTACAACAACGGTCGGGAAAGGACGCCTTTGTCCGCGGCGGTGTAGACCGCATCGCCGATACTCACCGGTTCCGTGACCTCGATGAGCCGGATACGCACGAGCGCCTCGCCGGTGCCCTCAAGGATGCCCAACGGTCCGGACGGATATCCCGAATCGCCGCCGGACAGTTGAACGACGTCGCGGTAGCCGGGCTCGGTCAGCGCGCGGACCGTGCTTATAAACCGCCCGACCTCGACAATCTTGCCCCAGACCTTGCTTTCGTGGACCACCAATTGTCCGGCGGCCACCGGCGAGTTCTTCCCGCGGTCGATCAGCCCCGGCATCGCCTGGACCACCAGATCGTCCGGCTCGACCGCCTGTTTGACGCCGACGTCCAGAAAGTGATTCCGCCCCAGAAAGGCGAGGGCTTGCTGCCCGAGGACATGTGCTTCGACACACTCGACTCCGAGCAACTGCTTCTGATCCACGGAGCCCATTGCCGTCCCGGCGCCGGCTTCGATGCGAAGCGCCGTGATCGCAGTCTTCAAACGCTCGTTCTCCTGCCGAAGCGCCGCCAGTTCCTTCTGGGCGGCGGCCAATCGGTCAGCCGTTCGAAAATGCCGGCCGGCGGCGGAAATCAGTTCGCCGGCTGGTTTTCGCATCGCCCCCACCGCGATCAATCCGGGACGCAGGACCCCGCGCACGGCGTCTTTTCCGCCTTGTGTCCAACTCTCGGGCAGGACCATGACGAGCAACGACGCAAGCAGGCCGGCGGCCAGCGCGGTCCCGGGGCGCGCGGCTCGGTCTGCCAGATCGCGGCGTTCAAACGTCGTCATCGCTCGACTCCATCATCGTTCGCCACTGCCCGAGTTGCTCCATCGCGACAAGCGTTCCCTTGGCGACGGCGAGCATCGGATCGGACGCCATGCGAACGGGCAGGCCGGTGCGTTCGGTCAGGAAACGGTCGAGGTGTCGCAAGAGCGACCCGCCGCCGCAAAGGACCATCCCGTTGTCAACCAGATCGGAGGCCAGATCGGGGTTTACGTGATCGAGGGTTTCTTGGATGGCGTCGAACACCGCCTCGAGCGGCTCGGCGAGCGCCTCGCGGATTTCTTCGCTGGTGATTGTCGCTCGGCGGGGGAGTCCGCTGACAGCGTCGAGCCCTCGGACCTCCGCCGTTTGCTCTTCCTCCAACGGCGCGGCGCTGCCGATATCGATCCGCAGTCGCTCGGCAGCCGACGCTCCGACCCGCAGGCTGTAATGGCGGCGAAGATAGTGGACGATGGCCTCGTCCATCCTGTCCCCGGCAACCCGTATCGATCGGCTCGCAACGATATCGGCCAGACTGATCACTGCCACCTCGGTCGTGCCGCCGCCGATGTCGCAAACCATGCTGGCGACCGGTTCAACAATGGGCAACCCGATCCCGATGGCGGCAGCCTTCGCCTCCGGCATCACCAGGACCTGCCTGGCCCCCGCGCGATGCATGCTGGTAAAAACAGCCCGCTTCTCCACCGGGGTGATCGAACCCGGCACTGCCACGAGCACCCGCGGTCTGAGGCGGAACGAGCGTGGCTCCACCTTCCGGAGAAAATAGCGGAGCATCGCTTCGCAGAGTTCGAAATCAGCGATCACGCCCTCGCTCAGCGGACGCACGACGCGGATCGAATCGGGTGTGCGGCCCTCCATCTGGTGAGCGAGATAGCCGACGGCGCACCCTCCGGACAGCACGCGGCCCGTCGAAGCATGCAAGGCGACTACCGAGGGCTCATTCAACACGATGCCCTCGCCGGCCACGCCAACGAGCGTGTTCACGGTCCCAAGATCGACCGCAAGATCGGAACGGAGGTATCCGAACAGTCGCTGGAGCATCCGTGCTCACGAGTCAAAAGAAGAATGGGAAGACGCTCAGGTTTCCACTCGATCTGCCACGGCGGGAGGACCGTCAGGCCGCGCTGCGTTCATCGCCAGGTGATCCTCACCTTGCCACCGCACCGAAATCGATGGGCCGCCCTGGAAAGGCGGCGAACCGTACTCCTTCGTCTCCAGGTACAAAAAGACGGTCCCGATAATAATTGCCAACAACGACAATAACAGCATCAGCGTGTAGATGTCGGTTCGTGGCTTCTGACTCGGCCCACCGGTAGACATTTCTGCTCCTTAGCTGACCCCCCAAAGGGCGGCGTGGCTCGGCGTGCGGCACTCAGTTGAGCCGGGCGGCAACCCGGTCGCCTGCCTGGATCGCTCCCTGTTGGTACTCGGGCAGGACCTTGGCAGCCGCTTTGTCCGGCTGCGTCTGCACGATCTCGATGCGACCAAGGTACTTGCTCTGGCCGTCGGCCTTGCGATAGACCTCAAGCTTGTGGCCCTTCTGCAGGCCGTCGTCCGAGCCGATGCTCAGTTCCATCATTCCATTTCCGGTCACCGCGGCAACCAGGCCTTTCACATCGTCCGGCACTCCTTCATAGAGAGCCGGGATGGGTTTGAGGTCGTGTTTGTTCAGCACGGCCACGGCATCCGCGAGTTGCTCGCTGAGCTGTACGTTCCGCGCCTTGAGCACCGTCAGCTCGTTGGCGGTCTGGTGCAACTGGTCGGTCGTCTTGACGAGCTCCGTGAAAGCGGTCTCGCGCTCTTTCTGAGCCGTCTGGATGTTCGTTCTCAAGGCATCGACTTCCTGGCGAAGGTTCGCCAGCGACTTCTGCGTGGCGTCCATGGCGGCGATGGCTTCGCGCTGCCGCACCTGCAGATCGGCGAGCTCTTTTTCCAGACGGTCGCGTTCGCGGCGGAGCTCGTCGTTTTCCGTCTCCAGCTTCGCCAAGGCTTCCCGCTTCGAAGTGGTTTCCTTGGCCAGCTCGCCCTCGAGCTTGGTCAACTGGTCCTTGAGCTCCTGGCTTTGTTGTTTGGCGGTCTTCAACTGGGCATCCAGCCCCGTCTCCGGCGCCGTCACCACTTCCTTCCAGTTCGTATGCGTTGCATAGACGGCGACGACAAACGACATGAAGACCAGGCTCATCACGAAGATGAGGACCACGAAAATTTTACCGACCAGGTTCATGGGGGCTTTCCTTTGACCGCTCGACAGGGGACCACCTTGGCGACTCTGCTCCTTCGTCTCGCAGAATCGCTTCCCTTCGACTCTGGCGGCTCGCCAAGCCGGGCTGCCTAGAACCAGTGTATGCTTGATGAGGACTGGACCAGCCGCTCCGCCTGAACGACTGGTAGACCTGAGGAAACTCTTTCGTCAGTATAACTTGGCTGAAAAATGCATGTCAATCAGAATGCCAGCAATTCAGCCAATCTGGGATAACCAGGAAACCCCGTCTGCGGCAAAACAGGCAAGATCCATCCAGCACGCAATTCGCGTTAACCATTACGCCCAAACAGATTATATCGATTCCGCTCGATAGGTTAGGCGTTCTTCCGGCGACACCCCTAGCGAGAGGTATTTGGCCGGTCAAGGCGACGAGTTCGCCTCGAGACGACGTTTGTGCTCACGAGGGACGTGGGAGTTTGCGGTCGTACCCTTCCCGGTTCTTCAAGCGCGGCGAAGGCCGCCCCATAGTCCGATCCCGGCCAGCCCCACGCATGCCGCCAGGCAGATACCGCCGGGCAGATCACCGTACCGCATGTACCAGCTCTTCCGTCGATCGGAATGGACTTCGGCCAGGAGCACGCCTTCATCGCGGCGCGGGCCCTTGGCCAGGATGCGGCCATCGGCATCGATCCACGCCGAGAACCCGGTATTGGCGGCGATCAGAAGGGGCTTCCGTGTCTCTACCGCCCGAAAGACGCCGCAGGCCAGATGCATATCCAACTCGCTCGACCCCCAGAACCACCCGTCGTTTGTGAGATTCACCAGCACGTCGGGCTCTTGCCCGGAACGGGCCAGTGCGGTCACGTGCCCGCGGATTACGTGCGCAAGAGTGGTCTCGTAACAGATGCTTGGCGCGATATCGAGGCCAGCAACTTCCATGGCTACCGGCTGCCGGCCGGCACGGGTGCTCGTGGGCAGGGGCAAAAGATCTTGCAGCCACGGGAACTGATCGGCGAAGGGGACGAATTCGCCAAAGGGTACGCGATGCATCTTGTCGTACCGCGCGGCCACATCGCCCCCGCGAAGGACATAAACGGCCGAGTTGTATCGCCGCAGCCCACGGGCCCCGTAATGTTCCGTGTCGACGCCCAATAACAAGGGCGCCCCGAGTCGCTCGGCGAGAGCAGCCATGGAATCCCGGCTTTTTCGGCCGGCCCGCGACAACTCCGTCGTGAATTGCGCCGGCGACCAGTCCAGGGCGTCCGGAACCTGCGGGTTTTCATCAAATATGACCAGCGGGATGCGGAACATCGTTTCCGGCCACACGATCAGGTCCAACCGACCGAAGCGGTCGACGGCCTCGCGAGACAGCCGCATATAGTCGCCGTGCACCTGGAATCGCCTGTTCTCGTCGTGCTTGAGGCTGCTGTCGATCGAACCCTGGATGAGGGCAATGCGGACGGGCGGTTGTTCCGGGGCAGCCCTGCCCGCGGCAATCCGTGCCCGTCCGTACCCCAGGGTTGCGCCGAGCAGGATGAGGATCGGCAACACCGGCCACACGGCCGGACGGCGGTCGTCCAGGGGCACCATACGCGCGAGACTGGCGGCTACAAACACGACCACGAAGTCGACCGCGTAGGCCCCGCCGAGGTCGCTGATCTGAATCAGCTCGATCCAATGATACTGCGTGTGTCCCAAGGCTCCCATGCTGAATCCGGAAAAGACGTGCGCCCTGGCCAGCTCCAGCCCCGTCCAGACGACGGGCGCCGCAACGATCACGGGAATTCGCGCCCGGTGAACCGCCACCCGACTCAGCCCCACGAACAACGGCAAGTAAAAACTCAGATAAAACGACAGAGCGATCCACCCCGCAACGGTTGCCGGATCCGGCAGTCGCAGCCAGTGAATCGCCGCCAGCCAGTACAGCAGTCCGGTCAGGAAAAGAACTAGGTAGGGGCGTCTTCCGGGCAGTTCCCCCTGGCGAATCAGCAGCACCCAGGGCACCGGTGCGACCCAGGCCAACGGCCACAGGTCCAGCGGCGGCAGCGCCGCCCAAAGCAGCACCGCTCCGACCGCGGCCCGGCCGTAGGTGGAATCCCATACAGTGCGGAGTTTTTCGGAAAAAGGAGGCACAAGAGAGTCGCTCGCCGTGAGACAGCTTCTCCAAGCTGTCGCGAGTTCCCGGGATGAACGCTACATCGAAACCTTCAGAAAACGCTCCAGCAACACGACGCCGCAGTCGGTAAGAAAGCTTTCCGGATGAAATTGCAGGCCCCACAGCGGGTATTCTTTGTGGCGCACTCCCATGATCACGCGGTCTTTCTTCGAGGTCTCGCTCCAGGCACTGACCTCGAAGGCGTCGCTCAGCGTGTCCGGTTGAATGACGAGGCTATGGTAGCGCGTGGCCCGAAACGGATTTTCAAGCCCCTCGAACAAGTCCCGATTGTCATGGTGGATCATGTCGGTCTTGCCGTGCATCAGCGTGTCGGCGCGGACGATCGTGGCGCCGAATGCCTGGCCGATCGACTGGTGGCCGAGACAAACGCCGAGCATCGGGATCCGGCCCGCGAATCGCCTCACGCATTCGATCGAGATTCCCGCCTCGTCCGGGGTGCACGGCCCGGGAGAGATCATCAGGTGGCTGGGGGCCTTTGCCTCGATTTCGTCGACGGTGATCTTGTCGTTGCGGTAGACCTCGAGGTTGAGCGAGGGATCGATCTCCCCCAGCCGCTGGACGAGGTTGTACGTAAACGAATCGTAATTGTCGATCAGAACGATCATGGGGAAATTCGCGGAAGTTGAGCACCCAAACCGCCGCCGGCCGGATTGCAGGGGGGCGGTCCCGATGCGTGTCCGCCGGACTACCACCGCGCTGCTTCGGTCGCCCTGCGGTTTGGCGGAAGACGCAACTAGATCAGTCTACCCGCTTTTCCGGCGGAAAGGGAAGGGGAAACGTGGCGAGCAAGCCCCGCGGGGCACGCTTCCGCTCGGCAAGCGGTGACTATTTGCGTATCGGCCCGAAACGCTCTTCGGGCAAGAGCACGGATTTAATTCGCAGTCCGAACTTGTCGCCCACTTTGACCGCTTCCCCCATGGCCACCTGGCGACCGCCCACGTTAAGTTCGAGCAGTTCCTCGCAGGACTTGTCGAACTGAATGATCGAACCGGGGCTCAGTTCGACCACTCGGGCGAGCGCCTGGCGTTTTTCGGCCAGAGTGACCACGACCGGCACTTTGATCTTCAAAAGACTTCGGGTGTAGAGAGGCAGCGAGTTCGGTTCACCACCGATCTTTTCAGCCGCTCGTTGTTTGCTTGGAGGAGCGTCGGTTGCCGCGGCCGCCTGGGATTTCGGCTGGCACTTCGTCTCGGATTTGGGTTTGGGCGTCGTGGCTCCCAGAACCATCGAAGGTCGACTCGCAGGCCAAACCAAGGCCCCGGTCGAGCGTCCACCGCTGTCCAACTCCAGGTGCAGGGGCATCAATGCGGCCCCGCTGCTCAGACCGCCGCGGACTGCGGCCCCGTGGAGCGACTTGACGTGGCCCGCTCTGAAATCCTCGGGAAAATACTGCTCAGGCAGCAGTGCCATGCCCAGCTCTTGAGCGAGCGTTGCCAGTTTACTCTGCCCGGTCGGGTCGGGTTCGGCGCACCAGTCCGGAATAATTCCAGACTCCTCCGGTATCAACACTAATGCCGCGATCCCGCCGACCGTCAGTACCACAACAAGGCCAGGACCTCCCATCCATTGTGGTAGTGAATGAAGATCTACAATCCCTGAGCTGCCAATGCTGACAGAAACATCGGCACCCAAGGCACGGGTGAGGGCAGCCGCTGCCTCGGGCGCACCAGATCGGCACACCCCCTCCACTTCGGGGGTAATTTCCGCTGTTAACTCGGCCATGCCGGGCCGGTCTCCCTTCGCTCAAGTTGCGCCGAACTATGGTGATGAAAAAGGGACTCGCTCCGCAAGACCTTGTATTTGCGGTCCCATTCATCCACGATTACTTGCCCTGACTGTCCTCTCGTTCATCAGGCCGGCGCCGAACTCGTGGTTCGATCGCAATATCGGCTGATCCGCCCTTAGACTTTGCTCAATCGCTACAATTTCCTGGCTCTGCCAAATCTTCTGGCAATGCGGTAGACTAGCCTGCAGCAGTAATGGGGCATGGACGCGAGTACCACCATGGCGGAACCGCCGACACCAACAGAAGCCCGTGGCGGGCAGACGCTGTGCCCTCCACTCCAGGGCTATTGCGATCTGCTGGTCGTGGGTGAGACTCCGGCCGGTGCGGCCGCGGCTCGCGAAGGACAACGGCGTGGGCTGCGAGTCGCACTCGTGACGGAGCCGCAAGGGGTTTCCACCTCGGCTGACTGCCTCCTGCGGCACCTCGGCCGAGAAGGAGCCCAGCCGGGACGATCGGGCGGCTGCGACACTGGCGGAAATGCAGCCTGCTTCCACGATCGACTTGCTCAGTGGTGTTCCGATGCGGGCCCGCGCGTGGCGCGGAAAGAACTCGCGCGATTGGGCATCGTGCTGTTGGAGGGTCAGCCCACTTTCGTCGGCCCCAATTTGGTCGAAGTGGACGGGCGAGAGGTGCGATTCCGCAGGGCGGTGCTAGCCTTCAGAGGCTCCGCCATGCCCGACCCGGGCGGCTTGCCGGCGGCCGAACCGCTTCGCCCCGACGTGCTGTTTGGTCTCGATGACTTGCCAAGGCGGGCGGCTATCCTGGGCAGCGGACCGCAAGCATGCATGTGGGCGCAGGTCCTGCGACGCCTCCGATGCGATGTGATTCTCGTTTGCCGGGAGCCTTCGATCCTTTCCGAACAGAGCGCCCTGGCGGCAGCCGTCGTCGAAAGACAGTTGGCCAGAGAGGGCGTGCAACTGCTCACGGGCTGCGCGGCCGTAGCCGTTCAGCAAACAGGTTCCCAGCAGATGCTCATTCTCCGGCGGCAGGGTCAGCAGGAGAAACGTTTTGTCGATCGAGTTTTCCGACCGCTCCGTTCGGCACCCGACTTGGAATCGCTGCGACTTGACAGGGCCGGCGTGACGGTGAGCCATCGCGGAATCGACGTCGACGACTCGCTCCGAACGGCGAACCGGCGGATCTTCGCAGCTTCGGGATTCGGCAGGGAGTTCGACCAACCGCAGATGGCAGCCGCCCTGGCTCGCTTCTGTGCGGCCAACGCTTTCCGCTTTTTTCCCAGGCCGGTGAACCGGGCACTCTTTCCCCGATTCGTCTGGACCGACCCGGAAATCGCCACCGTCGGTCTCACTCCGATCGAGGCCGCCGGCCGGCAGATCCGGATCGATTCGTATCGCGTGGATATTCCCGAGGCCGCCGCAACGGCGCTCGACGACTCGCAGGAAGGCTTCGTGATAATCTACACCCGCCACCGCACCGGAAGGATTCTCGGGGCTACGGCCGTGGCCGAGCGCGCAGGCGATCTCATCGGACCGCTCGGTCTGCTGATCGCTCGCGGAATCTCGCTCGACGAGTTGGCCGAGGGTGCCGCATGCCTTCCGTCGCGGCTCGTGTTAATCGCCGAAATCGCCGAATATTATCGCCGCAACCACCCTCGGTCCCGCTGGCATATCCTGGCTGACAAACTGCATGCGCGATGGCAAAGGGTGCGGCGGCATTCCTAGAAAACAACGACCCGCCAGAACATCAGGCCGCCCGGCTGCTGACATCGAGCGACCGCTTGGGGCAGCGGGAGTCCCTTTGCCAGCAGCCCGGCTGCTGAGCCCTTCTTTTTCATTCTTACTTGCGGTGCCATCCCCACCTTTCACTTGCCCGCCCGCTCACCGGGCATTGCTATCGGCCGGTCGCGACGCCGTCTTCGTCTTCTCGAGTTCGGCGGCCTTCGTTTGGTCGGCCAACGCTTTTTCCGAAAGTCCCTTGCTCTGGTAGAGATAGCTGCGGACGCGGTACGACTCCGCATGGTCGGGACGTAATCGGATGGCCTCGGTCAGGTCATCCAGGGCCTCCTCCGATTGGCCGAGAAACACCCTTGCCAGTCCTCTGCCGAACCATGCTTCCGGATTGCCGGGTTCCAGCCGAATCGCTTCGCCGTAGTCCGCCACGAACTTGGGGTAGTCGTGTTTGCGTGCATGGATTTGACCGCGCAAAAGATAGAAGGTCGCCATGTTCGGCTGCAGTCGGATGGCTTCGGTCAGGTCGGCAATAGCATTGTCCTGTGCGTTCAACTGGAAAAAAACGCGGGCGCGATTGTACCACGCCTTGGCCAGTTTCGGATCGAGCCGAATGGCTTCGCAGTAGTCGATAATCGCCTTGTCCAAGTTTCCCGCCAGGAGCATGGCGCTGCCGCGTCCGCAGTGGTAGTCGGCAACTTTCGGGGCTAGCCGGATCGCCTCGCTACAGTCGTCGATCGCCTTCTGGGCGTCGCCCCGGCGAAAATGGCACTCCGCTCGCTTGTGCCAGGCCGCGGCGTAACCCCCGTCGAGGCGAATTGCCTCGTCGAACGATGCGGCCGCTGCGTCCACCTGCTCTTTTTCCAATTGGCCCACCCCCCGGAGGTACGCTTCCACCGCACCGGAGGTTTCGGCAGCGAGGGTCGCCGCGCCCATGGCCAGGCAAACCAGTCCGACATTCCACGGGCTCAGAGCCCCATACGTTTTCGTTGCATCCATGCTTTCTGCTCCTTTTGCTGCGCCGCACGCTCGCCACCGTCAGGTTCGAGACTGCTGAAAATGGGGGCTCCCGCAACCGGTGGTGGGCTGACTTGACGACTGATGCGAAATGTCGCCGTGTCTCTCCCCTCATCAGACCAAGAGGAGGGGGAGGTTCCAGGATTATCCCGGCAGGGAAGGTTGCGATCAAGGGAGGCTTTTTCAGCGGGCTGCTTTGGGCGTTATTCACGCGATCTGCGTGAGCCCGACGGGCCACGACCGGATAGCCGGTCTCACTTTCTCTAGGAGACACGGACGGAAGCTCACTGAGCAGTGAGCCGCCCGGGACGACGCGTCCCGCGAACCGGATAGCCGGTATTGATCGCGTAATCCGATAAGACCGATAGGACACCATGCGCTGATTGCAGGAGGGCAACTGGTCCGGTAGGATGTGGCCTCTTGACTGCGGAAGATCTGCTTGATCCACGGGAGGTGTGCCATGACCGTGACCCGGTCGCAACGGGTCGATGTGGCGGTAACTTCTTGGTTTAGATTTCGTTGCCTTGCCATCGCGTTGCTGGCCGGCGTGGTCGTGCCGGCACGAGGCGCAGACCCCGCCCCGCCGAAGATCCCCCTTGATCCACTGGACTGCCGTTGGACATTCGGCAACCACGAGCCGATCTCGATGTACCGCCGCGCCGGCCGGCGCACGACCGGCGGCGTCGAGGGCAGTGCCCTCTGGCTTGAAGAGTGGCACCACTGGTTCGACAGCCAGGCGTGCACACGGTTGATGCAGGACCTCGGCCTGAACTTCCTGCACTGCCGATTCTACAAGGGGATGGGCTGGCAGTACGAGTCGCGCGATTTCCCCAACGTGAAACGGTTCGTGGAAAACTGTCACAAGCACGGGGTCCGCGTCCTGGCGTACATCCAATTCTCCACGCTCTATCCAGAAACCATGTTGAGCGAAGTACCCGATCTGGCGGAGTGGGCCGCTTTGGACGAACATGGCAAAAAGCTTACCTGGAACGGCGTCTACTATCGCTGGATGCCGTGCAGCAACCATCCGGACTTCGAAGCGTATCTGAAGAAGATGATCCGCATCGCCGTGGTCGAGGGGGGCTTTGACGGCGTCATGTTCGACAACTGCCACGTGCCGCCCTGTTATTGCCCACGCTGCGTGCGGCTCTTCCGCGAGCATCTTGCCCTCGTGCCGAATCCCGACGATCGCTTCGGCATGCCGACGGTGGCCCACGTGGAGCCGCCGGCGCTGGGTTCCTCCGGCTTCGGCGAAATTCAAGACCCGATTCGCCAGGAGTGGGTTCGGTTCCGCTCGAAGCGGGTGTCGGATCTGTATCACCGGCTGGACCGGTACACGAAGGACTGCAAGCCGTCCGCCATTTTCAGCGGGAACATCCAGAACATCCGCCGGGCCGACATGGCCGGAAAGGCGGGCCTGAACATGGCCGACCTGGCCGATTGTTTCGACATCTTCGTCTCGCAGTCGGGCAACGCCCCGGGAGTGCAAGGCGACTCGATCATCAACCGAGTCCGCGAACTCAAGCTGGCCGAGGCCCTGCGGACGTCCATCCTCGCGCTGTGCGACAGTGATGCCGGTGGAACCGCCGCTTCCGAACCGAAGGGCGATTCGCTCGCGCTGGTCGAAGACGCCGTGTTCGGCGGCATTCCGACCGACCGCACGGTTTTCAAGCCGGACCCGCAGATGGTCTCGCCCAAGCGACTGGCCGTACACCGCGACCTGCTCCGCCGATTCGACCAGACGGTCCGCGCGGGACGCGAGGGCCTGGCGGCGCCGAGCTTCACGCCCGTCAAGGTGCTCTACTCGCACGAGGCGATGATGCTCTCGGAAGAATCGTACCAGGCGGTTCTCGCGACGGAGGAGATCCTCTTCCGGCATCATGTTCCGTACGGATTGCTTCTGACGTCGGCCGAAGCGCCGCTCGCGATTCCCGACGATTGCGAGGTCCTGATCGTGCCGGACGTGCGTTGCCTGACCGACGTGCAGATCGATGCGCTCGCGCGTTTCGCCCGGACCGGCAGCCGGATGATCGTCACCGGACAGTCGGGCAGGTACGATGCCGATTACCGGCAGAGACGCGACAATCCGCTGGCCAAGGCGATGGAAGGGCTCGCCAACGTGGTGCGGCGAGACGAAGTCGACGCCGCTCCGGTGAAGAGTTCCTCGTGGACGATCAAAGTTGGTCCGCCCACGCAGGATGCGCGGCGTCTGATGGCGGACCTGGCTTCTCTTTGGTCGCCGCCGGTCCGCGTCCACGCTCCGCCGAGCGTCTTCGCGGAAATCAAGCGCAACGAGAACGGCCTGTACGTCCACCTGGTGAATTACGATCGCAGCGCGTCGGTGTCGGGCGCGAGGGTCGAGTTCGCTGTGGATCAAGTCAAGCTGGGCGCGTGCACCGTTGCCGTCCCCATGGAAGAGCGCATGGCGGCGACGGTCTCGACCGGTGCGTCGGAGTCGGGCTGGCAGGCGATCACCGTTCCCGCGTTCACGGAGTACGCCGTGGTCACTGCCGAGCCCCCGTCGGCGCCGCAGTGAGCAATTGGGAACGCCCTCCGGTGTTGCCGGAAACCCGCTTGAACCGCCCTCGCCTTTGCGGCTACGATATTCCTTGAGCCGGGTGCCATCTCCGGGGCCCCGTGCGTTTCCTTCACAACACAAAGGAAGACTTCATGACCGCTCCAGCAAGAGACAACGCTTCAAAACTCGGACGCCGCCAACTCCTGCAGGCCGTGGCCGGTGGAGCCGTAGCCACTTGTGGCCTCGGCGCCGCTCGTGCCGACGACACGCCGTCTAAACGCAAAGGCCGCATCCGCCAGGCCGCGTGCCCCGGTGTGTTCGGAAGGAAGATGCCGCTGGAGCAAAGGTGTCGCCTGGCCGTTCAACTGGGGCTTGAGGGTATCGATTTCATCGACTCCAAGGACTGGCCCACGCTCAAAGAGCACGGCTTGATCTGCACGATGGTCCGCAGTCATAGCCTGACCAAGGGGCTCAATCGCAAGGAGAACCATGAAGAGTGCCTGGCAAAGATCCGCGAGGGGATCGAGGCCGCCGCTGCCGCCGGCTATCCCAACGTGATCTGCTTCTCGGGCAATCGCGACGGACTGGACGATGAGACCGGTCTGGTCAACTGCGCGGAAGGATTGAAGAAGGTGGCGGGGCTGGCGGAGCAGAAGAAGATTACGTTGGCGATGGAACTGCTCAACTCGAAACGCAACCACAAGGATTACCAGTGCGATCGGACCGCTTGGGGCGTCGAGATGTGCAAGCGGGTCGGCAGCGAGCGCGTGAAACTCCTGTACGACATCTACCATATGCAGGTGCAAGAGGGCGACGTGATCGCCACGATTCGGGAGTTTGTCGACTTTTTCTCGCATATCCAT
The DNA here is from genome assembly GCA_040768665.1 of Thermoguttaceae bacterium. Lineage (GTDB taxonomy): Bacteria > Planctomycetota > Planctomycetia > Pirellulales > Thermoguttaceae > JABWBD01. Next base: position 102,213 of record JAXGMN010000019.1, read on the forward strand.
ACGGCCGGAGTCCCGGGCCGCCACGAGATCGGCGACGACCAGGAACTGTACTATCCGGCCATCATGCGAGCGATCGCCGAAACGAAGTTCGACGGCTTTGTCGCCCACGAGTACAGCCCGACGCGCGACCCGGCCGAGTCGCTCAAGCAGGCGGTCGAGATCTGCGACGTGTGATCTCGTGCCGGCGAGCGGAAAGCTCAAGCAGCCCGGCTGCTCGGAAGCAGCCGGGCTGCTTTGTTGGCCGGACCACCATTTTCTTGACGCCAGGGCTCGGGGGCCGCAGGCCCTCTGCGGACAACCTCGATAATCATTCGTAACCGGCTAACGATTGACCGGCAGCCGTGGACGGAATATCCTTGGAGACCTATTGGACGTCGTCCAGTAGAGGAGACAGCCAAATAAGAGGCCCTGACAGGACCGTTGCGGGCACCCTGGCTCTCTGCCGGTTCGCGATGATTTCGCAGCATGACCGCAAGCCAGTCCCGTTTTGTCAGGCGATTCCAATCCGTCCGGAGCAATCATCATGGGTCGCAATCGGGGGTTTACGTTGGTGGAACTGCTGGTGGTCATCGCGATCATCGGTGTCTTGATTGCCTTGCTGTTGCCGGCAGTGCAGGCGGCCCGCGAGGCCGCACGCCGCACCCAGTGCAAGAACAACCTCAAGCAGATCGCCCTTGCCCTGCACAACTACGCGGATTCGTTCAAGGTGTTTCCGCCCAGCAGCACCAGTGGTATTGGCAACGGGGTCTGGAATTATCCAGGGTCCGGCCCATCGGACCCCAGCATCCATCTGCACAGCTTTGCCAGTCTGCTGCTGCCCTATCTGGAGCAGGGCAATGTCGCGGATCAGGTCAATTACAACGTGTCGGCGCTCGATCCGGCGAATCGCACGATTGCCTCGCAGATCTTGCCCTTTTACCGGTGCCCGAGCTACGCGGGAAAGGACTACAGTGACGAGCCCGTCTATGTCTCGACCGTCGGGTACGACAAGTTCGCGATCCGCAACTACGTGGCTCTCGGCGCCCGGACCGTCGTGGGCCTGTCCGGCGCGATCCCGCCGGACGGTGTGATGTTTCCCGGGTCGAAGACGGGATTTCGCGACGTGATCGACGGCACCTCGAACACGATCGCCTTCGCGGAGACCCGCGAGGAGCGGTCGGCGGTTTGGATCGACGGTACCAGCGCAGCCGTCGCGGCCCGTTGGACGGATCTGACCAGCCCCACGTACACGGGCGACACCGTGTCGATCAATCACACTCCTTATTTTCCCGGCGGCGTCTTCCCGAATTCCATCGGGCAGGAGTATGGCCCGTCGAGCTTCCATCCGGGAGGCGCCCAGCACGCATTCGTCGACGGATCGGTCCAGTTCCTCAAGGAGACGATGGACGCGACCGTCTACGATGCCTTGACGACCCGGGCAGGCGGAGAAATCGTCGGCGAGTACTAGCATTGAGTTCATCGCAGGAGGTGGCGGGAATGCGATTGCTACTCGTCCGGTTCCTGCGCTGGTTGACGTCCGGGCGCGTGCTTGCCTTCTTCTTCTTAGTAGAGCCTATCCCAAAACCGCCGGGAACTGGCTCATTTTGCGGAGTCTTCGGAGCAAAATGTGCCTGTCCCCCTCTCCTCGAAGGTCTTGGGATAGGCTCTTAGCCACCGATTGACAACTCGGTAAAAATCCTCACAATCAATCACGTGGTAACCGTTCACGGGGCGGCCGGGGACTGGTCCATTTTTCGGCCAGTTGACGCATTTTCACGGTACAGACGACGCCCGAAAACATGGACCTGTCCCCCTCTCTTCCGCCCCGTGAACGGTTACATCACGTGGCCTGGCCGCGGGTTGTCTGCGGATCCGGTGAGGGAGAATTCCATCACCATTCCAACACTCCGCCATTCCATCACTCCCATCCTCCCCTGCAATAGGAGATCACGATGACGGAACCGGCTGCGGCGGTTGTGGGGGCTGGTTTCATCGGGCCGGTGCATGTCGAGGCGCTGCGGCGGCTCGGCGTTCGGGTAACAGGCGTCCTCGGCTGTGATGCGGCCGAGTCGCAGCGGGCCTGCGAAGCCCAGCGGCTGGCCAAGGCCTACGGCAGCCTGGACGAGGTGCTCGACGATTCGTCGGTTCAGGCCGTTCACCTCGCCGTGCCCAACGTATTGCACTACGAGTTTTCCAAACGGGTGATCGAGGCGGGCAAGCACGTCATGTGCGAAAAGCCGCTGGCCATGACGAGCCGGCAGTCGGCCGACCTGGTCGACCTGGCCAAGGGGAAGAAACTGGCGGCGGGCGTGTGCTACAACGTCCGCTTCTATCCGCTGAACCTCGAGGCCCGCGATCGGATCGCACAGGGCCAACTTGGCCGGGTTTTTGCCGTCAACGGCAGCTATGCCCAGGATTGGCTGTTTCACGAAACCGACTACAACTGGCGAGTGCTGGCCCAGCAAGGGGGCGAGCTCCGCGCGGTGGCCGATATTGGAACCCACTGGATGGATTTGGTTACCTCGGTGACCGGCCTGGAAATCGAGGCGGTCCTCGCCGATCTCAAGACCGTTCACCCGGTGCGGAAACGCCCCAAGGGCGAAGTGGAAACCTTCAGCGGCAAGCTCGGCGAACACCGCGAGACGGAGCCGGTCACGATCACCACCGAAGACTACGGCTGTATTCTATTCCGATTCCGCGGCGGGGCGCGAGGCAGTCTGTGGGTCTCGCAGATCACCGCGGGCCGGAAGAACTGCATCCGTTACGAGATCTCGGGCTCGAAGTGCGCCCTGGCATGGAACAGCGAATCGCCGAATCAGCTCTGGGTCGGAAGGCGCGACGCAGCGAACGAAACACTCATCCGCGATCCGGCCCTGGCCGGCCCGCTGGCTCGCGGCTTCATGAATTACCCCGGGGGCCACAACGAAGGGTTTCCCGATACGTTCAAACAGTGTTTCCGCGCTTTCTACGACTACATCGCAGCGGCCGATTTTTCCGCGAAACCGCTCTTCCCCACCTTCGCCGAAGGGCACCGCGAGGTCGTTCTTTGCGAGGCGATTCTCGAGAGCCACCGCCGGCAGTCCTGGGTGAGCGTGGCAGAAGTGTAAGAGGCCCTAACAAAACGGGGACTGGCTCCGAGCCAAACATTCGCAAAACACGGAGAATAGGGGTCTTCGCGAGGTGCCTGTCCCCGTTTGGTTAGGGCCTCTAAAGCGCGGCCTCGGAGGCGAGCCATGCAGCTTGGATTTGTCAGTGCCGTTTTCCCGGACCTGTCGCTTCAGGAGGTAGCCCATTTCGCGGCCTTCGAGGGGTTCTCCTGCGTGGAACTGATGTGCTGGCCTCCCGGCAAGGCCGAACGCCGCTACGCGGGCGTGACCCACGTCGATGTCGTCGGGCTCGATGCCTCGCGGGCCGCGGCCATCCAGGAGCTGATCGCCAAAGCCGGAATTCGCATCAGTTCGCTCGGCTACTATCCCAACCCGCTTTCGTCAGACCCATCCGAAGTCGACGTTGCGACCAGGCACTTGCGGCGGGTCATTCTCGCTGCCGAGGTGCTCGAAGTCCGCACGGTGACCACGTTCATCGGCCGCGATCCCGACAAATCGATCGACGCCGAGTGGCCGAGATTCCTCGAGGTCTGGCGGCCGCTGGTCCAGTTTGCGGAAGATCACGGCGTTCGGATCGGCATCGAGAATTGCCCGATGCTCTACACGGCGGACGAGTGGCCGGGCGGGAAGAATCTGGCCTACTGCCCGGCCGTCTGGCGAAGGATGTTCGACGACATTCCGAACCCCAATTTCGGCCTCAACTACGATCCGTCACACCTGGTCTGGCAGCAGATCGACCATATCGAGCCCTTAAACGAGTTCGCCGATCGGATCGTGCACGTCCACTTCAAGGATGCCCAGGTCGACCGGAGCCGGCTCAACGACGTCGGCATCCTGGCGACGCCGCTGGAATACCACCGGCCCGTGCTGCCGGGCCGCGGCGACGTCGACTGGCGGCGGTTCCTGGCAGCCCTGCGAAAAATCGGCTACCAGGGTCCGGCGTGCATCGAAGTGGAAGACCGTGAGTTTGAAGGCTCGCTGGCCGCTCGCCAGGACGCGCTCCGCCGCAGTGCCGCGTTTCTTCGACCACTATTGGAAGAGGTTTCCCCATGACAACGGCCGTTTATGCTAGCGTCGACCTGGGCGGTACAAACATCAAGGCCGCGTTGGGTACTGCCGACGGCTCGATGCTCTCGGCGGAGAGTCGCCCCACGTTGTCCCACGAAGGACCGCAGCGCGTGCTCGGGAGAGTGGTCGAGCTGATCGAGAGCCTTTGCCGCAACGAGCATTGCCGCATCGAGGCGATGGGAATGGCGGTGCCGGGGCTGATCGACTTCAAGGGAGGACGAACCCTCTTTCTTCCCAACTTCCCGGGCAAGTGGCGCGGGGTGGCGATCCGTGATTTCCTGTCGCCGCGGATCGGATGTCCGGTTTATCTGCTCAACGACGTGCGAACGGCGACGCTGGGCGAACTGTGCTTCGGACACGGCCGCACCGCTGAAACAATGGTCTTCTTCGCCGTCGGCACGGGGATCGGCGGAGGAGTCGTCATCAACGGGAAATTGCACTTGGGCCCGTTGGGGGCCGCAGGCGAATTGGGGCACCACATCATTCTGCCCGACGGCCCGCGGTGCGGATGCGGCAATCGGGGTTGCCTGGAGGCGCTGGCCTCCGGGCCCGCGATCGTCGCCGAAGGGGTCCGGCTGATGCAAATCGGCATGGCTCCCAAGCTTCATGAGATGGTTGGCGGCGAGGCGTCGCGCGTGACCACCAAAGTCATGGCGGAAGCGGCACAGGCGGGAGACGAAGCGGTCGCGGAAGCGATCGAGCGCGCTGCCGCCTATCTCGGCATTGCGGCCGTGAACGTCGTGGTTACGCTGCATCCGGATTTGATCGTGCTCGGCGGGGGAGTGGCCCAGATGGGCGAACTGCTCCGCGAGCCGGTAGAGCGGACGATTCGTACCCGGATCGGGATGCTGCCGACCGACGGCGTCGCTGTGAAGCTTTCGCAGATCGGAGACCAGGCCGGAGCATTGGGTGGAATCGCGTTGGCTGCTCAGGGAGGTTTACTGTAGCACCCTTGAAGAAGTCGCAAGTCTTTAGGACCTTTACAGGGGTGGGTTTGCTGTAGGCCGCGGGCCGAGGCCTGCAGCAAGCAAGTTCGGAGAACGAGACATGAATACGAGAAGCGGTTCTTCGCGTCGAGAGTTTCTCCTGGCCACCGGGTCCGCCGTCGGCGCAGTCGCGGCAGGGTGTTTGGGCCGCTGGGCCGCGGCGGCTCCCGCGCCCACGACCTCGCACGCGGACATGACCGCCTTGCGGCGTGAGATCGTCGACAGCCCGGTCCGTGTCGCGCTGCATCGCGCCCGGACATTCACCGAGGTGTTTCAGCGGTCGGAACGCGAGCCGTGGATCGTCCGCAAAGCCCTCGCTCTGGCGGAGTATTTCGAAACCGTGCCGCTCTACCTGCGGGAACACGACGGCCTTGCCGGATCAATCAGCGAGTTGCCGGGCGCTATGCCCGTCTTCGTCGAGCTGGGGATTGGCGAAAACAACATCTACACGAGCGAGCGGCCGGATCGGCGCGGTTATCTCAAAGGGCAGGTGCCCGAGGAGATCCGCGACTACTGGAAGAACCGCAACATGTGGGGCCTCCACCGCATCGAAAACCTCGGCCAGAAACCTTACCGGCAAGCCGACGAGGTCCCGCAAGAACTCGGGTACAAATTCATCTCCAACCAGGGGCACCTCAGCCCCAGCTACGGCGAACTGCTGAAGACGGGGCTCGGCGGCGTTGCCGGCAAGGTCCAGTCGCGGCGTCGCGGGGAAAGCGATCCCGATAAGCTCGCGTTTCTCACGGCCGCCGAGCGCGCTCTGAGCGGGCTGTTGCGATGGATCGAGCGTTACGCCGAGCTCCTGTCGTCCGAAGCGAAGCGCTGCAAACATGCCGGCCGCGCCGCCGAACTCAGCGAAATGTCCCGCGTTGCCGGGAAAATCGCGGATCAACCGCCCGAGACGTTCCGCGAGGCCATTCAGTTGATCTGGTTCGTCCACCAGGCGATCCATATCGAGGGCCATGGATATTCCTGCACGCCCGACCGGATCGATCAACTCCTGTTTCCATACTACGAGGCTGACCGCAAGGCAGGACGCCTCGACGACGACCAGGCGATCCGCCTGATCGAGAACTTCGTGCTCAAGACCTATGACAACAGCTTCTGGGGACCCGAACACCATTTGACCCAGGGGCTCTGCGTCGGAGGCTCCACGCCCGACGGCGAGGACCAGACGAATCACCTGAGCCGGCTGTTTATTGAGGGAGCCACGAACCTCGTCTTGCCCGAGCCGCTCGTCTGGATTCGCTGGAATCCGGCCATCGATCAGCAGTTCTTCGACTTCTGCTTGACCAGGCTGCTGCGAAGCACGTGTTTTCCGATGATGTGGAACGACAAGGCGATCCCGCAGGCGTTTATGGAGATGGGGATCGATCGCGAAGACGCCTTCAACTACGTGCCCGTGGGATGCAACGAGTTGGCGATTCCCGGCAAGATGTATTACAACCCCGGGGCCCATTGCGGCTATTTGCAGGCCATCGAGGCCGCGCTGACCGACGGCCGAGGCTACAAGAAGCAGTGGGGATGGCGCGACGTTGCCCCGCCGGTCGCCCGGCTCGAAAGTTTCGATCAATTCGCTTCGGCCGTTGCCGCATATCTTCGAAGAGCGATGGAAAAGGGCTACGAGGGGCAGATGAAAGAGGTGGCGGCGCAGATTCGCTGGGGCAAGACGCCGCTGACGTCTTGCTTCTTCGATGGCTGCATCGACCGCGGTCGAGACATGGCCGAAGGCACGAAATACAACGTCCTCTCCTGTGGAGGCATCGCCTTCGCCAACGCCGTCGACTGCCTGGCGTCCGTCCGTGACGTCGTTTACGAGAAAAAGGAATCCACGCTCGAGGAAGTGGCGAAGGCATGTGCTGCCAACTTCGAAGGCTACGACAGGCTCCGCGCGAAACTCCGGGCGGCCCCCAAGCACGGCAACGACGATCCGCGGTTGGACCACGTCATCCGGCTGGTGGAGCGAATGCGGGACGAACCGGTCAAGGAATTTTGCCGCGACCCTCGCGACGGAACGCCGATGGGCAACAGCCACGTCGTCCGCAGCGGTGCCGTGAAGCAGGGGCTTCGCACGCCCGCTACCCCGGATGGCCGTCTGGCGGGAACTCCGTTGGCCAGTTCGGTGGCCGCCTCGAGCGGTTGCGAGCGGAGCGGTCCGACCGCCTTGCTCAATTCCGTCTGCAAGCTCAACTCCACCGAGAGCTGGCAGTGTGGCTACCAGGTCAATGTCCGCTTCCACGCCGGCATGATCGCCGATGAGGTCCAGCGGCAGAATCTCCGCGCCATGCTCAACGTCTATTTTGCCAACGGAGCCCAGGAGCTGCAGATCAACGTGGTCTCGAGCGAAACACTCCGCGCGGCCCAGAAGAATCCCGACCAGTACCGCGATCTGGTCGTCCGCGTGGCGGGCTTCAGCGAGTTCTTTGTGAACCTCACGCCCGACATGCAGGAAGAGATCATCGCCCGGACCGAGCACATGTGAGCAGCGGCCATGCCCCGAGGACGAATTTTCGACATCCAGCGGTTCTCGATCCACGATGGCCCCGGGATCCGGACCACCGTCTTCTTCAAGGGCTGCCCCCTGCGATGCCTTTGGTGCGGCAATCCGGAAAGCATCAGCCCCAAGCCGGCACTTTCCTACCTGCCGGAACGGTGCATCGGCTGCAGCGCGTGTGTTCCGGTTTGCCCTGAAAAAGCGCTGACGCTTGGCTCGGACGGAAAGGCTGTCTTGAACCGCGACCTCTGCACGGTCTGCAGCCGGTGTGCCGACCATTGTGACCCGAAGGCGCTGGAGATGGTCGGCAAGGACGTCACGGTCGAGGAGGTGATGGAGGTCGTTTCAAGAGACAAAGCCTACTATGCGGCTTCGGGCGGTGGGCTTACGCTTTCCGGCGGCGAACCGCTGGAGCAGCCGGAGTTCGCCGAAGCCTTGTTGTACTCGGCCAAGGTGCAGGGACTGCATTGCGCGGTCGAAACATCCGGCATGGCCGAGTGGGCTTCCATGGAAACGCTCGTTCCGCTCGTGGATCTCTGGCTCTACGATTTCAAGGAGACGGATTCCCGCTTGCATGCGAAGTTCACCGGGTTCTTCAACTCCCAGATCCTTGCGAACCTGCGTCAATTGCACGCGGCGAATGCGAAGATCCTGGTCCGTTGCCCAATGATTCCCGGCCACAATGCCCGCAAGGAGCATCTCGACGGCATTGCCGCACTGGCCCGCAGCTTGCCGGACATCGAGGGCGTGGAACTGCTCCCCTACTACGACCTCTGGCGCGCCAAGCTCAAGCGGTTCGGGATGGCGACTCAACTGCCGGATTCGGTCAAACCGCCAGCGGCGGAGACGGTCCGCTCCTGGAAGGCATACTTGACAGATCGAGGCGTGCGCATCGTAGGATGATCCCCCTCGTGCGGCATGGGCCAGAGGTTCACCGGCTAGTGCTCTGGCAATCTTCCTTTGACGGCTGTAGCCGAACTCGTGAGAGTTCGTGGCCAGAAGTCTCACGACTTCCGCTACCCGTCACTCCAACTTTGACGGAGCACGAGGCGCGATTGGAGGTAACGGCGAGCCTGCCGGGCGGGACCTGGAACGACGACTTGCACATGCCGCACACCCGCGCTCTGGACAGCGGGGCCGGTCCCGTTCAGAATCTAGGTTGCGAAACGGCGCGTCGTCGCGGCCTGCATTACCTCGCTTGCCCGGGAGAACACCATGGCAAACCCACGATCGGAAGATGTCTCACGTCGACAGTTCATCCGTCGGATGGCGACGGCTTCGGCCGCCGCGGCTGGAGTCCCGGTCCTGCCGGGCGCGTCGGCCCAGCAGCCCCCGCAGGCTGCCGCGATCCAAGCAGAGATCGAGAAGACCCGCAGCTACAACCCGCAGATGGAGTATCGCAGGCTCGGCAAAACCGGCCTGTGGATTTCGGCTGTAGCCATGGGCGGGCACTGGAAGCGGGTCGACAAGGTCATCCGCTCGACGGCTGCCTTCGCCGGGTGCGAGAACATGGGCGAAGTCAGCCAGGACGACATGACTGCCTTCGCCAAGAATCGTGCGGACGTTGTCAGCGCCTGCATCGAACACGGCATCAACTCGATCGACTTTGCCGGGGCGCTGGAGCCGGTCGCCTACGGCCTGGCGTTGAAGGGACGTCGCGAGAAGATGTATACCCACTGGTCCATGGGCGCCCAGGAACTGCGCCACAAGGATCACCGCAAGGCGGAAATCCTGGTCGATATCCTTGAAAAGGGGCTCAAGGACACGGGCCTTGAGTACGCCGACTGCTGGCGGTTGATGGCCTACGAGCGCGGCGGTCTGCATACGCAGCAGGAAGTCGACGAAATGGTCAAAGCACTGGACATCGCCAGGAAAAAGGGCCTGTGCCGCTTCACGGGCTTTTCGACGCACGACCGCAAGTGGGCGAAGATGCTGATCGAGACCTATCCGGACGTGATGCAGATGTGCTGCTTCCCCTACACTGCCAGGTCGGAGCAGTTGCCGGAGGATAGTCTCCTCGATGCCCTGGTCAAACTCGACGTCGGCGCTTTCGGGATCAAGCCGTTCGCCAGCAACGCGATCTTCCAGGGCGACGGCTCGCCCGACAGCCCGCACGCCGAAAAGGACAACCAGACCGCCCGCCAGACGATCCGATACATCCTCACCAACCCCGCCATCACGGCCCCGATCCCCGGGCTGGCGAGCGTCCAGCAGGTGGAAAATATGGCCCTGGCCATTCGCGAGCGCCGCCAGCAGGACCTGGTGCAGATGGATGAGGATGCGCCCGCCGGGCGACTGGACGCCACGGCACAAGCGGAACTGGACGCTGCGACCCGATCGATGTGGACAAAGCTCGAACCCCATCACCGCTTCCTCAAGGATTGGGAGTACGTCTAGACGATGCGACGCATGCGATCCGTCTGCCGCGCCGCGCTGGTTTTCGCCGCGCTCGTTGGAGTGCTGCCGGGTGGTTTGGTCTCGTTCTCGAGTCGCCCGGGAAAGGCGGACGAGCGGTCGAGTCGTTCCGATTCGCCGAGGGAAGTCAGGCCAGTGACCGACGAGAAGTGGACCGTCGAGCGCTACGTCATCGCGAAGGGGCAGAAGCCCGAACCTGCCGACAACTCCTACTGCGATGTCTGCCATGTCAACTACCAGGAGGAGGAACTTACCGAGGTTCACCGCGAAGTCGGTGTGGGGTGTGAAACCTGCCATGGCATTTCGATGCAGCACAGTGAGGATGAAAACAACATCACGCCGCCCGATGTCATGTGGGCGCCCGCCCGCATCAACGGCCGGTGCATGACCTGCCATCTGCGGAGCGACATTCTGCCGGGCAGCAAGGCGATCAATCATCAATCGTTCTTCGATCGGCTCGATCGAGCGGACACGGCCAAGCCCGGCGAGAAATACTGCACCGAGTGCCATGCGGAGGACCACACACTGGCCCATCGAACGCGCGTCTGGGATCGCGAGACGGGCAAACTGCTCAAGCAAACCGGCGGCCCCGCGATGGATCGGTAGCCGGCGGGGGCGCCGCGTCAGGTCAGCACGGCAGGAGGGCTGGTCCAGGCGTTGTTGGGCCGCGTACCCGCCACCGGCGACTCGGTCGCCTGGGGCGATCTCTCGCTCACGGTCGAGGAGATGGACGGGCTCAGGATCGAGCGCGTCCTGGTGACGCGGGCAGTCAAGCCGCCGGCTGACGGCGATGCGAACAATTTTTAAGGGCGGACCCGGCGGGTGGGAAGGGTATGAGAACGAGAGACGCCCCCGACTGGATGTCCCTAAACAGAACGCCCAAGACAACGATCACCGCGCCCAACAGACGCCCGCCACAACGGGTGGCCTACGGGCTCCGCCGGCTCCGTCCGGTCGCAGCGGACTGCCTCCCGGATTCAGCACCGGTCACTCGGCAGGAGGCCGCCGTCTCTGAAAAGCCCGCAGCGTCTGTCCGAGGATCGTGGGAATGATGCTGAGGCCCAGGACGACCGCCCAGCCGCTGCCGCCTATGCTCCGAGTCTGAAGCACGTGCGAGAGCCCCGGCAGGTATACTGCCGCCAGTAGCAATCCGGCGCACAGCACGATCGAGCCCCAGATCCAGCGGTTTCGCACGATGTCGTTGGTCAACAACCGCGAGCCGCGGTCGCGCAAGTTGAACACAAACCACAGCTTGGCGAAGCCGAGTGTGAGGAAGGAGACCGTTACCGCGGCCAGTTCCTTCAGTTCGAGCCACAACAAGCCGGCTCCCAGGGCGGCCATCACGCACATCGCGATCACCAACGACCAGCCCGCGACCGCCAGCCAGTGACGCCGTGTGAGGATCGATTCCTTCGGTGGCCGGGGCGGTTGCTGCATGATCTCCGGCGGGCCGGGGCCGACCGCCAGCGCCAGGGCCGGAAAGACGTCGGTCAGAATGTTGAGGTAGAGAATCTGCAACGGCCGCAGGGGAAGCGGGATGTTGGCCAACGACGCGCCGGCGACCGCCAGGATCTCGGCCACGTTGGTGCAGAGCATGAAGATCGCCGACTTGCGGATGTTTCCAAAAATGATCCGCCCCTGGCGGACGGCGACGACGATGCTCGACAGCGAGTCGTCTTTGAGAACCATGTCGGCCACCTGTTTGGCCGCGTCGGTCCCGCGGCGGCCCATGGCCACGCCGATGTCGGCCTTCTTCAGCGCCGGCGCGTCGTTGATGCCGTCGCCGGTCATGGCCACCGTTTCCCCGGCCTGCTGATAGAGGCGGACGAGATCGAGCTTCTGCTCGGGGTTCACCCGCGCGAAAATACGGGTGGCGAGCAGCCGTTTGCGATCCTCTTCCGACAACTCCTCGGGAGGCTGCAGGTCGCGGCCATGGATCACCGACGCGTCCTCGTCGCTGTCGACTAGGCCGACCCGACGGCCGATGGCCCTCGCGGTCGCCGGCTGGTCTCCGGTGACCATGACCACCCGAATACCGGCCGCGCGGCAGGCATCGATCGATTCCTTCACTCCTTCGCCGGGCGGATCGAACAGCCCGACCAGGCCGAGCAGTCGCAAGCCCTGGTACGGCTCCGCGCCGGCGTTGTCGACCCGTTTGTCGGCGATGGCCAGCAGTCGCAGGCCCTCGCCCGCCAGCGCCTCGGTCTGCTCGAACCAGTGCTGCCGCTTTGAGTCGGTAAGGGGTTCACTTCCCTCGCCGTTTTCGGAGGCGATGGAATCGCACACTTCCAGCACCGCCCCCGGCGCCCCTTTCACGGCCACCTCGATGCCGCCGCCGCTCTCGTGATAGGTGGCCATCATCATCACCTCGGGATCGAACGACTCCTCCCGCACTTCCGGTTTCTCTTGGAGCAACCGCTCGCGCGAAAACTCCGCGAGGAGCCCGGCCTCCAACAGGGCGGCTTCCGTGGGGTCGCCCAAAGCTGCCGCTTGATCCTCCTCTTCGCCCAGCGACGCATTATTGCAGAGCACGCCGACCTCGAGAATCCGCCGCAGCAACGGATCGGAATCCGGGGATTCGCCGCCGGCCGGATCGAGTTGGTAGTCGCCCGAGGGGCAGAGCACCCGGCGCAAAGTCATGCGGTTCTGGGTGAGTGTGCCGGTCTTGTCGGTGAAGATGACCCGCGTCGCGCCGAGCGTCTCCACGGCCGGTAGCCGATTGACCAGCGCGTTGCGGCGAGCCATGTGCCACATCCCTCGCGCCAGGGCAATGGTGGCGACGATCGGCAGTCCTTCGGGAATCGCGGCCACGCCCAGGGCGATCGCCGTTTCGATCATCAAGACCGTCTCCTGGCCCGCCGCGATCCCCGCCCCGGCGACAACGGCGGCCAGGGCGAGCGTAATCCAGGCCAACCGAGCCCCGAGTTGATTCAGCCGCCGCTGCAGAGGCGTGCTCTCCTTTTCCGCCTCCTCGGCCAACTGCGAGATACGGCCGAGTTCCGTCTCCATCCCGGTGCCCGTGACCACACCCTCCCCGGAACCTTCGACGATCGTCGTTCCCTTGTAGAGCATGTCGGTCCGTTCAGCCAAAGGGGCGTCGGGATCGACCGGATCGAGTCGCTTGTCTGCCGGAACCGACTCGCCGGTCAGCGCCGCTTCGTTCACGCGCATTCCGCTGGCCTCGATCAGCCGCAAATCCGCGGGCACGACGTCGCCGGCTTCCTGGAGAACCACGTCGCCCGGGACGAGTTCCTCGCTGGGGACTTCCGCCTCGCGGCCGCCGCGGCGAACGCGAACCCGCGTCTCGCCCATCTTCCGCAATGCCTCCATCGAACGGACCGCTCGCCATTCGGCGAAGAACCCGATCAGCGTATTGACGCCGATCACCGCGAGCACGGCAATGCCTTCGGCCCAGCGGGCAGAGACGAAAGCCAGGACCGCCGCGGCGGCCAGGATGAGAACGACCACGCTCTTGAGTTGATCCAACAAGATCGCCCCAGCGCCGCGTGGTTTTTTCTCTTCCAAGAGATTCAGCCCGTGTCGGTGCTGTCGAGCACGGACTTCCTGATCGCTGAGCCCCTGGTCCGGCGATACGTGCAGGGATTCGAGCGTTTGTTCCACGGGCAGGGCGTACGGTAGTTGATCTTCAAAGGGCAAACTGCAACTCCTTCCGGTTGTTACACAACACGGGTAACCGCTGCCTTGGGGACACCGCGCAGCGAACCTTCGAGGCCCAACAAAACGGGGACTGGTTCCGAGCTAGACGTTCGCAAAACGCGGAGAACAGGCATCCCGCGACGTGCCTATCTCCGTTTTGTCAGGCCTCTATGCACCCCATGTCAATCAGGAGTTCCCCCACCAGCGCAGCGGCGAATGAACCGCGCTAGGCGGTTGCTCGCCGAAATACGAGCCTCGGGTGAAGCAATTTCCGGGCCGCAGATCAGCCAAGCCTTACGGTCAGGTAGCGGATCGGCCGCGCCGCCGATCCGCCGCGACGAGTTGGCCTCCGCCACGACGATTTGGCACATGTCTGAGGGTTACGGCAATAGCGCCGCTCCACGCGTGTGCTTTGCGACGGCGTCGGGATCGAGCTCCAGCCCCAGCCCCGGCGCGTCGGGAATCGGCAACATGCCGTCGGCATCCAATTGCCAGCCTCCCCGCGCCAGTTCGTCCACGTAGGGGGAGCCGGTGATGTACTCCACCAGGTCGGTGTCGGGGAAGGCCGACGCCAACTGCAAGTCGGCGGCAAGTCCCACGGCGGTGTTCCAGCCGTGAGGGATGAAACGGACGCCGTTCTCTTGGGCCATCCAGCCGATGCGGCGCTCTTCGCTGATGCCTCCGACCTTCGTCACGTCCGGCTGGACGATGTCGAACGCGCCGGCCTGGAGCCATGGCTGGAAGGATTGCCGGCGGGTCAGCGATTCTCCGCCCGCGATCGGTACCGGGGCCAATTGCCTCAAGCGGATGTAGTCGTTCAGGGCGTCGGGCTTGAGCGGTTCCTCGAACCAGAAGACGTCGAAGCCGGCCAGCATTTGCGACGTCCGCAGGGCCCATTTGTAGCCGTTCTTCCAGAAAGCGTCGCTGCCGCCGGCGTCGACCATGAGCAACGCTTCCAGGCCGACCGCCTCCCGTGCCGCCGCCACGATCTGCTCGTCCAAGGTGTTGCCAAGTCGCCCGAACGGTCCCCAGCCGATCTTGAACGCCCGGAAGCCTCGCTCCTTCAGCGCCAGCAGGTCTTGGGACAAGGGGCCGGGCTCCCGCATCAGCAGCGAGGCGTAGGGCTTGACGCGATCGCGGTAACGCCCTCCCAGCAAGCGGCCCACCGGCTGACCGCAGGCTTTGCCCAGCAGGTCCCACAGCGCGATATCAATGCCGCTGATCGCATGGGTCACCGACCCACCCCTGCCCGTCCAGAACGTGTTCTGATGGAGTTTCTCGCTGACGCGTTCCGGCTCAAGGGCGTTTTCGCCCCGGTAGAGCGGCTCCAGCAGGGCCAACGCCGCACGCACCAGATCGTCGCTGGTAAACACGCTGCCCAGCCCGACCGGGCCTTCGTCGGTGATGACGGCGATCAGGGTGTGGACACAGTCTTCCTGCTTCAACTCGTCGCTCCATCCTCCCTCGGGCGTGGCGCCACGGAGGCCGGCGGCTCGGATTTCGCGGATTTTCATGGTTTTCACCAGCCGATTTGCGATTGAACGGGTCCGGTGTGCTGGTCGCTGCGCGGGGCGATCGGCCAGGTCAGGCGGTGATAACGGTATTCCGTTGCGGCGCCCATCCGACAAGATCTCCCTGTCTGTCCAAGGGGAACGCCGATCGATGGTTTTGGTGGGTCTGGAACGCTTCAGCCCCAGACGGCAGGTGATTCTAGCACCCCAGCGTCACTCCATGCAACCATCCTGGGCTGGGACCAAGGACGAACGCGTAGGGCTGGTCTCCCGGGTGGAGCACGTGCGCCCACGGCGGTGTCCGTTTGCTGACGACGCTGTCCATTTCGCGGCGATTGCCCGGCTCGGCCGTTCCCGGCGATACTGGCCCGACCAGAGGTATCCTCTTGCCACATCGCCAGTTGCGAATCGAGCACCATATTCGATTTGCTCTGGTACGCGTGTTGCTTCCGCCCCCAACCGTACTCATCGCGAACCGGCGACCCGCCGCAGACGAAGAAAGCCAGTCTCAGCAATGAAAACCATTCTCCTTGCAGACGACAGTAAGAACATCCGCGAATATTGCCGTCAGGAACTGGAGGAAGAAGGCTATTGCGTGATCACGGCCAAGGACGGACTGGAGGCGATCCAAGCCGCTCAAACGCTACGCCCCGACGCTGCAATCCTCGACATCCGGATGCCGAGGGCCGGCGGGCTCGACGCCGTTCAGGAAATCCGCCGTTTCGATCCGGGCTTACCCATTATTTTGTTCACATCGCACGACGACGAGTGTCTCAGGGACTCCCGCAGCCAATTGGCGACGGCGTGCGTCGAAAAATCGGAAAACCTGGCGGAACTCAAGCGTGCCGTTCTGCGTGCCACCTCGCGTGAGCCCGAGAAACGTTCATTTCGCTTTGGACTCCGTTGCCCCTTTCCCCAGGGCGCCTCGACGTACGTGCTCTGACCAGGCCGGACGGGGCTCCCGAATCTTGATCATGGAGGATTCGATGCTCGTATTCAGTCGCAGAGTCGGCGAGGGAATCGTTTTGCCGGGGTGTGGCGTGACCGTGACTGTCACGCGGGTGGCCGGCAAACGCGTCCGCCTCAGCATCCTCGCCCCTCCTGACGTCCACGTGCACCGCACGGAGGTTGTGAGGCGGATTCAGTACGAAGGCAATCACAAGGAACAGACCGCTCCTGCACAACTCGTGGAGCATCCCGGGGGCGGCCTCTTGTCGGCTCTCCCTTGAAACATGGCGTGAGGTGGACAATGCAGTTGCAGCTTCAATGCAAGCGTTATGGGCTGTCCGATTCGATTCGCGACCAGGTGTACCGCTCAGTGTATGCGGCTCTCGGCAGGTTCGATCATGCGATTCGCAAGGTCGTGGTTCGGTTGACGGATGTCAATGGGCCGCGCGGCGGCCCCGACAAATACTGTCGCATCGATGTGCAACTGGCAAAGGGCGGCACGGTCAATGTCGACGACGTTGGCGAAGACCTGGTGCCGGTGGTAAACCGCACCGCCGACCGCACGAGCCATACCATCGCCAAATACTTGGCCCGCCGCCGCGAACGAAAGGCTCGCAGCCCGAAACGCAATTGGATCGACCAGTGACGGTTACTCGAGGGAGGAAAACATGGAGGTTCAGAGAAGCGAGGTTGAGGCTGGTGCGATCCTTGCAGACCGGCAACTCGGATCTGCGATGAAATTGCTGAAAGCGACCGGATATCCGGCGCTGACCGATATCCAGTGCCGACATTGCAACGGCGCAATCATCCTTGTGGGGAAAGTGCCTTCCTACTACCAGAAGCAGATCGCCCAGGCGGTCTTGTTGGCTGATTCGGCCTTTGAACAAGTGGAGAACCTGCTTGAGGTGACCGAGGCGGACACGTCGCTCGACTCGAGACCGCGAGACCGGGATCGTGAGGTATACTTCGGATGGCGGTCTGAACGGGAGAGAACGTGATCCAACGGCAAGCGATCGCACCAAAAGCCGAAAACTGCGGAACGGAGAGGGGCACCTGCGTTTCGCCCGATTCGGGTCCGGCAGCGGCGGATCCAAGCAACAAGGGCCTGGATACCCCGCCGCGCCGGGCTCGAATTTTTTCGTTTGCCAGTCTTTGGAAGCGGCTCGTCCAGCAATTTCTGCTGGACCCGATGTTGCATTCGGCCGACTCACCGCATCGGCTGGCGTTGGGGGCGGCAATTGGGATGTTTGTCGCGTTCACTCCCACGATCGGCTTTCAGATGGCGATCGTGGTCCTGCTGACGTGCTTTCTGCGAGCCAACAAGGCAATCGGGGTACCTCTGGTTTGGATCTCCAATCCGCTGACGATTGCGCCGCTTTTCTATGTCGGCTACACGATCGGGCGCTGCATGCTGGGTTGGGCGCCGCTGGACGAATCGTGGTGGCTCGCATTGTATGCTCCGCCGGAGGGCTGGTGGAGCGCGACCTGGTTCTACTGGGACCGAACGGTCGAGATTGCCTGGCCCTTATGGCTCGGGTGCCTTCTGATGGGCCTGGTGGCGTCGATTCCGGCTTACTGCCTGGTGTTCTATCTTGCCAAAGGGCTTCGAGAGGCGGTCCGGCCGCATCGCGGTCCGGCAGAGGTCTGAACCGGAGTTCAGGAATCGAAGGGCCGTCTATTGCCTGGCGGTTTCCTCCGCAATCTCTTTTACCTCTTCCGGCTTGAGTTTGCGGATTCGGACGTTCCGGATCGCCCCTTTCGTGCACCAACTGGCCACGCCGAGCGGTTTGCAGAGATCGACTTCCCAACGAACGGAGAACTTGTGGCCTTCGGTGGGCAGGTCGACCAGCTTTTCGTCGTCGATCCATGCTTCGACCTTCGAATCGCTGACCCGGATCCGGATGCGGTACCAGGTATTGCTCTTCAGGTCGTGAAAGTTGGTGGTGACGTTGTCGGAGGCGTCATAAAAATCGACGTTGGAGAGCCCCACCACCGTGCCGCCCCAGCCGCCGATTACGAAGGAGCAAGGCTCGTCGCCAACCGGGAAAGTTGTGGTGCAAAAGAAATCGTTGCCGTCCAGACGCTTGCCTTCCAGCATCAACTCGTAGTTCTTCTTCGGCAACTCGCCGGTATAGGTGGCGCCCGTAATCCCGTCGCCCATGCCGAGAATGATGCAGCCGTCCTCGATGGTCACCTCGCCCTCGCCGCCGAACTCAGGCGCTTTCCAGCCCTTGAGCGATTTGCCGTCGAAGAGCGATTTCCAGGCATAGGGGTCGCCGGTCTTCTTCTCGGCAAGTTTCTTCTCGCCCACGGGACTTTTCGCCGCTTGCGGCGCGTCGGCCGCAGGGGTCAAGGGAGTTGAAAGAAGAAGTCCCAACAGGGCGAAACAAGCGATCACGGTGGCTCGATGGCGTTTCATCTCAAATTCTCCTGAATTGGCAGGGTTCAGCCAGGTTGCTTCTATTGGCTATCTTGACGCAAGGGGCAACCGATGTCCAGCACCGGCGGAAAGCATGTGTGTGATGTGGAACCTCAATTCAGGAACGTGCTCGGTCACTCCGGAAACGAGTGAAACTTTGGTCATCTCACCGAAGGGGGACCCGGTCGCCACCGGCCACTACGAGACAGGCCTCGTGTGGGCTGATAAAAACGGGGACTGGCTCCGCAACATCTTGTGTGGTCGCTCTGGCTAAACCGCTATTAGTTGCGGTGCCTGTCCCCGTTTTTATCAAGTTTTTATCAGCCCAGGCCTCGTGTCGGTCTGGGATCTGAAGAGGCTCCGGAAGATCCGGGAGTTGCCCGGCGTCTGACGCGACGATTAAGAAACCGACAACGAAAAGAGCCCAGGTTTGACGAATCGGGCCATGAGAATCTCATCCACGTACTCTCCGGGGTCAAGCTTGATTGCCCTGGCACGCCGCCCTTCCTCGACGAACCCGAGCCGCCTGTAAAGCTCGATGGCCCTGGTATTTGTCGAGAACACGGCGAGTCCCACCTTCTCGATGAGAGGGTTTCCTCCTGCCCACTCCAGGAGTGCTCCAAGCATCGCCGTGCCGATTCCTTTGCCCCTCCAATCTCGGCGAATCGAGACCCCGAACGTCCCTGCATGAGACGTGCGTTGGAAGGGGCCGTTCTCAAAGCTGAGGGTGCCGATGATCTCACCACCGACCTCGGCAACCAGGGCCAGCTTGCCCGAATGGTCGAGGTGTTCCTGAATCCATTGGCATTCCAGTTCCTCGGTCGAGGAAAACTCGTCGTGCTGGATCACGAAGAAGCCGGTTTCCTGAGCGACGGATTGGATATAGGCCAGCAGGCGAGAGGCGTCTCTCGGTTGGGCGGAGCGGATCGTAACCGGCTCTCCGGTCTTAAAGGTCACCAATCTCGGTTCAATGATGCCCATACTTGCCCCCAATCACAGCCTCGGAGCACCACTTCCATCCTACTTGCTCCCTCAATTCCCACACGGCGGTACTCGCTGTGGCCGAAGACGGACCAGGAGGGCGTGCAGTGCCTCGGCACTCCGAGGGGTTTCAGGCTGGCAGCTTGACTCAAATGCCCGCTGAAGTTCTCCCCGTAGCCGCTCGTATTCACTCCGGTACAAATCGATGTCCACCTGGGTCAGCCGTTCCTTCTCTGAGCCCGCCTGCTTGCGCCCGATCAACTCGGGGATGTACGGCAGTTTGGCCCACTCGTTGAGCCGCACGAGATTCGCCTCCACCATGCCGGTCCTCATCAAATGGATGCCGGTCAAGAGCACCCGGTAAACGTAGAGCAAGGGTTTGACCCTCGGCGGGTTCTCCTTCGCAAAGAGCGTCCACTGGGTCTCGGCGAAACCCAAGTAGTCGCCACGCTCAGGAAGGACGAAGCCACGTAGGGTCGGTCATTCACATACTGCGCCAGCACGGTCTGGGAAACGCCTCCCCGGCCACGGACCATCGCCACCGGCTCCACGTCCAGGAGCAGGGCGGCCGTCGAGCGACCGTCACTGGCCTCCGGGTAGAAGATATGGGCGTGACCGAAGCTCGGTAGGAAGCTCTGGCACTTGGCCGGGTTCTTGTGCAGCAGGTAGCCCAGGTCGGTGGCGGGCTGGTGAGTTGTCGTCAGCGTAAGTAGCATGGGAAGTGGCGTCGAAAGCCTTCGATGAGTCGATAGATTCTGACAGCCACCCTCGCAAGGGAGCAAGAGCGGATTGCGGCCGGTCTGAACCGCCTGTCCTCTCCTGGTGTCTGGATGGAATTCGGCCACACCCTTGAAGACCAGATCGGTGGTCAGCTTGAAGCGGGCTTCGTCTTGAGCGGCTTCTACGAAGACTATTACGGTACGAAGGATCGGTTGTCGGACTACGTGGCGACCTTCATCGCCACTCGGGCGGTGAAGCCATGAGTTTCACGGTTCTCTGGGACAACGACGGCGTGCTCGTGGATACGGAGGGGCTCTACTACCGGCCCACAAGGGAAGTGCTCGCACGATCGGTATCGTTCTGGCCCCCGAGCAGTTTAGGGAGATTTCACTTCGACGAGGGGAGAGCACTTTCCCCTTACGTGCCCGATGAGGTTCTGCGGCGGGTGGCACACCGCCACGAGTCCCAGGAAAGGAAGCTTCCATGATCGACCACGCGCAGACGCCCGAATCCCCAGACCTCCAGGACTACCTGGAGGCCACGGAGATCATCGACTGGAAATCGCCCGAGATCCGACTGCTGGCGGACGTGCTGGTCGCAGGAGGGACTTCGGATGTGGAGCAGGCCAAACGCCTTTACGAGTGGGTGCGGGACGAGATTCCCCACTCGGCCGACGCACGCCAAGAAACCGTGACCTGCCGGGCCAGCGAAGTCCTGCGCCATCGCACGGGTATCTGTTACGCCAAGGCCCACCTTCTGGCGGCGTTGCTGCGGGCTGCTGGAATTCCTGCCGGGCTGTGCTATCAAGTGCTCTGTTACGACGCGTCGTCGGAGCGACTGGTGGTCCACGGGCTCAACAGCATCTACTTGGGGAGCCTCGGCCGTTGGCTTCGGGTCGATGCTCGGGGCAACAAGCCGGGTGTCAATGCTCAGTTCTGTCTGGATCGAGAGCAACTTGCCTTCGTCGCCAATCCGGCACTCGGGGAGTTTACCTGCGAGACGATCTTCGCTCGACCCTTGTCAGGCATCGTGAACTGCCTCATCACGCACCAGACTGTCACGGAACTGATGGCAAATCTGCCCGACAACATCGAACGCTGAACGTCAACCGGTGGCAACAAGATGCTTCCCAGCCTGTGGCACTGCTCAGGGTGCCGCCTCGACTCTGCCATCAGAGTAGACCCAGAAGCTGCTGCCTTTTGGGCCGAACGTTAATAGGACTGGTTTGTCAAAGATCTCCACTGTCTTGGTCACAACCGGACCATCGCTGAACAGGACGGTCCTGATCAATGCCTTCTCGCCGGCGATCATCCCCGACCAAGTTGCCGTTTCAGGCCCGAGTTCGTTCCGGTTTCCAGACACCCCGTAAGTCATGGGCTTCGCCCGGCGCAGGAACGAGTTGAACCGGAGCATCTGGTTGAAGCCTTCCTGCACTCCCTTTACGTCGTAGACGAACTGCCCCATCGCCGCATACTCGGGGTACGGGTAGTCGGCGGGGAAGTTACCCGGATCATCCATCCATACGGCAAAAGTCTCTGCACCTCGCAGCATCATGTGGCACGCCATTTCGCTCATCACCCACGGCTCGGGCAGCTTGCGACCACGCATGACGAATTCCACATACTTGCCTCCGAGCCAGACGTGAACCCACGGGATCAGCAATTCGCCTTCCTTCAACACGGAGGCTGCCGGTGAGAAGCCTTCCAAGCAGGAGTAAAAGGCGTTCCAGTTCGCCTTGTCCTGATCCCGACCAGCACCGCCCCACCCGGCATTCATGTAGACCCGAGGCATGGCGATATTCATGCCGCTTTCTTCGTAGCCGTAGGCAGGCCAGCGGCCTTCTGGACGAGGCAGGCGATTGATGGGCCAGGCGAAGTAGTTGCCGATGTGGACGTTGGGGAAGATTTGCCGGGCTGGGTCGCAAAGCATCTTGCGGATGGCCAACGCCCTTGACTCATCCACCACCTTGGCGTACCCGTCCAGCGTGGACAGGGCTTCCTTCGTGAAGGCTTGAACGCATCGTGGGCACTTGTTCGCCATTGCTCCTTGTTTTTGCACTGCCGTCTCTTGGTCGCCGGCATTGCGAAGGTAGGCGCCGGACTCGAAATCCACGATGAGCACGGAGACCTTGATCCCATGATCTCGGAGTACGGTCAGCACTTCGGTTGTCTGCGCCGCACCACTTTCGATGATCCGGTTGTTTTGCAGGGCGGAAGGGCACGGGAATTCTTCGCTTCGTTCGGCTGGCGGCAAGTGCGGGGCCTTGTAGCGTCCCCTTCTGTCGATGACGAAGTAAATCTGAAGCCATCCCTGCGGCAAGATGCACACGGGGAAGCCGTGGTCTTGCCGGTACTTCAGCACGGCAGCATAGTCCCTTGCGCCAGCCGCCGTGCCAATCGGATTGCACAAGGGCGAGAGTCCCCGGTCCATGAGAAGCTGCTGGACTTCTGCGATCCGACCGTCCTCGACACCTGTTGGAAAGTCCCTGCTCTGCCATGTCAAGATTGGCAAGCGGTCAGCCAATGGATGCGTCAAGGGCTTGATGTGCAGACGGATCTTGCCGAGCACCTCGTTCTGGTCTTGTTCACCGGCGAGTTGGCCTGCGAACACCGACGTGACGAGCAGAAGGGCATTGGCAACGTGGAGTTGCATTCGTTTCCGGTTCATTGTGCCTCCTTTTCCCATTCTCCCTTGAGGAACGTCGACGCCTTCTCGGTGAACGTCGCCTCGTTCTCTCCAAATATCGGGACATGACCGCCGTTCGGTATGATCCAGAGGTAAGACTTCGGGGTGCTCCGGTACATCTCCACGGGAATGGATACGGGAAAGAACTCGTCCCGGTCTCCATGAACGATGAAGGTTCTCGCCTTGATGGTGGACAGGTAAGGCGGCGTAAAGTTCATGTCGTCGTAGCTGTCCTTGAAGCCATGGAACTGGTTGACCAAGGCTCGGATCTGATCGTCGCCCCGTTTATGGCGGCTACGGTACACCTCCCACTTCTCCTCCGTGATCCCTTCAACGGTCGTCTTCCGCATAATCTCACGGGCCTGCTCGGGGAAGTAGATCGTGGCACCGATGAGGACCATGGCTTCTACCCGCTCCGGCTGCTGGGTAGCCATGTGGATCAAGGTCATGCCGCCCGTGCTGATGCCCATCGCACGGAATCTCCTGATCTTCAGCACGTCCAACAGGGCACACACGTCGAGAGCCGACTGTCGGTGGGTGAACTGGTTCGTCGGATTCGTCGACCGCCCGTGGCCTCGAAGGTCAGGGATGATGAGCTTGTAGCTTTCGGCGAACTCTTCAACAAATGGCTTCCACACGGCTCCCGATGCACCGAAGCCGTGCAGCATCACCAGCGGCTCGCCCTTGCCGTGGGCCTCGTAGTACATCTGAATGCCGTTGACCTCGGCAAGTCGACCTTGGGTCTCCTTCTCTGGTGCAGCCACTTGCGCCTGAGCGAGGGCATGGTGGCCGATAAGGAAGGCCACTGTGAGGGCAAAGGCGATGGAAAGGCGCTTCATCGGCGGGTTCCTTCTGCGGAGTGAGGAAAGGGCTTCAAAATGGGACTTTTGTACGGATCGTACCCGGCACGCCCATCACGGTCAAACCGCCGATACGAATCGATGTGGTAGCTTGCCACACTTCAGCGACCGGGGTGGAACAACGCGTGGACTCCCACTCGGCCTCGGGACTCTCGGGACAGGCCGCGGTTGGTCGCCGGAGCCTCCCATGCGCTCTGCCGGTGTCCGGCAATTATCGTCTCTCTGGGACATCCGGGACGAGGCTGAGTTGCTGATCAAGTCGTCGAGCGGTTTTCCGATCCTGCTGGATCGGCTACAGTGGATGGCAGGTCGGCCATTGATCGGAAACGCCCGAGCAGCAGAGCCCCCTCGCTACACACGGCCTCGGCAAGGAAAGTCTGATGGATTGCAGGTTGTTTGAAACGAATTCCCTTGGCAGCATGGCCCTCAAGAACCGCTTCGTTCGCTCAGCCACGTGGGAAGGGATGGCCAAGGACGACGGCTCCTGCACTCCCGCCCTCGCCGCCGTGATCAGCGAACTGGCCAAAGGGGAAGTCGGCCTGATCATCTCCAGCCACGCCTTCGTTAGTCCTGAAGGGCAAGCTGGTCCACGACAGCTTGCGGTCTACGACGACCGAGTCACCCCCGGATTGAGCGAGATGGTCAAGGCTGCCCACGATGGCGGCAGCAAGATCGTTCTGCAACTTGCCCATGCCGGAGTTCAGGCAGACACCTCGCTGACGAAGCTCGAAGCAATCGGCCCCTCCAGTTTGGCGAGTGAGAAGGGGTCGGTCGGTCGAGCAATGACGCTGGTCGAGATCGAACAAATAACGGCAACATTTGTAGCCGCTGCCCAAAGGGCGCAGGCTGCCGGTTTCGACGGCGTGCAAATCCATGCTGCTCACGGCTATCTGCTCTCGCAGTTCCTTTCGCCGTATTTCAACAGACGAACGGATGACTTCGGCGGCAGCCTCGAAAACCGAACACGGGTACTCTTGGCAATTCTCGAACACGCCAAGGCCGCGTGCGGAAAGAAATTCCCCGTGCTGGTCAAGCTGAACTCGGAGGACTTCATCCAACGTGGTCTAACCGTCGGGGAATCCCTCCAGATTGCCTCGATGCTGGAAAGGGCCGGAATCGACGGGATCGAGATGAGCGGCGGGAGCATGGATGCCGCAAGCAAGTTCAAGCCAGTCAGGCGGGGCGGATTGCCCTCAGAAGACCGTGAAGTCTACTATCGGGAAGCAGCCAAGCGGTTCAAAGCTGCCATCGGCGTGCCGCTGATTCTCGTCGGCGGGATTCGATCCTACACGGTTGCCGAGAGGCTGATCGAAGATGGCATCGCCGACTACATCTCGCTGAGTCGTCCCTTCATCCGGGAACCGCACTTGGTCGCTCGGTGGAAGAGCGGTGACACCGAAAAGTCGGCTTGCGGGTCATGCAACATGTGCTTTCGGCCCATAGTTGAAGGCGAAGGGATGTACTGCGTTGCCGAGCGGCGGCAGCGAGAGAAATCGCATGGAAGCTCGGAAGGCATCGGTAAGTAGTGCAGCCATGATGCCGAGAGCCAAAATCGGCTGCATCAGCAGCATCGACGAGGCCAAGTTGGCTGTGGGCTACGGGGCATCCGCCTTGGGACTGGTGTCCGACATGCCAAGCGGTCCCGGTGTCATCTCCGAGTCGCTCATCCAATCCATAGCAGCGACCGTTCCGCCTCCTGTGGCGACCTTTCTCCTGACATGCCTGTCCGACGCCGAAGCCATTATCGCCCAGCAGCGGCGTTGCCGGACGAATACGATCCAGATCTGCGACCGGATCGCCGTAGAGAGCTACGACTTGCTGCGAGAGTCGCTGCCGGGTATCTCGATTGTGCAGGTGATCCACGTGAGGGGCGAAGCGTCGGTGGAAGAGGTTCGGCGGATCGCTTATCATGGCGAGGGTAGCCGTTAGTTTGGCGTATGTGTCGTTATCGAACCATTCAGCCCAGATACCGGGCATGGTAACCGTTCACGGGGCGACCGGGGACTGGTCCATTTTTCGGCCAGTTGACGCGGTTTCATGGTACAGACGATGCCCGAAAACATGGACCTGTCCCCCTCTCTTCCGCCCCGTGAACGGTTACCCGGGCATGAAAGTCAGGAAACCAAGCAGACTGATGCCGAGACCCAGCGCTGGGAGGACCGCACCATTCTTCTTCTCGAATGCGGTACCACAAGCCAGCGAAGTGATGCTGAAATAGGAAATGCTCAGCGCCGTGACCAAGATCTTGACTTCGTATGGCCCAAACTGGCCGAAGAGGAAGGCGTAGATGCCCACTAAAGCGCTGGCTACGAGGGCGACAATGAGTGTGCGAAGAAAGATCTGCTTCAGCGACCATTTGCCAACCATCGTCGATCTCCCCGTTGCTACGCTGATCAATGTGCCGCCCTCTCCATTTCTGTTGGCGGTATTCGTCCACAAATATAACAGGGCATGGCTGCGAAGAGAGCTACTTCTAAGTCCGAAAGCGCCGTCAATCAAGTGGTAACCGTTCACGGGGTGGTCGGGGACTGGTCCATTTTTCGGCCATTGCGCGCATTTTGGCGACAAAGACGTTGGCCGAAAACATGGACCTGTCCCCCTCTCCTCCGCCCCGTGAACGGTTACATCAAGTGCTGAGACCACTCATGGTAACGCTCTTGCGGCAAACGCCTCAAGAGCGTTGGCAGTCAGAGATACGCCGCTCACGCCTTGCAGCCTATGAGATAGATCCTGGCAGGATTCTTGCACGGTCTGCGATCTGGGCAGACCGTCGAGCTTTCGAGTAACGCCTTCCCCTCGGAACCGGGATGCTTGGATCTCGTCACCGACGCCGAGTCGCCTCACACGAGCCGCATTGTCGAACTGGTCATGAGCCAAAGGCATAATCAGTTGCGGAATACCGGCTGCAAATCCTTGAGCCGTTGTTCCAATGCCACCGTGGTGAACAATCGCCGCCGACCGGGGAAGAAGTTGGCGGAAGGGAATGTACGAGAAATGTGCCACTCCCTCGGGCAGGCTGTCGGGAACCTGCTCCGAAAACCGTGTCAGCAGGACGCCCCGCCGTTTCAGGAGCTTGCACGACTCCACTGCCGCCCGAAAGAACGATTTCCCGAACAGGTACGCCGAACCGGGAGTGAAGACAATCGGCGGTTCGCCCGCCTTCAGGAGAATGGCCGAACTGCCATCCACTGTAGCCGATTCAGCGGGATCGGAAAACCGCCTCCCAACTTGATCGGCGACTCAGCCTCGTCCCAGATGTCGCAGAAATCACGATCCTCTCACCGCTTGCGCGATCCCTGCATTCGGCAGGATCGCTAAAGTTGCCAGGGCCCGAGCGCCGAAGTTGATGCTGATAGGGTACGCCTCATTCTGGGCCCCACCCCCGGAGTGTCTCTGTCCTACGAAGCACCGATAGCGGCTGCTCGACGTCGAACAGGCCAGGCCACCGGCAGAGCGAAGGGCACCGATCGGCAGCCAAACCTGCTGGTATCCGAAAGGGACAAGCACGCTGTGGGAACACTCAAGGCGAGCAAAGATCCGGCGGTTGCGGCCGTTTATGGATTGCTGGCGGCGGCTGTTGTCGCCGCGCTCGGCTGCTCGCGGGCGCAGTACTTTCGTCAGGCAAACCAGGAAGCGTACTCCCTCATCGAGGAGAAACGCAACGATCCACGCTGGGATGTACCCAACTACCGCATCGAGATGGACCGGCGGAGCCGTTACTACGATCCCACCAATCCGGTCTGCCCGCCGATGCCCCTGGATGACCCAGCCGCGCACCGCTACATGCACTGCGTCGACGGGAAGTGCGGCTGGCCCGGTTGGCACAAGTACGGCGATCGCTGGGAATTGGAGAATCGTGACTGGCGGCAGTGGGTCGGCGAGTATGCTCAACTGACCGACCGCGGCGAGATCCGTCTTGCCTTGGACTCCTCGGTGCGGATCGCCTACATCCACTCGCCCAACTACCAGAACCAGCTTGAAACCCTCTACCTCTCGGCGCTCGACGTGAGCACGGAGCGGTTTCGCTTCGACGTGCAATTCTTCGGGGGCAATGAAACCACATTCGCGCATCAAGGCCGGCTGCGCCCCGGCGGCGAGCGAAACACTCTCGCGACGCTCACCGACTTTGAGATGCGACGCCGTTTCGCCACGGCGGGAGAGCTGCTGGTCGGTTTTGCGAATACCTTTACGTGGCAATTCGCCGGTCCGAACCAGAGTTCCGCCCTGTCCATTGTGGACTTCAGCCTGGTCCAGCCATTACTGCGGGGCGCCGGCCGCGACGTGGCCCTGGAACAGCTCACCATCGCCGAACGTGCCTTGCTGTCGAACCTCCGCGCCTTGGTCCGCTATCGGGAAGGCTTCTACACCCAAGTGGCCGTTGGCACCTCAGGGGTCTCCGGCCTCCAGCGGCGCGGCGGGTTCTTCGGCGGCACAGGGTTGACCGGTTTCACCGGCACGGGGGCCGGCGGCTTTGGCGGCGTCGGCGAAGCCACTGGTTTCGGCCGCGTGGGCGGCGCAGGCGGTCTTGCCGGAGGCGGAGGCGCCGGCGCGGGGTTTGCCGGCGGAGGCGCCGGCATCGTCGGCGGGTTCATCGGACTCTTGCAGCAACTCCAGCAGATCCGCAACACCCAGCAGAATCTCTATGCGCAGCTCCGCTCCTTGGGGCTTCTCGAAGCGCATCTCGAAGCCGGCACAATCGACCTGACCCAGGTGGACCAGTTCCGGCAGAATATCGAGACCGAGCGGGCCACGCTCCTCCAATCGGAAAACGCCCTGGCCACCACGCTCGACACGTTCAAGACCGGCACGTTGGGCCTGCCTCCCGATGTTCCCATCGACCTGGACGACAACATTATTCGGCCGTTCCAGCTCATCGATCCGGCAATGTCCCAACTGCAAAACCATGTGTACGACTTCCTCGAAGCCTTTGGCGACCAGCCCGCGGAGCCGGGACTCGACGTCCTCGAACAGACGCTCGCAACGCTCAAGGAAATCCGGAGTCGGGCATGGGAACAATTTGCCGTTGCCGACCGGAATCTGGCGGCGTTGGCCAGTTTCCAGGCAACCGGCCGGGAAGGACTGCCGGCCGAGCGAGCCAAGGAAGTCGAAGAGACCTTGGCCCGCCTGACGGGCACGCTCGACGAACTGAAGCAGCGTTTCGCAGCCACCGAACCGGCGCTGGAGGAGATCGGCAGGCGGATCGGCCCCCAGACCCGCCAGGAATCGGCCGACCTGGTCGTGGAGCTGGTCACGACCTTGTCGCAGATCATCGACGAGTTGTCTCTGGTTCAAGCACGGTCCCGGTTGGAAACCGTGACGATCACGCCCATCGCCCTTCCTCCTGAGGAGGCTCTACAGATCGCGCGGACAAACCGGCTCGATTGGATGAACAACCGTGCGGCACTGGTCGACACCTGGCGTCTGATCCAGTTCAACGCCGACGCGCTGCAATCGTTCCTGGACGTGACGGTCAGCGGCGATATCAGCACGGTGGGCGACAACCCGGTGAAGTTCCGCGCGCCGACCGGCCGGCTGAACTTGGGGCTGGAGTTCGACGCCCCCTTCACGCGGCTCTTGGAGCGGAACAACTTCCGCCAGGTGCTGATCGACTACCAGCGCGACCGGCGGCAGTTGATCCAGTTCGAGGATTCCGTCCACCAGACGCTGCGAAACATCCTGCGGCAGCTCGAACAGCTTGCCGTGAATCTGGAAATCCAGAGGCGTGCCGTGGCCATCGCCATCCGGCGCGTGGACCAGACCCGCGAAGTGCTCGGCCAACCGCCGGCGCCGAGCCAGCCCGGCCAACCGGCCTCGCAATTGGGTCCCACTGCGGCGCTCAACCTGCTGACGGCCTTGTCGGACCTGCGAAGCTCTCAAAACAACTTCATGAGCGTCTGGCTGAACTACCATGCCATGCGCATGCAGTTGTATCGTGAGCTGGGCATCATGGAAATCGACGACTGTGGCTTGTGGGTCGACCGGCCGCTGGAGCACTACTTGCGTGCGCGCGAGGTGCTACCCTTGCCGCCTCCCGTGCCCATGCACTGGATGGAGCAACTCGACGGCGAGCCGTCCGCCGCGCCCGAAGCTGGTGCGCAGCAGGCCCCCCAGACACCGCCCGTGCCGCAGGGACTTCCCCGGGCTGCTGAAGAACAGGACAGGCACCGCAACTCATCGTGATTTGGCTCGAGAATGGATAGAAGATGTTGCGGAGCCAGTCCCCTTTTTCACCAGCCCCCTTCGGTTCCAGCACGGCAGGCTGTCGAGTTGCCTCCCAATCGACCGGCCCCAGGGCCGCCCATCCTGACAGCAGTCCCTTCCGGGGGACGATAGGACGGCGGTTGGCCCTTGCAGTCGACGAAACTGGCGCGTTGTGCGGGGGTTTAGTTTATATTGGGCAGATGTGGCCGAAATCTTGCCAGTTTCTTTTCTGCAGCGACTTGACGGCGCAGTAGTTCCGGGGTCTGCGGGGGTGTTACCCATGTCTGCGACTGAACATGACGAACATTCGTCGGCTTCCGACCTGATTGGCGTCTTGGACTCGCCAGAGTTGTTGGACGATTTCGCGGCGCCTTCGCGAGGGACCGGGAGCCGGTGGCTTGCGCGCGGGCTGGCGGCCACCCTGGCAGCGGGGGTGCTGATCGCGGCTTATTTTGGCGTGGCCGGCACACTCGCCGGCAAGAGCGGTGGTTCCATGCTGACACACGTGGTCAAACGTGGCGAAATGCTGGTCACCATTACCGACGACGGCACCCTGGAGAGCGCCCATAACATCGATATCCGCTGCGAGGTGGCGGGCGGCACGTCGATTCTCTGGATCGTGGAAGACGGCAAAGAAGTTCAGCAAGGCGAACTGCTGGCGCGGCTCGATTCGGCTCAAATCGAGGACCAGGTCAACGCCCAGAAGATCACCTACGAAAAGGCCAGGGCAGCCAAGATCCAATCGGAAAAGAACCTGGCCGTGGCGAAATTGGCCGTGCAGGAGTATCTCGAAGGCACCTACCGCCAGGAGAGTCAGACGCTCGACGCGCAGATCACCATTGCCATGGAGAACCTGCGAAGCGCGGAGAACACACTGCTGTACACCCAGCGGATGTTTCGCAAGGGATATGCCAGCCCCCTGCAGCGCGAGGCCCAAGAGTTCGCCGTCCAGCGCGCCAAGCTCGATCTCGAGACGGCCAAGACGGCCAAGGACGTGCTCGACCGCTTCACCAAGGCCAAGACGATGGAGGATCTCCAAAGCCAGTTGGCGACCGCCGAGGCGCAAGCGGCCTCCGACCAGGCGGCCTTCGAGCTGGAGGAAGCCCGGCTCATGCGGCTCGAGACCCAATTGTCCAAGTGCGAGATCAAGGCCCCTCGCGCCGGCATGGTGGTCTACGCGAATCAGTCGAGCGGCAGTCGTTTTGGTTCGTCACAGCCGCAAATCGAGGAAGGCGTTTCGGTCCGAGAGCAGCAGACGATCTTTCGCTTGCCTGACCTTGCGGCCATGCAGGTCAAGGCGGCTGTCCACGAGTCGAATGTCGACCA
Source organism: Thermoguttaceae bacterium (assembly GCA_040768665.1). Taxonomy (GTDB): domain Bacteria; phylum Planctomycetota; class Planctomycetia; order Pirellulales; family Thermoguttaceae; genus JABWBD01. The sequence goes on from JAXGMN010000019.1 coordinate 133,570, forward strand.
ACTCCGCCGCGGCATGCGCGCGCGGATCCGCGTTCAGGACGCGGAATACCAGGGGACCGTGGCCTCGATCGCCAACCAGCCGGAGCCGACCAGTTTCTTCTCTGCCAACGTCAAGGAATACGCCACGCTCGTCAAGATCGATGGCCACCAGGGTGGATTGCGGCCCGGCATGACGGCCGAGGTGGAAATCCTGATAGCGCACCTGAAGGACGTCGTGACTCTTCCGGTAGCCGCTGTCGTCGAGCAGCGGGGCGAGTTTTTCTGCTGGGCCAAGAAGGGAGAAAACGCCGAGCGCCGGCCGTTGGTCCTTGGGCTGACGAACAATAAGTTCATTGAAGTCAAGGACGGCGTCGCCGAGGGAGACCAGGTCGTTCTTAATCCCCGGGCGATGATCGCCGACGCACGCGAGGAAGCCGTGGAGGGCGAGTCCGTCGATGTCAGCGCCCGCTTCGGCAAGGCCTCCGAGGATCCTGGAAGCTCGCCCATTGGGCCGGCAGCGTCAGGGCCAAGGGCTCCGGGCAGCGACGCCGAACGCGGAGGAGCTCGCAGCGAGCGTGGACCGGAAGCGGGCGGCGCGACGGTCGGCGCCGACGCCGGTCATGCAGAGGGTGGCGGGCCGAGGCCCGAGGGCGGACCTCCCGGCGGTTCCGGCAGGCGATCGGGTTTCGGCGGCCGGATGAACCTCATGGACAACGACAAAGACGGCGACGGCAAGATCAGCCGCGAGGAGGCGCCCGAACGGATGGCGGACTTTTTCGACCGCCTCGACTCCAACGGCGACGGATTCATCGACTCCGCCGAAATCGCCGCCATGCGAGCCAGGTCGGGCCGTACCGGCGGCGGCCCGCCGGGCGGAGGCGGATTCCGCGAGGGGGAAGGCGGGGGCGGCTTCGGCGGTCCGCGCGGTGAAGCAGATGGAGAGCCCCGACGCGGCCCGTAACGCACTCTCCCACAAGGCGTCATTACCGTGTAGGACGGATTGGTAATCCGTCCTGAAAGATAGAGACGGATTAACAATCCGTCCTGCGCCACCGGCACGACACGCGACATGCTCAGACAGTTTCTCAAGAAACTCCGCTTCGGCTTCAATAGCCTCATGCTGCACAAGCTCCGCTCGGCGCTGGCGGTGCTGGGCATCCTCATCGGCGTGACGGCAGTGATCTGGCTCGTGGCCATGGGCCAGGGCGTCAGCTACCAGGCCCAGCAGCAGATCAAGGAGTTGGGGGCCACGAACATCATCATTCGCAGCGTCAAGCCGCCGCAGGACTCCTCGCAAACCGGCCGCAGCATGTTCATCCAATACGGCCTGCTCCGCGACGACTACAGCCGCATCGTGGCCAATGTCCCCACGATCCGCCGCGGGGTCCCGATGCGCGAGATCCGCAGCGAGATCCGCAACGGCGATCGCGTGGTCGACGGAAAAGTCGTCGGCTGCACGCCCGACTACATGGAGCTGAACCGCCTGGCCATCGACCGCGGCAGGTTTTTGACCCACCGCGATCTCGACCGCGCAGACAACCTGGTCGTGCTGGCGCATACCACCGCCACGCTCCTGTTCCCTTATGAAGACCCGGTCGACAAGACGGTCCAGATCGGCCGCGAGTTCTACGTCGTTATTGGGCAGACGGCCGAGCGCGGCGCTTCCGCGGCCATCGGCGGCAGCCTCGAAGCACGCGACTACGACCAGGACGTGTACATCCCACTCTCCACACTCCGCTGGCGGATCGGCGACATGGTCATGACCTCGCGCTCCGGGAGCCGGGAAGGAGAGGTCGTCGAGCTCAGCCAGATCACTGTCGGCGTCGGAGATATTGCCGAGGTCGATGAGACTGCGGATATCATCAAGAACCTGCTGGAGCGATACCACAAGGTCGCCGACTACGCCGTGGTCGTGCCCAAGGAACTCCTCCGCCAGGCGGAGATGATGCAGATGATGTTCAACATCCTACTGGTGCTCATCGCCGGGATCTCGCTGCTGGTCGGCGGGATCGGCATCATGAACATCATGCTGGCCACCGTCACCGAGCGGACCCGCGAGATCGGCATCCGCCGCGCACTCGGCGCCCGCCGCCTGGACATCATCTTGCAGTTCCTCACGGAAACGATCGTACTGTCCGGCATGGGCGGACTGCTGGGAGTGCTCTGCGGATTCCTCTGCAAGCCTGCCGTCTGGGGACTGCGACAATCGATGAGTCGCTTCGTCCCTGACTTCATGGCTACGCTGCCGGCAAACATCAAGGACCTCGAGCCGCGGATCGAGCCCTGGTCGATCATCGTGGCCTTTGCGATTTCGGTGGCGGTGGGCGTGGTCTTCGGCATTTACCCGGCGCGCCGCGCCGCCCACATGGACCCGATCGAGGCGTTGCGCCATGAGTAGCCCACTCGCCGCCTCCGAAGCCTCGATCCGGCGCGTCGTCGCACGAGTCGTCGATTTGCGAAAAGACTACCGGCTGGGCAACCAGGTCGTGGTCCGCGCCCTGCGGGGCGTTTCGATCGATTTCGCCCAGGGAGATTTCGTGGCGATCATGGGGGCCTCGGGATCCGGAAAGAGCACGCTGCTGAACCTGTTGGGCTGCCTGGACCGTCCCACTTCCGGCCAGTACCACCTGGCCGGGCGCGACATATCGCGCTTGGACGACGATGCCCTCTCGGCGATTCGCAGCCGGTATCTCGGCTTTATCTTCCAGTCGTACAATCTCATCCCGCAACTGACGGTGGTCGAGAACATCGAGGTGCCGCTGCAATACCAGCGCGAAGAGAGGCCGGACGTGCAGCAGCGCTGCGTCCGGCTGGCGCGGTTGGTGGGCTTGGGCGACCGGCTCTACCACCGGCCCACGGAGCTCTCCGGCGGACAGCAGCAGCGCGTGGCCATTGCCCGCGCGCTGGTCAACAATCCCCAGATCATTCTTGCCGACGAACCGACCGGCAATCTCGATACGGCCACCAGCGTCGAGATCATGGATCTGCTGGAGAGTCTCAACCGGGCCGGTCGCACGATCATCATCATCACGCACGAACCCGACATCGCCGCACGCGCAGGCCGCATCATCCGCCTCCGCGACGGGCTGATCGAATCGGCAACCTAGTGACGCTCGGCAGACGGCAGTTGGCGGCACACCTCCGCGCCGCCCTCGAGAGCCTCCCATGAAAATCGCACCGTTTCTAGACTGAGCCGACGACACCTGCGGCTCGCACGACTCCCGACCCGCTCGCCCTCCACCTTGCAGGACTTTGAACCCCGAGCTGGCCCCTGCTACAAAACCTTGTCGCACACGGAAGCCTCCGCAGAGTTGATTGTCTCGTCCCGGCAAGCTAAGCTGAGGACACGCGTCTCGCAGTCCTCCACCCGGGAGTTCTACCGATGGCAAACGGCAACCGATACCACGAACGAGAAAACGTCCCTTCGCTCATCCGACGTCGCGACCTGCTCAAGGCAGCCGGCGCACTGGCAATCGGCTGCCGAGCCGTACCGGCCCTGGGGACCCACCTGCGAACCAAGGCCCGAAAAAACTGGCGCCTGGGGATTACCTCGCATGTTTACGGCAAGCTGCCGCTGGAAGAGGCTGCCCGGCGGATCAAAGAAGACGGCTTCCGATCGATTCTGACGAACTACCAGTTTGCCGATGTCAAGTTCGATCCGCTCAACCCCGACTGGTCTGCCGCCGACACGATCGTCGGCACGTTTGAAAAGCAGGGGGTTGCCATTGCCGCGATCTATGGGTACTACAACGTCATCGATCCGGACCTCGAGCGACGCAAGCAGGGCGAGGCCCGCATGGAATGCTATCTACAAAACTGGAAACGGCTCGGTTGCCCGATCATCTCGACCGAAAGCGGCACCTTCAATCGCCAGTCCCAGTGGCTCGAGGCGCCGGAAAACGATACGGAGGATGCCTTTGTGCAGTGCCGGGAGGCTTTGCGCCGCTGGGCGCGCCTGGGAGAGCAAACCGGCGGCGTGGTTACCATCGAGGCCTATTGGCGAAACGTGGTTGGGACGATCGACCGCGTCGAGCGGCTGCTTGCCGAGGTCGACTCGCCCGCGTTGAGACTCGTCATGGATCCCTGCAACTACTTCCGCTCCGAGGATCTGCCCCGCATGAAGCCGATGCTCAAAGACATGTTCCAACGTCTGGGGCCGAAGATCGCGATCGCCCACGCCAAGGACGTCAAAGATTCTCCCAAGGGACCGGAGCATCCGGCGCCCGGTAAGGGGGTTCTCGACTATCCGCTTTATTTCCAGCTACTGGCGGAGCTGGATCGCCCGCTCGATCTGGTCATCGAGCACCTCCCGCTGGACGACGTGGCTCGTTCGCGGGCGTACGTGGTCGACCATATCGAGAAGCTCCCCTGATCTGATTCGCCGGACCATACGAGACGACCTTCGCCGGCCATCCACGCAGAAAACGGACCGCCTCATGACCCGCAGGTATCTGCCGATCACCGCAGCCGCAATCTCCCTGCTGACTTGCCGCAGCGCGGCGGCCGCGGACATGAAAGTTGCCACGCCGAGCGGCAGATTGACCACGCTGGATTGGGCCGTGATCGTGGTCTACGGGCTCGTCACTCTCGCCATCGGTTGGTACTACTGGCGGCAGGACCAGAGTCGCGACGAGTACCTGCTTGGCGGCCGAGCGATGCACCCGCTCATGGTCGGTCTGTCGCTGTTTGCCACGCTCTTCAGCACGATCTCCTATCTGGCCTGGCCGGGCGAAATGATCAAAAACGGGCCGATGGTCCTCTCGATGATCGTCGCCTACCCCTTCGTGGCCCTCGTGGTCGGCTGGTTCATCATCCCGTATATCATGCGGCTGAAGATCACCAGCGCCTATGAACTCCTGGAAGTTCGCCTGGGCCTGAGTGTGCGGATGCTCGGATCGAGCCTCTTCCTCCTCCTGCGGGTCCTCTGGATGGCCGTGATCATCTTCGCGACAGTCGACACCGTGCTGGTGCCGCTGCTCGGCATGAACTCGTCGGCCAGCCCCTATATCGCAGCGATCCTGGGGATCGTCACCCTGATCTACACGGCAATGGGCGGACTGAAGGCGGTCGTGGTCACCGACGTGATACAAGGATTGATCCTGTTCTCCGGGGCCATCATCGCGATCATCATGGTCTCGTTCTATATGGGCGGGGTGACCGCGTGGTGGCCGACCGGCTGGGCTTCGCATTGGACGAGGCCCGCCTTCTACGATCCCACGCTGCGGATCTCGTTCCTCTCGGCCTCGCTGGCCACCTTCACCTGGTACATCTCCACCGGGGCCTCGGATCAGATGGCAATCCAACGCTATCTCGCCACCCGCGACGCCGCGGCCGCACGCCGCGTGCTCAACACGTCGCTCATCGCCAATACCGCGGTCTTTCTTCTCCTGGCCTGCGCCGGGCTGGCGCTGTTGGCCTTTTTCAGCCAGCGGCCCGATCTGCTCGCTCCCGGACAGTCGCTCGTCGACGACGCCGACCAGTTGTTCACCCGTTTCATCGTCGTTGGCCTCCCCTCGGGGCTCAGCGGGCTGGTGGTTGCGGGGCTTCTGGCCGCCGCCATGTCGAGCCTGTCCTCGGGAATTAATTCCTCCTGCTCGGTGATCACGGCCGATTTCATCGAACGTTTCGGCTGGCGCCGTCCGGGCACGTCCGGTCACGGGCAGGTCCTGCTCGAACAACTCATCTCCGTCGCGATCGGCGCGGTCGTGCTGGTGTTGAGCACCTTCGTGGCCGCCGTGGAGGGGAATCTCCTGGACAAGGCGTACAAGATCGTCAACCTGCTGGCCACGCCGCTGTTCGGCCTGTTTTTCATGGCCATGTTCATTCCCTGGGCCACCGGGTTTGGTACCTGGATCGGCGCCCTGGCCGGGCTGGCGGTGGTCATCACCATCAACTTTTGGCAGTTCTGGAACATCTACTTGGGGTTGCCGGAGATCAGCTTCTTCTGGGCGATGCCGTTGTGCCTCGTTACCCAAGCCATCATCGGACCGCTGGCCAGCCTCGTGCCGATCGGAAAAACGCGAAGAGAATTGGATGACCTAATTGCCTGACACACGAGATTATCGCATCACCAGACCCCTGCCGGTTTATCCGGCAGGTGAACGAGGTTCGACAGCTACCAACGCCCCACGACACCAGACCCCTGCCGGCTCGTTCGGCAGGTGAAGCAGGTTCCCCAGCTAGCCCGACAGCGTTTTTCCATCCTAGACCCCTGCCGGTTTATCCGGCAGGTGAATGAGGTTCGACAGCCACTAACGCCCCACGACACCAGACCCCCTGCCGGCTTCGTTCGGCAGGTGAACCAGGTTCCTCAGCTAGCCCGACAGCACTTTTCCATCCTAGACCCCTGCCGGTTTATCCGGCAGGTGAATGAGGTTCGACAGCCACCAACGCCCCACGACACCAGCCCCCTGCCGGCTCGTTCGGCAGGTGAACCAGGTTCCTCAGCCAGCCCGACAGCCGCTTTTCCATCCTAGACCCCTGCCGGTTTATCCGGCAGGTGAACGAGGTTCGACAGCCACTAACGTCCCACGACACCAGCCCCCTGCCGGCTCGTTCGGCAGGTGAAGCAGGTTCCTCAGCTAGCCCGACAGCCACCAAACCCCACGACAACCGCACCGGAGCCCACCATGCCCACCCCATCCATCGACCGCCGCCGTTTTCTACAAGCCTCCGCTGCCCTGCCGCTGGCCGCCGCGGCAACCACATACGCCACCAAGAAGCCGTCCGAAGCCGCCTCCTGGCAATCCAATCCCGTTATCCAGGAGGCACGCCAGGTCGCGCTGGACATCCTCAAGCCCAGCCCGAAAGACCTTGAGCACGGCCTGGAGCTCCATGCCCAATCCCTGGTTTTTGAAAGCTACGGGTTCTCCCCCCGCGCCGCCGTCGACGGCGACGCCATCCGCGCGGCTGTCGAAGCCGGAGCCTCCGACGTCGAAATCCAGGACTTGCGTGAAGGCATGTCGATGACCCGCGCGGCCACCGATCCAGCGGAGCAAACCGAATTCAAACAGGCATGGGAAGCCGCCGGTGTGACCTGCATCTTCCAGAACGCCGGCGAGGAGGGCCAGCAGGCATTGCGGCTGCTGAAGCGGCTCGCCCACTTCACCTATCTCACCGACATGATGCCCGATTTTCTCCCCAAAGCCGCAACCCCTGACGACGTCGTTGCCGCAAAGCAGGCCGGTCGCCATTGCCTCTATTTCACCGGCAACGGCGTGCCGCTGGCCGAGCAGTGGATCTCCATCCCCGACGAGCTCCGCTACATTCGCATCTTCTTCGAACTTGGCATTCGCATGATGCACCTGACCTACAACCGCCGCAACATGATCGGCGACGGCTGCGCGGAGCCGGCCAACGCCGGGCTCAGCGATGTCGGCCGCGCCGTGATCGCCGAACTGAACCGCGTCGGCGTGATCGCCGACTGTGCCCACAGCGGTTGGCAGACGAGCCTCGAGGCCGCCAAGGCTTCCAGCAAACCGATGGTCGCCAGCCACACCACGTGCACCGCATTGAATGAACACATCCGCAGCAAGCCCGACGAGGTGATCCGGGCCATTTGCGACACGGGCGGCTTCGTCGGCATCTGCTGCATCCCCTCGTTTCTCGGCGGCAAGGGCGACATCAGCGTGATGCTCGACCATATCGACCATGTGGTGAAGAAGTTCGGCCCCGACTACGTAACCATCGGCACCGACGTCGCCTACACCTCCCGCAACGCCGCAGCCGAGAACAAGAAGATCCCCGGCCGCGGCAAGTCTCGCACCCCCTGGCGATCCTTCTGGCCGGAAGGGGCCCTGGCCTCGAAATCGCCGGAAGCGGCGCGGAGCATGGCCTGGACCAACTGGCCGCTGTTCACCGTCGGCATGGTTCAGCGCGGCTACAGCGACGAGACCATCCAGAGAATCCTCGGCGGCAACGTGCTCCGCGTCGCGCGTGCGGCCCTGGCATAAGTGCCACCGTGCCGAGCCAAGCGGCCGTTGACGATCGACGATGCCCGGCCTTGAACGACGCATGGTGCGCATATCGCTCACTTTTCACGTCGGCACGCGACTTTTTCGCCACCCCCATTTCGAGCGGTGTGGATTTACGTACGCCGGCCGCCGATCTAACGTACTGGCTAAACGCGACTTGCGGCTGAGCCTCTCGCCCGAGTTCGCCGGCGGAAATGCCGAGTTGGATAAAAAAGGAGACAGGCGCCGCAAGTCTCGTACGTTGACGGGGTGAAGATACCAAGTCTTGCAGAGCCGCTCCCCGTTGTGTTAGGGCGTCTTCGTTCGTTGGGCTGCCGATTTCTTCGTGTTCACTAGTTGATTTGGAGATCATCGATGGCTACTGTGAGGGATGGGTCCGAATTGGCTCGACTGCCATTGCCTCCGAGGTGCTGTCATGAACATAGATCTCACGGTCCTTTGCCTGGCGAAACGCACGCTGTTGGGTGCAGCTTTGCCGCTTGTCACGCTCGTCGCGGCTATTGGCACCGGCGAATTCTCACGCGCGGCGGAACCGGAGGCGAAAGTCGCCGAATACCAGGAAAATTGGGGGCAGGCCGGCGCGGGCCCGGAACGGCTCGGGCAGCAACTCCGGTCGCATCGCGTGCGACTTGAGGGCGACGTCCTGAAAGGGCAGATTTTCGCGTGGTCGTCGGCCGGCAACGAAACGCGTCCGGTGCAGAAGGCGAGCGTCCACCTGCTCCAGTTCGGCCAGATTACCCATCGGGTTCTGCTCAATGATTCCGGGACGTTCGATATCGAGGGCGTGAAGCCAGGCGTCTACGGCGTGGTCGTCGCCGGGCCGGAGGGATTTCTGGCGGACACGGCGCAGTTTGTGAGCGACGAGGCGGCGCGGGTCGGCTATGCACGACGCTTCTCGGCGGTGATTCGACCGGTCTTGTTCCAAGTGGAACAGAAGCGGCTGGATATCGACAGCCTTGCCGTGCCGCCGACGAGTTTCCGGGTGCTCAAGCGTCTTTTCACCAACTACGTGCCCCGCGAGGCGCCCGAGTTGGTGAAACTGGTCGAGCCTTCCGGGCCGGAGGACGCGCCGGACGACGCCGCTGCTGCGCCGCCGCCCTCTTTTCCCGATCAAAACGCCTATCCCGCCTCGACCGTCCGGCAGCACGCCGTGCATCTGCTTCCCGGGGGGCGGCTTTTGGGGCGTGCCCGGCGTTTGCATCGGGAAAGCGGTCGCCCATTGCGGATCCACCGTACCACGGTTTTCATGATTCGCGATAACGAGGTGGTTGCGGCCAGCCCGATTGACGAGTTGGGCGTGTTCACGTTCGAGGGGCTTCGCCCGGGAGTGCATTCGGTGGTGGCAACCGGTCCTGAGGGTTTTGCCGCCTTCTCCGTCATGGTGGAGCCGCCCATGCCGGGGGCGATTGGCAATACCGAGCGAAACGGCCGTGGAAACAGATTCCACCTGGCCGCTCAGCAGCAGCCCCCCGACTTGCCCATCGACTTGGCGATGGTCGGCCCGGAAAACTTTTCGCCTCTCTGGGACATCGCCAGCCGCGAAATGGGATGGCAGCCGCTTGGTGCCTCGTTTACCGGGCAGCCCGGCACTCCGGGTGGCGGACTGTTCGGATTGCCGGCGCCCGGGACGGCGCCGCCAGGCAAGAACGCTGTGGTGGGCGGTGTCGCAGATGGCGGGCCGGGCGGGATGTTTTCGGCGTTTGGGGGCGTCGCCGGGGGCGGCGGCGGTGGCGGAGGAGGAGGATCTGCGGCAAACGGGTCCGAAGAGGATTCGGCCACGAGTTTCCAGCCGTGAATGTTGCATGCTGGTCGATTTCGCAACCCCCTGACCCGCATGACAACCAGACCGCCATCCATCCCCAAGCGGTGACCCTATCGATTTGGCGCCTGTATCCAGGCAAGCGTTCAGTCAGTCCGAGTCACCCGCCCGAGCGGTCACTCGCCCCATTCTGGCCGCCGTCATCCATGGCCGCTTGACGAAATCGGCCGTGCGGAACAGTGGGATGCACGCAGAGGCCGGGAAAGAAAGGGCAACTGATGTGTGCCCCATGCGAAAATTCTTCTTATCTTGGAAAATTCCTTCGATCGGGTTATTGACCCTCAAAGCGTTTCAGGCAATCGTGAAGTTTCCTGTCTTTCCCGCCGGAACAAGCCAGTGCCATGGGCCGAGTTGCGGTGAGGGGGGGGTGAGCCAATGAAGGCGCCGGCTTCAGGACGAGAGTGATTGCACGCATGCGCCGCCCGGTCCATGCTTATTTGGCCCAAGAAAAGGGCTGTCGACGATACGGGCCACCAGAAAGGGTGCGTAACCCACGGGAACGGAGTCTGCGCAGACCGCCTTTCTGGACTCTCTACTCCAATTCTTGATGCTGCAGAGACGGCGTTCTCTGTTCCAAGCTCTGCAATGAAAGACAACGGCGATTTCTCATCGACCGGCCTGATGGCGGAATCGGCCGGGCCGCCGCTTGCTGCAGACCGTAAACCGCTTGAGGTGGAGGAAACGGTTTTTGTCGTCGACCCGGATTCGGCGGTCTGCGACGCTGTCCGCGAACTGGCGCTGCTGATGAACCGGCGATGCGAGACCTACGCCTCCGGCTGCGAGTTTCTCGACGCGCTGAATCCGGCGTTACCCGGCTGCGTCGTGCTCGAGTTGATGGTCCCCGGAATCAGCGGCCTGGAGATCCAAGACCGGCTCGCGGCGGAAGAGTCGAGCCTGCCGGTCATCTTCCTCACCGCCCACGCGACGACGTCGATCGCGGTCCGGGCGATGCGGGCCGGTGCGGTCACGTTTCTCGAAAAGCCCTTCCGGGCGCATGAGCTGTGGGACGCGATTTCCGAAGCCACTCAACTCAGTCGCCGAAAGTACCGGCTGCGGACCCACCGGCAGAGACAGGAGAGGCTTTTCGACACGCTGGCCCCGAAGGACCGCGAACTGTTGATGCTGTTGGCCGCAGGATTGTCGAAAGAACATATCGCACAAGAGCTTGGGGTATGCGTTCGAACGGTCGAGAACCGGCGCGGTCAGCTCAAGCTTAAGCTGGGGGTTTCCTCCAACGCCGAGTTGGTGCACTGTGCGGTCGCCGCAACCCTTCCGAGGACCGGGCTTGCGGAATAGCGGCATAAACTCCGGTTCCGAGACACAACATCCGGGAGCCAGTCTCCGTTTCCGGATCGTCTCTCAGGCCGTCACGCCTTTTCTTTGGGGCGTACTGGCAGTGGTGATCCTGTGGTCGTACGGGGGCGTGCTGGTCGGACTGGCGGGTCACTGGTGGACAAGCCCGGACTATCAGCATTGCTTTCTCGTGCCGATCGCGGGTGCTTACCTTCTCTGGCACCGCCGCGACCTGCTGCCCGAAACACCGCGAAACGGTTCCTCGTGGGGATTCGTTCTTCTCGGGCTTGCCGCCGTAATGCGATGGGCCGCCGAATACTTCTACTACAGCACGCTCGATCCGCTTTCCCTTTTGCCCTGCCTGGGAGGCGTCGCCTTGCTCTGGGCCGGTTTGCCCGGGCTGCGGTGGACGTGGCCGGCGATTCTCTTTCTGGTATTCATGATCCCGGTGCCGGGAACGTTTGCCGGCTGGATGAGCCAGCCGCTGCAGCGGATCGGCACGACGGCGGGCACGTACCTGATCCAGACGCTCGGCATCCCCGCGGTCGCTCACGGAAACGTCATCGCCCTATCAGACGGCAGCATCGGTGTGGTCGAAGCATGCAGCGGCCTGAAGATGCTGATGGTCTTTTTCGCCGTCTGCACCTGCGCCGTGCTGGTCCTGCCGCTGCGTTGGATCGACAAGCTCGTCATCCTGCTCAGCGCCGCGCCGATCGCCGTGATTGCCAATATTTTCCGGATCACGGTGACCGCCGTCCTGCACGACACCGTCGGGCATGAACTGGCCGACCGCGTCTTCCACGACATGGCCGGCCTGCTGATGATGCCGCTTGCCTTGATCCTGATCTTCGTGGAAATCGCCCTGCTTCGACGCATTTTCCTGGAGCCCACCGGTCCCATGGCGCTCGATGGGCCGGAGGTGAGGGATGAGGGATGAGGGATGAACCAGCATGGTCCAAATAGACAACCCGTAGTATGAAGCCGTTCACACTGACCGAAAAATGGACCAGTCCCCGGCGGTGAGCGTGAACGATTACCCGTTCTTAAGCTAGGAGTGTTTCTCCATGACGGAAACCCTTCCCGTTAGTCGCGTTGTTGATGGCGACCCGGCGGCCTACCCGGCTGCGACCTATGCGTCGGCGCCTCCGCCGGCTACCGGATCGCAGGCCTATCTCAGCGCATTTCGCCGCCGCTGGATGCTCGTGCTGACGCTGGGCGCGATCTGCGGCGGGGGCGCTGCCGTCGCGGTCTGGCAGGTTCACGGGCCGGGCTATACCGCGAGGGCCCTGCTCCGGGTGGCGACCAACGAACAACAACTGGTGTTCAACACGGCCGACCGCGCGACGGTCGACTCGTTCATTATCTACAAGGGGACCCAGCAGCAGCTCATCAAGAGCGACTTCGTCCTGCTGGCGGCGCTGCGCGACCCGGATGTCGCCAAGCTGCCGGTCGTCAGGGAGCAGACCGATCCGGTCGCCTGGCTGGCCGACGAACTGGACGTCGACTTCCCCGGCGACGCGGAGGTGATGCAGATCGAACTGACCGGCGACGAACCGGAAGCGGCCGCTGCGCTGGTGTCGGCGGTGGTAGACGCCTATATGAACGAGGTGGTGAACGTCGAGCGCGACAAGCGGCGAGCCCGGCTCGAGGAGCTTGAACACGTCTACGCCGACAAAGAGCTCGAGATGCGCAACAAGCGGGTCGATTTGAAGCGTCTGGCCGAACAGCTCGGGACCGGCGACACCGAGGCTCTGTCGGTCAAGCAGCAGATCACGCTGCAGCAGTTTGGCGAGCTCCGCAGAGAGGCGACGCGGCTGGAGTTCGAGGTTCGGCGTCTGAAGGCGCAGGTGGGGATCAAAGAAGCGGTTCTCCAATCGCCGGAGAGTCTGGAGCCGAGCCCCCTGGAGGTCGACATGCTGGCCGACAAGGACCGGACGGTGATCCAACTGAGCGCGATGCGCGACGCGGTGAGCTTCATGCTGACGGAAAACGACCAGCGGCTCCAGCCCGCCCAGGCCGCCGAGCATGCCAGCAACTACCGGGCCCAGCTCGACCGGTTCGACGAACAACTCAAGGACCGGCGCGAACAGCTCCGCCGCGAGTCGGAGCACCTCAAACGCGCGACCCTGGCACAGGAGGTCGCCGAGCTCAAGGCGGAGCTGGATATCGTCACCCAGCAGCATGCGGCGGCGGTCGAGGATCTCGAGATGGTCCGCAAGCAGGCGGAGGAGGTCGGGGGCTCGTCGATCGAGATCGAGATGATGCGGGCGGAGATCGAGCATCTGGAGAACGTGCTCACGCCGATCGCCGAGGAACGCGAGCGGGTGAAGGTCGAGCTCCGCTGTGCGCCGCGGATCTCGATGCTGCAGCAGGCGGAGATACCTCGGGCGCCCACCCAGGCGATCCGCATGCAGCTTTCGGCCTTTGCGGGCATTCTCGCCTTTGGGGTGCCGGTGTTCGGGATCCTCCTTCTTGACGTCCGGGACAAGCGGATCAACCGCTCCGACGAGGTCTCCGACGGGTTGGGACTGGCCGTGCTGGGCACCCTGCCGCTGATCCCCACGCATGCGATCCGCCAGTCGCGGACCGTCCGGCAGCGCCACTGGCGGGCGCTGTTGAACGAAGCGGTCGACGGCGTCGCGGTGCGGATCCTCCGGGAAGCGGAGCAGCAGCCGATGCGGCTTCTGTTGATCACCAGCGCTTCCAGCGGCGAAGGGAAGAGCACGCTGGCCACGCAGCTCGGCTTGAGCCTGGCCCGGCTCGGACGCCGTACGCTGCTGGTCGACTGCGATCTCCGCAAGCCGGCACTGCATACGACCTTCGAGGTGCCGCTGGAGCCGGGAGTGACCGAGCTGCTCACCGGGGCCATCAAGCTGGAAGACGCGCTGCATACCACTTCCTACGAAAACCTGTGGCTGGTGTCGGCCGGCCACCGGATGCGGCACGGGCTGCACAACCTGGCCGGCGAGCCGCTGGAAAAGATGCTGGCCGAAATGCGCGAGAAGTATGACTTCGTGGTGATCGACGCCTGTCCGATCATACCGGTCGCCGATACGCGCGCGGTTGCACGCCAGGCCGACGCGGTGATCCTCTCGGTTCTCCGCGACGTCAGCCAGGCCCCGCAGATCCAGGCCACTTGGCGCATCCTCAATGCATTGGGCGTGAAAAACGTCGGATCGGTGGTGACCGGCTCGGTCCAGGAAATCTACTACAGCCGGTATGGCTCTGGGTATGGGTATGGCTACGGGTCGTATGTCACTGCGTGATGTGGTTAGTGGTTAGTGGTTAGACTAAGAACTAAGAACTAAAACCGTGATTCCGACTGCCATTTTCGCTTTTTCCGCCGCCTTCCTGCTGGGGCTGCTGTTGACGCGGTCGATGCGGCGGTGGGCGCCGCGCCTGCGGCTGACGGTTCTTCGTTCCTCGAGTTGGGAAGCGCCACCACCGGGTCTATCCGGCGGGGCGATGTTTGGCAACTAGCTTTGTTCTTCGTTCCTCGAGCTGTAAACGCCACCACCGGGTCTATCCCGGTGGGGCGATGTTTGGCAACTAGCTTTGGTTCTTCGTTCCTCGAACTGTAAACGCCACCACCGGGTCTATCCCGGTGGGGCGATGTTTGGCAACTAGCTTTGGTTCTTCGTTCCTCGGACTGTAAACGCCACCACCGGGTCTATCCCGGTGGGGCGATGTCTGGCAACTAGCTTTGGTTCTTCGTTCCTCGAGCTGTAAACGCCACCACCGGGTCTATCCCGGTGGGGCGATGTTTCGCAACTAGCTTTGGTTCTTCGTTCCTCGAACTGTAAACGCCACCACCGGGTCTATCCCGGTGGGGCGATGTTTGGCAACTACAAACCGCACTCACGCAGGCCGTTCCGTAATTTCGCCGTTTCGCTCGGCCCCGTCGGGCCGTTTGTAGTTGGCCACATCGTCCCACCGACGCGGGGTCGGCGGTGGCCTTCCCGGCTGAGTTCGTTCCTGGTTCTTCGTTTCCCAGCACCGGGCACGAAACACAAAGCATCACGCACGAAGAACGAAGAACTAAAGAACTAAGCCCTAAAACCTTGATTTCGACTGCCACTTTCGCTTTTTTCGCCGCCTTCCTGCTGGGGCTGGTGTTGACGCGGTCGATGCGGCGGTGGGCGCCGCGCCTGCGGCTCACCGACCGTCCGGATAGGCATCGGAAGCTGCATCCGGGCGCGGTGCCGTTGGGCGGCGGGATCGCCGTCTTCGTGGCCACGGCGATCGTCGTCGTCGGGCTGTGGACCGTCGACAACCCTTGCCGCGAGGTGCTCGCGAAGGCGTGGCGCGAGGTGCTCGGCGGAGTGGCCGGCGCGGCGGCGCTCTTGTTGGGCCTGGCCGACGACCGCTTCGGCGTGCGGGGCATCCACAAGCTCGCGGGGCAGATCCTCGTGGCCCTGTTGGTCGTCGCCGGCGGGCTGTGCATCCACAACATCGAGCTGTTCGGCATTGAGTTCCAACTCGGCATCGCGGCCGTGCCGTTCACCGTGTTCTGGCTGCTGGGGGCGATGAACTCGGTCAACCTGTTGGACGGCATCGACGGCCTGGCGGCCACCCTGGGCGTCATCCTCAGCGGCACCGTGGCCATCATGGCGGCGATGACCGGCCAGCCGGCCATCGCCATCATCGCCATCGTCTTTGCCGGGGCCTTGTTCGGATTTCTGCGTTTCAACTTTCCGCCGGCCTCGATCTTCCTTGGCGACGCCGGAAGTATGCTGATCGGGCTGACTATCGGGTTGCTCGTGCTCAGAGCGTCGCTCAAAGGGCCGGGCACCGTGTTGCTCGCGGCGCCGCTGGCGGTGTGGACGATTCCGGTTTTCGACTCCGCGGCGGCGATCCTCCGGCGCAAGCTGACGGGCCGGAGCATCTACGCGGTGGACCGTGCGCACCTGCACCACCGCCTTTTCGCCGCCCTGGGGAGCAACCGCAGGGTGCTGGCCGTGGTGGTCCTCGCCGCGGCCACCACGTGCGGAGCGGCGCTGGTGAGCATCTCCCTGAAGAACGACCTGGTTGCGCTGGTCGCCGGCTTCGGCGTGGTCGCCATCTTTGTCGCGAGCGATCTTTTCGGGCGGGCGGAGATGGTGCTCCTGGTAAACCGCCTGGGCATCTCGCGAGCCTTGTTCGGACGGGCGGCTCAGGCGGCGAGCGAGCGCGGCCGCGCCAGTTCGGTCCGGTTGCAGGGAACCCGGCAATGGGAGATTCTCTGGGCCACGCTGACCGAGTCGGCCGAGAAGCTCAATCTGACTCGCATCCGGCTCGACGTGAGCCTGCCGGCGATGAGCGAGGAGTACAACGCGGTCTGGCGCCGAGGGCCGACCGACGGGATCGAAACCTGCTGGCGAATCGAATTGCCCCTGATCGTCCACGGCCACCCGGCCGGCTCGCTGGCGATCGCCGGGGAGCGCAACGGCGCCCCGGTCCGAGAGTATATCGAGCAGCTTCTGGATCTGCTGGAGCCGTTTGAAATGCAACTCGCCGGCTTTGCCGGACAGGCAATGGGGAACTGCGAGCCGGGAGCAGGGAACGAGGGACGAATGACCAATGACCGACGAATGACCAATGACCAAGGAGAGTTTCGCGGGCGGGATTTGGCGGACAAGACGGGCGAATTTCCAAAATCCTCGGTTCCCGCACCACCCGGTGCCTGTGGAAGGGGAAAGGTGGAAGGATAAAGGGCGCGGCGAAATGGGCGGTGCCGGGTGTGGTGCCCAAGTCGTCGATTTCTCAAGTCCCCGGCTGCCCCGTGAAGGGTCGCCCGCGGCCGGGCGAAAAGTAGGCCGGATTCATCTCTGTCAGCGGCGATTCGGTCGCGAGATAACGCCGACCGAAGAACTGGCGGAACTGCCGACCGACCAGTTGCAGCAGCAGGCGGAGCGCCTGGAGATCCAACTATTCGGCTCGTCACCCTCTGACCTCTGACCCCTGAAGACCAGCGAATCAGGAGACAGGAATCAGGAATCAGGAATCAGCAAGACTCGAGGCAACACCCCTGACCTCTGACTGCGAGAAGGCCAAAGCAGTGACGTTTGAGGATTTGGAGGCGTGGAGTGAGGCGCGGCGGGTGGTGAACAACGTTTATGCGATTTGCCACGACTCGTCCGTGGCGCGCGATTTCGGCCTCTGCGATCAGATTCGCCGTGCCGCCGTATCGATCATGACGAACATTGCCGAAGGGTTTGAGCGGATCCATCTTGCAGAGAGACTCCAGTTCCTGGCCGCAGGTGGGCACGCTGGCCGACCTAATCGAGCGCGGCGATGAATTCCGAGCGGTCACCCCAATCGTTGAGCGTCCCTTGTTCCTCAACTGCGAGTTACCCGCGGCCAAGTTGCACGCCGGGGGCTATTTCGGCTGGATCCTGCAACTGGTCCAACAGCCGCAAGTCGCGCGCTGGGGAATTCTGGGAATTACTGGAGCGTGTCGCCGTGCATCTGCAGGCCATGCCGCCGATGGAGGCCGACGCTTGCACGAGTTCCTTTCCTACGTCGGGGCGATGGTCTATCATGAAAGAAGGGAAAGCGAACACGTCAGGTTACAGGAGGTGCTCCAGCGCTCCATCGACGTTGCAGAACTACGTGACGAGGTATTGGAAATGACCAAGACAATGGCTGATGTCCTGATGGAAAAGGGCAGAACGGAAGGCAGAACGGAAGGACGAACGGAAGGACGAATGGAGGCTGCGATTGAAACGCGCCAGCAAACGCTGGTCCGCCAACTTCAGCGACGTTTTGGCGACGTCCCCCCCGGCGTGCTGGGTACCGTCCAGTCCACGACCAACGTCGATCTGCTCGACAATTGGCTCGACCGCCTGGTTACGGCCGATACGCTGGAGGAGGTGGGGCTCCCGTCCGCTGGCTAAAGCGAGAGGCCAAAGCAGTGACGTTTGAGGATTTGGAGGCGTGGAGTGAGGCGCGGCGGGTGGTGAACAACGTTTATGCGATTTGCCGCGACTCGTCCGTGGCGCGCGATTTCGGCCTCTGCGATCAGATTCGCCGTGCCGCCGTATCGATCATGACGAACATTGCCGAAGGGTTTGAGCGGATCCACCTTGCAGAGAAACTCCAGTTCTACAACATTGCCCGCGCTCGGCCTGGCGAGACCCGCTCCTTTCTTACGTCGTCGAAGACAACTACCCGCGCGTGGCGCACCAGACCGTCGATCTCCGTACCGATCTGATTCATCTCGGCCGCCTCATCACCGGCCTCATCCGTTCCACCCAACAGCGCCAATAACCCCCATCTCACGTTTTCAGTTTTCTACCCCATCTCCCGTTTTGGGTTTTCGTCCCCATCTTCCATCTTCCATCTCCCATCTCCCATCTCCCATCATCTCCCATCTTCCATCTTCCATCTTCCATCTTCCATCTTCCATCTCCCATCTTCCATCTTCCATCTTCCATCTTCCATCTCCCATCTTCCATCTTCCATCTTCCATCTCCCATCTCCCATCTCCCATCTTCCATCTTCCATCTCCCATCTCCCATCTCCCATCTTCCATCTCCCATCTCCCGCTTCTCCCATGCTCCGCCTCCCCCTCGCCATCCTCCTCGTCGCCTCCGGCCCCCTCGGCGTCGCCTACATCCGCGGCGCCGCCACGCCCCAGAAAGTCCGCATGCCCGACTTCGACCTCCGCCAACTGCCGATGGAGCTGGGCCGCTGGAAAGGGGAAGAAGTACAGCTCGATCGCAGACTCTTCCAGGCCCTCGATGCCAAGGTGGCGATCGACCGGGTCTATAGGGATGAAGAGGGGCACCGCGTGCTGCTGCACGCAGCAGTGTTCACAAGATATGGTCCTTCGGCCGAGCACTACCCCATCGACTTTCGGCCGCGCTGGCCCGCTCCGCCCAAAAGCGTTATCATAAAGCGGTGTGCTGGTCTCGTGTGATTTCAGAGGGAGCAAGAACGATGGCGGAAGGCATTCCCAGTGAACTGGCGACGTTTCATCGCTTTGTAGCCGACCAGCTCGCTGAAGGCCCGGAGCTGACGCCCGAAGAGTGCCTGCGGGTTTGGCGAGCCGAACATCCGACAACCGAGGAGCTCACTGGCAGTGTCGTTGCGGTCAAGCGGGCGTTGGAACAAGCCCAGCGTGGAGAGGGTAAGAGTCTGGACGACTTCGACCGGGACTTCCGCGCCAGGCACGGCATCGCCGCCGGCCCATGAACTACACCGTTGTTGTTCTACCACAGGCGGATCAAGACGCTGATCGAATCTACCGCTGGCTTGCGGAGCGGTCTGAAGCCGGCGCGGATCGTTGATACGAAGAGTTCTTGGCAGCGCTCCGCGAACTTCCCTCCAGAGCCGAGATGTGCGGACAAGCGCCCGAAAGCGAGTACGTGGTTGAGGAGATTCGCCAGTTTTTCTTTAAGACGAGAAGGGGTCTTCGCTATCGCGCGCTGTTCTCGATCAGCGGAGTCAAGATCTATGTTCTGCACGTCCGCGGTCCTGGACAAGAGCTTCTCGGGCCCGACGAACTCCGAACCCCGTGACAGCGAAGCCGTTCCTTGTTCCTCGTTCTTCGTTTCCCAAGCCGCCCGACGCCCCAAGCACTAAGCACCCTGACTCCTGACTCCTGACTCCTGACTCCTGACTCCTGACCTCTGACCTCTGACCTCTGACCTCTGACCTCTGACCTCTGACCCCTGACCCCTGACCCCTGACCCCTGACCCCTGACCCCTGACCCCTGACCCCTGACTCCTGACTCTGACCCCTGACTCTGACTCCTGACTCCTGACTCCTGACCTCTGACCCCTGACCCCAGCCCCTGACCCCTGACCCCTGACCCCCTGACCCCTGACCCCTGACCCCTGACCCCCTGACCCCTGACCCCTGACCCCTGACCCCTGACTCCTGACTCCTGACTCCTGACTCCTGACTCCTGACTCCTGACTCCTGACTCCTGACTCCTGACCCTGACCCCTGACCCCTGACTCTCCTGACTCGCATGCTCCGCCTCGGCCGCCATATTGCTCGTTGCCTCCAGGAAGCCGCCCAGGTCGCGTATCTCCGTGGCGGCGCCGTCCCCGACAAGGTCCGGATGCCGGATTTCGACCTGCAGGAACTGCCGATGGAACTGGGCCGGTGGAAGGGTGAGGAGGTCGAGTTGGACCGGCGACTGTTCCGGGCGCTCGGCGCGGCCGTGGTGGTGGATCGCGTCTACCGCGACGAGGAGAGCCATGCCGTGATGCTGCACGCTGCCGTCTTCGCGGAACACAACGTTCCGGCGACGCACCATCCGATCGAATGCTACCCGGCGGCGGGCTTCGAACTGGTGGAGAGCAGGAGTGTTTCAGTCCCCATCGACGCCGCCACAGCAATTTCCGCTCAGATTCTGCGTTTCCAGCGCGACGACGCGCTGCGCAGGTTGTCGTGTTCTACCAAATGGGCGACCGCACCTTCGGCACCTGGGCCGGCGGCAAAAAGGCCCGCCGGGCTTTTTGGGGACAGCCGGTCTGGCCGGCGATGGTTAAGGTCATGTTCCAGGCGGACGAACCGGATACTGATGCCGGCGAAGTACGGATGACCGAGCTGGCGGGGGAAATATGCCAGTGGATGAATCAGCACGGTACGGATCGCATCCGCATCGCTCAGCGAATGAAAAAGCCTGAGCGCCCGGTCTACTTCCCCAAGTCGTGTCCGCCCGCGCGAATCGATCTGGCCGGTAGGCACGAATGACGAATACAGCGCACGAACCGCTTTCAACTGCCAATCCCCAATCGACTTCGACTGTGGCGTCATCGGGCGAGTCCCAACCCTTGCTCGTGAGAGACTCGACACACGAAGATCTCTTCAGCACGGAGCACTTGCACGACGATCTCCGCGCGTCGGTCGGTGCGCGGCGGGGCAGCGACCGTCGGGGCGGCCTGAACTTCGTTCTCAAGCTCGGCTCGACAGCTTGATGCTAGCCCGGCTCCTGACGCCCGCCAGCTACGGCCTGATCGCCATGGTCGTCGCCGTAACCGGCTTTATCGAGATGTTCAAAGACCTTGCGGGGCTCTCGATGGCCACTGTCGGCGCGACCAGATCACCCACGCCCAGGTGAGCACCCTGTTCTGGATCAACGTGACCCTGAGCGTTCTGCTGATGCTGGTCACGGCCGCCCTGGCCCCGGCGGTGGCCTGCTTGCCACGAGCCCAAACTGGTGTGGATCACGCTCGCGCTGGCCGGCACCTACATCTTCGGCGGGCTGACGATCCAGCACCAGGCCCTCTTGCGCGCCAGATGCGTTTCGGCACGCTCGCCTCGATCGGCGTTGCCTCGAACGTGGCGGAGCATCGCCGCCGGCATCGCCTCGGCGGCTGCTGGGAGCACGCTACTGGGCGGCTGGTGGCCATGATGGCCGCCACCGCCGCTGCCGACGCCACGCTAGTCTGGCTCCTCTGCCCCTGGCTTCCCGGTCTCCCCCGCCGCGGCACAGGAGTGCGCCCCATGCTCGCCTTCGGCGGAAACCTTACCGGCTTCAGCGTTATAACCTACTGCGCGGGCAGCGCGGACCGCATGCTCATCGGCTGGTACTGGGGCGCGGCTGCGGTGGGCGTGTATTCTCGGGCGTTTTCGCTGCTCGTTCTGCCTCTTGGCCAACTCCTTGCGCCCGTGCTCGCGGTCGCCACGCCCGCGATGAGCCGTCTTCAGAATGCTCCTCAGCAGTGGGCGGATTATTACCTCCGGGCACTTCGCGGCGTAACGTTCTTTACCGCGCCGTTGAGTGTATTCCTATTTGTGTTTGCGGACGATGCCATTGCCTTGGCCCTTGGCCCGCAGTGGCAGGGCGCTGTGGTGATTTTCCGCCTGCTGACGATCTCCGCGTTAGCGCTTCCGCTAAGCAGTTTCACGCGTGTGATATTCACTTCGTTGGGACGGGGCAGGCGCTTCTTCGTCTGGGGCGCGATCCTTTCGCCGGTCGTCGTTGCCAGCATTCTCGTTGGATTGCCGTTCGGCCCCGCAGGCGTGGCGGCGTGCTACGCGGTCACCATGGTTGCGGTCACGTGGCCCTGTCTGGCCTATGCCTTTGCCGGAACGTGCCTAACGCCGATGGCGGCGATCCGAGTTTCGATTCCCCCAATGGCCGCGGCCGCCGGCGCGGGGGCCGTGGCGTGGTGCGTGCGCATACTCGCCGAATCCGCATTCGCGCACCATTATGCATCGCTCTGCCTCGCGGCGTTTTGCTTCGCCGCCGTGTACTTCGCCGTCGTGGCATGCCTCCCGTCGCTCCGCAGCGCGCTGGTGTCCGCATTTCTCGCTTTCGCGCGCAAGGAGTGCCTATGACTGAATTGCTCGAAAGGTGTACAGAGATCGGTTCGCTGGCAAAACCTGGCAGAATCAAATACTCGATCTGCACGTTGGTTAACGATCGGGAAGAGTACGAGTCGATGGTCGCGTCTTTCGTTGCAGGGGGATTCTCGTTCGACGACTGCGAGTACATTTACGCCGACAATTGCTCCTATAACAAGTACGACGCTTATCGCGCTTATAATACGTTCCTGGCGGCGGCAGCAGGGGAGTACATTATCTTGTGCCATCAGGACGTCACGCTCATTCATGA
Organism: Thermoguttaceae bacterium; assembly: GCA_040768665.1. Lineage (GTDB taxonomy): Bacteria > Planctomycetota > Planctomycetia > Pirellulales > Thermoguttaceae > JABWBD01. The sequence continues at coordinate 156,189 of JAXGMN010000019.1, forward strand.
CGGCCGTGCCGAACTTTGCCGAGTTATTGAGGAAATGGATCGGCTCGACCCGGATTGGGCGATTCTCGGAAACGCCGGCGTAAAGGAAGACGGCGGGGTGGCACTCCGGATTTCCGATCCGTACGGTGAAGACACTTGCCGCGGCCAATTGCCTGCCAGGGTGGAGAGCGTCGATGAGAATTTCATCGTGGTCCGTCGCACGGCAAACCTAGCTGTGTCGCATGACCTATTCGGTTTCCATTTCTACGGCGCCGACTTGTGCATTATGGCGTCGATCCTCGGATACCGCGCATACGTCGTCGACTTCCACCTATGTCACAAGGGCCGCGGCACTTATGACGCGACCTTCTTTCAACTACGGGAGGCGGTTTGCAGGAAGTACCACGCCGCTTTTCGTACGCGACGCGTTCGGACAATGTGCTACGCTTCTTCTTACCGGCAACAGGACTCTTGCTGGAGCCCGTGAGCTACCTGCGCCTTCGCCAGGTAATTCGGCGCATCCGAGAAAAGCACGCGACAGTTGGTGTTACCGGGTTGCTGAATGCGGTTGTACGGCGTATTTTAGCATGCTCGCAGGCTCGGTGTTGTACAGCCCGCGTTACACGGCAGCCTGGCGCGAGGTCGGCCGTCCGCAGCGTTTTGAACGCTCCGACGATCTTGTTTCCCATGTCCAATCGCTTTCGGATAACTTCTTCGGCTTGGCGCAACTGGATTCAGAGATCGTCCGCTTCTCGACCGCGTTCGCAGCGTCTCTCGCCCCGAACGGTATGGAGATCAGCAGCCATCTCGGTGGCACGCTGTTTCTCTGGACGCGCGTGCGGCAGACGACGCGTTGTTAGTCAGCGTCGATTTGCCCGGTGGGCCGTTAAGTTATGGAATCTTGCGCGCCCCTCCTACGGCGTCTTGCACTCCCGGTCAGCACGTGGAACTCGTCCGCGCCCGACTCCCACAAGGAGTCCACGTTGCGCGAAGGTGACTCGTATTCTCTCAGGAGCTGTCGACCTCCTCTTCATCGACGGCGACCACACCTATGAGGGCGTCAAGCAAGATTTTGGCATGTGGCGCCCCTCGTCCGTTCAGGCGGAATGGTGGTATTCCACGATATCGCGCTCAAGCAACCGGATCCAACGTCCAACGTCAGGGCGTTTTGGGACGAGATCAAGGCCGGCTTCCGGTTTACCGAGATCATCGACGACCACGACCAGCTCGGGTTTGGTTTGGGCGTCCTGGAGGTGTGAGATGCGCGTCAACGGCTGTATATTTCCTCCATGAGCATTGAATTACACTTTCCCGTAGCCTCGCGCGCTACTATCATCAGCATCCGCATATCGCTGTGCAACGACGAGAAGGACGTAGCGGAGGCCGTCGAGAACCTTTTCGCGCAGATGTTCACCGATTTCGAGCTGATCATCTCCGATGCGCCTTCGACCAACGGCACAAGAGGCTCTAACAAACCCCAACCTATATGAGGTACTGATTTGATCGGTGCCTGGGTGAGCTCAATGCATGGAATAGCGCCGAAATCGTCGCGAAACAATGATTCATTTGCTCGATCACAATCTTGCGAAGGTATACCGGCAACTGCCACTAGGTTGGCAGTTTCATATAGAACGTAGTTATGCCCTGATGCTCAGCGCCGGCCTTGCGCGGCGCGGTCATTTTGCGCAGTGTGCAGCGGAGCGAGAGGCTACGCGATTTCTCTCGGTGGTCGTCCCGGTCCACAACTCGCTGCCTTTTGTGCGCCAATGCATCGCAAGCCTGGAGAAATACTGCGGTTATGCTGAAGTCATTGTCGTTGACGATGGATCAACCGATCCAGAAATAATTCCTTATCTGCGCGAAGCGACCGACCGCAATGCATGGGCTTTGGTTCCGAGGTCAGGACCTGGAGGACACAGTGCCGCTTGCCAGGACGGCGCAAAGTTCGCAACGCGTCCCATCATGTGCCTTTTGAATGCCGATACGGTACTGACACACCGAAGCTGGGCGGCGTGTGTTGATGCGCTACGAGCCGACCCGCGGGTTGGCGCCGTCGGCCCTTCGACCAGTTTCGCTGGAACACGCCAACAAGTGCTTCGAGCTCGTCGCTGCCGCCACTTCTGGACAACCTCGCAACTTGAGGGCTTTGCTGCGCACTATGTGCAACGCCGGGCTGCCAAACCATACGTCCAGATTCCAGATTGGCTGGACGGTTGCGCGCTGTTTGTGCGGCAGGATAGTTGGACGGACGTGGCCGGTTTTCGTGAGTGTAGGCCACATTATGGGAACGATGTCGATTTGTCGAAGAAGCTCCTCGACGCTGGGTACACATTGATCTGGGCCCGCACGGCATACATTCACCATTTCGGAGGCGGCAGCGTCGGAATCGCACGTGCCGCACAAAACGCGCAAACGAAACCACAGAACGATCCCGGCTTAGAATCTACAGTGGCAACTCAATGAGCGGTGGCGACTACAAGCCACTTGTGTTCGGCAACAATGTGAGCATCGGGCAGTCCCGCACAGAATTCTATTCAAAGCTTCGAAGCGTAATGAGGTCATCTTGCCGCTCGCCTGCGAGAGGTGCCCTTCTTTTGGACCAGCCCGGTAAATGATCTGCGTGGACTACCAAGATTCCACGAGCAGTAGATTGTCCACTATGAACAAGGGGCTTCGGGCCTGTGCAAGGCTAGCACTGCGCTGCAATCCATTCTATCGCGGGGGAGCGCGGCTTGCGACATTACGTGCAATGGACACGTTGACGCCAAAGGGTCAACTCACATTGCTCAAGTTGCGACGAGGACCGCTGTGCCTGGTCTATGTTGACGACTGGTGCGGTCGCATCCTCTACTACACAGGCGACTATGACAGACGAATTACCTGGATATGTCGACGACTTCTCCGCCCAGGTGATTGCTTCGTAGATATCGGAGCAAATTTTGGTGAGGTCGGTTTTTATGCCGCACAGTTCGTTGGACCGAGCGGTTGTGTTCATTTCTTTGAGCCGCAGCAGGAACTCGCCAATCTCATCCGCATTTCGGCCAAGCTTAACGGCTTTCATCACGTGCATGTCCATGAGCTAGCGCTTTCCGACCGAGATGGAATTGCCGATCTCTTCGTTCCCCGGCGGCACACGGGCATGGGATCGTTGAGTGTTCGTGAGGGGGTTGATTGCCCAATTGATGTGCTGCGCGTGCCTACAAGGCACGCTGGCGCGAGCTTGGCCGAACTCCGGCTTCCGCGAATTCGGGTCCTTAAACTCGACGTGGAGGGACATGAAGATAGGATTCTTCATGCGGCAAAGGACTATTTCCGGCTGCAGAAGCCTTCAGCCATAATATTCGAGTGCCACGGCCAGGCGCAACCCTTCTTCGAGCGCGCTGTGGTGAAGCACATCGTGTCTTTGGGATACGAAGTATTCCAACTCAGGCAGAAGATCTTCCTTCGCGTTCAATTCAAGAGGCTTCAGGACAACTGTCGAATCGAAAGCGGTTACGACTTCTTAGCCCTTTCCACAGACTATGAAGATCGTGACGTATACAGATTGCTGGGGCTGGTCTGAATATACTGGCAGAAGCCCTGAGTAACACACACGCAGTGTACGCGCAGGACCGTGGATACCAGACGATGAATAAAGGCCCTGGAAGGAAGAATACGGTTTCCGGGCTTCGGTCTCGGAAGTAGGCCGTTCGCGCAGAAGAAATGATCCACTACATTCCGCCGCACCTTTGGCCAACGACCACGACCGACACTTGGATCGAGGATGGCTATAAAGCCGGTCTAGTGTCGGTGATTATTCCGACCCACAACCGCCGACAGATGCTTGTCAAGGCGTTGGAGTCCGCCTTTGGCCAAACGTACCGCCCTGTGGAAGTGATTGTGGTTGACGACGGGTCGACAGACGGCACAGAAAACAGCATTGCGGACTGGACGGCAGGCCGATCTGAGAACGGATTCCGCGTTTGTTATCAGTATCAAGACAACCGTGGTGCGCGTTGTGCGAGGAACACGGGCTCGTCTCTCGCTCGAGGTGAATACATCCAGTACCTTGACTCGGACGACGAGCTGACGCGCGACAAACTGTCGCAGCACGTGCAATTTCTGCGGGCGCGTCCGGAAGTTGATGTGGTCTATGGCGACAGTACTACGGGACGAGATACGGCCGGAGCACGCTTCGTGCGCGGGATTTCAAACGCCGGGGACATGGTCGTGACGTTGCTTGGCAGGCAATTCAATCCTAACTTTGCATACCTGTGCCGACGGAGAGCCGTTGCCGCCATTGGTCCCTGGGATCCGGGACTTATATGCTTGGACGATTGGGACTATTTTCTTCGTATGGCTATCGCTGGCGCTTGCTTCCAGTACGAGGCAGGTGAGACGGGATTGTACAGGCGTCATCCGGGACCGTGTATTTCTCGGATTGGAGGGCAGCCGAGTATTCGGAATTGCTTCCGGATCCTTGAAAGAGCCGAGGCGTGGATGAACGCCCTTAACTGTTGGTCCCAAGAGCGGCGAGAGGCCCTCTCCGCTCCGTTATCTCGACACTGGCTACCGCTCGCTCAAGTGGGATTCGTCTCTTTTCCACTCAGCCATGGCACAAGCGAAACGTCTATATCCGGATGTTCGCCCGCGCCATCCGATAAGGCACCTGCTTATTCTTGCAGTCGGTCACGCCGGGAGTCAGCGGCTATACGATATCGGACGTTATGCGTACGGCCTTCTAACCGGCCGCTGATTCAACGTGGGTTTGTATGCTGAAGATTGCTTTCGTGATTGCAACCAAGGATCGTCCCAAAGACCTCCGCGAAATGCTGCTTAGTGTCCGCGTGCAGACGCGCCGCCCCGAGCAGATCGTCATCGTCGACGCGAGCAAGGACGCGGTCGAGGCGGTGGTCCAGGAGTTCCCGGAGTTGAACACCTGCTATAAGCAGCATTGGCCGCCGTCCGCGGCGGCACAACGAAACGCCGGATTGGCGGCGGTGGAGCCGGATATCGGCCTAATTGGTTTCATGGATGACGACATTGTTCTTGAGCCGGATGCGCTGGAGAGAATGCTTAAACTCTGGGAGACCGCTTCGCCGCGAGTGGGTGGTGCGGCATTCAACTGCCTGAATGGCGGGCCGCGCAGGATGGCAATGCTGAAGAAGAGCCGCATCGCCAGTTCGCTTGGCCTCTACACCAACGAGATTGAGGTGTGGCTGCCAGCGGTTGGCAGGCGGTCACCGGACAAGTGGAAGAAACGTTGCGGGTCCGCTGGTTGCCGTCGACGGCGTCGGTGTGGCGACGACAAGTATTCGAGCAGCACGCATTCGACGATTACTTCGACGGCTACAGCTACCTGGAAGATCTGGACTTCAGCTATACGGTGGGAAAGCAGTACGAACTCTACATAGTATCGGACGCAAGATTTCGGCATTATCCTGCCGCGGCGGCCGGATCGGCCGCTATGAATTTGGAAAGATGGAAGTGGCGAACCGGCTGTACTTCGTTAGGAAGCATCACTTGAGCATGTGGCGATGCTACATGGGATTGGCGGTACGGTCAATAATGACGTTCGGAGCGGCAATCCGACGTCTAAGCCGTGCCGACGTGCAGCGATTGGCTGGCAACGTGGTGCAGTTGTGTCGTTCGTTGCTTGGAGAAGTTGGCGTCTACGATTACGGGCGGGAAAGTCGGCCTTCGTAATGAAAGTCCTTGTCCAAGCCTATGCATGCAATCCGTTGAAGGGCTCCGAAGAAGGCGTCGGATGGGAATGGGTACGCATGCTGGCGGAGCGACACGACCTCTGGGTGCTCACCGCCGAATACCAGCGCGCCGATCTCGAGCAAGCCGTAGAGGAGAGAGCAGGTGGAGTGTCAAAGGTGCGGTTCTGCTACGTGCCGACGCGCCTGTGGCATTATCGTCCGAATCCAGGATGGCGATTCGTCGAACGAACCGAGCTTAAGCCGCTGATGAATGTTGCGTATCACTTGTGGCAGCGCGACGCGTACGAGATGGGAAGCGAACTCCACCGGTCTATAGGATTCGATTTGGTGCACGTGCTGACCTACGTGGGCTTCCGTTTCCCGGGGTCGTTCTGGCGCATGGAGGTCCCGCTGGTATGGGGTCCTATCGGCGGTCTAGAGAACATGCCATGGCGCTGGCTGCCGGCTCTCGGCGGCCGAGCATGTCTCTATTATGCCGGACGAAATCTGATTAATTCCTTGCAACGTCGTGTTCTCCGCGGGCCCAGGTGTGCCTTCTCGAAAGCGCACTATGGTGTCATTGCCGCCACAGGCGGCATTGGCAACGAGATCCGGAAGCGATATGGCTACCAGAGCAGTGTGGTTTGTGAAGTCGGCCCGCCACCAGGGATTGCAGCAGACCATTCGCTGCGAAACGAAGGCGAACCGCTGAAGGTTGCCTGGAGCGGCCGGCACGACGCGGGCAAGTGCTTGCCGCTGCTGCTGAAAGCGCTGGCCGTGCTGCCGGCAGATTTTGACTGGGAACTGACCATCCTCGGCCAGGGTCCGGAAACGGCGAAGTGGGAAAGGCTCAGCCGGCGATTGGGGCTCGAAGACCGCTGCCGCTGGACGGGATGGCTGGAGCGCGACGAGGCCGTCCGCACGCTGCACGACGCCCACGTGTTCGTCATTACGAGCATGAAGGACCTGACCAGCACGGTGCTGATGGAGGCGTTGTCGCAGGGGCTGCCGGTGATCTGCCCGGATCATTGCGGCTTCCCCGACGTGGTCACGCCGGAGTGCGGCATCTGCCTGCCGGTGTGGTCGCCGAAACAACTGATCGGCGATCTGGCCGCGGCGATCGAGCGGCTGGGACGCGATGAAGCGGAGCGGCGACGGCTGGCCGCGGGGGCGCTGCGGCGGATCGGGGACTTTTCGTGGGAGAAGAAGGCCGAGGCGGTGGATGCGATTTATCGCAGAGCGGTGGAGGCGTGGAGGAGGGGGAGAGGGGAAGTGGATAGTGGTTAGTGGTTAGTGGTTAGTCAGGGGCGGGAGTCGGAAGGGGGCGAGAATCGTTCTTTGTTCTTTGTTCTTCGTTCTTTGTTTCCCAGCACGAAGAGCAGCACGAAGAACGAAGAACGAAGAACGAAGCAACGAAGCAACGAAGGACGAAGCGCCACTCCCTGCTCCGAGGCTTCTCGAACTCTGCCGACGCGGGTAAAATGAAAGTGGCGTGTAGAATGCCTGTTAACCCATTCCGAGTCTGGCCATGTCAACAGTTGTCGATATCGGTTCTCTGATTACCCAATCTCCAGGAATCTGCGGCGGCCGGCCCCGGATCGCCGGCACTGGAGTGTCCGTTCACCGGATCGTCGGTTGGTACAAGCTTGGTTGGTCGCCCGAGGAAATCGCCGACCGGATCGGGCATATTTCATTGGCGCAAGTGCATGCGGCGCTCACGTACTACCACGCCAATCGTGAGGCCATGGAAGCCGAGATCGAGGCTGAGGAAGCCGAAGCAGATCGCCTGGAGCAAGAGTACCGCGCATCCCGGGCGCACCAGTGAAGATACGGCTCAACGATCGACGAAGATGCGATGGACAAAGATCTTGTTCGCGCGCTGCGCGCTCGCGGTGTGGACGTTCATACCGCCGGCGAAGCGGATATGATCGAACACGAGGATCATGAGCACCTCGCGTACGCCACTGACCAAGACCGAGTCCTCTACAGTTTCAACCGGGGACATTTCTGCCGGCTCCACACCGATTGCCTCGCGAGCCAGAAGACCCACGCGGGCATCGTCGTATCGCAGCAACAGACGTACGGCGTCGGTGAGCAGATGCGGCGACTTCTCAAGCTCATCGCGGCGAAGACAGCCGAAGAGATGCAGAATCAGTTGGAGTTTCTCAGCAGTTGGGGCTGAACAAGCGAATGATCGATCACCGGTTTAGCGCCGGTAATCTCCGTGAGGGTGTGACAGTAGACGCAGCAGTTACGGGCTTCGCCCAAGACGCGTTGACCGAGAGCAGGCGGAATGGAGGGATGGGAGCAATCCGGGTCCCGGTGCGGTCGCCGAATCAATTGATCGGCGATTTGGCCGCGGCGATCGAGCGGCTGGGCCGGGATGAGACCGACCGGCGCCGGTTGGCCGCCGGGGCATTCCGGCGGATCGAGGACTTTCCGTGGGAGAAGAAGGCGGCGGCCGTGGATGCGATTTATCGCAGCGCGGTGTAAGCGCGGGGCAGAAGGAAGGGAGAACCAACCACCAACCACCAACCACCAACCACCAACCACCAACCACCAACCACCAACCACCAACCACCAACCACCAACCACTAACCACTAACCACTAACCACCTAACCACCTGTTCTCCCCCTCCTCACGACTGGAAAGCAACGTCAATTATTTGAACGCCCTTCTTTCGGGCGGTGCGAACTTACGTTCGAGCTCCATCGCCGAACTGCCATGCATTTCACGACTTCCGACCAGCGCATCGTCGGACAAGAATCCACCTCCGCAAACCTCGTTCAACAATTCCATAATCGCAGACCTTCCATCTTTCCCTTCGACCGCATGCTGGTGCCGTTCACTTGAAAGATGTCGGCCACCGGCCAAGCGGTTATGACCAATGATAAAATGACCAGATCATGATTGCTCCCAACCGTCAAGCCGCGGGGCCGCCGTCGGCGGCTCCGTCGCCTCCGCTTTCCTCACCCCAGACTCCAGGCTCCCCGCTCCTGACCCCTGGCTCCAGGCTCTCGTTCCCTCGTCCCATGCTTCCCGCTCCGCCTTCCGCGCTGCCTCGCCTTGCTGCGTACTTTTGCGTGGCGACGGGGCTGTGGCTGATGCTTTGGGCGGCGATCAATAGCGGCCCCTGGGTATTTCGCTCGCCGCCGGAAACGGGCCGCGAATGGATCCACTACGTGCGGACCACGTTTCCGCTGGCCGTACTCGTGCTGGCGCCTTTGGCCGCGGTGCTGTCGGCCGTGGCGGCTCAGCACCCGTCGCACACGCTCACGGTATCGACCGGGCCGGCCGGGCAGAGGCGAATGGTGCGATCGCGCGCGCACGGCCTGCCGGGGCCGGTCCGGCTGTGGCTCGTCTACGGCCTGGTTGCCACGCTGTCGATGTGTGCTGTCGCCGGATCCGCTCGCCCTGTATTGGGCCGCTTGCTACGTGGCGGTGTTGCTGCCCCTGGCCGCGTTTCTCCGGGGCGGCGAGCGACTTGAGCGGGCTTTTCGAGCTGAACTGGCTGACCTGGGCGGTAACGACCGGCATCTGGCGATCCTTGCGCCGTCGCGCGCCATGCGCCTATGGCGCCGCGGAGACCGATATGTCGACCTACGGCGTCATGTCGTCAGTGGGCGGCTCGGTGGGTGGGATGGCAATGTCGCGATCGAGCGGGATGGGCCGCTTCGCCTCGGTGCCGGCGATCGTGGCCTTCGTGATGCTCTGGCACCGGGCGTGTGGCGCCGCGATCTGGGCGCCGCTGTTCGCCGCGACTTGCGTGTTGGTCTACATGATGCAGTCGCGAGGGGCGATCTTCAGCCTGGCGTTCGCGCTGGTCGTGGTCAGCTACGTACTGGGATTGCGGGCTCGACTGGCCGCGATCGCGATGATGATCCTGGCGGCCGTGGCGATCCGCCGCGGAAATCGTGCCGGAGGAAACGACCGAGCGGGTGGTCACCCATGTGACCCGCGGGCAGTCAGCCCGCGAACTTGCCGACGATGACCGGCCGCACCGCCGGACTGGGCCGAGGCATGGAAACACATCAGGCGATCGCCAATTCTCGGCCACGGCTTCCAGGCCGACCGGACGCTGCTGGACGGAAAGCACATCCACAACACGTATCTTTACGCGCTCTTGGCGGCGGGGGTGGTGGGGCTGGTCCCGTTCGTGCTCGGGCTCGGCTGGGCGTGGTGGGCCGCCTGGCGGGCGTACGCGAGCAACCTGCCCGCGCAGCTCGGCCAGCAGGCACACTTCGCGCAGGCGGTGGGGATCCTGGCCTTTTTTACGCTGCGGAGCATTCCGGAGGTCTCGGGGGCGATGTCTTCGGTGGATTTGATGGTGATGCTGCCGGCGATCGCATACTTGGCGGCGCTGGCGGATGAAGGGTAGACCTTCGCAATTCGTGGGGTTATCGTGGAGGGGTGGGTGAGTTTTGGGGAGGTGAAAACTGGGTGTAGCTTGTCAGGGGGGAGAGAGGGAACGGGTCCATGTTTTCATTGGGCGAAGAATGGACCAGTTCCCCGTGCCGCGCATTGGTGCCGAGGCTGGAGGTATGGGTGAATATGGCCGTTGGCCAAACGCACCTCGCAATCGTCGGCCAAAGCATGGAAACGTGAGCTAGTTGCCAAACATCGCTCCACCGGGATAGACCCGGTGGTGGCGTTTGGCCGAATTGTGAAACGTTGAGGTAGTGGCCAAACATCGCTCCACCGGGATAGACCCGGTGGTGGCGTTTGCAGGCTGATTAACAGAGATAACGATGCAGAACGAACCAATGGCGAGCAGCGATCTGGCGATTACGGAATGCCAGCCCCCGTCTTCCTCCCCGTTCCAGGCTCGAGGATCCATGCTGCTGGCTTCAGGGGCTGGAATGCGGGCTCCCCACGTGCGCGTGCTCGGTTCGCGGGTGGCCATGGTGTCGCTGGACGAGACGGTGTTTCAGTTCGAGGAGTGGATCCGCCGCCGGCAAGGATGCCGACGAGTGGTTGCGACGGGCTTCCATGGGATCTGGCAGGCATATCGCGATCCGCAGTTGCGGCAGATTCTCAACTCGGCCGACCTGTGGATTCCCGACGGCATCGCCCCGGTGCTCGCCGCGCGCTGCCGGCGGCTGGGCCGCATCGAGCGGATCCCGGGCGCCGAGTTGATGGAGGCGTTTTTCGCCCGTGCCGACTTCCTTGGATATCGCAGCTTCTTCTTCGGCGACACCGAGGAGACGCTCGGCCGGCTGCGCGCGGCGCTGGAAGCGAAATATCCGGGCCACCGCGTCGCGGGGATGTTTTCGCCGCCGTTCGGCCGTTTCAGCCCTGACGAGGACGAGGAGTACGTGCGGCGAATCAACGAAGCGAGGCCCGACGTGCTGTGGGTCGGCCTGGGTCTGCCGAAACAAGACCGCTGGATCTACGAGCACCGCGATCGGCTCGAGGTTCCGGTGGCGGTCGGCGTGGGCGCGGCGTTTCGGTTCTTGAGCGGCCAGGTCCCGCGAGCGCCGTCCTGGATGGGCAGGATGGGCTGCGAGTGGGCCTTCCGACTGGCCATGGAACCGCGAAAGTGCTGGCACAGGTGCCTGGTGCAGGGGCCGCAGTTTTTGGCGCATATGGTGTTGGAATTGGCGGGGCTGAGGAGGTATGAGTGAATTAGTGGTTAGTGGTTAGTGGTTAGTGGTTAGTGGTTAGTGGTTAGTGGTTAGTGGTTAGTGGTTAGTTCTAAGCTTGAGCCGTGTATACGATCAATAAAGCGCTGCTGGTTGTCCTGTTGATCGGTTTGATTTGCGTGGGCGGGATGGTGCATTGGGTCCACGGTTTGCAGAACCGGCGGCACGCCGACTTCTTTCTTCAACGGGCCCACGCGGCGAAAGCGGAACAGAAGCCGGACGAGGCGGCGGAGGAATTTCTGCGCTATCTGCGCCTTGCAGCCAACGACGGGAATGCGCGTGCCGAGCTGGGGCTGCTGCAGGCTGACCGTGGGCGGTTTGCCGAAGCGTTTCCGACATTGGAGGAAGCGCTGCGACTTGCACCGGACCGGCAGGACGTCCGGCGCAAGCTGGTGGAAGTGGCCATTCGACTGAGACGGCCCTCGGATGCCGAAGCCCATCTGGAGATCCTGCTGGAAAAGCGGCCGGACGATCCGGAGCTCCACGAGATCCTGGCGGCGGCGCTGGCCGCGCGTGGAAAGTACGTCGACGCGGCCGCCGCGCTGGAGACGGCGATCGAGAAGGGGCCCGATCGGCTGAGCGCGTACCGGGCGCTCGCCGAGCTGCTGCGGACCAAGCTGGACCTCGCAGGGGAGGCGGATGAATGGATGTCTCGTGCCGTAAAGGAAAATCCGTCGTCGCCGGAGGCGTGGTGTCTGCGGGGAGAGTACCGGAGGCAAACCGGTCGGCTCGAAGAAGCTGCGGACGACGCGGCGGAGGCGATGAAGCTTGACGCCGACTCGCCGGCCGCGCTGATGCTGGCAGCGGAATGTGCGTTGCAGTTGGGCGATTATGACGAGGCATGCGACTACAGTCGCCGGGGGCTCGATCTGGATCCGGGGAACCAGCGGATGCGGATTGTGCTGGCCGACACCGAGGCGAGCGGAGGAAACCTTGACGCGGCCGTTGCGACTCTCCGGAACGGTCTTGGAACGGGGAGAGGGGGACCGAAGACTCCGCAAAATGAGCCAGACGCCAGGGGTTTTGAGCCGGGCCCCGGCGACGCCGTGCTCTTGCACAGCATGGCGATGGTTCTCATGGGCGGTGGCAAGACCGCGGAAGCGGCGAAGGTGATCGATGAACTCGAGAAGCTTAGGTATCCGACGCCGCTGGTGGCCTTTCTGGAGGCGATGCTCGCCTGGCACGAAGGCCGTTGGGTAACGGCACGTGACGGCTTCGAGCAGGTCCGCAGGAAGATCGGGCCGTTTCGCGAGATGGCCCGCCAGGCGGAATACCACCTGGCCGACTGCTACGGCCGCTTGGGACAGCGCCAGGAGCAGATCGCTGCCTGCCGCCGGACGATCGCGATCGATCGCAATTACACCCCCGCACGGCTGAAGCTGGCGGAGTTGCTCCTGGCCAAGGGCGAAGTCGATGAGGCCCTGGCCGCACCGCGAAACGATGCAAGGGGCGGGTTGGGGGACGGGGCCCGCTCGGGACGGGGTGGTGAAAACGGGGACTGGCGGGTCGGGCGAAGTGTCGCGGGACGGTGAGGGGGCCGCAACGGTGTCGCCGAGCGGAAAGCGGGGTCCAGGTCCCGCTCGGCAAGCGGGACCTACTTGGCTGCTTTGGGGGCGGTTGCTGGTGGCGGATGCGGCGAGGCGGGCGGCGGGTGAGAGGGATTGGAAGGAAATCGAGTGGGTGCTGGACGCGGCGCCGGAGGATTTGAAGACCGCGATCGAGTGGACGCTGCTGCGCGCCGACGTTCTGACGCTCAAAGGTGCATCGAAGGAAGCGGAATCGCTTTTGGCGAAGGCGCGCGAGGCGAATCCCAAAGAGGTTGGGGCCTGGGTGGGGAGCATCCTGCTTGCCGAGCGCCGCCAGGCATGGGAGGAGGTCGATCGGCTGATGGCCGAGGCGGCCGAGCATTGCGGCGATGGTGCGGCGTTGCGGCTGGCGCGCGTCCGGCAGGCAAGCGCCCGCGACGCGGACTCCGTGCCGCGATTGCTCGACGAACTTGCGGACGGCGCCGAGGCGTTCGCGCCCGCCGAGCGGGTGCGGCTGTGGGGAGGATTGCTCTCGATCGCAAGCGCACAGAAGGCGCACCGCCAGGCGCTGGCCCTTTGCCAGCGGCTCAGCGGCGAGACGCCGCAGGACCTGGAGATCCGCTTTGTTGAGATCAACTCGGCGTATCGGCTCGGCAACGCCGATGCGCTGAAACGAGCGATCGGTGCGGTCGCCAAGACGGCGGGGCAAGGCGCCCTGTGGCACTACGGCGAGGCGATGCGGCTGGAGCTCGCCGCGAAAGGCGACCAGGGCGCTCATGTCGCGGCGCTGGGGCATTTGGCCGAGGCTCGAAAGTTGCGGCCGGCATGGGCCCCGCCACTGGTCGCGTCGGCAGCGATCCGTCGGATCCAGGGGAACCTGGCGCAAGCGGCAGACGAATACCGGCAGGCGATCGAGCTCGGCGTTGACGATCCGGAACTGGTGCGATCGACGGTCCTCCTTCTCCATCAGCAGGGGAAGTTCGACGAGGCGTACCAACTTCTGCAACGATTCGAGACCGATCAACCGGGCATTACGCTGGCGATGGGGCGCGTCGGGTCGGAATTGAGCCTTCGCCACGCCGATCTGGCCGCGGCGGTCGAGGCGGCCCGCCGAGCGGCAAAGGACTCTTCCAGTCCGGACGACCATCTTTGGCTGGGACAAGTGCTGGCGACGGCTGCCTCGCGCGCCGGAGGGGCCGACGAGGCGTCGCAAATCAAGGCGATCCAGGAGGCCGAACGTTCCGTGCGCCAGGGGCTGGCCTTGAACCGCGCGAATCCGACCGCTTGGGTGCTGCTCGTGCGATTGCTTGTCGCTACCCGGCGCCAGGATGAGGCCAAGACGACGATCCGCGAGGCCGAGCGCGAGCTGAAAGGCGAAGGACGGCTGCTTGCGCTGGCCGAGTGCCATAGGGCGGCCGGACAGTTTGTGGAGGCGGCCGTGTGTTACCGCGATGCCGCCGCGGAACGTCCGCGCGATCCGTCGGTGCTGCGACGGGCGGCGGAGTTCTCCGTTGCGCACGGCCAGCTCGACGAGGCACGCGAGTTGATCGAGCGGGTACTGCGGCTGGACGGAGACGTCGGCGCCGCCGATCGGGGCTGGGCCAGGCGGAGTATGGCCGTCTTGTTTTTGCAGGACGGCGGATATCGCAACCTGCTTCAGGGGATCGCGCTGGTGGACCAGAACCTCGAGTCGCCGCAGGCGGTGAACGAAGACCGGTGCGTGAAAGCGCTGCTGTTGGCTTCGCACCCTCAACGGGAGGAGCGGCGTCGGGCGGTGCGGATTCTCGAGGAGGTGTTGCGGCAAGATCGGTCGCTTACCCGATACAGGCTGCTGGCAGCCGACGTGTACCGCCGGCTGGGAGACTGGGGCGGCGAGGCCCGGCAAATGCGCAACTTTCTGGCATCGAACCCTTCGCATCGCGCCGCCCTGGCGAATTACGTGCGGGGAATGCTCAAGCACAACGAGTTGAACAACGCGGCCGAATGGCTCGACCGGCTGGACCGGATCGCTCCGCAGTCGCAGGAGACGGTGCATTTGCGGCTCGTGTGGCTGTTGAAGCGGGGCAAGTATGACGACGTGGTCGCGCGGCTTCGCACGATCCGAAGCGGCAAGCAAGAGCCTGATAGCGCGGGTTCGGCATCGAGCGATTCGGCGCCGGCGGTGCAACTTCCGGAACTGCTCCGGGGGCTGGCTCCGACGGTGGCGGAGTGCCGGCAGGATCCCAAGGCAACTCCACTGCTCGAGACCGCGGAGAAGATGTTGCGGGAGTTGGCGGCGCTGGACGCTTCGGAAGCGATGGCGTTGGCGGGCTGGCTCGGCGTGCTTGGGCGGCCGAGCGAGGGGATCGACCTGGTCGAGCGCCATTGGCCGAAAGCGAAGCCCGCGTCGCTAGAGAAGACCCTTCTGGACTTGCGGACGGCCAGCCGGGGCAATGAGGAGCTTGCCGGACGGTTGCTGGCGCTGCTGGACAAGGTGGGCCGCAAGGTCAACTGGACGGTCGAGCTGTTGACGCTGCAAGCCGAGCTGGAAGACCAGTTGGGCCGCTACGCGGCAGCCGAGAAGCGGTACCGGGAGGCGATTCGCAAGGAGCCTAGGAATATCGTGGCGTGCAACAACCTGGCAGTCTTGCTTGCGCTTCAGAAGAAGGACTTGGACGAGGCGCTGACGCTGGTGGCTGCGGCGATCGACCGGGCGGGCCCGCTGGCGACTCTCCGCGACACCCTGGCGGTCGTACAACTTGCGCGGGGCGAGCCGCAGGAGGCGATCCGGGAGGTCGACGCGGCGATCGCCGACGAAGAGATGGCCACTTCGTGGTTCCATCGGGCCCAAGCGTGCCAGCGGCTGGGACGAACGGCCGAGGCGGCTGAGGCGTTGAAGAAGGCGGAGGAGCTTGCCGGCGGGCCGGTCGAGATGCACAAGCTCGAGGAGGCGGAGTACGAGCAGCTTCGGGCTGCGGCGCGGCAGTGAGAAGCGCCAGATGATTCGTAGCCCTGACAGGGCGGAATCCATGGTACCGCATCGCGCCTGCGCGTTGGTTTCGCCCCTTCAGGGCTACGGTTTTTCTCTTTGCCTCCAGCCCCAGGGCTTACGCCCTGGGCTATTGACTGACGCCCCTTCAGGGCTGTGAAGCAGAAGGGGACAGGCACATTTTGCTCCGAAGACTCCGCAAAATGAGCCAGTCCCCGGCGGTTTTGGGATAGGCGGGGCCGGCTACTTGACGGTTCGCGGCGCACCGGCCATCATGGCGCAGCATCGAGCCACGTACTGAGCGAGAGGGTCGGTCATGCCGGAACCGTTGAATGTCGCGATCATCGGCCTGGGGCATCTGCATCCGCGCAGCTATATGCTCCATTTTCAAGCCGTCCAGAACCTCCGGGTGGTGGCGGCCAGCGATCCCAACGAGTCGCTCCGGGCCGGCTTCGGGCGCGACTTCGCCCTGCGCGTCTACGCCGGTTGGGAAGAACTGCTGGCCGCCGAATCGATCGATCTGGCATACGTATTCCTGCCCCATGACGAATGCCCGTCGGCGGTCGTCGCCTGCGCCGAAAGGGGCGTTCACGTCGTCGTCGAAAAGCCGGTGGCCAATACGGCCGAAGGGGCGCGCGAGGTTGTCGAGGCCTGCCGACGCAAGCAGGTTCTTTTCAGCACTCCCTACGTTTGGCGCTACCACCCGGTGTGCCGCGAGATGAAGAAGATCATCGACTCGGGCGTGCTGGGCCGGATCGTCGGCTGCGAGGGTCGCTGTGCGGCAGGCGGCGTCCACCGTTACGTCGAGGGCAACGCCGCCTGGATGCTCCAGCGTGCCAAGAGCGGCGGCGGACCGATGTACAACCTGGGCGTGCACTGGATCGATCTCTACCGCTGGCTCCTGTCGAGCGAGATCTCCGTCGTCGCCGGCAGAAACGTGCACGTTGACCAGGCGTACGATATCGAGGACAATTCCTTCGCGATCTGCACGTTTGCCAACGGCGCGACGCTGTCGTTGGACATCAGCTACACGGTTCCGGACAGTTATCCTTTCGGCCGCGACCTGTACCTGGCGATCCGCGGGACCGAAGGCTGCATGAACTTTGCGCCGGCCTTCGAAGGCAGCCGGCAGACGCTCTTTGTCTGCAGCAACGATCCGCGGTTCGGCGGAGCGCCCCGCAAGACGATCCAGTTCGAGTTGGAGAACACCCCCGGCTACAGCGGCTCGCTCGGCCGGGAGTACGTTGCCGAGATCGCCGACGACGTGCTTCGGCGCCGCGAGCCCCAGATCGGCGGCGACGACGCCATCCGGGCGTTGGAGGTCGTCGAGGCGATCTACCGCTCGGCGGAAACGGGCCGCGTAGTGGAACTTCAATAGCCCCCGGAGACCGAATCGATGGCCCAGCGCGCGAAGGTGGTGGTGACCGACTACATCGAACCCGACCTGGACTGGGAAGCCGACCAGATGCACGAGCGGCACGTCGACTTCGCCGCCCACCAACTCAAGTTCCGCCCCGAGGACGAGGTCATCGCCGCGATCCGCGACGCCGACGTCGTCGTGGTGAACATGGTGAAGATGACCTCGCGGGTGATCGGCTCGCTGCAGAATTGCCGGCGGATCATCCGCCACGGCGCCGGCTACGACAACGTCGACGTGGCCGCCTGCACGGCGCGAGGCATCCCGTTGGCCTACTGTCCCGACTACTGCATGGACGAGGTGGCGGAGCAGGCGATTGCGCTGATCTTCGCCTGTGCCCGCCAGGTGCCGCAGAGCCGGAAGATCCTCGACGACTCCATCGCCAACCAAAAGTGGGATTTCACTCCGCTGGCCAAGTGCTATCGCATGGCGGGAAAGACGCTAGGGATTATCGGCTGCGGCCGGATCGGGAGCCGGGTCCTGGAGAAGATGCGCCACTTCGGCTTTGCGGAAATCCTGGTATGCGATCCCTATCTGTCGGCCGAGCGGCTTGCGGAATTGAGGATTCAAAGCGTCGCCGCCGAGGAGGTGTTTCGCCGATCGGACTACATCACGATCCATACCCCGCTTAACGATGAGACCCGCCACCTGGTCAACCGCCAGACGCTCGGTCTGATGAAACCGACCGCCTACCTGGTAAACACGTCGCGCGGCCCGATGGTCGACCACGCAGCCCTGGCCGAGGCGCTGCGGGGCGGTACGATCGGCGGGGCCGGCATCGACGTCTACGACAACGAACCCCCGGAAGCCACCTACCCGCTTCTGAACCTGGAAAACGCCATTCTCACGCCGCACCTCTCCTGGTACAGCGAGGATGCGGCCTGGACGATCCGCTACACAATCGTGGAAGACATCGATTTGGCGCTGGCCGGCAAACCGCCGAGGTATTGTGTCAATGGAGAAGTGCTTAGTTCTTAGACTTCGCACTTACTCCTACGAGAATAGCCCGGAGCTACTTTCACGGGTGGGGGTGAAGCCCCATCATGACGCCTCAAACTGTAAACGCCAGCCCCGGGTTTATCCAAGTAGCGCACGTAGCCTTTGATCCTCTTGAACCACGGGCCATTGGAGACTGCTGAAAAGGGGGGCTGGCTTCGCAACCCGTGGTGGCCTCCAGCACAATCAGATACAAGATGTTGTGGCGACTGTCCCCTTTTTGCAGCAGTCTCCGTTGGAATGCGTCAGCAGGAGGCCCGAATACGGCGGCTTCGGCGGCTATGTTCTTGTTCGAGGTCATTGTGGCTCTCGCCGGCACGCGGTATGATTCGAGGAAAGGTAGACGGCGCTACCTATACCCCTACTTGGAGTATCAAGTTGTCGTGTGAAAATGGAGGGTTTGGAAGGGAACGAGCGCCGAAGCCTAAGCAGCGACAGCAAAACAACTTTAGACATTTGGCGGCGTAGCTCAGTTGGTTAGAGCAGCGGAATCATAATCCGCGTGTCCGGGGTTCGAGTCCCTGCGCCGCTACTTCATTCGCCTCGGCGTGATGGCAGGTTTCGCCGAGGCGTTTCGGTTTCAAGCCCCCCCCACCTATTCAGGGTGGTAAGAAATTCGGCTCGCCATGGGGGGGCTAGACAAGAACCTACGCGATCTCGGCGAAGTTCTTAAGCATCCGCAGGCCATCGGTCTGGCTCTTCTCCGGATGAAACTGGCAAGCGATCACGTTGTCGCGCCAAACCGTCGAGCAGAATCGAACCCCGTAGTCGGTCTCCGTGGCAACGATTGCGGTATCGTGAGGGACTACGTAGTACGAGTGGACGAAATAGACATAGGCGCGATCCGGGATTCCCTCTAGAAACGGAGGACGCCGGCGAATCTCGAGCTCGTTCCACCCCATGTGCGGAACCGAATAGTCTCGGGGAATCTCGAATTTGACCACATCGCCGGGCAATACTCCCAGGCCACGATGCGTGCCGTTTTCGTAGCTGGTCTCGAACAGCAGTTGCAGTCCCAGGCAGATGCCGAGGAATGGTTTCCCTTCATTGATGATATCGAGGATTGGGCCAACCAGATGCAGCCGATGGAGTTCGCCGATCGCATCCTCGAATGCCCCCACTCCGGGTAGAACCAGCTTCGTCGCCTTGTGGATCTCGTCCGGGTCGCTCGTGATCGCAGCGGCGTGCCCGACTCGCTCGAAGCCCTTCTGAACGCTGCGGAGATTCCCCATTCCGTAGTCGACGATGGTGATCATGGCGGAAACTGGTTGCTGTCGGCGGATCGCAGGTAAAGCTTCAAGTATCCTTTGAGGCACAAGCGCGGGCAAGAGGCGTGGTTCGCGCCGGGAGAGGTGAAGTGTCGGCCTGCTCGAGCAATGGTGACTCGCTTGGATCCTGTCCCAAAACCTCCCGAGAAGAAGGGTACAGGCACATTTTGCTCCGAAGACTCCGCAAAATGAGCCAGTCCCCGAGGGTCTTGGGACAGGCTCTTACTGAGCTTGCCGAGCAGGACCTACTTCGGTGACACACTTGCCTCGGACTGGCGGAGGCCTCGCCACAGGTCCTCTAAAGGCGACACTCGGCTGGCCGCGAGGGTGCCCGGAGCGTAAGCCACCTGATTATAAAGCTCGGCCAGTCTTCGGGTGTCTCGGCCAAGCTGCGGGGCTCTTGCGGCAATCTCGCGGGCGAATTCGTGCGGCGTCTGGTCCGGCTCCCGAGGATATCCTTGATCGCGGGCCCACGCTTCCAGGGCTTCGAACGTATAGCGGACCAACTCGTCCGGCGGCATCCGTCGGACCGCGCCAGTGGCAAACGGATCATCAAACGCTGCAAACCGCGGTTTCGATGGCGCGTTGGCCAGCGGTTCCGGTTCAACGGGTTGCTCCTCCGGCTTCCGCCCGCCGAACAGCCAGTTCCAGAGGTCGGCGAGAGCTTGCCGCATGCCGGCCAGTGCGGCCCTGACTAACTCGCGATTTCGCCACGCCCAGACGAATGCGACAGCCGCCAGCACGGCATAGAGCAACCAGCGGAGCAAGGTTACCCACCATCCGGATCCCAAGTCGAGCCGGGGAATGGTGAGAGGCGACGGAGACGAATCGCGGGGAACTGTCGGGCTCTGGGGCTGCTGAGATTCCGGCTCCCGTTCCTCCTCAGCCGATTGCTGCTCGTCTCCCGCGGCCTTCTGCTGATTCGTTTGCCGCGGGCGACGCTCGTGCCGGTCGGCCGGCCGGATATCTTTGGACGTGGACCGGGAAGGCTTTTGGCCATGGTCGGCACCGGACTCCGACTTCTCTCCCGAATCTCGGCCTTGTTTCGAATCAGGCTGAGATTTCGCATCGGACTGCTGTGAACGGCCGCCGCCTTCCGGCGATTTCGACGGCTCCCGTCCGGACGACTCTTGGCGTTGGCTTGCGTTGCCGTCCCCATCGGTTCTCTGCTCGTCCGGGCTTGCTCCCTTTTGCGCAGGATCCGACTGTTTGCCGGCCTCTGCTGGCTTGCCGCTCTGCGACTCACTTTGCCCCTCGGACGGCTGTTGGGCGGATTGCTTGCCATCCGCCGAACCTGATTGCCCGCTCTCGGGACTCTTCGGTGGTTTTCCCGGGGAACCTTCTTGGCGCTCGCCGCCGGTAGCGGCACCGGTCTGTTCCGCGTCGCCTTCCTGCCGGGTTTCGCCGGAGGGGCCTTCGCCTTCGGCGCCCTCGCCGCCGAGCATGGCGTGGTCCGAGGGTTCCTGGTCGGGTGAATCGAAGACGAGGCGGATATTCGAGCTTTCATAGTCAGCCGCCGGGCGTGGCAGTAAGGCCGCCAGCACGACCAACGCCGCGACAAGGCCGCCCCCGACCGCAATCCACCAGCGGGCCATGGCTGCCGGCATCTGGAGGCTCCGTTGCCGGAGATAGCGGCGGAGCCCAAGGAACGTGGTCATGGTCAGAAGCGCCAGCCCACTACTGACGTAGAAGAACAGAAGCCGAAAAGCGTACTGCCTGCGCCCCGGATCGTCCTTGGGGAGACACAGCTCACCGATGGCGAACAGCGGCAGCGCGGCCAGGGAGAAATAGACGATCCATACTCCCGGCGCGTGCGGCCCTTTGCTCGAGAAGCGTTCTCGCATGCGCTGCCACAAGCCCTTGCGAGCATCGGGCGACGAACCGTGAGCGTCCTCCGCGGCTTCTTCCAGGCCGGCGGACTGCAGAAGCCCTTCGCCCGAGGCATCTTCCGTTTCGTCAATGAGTGTGCAGTCCCAAGTGAGCTTGTGGGCGCTCCACCAGATAATGGCCATCAGGCCGACGTTGATGATGAGCCCGCGATCGACGAACTTCGCCAGCGCCAGGACGGTGACGATCGCCAGCGGAATGCCGTACAACGTCGCGTGTTCGGAGCCGAATTCGATCGAGAGCCTTGCGACCAGGACGATTGCCATCACGAACAGCGCCAGGATGAAATGGAGCCGTTCGCCATACTGGCCCTGATAGAACACTTCCACAAGGAAGAAGACCAGGCTCCCGACCATCACCATGATCAGTGCCGGGCTGATCGCGATGCCGATGTAATCGGCCAGTGTTTTATTGAGCCGAGGAGCCATGCGGGAATCTGCACGCGAACCACACTTGGGGGAACGGTTCTCTTGAAGACCTCTCGTGTCGGATCAGTCTCGGGGTGTTCGTAACCGTTCACGGGGCGGAAGACAGGGGGACAGGTCCATGTTTTCGGCAAACGTTCTTGGCGCCAAAATACAACGACTGGCCGAAAAATGGACCAGTCCCCGGCCGGCGCGTGAACGGTTACGGGTGTTCGCCTTCCCTGTCAGGATAACGGATAGGAGAGCCTAAGTCACGCGGGATGCGTCCGAAAAGGGCCGGTGCGGATGCCACGCCCCCGCGCCACGGGTGCCGGCTCACCAGCGGAAGAAACGGTACGGGTCGTCCCACTCCTGCGGCTCGTCGGCGTAGAGGCCGGCGGTCCAGCGGCCCTGCGACGGCGGATCGCAGGGCAACATTCGCACGTCGGAAATCCACAGATTTCCTCGCCGCGCATGCCAGATCTGGAGCCGCGTCTTGGATGAAGCCGTAGCGGTGGCCTGGACCAGGAAAGTGAACTCCTTCCAGGTCTCTTGAGGAGCGAAACGCTGGTACTCGATCAGCGAGCGCCAAGCGGTCGTGTCTTGCACGGCGAGAGTCACTTCGCCTTCGAGCCCCTCGGACCTCGCGTGCAGCGAAATCCGATACCACTGCTTCTCTCTTACGGGAACGTCGTACTGGGCGAGCATCGGCAGCGAGACCCTGCAGTTCGGCCCGAACGGTCATTTCGCCATTGCGGACTGAAGTGTCGACCTTTACGTCCCCGATCCGCGCGGCGGCAGGCGTGGCGTCGAGGTACACGTCGCCGCACAATCCGCGGCGTGCGACGGCGCCTTGGACTGCACGGGCGGCGTTGGTGTCGTTGAAGGAGAGCCGCACGCCTTTCAACGGCATTGCGACGACGAGCATGCTGAGCACGTGCGTCGTTTCGGGGCGGCATACCGGGCTGATGTCGAGTTCACCGGCCGGGAAGCGGATCTCGCCGGCACGCTGCCCGTCCAGGTACACCGCGGCATACGAGTTGAGGTACTCGGCATAGACCGCAATTCGGCGGCCGGCCCACGCCGCTGGAATCGTAATCTCGCGCTGGTACCAGGCCGCCGGCACGGCAGCGAGCTTCCGGTCTTTCCAACCCGGGTGGGCCTGGACGGTCTGGGAGTCCTTCTGCATGTAGTCGGTGATTCCGGGCCAGCAACCGGGGACCTTGAAGTATCCCCATCCGCTCTCGGGCACCCGATCGCTCGTCGGATCCGCCGGCTGCCACCGCCAGAGCCCGTTGACCGAGACCCGCTCGCGCGTGGGCGTGGTCTCGCGGTAAGCGTTGTCCAGGTCCCAGACGGGCCGAACGCCCGGCGGCAGGGCAACAGTGGTTTGGGTCGGACAAACAGCGGCGGTCATGTTGCAAACCAACGCCGCGACAACAACCATCCGGACGTGACTTCGCCAGATCATCGGACACTCCTGAGTGGTTGACGGTTCCCTGCCAGGATATCATAACAGAACGTGGTCGGGGCCGTAGGAAAAAAGACTCCCGTCCCCTTCCGTGCTTTCCGCCGTTCTGCCCCTAATGACTGGCCGTACTCGCGGTGATTGACACGGGCCGGCCGGGCAGCGAAACTGAGTTTTGTGAAACGACTTTTTGCTGGCCCGTCGCCACGGCGGAACTGCCACGGCTCAAAGGGCGTGTTTGGCAGTCAATCATCCCATCTGGAGTAACGGCAATGAAACGGAAACAATGGACCCGGCGCGATGTACTGAAAACCAGCGCGGCGCTCGCGCTACCCACCCTTGTTCCGGCAAGTGTGCTGGGGCTTCAAAACTCCCCGCCGAGCGAGTCGGTGCGAGTGGGGGTGATCGGCTGCGGCGGCCGGTCGCGGGTGATTCGCGACGGTGACGATGTGAAAGGTTTCCAGGTGGTGGCCGCTTGCGACCTGCAGATCGACAAGGCGGAGAAGTGGGTCAAAGAGCTGTCGGAAGGCAAGAAGTGGGGCGTCTATGACGATTTCCGCCAGATGATCGAGAAGGAGAAACTCGACGCGGTGATGGTCGAGACGCCGACGCACCCCCGGGCGTGGATTGCCATGCAGGCGATGCAGGCCGGCATGGACGTGTACATCGAAAAGCCGATGTGCCTGACGATCGCCGAGGGCCGCGCGATGATCAATCTGGCGCGGAAGTACAATCGCGTGACCCAGGTGGGCACCCAGCAACGGTCGATGCCGTTGAACAATTGGGCGAGCGACCTGGTCAAGTCGGGCAAGCTCGGCAAGTGCCTGACGGTACTCGCGCCGAACTTCATCGGGCCGTTCCGGTGGACCAAGACCTCGTCGAAGGATGTGAAGGAACCGGTTGAGAAGTGGTGGGACCTCTGGACGAACCAGGCCGAGCTTCGGCCATACGATCCGCAACTCCATCGCGGCTGGGCCCGCTGGTGGGACTACGACGGCGGCGGGCTGTGCTTCGGCGTGACCGGCTGGGGCACGCATTCCTATGACCAGGTGAACCGCGGCCTGGGGACCGACGACACGGGCCCGGTCGAGGTGCTGCTCGAAGAGCCGCTGGCCGAACGCGAGAGCGGCCGGTTCGCTCCGCGCGAGACGGTCGGCGGAGTCCTGATCGGCGAGACGGGCGACGAAGACACCGGCACACCTTATCACCGCATGGCCAAGCTTTCGGGTCCGAGGGCGAAAGTGAGGATGAAGTTCGCTTCCGGCACCGAGCTTCGCCTGCACCTGGACGGCGACCGCGGACCGGGCCTGGGCGCAATCTTCGTGTGCGAGCAAGGCAAGATCGAGATCAATCGTGACAAGGTGGCGAGCAATCCCAAGGAGATCGTCCGCGCGGCGGACAATCCGGGACACAACACCCGCCGCGAGACGGCCTACCACATCGAGAACTGGATCGAGTGCATCAAGAGCCGCCAGCGTTGCACGGCCGACGTGGAAATCGGGCAGCGAAGCTCCACGCTCTGCTACCTGGTGAACATCGCCCGCGATGTCGGCTGGGTGGGCAAGCCACTGCGTTGGGATCCGGTTGCCGAGCGCTTCACCAACTGCGAGGAAGGCAACCAGTTCGTCGACCGGCAGCGCCGCGCGGGCTACGAATTGCCCACGTGACGGTTGGCCAGAGCGAACGTCTGAGAGTCGCGAGTTGAGAGCCAGGGAAAGACGTAGGGTCTGGCTCTCGACTCCCTTAGAAGCCCTGACAAAACGGGAGGTGCCTGTCCCCGTTTTGTTAGGGCTTATTATGCGAAGAGTCGACGCAGATCGAGTGTGAAACCGGGGAGTAGAGGATCGCCGGAGATCGTTTCCGGGTTGTCCAAGCGGACCACTGCAGCGCCGGGCCGGTAGATGTAGACCCTCTTTCTCGCCGGATCGATGAGCCATCCGAGCTCCTGCCGTTGGCAATATACTGGCATCTTCTCCTGCAAAGCAGGGAGCCGGTCAGTCCGAGAGCGTATCTCGACCACGAAGTCCGGGCATAGGGGAGGAAATCGCTCGCGCTCTGCCGTCGTCAACGCCTCCCACCGCTCGCGTCTTACCCACGCCAGGTCCGGCGATCGCTCGGCTCCATTGGGAAGGACAAAACCCGTGGATGAACCAAATGGCACCCCTGTGCCGTCGGACTCTGCCCAATGGTACAAAGCGGCCCCCGCCCCCAGCTCACGCCTGCCGGACTCCCCACCTGACGGCGGCATAACGATGATTTCTCCTTCGCTGGTACGCTCAATGTTAAGTTCCCGGTTCAACTGACAGAACTGGAAAAACTCTTCGTCCGTGATCGATCTTCCCAGTGGTCCCAGGTGAAGAACCAAGGGCCATGTGCTCGCCGTCGCCATGAAAACACCGTCGCACTCGAGGGATTATTGAATACGCCTTATAGTCTATTTCGCTGCGTACGTCGAAGGCAATCCCTTTGATGATCGAAGGGGCCTGTCGTCCAACGCCGCGCGCTTCGCACACAGGAGCATCTCGGCTATCTTGAAAACCTATTGGTCTTTGTTTTCGGAGAGCGCGATTCCGATCGTCGGATCGGTCGTGAACACGAGGCCGCCGACGATGGCGGTGCCATCACTGAGCTTGATCGTGACCGCGTGATCTCCCGCCGCCAGATCGACTTTGCCCAAGGAATGCCAGGTTGGCTCGGCGATGTCGGCCGGGGCTGCAATCTCCGTCTCTCCGACGGAGACCGACGGCGCATTGCCGCCATTGTATGCACGCAGCCAGGCGAGGTAGGTGCCCGCGGCCGGAAAATGTACCTGCCACGATGCCGTCCCCCGGCCCTGGATTGCCGCCCGCTGCGGGAAGTCGGCCGGCGGCTGCAGGCGGACGCCGCCGCCCAGTGCCGCGTTTTGCGGGTCCAGTTCCAGATAGGTGCAGGTCTCTTCGGCGGCGAGGTCCGACGGGACGATGCTGATGTCGTCGAAGTACATCAGGACGTCGATCGCCTCGCGCGTGCGGGTGTTCAGGGCAAGGTAGTTCCTCGTGTTGTACTCCGGCACGCGGAAGTCGACCGAGAGCTTCTGCCAGCTTTCGGGTCGCGAGAGGTCGTAGGCATTGGTCGCGCAGCGATGCAGATCCGCTGGCATCGCGGAACTGAATCCGGCACGGAGCGCGGGATAGTCTTACGCTGAGAGCCTGTCCCAAAACCGTCGGGGACTGGCCCACTTGCGGAGTCTTCGGCGTAATGTGCCCGTCCCCTTCTCCTCGCGGTTTTGGGACAGGCTCTCCGAGCTTGTCCACCCGCAGCCACGCGGTCAGGCGGTATTGCCTGCCGGGCACGAGCCACTTGATCTCGTAAGCAGCGGCCTTGTCGTAGGTGGTGTTGACATACTCGCCCTGTTCGGCAAAGGTTCCCGAGATCTTGAGCGACGCCGGCGCTGGAGTGCTTGATCTCGTGCATCGCTCGACTTGCCAGCCGCGCGAAGGCCAGCCGTCGATATTTCTCTCGAAGTTCGGATTCGGGACGATCGTCGGCAGCGTGCGGGCCGCGGGGCCGCTGAAGAGTGCCGTGATCCGTTGGAGGAACGCCGAAGCGGTCTCGGCCCACCTCGTCCAGTGCCTGGGCCGGTGCAGAGGACGGCCAGGTCCGGGTCGCTCTTCCGCTGGTGGGAAGGCTGGTCCAGCCGGCCGCGAGTGCCTGGCGGCAGAGGTCGGCCAGTCGGGCGTCGTTGGCGTGCCGGGCCGCGAACGCCATGCCTTGCATTTGGATCCAGGCCGTGGCGACCGATGCGGAGGTTTTCGGGCAGGAGGTGTAGCGGAATCCCTTTTCGGCCGGCACCCACATCGTGTCCGCGATAAATCGGGCGGTCTTGACGATGTCGTCCGCCGCCCGTTCGTCTCCGGTTTCCTCGTAATACATCCGCTGGGCGGTCATCTCGACGGCGAGCATGAAGCCGGCCTCGCCGGAGTGTTTTGCGTCGGGGCAATTGCAGTGGCCGGTCGGGAGCTTGTGGTAGTGGAAGCCGTGATCGCCGGTGGCCAGCGACTTCTCCTCGTAGACCGCATCGATCAGGATCTTGGCCGCGTTGAGATAGAAGAGGCCGTCCTCGGTGGCCGTGTAAGCCGCGATCTGCATCTTTCCGACCCAGCCGGGCTCGCGGGCGCACAGCTCGTAGCTGGTCAGCCCGGCCCGCCGTACACGTCGGAGATCATTCTCGCCGTGTCGTACGACCGCCGGTCGCCTCCCAGCAGGTAATGCTCGAACATCCCCTGCGACCAGACGTGCCCGCGGTTGTCGGACCAGCCGGGCGATGCGTAGACCTTCATGTCTTTGTAGTCGCCCGGATAGCCGGCGCAGGCTGATGGAATGCGTCCACTGCTGGCCGACGCGCCGCGGGTCGGAGGCGCAGGCGGGTGTCGACGTCGCGCTGGTGGCGGACCGCCTCTTCGGCGCCGGAAGAACGCCGGGTTCTCGCCAGGGCGAACTGGGTCAGGAAGGCGTGGCCGAGCGGGGTCGTATTCCAGATTGCCCAGTTCCACTGCCAGCTCGCCGTGCCAGTCGCCGAAATTCATCATCCCATACTCGCGAGCCCGATCGCGGCTTTCCTGGAAACGGTCGATGCCGGCGGCGAGGGCCTGTCGTAGCCTGGGAACTGGTCGCGGACGGCCACGCCCAGCCCCCAGCGCGCGGGAGCCTTCGATCCACTCCGGCGGCACCGACGCCACCGGCCTTCTCCTGTGCCGACTCGAAGCGGTCGCATCGCCGCGGCAGATCCAGAACTCCCAGGTCTTGAAAACCCTGCCGGACGGTGCAGTCCGTCGCGGATCTGGTAATACAGCTTGTCCTCGTCGGGCCGCTTCTCGTAAAAGCCCACCGGCAAGCGAGGGCAGACCGCGAAGAACAGGTGTCGGTCGCGGATTTCCACCGACGCCGGCCACTGTTGCCACAGGTGCCGCATGACCGCCCAGCGGTCGCCGCCGAGGTGGACGAGGCCATCGAGCGCTTTCTCTTGGTATCGCCGGGTTCTTGACCCATTCGAAGTCTTCTCGTTGAAGCACTCGCTCTCCTTCGGCAAGCGGGATCGACCGGTCCGGGGAGCCGACCGTGCATGTGCCGGCGATCTGGCCGTTCCGCAGGCCGACCGCGAGGGAGCGGATCGAGGTGAACTCGTCTTCCAGGTTATCGTTCTCGACGCTGTAGTCGATCCGCATCAACCCGAGTTCGGGCCACTCGTGGCAGCGGGCGGTGAACGCCAGAGCTTATTTCCATCGGCGGTCGCATGATGTCCGGTGATTTTCAGGACACCTTTGACCGGGTCGGTTTCCTCAAGCTCGACGTTGTCGACCACGTCGCGGTAAGTTTTGCCCTGGGCATCCAGCAGTTCGATCTTGATGGGTAGGGGCATTTTGTCTGTGTCCGGGCGTCGCCACATCCGGGCCTCGCTTTGCCGCCGGGCCACGTTCCGACCGAACTCGAAAATCGCATCTTTGGCCGCGGCGGGTGCGAGGAAGTCGACGCGAGCCCATTTGATGCTCTGGTCTTCACGCCACCGCACGACGGCCTTCACGCCGCAGGGGACTTCAGCGCCATCGATCAGGATGCGAGCGTGGGCCGGATCGGCGAAGGCTCCTTTCGGGAAGGGAATGCCGGTGGTGATCGGCAGGCGTGCGAGTTCCAGTCGCCGGGGCGTAGCGAGGCGGATCCGCTGTTGGGTCGGCCGGCCCTCGGCGGTTCGGGCCGGCGGACGGTGAGGATTTCATCGGCGAAGTCCCGGCCGAGCCGGGTCGTGCCGGTTACCCGCAGGTGAACCGGCCAGGACTCGGATTTTGGCCGGGCGCGGTGGTTGTTAGCCCAACCGGTGCCTGCGTCGCGATTGTTGGTTGTTCCACGCAGTCCGCTGGGGTCCTCCGCATTCCGAGCCCTGATCGGGCGTGGGCCCGTACTCGACCTGACCCTTGCCGGGTCTCCCTGGACGGTGATCCAGCGGACGCGTACGATTCCCAAGATCGGCCCAGGCGTCGAGCTTCACGAGCACGGGAGGGGCCGAGTCGTCTTGCTCAGACCCGCTCAGCGGACTTTGCCAGGCGACGCTCGAGAGAATCGCGGCGGTGCCCAGGATTAAGGGGAGCAGCGTGCGAGGATTCACGATCTGGCCTCTTCGTTGCGACGGGACTGTGTCGCTGCTGCAAGCGTTGGAATTCCAGGTAGTCGGCATGCCTCACTTCCTCTTCCCTATTCCTGCCGCTCAAACCGACAACCGACAACCGACAACTGACAACCGACAACCGACAACTGACAACTGACTAACAACTACCTCGCCGGCACAACTGGACGGAGCGCGTGCTCAAAAAACGCGTAGATCTGTGCATTCGACTCTTCGTTGGGCGAATGTTCCGGCCGGTTCGTCATGCCGACGCGGTTGGAATACCCGAGCAGCCGGTTGATGGCAATCGTGTGGTTCAGCGGGATCCAGCGCTTCGGTGGGTCCTCCGAGCCGCCGGAGACAAGAAATGGCCGCGGGGCCATCAGGGCGTGCAGCTCGTGGAGATCGCGGCCCTCGGCCACCAGGCGAGGATAGAGGCCGCGAGCGGGATTGTCGGGAGTGATCACGGCGCGTTTCCGCCAGGGGCGCGGGTGATAGCCAAGGTACCGACACGGTGTTCCCGGGCTGCTGACGCTTGGTCGCTCTTCGTCGAAGACAATGCCGGGATCGGAACGTAAACGGCGCAGGCAAACTTGTCGAACAGCAGGATGCGAACATCGCCCACTTGCCGCCGAAGGAATGTCCGACGATCCCGATCCGCTCCGGGTCGACCTCGGGTCGGGCCGCCAGAACGTACCAGGCGTTTGCGGCGGCGTAGGCGAGCATCGACAGCGGCTGCACGCGGGCGTTGTCCAGCCCGGGGTAGTAGAGCGAGTAAGTCTTGGCCTGCGTCGCTTCGGTCGTTCCGATCGAAAGGGCGACGAATCCTCGCCGGGCGAGCTGGTAGGCGAAGTCGCGGTTGGCGTTGCCCAGGCCGATGGCAGTCTCCGGCTCATAATAGACGGTGACGACCGCGGGGCGGCGTCCGTCGCCGTCAGGGATCAGGAGATAGCCGGTCGTGAACTCCTGCGGCGTCCAACGAAAGCGGACGCGTAGCTGGTCGAAATTGTCGCGGCGCTCGGTTCCGAGAACTTCGACCTCCGGCTGCGTGATCAGCGGCGGCCAGTGGCCCATGAGGTCGTGCCACTGGCTGAGGATTTCCTGGCGCCGCCGCTGCCAGTCGTCCGGCGAGCGGACGGGAGTTCCATCGGCAAACTCAAGCGGCGAGCGATAGTCGCCGGTCTGGCCGGCCCACTCGGCCGGGGGCGTGAAATAGCGGGAAATCTTGTCCCATGCGTCGGCGGCGGGGAAAAGCTTGCCGATCGCTTCGAGCAACGCATCGGCCTCGATCGCATGGCCCGTATCGTTCGGGTGCATGCCGTCCAGGAGCAGATCGTCGACCGAGCGGCCTTCCGCCCGGCCGTAGTCCGTGAACATCTGAAAGCTGTCGACCAGCGGCACGTTGTTGCGGGCCGCGACCTGCCGCATCCGCTCGGCATAGTCCTTGAGCAGGAAGCTGAATCCTTCCGGATCGTCCGGCTTGTAGGGCGGTTTCCCGTACAGCTCCTGGAGCTTGTCCGTCCAGCGGACCGGGTTGGGAGTCATGAGGATAACCTTGCCGCCCTGAACCTGGATCCGCTTGACGAACTCCTCCAGGTTCCGCTCATACTCGTCGATCGGCACGCGCGGCTCGGTGGCCCCTTTCCAGACGTCGATCGCCGAGTCGTTGATCCCAAGCTGAATGATCACCAGATCGGGTTGGTGAGCCAGCACGTCCTTTTCGAAGCGGGCCGCGGCGGATCGCGTGTTGTCGGATCCGACCCCGGCGTTGATCACCTCGACGTTTCGCCCCATATCGGTCAGGTCCCATTCCAAAAGCATCGGATAGATGATCAGGGACCCCCGGGGGGCCGTGGTCGAGGAGCCAAAGGCGACAATCTTCAGCGGTTTGCCGACCGGTGACTCCGGCCGTTTGAGCAGGCTCTCCTCGTCGACGCGGATGATGTTCTTCACCCACTGGCGGCCGGCGACAAAGCTGACCCAGATTTCGCCCGGCCTTCGCTCGAACATCTGCGGATAGCAGAGCCGTGGGCCGCGCGCGACCGTCACCGGCTCGGACCAGGTCTGTCCCTCGTCTTCCGACAGGGCGACCTGGAGCGAGTTGCGCCAGTTCTGCGCGGGCAGCTCAGTTCCCTGGCTATGGGGTTTTTCGCCGGGCTTCAGTTCGGCGAGGGGCCGCATTTCAGCGCCTGCCGGCAATGGATTCCAAACCAGGGCGAGCCGGCCGCTGGCCAGCCGCAGCAGAAATCCGGGTGCGGTGGAAGCCGGGATCCCGGTCGGCTCGACCTGCTGCCAGGTTCGTCCACCATCGGAAGACACCGCTCGCCAGAAGCGGTCGCGCGGCGTTCGCATGAGCATCATCAGGCGGCCGTCCTTGAGTTCGGCGAGGGTGCCCTCGAAAACGCCGTCATGGTGGCCATGCCCTCCGATGTCGATGAGATTGCTCCGCTGCCAGGTCTTCCCGTCGTCGGCCGACACCCAGGTGTATTGGCAGTGTCGTCCGGGATTGGGCACGTACTGCTGGATCGGCACAACGATTTCGCCCGTGCTCGTCTGGATGATGTCGTTGAGCGACCCGCAGTAGCCGTCGGCGATCATTTGGCGATCGACCCAGGTCTTGCCTTCATCGAGGCTCCGGATCGACCAGACGGTGAGCTTCGGGTCGACCGCCTCGCCGGTCTCGTCGTCCCAGGCCCAGTGCATGTTCTCGAAATCGCGGTAGATCCAGAGGATGACTCCGCTTTTGGTCTTCAGGGCGATCTGGCACTCGTAGTCTTTCGTGAGCCTCCCCGGGCCCTCGCCGTCGTACATGGCGGCGATCCGTTGCCACGACTTGCCGTCGTCGGTGCTGACTTCGACGGTACCGCCGTCGTCGCTGGCCAGACTCATCAAGCGACCGTCGTCCAACGGGATGAACGAACCGGCCGCTCGTCCTTGCATGACAAACCCACACCGCGGGCTGAGACGGTAGCCGAGCTCGCGCCACGACGGGCTGGCTGAACCGGCATCCCGCTCCGGGAACAGCAAGACCGCCAGAATGAGGAGGAAACGTTTCGACAGGTTCATTGGCGGCAATCGGAAGAGGCTGTTTCGTTGAGTTTTCTTCATCCTGTTGTCTCCTTCAACGTGTTGTCGAGAGCACTCGGGGCAATGCTTCCACAGCCTTTTTTCTCGTTTCTTCCAGTTCTCGCCACGAACGGCTGTAGTCCTGGAAATCCCGTACCACCGGGCGGATCATCGCCTCGATCTGACGCTGGGCTTCGTCGTGGCTTGCACCGCGGGCTTCGATCGCGTCGCGGAGCATGAAGAACAACTGGCAGTCCTCCAGCCCCTCTCGCTCGGCTTCGTAGCGGAGCGAACTGTCGGCAATGAATCGCTCGGAGGGCCAGCAGATGTACTGATCGCCCGGAGAGCCGAGACTCGTCAGCGGGATGTGCCAATGGTTCAGGGCCCAGTGGAGATAGCCGGTGGTGTCGTAGAGGGCATTGAGCCAATGGAGCACTCGCGACTTGACCGCGTGGCTGTCGATCATGCGGTTCGGATAGCGGCCCTGCGGCACCCAGGCCACGTAGAACCAGAGTTCGTTGCCGGCGCGTTGGAGCGATCGGTACTCTAAAAGCCACTTCTCGAGATAGTTGAGCTGCGGAACGAAGATTTCCAGCGAGCCGTCGAGATCGGGGATGTGAATGGCGTCGATCCGCGGCAACCGGGGGGCGGCCCGCCGGACTCGCGCCGCGAGCTCCACGTAGCTCTCGCGATTTTGCGGGATCGGCTCGTCGGCCACGTGCACGGCGAACCGGTCGAGAAGGCCCGACTCGCCGATGTGTTGCTCGATGGCCGGCAGGAGCTCGACGGCGTCGATCGATTCGGCCTCGCCGGTGTCGAGCCGGCGCACGTGGTGACGGTGGCAGGACATCGTCGGGCAGAGCCAGTCGCTTGTGGTACGCGAGCCCTGGTGGGAAATCAGGAAGAGCCAATCCTCCGCCTCGCTGCGGAAAGTCTCCACAAACCGGTCGAAGTCGCGGAAGTCGTGGCGGAGAGTCCCGTCGTTCGTCCGCCAGGAGCGGACCAGGCTCCATGGCACGGTCACGGCATTCTGGTGGTGAGCCCGCATCAGCCGTGCAAGGCAGGCGAGTGCCCGCCAGCCGTCTTCGGATGTCTTTGCCACGCCGAACTCCTTGCAGGGCGCGTCCCAGGAGAACCAGTAGACGAACTTCAGTTGCATCTTCTCAGGCAAGGCGAGCGGTGCCACGCGGACCGCGATGTCCAGCGCTTTGCTGCCCGAGGCACACTGCAAGTGCAGGCGCCCGCGATAGAGCCCCGGCTCCGCGTCGCGCGGCGCCGTGACGCGGATGTAGATCGGCTGCACCTGTCCGGGCGGAAGGTCGCGCGAGCGGGCATCGCTCAGTTGATCGGGATACTCCGACGGCGCGGTCCAGACGAGTTCCTCGCGAGGCGTCGCCCGCGAATTGTTCTCAATCTTCACGTAATCGACAAAGTGATATGCCAGCCACCGCGAGGCGATGGTTGCATTACTTTGTTGGTGCACAAGCGGCTCGAAGGCGACGCGAACGCTTGGGAGGTTTTCCCGCGGCTTGAGCACCACTTGAAATCCCTTGGCCTGGCCTCGCAGCAACAACAGCTCCGGCGCGGGCCGGCCGTCGGGCGGGGGCTCTGCGTCGCGAGATAGCTGCTCCGTGGCGGCAGCAGTCCAAAGCTCGCCCGGGAGGACGCCCACGGCTGGGCGAGCCGGTTGGACGTCGGCCCAGGCGACCTCGCTCGAATTGCCCGCCCCGTCCTCGCAGCGGACGCCCAGTTTGCTCGCTTCGGCCGGCATCGCTATCTGCCGCGCGATCCAGGGTTCCGTGCAATACAGCGGCCTGGCCGTCTGGTAGAGCTCGTTCACGTCGACGGTGGCCAGGTGGACCGGCTTGTCACCACCGGACGCAGGCAAGCAGATGTGGATGCGGCGGACGTCGTCATCGAGCACGTGGGGCGACCACGACCACTGCGTTTTGCCGTCTGCCGTCCGCTCCACTTCGAACCATCCGGGCCGCGGCGGCTGCCGATCGGCGACGGTGGCCTGGTAACTGGGCCCCAGCAGCGAGCGGCGGCCGTCGGCATCGACCGCCACGGCGGCCACGCGGTAGGTCTTGCCGTTTTCCAGCGAAGACAGGGTGGCTTCTCCGGAATGGGCGTCGGCAACGGCCGCCGGCAAGACGCTATCGAGATTCGCGGTTTGGGTCTCGTCGCATACGATGAGAAGATGAACGACCGCCTCGCCCAAGGTGGCGGGATCCCAGCGGACCGTCAGACAGCCCTCGCCGCCGTCCGGGGTCGCCGCGTGCAAAGCGGGGGCTTGCGGCGGAGAACCTTCCGTCGGAATCCGCTCGAACTGGATGTCGTCGAACCAGACGGTGCCGTCGTTCGGCTCGGTGGTGATCAGATCGAAATGAACGGAGCGGGTTCCGGGGGGCGCTTCGAGCGTCTTTTCGAACCATTGCCAGTCTTGAGTTCCCGAGATCTCGACGGCCCAGTCGCCCCGCATCCATTTCTGCTTGCCGTCGATCCATTCGGCGAGGACGCCCGCTTTGCCCCGCTGGAGACCGTCGGACTTGATCCAGCCGGTGACCCGATATTGCCCCGGATAGGCCGGCATGACCTGCATGGCGAGGCCTCGCTTGCCCTGGCCGGCGATTTTCAGGGCGTTTGAGCCATCGCGGCCCTCACCCGCGGCAATGGTAATCTCACTCAAGCCGCCATCCTTCGGCTGGGCATACCACGGGTGCCGAGGGTTCCAGCCCTCGATCCCTTGCTCGAAGTTGCCATTGGTCAACAAGGCGGGTGAGACTGCGACGACGGCAGCAGAGATCCAAGCAGGAAGCATGGGAATCGACCTCGCGTGGTGATTTGAAAGCTTGGACAGAACGGCACAGGCACGTCTGCCGGGAAAGGCGCGGCACGATATCGCCGGGGACTGGAATTCGACCTATCCCCTTTGCGGCTCTATCCCCTTGCGGTTCGCGCAGTATACAAGAACGCCTCGTATTGGGCAAAAATCTGCCGGATCGAGCCACGCGTGGTTGCCTTTTCCAGATTCGCTTCGGCGGGTACCTGCGGAGCAAAGACGTCCCACAACCGAATGCCGTCGTCCACTCGCTTCCCCGTAAGCCGCTCAGCCAGAGCGTCGGTCGTCAAAGCGTCAGAAGGCCACGCGGTAGCACCGGTCGTCGTCGCCCAGCAAGGTCTCGTTGGGATCCACCTTTAAATACGGGGCGATCGAGGTGAAATCCGCGTTGCCAGGTACGCGCCCAAAGCCTGAATGCGTCGCTCGTCCCATGAATGCTCGCCGGGGAAGAGCTTTGCTTGAAACGCTTTCTCCGCATCCAGACTGCGGTAGACGTCGCGGACCTCGCGCGAAACCTGGTAGAACAAGTCCTGGCCGAAGAGCGTGTCGAGCGAGCCCATGAAAATGAACAGCGGCCGCGGCGCAAAACAGCCCAACAACTGCCACATCTCCAACTTCGCCGAGGATGCCGGAAGAATGTTGCAGTGGCAATGCTTCTTCTCCTTGCGAGCGACGTACTCGAAAGTGCTCGGATATCCGGAGGAGGAAAGCACCGCCAGTTCCGGACAAAGAGCGGCCAGGAAGAGGGTCAACGTGCCGCCGCCCGAGTTTCCGATGGCAGCCATGCGCGGCAAGCCGACCGTCGGCTGTCGGCTCGCCCACTTCACCCAGCCGAGCGTTTCCATGACGATCAGTCCTTGCACGCTCAGACCGCAGGCAAACGGCTTGACGCAGTCGCGGTGGCCCATCGGCTCCCGCTCGCCCTGGCCGATATTGTCGGGAACAAGAACCATCGCTCCGCGGCGTGCAATGCCGGGCCATCTGCTGGCATCCGGCGGCCAGCTTGCAGCCCTTGCCGTGTCCGCAGCATTGGATCACCAGGGGCAATGGCCGGCCGGCGCTTCGTCGGGCCGATAGACGAGTGCTTGCCGCCACGCCCGGCCACG
Organism: Thermoguttaceae bacterium; assembly: GCA_040768665.1. Classification (GTDB taxonomy): domain Bacteria; phylum Planctomycetota; class Planctomycetia; order Pirellulales; family Thermoguttaceae; genus JABWBD01. Next base: position 192,579 of record JAXGMN010000019.1, read on the forward strand.
ACGTCGCTTTCAACAGCTCCATCCGGCCGCTGTCGAACGGCGTTCAGCGCATTTCACCTGCACGGATTTCTTCTGGGATCCAGTCGTCGTGGATTCCCAACACGACTTCGCCGCCTCGACAATGGCCTGTCGATCCTCAAGGCGAGCCGGATCACGACGCGGTCGGCGCAGCCGCGCTTCGGCGAATCGCCGGTCGTACTGCTCGAACAGGTCGGGTCGTCGCGCCTCGCGGCTTTGGGGCCGCGGGCGTTTGCCCCAAACAGACCAGGCCATCCCGAGCCATCAGGCTCCTGCCGCTTGCCAGGGCCATGGAATTCAGCAGATCGCGGCGATTCATTCGATTGGTCCCTCTTTGATGTGTTTTGGCGTCAAAGACGTTGGCCGAAACCATGGACCTGTCCCCCTCTCTTCCGCCTCTGACCGGGTGGCCCTGGGGATTGCTCCCCCAGGGCTCCCACAGATCCGTACGTGCTCGCATTAGAGTATACGGTTCCTCAGAATCATGTCTTACGTGCTTCCCTGGTGGTAGATTCGGCAAGGGGAGCGGGTGCTGTTCGTCGCGCGAACTTTGCCCAGGTCATTTTGCGTTCACGGTTCCGGCGGTTGAGCCACTTTCGCCAGGCTCGTCGCACTCCGTGGCGGAAGTTGTTCAGCATCTGCCCGTTGCCGGTCACGCCGAAATAGGCGTAATGGCCTCGGACCTTCTGGCACAGCTTCTTCCACTGCTCGTGGACCGGCCTATGCCGGTGCTTGCGACACCATTGGTAAATCGACTGAACAGACCGCGTCAACCGCCCTGACATCGTCTTCTTCTTCACTTGTCCAGTTGCCCTTGCGAGACTTGTCCCAGTAATGGGTAAAGCCGAGCAGATCGAACGTGTCCGTCTTTGCGGGCATCGCCTTCACGGCCAGAGTGCGACGGGTGTCGAAAGTCGACCAACCGCGTCTTGTCCGGGTGAATGGACAGCCCGTATTCGAGAACCGCTCGGCCAGCATCTCCTTGACTTGGAAGCTGCCGCGTCACGATTCGAGAACACGATGACGAAATCATCCGCGAACCGGATCGGGCCATGCTGCCCGGCAATCGCGGTTTTGGACGATTTCGAACCACCTGTCCAGTACGTAATGCAGGTAGACGTTCGCAAAGGATGGGTGAAATACATCCCCTGAGGACTTCCGACTCCGGGTAACTGATGTTCCCGTCCTCCATCACCCCTGCTTTCAACCATTTGCCGGTCAGGCGTCGCACTACGCCGTCACGTATCCTGTGGCTGACGAGGTCTCGGATATGGGAGTGATCCAGGCATCGAAAAACTTTCGTAAATCGACCTCCAGGATCCAGCCGCCGCCGATCTGCAGCGTTTCTTTCCGAAGATCCATCGCATCGTGCGGGTTGCCTGGGCCGAAATCCGTACGACCCATCGTGGAAGTCCTGCTCGTATATCGGCTCCATGAGCATCACGATGGCACGTTGGAGTACCTTTATCTTCGAATGTCGGGATACCGATCGGTCGAGTCTCCGTCCCCGGACCTTCGAACGTTTTTCCGTCGGACGGGAGAGCCCGGTAGGTCCCCGATTTCACTCCGCTGAAGGAGACCGGCGTTTTCCTCCGTTTTCCCCGTAATTCTTCGCTGTCTGGCCGTCGACGCCCAGTGCCCCACTTTTCCGTGTGAGGCGAGCGCCTCCTTCAGCCAGTCCATGTCGATCATGGGTTCAGCGACGTAGTCCCAACTCCGGCGACTGCTCGGCTAGCCTCGCTATCCGTCGCCGTTTCGTGGACACGTCTTGAGTTCCCAGATTGCTGTGCATCTGTCGTTTCCTGATGACGATCCATGATTCCGACGTCCCGCTTCCCTTGGGTCCGCTCAGAAGGTGTGTCTTCAGATTCTCCGGTACTATCAGACGCCGTGACTCCCCGTTGTCCTTCTCGGTTTAATTTCGTTTCTTGCCTGCGATACCACGGCAGCACACGGCCTGGATTTCGCTCCCGACGCCGCCATGCGTTCCCTGCGTCGGGCCTGAGCTTGTTCACCCGGCGACTCCATCCCGATATTGCACGTGGAGACATCGGGCCTCCCAAGTTCCCATGGAGCCTCATTTGTCCGTTTGCTCATGTTCACGCGACCCCGGCCGACGGGCGTTTCTGACCACTCGCGAAACGTCCATGCTGCCCCTGCTCGTTCAACTAGCGTTCCGACTACAGTACTTTCGAGGCTCAGTTGCATGGCTTCCGAACTCGCTGTCTACGCCTCGCAGTGCAGGTTGCCCGTACACCACGCAAGACTCGCTTCCGGCTGCTGGTCAGGCTTTGCCGGTCGGGACTTTCAATGCCCGATGAAAGGTTTCCGTCTCAACTTCCTCATAGACATCCCCTCTTTCACGAGCTTCTTGGCGCAATGAACGGTTACCCCACGACGACAATTCCGTAGACGTCGATGGACGGAATCTCGATTGAGGCTCTGCCGCCTTGGCTATCAGCGGAAGCGGACGCTCACCGCCTTCGGGCGTCGCAGCAGCCGAGCCGAACTGCGGCCGCTCCAAGCGTCTCCCAGTTCCACGCGAAGCGGACTCCGCGGACTTGGGAGCTGCATAGTTCACCAGGTGAAGAGCCAGGCGGTCGTCCGTGGTCCTGCACGCGCTCATCGCCACGCACGTCGAGCCGTGCAGACGGGCCGTCAGCCGCCCGTCCGACGCTTGCTGAAGGGCGTCGGCCACCGATCGCCACTGCTTGGGGGCGCGGGAAGCGAGATGCCGACGCGCAGGCTTCGCGGCGGCCGTTTTCAAGCGTGTCGCCTGCCATGCGGATCACCCGGGCTCTTTCAGGTCAGCCAACGGACTCGGCTCATAGAGCATCCCGTCCTCGTCCCACACGGCCGCCTCTCCGAGGATCGCCAAGCCGCCGCCCGCCGCGGCAAAGGCCTTGATTCCCTCGCAGGTTGCGGGGGCCAGATAGGACTGGCCGGCTAAGACCAGCACCGAAGATCCTTGAGACGGTCGAGCATCTCGTCGAACACCGCGCCCCACAAGAACCCGCCCCGGATCAGAATCTCGGCCGTCGTGGACCGGTCCCAGGAGTTTTGCGGATCGAAGGCCTCCGAAGGAAGCTGTGCAACACGGCCACGTCGCTGACGGGGACCGCCGAGCCGAGCGATTCGTGTTGGTGCACGAAGTCCAGGTATCGGGCCAGCGCGTCGCGGAGTTCCGGAAGATCGATTCGCACGCCGTCGCCGCCCCCGAGCGGACGCATGGCTCAATTAGCCCCCGGCACACCGCGGTTGGCCGCCGCCTGGCCACTCTGGAGCTTGACCGTAGGCGATTGAGGTAGAGCGGTTGACGCTTCGGACGATGTCGCGCCCCACTCCGCCCGCCCAGGTCGTCGAAACCGGCCGGTAGCCACGGCGATCCCGTACTGGTACGCACGGATCTGCGAGACGAGGATCGTCGCCGATCATTTCCGGGGAAGCGGAATTCGAGGACCGGGGCCCAGATGCCGTCCGATACCGACAGGCCAGATCGCCCTTCGGCTGGGGCCGCCTGCCGCCACGGGATATCCCGGATTGGCCATCAGGATCGTCTCGGGGCGCAGGCTCCGCGCGTAGCCGGTGATCTCGCCCGTGAAGTCGGCCAGGCTCTCGCAACGCCAGCGGATCCAAGCGCGGGTCAGGGGATCTTCCACGCGGGCGTTGGAAGACGGCATAGGCGGCTGCCGCACCCCCGCCAACGTGCCGATGCCGAACAACTCGCGTGGCTGCCGGTAACGCTGAATCATCCACTGGCGGAAAGCCTCTTCGCAACGAGGGCAGTAGCAGGGCGAGCTGGCACAGTTGTCGAAGTTGAACCCGTCCAGGCCGGTTTCCTCGACGCCCACGCGCACCGCACGCTTGATGTAATCGCGAAACTCCCGGCTATTGATGCAAGGCGTCCAGCGGAAGTACTGCTTGCTGTTCCAGGGCAGAGGGCGTCCCATGAGATCGAGCTGGATCCAGTCTTTGGCCGACGGCTCTTCCATCAGGAAGGTCTCGTAATAGATCGAGCGGAACTGGCAATAGCCGATGACGCGGATGCCGTGCTTGTGCGCCAGTTGAACCAGTTGCGCCGTGCGCTGCTGCTCGGCTCGTTCGTGCTCGAGCCCAAAGCCTTTGAAAAAATGGGTGACGGCCATAGTCACGCCGACCTTGGCCATCAGCGCAACCAGTTCCTCGTTATGCAGCCGGCCGTACCATTGGTGGAGCCATTGCGACGAACCGTCGACTGCGCCGGTGATTCCGCCCGCGCGGCGGTTGTGCTCCCAAGGTTCCCAGCCCCACCACGCCCAGTAGAGCGGCGCATCCGTAGCCCGGCGCTGGGCCTCAGCGAGTTGGGCCCGGGGCAAGGGAGTCGCGGTATCGGCCGGGGCAATCGACAAAATCGATGTGCCCAGCAGTGGAATGCCGCCAAGCCGCCCCAGAAACTCCCGCCTCGCGATACCATTACCCATTGTATTCACCCTCCCGGTGGTATGAAAAGTAATGTCCAGTGTAAGGACGGGGCCATGGCAAAGCAATGCGCGGCCCGACTCGATGGCTAGTCGCAGGAAATGCACAATCCGGAGGCGGGTGAGGCCGCCCGCGCGTTTCATGAGGAGCATCGGGTGGCGATGGATGCGGGGGGCGGCGGTGCTGTGGTGAGGATGTGAACAGGGAAACGGAGGCTCAGTCGTCTGACGCTGACGGGAATCGAGTAGGACGAAGGACCGATGTTGGCCGCGAAGCCGCTTGGTTATGAGGCGACCGCGATAGGACGAAAAACACTGCTTGGCGTTGTGGTAAGCCGAGTCGGAATGGTCGGCACATTCAACTCCAAGCAGTCCCCGATGTCGCAAGCGACGCAGAGTAGGGCGAAAATGGAGGTTTTAGCCAATTCGGAGCGATGCCTCGGGTCTGTTTTCGGGGCAGCGCCACACTCTCGCAGTCTCGCAAGCAGGGCCATCCCGCCAAAGGTGGAGAAGGTGCTCCCGTTCAGCAAGCCGCCGGTCCCGGATCCTGGCCTTGGAGGGCATTGAGGTGCTGTTCCCGCTTGCGCGCAATCTTGCCGACGAATTGGGGCAGCCGTTGCTCGAGAAAACTAGAGAACTCCTCCGCCTCTCTCATTTCTTCCAGCGGCAACGCCTGGGCCAAGTCCAGACCCTGGGCGAACGCGTGAACGCCGTCAGGGCTGGCTGCACAAGCTGCAAGGCGTTCGACGGTTCGGAACACAGGCCGCGGGACAGACAACTGCTCACTCAGCCACTGGCGCACGACCAAGACCATAATGGCCAGGTGCTTGGCATCTTGACGTCCAGCCTGTGGCAGACCGCGCAAGCTGGCCACCTTTCCTTCGAGAAGCAGGAGCGGATGGATGACTCGCAAAATCAGTCCGTCGAGAGGGCCCGTGCCAGTCCAGGCGACCGCAGTACGCTCTACCTCTACGGCGCTGACCCCATAAACTCCCGTGAGAATATCGACCAGGAGCTGACGCCCATCAGGCAGACGAGTTTTGAGCACGCCGGCATTCGGACTGGGATCGGCGCCCGTGTTCAATTGGCCTTCGGCGCGCAGTATGCGCATGGCCAAACGCGCCTCTGGTAATCCGCCGTGGTAATCCAGGTCGCGGCTTGTGTATGGACGCAAAGCGTCCCAGCTCGGGAGGTCCCGCTCGTAGCGGCGGGCCCAGAGGTTGACAGCCTGTCCGCCCACAAGCACTGCGTCCCATCCAGCGGCTTGAAGCGATCGGAACACCGCGGCGAGTTCCTCGGGAGCAAAGCCCTCCATGAGTCAGTCCTCCTCATCCGTATCTGCCAGATCGCCCGGCCAAATGAGCTGCCTTGGGTCTTGAATCGTCCAGAGACGCGGGTGCAGAATCCGGTCCACCGCCGCCTGTGCCTCCTCGGGCGGCATCGCCTGCAATTCGGCGCGATCTGCCTCTTTGAGCCGTGAAAACTCCTGGAAACTGATGGCAGGCCGGTCGACTTTTTCGGGACGGTCCATAGGAATTGCCCGGTAGTTGAGTGCATCGAATCCCAGGGGATCCCATGCGTGGGGCGACGTGGTGCAGGCGATACGCCATGCCCACTCCTTAAGTCTACCCGATAGAGGTCTTTGCCGCCACCAAGGGGGCCGCTGTGCAGAAGTATGAGAAAGGTGTTGAGGAGGAAGGCCCACGGAGGGATCCGCGGGACATTGCCCGAACGAACTGAGTCAGTCGGTCGCGGCGGTTCGAGGTGACCAGCAGCGTCCCAGAACCGTTCCTTTGCGCTGCCCGGTCCTCGATCTTCGATCCCAAAAATCGATGGTCTTCCTAGGTGCGGGATGCAGGAAAGGACACTGATCCGCCCAGCTCTCGAACGCTTGCGCGACCTGGCGGCGATTGGTGCTATCGATCGTCTGTACGTTCACAGCCCCGATCGACTTGCAAGGAAGTATGCGTACCAAGTGCTGCTTCTGGATGAGTTTCAACGATGCGGGGTCGAGGTGGTCTTTCTCAATCACCCGTTGGGAAAGACACCTGGAGAGGACCTGCTGTTGCAGGTACAAGGAATGGTGGCGGAATTCGAACGCGCCAAGATCCTTGAGCGGAGCCGTCGCGGGAAGCTGCACGCCGCGCGCCAGGGTTCGGTGAACGTCCTCAGCGGCGCACCCTACGGATCAAGGGATTCGGATCTCGGTTCCCGCAATCGTCAGCGAAGAGCTCTTTGCTGCCGTTGCAGAACGCCTGGAAGAAAATCGGAAGCACAATCGGCAAACACGGCGTGGTGCGAGCTACCTGCTCCGGGGTCTGATCGTCTGTGCCCGCTGCAATTATGCGTTCTACGGAAAACCCGTGAGCCGCAAAGCGGGAAAGGGGAAACGACGAGAGTATGCGCGCCTCAGCGGCTCGGGAGATCGTTGGGAGCGGCGGCCTGACCGCTCACGTCCATGAGTTCGCTTCGGCTGGGAGGTTCGAGCTTCTCTTTGGGAATCTCGACGGTGTCGCCCGGCCCGCACCCGATCACGGGCGCGGCCAACATAAGCAGCCAGATTACTCGCACCAATGGCTTCTTAGGAGTGGGTCCTTTCTCCATGCGAGTTGCTCCAGGTAGTGCCGTTAGGTGCGGGATGGCGTCTACTCTAGTGCACACCATCCATGCGGACCGGATTGCGGTCGTGCATGGCGCTTAGGTAGAGATACGTTGGCCAGTCCACCGAATGAGAAATACTATGCACCGATCCATCTGCAAAGGCGAACTGCACGATCCCGGGGTGCTGGGATCCAAATTGCCCCACGTAGGGTTTCCAAATCTCTTTGGGAAAAAGCGGCTTTAAGCCCCACGCGGTGGGCAAAGCCCCGGATCCCATCCAACTATGGGATCGTTGCAGGGTATCACAAGGCGGTGAGTTGCACCCTCCCATCGTCTCGCCAAACAGCAGCACATTGCTCGTCCCATCGGTGATGTCTGCAAAGCGGTATTTCGTGCGGTCCGAAAAGACGCCCTCCCAAGTCCGGAATCCCGCGAGATTCCCGCCGTATCCGGCACAGCCGACGTAATTGGTTCGGCCGACGTCGGCCCCGCAGGTGGCAATATCGAAACCCCATCCGTGCAGCGTCAGCGGCTGAGGATTGCCGTTCTGCCAATATGTGACCAGGACGGCCAGTGTCTGCTGCGTGTTTTGATAGGCGTCGGTGGACGGACAGAGAAACGCCGGAATCCGAGTAAGCCCCATCGTCCAGGTCATCCCTGTCGGTTCGTAGGGCCAACACTCGCGATACTTGGCACCGGCCGGCACGCTCGGCGTTGGAGGGAAAAGGTCGATATTCATCTCAAGTTCGGGTGTGAAGGCGTCGGACAAGTTGTCCAATTCCATGTAGGGCAAGAGAAAAGCCAGCACCCCGATATGAGTTCCACTGTCCGGAGAGTACGCGGGCGGGGCACTTCGGCCCGTTCCGCCGACGCCTACGTACCCGGGCGGCATCCGCCGGAAAGCATCGTGAAAGTCGTGAGCGGACAGGGCGATCTGCTTGAGGTTATTCGAGCACTGCATCCGACGAGCGGGCCTCGCGAGCGGCCTGAACGGCCGGGAGGAGCATGGCGATGAGGATGCCGATGATGGCAATTACCACCAAAAGCTCAACCAGCGTGAAGCCCCGGCGGGCGTAAGCCGCCTTCTGCCACGAATGAGGTTTCTTGATCATCACACGGTTCCTTTTGCAATTTGTCGGTCAGGTTACGCCGGGGGATCAAGCCGGCCCGGGTCGAAAAGCTCGTAGCCGAATTCGCTCAGCACGGCCAGGAACTCCCAGGGCCGGCAAGAGCTCGCGGAGCATGCCCAGATACTCCGGATAGCGATCGCGGTACATCTCCAGGTCGACCGGCTCTCCAGCCTCCAGAGCGGCGGCTTCAATATCCTCCGATCGTCGATCAGGACCAGTTCGGGATCTACGCCTCTCGCAAAGTCGAAACCCATGGCAAGTCCCCTCGCCGCAGATACTCCCCATATCACTAAGCAAGAAACGGAAGCCGTTTTGGACACTTCCAGGGTGTTTTTTTTCAGAGAAGCGTTGTAAACCCCGCGCTGGCATCACGTTAGACCGCAGGAAATTTTCCGGATTTCGGCGCGGTTCAGGAAAGGAGGGAGTAGGTCCCGGTTGCCGAACGGGACCTTGGCCCGTGCGTCGCGCTTGTCGGGCTCGAGTTTTCGCGAGGAAGCCGTCGTGCTGGTGATCGTAAGTATGCGGCAAGCGGGGTTGATTGCCGCAAGGCACTGCAGGGATTGGCGGGAAATGTCGTCGATTCGGAGCGCCAGGTCCCGCTCGGCAAGCGGGACCTACTTGGGTTTTTTGGGGGGGGTTGCTTGAAGGGAGCGGTGGATGCGTCTAGACTGATCCTCCAACAGCAGGGAACGTCAGTCCGTCTTTTGCATGGGGCGTTCGCATGTCTGCTATCGAACCTTCGGAGTCGGGCCGCTCGGAAGACGACGAGCGGGTCCGGGACCTGATCGAGCAAGCTCGAGCAGGGTCGGCGGAGGCGTTCGGGGAACTGCTCGAACGGTGCAGTTGTTACCTGCTGGGGATTGCCCGGCGGGAATTGTCGCCACGGGTGCGGGCGAAGCAGTCGGCTTCGGACGTGGTGCAGGGGACGTGCCTCGAGGCGCAGCGGGCCTTCGCCGGATTCACGGGGCAGACGCTCGATGACGTCTGCCGTTGGCTTCGCCGGATCTTGTTGCGCAACCTGGCGAACGTCCACACGCACTATGAGCACACGGCCAAGCGCGACGTGGCTCGCGAAGAAGTCCGCATCGGGGATGGAAGCGACGACTGGGAAGCGCACGCCGCCCGCAAGGTGGCTTCGCCGCTGGCCGGCGCTCTGGCCGGCGAGACTCGTGAGCGAATGTACGACGTGCTGGTGCACCTGCCGGACGACTACCGCGAGGTCCTGCTGCTGCGTCACCGGGAGGACCTGGCGTTTCGCGAAATCGCCCTGAGGATGAACCGTTCGGACGATTCGGCCCGCAAGCTCTGGATCCGCGCCATCACGGCGTTTCACAAACGGCTCAAGGAGCGGGGGATCCTTTGACAACCAGCCGTCATTTTAACCGAAACCCGAGCAGCCCGACTGCCGGCCATCGCGTCGCGGCAGGGCGAGCGCTTCGCGCGGTGGTAGCAGCCGGGTTGCGGCGGTGCGAGAGCGCCTCCGGTGAGGATGGGGCATACAATCCTGCAGGCCCAAAATCTCCCATTTTCCAAGAATTCTTGTCCCCGGAGGCGCAGTTTTTCGCGGTAGTGAGGTAGGAGAATGCGCCATGGCTGAAGTTCGCCCCGATTCCACGGAGACTCGCCGCTTGCTGGAAGAGGCCGCGGGCGGTGAGTCCGAGGCTTTCGGGCGGCTCTTTGAGCGGCACCGGGCGCATCTGTGCGAGATCGCCGAGGGTCGGCTCGATGTTCGCGTCCGCCCGCGGATCGACCCTTCGGACGTGGTCCAAGAGACACAGGTCGAGGCTTTCAAGCGGTTGGACGATTATCTGCGTCGCCGGCCGATGCCCTTCAGGCTTTGGCTGGTAAAGACGCTTTATGAGCGGCTGAGAAAGATCGAGCAGCATCACCTGGCAGCGGCCAAGCGGTCGATCCATCGCGAGGTGCCGTTGCCCGACCGCTCGTCGCTGAAGCTGGCGGCGCAACTGCTCAGCGGCGGCACGAGCCCCAGCGCCGATGCGATCCGCGAGGAATTGGCCCGCCAGGTGCGGCGTCTGCTGGCTCGGTTGCCGGAGAAGGAACGGGAGATTCTCCTGCTGCGGGATTTTGAGAACCTGTCGAACGACGAGGCCGCCTGTCTTCTGGAAATCAGCCCCGAGGCGGCCAAGAAGCGACATGCGCGGGCCTTGCTGGCGTTGAAGCGGTTGCTCAGCGCGCCAGGTCTGGAGGAATCCGGGCCATGAACACGGCAGGGAGCGAACATGCAACCGATTCGCTGCTGGTGGAAGTGGTCGAGGAGATCACCGAACGGTTGAACCGGCGAGAAGCGGTGATCCTCCAGGATTATCTGGACCGGTATCCCCGGGTGGCCACGGAACTGGAGGAGGTCTACGAGGCGCTCATGCTCATTCGCGCCTCGGAATGCGGCGAGCCGGACGGCGCTAGGGAACCCTGCGAGCGCGCGGAGCCCCGTGGCACCCTGGGCGACTATCAGATTCTTCGGGAGATCGGCCGCGGCGGGATGGGCGTGGTCTACGAGCGCGGCAGGTTCGCTGGGACGGCGGGTGGCGCTGAAGGTGCTCCCCTTTGCCGCGATGCTCGATCCACGCCGCTTGCAGCGATTCGAGAACGAGGTCGCGCGGCCGCCTCGGCTCGACCACCCCAACATCGTCAACATCTATTCGGTTGGCGTGGAGCGGGCGGTCCACTTCTACGCCATGCAGTACATCGAAGGCCGCACGCCGCGCAGGTGATCGAAGAGCTCACGCGGGTTACCGCCGCGCGCGACGGGCACGGCGAGGCCGCCGCGCCGGCGCTGAGCCAGTCGACGCAGAGCTTCTTCCGACCCGCGTCGCCCCACGACACCGACCCGAGCGCGGCCGAGCTTACGCCGCCGCCGGGTCCGCCGCTCTCGTCCACCTCGACCAGCAGCCGGGAGTTCTTCCAGGCCGTGGCGCGCCTGGGGATCCAGGCCGCGGAGGCCATGGACCACGCCCATAAGCTGGGCGTGGTCCATCGGGACATCAAGCCTTCGAACCTGATGATCGACGCCCGCGGGCACCTTTGGATCACCGACTTCGGCCTGGCGCTGAGGCAAACGGCCGATCAGCTCACGATGAGCGGCGACTTGCTGGGCACGCTGCGGTACATGAGCCCGGAGCAGGTGACGGGCAACCGCCGGGCGCTCGACTACCATACGGATATTTATTCCCTGGGCGTCACGCTCTACGAACTGTTGGCACGGCGGCCGGCGGTGACCAGCACCGACCGGCACGAGGTGATCCACCAGATCGCCGAGCGGGATCCCCAGCCGCTGCGGCAGGTGAACCGGGCGATCCCCCGCGACCTGGAGACGATCGTCCAGAAGGCGATGACCAAGGAGCCGCAGGGCCGCTACGCCACCGCGCAGGAGATGGCCGACGACTTGAAGCGGTTTCTGGCCGACGAGCCGATCCGCGCCAGCCGGCCCTCGCCGGCCGCGCGGTGTATGAAATGGTGCCGCAGGCACCGTGCAGCCGCGGCGACGGCCGCGGCGCTGTGGGCGATCGCGGTTGCCGGCCTGGCCGTTGCCGGCTGGCGGAGCCATCTCCGCCAGAACGCGCTGGCGGAAAGTCTCGCTGGAAGTCTGGCCGCCGGAGAGGCGGTGTTGGAGACCGGCGAGTATGCCACGGCGGAGCGCTACCTGGCCGACGCCGAGGCGCGGCTGGAGATGGCCGGTTCGCCTTCCGGGCCGCTGGCGGCGGCCGTCGCCGAATTCTCGCGGCGGCTTGCCGAGAAAGTGGAGGCCGATGCGCGGTTTTCGCAGTTCGAGGAGATCCGGCAGCGGGTGCATTCCTGCCGCTATGCGCTGGGCCAGAGGTCGCGCGACCGGGCCCGCGGCGACTGCCAGGCCGCGCTCGACCTCTATTTGCCCGCGGATCCTCAGGAGGATTGGAAGAGCCGGCCCACCTATCGCCATCTCTCGGCCGAGAAGCAGTCCGCGCTGGAAGAGGAACTGGCGGAGCTATTATCGGTGCGGGCGCGCTTGCCATCGAGCCGCGGACAGCGAAACCGCGCCGCCTGTCGTCGAGACAGATCCGCGAGGGCTGGAGTCCTTTTGCCGCGTCGAGTTGATCTACCGAGCGGTCCCGGCAGTTCTGCTGCAAGTGGCCGAGTGTCACGGGGCGCTGGGGAGAAAACGGCGGCCGGCGAGGTAAAGGCCCGCGCCGAGCAACTCGCTCCCGGTTCGGGGCTCGATCATTTCCTTCAAGGCGAGTACCACGCGCGGCAGGGCGATGGGAGGAGGCGCTGGACGAGTACTGGCAGGCATTGACCGGCGGCCCGACTACTACCTGCCGCTTCTGGCCGCCGGGGTTGTGCTCTGTGAGCTGGAACGGGCTGAAGCCGCGGAGACTTCGCTCACCGGTGTGATCGCGATCAACCCGCAAACGACGATCGCCTTTGCCCAGCGGGCCATGGCGCGGTGCTGCAGCAGGGCAAGATTGCCCTGGCCCAGGCAGACCTGGATCGCGCAAACCAACTCGATCCCGAACTCGCCGAAGCTTACGTGACGCGAGGCATACAGTCCTACAACAAGTACTGGCTGACCGGCAGGGAGAAGGCGAATGCGGAAAAAGCATTGGCCGATTTGACCAAGGCCATTCAGCTCGATCCTAAGAATGTCGTGGCCTATTCGGGTCGGGGCTTCGCCTACTACGCGCTCGGCCGAATCGAGGAAGCAATCCAGGACTACGATCGTGCGATAGGGCTCAATCCCGAACGCACGTTGGCCCTTGTCGGCCGTGGCGTCGCGTACGATGAGAAATACGACCACGAGAAGGCCCTTGCCGACTACAACAGGGCCATTGAACTTGGCAACGACTCCGCGCGCACCTACCTATATCGCGCGGAGGCCTACCGAAGAATTGGCCGCCCCGAAAAGGCGATTGCCGATGCCGAAAAGGCAGTGAGCCTTGAATCCAAGGCGCGTTGCGAAGCATGTGCGATCAAAGGACTCGTCTATTTCCACCAGGGTGAACTTGACAAAGCGATGGCGGAGTTGAATGAAGCCATTGCCGGCAACCCTCGATACACGCAACTCGCGAGACTCTATTCCCCGCGCGGCATGATTCACTACCACCGAGGCGAATTCGAGGAAGCAATTGCCGACCTCGGCAAGTCGATCGAGGCCGATCCCAAGGACTATCAAGCACCGCATAACCGGGCGCTTGCGCGGATCGCGCTTGGCGATTACGACAAGGCCGCGGAGGATCTCGATCGTGCGATTCAACTCGGTGGCAAAGAGTGCCATGCCACGCGAGCCATGGCCATTCATTTTGATCGCGGAGATTTGGATCAAGCCGTCGCCGACCTGTCCGAGACGATTCGGCTCTTGCCCGGCTATGCTTTCGCCTACATCGGGCGAGGCCTGGCTTACTCTGAGCAAAATGAGCTGGACCGCGCGTCGGCTGACTTGAACGAGGCGATCCGGCTCAAGCCATCGGAAGTCTATGCATGGTGCGTTCGTGCCGAGGTTCTTGCGAAGAAGGGGGATGCCGCAGCGGCCTTGGCCGACCTGAAGAAGGCTGAGCAACTTGCCACCGAACCGGACCGAGCCGACGAACTTGCGAGAACCTGGGCCGATGCGGAGGTGCCGTCGCTGCGCAATCCAAAACATGCGATCGAGCTGGCTACAAAACTGGTCGAGCGGTACCCGAAGACCCCCCAGTACTGGCTCACGCTGGGGAAGGCCCGTTACCGCAACGGCGACTTCGACGAGGCCGGGCGGGCGCTGCAGCAGAGCGTCTCCCTCTCGGGCGGCCGCGTCAGTGAACAGTGCCGATTCTTTCTGGCGATGACGCTCTGGCAATTGGGCGAGAAGGACGAAGCTCGCCGCCAATACCAGCAGGGCGTCGAGTGGATGGACGAGAAAGGCTTGCAGGGGCCCAGCAACCGCCGCGCTCGCGACGAGGCCGCAAGCCTGCTGGGGATTGACAAGGCCGAGATCCGCGGCGCCGCGATTCCAGACGCGGGCGGGTTGGTCCTGCTGGCGAACGAGGTTGCATGGCTCGACCAGATCGTTGGGCGAAGCAAGCGAGTAAATATGGCCTTCGGCCAAACCCGACCGCGGTTGACCATCGGTTCCTGGGGTGGTACCCCAGGCTACGGTGACCGGAGGCCTTCGGCCAAACCCCGAGGCCGCCGGTGCGATGCGCAACGAATCCGCGGAGTCCAAACGACGGAGCAAACCCACCTGGAACCGAACCAACACAACGTTTTTTGTCTTTTGGCCGAAGGCCATATTTCACCGTAGCCTGGGGTACCACCCCAGGAGAGGGATGCCGACCCAAAGGTTTTTTGGCCGAAGGCCATACTCACCGCAGCCAACAACCGAGGAGACGCGAAAAGAAGACTCCCGCGGAGCAAACGGAATAAATTCCGTTTTACGGAGCAGGAAGAAAAGCAGCCGGTGAGGTCCAAGCTGCCAGGCGCGGTCCCCTCACCGGCTGGGCAATCGTCCGCACGCGGCTCGTTTTGCGCGCGTGCAACAACAACGCTTTTTGCATTTTACCACGTTTACCGAGGAGGGCCAGCAGATGTTTTCTGTACCGTTTTTGACCAGCCGCAAGAGCAGCAGTTCCCGCCGCAACCGCCGTTCCGCCAGATCCCGCACCGCCTTTGAGCCGCGCCGGATCCGCCTGGAGCCGTTAGAGGATCGGAGGCTGCTTTCCGCCACAATCGAGTCGGAGTGGGCCTCTATGATTGGAGGAGACGGAACGGACTACATGTACAATGTAACCGTTGACGGCGAGGGAAATGTGTTTGCCACGGGCGTATTTGCGGGTGTTGTGGACTTCGATCCGGGCCCAGGTATCACGAATCTCAATTCCGTTGGACCGCAGGATGCATTTGTCGCGAAGTACTCTCCAAGTGGTGAACTGCTCTGGGTGAGAGGGTTCGGCGGCGCTGCACAAGACCGCGCGAAAGGTATAGCCGTTGATGATGCCCGCGACGTCGACGAATCCCGGTACAGTGTCTATGTATGTGGTGACTTCGATCAAGCCGTCGATTTCGACCCCTCGAATCCGCCAAACGAAGCCGACACCTTAACCACGGCAGGCAGTCGGGATTTGTTCTTTCTGAAGCTCAGCGCGGACGACGGGAGTTTCCAATGGGTTCGGCGGGCCGGAGGAAGCGACTATGACGACGCATGGAACAGCATGGATGTTGACAAAAACGGTAATGTGTATGCGGGCGGATACGTTCGCGGACCAACTGCCGCTTTCGGCAATATCACCGTCGTTACCGGGCCGTCCGCGACTGCGTCGTGGTTTGTGACAAAGCTGGACGCGTCGGGAGAGTTCGTTTGGGTGAGCAAGCAGGAAAGCACTGAGGAGTTGTATCTTCGGGGCAGAGGAATTGCAGTGGATGATGCTGGCGATCCTGCAGACTGGTCCGTTGTGAGGACAGGTTCCTTCGGAGGTACTGTTGACTTTGGCACCTACGAAAACAGTGAAGACGGAGAACCGGTTCTTACCGCATCCAACTCCAACCAGTTCCCCGACTTGTTCGTCTTGAAGCTTAACGCCCAGAACGGGCTTGTTCGTTGGGTGCGTCAAACGGGAAACGCCGAGCATGCCGAAGGATCCGACGTTGCCATCGACGACGGTGGGAACATTCTCGTCACAGGCAGGTTCGGAGGCATCGCCGACTTCGATCCCTCAACAGGGACGTACATGTTACCGAGCGCCGGCGCAACTGACGTTTTCTTGTTAAAACTCGATCCAAACGGCTTTTTCAACGTCGCCGAAGGAAGCTTCGCCAATCGATTCGGAGGAATCGCGGAAGATCTTGGCAACGGCATCGGGCTCGACCCTCTCGGAAATATCTATCTGACCGGCTCGTTCGGCGACACCGCGAATTTCAATGCCGATCCGGCGCATAGCGTGACCAGCCGTGGTGGCACGGATGCCTTCGTCGCCAAGTTCGACTCCTACGGGAGCTTCATCGGTGCTAGCACTGCGGGCGGAACAGGCGATGATTTGGGACGCTCCGTCGTCACGGATTCACGGCAGAATGTGTATGTTGTGGGCCAGACCGATAGCAACGAAGTCGATTTTGGCTCGGATGTGGTGGGAAACCACGGTTGGACGGATGGCTTCTTATGGAAGCTCAGCCCGCCACGCATCAGTGTTACTCCTATATCTGACCTGACAACGACGGAAGGGGGTGGGGTGGCGCAGTTCGAGGTGGTCCTCACTGACTCGCCAAGCGCATCGGTGACTATCACGTTCCATTCCAGCGACACGAGCGAAGGCATCGTATCGCCAACATCATTGATCTTCACGTCGGCGAATTGGAATGTGCCACAGCCGGTGACCATCACGGGCCAGGACGACGACGAGTCGGATGGCGACGTTGGCTACACGATCCAATTCGATCCGGTCCAAAGCGCTGATCCGAATTTCGACGGTATCCAACCGCGATACGTTACGGTCACGAACCTCGACGACGATGCTGCCATTAAGACGTTCACCAACAACACGCCCGTCGCGATCGCCGATGCCAAGAGAAACCCAGGCGTGACGACGTCGCAATTGACGATTCCGGATGAGGGCACGATCCGCGATCTGGACGTGCAGCTCGATATTACCCATACGTATGACTCGAATCTGGCCGTCTATCTGGTCTCGCCGGCTGGGACCGAAGTGGAACTTTTCAGCCAGGTGGGCGGAAGCGGCGACAATTTCACCAGCACGACCTTGGACGACGACGCGGCCATTCCAATTACCGCGGGATCGGCACCGTTCACCGGCGTCTACAATCCCGAGGGGGATTTGAGCCAGTTCGAAGGTGGAGAACTGAGCGGCACCTGGACCCTAAAGGTCTATGACACTGTCAAAGGGTACACGGGAACGCTCAACAACTGGTCGATCACGGCGGTCTACGCCTCGCCCGTGTTGAATACGGCTCCCACGGCCGCCAACGACGCGTACGCGGTAAACGAGGACGGCGCTCTCACCGTCCCCGCTCCCGGCGTTCTCAGCAACGACAGCGACGCCGACGACGACCCGCTCACGGCCATGCTGGTGGCCGGCCCTGCCTCTGGCTCGCTCCAGTTCAATGCCGACGGCTCCTTCATCTACACGCCGGCTGCCAACTTCAACGGCGACGATAGCTTCAGCTACGCCATTAGCGATGGCAACGGCGGGACCGACTCGGCAACGGTGAGCCTCACGATTGCTCCCGACAATGACGCTCCGGACGCGGCGGACGACACGGCGAGCACTGTGCAAAACGCGTCGGTCGTGATCTGGCCGCTTGCCAACGATAGCGACATTGACGGCGATGCGTTGACCCTGAGCGCCGTCGATTCGACGAGCCTTGAAGGAGGGGCGATTACCAATAACCCCGATGGATCCGTCACCTACACTCCGCCCGTCGATTTCATGGGGACCGACTCCTTCAGCTACACGCTCAGCGACGGAAACGACGGCGAAGACACTGCCACCGTCGTCGTCACGGTGACGCGGCTGAACCATGCACCGTTTGCCGTCAACGATGCTTTCAGCACGGAGGAAGACACGCTGCTGGTGATCAGTGCGCCTGGCCTATTGGGAAATGACACGGACGCCGACGGCGACCCGCTCACGGCGGCCCTGGTCACTGGGCCGGCGAATGGCACACTGACGCTCAATTCGGATGGTTCGTTCAGCTACGATCCGGCTCTGAATTTCAATGGAACCGATTCGTTCACCTACCAAGCTAACGACACCCTCGCGGATTCGAATGTGGCTACGGTCTCCATCACCGTGAATTCCGTCAACGACGCGCCGGTGGCCTACGACGACAGCGCCACGACGGATGAAGACGTGGCCGTCGTGGTGCCTGTCCTCGCCAATGACACGGATGTCGACGGCGATTCGTTGATTGTCAGCGCCGTTGATGCGACGAGCCTGAACGGAGGATCGGTTACAAACAACGGTGATGGAACCGTCACCTACACACCGCTCGTGGGCTTCACCGGCACCGACACGTTCATGTACACGGTCAGCGACGGCAAAGGCGGCACCGATACGGCGACCGTGACGATTACCGTTGCGCCCGCTTCGCCCACGACGCTGCACGTGGCCGACCTGGACGGTACGAGCAGTTCGGTCAATAGGAAGAAGTGGGCGGCGACGGTGACGATTCTGGTGCAAGATGCAGCGGGATCGCCGGTGTCGGGCGCGACGATTACCGGCGCGTGGAGCCATGGCATATCGAGCACCGCCACCACGGGTGCCAATGGGCTGGCAACGGTCTTGAGCGGCAATGTGGACAAGACCGTCGGGAGCGTCACGTTCACGGTCAACAACATCGCGCATGCGACGCTCGTTTACGAGCCGGCCGCCAACACGGACCCTGACCTTTACCCTGCCCCAGACAGCAACGGAACGAGCATCGTGGTGTTCCAGAACGGCACCACATCCGCGCCGATGCAAATGCTGGCCGGCAGCACGGCCACGTCATCCGACGCATGGAACGACGACCTGTTCGCGATCCTGGCCGCCGACCAGACCGCGCGCGAGCACGGCAAGTCCCGCGGGAAGAGCACCAAGCTGACCGATCTGGCGCTATTGGAACTGCAGTTGGCGGAGTAATCGTCGGCAACCGGTGGCGCTCGGCGCGGCGAGGCCCGGGTGAGCCGAGCGCCGCCAGGTTTTGGGCAAAGGCCATGATCAGCGTAGGCTGGAATCAGAGTGGCGTCCGCCGTGGGCGGTTGCGCTGTCGCTGCGGAACCTTTGGCTCCTGCCGCGCGAGGCGGCAGGGGGCCTAAGAGAATGGAGATAGCGGACGATGCTAGCCGCCGAACCTCGTTCACCCGCGGGCCGAGCCCTATGATAACGAAATCCCGGTGAAACATCCCGTAAGCCGTTCGGGCGAGGCGACTTACGCTGCCGGGGAACGTTAATACCTTATCAGGATTCCCGCCTTTGTCGACTGCGCAGCCCGGGAATCGCGCTGGGACCTGCGCCGGTTTCCCGTCTTTTGGTGTGGCTTTCTTTGCCGTTGGCCTGTGGTTTCATCAAGAATCCTGGGGTTCGGTCACGAATTATGGTATAGTAATAACATAGTTTGCGCATAGTTGTTATTACGATACCATAATGGAGGAAGACCCCATGAGACCCACGCGGTTCCAGCCCAAGGACGCTCTCCAAGCCTTCGCAAAAAAGAAGGTCTTGACCAGGTCCGAACTCCTCCGTGCCTGCGCCTGTTCCAACATGACTGCTTGGCGGATCCTCCGTCGCGAAGGCTATTTCACCAGCTACAACCACAACGCCAAGTACTACACCCTCGCTCGAATTCCCCGGTTCGACGAGCAGGGACTCTGGGCCTATCAAGGCGTTCGCTTCAGCAAGTGGGGAAGCCTCTCCAAGACCGTCGTGGGGCTCGTCGAGCAAAGCCCAGCCGGGATGACCGCCAGCGAACTCGAGAAGGCCCTGCACGCTCCCAACCTCAAACCCCTGCTCACTCGTCTTGCTGGCCAAGCCCAAGTGCAACGGGCGGAGATCGGCGGAAGCGGGGTCTATCTCGCGGTCGAGTCCGCGCGGGGGCAGCAGCAGTTCCAGGGGCGAGAACGGGAGGTGGCGGCGAAGCGTGCGGCGGAGTCGTTGCCGGCGCTGGCGGAGATCAACGCCCTTTTGGTCGCTATGATCCGCCATCCGCAAGACACTCCCGGCCAGTGGGCGCGGCGGCTGAGACGCCAGGGAATCCGCCTGAAGACCGGGCAGATCCAGGCAGTGATCGACCATTACCGGCTGGACGTAAAAAAAGGGCTCTGGAGTTCTTGAAACTCCGCGTCCAACTACTGCGGGCCTGGTCGGGGCCGCTGCCCGCCGCCGCGATCCTACCTGTGCAATACCCTCTGGAAGTGGCCAGCGAGCGGACGGAATGCGAAGCCTGCCGCGTCCCCCTGCGCCGTCAGCGCACTTCGACCCGTTACCCGCGGGGCGTGGGGCTCGGTCGGCCGTGGGTACGCTACGTGGAAAAGCAGTGCGTCCGCTGCGGCAGGCTCTATCGCTGCGAGGAGTACCACCGCCTGATTCCGCCGCAGGGAAACTACGCCTTCGACCTGATCGTCGTGGTGGGGTTGGCCCGTTTCCGCGAGCATCGCCAGGACACAGAAATCCAGCAGGAACTGATCGCTCGTTGCGGATGGCCGCTGCCACAGACCACGATCAGCGAGTTGGCTCAGACCTTCCTCGACTGCCTGGCGGCTACTCATTTCGCTCGGGCTTCTCAATTGCGGAAGCGACTGGAAGAGGACGGAGGTTATGCGCTGCACCTGGACGGCACCTGCGAGCCAGGCACGGAAACCGTGTTCAACCTCGTGGCAGGCCCACGCGGCTGGACCCTCGCGGGCGCGAAGATGGCAGCCGAAGAGGCCACCCCCATCGCGCAACTGCTGCGTTGTTGCTTGGAAAAGTTCGGCAAGCCGTTGGCCTCGGTGCGCGACCTGAGTTCTCGAATCGAGACCGCCGTCAAGGAAGTCCTGGGGGACCTCCCTGATCTGATCTGCCACTATCACTTCCTGGAAAACGTGGGCACGAAACTCTGTGAGAAGCCGCATGGACAAATCACCGCCGGCCTGCGGCGTTTGAAGATCCAATCCGCCTTGCGTTCCCTGCGCAAGGATCTCGTGCGCTACAGCAAGCAGCGAACCCGCCTCTCGGCCGAACAGATCGCACGGTGCCTGGAAGCGCCGGACTCCCCGGCCGACCTGGACCCGCTCCAGGTGCGGCGGACGCTGACGTATTTCGTGTTGCGGTGGTTGGAGGATTACGTCGCCGACCTCGAAGGCGAATACTTCCCGTTCGACCTGCCGAGCTTGGCCTTCTATCGCCGTGGCTGTCGGATCTACGATTGGCTGGCCCAAACGACGGCGGCCGCCGATTTCCCCCACCAAGACCTCTCCACTCTGAAGACGATCGCCCGCCACCTGGCACCGCTGCGCGAAGACGCGGAGTTGACGGCCGCCGCCGAGCGTCTGGAAAAGGCCGTAGCGTTGTTTACGGAACTTCGCGAGGTCCTGCGGCTGACCAGCGGCCCTCGCAACGTCGTGTTGCGTCCCCGAGGGCAGGCTGAGACGCCGGTCAAGGCGCAGGCATTGGAGAGTTCGCTACACGGCTGGACGGACGCGCTGCGCCAACGTCAGGCATCAGAAGGCGATGCGGACCGGGCCGCGGATCTCCGGACGGTTCTCGGCTACCTGGACAAGTACCAGGGCAACCTGACGGGACACGTCATCCCGCGGCCGGGCCGAGACGAGCCGTTCGTGGTGGAGCGAACCAACAATCTCTCGGAACACCGGTTCGCACACACCAAGAAGGGGTTGCGCCGCAAGCTGGGCATCAAGAAACTGACACGTTCCATTCAGGCCATGCGTCCCGAAGAACTTCTCGTCGCCAACCTCGACGATCCGGTGTACCTGGAAATCCTCTGCGGCGGCAACCTGGAGGACTTGCCGACTGCCTTTGTCGAGCACTGGGAGGCAGCCCAGGCGATCCGCGCGGAGCGAAGACAACGGACCACCACCCATCCCCTTCCGATCCGAAAAAAGACCCTCCGGACCGAAGGATTCCTCCCATGCCTCCAGCAAGCTATCGCGAACCTACTCCAATTCCTCCATGGAGACCGTGCCGCATGACCGCCCGAGGCGACATTTCACCGGTATTTCGTTACGATAGGGCCGAGCCCGCGGGGGTCCTTGAGATGTGGATGACGACGAGGGTAGTGAGCTTGGCAGCACGTGGACGCTCACCGTCACGGATCTCACGGCCGACGGCGTCACGGGCACGCTCGACGGCTGGTCGATGACGTCGGAACAGGAAGCAAGCAATGCGGATGTTGCGGAGCCAGTCCGCGTTTTCAGCAGGGATCCGGCCTATCCCAAAACCTTCGAGGAGAGGGGGACAGGCACATTTTGCTCCGAAGACTCCGCAAAATGAGCCAGTCCCCGGCGGTTTTGGGATAGATTCTAAGTGTCGAACGTGGCAGGACGAAGATGAAAGGAAAGAAGGAAAGAAAGCGGTGACAGGTCACGCGCACTCCAAAAGGGGCTAGGGTGTCTCGGGCGAGTGTTCGAAGTCGGAGCGGTTGAGCGCTTTCCATGCGAAGGCGGCGAGGGATAGGATCCCCCAGGTGAGCCCAACGACAACACCGAAGTCGATAATGCCGCGCCAGGGCTGGGAACAGAACGAGACGAGGATAATCAACGCGATGATCCCGAGCGTGAGACTGATGGACGCGATCTGTACTCGGCGACGAGCGTGGAAATAGCCCATGCAGAAGAGCGGCGCGAAGATGGCTCGCATCAGTGAGGGTTGATCGCGGAGATAACGAGCCCTCGCCGCTGTTCGGGGGGAGAATTTTTTTTGGAATCCCCGGTACCCCTCCGCGACGCCCATGAACAAGGTCCAGATTGCGAGCACAGCCCATTGCCATGAAGTGAGCTCCATCTCAAGGGCTTCGAAGGCTTTCGGTGTGAGTCGGTAGACGGCGAATCCGAGGAGGAAGAAGACGCCGGCGAGACCCCAGAGCGGTGCAATGAGACGCATGGAGGGTAGTGAGGTAGATGGAGTTTTTAACCACGAAACACACGAATGACACGAAAGTTACTTGGCCAGGGTGTTTGGTTTGTTCCACTTGATCTTCGCGACCCAGATGCGGTTGTTTGCTCCGTGGGGATTGTCGACCGGCATGACGTGGTTCGGGCCCCAGGTCTGCATCCATTCGGCAGCGGTGACCCAGGTTTCTTGCGGGCTGACGTCGGTGACTCCGAAGTTGCCCAGCCTGGCGCCGCGTTCGGGGACGAGCACCCGCTCGGTGGATCGAACGACGCAGAGCCGCCGGGGATCGACCCGGGCCATGAACAGCGGAGCACGGTGGCGGAATACGTGGTCGTTTTCTGCGCCGCGGCGGGTGTAGACGAGAAAGAGCGCGTCGGTGTGGATGACCCAGTGCTGCTGGGTGTTGTAGCTTCCGAGTTCGGCGCCGTCGTCGAAGCTCCACTTCTTCGGTTCGTCGAAGTGCAGCCCATCGGGGCCGGAAGTGACGTAGCCGGTCTGGTCGTTTCGCAGCGTCAGGAAGAACCGGTCGCCGAATTTCGCCAAGGACGGCTCGCCGAGCCCGCGGGGGACGTCGATGGATAGCTCGCTGCCGTGCTCGACATAGGAGAGCGTGCGGCCGTCGAACCGGCAGCGGACCACCGTGGTTTTGGAGATCTTTTCCTCCGGCCGCTTGAAGTAGATCGGCAGGAGAATATCGCCACCGGGCAGGTCGTAGCGTTGGGTGCAGCCGGCGCCGGCGTTTTCGAAGCGGGGATCGTCGGGCATCTCGAGGGTCTTCCAGGGGAGCCACGTCTCGGCGGCCGGGTCGTACACGGCGTAGGCGGTATCGCGCTGGCGGACCGACATCACGCGATTGTCCTGATACCAGACGGTGTGGCCGGTACCGAGGAGTTTGCCGGTAGCAGCGTGCCAGCGGGGCCAGAAGTCGCAAACGGTCATCTCGATCCGGTCGTCGATCTTGCGGCGGGCGAAGACCGGTTCGGGCTTCGGCTCGGTCCAGGTCTTGCCGAGATCGGCGGTCCAGAGCGTGTGGATGGGATAGAAGACGTCGGACCCGGTCAGGAGGAGCTTCTGCATGGTCATTACGACCAGTGGATTATCGGTTGCATTGCCCCGACCACCGGGTGGAATGGCTCCGGCGCGGGCGTGGACCCAGCAGGTCTCGCCGTCGAAGCCTTCGTGGGCTGATGAGAGTTCCACCTGGTAGTCGAGGGATCCGTCGGAGCCGGCCACGGTGGTCGGGCTGAGGGCGAAAAGGGAGAGGATTGCCTGGGCGGCGAGGGAACGAGCGGTCATGGCGAGGCTCCCGGGAGTTGGCGGCGCGTGGTGGGCGGTTGGTTCAGGGTCGATTATGGCAGCGGCGCTTGGGGATGGCAACCTTGAAGGGAATTGGCGGTGCGGACCTTCTTTTTTTGTGCGGAACGGAGGCGGGCAACGCAGAGGAGGAAAGAATGCAGAGAAGAGGCTTTGGCGATGTAATCGTGTGCAGCGGTGTCCGGACATTGGTGCAAAGGGGTCCGCTTGAGCGGGTGCGGGCGGCTTGATACAACAGGATGGGACTGCCCGACGAACACCATCATGTATGAGGATGACCATGGCCGAGAGCTTGCGATGCGTGCGACCGGAAAGTGTGATCACCGGCTGGGATTTCAGCACCGGTGCCGTGAAGTGCCTTGCCTTCGACCTGGATGGAAAGGTGCTGGCCCAGGTGCGTTTTCCGACCGACCTGTGGTATGGCACTCCCGATGAAATGAGGCAGGCCGACGAGCCGCATCCGTCCGAGCTGAACCTGATGCAACTGGAAGGGCAGGCCCGCGCCAGCGTGCGGGCGATGGCGGCTCAGCTCCGCGAGATTGGGCGGCTGAAGGATTGGGTGACGGGGGGCATTTCCGCGACCCATCACACATCGGGCCGCATCGACCGGGACCGAAACCAGGTGCGGCGGGCGATCTGCTGGAATGACCACACGTTGGCCAAGTACCACAAGAAGGGGTTGAAGCGGCTGGGCGGCCAGCAGCGGGTCGAGGAGTTGATCGGCGGGCCATGGGCGATCCGCTATGCACTCAGCCACCTGGTGAAGGACGAGAAGCATTTGCCACCCGACCAGTGGCAGCGGACACTGCGGCTCCTGCCGCACGGCGCGTTGGCGGCCGGGTATCTGACGGGAAATTTCGACGTGGTGAGCGTGTCCGCGGCCGCTTCGACAGGGATTATGGACCTTCGCACCAAGACCTGGCGGCGCGAGATGCTCAACGCCGTCCAGTCGCCCAAGGGACACGGATCACCGGTGTACGAAGAGTTGGCCTGGCAACAGTTGCCAAGGATCGTCGACCACTGCGAACCTGTGGGGATGATGGCCGAGCACGTCGCGCTGGAGGCCGGAATCGATCCGACGGGCCGGCCGCTGATCTTTCCGACGTCGGACGATCAGCAGGCGGGGCTGGTCGGCGGCGGCGCGGTGGACGACGGTCAGGTGGCAGTGATTCTCGGCAACTCCGCGGTGATCAACTCGTCGTCGGACGAGTTGCCCAAGCGAGGGGCGCTGGACGTGATGCGGCTGAACTGGGGGCCCTATCTCTGGATGCGATGCTACAACAACGGGGCGCAATTCCTGGATCGGGTCGTCGGCCCCCGGCCCGATTGGCAGCGGCTGGAACGCGAGGCGCGGGCGGTTCCGCCGGGTGCAGGCGGGACTGCGGTGCTGCCGTTTATCGCGCCGGAACCGTCCTTGGGAGTCGACGAAAAGACGGCCGGGCTGAAATGGTTCCGACCCGATGAGGATTCTCCGGGCAAGCAGTTTCGCGCCAGCCTCGAAGCTTTGGCCTACATGATGAAGCTTGGCGTGGAGGAGCACGAAAAGGCGGGGCAGAAGATCTCGCGGATCACCGTGTCCGGCGGCATCGCGAAGAGCGATCTGATGTGCGAGATCCTAGCGTCGGTGCTGGGCCAGCGACTGGAGCGGCTGGCGTCGGACGAAGGGCCGGCGCTGGGGGCCGCCGTGACTGCCCTGGCAGCGTATGAATCGCACCTCCGCCACCAGCGACGGATCCGGGCCACCTTCGCGGTGGCCGATGCCGTGGGGATCCTGGTCCGATTTCGCGACCCGGTGGAACCGAATCCGCAGTGGTTCGAGCCGTATCGGAAAGGGATGGAGACGTTCCGCGAGCGGCTGGCGAAGTCGCAGAAGAAACGGAAGTGAGGGGGAGCGGTTACGGGTTGACGACGTTCTGCGGGCTGCCTTTCAAGAAGGCGGCGACATTGTCGACGACCGTACCCATCAGCCTTTCGCGAGCGCTCCGGGTGGCCCAGGCGATGTGCGGGGTAACGAAGCAATTATCGAGATGCAGCAGCGGGTGATCGGGCGGCGGTGGTTCGATAGCGAGCACGTCGAGTCCCGCGCCGGCAATCTTGCCGGCCCCCAGGGCTTCCGCAAGGACCTCCTCATCAATGAGCGGCCCACGGCTGGTGTTGATTAACCATGCCGTCGGCTTCATCAAGTTCAGCCGTGCGGCGTTGACCAGCCCGCGATTTTCCGCGGTGAGGGGGCAGTGGAGGCTGACCACATCGCTTTCGCGGAAGAGACTGTCCAGGTCAACAAGCCGGACTGATTCCGGCGGGTCCACGGCGGCAACATCGTGGGCCAGCACGCGCATGCCGAAAGCCGCGGCCAGTTCGGCGGTGGCACGGCCGATGCGGCCCAGGCCGACGATTCCCATGGTCAGCCCTTCGAGTTCCACCAGCGGATAGTCCCAGTAGCAGAAATCCTCGATCTCGGACCACCGGCCGCCGCGGACTGTCTCGGCGTGGTCGCGGACTCGCTGGGAGAGGTTCAGGACATGGGCGAACACCATCTGGGCGACCGAGCGGGTGCCATACGTCGGCACGTTGCTCACCGGGACGCCCCGCTCGCGAGCGGCTTCGACGTCGACGATATTGAACCCGGTGGCAAGGACGGCGATGAAGCGAAGCTGCGGAAGGTGGCCGAGATGCTCGCGAGTGATGGGGGTCTTGTTGGTGAGGACGATTTCGGCATCGGCCGCGCGCTGGACCACGCCGTCCGGCGGCGTGCAGTCGTAAACGATCACCTGGCCTAGTTGCTCCAGGGGCGTCCAGTTGAGGTCACCGGGATTGAGCGTGTAGCCGTCGAGCACGACGATCTTCATGGTCCGTGATCCTTTCGGTTACTGTGAGGACCAATTCTTCGGTTGGCAGGAGGTGGCGGTAGAAGAACGCCCGCGTGACGCATTCCATCGGCTGCGCGCGACGGGTAACGTTTTGGCCGCTGATGGTCGCTGTCCCGAGGATCGAAGGCGCGTGGATCCCCAGCGAGGCGTCGCCGGGAGCGGTAAGGATTACCACGGCCTTGCTTTCGCGCGCGGGAATGGTCGTGCCGGCGGCGGTGAAGCCTTCCGGCAGGTCCACGATGGAGAGTTCGATCGGCCCCTCGAAGGCGTCCCGGCGAACGGCCGTGACCCGAAGTTCCGTTGCGGCGCCTCGGCCGACGCACGGGTTGTCCGGAGTCACTCGCAACCGGAAATCGGGCCGCGGGGGAGAGATGGAGAGCCGGTACGCATACGGTTCGCCTCCGTTGCCGCGTGCGTCGGCGACTTTCAGGATGTACTTTCCGGGAGTCTGGAAGGTGTGCATCAGACGCGAATCGGCGTGGTGCATCAGGTGAGGCATCGACTCATCTTCGCAGTCGTTGTTTTGCGCGATGAAATCGCCGTCCGCGGTGAAAAGCGTAAGAACTGAATCCAACGGCGAATCCAGCCGTCTGGCCCGGATTTCCAGGACGAGCTGCCGGCCGGCCTCGGCAAACAGCGCGTAGTGATCGACGTCGGATGGATCTTCAATCCGCCCGTTGACGGTGGCGGGCACGTCGATCATCTCCGGGCGGTCGAGGGTATCGTTCGGTTCGAGCTCCTGGACTTCGGCCAGAGGTCCGCGGGCGAACGGCAGAGTATTGCATGCGAGTGCTCCCTCTCCGGGCCGCACCCACTGGATGCTCGGGCAACCCGGAGCAGCGGGCAGGGTGACCGCCGTTTCGGAGAGATTGATTCCGAACAAAGAAACACTCGCCTCGGACCGGCAGTTCTCGCCGAGCGGATAGATGTGGGTCAGGTAGGGCAGTTCACCGATCGACAGACGGTAGACAAAATCCTCCCGACCGCGGAGCAGTGAATCGCGGATTTCCAGGAAATATTGTCCGCGCCGCCTGAACCGATAGATCAAGACTGGATCCGGATGAGACTGGGGGTTGTCGACGGAGGCGAGGCGTCGTCCAGATGCGTCGTAGAGCGACAGCACGGCCCGGCAGCAGCCAGGCACGCTGTCGGCCAGGCACGGATGCAATTGCTGGGCCTGCACTTGACAGACGATGGTTTGCCCGGCCCCGGCCTGGAAGCGATAGAAATCCCTGCCGGTAAGCTCGATCTGCCCGTTGACCACCAGGGGAAGGGTCCGCAGCGGCTGCGCGGCATTACGCGTAGAGTTCGGCTCTTGCTCCGTGAGCTCCGGTAGGCTGCTGACGACGAATCGCGCGCGACTGGAGGCGCCGGCAGGCGTGATCAGCCGCAGATCGCGCTGGCCGGGCGTGGCGTCGGGTGCGATGGTAACGGCGATGGTCGCCGTCGTGCCACGGTCCACACGGAGCACCTCTCCACGAACGCCATCGCCGGTGACCCGCACGCCGGCGGTCGCGTCGAGACCCTTTCCGCCGACGGTGACTTCGACGGTGCGGCCTGTCTGTCCTCCCGCGGGGAAGAGATAATCGATTCGAGGTGGCCGCTCTCGGTCACCCGCGGAGTCGGCAGAGGAAGCTGGGAGCGCGAAGGCGGCAGCGACAGCCAGGAGGAGGGATCGGAGCGTTTGGCTCGCGGGGAATCGGTCGGGCGTCATCAAGTCACCTGTTCTATCAACCGGCCGAAATAAAGGATACTATTTTACTTGGCCGAACGGCTACTGCAAGCCGACGGCCGCAGTGGTGCGCGACACGATTCGGGGCAGGCACAGGGAAAGGGGTGGGAATCTACCTGCGATGGAAGCCGTGCTTGTTGCTCGCCGCATACGCCGAACTGTGGCATTTACCGCGTCCGGACGGCATACTGGAAAGCTCGCCGCTGCCGGTTGAATCGACGGCCGTCCGGTCCGGCCCCGGGCCGGAGCGAGGAGGTGTGGATGTGCCGGCGAGCTCACGGTGGAAGAAATCGGCGCGGTTGCTTCAGGAGTATCGAGCCCATGACAAATGCCCGTTTTCGATCGTTGATTCTGTTGCTGATGGTTTCGGCGGGTGTGCTGGCTGCATCTGTCGCCGGAGCTGACGAAGCTTACCCGAAGAGCCCGCCCGGTGTTGTCATCGACCACATTCCGGCAAGGGACGGCCAATACGTGGGGTCGCCCAGCATCGCCGTTCTGCCCGAGGGTCGGTACGTCGCCTCGCACGATATCTTCGGCCCGAAGAGCACATTCAGCCGGACCCGCGTATTCGAGTCGGCCGATGGCGGGCAAACCTGGCGGCAGATCAGCGAGATCGACGGCGCCTTTTGGTCGACCCTGTTTGTCCAACGGGGCGGCCTTTACCTCATCGGGACCACCGAACGTTACGGCGACACGGTGATCCGGCGATCGACCGACGGCGGGCGGACCTGGACCGCACCGGCCGACGCTCGGACCGGCCTGTTGCAGAGCGGCGGCGGCTACCACTGCGCTCCGCAGCCGGTGCTGGTGCACAAAGGACGAATCTGGCGCGCGATGGAGGACAACCGCGGAGGCAAAGGCTGGGCCAAACACTTCCGGGCGATCATGCTTTCCGCTCCGCTGGACGCCGATCTGCTCGAC
Organism: Thermoguttaceae bacterium; assembly: GCA_040768665.1. Lineage (GTDB taxonomy): Bacteria > Planctomycetota > Planctomycetia > Pirellulales > Thermoguttaceae > JABWBD01. The sequence goes on from JAXGMN010000019.1 coordinate 222,192, forward strand.
GCGACGAATTGGACGATCTCCAATGCCCTGCCGAGCGACCTGAAATGGCTCGACGGCAAGTTCAACGGTTGGCTGGAAGGCAACGCCGTGGCGGCGCCCGACGGGCATGTGGTCAACGTGCTGCGTGTCGACGTGCCCGGTGGTTACGGCAAAGCCGCCATCGTCGACGTCTCGGAGGACGGCAAGACCGCCTCGTTCGATCCGTCCACGGGATTCATCGACATGCCCGGCGGCAGCACCAAGTTTACCATCCGTTTCGATCCGGTTTCGAAGTACTACTGGTCGCTGTCCAACTCTGTTCCCGAGCGGCACGTCGACCAGGGCCGTGCGCCCGGCGCGATCCGCAACACACTCGCGCTCGTCCGATCCAGCGACCTGCGCCGGTGGGAGGTTCGCGCCGTCGTCGCCTACCACCACGACGTGAAGCACCACGGATTTCAGTACCCCGACTGGCAGTTTGCCGGCGAGGATATCGTCGCCGTCGCGCGCACCGCCTACGACGACGGCCTCGGCGGCGCCCACAACTTCCATGACGCCAATTATCTCACCTTCCATCGCATTCGCGATTTCCGCGGCGCGCGCGGGACCGAGCTGCCGCCGCTCCCTCCACCGGAGACGATTACCGCGGAGTGTGACGATTTCCGTGCCACGGCGATCAATGTCCGGATCGCCACTCTCGCGGAAAACGGCGCCGCGTACGGCAATCGGAAATACGTATGGAAAAACGTGCCGGCGCGCTTCGCCGGCTGGCACTATACGCAGACCGACGGCGGCGTGACCGCTACGATCGAGGTCCTCGCCAAACGCGACGCCACGTTGTTCATGGCCACGGCGCCGAAACATATCGACGTCGGGCAGCAAGGCTGGTCGCTCGTCCCCGAATCGACCTTCTATTACACCGACGGGGCCAAGACGGAGTTGAACGTCTATTCCCGGCCGGTAAAGAAGGGGCAGACGATCACGATCCCCCAGGGCGGATGGACCGGCGGCCTCTTGCTCATTCCCGCGGACGGCCAACCGACCCCCGAGACATCGAAAGCGGCCGCAGTCCCGACGGCGCGGCCGAACGTGCTGTTCATCGCCGTCGACGACCTGCGCGTCGAGCTCGGCTGCTACGGCGATACGCTAGCCAAGTCGCCGAACATCGACCGTCTCGCCGCGCGGGGGATTCGCTTCACGCGAGCCTATTGCCAGCAGTCGCTCTGCAACCCTTCACGGGCTTCGATCCTGACGGGGTTGCGGCCGGACACGCTCGGCGTCTGGGATCTGCTAACCCATTTCCGCGTGCGACATCCGGATATTGTCACCCTTCCGCAACTGTTCAAGCAACACGGCTACCACACCCGGGACATCGGCAAGATCTTTCACAACTACCGCCAGGACGACTTCAAGGGCGACCCGGCCTCGTGGTCCGTGCCCGCGACGCTCCACTATGGTTCTCATTACGTTGACGACAAGGTCCAGGTCGACGGCGACGCGCCGCCGAATCTGGCCACATTGGAGAAGACGGAGTGTCGCGACGTGCCCGACGAAGCCTATCTCGACGGACGCGTGGCCGCAGAGGCGATGAAGGCGCTGCGGGAAGTCAAAGATCGGCCCTTCTTCCTGGCGGTCGGGTTTTGGAAACCTCACCTGCCTTTCAATGCACCGAAGAAATACTGGGACCTCTACGACCGCTCGGAAGTCGAGCTGCCGCCCAACCCCGAGCGGCCCAAAGATGTCCCCGAGATTGCGCTGCAGGACTACAAAATCGACAGCAAGGAACACCTCACCGACGACGACGTCCGACAGTTGCGACACGGGCACTATGCGGCAATCAGCTACCTCGACGCGCAGGTCGGCAAAGTGCTCGACGAGCTCGACCGCCTGGGTCTGCGCGACAAGACCATCGTCGTGTTCTGGTCGGATCATGGACTGCACCTGGGAGAGCACGGGCTGTGGAGCAAGACGACGTGCTTTGAACTCGATGCGCACGTACCGCTGATCATCGCCACACCCGATCATCGTGGCGGCCAACACACCGATGCCTTGGTCGAACTGCTCGACCTGTACCCGACCCTGGCGGATTTGTGCGGCTTGCCGGCCCCTGGCGGCCTGGAAGGCGTCAGTCTGCGACCGGTGCTGGGGGACGTGACGGCATCGGTGAAGTCCGCCGCGTTCAGTCAACATCCGCGGCCGCCGTATTGCCGGCGCGCGGACCCGCAAGTGATGGGATACTCGATCCGCACCGACCGCTATCGCTACAACGAATGGTTGGATTTCAAGACAGGCCGGAGTGTGGCGAGGGAACTCTACGATCACGCCAGCGACCCGCGGGAAACGGTGAACCTGGCCGGCCGTGACGAAAGCGCGGAGATCATCCGCCGCCTGGCGTCGCAGTTGGATACGACTTTGCATCGCGTCGTCCCCACTCCCCAGCCTTGACCGCGGGCGGCCGTTGCCCTTTTGCTTTCTCGAAGGAGAACCCTTCCATGACGTGCTTCAATCGTTGCTTGCTGGAACGACTGACGAGAATCGTCCATCTGCTGGTCCTCGTTGCGGCGATTTTGGGCAATGTCTGGCCCGCTCGGGCGGCAGACGAGAGAGGAGTACGAGGAGTGCCATTACGCCTATTTCGGCGTGACCGGCGGGAAAGCTACCTGCGCTGCTCCAGATACTTCGCATAACGCTGCAAAACCTGTTGATCGTCCATGCCCGTGGCGATCACCATGCGGCAGTGGGCCCGGGCCGTTTCCCCGGCCGCCACGTCTTTGCCAAACAGCGAAAGATACAGCGAGCTGTGGCCGGCCACGTTGTCGGGCGGTTGCTTGTTGTAAGGCGTCAGCACCGCAAAACAATCATGCGGCGGCGACATCAACGCAACGGTGATCCCGCTCTCGGCATGCCGCCGCAGGGCGATCGGCTCCGCCAGGTAGCGGGTGAAGGCCCAGGTGACTGGGCTGGGCGGAATCTCCCACCGTTGGTCGTAGACCATCAACAGCGACTCGCGGTCCCGGGGGAAGACCAGGTAGTTGCCGTCGAACAATTCACACCAGTCGGCTCGCAGAAACTCGGACGACGTTCCCCTTGCGAAACGGTTCGGCTGGACGTAGACCATGGCGTCGAACCCCGCCGCGACGTACGTCGAGAGGAAGATCTCCATGCGGGGCATCGCCACCTGCGGCTTTACGACGGTTTCCAGGTCCAGCGTGTCGGGCGCCACCCAGCGGAACGTGCCGGTCATCTCCAGGGGATGATCCTCGCCCGGCGGGAAATGGATCTCCAGTGCCCCGTCGTCGAGAATCTTGACCGACAGCGGCCAATCGCGTGCCGCGTTGCCGTAGCGCGTGTCGGTGGAAAAGACGCGGTAATAGCTCAAAAGCCCCGGCGGCTTGGCCAACTCCATCCCGCTGGCCGTGTCCACGATCGAGGCAATCCCCTGGTATTTGCCGTCGAGCTTCATGCGCCCCTTGAGTTGCCCGGTGTCGAAGGAGCAGTAGCCATCTTCCAGCGGTGAGAAGGCCAAGCCGGCGGACTGGGCCCGACCCGCCGCGACGATTCCCATCAGAAGGGCGAAGGACAGAATGAGATGCTGGTGGCGCATGGTGGGTTACTCCGAGGAAGGGGGGAAATCATTCAGTTACTTACGTTCAAACTGTAAACGCCACCACCGCGGTTTATCCCGGTGGGGCGATGTTTGGCAACTACAAACGCCAGCAACCCTCGTTTTGTGATTTCGCGCCGCTCGGCCTGTAGGGCCGAGCGGCGGAACCGAAAACACAAAACGGCCTCCAAGATCGCTGTCTGTAGTTGCCAAACATCGCCCCACCGACGCGGGGTCGGTGGTGGCATTTAAAGTTTGAGGAGTTGCGTGGTAATCGTAGTCGAAGAAAGGACTGGCTAAAAGCGCCGGAATGAACCGGCATTTCTACGTCACCGATGATATCAGCTTCGGTACTGGGATGCCCTTATTCTTGCCGCGGCCAAGCGTGCTGGATGTACGGAGTTGCTCAGTGAGGACTTTAATGATGGCCAAGATTACGATGGCGTTCATGCCCGTAATCCATTTCGGCGCTGAATTTCAGCGTCTTCCTGCAGCGGCAAGTTACGTTACCCCCGTCTGACGCACTTGTGCAGGATGGCCAACGCCCGATCCACGGCGGCGGCATCGACATCCAGATGCGTGACGGCACGAATCGTCGTCGGAGCGGTGGGCAGCATCAACAAACCCTCTTCTCGGATATGAGCACAGAACTCCGCCGCCGTGCCGCTCGCCGGATCCACGCGGAAAAACACGAGGTTCGTGTCGACTTCCTCGGGATCGATTTCCAGTCCTTCCACCTTGTGGATCCCCCCGGCAAGGCGCCGGGCGTTCGCGTGGTCCTCCGCCAGTCGCTCGACGTGATGCTCCAGGGCGTACAGCGCTGCCGCCGCGATGACTCCTGCCTGCCGCATGCCGCCGCCCAGGACCTTGCGGTGCCGATGGGCCTCGCGGATGAGGTCGCGCGAACCGGCCAACGCGGAGCCGACCGGCGCACCGAGGCCTTTGCTGAAACAGACGCTTACCGTATCGAAATGCTGCGTCCACCGCGCCGGCTCGATCCCGGTCGCAACCGCCGCATTGAACAGCCGGGCGCCGTCCAGGTGCGTGGCCAGCCCATTGCGGTGAGCCCAGCGGCAGACGGCCTCGGCCGTGTCATAGGGCTGAATGCGGCCTCCGCCTCGGTTGTGGGTGTTCTCGAGCGTCAATAGCCTCGTGCGAACGTAATGCGCATCGGCGGGGCGGATCAGTCCTTCCAGTTGCTCGACTTCGATGACGCCGCGGCGGCCTTCCACCATGCGAGCGGCGATCCCGCTGAGCTGTGCGTAGCCGGCCTGCTCGTAATTGTAAATGTGGCAACCGGCGTCGCAGATCATCTCGTCGCCGGGCTTGCAGTGCACGCGCACCCCGATCAGGTTCGACATCGTCCCCGAGGGCACATACAAGGCCGCCTCCTTGCCCAGCATCTCGGCGATCCGGCTTTGCAGCTTGCTGACGGAAGGATCGTCGCCAAGTACGTCGTCGCCGACTTCGGCATTGGCCATTGCGCGGCGCATGCCGGCGGTGGGACGCGTAACCGTGTCGCTGCGGAAATCGAGATATTGGCCGGACATAGAAAGCTCCTTTCGAATGATCCGGCTATTATCCACGGCAAGAAGCGGCTTGGCAACGGTTCTCGCACCTGTGCGTCCCTCGCTTGCGATTCGGGTTAATATCGGGACGTGAATAATCCGGGCTGGGGCAGCAGGACGGAACGAAAAGCGGAACGGATTCCCGCCCCCCTCTCAGTCGCCACCCCCGCGTCTGTCGCGTCGGCGCCTCAAATGTCTCCGCAGCCGGGCGATGTCTCGTTGTGTCTCACGGCAGTCGTGGCAAACTATAATAGTGTCGAGCGGCCTTTCCCAACGTTGCGGTGTTCCTCTGCCCTTTCCGGGGGCCTGTCCTGTGCCCGATCCTCTTCCCTCTCGCCCGATTCGCCCAAGCTCGTTGGCGCGGGGCTTGACGGGACAGAGGGGCTGGTAACTTCTACCGATCTCCAACCGCGCGAGCAGGCGCCGCTTGCCCGTCCCGCGGCGGTTGCGGCGGTGCCGCTACAACCGTTACCGCCGCCGCGACCATCGGATCCGTTGCCGCCGGTTCTCAAGACCGATTCGCCGCCGCAAAGCTGGCGGGATTGGCTGCGCCAGCCGGGTTTGCGGGGCTGCCTCGCGAGCTGTGTCATCCATGTCGTCCTACTGGTCGCGATGGGCCTTATCGTGTTCGTTTCCCAGGGGCGCGACGATGGGCCGAGCCTCATGGCGACTTTCGCCAGGCCCGAGCCCCTCGACGTGCCCGCCGATCCGGCGGTGCCCGAGAGCGTACGCATCCAGTGGCCCCGCATCGTCTCCGAGACACGAGAGGCCCGGCACGAATCCCGGATATCCTTGCCGGAGCAGGAGGTCCGGGGGGAAGACACCTCATCCCGAACCGGCGTTGGATTCCAGGTGGAGCATCCGGCCAACTGGGCTAGCTCGGCCGCGGCAATGGGCGGCGGGCTGGAAGGCCGAGGTCCGGAAGCCCGCGCACGGCTCGTGCAGGAAGGAGGCGGAAACCAGGCGAGCGAGGAGGCGGTCGAGTGGGGCCTCCGGTGGCTCGCCGCGCACCAGTGCCGCGACGGAAGCTGGAACTTCGATCACAACAAAAGCTCCTGCCAAGGGCTCTGCTCGGGCCCCGGCGAGTCGTCGAGCACGACGGGGGCCACGGCCATGGCCTTGCTTCCGTTCCTGGGCGCGGGCTATACGCATCTCCGTGGCGAGTACATGTCGGCCGTTCGCGACGGCCTCTATTACCTCGGGAACCGCGCTCGGGTTACCGCGGACGGCGCCGATCTTCGCGAAGGCACGATGTACGCCCAGGGGCTCGCCACGATCGCGCTCTGCGAGGCGTACGGCCTGACCAAGGACCCGGGTCTGCGCGATCTTGCCCAGGAGGCGATCGACTTCATCGTCTACGCCCAAGACCGCAATGGCGGCGGATGGCGTTACGAACCGGGCGAGCCCGGCGACACCACCGTCACCGGCTGGCAGCTCATGGCGCTGCGAAGCGGCCAGATGGCCCGGCTGAATGTTCCTTCGCCGATCTTCTTTTCCGCCGCGAGATTCCTTGATCAGGTCCAGTCCCAGGAAGGGGCGCTGTACGGCTACAGGACTCCGGAGCCGCGACCCGCGACGACCGCCGTCGGGCTGCTTTGCCGCATGTACGGCGGTTGGGACCGCGGCCATCCCGCGGTTGCCCGGGGAGCTTCCTACTTGAGCAAGCTGGGGCCGTCGAGAGAAAAGGACGGAATGTACTTCAATTACTATGCCACCCAGGTTCTGCATCACCTCGGCGGTTCTGATTGGGAGCGTTGGAATGTCAAGATGCGCGACTATCTGATTGCCACCCAGAGCAAGGCAAGCCACGAGGCAGGAAGCTGGTACTTCCCGGGCTCCCATTCGAAGGCCGGCGGACGACTGTACTGCACCGCCATGGCGATCATGACGCTCGAGGTTTATTACAGGTACATGCCCCTGTACCGCTCGGAGGCCATCGACTGGTAGGAGACTGCTACAATACGGCGTAGCCCCACCAACGGCACCTGCAAAGGAACACCCAGGACATGACTATCAGAACAATATCGGTCGCCTGGCTCGTTCTAGGCATGGCGGGAAGCTTGTACGCCGCAGGACGCGGCATTGCCGAAACCTCCGCAAGCCCGCATGTCCAGCTCAGGAACACGGATCTCGACGCCTGCCGCTGGACCGATGGTTTTTGGGCCGATCGCTTCTCGCTTTGCCACCGAACGATCCTGCCCAACATGCTCCGGGTGATGCAGAAGCCCGACAACTCGGCGAACTTCGTCAATCTTGAGATCGCCGCGGGCCGAAAAGAAGGCAAGCTCTTCGGGAACAACTGGAGCGACGGCGACTGCTACAAGTGGATCGAGGCAGCCGCCCACGTCTACAGCATCACCCGCGACGCACAACTCGACCGGTGGATGGACGAGAAGATCGACGTGATCGCCGCGGCCCAGTGCTCCGACGGCTACATCTCGACCCAGATTCAGCTTACCGACCACGAGCGGTGGGAAGATCTCAAGAACCACGAACTTTATAACATGGGCCACCTGCTCACCGCCGCGTGCATCCATCACCGGGCCACCGGCAAGACCACTTTTCTCGAGATTGCCCGCAAGTTGGGCGCCTATCTCCACAGGACTTTTTCCCCCCGGCCGAAGGAATTGGCCCACTTCGGCTTCAATCCGTCGAACATCATGGGGGCCGCGGAACTCTACCGCACCACCGGCGATCGCAAGTACCTGGAGCTCGCCAAGGTGTTTGTCGACATGCGAGGCTCCGTCCCGGGCGGAACCGATCAGAACCAGGACGGTGTAGCGTTGCGGCGCGAACGGGAGGCCGTCGGCCATGCCGTCACCGCGGGATATCTCTGGTGCGGCGCAGCCGACGTCTATGCCGAGACGGGCGAGAAGGCTTTGCTCGACGCACTCAAGCGGCTTTGGACCGACGTGACGGAGCGCAAGATGTACGTCACCGGGGCGGTCGGCGCCCTGCACCAGGGCGAATGCGCCCGGGCGCTTCTCCGCAAATGGCCTCGCGATTCGGTCCACGAGGCGTTCGGCGCCCCGTACGAACTGCCCAACCGCACCGCGTACAACGAAACCTGCGCCAACATCGCCAATGCCATGTGGAACTGGCGGATGCTGGGGCTGACCGGCGAAGCAAAACACGCGGACGTCATGGAACGGGTGCTCTACAACAGCATGCTTTCGGCGGTCGGCGTCGGCGGAACCGATTTCTTCTACACCAACGTGCTGCGGCGGTGCGGTGAAGATGTGCCGTTACTGAACAACGACTCCGCGACTCGCTGGGTGGATACGACCCCCAATTCGCCTCTGCGGTGCTTCTGCTGTCCGCCGAGTGTTGCGAGAACCATCGGCAGCCTGCACGGCTGGGCCTATGGCCTTTCGGACGACGCCGTCTGGCTCCATCTCTATGGAAGCAATGTCCTGAAGACCGAGCTTCCCGACGGCTCGCGACTGGGTCTTACGCAAAAAACGGACTATCCATGGCAAGGCCGCGTCACGATCACCGTGGACGATGCGCCGGGCGAACCGATTGCCCTGAAACTCCGCATCCCCGGCTGGGCTCCCAGCGCAACGATCCGGGTGAACGGCAAGCCGATGGACGTCCCGCTCACGCCCGGCAAGTATACGGCGTTACGCAGGCAGTGGTCGCAAGGAGACGTCGTCGAGCTTGAACTACCGATGGAAGTCGTGCTCGTCGAAGCCCACCCTCTGGTCGAGCAGTGCCGAAATCACGTGGCGGTGATGCGCGGTCCGGTCGTTTACTGCCTGGAAGCCGTCGATCTGCCTGGCGGCGTGAAGATCGATGACGTACGCCTGCCACGCGATTCCGACTGGAAGGTTCGACACGCGACCGACCTGCTGGCAGGAGTGACGGTCCTCGAAACGAGCGGCCTTGCGCTGCCAGCGGTTTCAGACGCCGGGCTCTACCGCGGCGTGCCGGGAGAACCGGCGCAGGACGTCCGACTTCGGCTCATTCCCTACTACGCGTGGTGCAATCGCGGCCGATCGGAAATGGCCGTGTGGTTGCCGCTCGCTCGATAGACCGACTCCAGGCTACGAACCTCCTCGGCTTCCCAGAAGAACGTTTTTCCGACCGTCAATCCGATTGTCGCAGTGCCGTAGCCAAAAGGACAGGCAGGTGAACGAAACTTCCCCCGTCCGTGGAACGCTCCATCGCTTCGATCCGATCGAGCAGCCGCAGTTCGGTCTCGTTGAGCGGCAACTCACGGAGAAAGCCGAATCGCGCGGGTGAAGGAGGTTCCACGCGTTCCAGCAGATCGATTCGCACGTCGAACCCCGCTGTCGCCAGTATGCCGGGGAGCTTTCGTCCGACCGTTGGATCGCCGCCGGCGCGAGCAATTGCCCGGAGCCAGATGCCGCGCATGGCGATCTCGGGCGGATACTCGATCATGCCGCCGTAGTCCGGCTCCAGCGCAATCCATACGCCCCCGCGCCGGAGCACCCGATAGACTTCACGGGCGACCTCATCCGGGTCGAGCCAGACCAGCGCGAGCTGGCTGTAGACGAGTTGGAACGCTCCGTCTCGAAAGGGGAGCCGGTGGGCATCCGCGCAGACAAAACGGGCACGCTCGACCGCGGCGGCAGCTTCGCCGAGCGCCGACAGACTGCGATCCAGAGCCACGACCGGTCCGCCGCTCCGCCGCCGCAGTTCCCCGGTGACCGCGCCGTAGCCGCAGGCCAGGTCCAGCACCGGCCCTCGCCGCGCGACCTGCACCCGCCTCAAGAGCCTGGCGCGGGCCGGCGCCAGCCAATCGGCCTGCTGTTGCAGAAGCGCTCGCGACGGCAGCGAGAAATCGGCCATTGCGAATCCCTGAGGATCAATCGTTCGCGCAGGATCAGTGCACGGTCAACGGAGCTTCTTCCCCGGCAGATTGTTCCGTCGCAACCGGGGCCGGGCATTCCGACTTTTCCAGCAGCAACCGCATCATTTCCACTGCCGCCCCGGAGGCGATCTCTCGGATGCGGTCCCGTTCGGTCCGGTCGCCCCATTCGTACGTGATGGCCGTTGTGCCGAACGTCCGGTGGACCCATCGCATCGACGTCGGCTTGCCGCCGTACGACGTCGGCTCGCGACGGACCCGGTAGTCGGGGAAACGCTTTTGGATGCCGCCGAGCCAGTCGCCGGCGAAATCCGCGGGAAAGGTTGCCGCATCGTCGGGTTGCGTGTAGAAGAGGTCCTGATGGGTGCTGTGAAAGTCGAGAAACAACCAGAGCTGCCGCGGCTTTCGCGCGAGCCGGTGGATTTCGTCGCGGATGGCTCGCGTTTCCGGTTGGGTGAATGAACTCCAGTCGCGGTTGAGATCGACGCCGCCGAGACTGTGGCGCCAGTAGCCCGTCTCGACCCCGTCCGGGTTGGCCAGCGGCACGACGACCGTGAGGAATTCTTCGCGAAAACGCCCGGCCAAATCGCTTTCGCCGGCGATCGTTTCCACGAAGTGCATCAAGCCTAACGATCCTGTCACCTCCGGCGGATGCTGCCTGCCAAGCAGGAAGACAACGCGTTTCGAACCTGGACTGCCGATTTCCAGCTTTTCGATCGGGCGCCCCGATAGCGATCGGCCGATCGCGGTCTTTCGGCCCGATCGCCTGGCGGCGATGCCTTCCATCCATTGCGTGAGGGGCTTCTGTGTGACCAATTCCTGGGCGGCGATCCAAAGCGTTTCCGGTCCGGCGTCGATTTGCAGTACGGCTTCGCGGCCTTTCTTCTCGACGCGGCAGAGGCCGGGATCCAGCGGGCTCCACCTCTGTCCGTCACGACTGATTTTGGGTTGGTAGCGGTGCGTCCCGTTCTCGTACGTCAGGCGAATCGTGAGCGATCGGGGCCTTTCCGAGCGGATCTGAAACGCGTACCAGGGGCTGTTGTTGATCGGTGCATTCTCCGGGCGGATGGTGATCCGATATTCGTCCTCGTCGATCCGGCTGCAATCCGCGATCCGCCCCGCGGGAAACCGTGTGTCGACGGCGAGGTCGGATGCGTCAAAACGAAAGACTTGCCCGCTGGTCGGGACGGCGTGGACCGCCTGGGCGAAAACGGGGGGACTGTCGAATCGGAGGGCCGCGACCAGCAGCACCACGAAGGAGACCAGGGTGTTGCGCATGTTCTTCTCTCGCCTTGTCGGTTTGCACAGTATGGTATCAGTCCTTTGGACTTGTCTGGGCGCTCGCGTCGATGCGGTGCCGGTCGGGATACAGTCCGATCGCTTCTACCGGGATCGGCTCGAGCCCGAGCGACACGGCGGTCGTGTCGGGCAGCCGGAAGTCGCCGTCACCCGCCGCGGCGAACCCGGGGTCTTGATCCGTGGCCAGGTTGGCGAACAGTTGAGCGTAGCCACGGTCGCGACGCAGGAACTCGCCGCAGCGAAACACCAGGTTCCGCCCGAGGAGGTTGACGTTCGGTTCCTCGTCGAGCCGGGCGAGATCGGGGTAACGCTCGAGGTAAAGTTGCCGGTCGACGTCATGCGCGTCGAGTGCCTTGGCCGTCCGCTCCTTCCATCGCTCCGCGTTCCACGGGGAAAAGCTCACCGCGGCCATGCAGTCGACAAAGATGTTGTTGTCGACCCAGTTGTCCTTGCCGCCGTGGATCTGCACGCCGCCGAAGCCGGTCTTGCCCGCGGAACAGCGGCAGAAAATGTTGCCGTAGATAACCTGGCCGGAAATGGCATCGTCCAGCCGAATGCCGGCCTGGCCGCAGGCGGGCTCTTCGACGGGGTTCTGCTGGTTGCCGATGTGGTGCCAGTAGTTGTAGCGGAACACGTTGCCGCGATAGGTGGCGTTGCCGAACATATCGACGCCGCCCTGGTCGTCCGACTCCTCGACCACGTGATGCACCTCGTTGTACTCGACAACATGATCGTTGCCGCCCAGGCGGATGGCGCTGGAGTTGATGTCGTGCAGGCAATTGTGGGCGATGCGATTGCCGACGCCGCTCAGGAGCACCGCCGGCGTATACGTGTGGTCGATCCGCGAAAGATCGTGGACGTCGCAGTTTTCGACGAAGCAACCGCCGGGCGCGAGCGTCTTCCGGTCGCCGCCGGAGACCACCAGGCCGCCGCGGCCCATCGAGTAGACGTCGCACGAGAGGACACCGTGGCGGCGCCCGTCGACGAGAATGCCGTTGCCGCCGAAACGCCTCACCGTGCAGCCCGCCAGCAGGCAGCCCTCGCCGCCGCGGACATGGATGGCATCGACGCAGCCGAGGTCCCAGGTCAGCCCCTCGAAGGCCACCCAGGACACCTTGTCCAACTCGAGCATGGGCGAATCAAGCGTGGAGAGCTCGACCACGGCTTTCCCGGGATCCGACGGCGGATAGAAGTAGAGAACACCGGCAGCGCGATCGAGGTACCATTCGCCCGGCACGTCGATCTCGGAGAGGAGATTGACGGCATAGTAGGGCGCATCCTTCCGGTAGCCGTAGCGGTGGTAGGGCGTTGCGAGGGTAATCTCGCGTTTCGCCGGATCGATGGAAGCGACCGGCTCGTAGGAATCGGCCCAATCCCAGAACCAGTAGCCGTAGAGCATTGCGTTCTTGTCCTCCTTCCATCGCGAGGGGCGGTCGCCCTCGTAGACGAGCCTGCCGGTCTTGCTCCCTTTGCGACCGTGGATTTGGTGGTCATCGGGCGCAGCCACGTCGGCCACGTGCACGAAGCCTTCGTTCGGCCAGCGGGCTAGCGGCATCGCCTTGCCGTCGAAGAACAATTCGATCACCGGGTAGGTCTTGAAGCCCGAACCGCTGGCAAACCCGCCCAACCGAAGCGGCTTGAGGTCTTGGATGCCATGCTTCTTGACGTCCGCGGAGACGACCTTTCCATGGGCTTCTTTGGGCAAACGGCTCAGAACGGATGGATCGCTTACCGGCTGAAAGCCGCTTAAGCGAATTCCGCCGCAGAACACGGGAGTCTCGCCATCGGCTGCTCGATAGACGATTGGCGCGGTCTCGCTGCCGGAGTCTTGCGATTGGAGTCTCAGCGTCTGGTGCACCGGGTATTCGCCGCCGTGGATCACGATCTCGGCGCCGCCGGTGAGCTTTCCGCTCGCCTTCAGCCGCCGCAATTCGTCGCGTGCACGCTCCAGGCCAGCGAAAGGCGCCGACGCCGTGCCGCTGCCGGAATCCGCGCCGGCCGGGGCGACGTGCAGGACCACCCGGGGCGCCGGCCGCTCGGGCAGTTGCGCCCGCCCGGACTGCGGATTCACCGCGGGCAAGCCCGCCTCGACCCGGGCGAGCTCGCCGAGACGCTGCCGGGCTTCCCAATTCAGATGCGGCGGCACGTCTTTCATCTTGGTAAGCGCGGCGTAGGCCGCCTTCGCTGAAGCCCAATCTCGCTCGGCGTAGTAGGTCCGCGCAAGCCGCGACTGCGCTACGCCGCGGACGTACGGGGGAAGGTCCGCCTCTTCGAGCAGTTTGCCGTAAGCCGCGCGGGCCGCGGCATGATCGCCCGCCAGGAAAAGCCCATGCGCAGCCGCCAGCCGCAGATTGGTGCGTTCCGCCGGCGAGATCTCCGGCATGGCGAGCATCAACTCCGCCGCTTTCGGTGAGAGGGAGTGGATCGGCGACTGCCGGAGCACGTTCGCCAGCATCGGCACGGCCAAAGCCCGATAGCGCTGGGGCAACTCCGGGGTGCCGAGGATCTCGACGAGTTCGCTCCCCGCGGCACGGTGACGGTTTTCCGCCAGCAGCGAGGCGGCCGCCTGCAGCTTCGCGACGACTTTCAGCGCCCGGCGAATCGAAACAGGCGTGGCGGACGACGTCTGCGGCCGAAAGGGCGCGGTCGAACACGGCAACTTCGTCGACCTCGAGAATGACCGAGCCGATTCCGGCGTTCGCATAACCGATGCGGAAGGCCGCCTTCTGAGCGGGCATCGTCAGCGGGCCGGAGTGCTCGCCCGCGCCGGGGATCCCGTCGATGTAGAGCGTCATCTTGCGGCCGTCCCACGTGGCGGCCAGATGGTGCCAGACGCGGTCGGTGATCGGAGCGGTTCGGATTCCGACCGAGTGGGAGGGCTGTGGCCGGCCGATTTCAAACCCCAGCGTTTTGTTCGGATAATTCACCGTGATCCGCCAGCCTTCCCAGTAGCCATTGCCCAAGGCGAGCAGTGTGCCGTTGGTCGCGCCGTTGTTGCCGCGGAGCGAACCGACTCCTTCGACGCGAATCCAGGCTTCGACCGTGAAGCCTTCAGAGCCTATCCCAGAACCGTCGGGGACTGGCTCATTCTGCGGAGTCTTCGGAGCAAAATGTGCCTGTCCCCTCCCCTCGCGGTTTTGGGATAGGCTCTTATCAGAAAGCCGCGGTGAAGGGCCCAGCAGGCAACCGGCGTCCAACCGCACCGCCTTCTTGCCGGCCCACCGACCCTCGACGATCGCCGGCGGTTGGGGCTTGCTGCCTTGGGGCGGGCTCGCCTGGTAGATCAGCTCGCCGCCTTTGCCGGCAAGGCTTGGGATCGGCTTGTTCGAGTCGAGCGGATCGAACGTGTAGAACTGCACCAGCGACGGGTGCTGCGCCACTTCGCGGCAATGTTGCAGCCACGCTGCGCGGGGTTGAGGCGAGAGCGGCTCGGCCACGGCAGGGCGGGCCAGGCTCAGGAAGGCAAGGGCGATTAGGGATAGGATCACTGGCATAGACTTCATAGCTGCTCCTCGATGATTTCTGAAAAAACTCCGCCGGTAGGTCCCGCTTGCCGAGCTCGTCGTCCTACACTTCTCCAGGACCCCCGTGGCCTCGTGCCACGGGTGAACGAGGTTCGCCAGCTAGCACGCGTCCTCCAACGCACTTCCGGCCCCCTGCCGCCTCGTGCGGCAGGGGCCAAAGGTTCGCCAGCTAGAAAATGCAGGACTTGTGTAGAACGACGAGCTTGCCGAGCGGGACCCGGTGACTGCTGAAAAGGGGCCAGGCACCGCAACATCTTGTACCTATCATATGGTCAACCCACCATCAGTTGCAGAGCCGGTTCCCTTTTTCAACGGGCTCTACTGGACTGATCTTGCGATCACTCGGCGGTGAACGCCTGAGCCATTCTTACCGACGAAACATGGCTTGTCCAAGGGATTTCGCGGTCTGGCGGCTGTGGTGCCCAAGTTCTCGATTTCTCAAAACCGAGGGTGTTTGGTGGCCACGCGCTTCTGGGGGACGAGGGGGGAATTCTTCCGGCCAGGCGTCGTCTTTTCGCGCGTGCGCGCTAGCCGCGCAACCTTGGGCTCCTGCCGCGCGAGGCGGCAGGGGGCCCGAAATGGTTGTCGTTGACCAGCGCTCGCTGTCGAACCTCATTCGCCCGCGCGCCGGGGTCCTTGCTGCCACATGGCGTCGGCCTGCCGAAAAATGGACGAGTCCCCAGCCGCCGCGTGAACGGTTGGGCGGAGGATTGAGTCCGTTAATCGAATTGTCAAAGATCTGTGTTCATACGTTTAGTATTCCATCCCAAGATAATCGTTGCGGCGCGGGCTGTCAAGCGACTTTCCAGGCCAGGCGGAAAGATTGTTCAGCGGCGACGTGGGAGTGCGGTGAGTTTTTCGCCAAGGCGTGTTTTTCAGCTTTGAACTTGGGCGAGGCGCGTGGCTATAAGCAGTTGCTCGGGTTGGAGTTGTGAGGGAGGCTGTGCGCGTAAGTTCGCACAGCCCGGAAGTCGGGTGTCTAAAAAGTCGGCTGGAGAGAGGCTGACAAGAAAAATGTTTTTGGCGGAGGGTTGGCAGATTGATACGTGTGTGCGCTGAAGATCGTGGAATCGATCAGCCCTGAGACGGTCCGGCAGCCGCTAAAAAAACGGTATGACCAAGCGGAGAATCGAGTACTGGGTGATCCCTCCCGACGCCGACGGCGAGTTTGTTGCCAACATGGAGGAAGTGCTGGAAACGTAGGAAAAAGCCTACGATCCCAACTGCCCCGTCGTGTGCATGGACGAAAAACCAGTGCAACTTAGCAACGTTCGAGAAAAAAGTGTCAGGAACCATTTGTGCGAAGCACCCGAAGGGCCGGTTTCCGGCAAATGGTTCCTGACACTTATTTCTCGATCAATCCTTATCGGCGAGACGCGTGTGCCGATCCCAGCGAGCAAGGAGCATCCGGAGCGGGTTGATTACGAATACGAACGGCCCACTAAACCGCAGCGGTGCTGCTGACCACACGATCTAGATGATACTCCAATCACGCAGACCTGCAAAGGGATGCCCAAGAAGGAAATAGGCGTGCCCACCAGATATAAAAGGAGGATCCCCACAACAGCCTCCGCGGAGGGGTTGTTTCTACCCGCCGACACCGGCGAGAATTATCCTCAGTTCTGTCGGTTTACTCAAGGCTCCGCGGACTCTACAAATGTAACTATTCACGGGGCGGAAGAGAGGGGTTGCCATGCTCGGCCGAATAGTAGTTCAGACGTGTTTGTTGGTGTGGGTTTTGGACACGACGTTGCCGTGCTGCGCGGCGGAGGCTCGGGCAAGCGACGCCAAGGTTGAGTGGAAGGCCGGCACGGCTTCGGTCGTGATCACGCCGGAGGCGCCGATGTGGATGGCCGGCTATGCGTCGCGCGACAAGCCCTCCGAAGGCGCGGTCCATGATTTGAACGCCACAGCGCTGGCACTCGAGGACAGCCACGGCGCTCGCCTCGTGATCGTCGCACTCGATCTGATCGGCGTTCCAAGGGATCTCCGCAACTGGCTGGAGAAAGAGGTATCCCAGAAATTCCAGCTCCCGGCGAAATCGCTTCTGTTGAACGCGTCCCACACCCACTGCGGTCCCGTTGTGCGAGCCAACACGACGTACATGCCAAGAGAACAGGCGGAGCAAACGCAGCAGTACCTTGCGAGGCTTCGCGAGAAACTCGTCGCGGTCGTCGGCCAGGCCCTCGGCGATCTCGCGCCCGCCTCGCTGAGCTATACCTATGCGCGCGCGGGCTTTGCCATGAACCGGCGAACGCCCACGGAAACCGGATTCCGAAACCACCCCTATCCCGATGGGCCGGTCGATCACCAGGTTCCCGTGCTGCAAGTCAAAGGCGCGGACGGCAAGCCGGCTGCCGTGCTGTTCGGCTACGCATGCCATTCGACCACGCTGGGCTTCTACCAGTTCTGCGGCGACTATTCCGGCTTCGCCAGGCGTTACCTGGAAGCGGCCCACCCCGGGGTAACCGCCGTGTTCCTGGCGGGCTGCGGGGGCGATCAGAACCCCTATCCCCGCCGCGAGCTGGAGCTTTGCCAGCAGCACGGCCACGCGCTGGCCAACGCGGTAGAAACCGCACTTGAGACGAACGCCACGCCGGTTCATGGCCCATTGCGTGCGGCGCTGGAAGACGTGGTTCTCGAGTTCGCGACTCCGCCCAGCCGGGAGCAACTCGAAAAAGAATCGCAGTCCAAGAACAAGTGGGAGCGCCAGCATGCTGAAACGCTGCTTGCGGAGTTGGACGAGACCGGAAAGATTCGCACGGCGTATCCGGTCCCGGTTCAGGTGGTCCGGTTCGGCGACGACCTGATCCTGGTCGCTCTTCCCGGCGAAGTCGTGGTCGATTATTCGTTGCGGCTGAAGTCCGAACTCGCCGGCGCTGTGGTCTGGGTCGCCGGTTACTCGAACGACGTATTTGGCTATTTGCCTTCGCTCCGGGTGCTCGAAGAGGGCGGGTACGAAGGTGGGGGCGCCATGACTTACACGACGTTTCCGGGACCCTTTGCACCCTCGGTTGAGAAGCTCGTCGTCGACAAGGTGCACGAACTGGCCAAAAGGACGCAAATCCAGAGCACCGAGGATTCACCATAACCGTTCGCCCCCTCGTGCAACCGTGGACCACCAGGAATCCGACGGCTACACTGGTAATGGTCAGAAATCGCCATTACCTCAGAAAGATCGTTTCCATGGCACGGAAGAGCCAGTCGCCTCGAGACAAGGCCATTCGCATCGCCGTTCAGAAGCTGGAGGGACTCCAAAGAGCGGGTCTCACCCACGTCGCCAGACCGCCCGCGGTTCAACGTCCTGCCGTGTCGACCCCCGCGGTCTCTGCTGCGTCCCCTGCCGCCGGACCATCTCCGGCCGCCCCCAGCCTGCCCGCCGCCGATCGTCCCGCGCCCGTGGAAACAGGCGATCGCGCGGCCGCATTGGCGGAGGTCCAGCGGAAGGTGGCGGCGTGCGTCCGTTGTGCCGAGTTGGCGACCACCCGAACGCAGACCGTCTTCGGCGTCGGCAATCCCCATGCAAGACTTGCGTTTCTGGGCGAGGCGCCCGGGGCCGACGAAGACCGCGAAGGGATCCCGTTCGTGGGACGTGCCGGCCAGTTGCTGACCGACATTATTGAAAAAGGGATGCGAATCAAGCGATCCGACGTTTATATCCTCAACATCCTCCGCTGCCGGCCCCCGGGAAACCGCAATCCGTTGCCCATCGAGGCCGCCAACTGCCGCGAGTACCTCGACCGGCAACTCGAGATCATCCGGCCCGAGTTCATCTGCTGCCTGGGAGCCGTCGCCGCGCAGAACCTGTTGGACACGACCGAGACGATCGGGCGGCTTCGTGGCCGGTTTCTCGACTACCAAGGCATCCGGGTTGTCTGCACATATCATCCCGCGTACGTGTTGCGGAACCCGCCGGCGAAGCGCCAGGTGTGGGAAGATATCCAAAAGCTCATGGCTGCGATGGGAATGGAAGTGTCCAAGACATAAATCGCCCCGACCAAACGGGGGTTGG
>JAXGMN010000020.1:0-239012 GCA_040768665.1 Thermoguttaceae bacterium
TGGCGGCCAGCCCGGCCATCCCAAGCACGAGCGACCGCTGATTCCGAGCGAACAGTGCAACGAAGTGCATCCGCTGAAGCCGACTGAATGCCGCCGCTGTGCCGCCAAACTCTCGGGCAGCGACCTTGAGCCGTTGCGGCACCAGGTTTGGGAATTGCCGGAGACCCGGCCGCAGGTGACGGAGTACCAACTGCATCGGTTGGAGTGCAAGGTAACCGTTCACGGGGTGGAAGAGAGGGGGACAGGTCCATGTTTTCGGCCGAGATCTTTGCCGCCGAAATGCTTCCAGCGGCCGAAAAATGGACCAGTCCCCGACCACCCGTGAACGGTTGCGCACCCCGAGCCAACCGTGGTAACTCAAACTCCTGTCGGCCGCCAGTCATGCGTCCGCCGGCGGGTAACGATTTGCCCGGTAGAGAACGTGATGCGAAAGTTTGTCACCTGGAGGAATCAAGGGATGGTCAAAGTCATCATCCGAGCTATAGCTCATGCCAATCCGTTCCATGACCCGTCGCGAACGATGGTTGCACTTCGGCGTGAACGAAACCACTTCGGCAAGGTGTATTGAACGGAACGCGCAATCGAGCACTGCGCGAGCGCCTTCTGTGGCGAAGCCACACCCCCAGTACTCGGCTGCCAGTCGCCAGCCAATCTCAGTGCATGGAGTGAAGTGTGCTGCGAACCGAGGCTTTGACAATCCGATGAACCCCGCGAACGGCGTCACCTGGGGGATTTCGACAGCCCATAAGCCGAATCCGTGTTCCTCGAAGTGCTTCTGAATGCGAACCACCAGTGCATCGCTCTCACTTCGTGACAGCCGATTGGGAAAGAACTCCATCACCCGCGCATCAGCGTTCATCTCGGCAAACGGTTCCCGGTCACTTGCCCGCCACTGCCGAAGGAGCAATCGCTGGGTCCGAAGCTGGGTAACGGGCAAGGTCGAGTTGGCGTTGCGAATTGGTTCCATTGGCTTGCTTCCGAGGACAAACGACAGCGATCAGCCGGCCGGGAATAAGGGGACAGGCACATTTTGCTCC
Organism: Thermoguttaceae bacterium; assembly: GCA_040768665.1. Taxonomy (GTDB): domain Bacteria; phylum Planctomycetota; class Planctomycetia; order Pirellulales; family Thermoguttaceae; genus JABWBD01. The sequence goes on from JAXGMN010000020.1 coordinate 1,038, forward strand.
GAAGACTCCGCAAAATGAGCCAGTCCCCGACGGTTTTGGGAAAGGCTCTTCCTTGGGCCGGTTACTCCGCTTCGCCGGTCGCACCGGGGATCTTCGCCACTCTCAGATCATGGCTGCCGTCGGGCAGGGCCATCTCGTAGTAGACATACCTGGCATCGGGGAGCCGGAGCACGTCGAAGTAGCGAATGGCCCCGCTGCCGTGCGGCGTGTTCCACAGCGGACCGTTGCGACTGATGCGATGAAACCTGCGGAGGTCGAAGCTGTAGCACAGCCCGCAGCGCTCCTCGTAGTTCTCTTTCACGTCGGCCGACCCGTCGTACAGCGCCAGCCACACCGGCGGCTGCCGCCAGAGGGTACCGATCCGTGCGGCGTATGCGTCCCAGGCACCGGGCGTGGGCATGAGGATCGGGCCTTCCCACTGCCAATCGATACCGTCGCTGCTGGTGGCCAGCCCGCTGGCGGAACGGATCAGCCCGGTGTTGAAGGCGTCGTGCGTGCCGTGCATCTGTTCGGGCGGCGCCTCGGCGGCGCGGGCGGCGTAGCTGACGACCATGTGGATCAGCCCCGCCAACTCGAAGATGAAGGGGTCCTTCACGCCTTCGGTCTGGGTATCGGCCGCCTTGAGCACGGGGCGCAGGCTTCTCAGATCGAACGCCTCGGGCCGATCCGCCTCGACCAGGCCGATCATCCAGCGGCAATCCGCCGGGTCCACAAAGCTCACGTACATCCGCCAGCCGAACTCACCGCGGACCAGGGCGCACCGCTCGATGCTGGTCGTATTCAAGAGGTCCTTGGTCCCGGTCCAGACATCGTCGAAAATCACACCGTCGCGGCTCCGGGCGACGCGGATCTCGGCCCCGCGGTCGGGCTCGACCCCGCGGGGACGCCGCAGTCGATAGACCAGGTGAATCTCGCCGGAGGCCGGGTCGTACGTCACCCCGGGCGCGCCGGCCCAATACCCATGGCCCTCGCCGGGCGGCGTACGGATCACGGTCCCTTGGCCCGGATCTAGCGGAAACAGAGAGGCCCAGGTTCTTGGACTTGCCGGCAGCATGATAACTCCAGGGTGTTTGAGGATGTTCGGCGGTTCTGCTACGCCCTTCTTTGCGCCAGGACAAGTTTACGGTCCCGTCACGCCACACCAGTCCGATCGCAATCATCTCGTAGAGTAACGGGACAATCAAGGCCGGATCGCTTACGCCGCGCCGGGCGGAAGCGAGGGGGCCAGGTCCATGTTTTCGGCCCAGGTCTTTGACGCCAGAACACCCGAGTTGGCCGAAAAATGGACCGGTCCCCGGCCGTGGGCGTAAACGGTTACGAGCGGAATAGCGTCCACGCCCCAGGCCGAGGCCCTGATTCGTCCGTGCCGCGCGGTGCGGGGCGGTTGCAGGCGTGGCGCGGCGTGAATAGGATGGTGTTACGAGTGGTTTCTACTATGGCCAGCGAGGAGGGGGCTGCGTTATGTTTGATTTGCGCCGTTGCCAGGTGGCGTTCGGGATGATTGCCTGGGGAGTTGCCATGATCAGCAGTGGTGAGGGGGCCGAGACGCCGGTTGCGGCTGCTCAGCCAGGGATCGTTTTCGTTGAGGCGGAGAGCTTTCAGGAGCTGGGCGGCTGGGTAATCGACCAGCAGGCAATGGGGCAAATGGGGTCGCCGTTCGTCCTGGCACACGGACTGGGGACGCCGGTGGAGGACGCCGTTGCGACGGTCGACGTGCCGAAGCCGGGCAAGTACCGGGTCTGGGTTCGTACGCGCGACTGGATCGCTCCCTGGGGTGGCTCGCCGGCACCGGGGCGGTTTCGGCTGCTGGTCGACGGCCGGGCGCTGGCGACGACCTTTGGAACCGAAGGCGAGCAATGGCATTGGCAGGATGGCGGGAGCGTGGAGCTTGAGGGGCCGAAAGTCCGGCTGGCGCTCGACGATCTGACGGGATTCGACGGCCGTTGCGACGGGATTGTCCTGGCAGCGGACCCCGGCTTCGTTCCGCCGAATTCGACGGAAGAGCTGAATTCGTTTCGCCGCGTGCAGATTGGGCTTCCGACTTCGCCGCCCGAGGCAGGGCGGTTCGACCTGGTGGTTACCGGCGGAGGGATCGCCGGCACCTGCGCGGCGATCTCGGCGGCACGGCTGGGGCTTTCGGTGGCGCTGATCCAGGACCGGCCGGTACTCGGCGGAAATAACAGTTCGGAAGTCCGGGTCGGGCTGTCGGGCCATATCCACCAGGAGCCGTATCCGGCTCTCGGCGAGGTGGTGGCGGAAATCGGGCCGATCGGACATTGGGATCTGTGGGCGGCGAAGAAGTATCCCGACCGACCCGAGAGCCGCCGGGTGCTGGAAGTGATCGAAAAACATCCGGAGAAGAAGATCCATAACGCCGGTCCGCCGTCGAACTACTGCGACGACAAGAAGCTGGCCGTCGTCGAGGCGGAACCCAACATCCACGTTTTTCTCAATACGCACGCGATCGCGGTGGAGACCCAAGGGGACCGCATCACCGCCGTGATCGGCAAGAATATCCGCGACGGTCGCGAGCGGAGATTCCCCGGGGCTTTGTTTGCAGACTGCACGGGCGACGGCACAATCGGCCACCTGGCGGGTGCCTACTACCGCGTCGGGCGCGAGGGGCGCGCGGAGACCGGCGAGTCGTTGGCGCCGGAGGAGGCCGACCGGATGGTGATGGGCACTTCGGTGCAGTGGTACGCCGTAGAAGAAAATGGCCCGGTCGAGTTTCCGGATTGTCCCTGGGCGCTGGAGTTTTCCGAGGAGACATGCCAGCGGATGACGCGAGGCGATTGGGACTGGGAAGCCGGTTTGAACCAGGACCAGATCGCCGAGTTCGAGCGGATCCGCGACCATGCCCTGCGAGTGACGTACGGCAACTGGTCCTTCTTGAAGAACCATGCGGCCGACAAGGCGAAGTACGCCAATTGGCGGCTGGCGTGGGTGGCGTATGTGGGAGGCAAGCGGGAATCGCGACGGCTGATGGGCGACGTCGTCTTGCAGCAGCAGGACATCGAAAGCGGTCGGCAATGGCCGGATGCCGGCGTGACGTGCACCTGGGGCATCGATTTGCATTATCCATCGCCCGAGAACAGCAAGCATTTTCCGGGCGAGGAATTCCGCTCGATCGCCAAGAGCAAGAAGATCGAGCCGTACGCAATTCCTTACCGTTGTCTTTACTCGCAGAATGTTTCGAACCTGTTCATGGCGGGGCGGAACATCAGCGTCACCCACGTCGCGCTGGGAACGGTTCGCGTGCAGAAGACGACCGGCATGATGGGCGAAGTGGTGGGAATGGCCGCGTCGTTGGCGAAGAAGCACAACACGAGCCCTCGCGGTGTCTATGAAGGCCACTTGGGCGAATTGAAACAACTGATGCAGCGGGGGGTGGGAAAGAAGACCGGTCCCGCCGCTGCCGATTGAACAGTCGTTGTCGGGCGGGAATTGCCCGCCGGTTTTGGTTTTGTCGATTTGCCACTACGGAGAACTCAGATGAGCAAGGCCGCCAAGAGCAACCATCTCGCGGAAGTCAAACTGGCGCTGGCGAAGAAGTACGAGAACCTGGTTCGCATTTCCAAGAGCAAGCCGCGGAAGAAGGTATTCCGGAATCGCGTCACTCGGTACCGGCAGGAAGCGGAAAGACTGGCACGAGGCTGAATCGCGTCAGCGCAGGAGGAAGATCAGCAGGAGTGTGAGGATCACGGAGATCAAGATCGATCCGACACAGCCAAGTCTGCTGGAAAAGAAGAACATCGGTGGTTCTCCCGGCGATTTCGAGGCGGGAACGGCAGTACGTCAACACAATCGTTGAATTGTAGACGCGGTGTCCCGCGGAGCCTGCCGGATGAGGGGAGAGGTAGAAGGTATTTTGCACCGTGCTGAACGCGAATCCCACGCTGAGTAGGCAGTCCTTTTCTAAGCAGCCTTTGGGGGGACACTACCGACGGACAACGGGATAGGCGAGGTTACTATGGGTATCAACCAGCGGCGCACGTTTCTGAAACAACTGGCCGGGACCGGTCTGGCAGCGACCGCTTCGGTGTGCTTTGGCCCCGGGCCGGCTTGTGCGGCCGCGCCTCCGAAGATCAAGGTGGGCCAGATCGGCGTGGGGCACGCGCACGCGGGCGGAAAGATGGCCACGCTCAGGAAGCTGGCAGACCATTATGAGGTCGTCGGCGTCGTCGAGCCCGACGAGGCGCTTCGCAGGCAGTGGCAAGACCATCCGATCTACCGCGGCCTTACCTGGATGACGGAAGAGCAACTGCTGGGCACCGCGGGGCTCAAGGCGGTTGCCGTGGAAACCCGGGTGTGCGACCTGCTGCCGGCCGCCGGACGCTCGATTGACGCCGGGATGCACATCCATCTCGACAAACCGGCGGGCGAGTCGCTCTCGGCGTTTCGCCGGATTCTTGGGGAAGCCGAGCGGCGGGGGCTCACGGTGCAGATGGGCTACATGTTCCGCAACAACCCGGCGTTCCAGTTCTGCTTCCGCGCGGCCGAGGACGGATGGCTGGGGCGGATCACGGAAGTCCACGGCGTGATGGGCAAGCTCAGCTCGCCCGACGCCCGCAAGCCGATGCTGCCCTATCCCGGCGGGACGATGTTCGAGCTGGGCTGCCACCTGATCGATTCGCTCGTGCGGGTCCTTGGAAGACCCGAGAAGGTGACTCCCTTCGCCCGCGCGAGCCATCCCGAGATCGACAGCCTGGCCGACACGCAGCTCGCCGTCTTCGAATATCCTCAGGCAATCGCCACGATCCGCGCGACGGTGGTCGAGGCCGACGGCGGGCGGCGCCGGCAGTTCGTCGTCGCGGGCGACGAGGGAACGGCGTCGATCCTGCCGCTCGAGCCACCGCGATTGACCCTCACTCTTAGCAAACCGAAGGGGCAGTTCCCTCGCGGCTACCACGAAGTGGACCTGCCCGAGATGCCCGGCCGCTACGACGAGCAACTCATCGAACTGGCCCGCATCGTCCGCGGAGAGATGGAGCATCCGTATCCGACCGAGCACGACCTGGCGGTGCAAGAGGCGGTTCTGTTAGCGAGCGGGTTGCCGCTCAAGTAAGCAATGGCCGATCAAGGATGATTCGGTTGTGACTGAAAAAGCTGCAACGAAACCCCTTCGCCGGGTGGGTTGGTGGAAGCCGGGAAGATCCGGCTTCGAGGCTATTCCCAAAACCGCTGGGGATTGGCTCACTTTGCGGAGTCTTCGGAGCAAAATGTGCCGGTCCCATTTGTCCTGGCGAGGTTTTGGGATAGGCTCTTAGTGTTGGGTTTCATTGGTGGGCAAGGGCCAAGACGCTAGAAGCTGGAGCCGGAGATCATGGCCAAGAAGAAGACCAAGAAGGAGGCCGCGAAGAAAGACACGGCGAAGAGGTCGGGGAAGCAGGAAACGAAGAAAGCGCAGAAGCCCGCAGGTGCAAGGCCGACAGACAAACAGAGCTTCGTGCCCTTTGAGGTCTGCAACTACTACGGGGTCTATCTGCGAGAGGTATTCGAGAAGGAGCACTTGCGGAACCGCAACGTGCAGTTGGGTGACGTCTTCGAGTGTCTTCTTACCGATCTTCACGGAGCCTGGAATTTGATCAAGCTGTACGGCAAGGAGACCCCGTTGGAAGCGTTGCGAGGCAAGGGCAACCCCTTTCATCTCGACAAGTGAGGGGTAACCGTTCACGGGGCGGAAGAGAGGGGGACAGGTCCATGTTTTCGGCCAATGTTCTTGGCACCAAAATACATCAACTGGCCGAAAAATGGACCAGTCCCCGGCCGTGGGCGTGAACGGTTACAGTGAGGGAAAGGTAACTACAGATACTCCGTCCACCCTCGCGCCTTGAGCTCTTCGATCACCTGGCGGATCGACTCTTCGCTGTTCTTATCGGCGACCAGGGTCGCATCGGGAGTGGCCACCACGACGAGATCTTTGACACCGACGAGGACCAGGGCATGGTTGGGCTCCTGGCATCGAGCAATGGTGCCGGAGGAGTTGATCTCGATGGATTTTGCGGCGTCCAGCACGTTGCCGCGCGGATCCGGTGGACGAAGCCGCTCCAGAGCCCTCCAGCTTCCGACGTCGTCCCAGTCGAACGAAGCCTCGATCACGACGACCTTGCGGGCGCGTTCCATCACCGCGTAATCGATCGAGACCTTGTCGATCACCGCAAACTCGCGCGTGAGGACCTCGTGGAACTCTGCTCGGCCGACCGCCTGGGAAATCGATGCTAAACGGGCATGCACCCCCGGTTCGTAGCGGGCCAGTGCTTCCATGACGGTCCGGGCTTTCCACACGAAAATCCCGGCGTTCCAGAGATAGTTGCCCGCCGCAAGGTAGCCTGCTGCGGTTTCCGCATCGGGCTTCTCGTGGAACCTGGCAACGCGGTGCACGCCGGTCGTGCTTTGAGCGGCCACCGGGCCGTCCAGCCGCTCCGCCTGCTCGATATAGCCGAACGACTGCGACGGATACGTCGGCCGGATGCCGAACGTGATCAGCCGCTCGGAATCTTCTTCGACCAGCGCCTCGGCCAGCCGGAGCGCATCGCGGAAGCGGTCGTCCGGCTCGATGACCTGATCGGCCGGCAGAACGGCCATCGTGCCCTCCGGATCCTCGCGGAGAACGCGGATCGCGGCCAGGCCGATACAGGGAGCGGTATTTCGCGGGCAGGGCTCCGCCAGAACCGCCTCGCGCGGCAGGTGGGAGACCTGGTCGTACACGCGATCGGCGAGTTGCTCGGTGGTCGCGATCAGGATCCGCTCGGGAGGAACCAACTCGCCCAGCCGGTCGACCGCCTGCTGGAGCATCGTTCGCTCGCCTTGGATCCTCAGCAGTTGTTTGGGCTGCCCGGAGCGGCTCTCCGGCCACAGCCGTGTGCCGGAACCGCCAGCCATGATAACGGCGTAGAGCATCGTATTCTCCACAATTCAGGGCCGATTACCAAAGCCCCAACGGTATCGTCAGACCATCATAGGCCAGTTCCATTGCCGGGGGAAGCACCGCGTTGGTCGCCTCGTGCTCGAGCCGATGCGAGATATGGGTGAAGAGCGTGCGTCGCGGGCCCAGGCGACGTGCCGCGGCGACGGCCTCCTCCAGCGACATGTGCGTTGGGTGCGGCTCCGGCCGAAGGCAGTCCAGGATCAGGACGTTCAGGCCCGTCAGGAGCGATTCGCTCTCGGGCGGAATGACTTTCGTGTCGGTGCAGTAGGCGACGTCGCCGATGCGAAACCCCAGCACCCCATAGCGGCCGTGCCAGAGGCGAAACGTGGTGAGCGTTGCACCAAGGATTCCGACCGGTCCCAATTCGATGGGGTGAAAGGCGAGCTTAGGGATCCCGCCGGCCGGATACCTCTCGGTTTCCGGGTCGAACACGTAGGCGAACGACCGGCGGATAGTCTCCTCGACGGGCGCCTCGCAGTAGACCGGCAACTCGTGGCCCAGATAGCTGGGGAAAATACGAAGGTCGTCCAGCCCGAACAGGTGGTCGGCATGGGCATGCGTGTAGAGCACCGCATGGACAATCCCGATTCGCTCCCGAAGTAGTTGGATTCGCAGCTCCGGCGACGTGTCGACCAGGAGCGTTCCGCCCGGGAGGCCAAGAATCACGGAGCAGCGAGTTCGATGATTCTTGGCATTCGGACTGGTGCACGTTGTGCACTCGCAGCCAATCGTGGGGACGCCGTGCGAAGTCCCTGTTCCCAAGAAGAGCAGTTTTCCAGCGATATCTCTTTTAGATGAGGAGGTTTTCAACGGCGCCTCGCCCCACAGACTACATGCCGATTCCACCAGTCGTACCCCGATGGTACCCCCGAAGGGTCGCAAGGGCAATCGGAGACGGGGCAGTGCTGGCCTGATGAGAAGGGAGCTGGCCCCGCGGGGCCTTGTATCTTCGGTCCCATCATCCATGATTGCTTGCGGTGCCGGTCCCTTTTTTATCACGGCGAACTGCCGTACCCCTCCCGATGGGAGGCATCCTACGAACAACCCTTATTGACGGGTCGTACTGCAATATATAAATTGCTTTGTTGGAATCGGTTGCGCCCACCGCAGCACCTGCTCGAGTCAGCAGCGTCGCGGGTCTGCCAGGAAATGTTCACCCTCCCGGGTATCCTCAGGGTGGTCCGTTTTTCTCCTCCACCCTTTTAGATAGTATTCGCGTCATGGAAATTCTTGAACGTGCGTTTGAAGTCGTCAGCGATGCCTTCGGCGGCTTGGCGACGGGAATCGAGCGTAGCATCACGGCGATGTTCGGCTCGTCGAATGCTCGCTACGTCCGCAAGCTTCAGCCGAGAGTGGTGGCGATCAATGCCCGCGAGGCGAAGCTGCAGGAATGGACCGATGCAGAACTCCGCGAGCAGACCGACAAGTTTCGCAAGCGGCTGGCCGCCGGGGAGACGCTGGATGATCTTCTGATCGAGGCGTTCGCCGTCTGCCGGGAGGCGGGCCGCCGGGTGCTGGGCATGCGGCACTACGACGTCCAGCTTCTCGGGGGAATGGTCCTGCATAGCGGAGCGATCGCGGAAATGGTTACCGGCGAGGGAAAGACCCTGGTCGCGACCTTGCCCGCGTACTTGAACGCTTTGACGGGCAAGGGTGTGCACGTCGTCACCGTGAACGACTATCTCGCCCGCCGCGACATGGAATGGATGGGGCCCTTGTACATGTCGCTGGGCCTGACGGTCGGCAACATTCAGCACGGGATGAACACGGCCGAGCGGCAGCGATCTTACGACTGCGATATCACGTACGGCACCAACAACGAATTCGGCTTCGACTATCTCCGCGACAACATGCGCCCGGCCGCCAAGGGCGACAACCGCTATCCCAAGGAATACCAGCAGTCGCAGGGCCACCTTCATTACGCCATTGTCGACGAGGTCGACAACATCCTGATCGACGAGGCCCGGACGCCGCTGATCATCTCGGGCCCGGCCCACGACGACGTCAACCGCTACCGCATGGCCGACCGGATCGCGCGTCAGCTCAAGCGCGACGTGCACTTCGAGGTGAACGAGAAGGAACACAGCGCGCATCTGACCGACGAAGGGGTCCGGAAAGCGGAGGAGTTGGCGGGTGTGGAGAGCTTCTACACCGCCGGGCATATGGAGTGGCCGCATTTGATCGACAATTCGCTCAAGGCCCACCACCTTTATAAGCGCGACGTGAACTACGTGGTCCAAAACGGCGAGGTGGTGATCGTCGACGAGTTCACCGGGCGGCTGATGCCGGGCCGGAACTGGAGCGACGGTCTGCACCAGGCAGTGGAGGCCAAGGAAAACGTCCGCGTCAAGGAGGAGAATCAGACTCTCGCCACGATCACCCTTCAGAACTTCTTCAAGCTCTACGACAAGATCTGCGGCATGACCGGCACGGCCATGACGGAAGCCGCCGAGTTCTGGAAGATCTACGAGTTGGACGTGATTGCCATTCCTACGAATAAGGAACTTTATCGCGTCAATCACCCGGACGTCATCTACCGGTCCGATCGCGAGAAATACGACGCGATCGTCGAAGAAATCGAGCGGATCCACAAGTGGGACGTCATCGCCCTCGAGAAAGAGGAGGAGCAACTCTGGGGCACGATCCTCAAGGAGGACGACGAGGCGATCGTGTTCCAGCCGAAGGGGAGCAAGGAGCGCGAGACGATCCCGCGGAGCCGGATCCGCGAGATCCAGCGCAAGGGCCGGCCGATCCTCGTCGGCACCGTGTCGATCGAGAAAAGCGAACTGATCTCGGAAAAGCTTCTCAAGCGAGGAATCAAGCACCAGGTGCTCAACGCCAAGCACCACCAGCGCGAGGCGGAGATTGTTGCCCAGGCCGGGCGAAAGAACGCCGTGACGATCGCGACGAACATGGCCGGCCGTGGAACCGATATCATCCTGGGCGGCAACCCCGAGGCGATGGCGTGGGCGCTTTTGCACGAGAAGTACCCGACGCGTCTGGACGTCCCGCAGCAGGAGTGGGACGCGCTGGTCAACGAAATCGAACAGCGCGAGCAAATGAAAACCGAGGGCCGCGCGGTCGCGGCCATGGGCGGGCTGCACATCCTCGGCACCGAACGCCACGAAGCCCGCCGCATCGACCTGCAGCTCCGCGGGCGTTGCGGCCGCCAGGGCGATCCGGGATCCAGCCGTTTCTACCTTTCTCTCGAAGACGACCTGATGCGGATCTTCGCCGGCGAATGGGTGAAGAACGTGCTGACGCGCCTCGGCATGGAGGAGGGCCAGGCCATCGAGAGCCGCATGGTCTCGCGGCGCATCGAAGGAGCCCAGAAGAAGGTGGAGGAACGCAACTTCGAGATCCGCAAGAACCTGCTCGAATACGACGAAGTCATGGACGAGCAGCGAAAGCGGGTCTATTCCTACCGCCAGGCCATCCTCGACGGCGGCGACTGCAAGCAGTTGATCCTTGACATGATTGATGCCCAGGTCGAACGCTACCTGAGCCAGTTCCTTGACAGGGACTACGGGACGGAGTCGTTCGCCCAGTGGGGCGGCAAGCAGCTCTCCGTGGAGTTCGACGCCCGCGACTTCCGGAATATGAGTTTCCAGGAAGCCGAAGCGTTCGCCAAAGACGAGGCCGAGAGGATGGCCGAGGGCCAGGTGCTCGAACTGATTGACGAGAACCTCCCGGAGGACGAAGAGGCAAGCGAGTGGAACTGGGAGGCGTTGGCGAAGGGTGCGAACACCCGCTGGGGCTTGAGTCTTCGCGACCGCGACTTGAAGAAGGTCGGGCGGGACGAGGTGGGGGAGCTTCTGCTCGAAAAAGCCCGCGAGGCGATCCAGAAGATCGATCTCGGTCGCGGCGCGAGGTTCCTGGAATCCGACTTCGGCCTGCAGACGGCCTGCGTCTGGGTGCGTCAGAAATTCGATATCACGATCGACGTCGACGAGGTTCGCGACCTGGAGGCCGAGGCGTTCAAGGAGCTCGTGCGCAACCGCGCTCGCACCATGTACGAACAGAAGGAGGTCGAGTTCCCGGTGATGGCCGGGCTCTACCACTTCACGATGCGCGATGCGGCGGGGCACAAGCGTTACGATCGGGAAGGGCTCGCCGAGTGGGCACGCGATCGGTTCGGCGTGGAGCTGTCGCTCGAAGATCTCAAGAACAAGCAGCGGCACGAGATCCGTGCCTTGCTGGTGGATCAGAGCCGCCACTCGGCCGAGTTGGCCCACGCGATGATGGAAGAGGTCCGCGACCGGATCGACGAGATCTTTGCCGACCAAGAGCCCTCCGGCTCGGTTTCGGCCCGTGCCAATGGGCAGCTCGATTCGCTCGCTGAATGGATACACGACAAGCTGCACGTCGAGATGCCGGCGGAAGAGATGGCGAAGCTCGAGCGCGAGCAGCTCGAGCGGAAGCTTTCCGAAGCCGTCGAAGACCGGTTCCGTCCCGAGATGCGGAAGATGGAGCGGGCGCTGGTCCTGCAGATCCTCGACACCGCCTGGAAAGACCACCTGCTGGTGATGGACCATTTGCGGAGCAGCGTCGGCCTGCGCGGCTACGCCCAGGTCGATCCCAAGGTGGAATACAAACGCGAAGGGATGCGGACGTTCGAGCAAATGTGGCTGACGATCGGCGAACGGGTGACCGACCTGGTCTTCCGGATGGAGCAACTCGACGAACGGTTCGTCGGCTCCACCTGGACCGAAACCGAGGCGGTTCACGAAGAAGCCCGCGGCGCGACGGAAATCGTCGAGCAGCAGGAGGCAGCCGTCGAGGGCACCCAGGCGGACCGGAAGCCCGAGCCGATCCGCAACCGCGACGAACGCATCGGCCGCAATGATCCCTGTCCGTGCGGGAGCGGGAAAAAGTACAAACAGTGCTGCATGAAGAAGTACGCGTAGGCCATGCCGGTAGGTCCCGCTTGCCGAGCGGGACCTGGTCCTGCGGGAAAGGAGTCCCTCGCATTGCCGTATCTCTTGAACCTCATCTACCTCCTCCTGATCTTCTTCTCGCTCCCGTGGCTGCTGTATCAGGCGGTCCGCAAAGGCAAATACCGTGAGGGATTCGCCGAGAAATTCCTCGGACGGGTCCCGCGGCGCGAGACCGGCGGCCCCTGCGTCTGGTTCCACGCCGTCAGCGTCGGCGAGGTGAATCTGCTGGCCACCGTTCTGCGCGAGATCGCCGAAAAGAGACCCGGCTGGCAGTGCGTTGTTTCCACGACGACGATGACCGGAATGGCCCTGGCCAGGAAGAAATACCCTCACCTTCCGGTCTTCTACTGTCCTCTGGATTTCTCCTGGGCAGTTCGCGCGGCAATGGCCCGCGTGCGGCCAACGTTGCTGGTCCTGGCGGAGCTGGAGCTCTGGCCGAATCTAGTCCGCGCCGCGGGCGAGTCCGGCGCACGGGTGGCGGTGATCAACGGGCGGCTGAGCGAACACAGCTTTCGCGGCTATTGCAGAATACGGCCGCTGGCCGCGGGCGTTTTGCGAAAGATCGCCTGTATTGCGACACAGGACGAGACCTACGCCGAACGGTTCCGTCACCTGGGAGCAGCGCAACGATCGGTGCAAGTCACCGGTTCGATGAAGTATGACGGGGCGGAAACGGATCGAGGCAATCCGGCCACCCAGCGGCTCCGGGCGCTTGCCGGAGTCAACGAGGGTGACATCGTCTTTCTTGCAGGCAGCACGCAGGAACCGGAAGAGTCGGTCGCCCTGGAGGTTTACCGGCAACTCCTCGATGCCTGGCCGCAGTTGCGGCTGGTCATCGTCCCAAGGCACCCGGATCGGTTCGACGCTGTTGCCAGAATCCTGCAGCGCTCCGGTGTGGCATGGCAACGGCGTACGCAGCTCGAGTCGCAGGGGACGGATCCGGCCGCTCGGGTTCTTTTGGTCGACGCAGTCGGCGAGTTGGGCGCTTGGTGGGGAACTGCCCAGATCGCCTTTGTGGGCGGGAGCCTGGGCAGCCGCGGCGGTCAGAACATGATCGAGCCGGCGGCCTACGGAGCCGCCGTATCCTTCGGCCCGAACACCCGCAACTTCCGGGATATCGTGGCGGCAATGCTCGAGCGGGATGCGGCCGTCGTCGTCCGCGACGGCGGCGAGCTGGCCGATTTCGTCCGCCGTTGCCTGGAAGACCCCGGCTTCGCTGCCGGCTTGGGCGAGCGAGCCCGCGACCTGGTGGCTTCGCAACTGGGAGCCACGCGACGGACGCTGGAGCTTCTGACGGTTCTCGTCGACGGAACCGCGTGCAGCAAAACCAATCGCGCCGCCGCCTGATCGGTTGCCGCGACGGTTGATCAGCGGAGGGGAACCGGCAGGCGGTCGGAGCCGGTTACCTGATTGTTAAAGAGGACTCTCGTCTCACCAGGACACGCGGTCTCCGCCAGTAGCGACAATGATCTATTCGCCGGTCCTTACTGTGGTTTCAGCGCGACGGTCGCCTGGTTGAGATAGCTGCACGTGCACCAACTGGCTGCGTCGGCCATCAGCACCAGCCCGCCGGCCGGAATGGCGTTGACCCAGCAGCCCGGCCGGATGCCGCCGTAGTTTTCGGTTTGCGAACCGCGCAACAAGTCGATGTAGCCCAGCGTCGCCGAGCGGAACAACAGGAGGTTCGTCGATCCGCAGGGAATCCCGCATCCGTAAGATCGCTCGAGCTTGAACGGCAAAGGCTCGCCGGTCAGAAGGTCCCAGGCTCCCGGTTCGGCGTAAATCGTCCGGCCGTTGAGGATCGGACGGGCGACGTACTTTGCCGCCACGTCCCAGAGCCGCTTCCCGTCCGTCGCAAACGCGGCCATGCGGTCGCCTCGTTCCGAATCGAGGTTCGCCTGATGCGCCGGCTGATACGACATCAGGAGCACACCGTGTTGCCGGCTCACTGCCAACTGGGTGCCGAACACCTCTTCGTCCGTCGACCAGGCGACCGCGCCGGTCCGGCGGTCCAACGCCATTAGGCGGCCCATGGGCTGCTCGGTCAATGCGCGAAATTCCGCTTCCTCGGAAGTACCTCCCTCGCGCGCACGTCGCTTGGCGCGGGCACGGATCTCGGCGAGCGGATATTGGAGTTGATCGACCTCGGCGGCGGGCCGGTCGATCAGGTATACACGGTCGCCGCCGATGGCGATGGCGTTGTTGCGAATCGAATGTTTTGGAGCGTATGTCCATCTCAACGCACCGTTCTGCGGGTCCATCGCAAAAAGCATGACCGATTGAACGAACTGCCCTCCGGTGTCCCACTTGGGCGACCAGCAGCGGACCAGGTAGTCTTCGTCGGCCAGCGATCCGTAGAGGGTATCGCCGTCGCAGGCGATGTAGGCCCAGGTTCCCGGTTTGCCGTCGGGTCTCGGCGGCGGAGAATACTCGGCCAATGGGCGGCCCGATGCGGCGTCCAGTCGCAGGCACCGCTTGCCGGTGTGGACGAATAGGGAGCCGCCGGCCAGGCAGTAGTTGCTTCCCGCCCAGGCTGCGCCGATGCTGTGCTCGCGGTGATACGTGAGGAGAACATCTTCCAAGGGGAATTCCCAGAGCGTCCGGCCGTTGTAAATGTCCACGGCCCGCAGAACGTGGAGCCCTTCGACAAACATTCGGCCATCGTCGACCAACGGCGCCGGCCCGCGGCCGTGCCGGTTCGACATCACCAGGTCCGTATCGCGAAACCAGAGCATTTCCAGCGGCCCGCGCACGAGGGTGTCGGCGGAGCAGAAGCCGTTGCTTTCGTCCGTGTTCTGATGGGTCCAACTGCCGGCGCCGGGCAGCGGGCCGCGGATCGATTTCCCCATTGCGCCGGGCGGACCAAAACACGCTACGCCTCCGTACGGCCGCTGGAAACGCTCGAAGTCCATTGCCGGCCGAGCGTACGAGCCTTTCACGACACTGCGTCCCGAGACAACCAGGTCGGCGAAGTAATCCGGATGTCCGCACCGAGCCGGATTCTCTTCGTGGATCACTGCCCGCGTGCCGTACAGGCCGGCGCGATCCAGCAGCTCCCTCGCCGCTCGGACCTTCGCCGGGTCTTTCTCCACGCCGCAAATCGCCAGTTCCGTTCGGCGGGCCAGTTCCAGCATCAGCCTGCCGTCTCCGCAGCCGAGGTCAAGGCAGTAGCCGCGCGAGACGCCCGACTTCGCGAGAATCTCTTCGGCTGCCTGCGAGAAGACGCTCTTTGGATCCACGGACACCGGCGGCGCGGGCGGATCGGCGTTTTCCGGAGATGCGCTCTGGTCTCCAAATGCATGAATCGCGCCTCGATCCGTGCTTACGTAAAGCCGGCCGTCGGCCACGGCCAAGCCGCACGCTGCGCCGTCCACCTCGGCTGTCCAAACGATAGCGCGGCGCTGGAGATCGACGATCACCCCCCGATTCTGTCCGCCTACGACGGCCTGATCTCCGGCGACGATCAGCGAGCCCGGTTGGCCGAAGACACCAGGCCGGGCCCATTCGGTCGAATCCATGCGGCTGTCGGCCGGGGTCTCCGCTCCCTGTCGCTCGACCGGCTTTAGCCCAAAACCTTCGGGCAGGTCCAAGGTCCAGACAGGCGGCGCCAGCGTCTTCGCAAGCCTTTTCTCGCCTTTCCGGCCGATCGTTTCCTTTTCGATCAGCAGGTGGTGGCGGTCCAAGGCGAGCAGTTTGTTTCCGTCCGAAGTGAGGACGAACTGCGGATGCGCGGCGACCACCGCCCCTACGACGCCGACCCGGTCACCGCTTGCCAGGGCAAACGCGGCGGTGGTGTTGAAAAACTGCCCATCGACGGCAACCACGTCGGCTCCACCCAAATACCCGTTGGTCTGGAGATGGAAGTAGCGGACGCGGCCCGTGCCGCGATCGAACACGGCCGGCACGGCGCGGCCGGTCGGCACGAGAAGCGCATCGCGTGCCGCCGCCAGGTAACCCTGCGCGGCAATGCCGCTTTTCGCGCGAGCGGTGGGATGCGGCTGATCGATTTCCACCGACCCTGAGGAATCATCGCACCAGCGAATCTTGCCGGTGCCTGGATCGACTGCGTAGACGAACACTCCTTCGCTGGGCCAGATGCCCGCACCGAAGTAGAGCACACCTTCGGCAACCACGGGCCCGCCTCGCACGGGCCAGCGCGAGATCATGCGATCGTTGCCCAACAAGAGTTCGTTACGAGGTCCAGCCCGGAGCTTCCAAACGAGGCGACCGTCGGCTGCATCGAGACAGTAGAGGTAGCCATCGTCGCTGCCGGCGAAAAGCCGTCCCTGCCAGACCGCGGGAGCGAAGCGAACGGGTCCTGCCGTGAAAAACTGCCATTGAATTCGGCCGGTTGCCGCATCGATCGCGTAGATCTTGCAGTCGGCCGAGCTGCCGAAAAAGAGCGTGCGACCCACCACGACCGGCTGAAAGGCCACGTCGAACCGCTGGCGGGTGCGCGTCGGCCAGGCGGGCATCGGCGAGCGGGGCGAGTGGAAGGTCCACGACCGTGAAAGCATTTCCGGCAACTGCTCGCTGGTATAGCCGCTCCGCGCGGCGTCGGCCCGGAACGTCGGCCAGGCTCCGCCCTCGGTACTCGCAGCGAGGAACGCTGCAAGGACCCATCCCCATTTCATGGCTCGCATAGCACCTCCAAAATGTCAAAAGTAGATTCAGCATATCGGCCCGCGCTTTGGTTGTCGAGCTTAACCACCGACGATGCCCGACGCCGCGTTCGGCTTCGACGGTCGTCTCGCCGAGATCAAGCATCCGGAGGTGGGGGACGTGCGCGTGGAGTGCTCGCTGCCGCAATAGCCCCAGGAGGTAAGAGGCCCTATTCGCGGCAGTCATCTCGACAGGATCCTCTTGCCGCCAGCCGACATTGAGATACAATATTTGTAGGTTCGAATGTCGAATGTAGGCATTGTCGGGTGACCTATTCGGGTGGAGGAAGCTGATGAGCGATTTCCGCGTGTGGATACGACCTCTGGGAAGTGCCTGCCGGATGCGGGTCGAGGGCAGGAAAAACGCGGAATGGCTTCTCAGCCGCCTTTGCCAATACTCTATCGTTCCGACATTCGAGCCCATCCGAGACGAGGATGGCTCAAGTTGTTGTACGTTCAACGTAGTGTCTGCGTCGCCGCAGTCGTGCCCGACGTTCGACATCCTGCTGGCATCCATACCCGAGGTGAAGCTCATGTGGGATCCGGCCTGAGCGTCGATCGTTTGCCCGGCAGGGATCGAATGGCGTGGTCGGCATTCTTAGAGAAAAGACGACGGCTCGGGGAATCGGCTGTTCTTCCGTTCGTCCAAAGGAGGACTGCATGCTGGGCTGGATTTCGAACCTGCGCTGGATCGTTTCGGAAGGTTGCGCCCGCGTCTGGCGAATCGCGGCGCGATTGGCAAGTGACTGGGTACGGTCTCATCGGTGAGCGATGCCGGCCCCCGGTTTTTCTGTCACAAGGAGAGGCATCATGCAATTTCGAAGCATTCTTGGCGACTGGCACGGGCAAGGCGGTTTGTCGGATCAGTATCCCACGATGAACCACGGCAAGCTGGTGCTGGTGCTGGGCGACCCGAGCGACCCTTACCGAGGTCCTGTGGATACGGGGGAGGTCTCGCACCTTTGCATCGTCAAAGGAACGGGGCAGGAGCGAGCCGCGCTCGCGCAGGCCGGTTACAAGGTCGCCGACGAGTAAATAGAGACTATGATGAGTGGCGGTCCGCGAGAAACCGGGGGCCATCGCTCCCATGAGTCGGATTGAGGTGGCGAGAAGCCACATACCGAACACGAGGCTGGCATCTGCGATCGAGTTGATAGGGTTCCGCAGGGTGTTTGCAGTTGGATGACTAGATAAAGAGCAGCCTGGCTCGCCCGGGAGGCTCGTTAACCAGTAAGCCGACGTGGTTGAATACCTCGGGGTGTTCGGCCAGGTTGGCTTTTTTTGCTTCTTGTCGACGTCAGCGGCCCGAACAAAGATTCTCTCGAAGGAAGAAAGAAGAAGCGATCAACATGATAAAGACAACTGAGATTACCGACCAACAGGTCGCCCAAGCGATCAGCGTCTTTCATGAGCGGCAGACTGGTTATCCGCTCAAAACGGTATGTGAGGCACAAGCTGATCTGGAGGACATCGGGAGAATGGCCTCCGAGGGCGGCCCCAACGGTTGACCACGCGGGGGGTACGCACTCCCCACGGCAGGCCCACACTGGCACAAGCGGGCGATCGGCGAGTTTTGTGGAAGCGGTTGCGGCAGCGACCGCGAAATGGGTGATGCGAGAACGGAGTTGCGAGATGGAACGATCCGACTGGGAATGGGCCGACGAGGCCCTCCGTGACAACCGATGTTCGGCTAAATTTTCGCGCGAGGCGGCGACGCGGTGCGAGACATTGCGAAAACAACGCGACAAGTTGGCGGAGGCGTGCGCGAGCTTGCTCCGCTGGTGCAACGACCCGATCTTTGCCGAGACGATCTCCGCGGATCAAGCGTCGGCATTTCGGGATGCGGTTCGCCGCGCAGAAGAGGCCATGGCCTCGGGTGGTGACATGCAACGTTTTAAGAAGCCCTGACAGAACGGGGACAGGCACCTCGCCAGGACGTAAGCTCTACGTGTTTGGATGTGTGTGGCTCGGAGCGAGCCCCGTTTTGTAAGGGCCGCTAAATGAAACGATTGGAGTTTTTCGAATTGCCCCCTGTTTTCAAGGAGAGTTGAATCATGCCGGAGAACGTACCCATTTACGCACTGGCCGGCCTCGCAATCGCGGCGATCACATTGATCGCGGCGGTCGCCGCGCTGGCGGCCACCTTCTTCACGGTCCAGCAACGCACGACGGCCATCGTGCAGCGCCTGGGGAAGTTCGTGAGAGAGGCCGGGCCGGGTTTGAACGTGAAGATCCCCTTCGTCGACAGGGTGGCCGGGCGGATCAACCTGCGTGAAGAGCGAGCTTGCCCAGGTGATGGACGGCTTCGGTTACGGGATCCTCAAGGCGCTCGTCACCGATATCGACCCGGATGCCAAAGTCAAGCAGTCGATGAACGAGATCAACGCGGCGCAGCGGATGCGGGTGGCGGCGACCGAGAAGGGAGAAGCGGAACGGATCCTGAAGGTCAAGTCGGCGGAAGGCGACGCGCAGAGCAAGGCTTTGCAGGGCCGCGGCATTGCCGATCAACGGCAGGCCATCGTCGCGGGTCTGCGGGATTCGGTGGACGAGTTTCAGAGGTCGGTGCCGGGCACGACGGCCAAAGACGTGATGAACCTCGTCCTGATGACCCAGTACTTCGACACGCTCAAGGAAATCG
The DNA here is from genome assembly GCA_040768665.1 of Thermoguttaceae bacterium. Lineage (GTDB taxonomy): Bacteria > Planctomycetota > Planctomycetia > Pirellulales > Thermoguttaceae > JABWBD01. The sequence goes on from JAXGMN010000020.1 coordinate 20,202, forward strand.
GGGCCTCGTCGCGTTCCAATACGATCCTGATTCCGCATTCGCCCGGCAGTCTTGCCAGCCTCAGCGAGCAGATTCGCAACGCCATGATCGAGGCCAACCAGACCGGGGAGGCGGCCAAGGACACGCGGGAGGAAGCTCTTGTCGGCGCCGGCACCGGGCATTGAGGGTAGGTTCGAGGTTGCACCCCTGTAAAGGTCTCAAGGTGTTGCGGACCCGTCGGTTAAGCGCAGTGCCCCACGGAAACTGCGGCTAAACGAGCTTAACAGATTGGAGGAGGTTCCCATTTGCTCAAATCAATCAAAAGGGCAGCCCTTTATCTGTCCACCCGGACGCGGGCATAGGAATTTTCCTGATTCCGCCGGTTCCCGATTGAGTTCGGGCGGAGCAACGGTCAGAATCCCTGTGAGCCAACTCGGTTCGAACCGACACGGGCCGGCCGAAACCAAAGTGGAGTGGAATTTAGTCCACCCGGGTTGACTGAATTCGACCCTACAAGCCTGCGCGCGTCGCACGCAGATTTTACGCACAAAGTCTCTGAATTGCCCGTCGCTATTTACCATCTTGAGAACCGCTTGAGTAATCGATTATGAAAGTCCTGCTGGTTTACCCCTCAACGCCGGATACGTTCTGGAGCTTCAAGCACGCGCTGCGTTTCGTCTCCAAACGTGCCGCTTTCCCGCCGCTGGGCCTGTTGACCGTGGCCGCGATGTTGCCCGCCGACTGGCAACTCAAGCTGGTGGACCTGAACGTCGCCAAGCTCTCGGACGATGACCTCATTTGGGCCGACTACGTGATGCTCAGCGCCATGATCGTTCATAAGCAGTCGGTATCCGACATCGTGGGGCGTTGCCACCGGCTCGGCACACCGGTCATCGCCGGCGGACCGCTTTTTACCACCGGCCACGCCGCCTTTCCGGACATCGATCACTTCGTGCTGGGCGAAGCGGAGGACCTGATGCCGCAGGTCGTCGAAGACATGCGCCGCGGAATTCTCCGCCACACTTACGCCGTGCCGAACCGGCCCGACATCACGCGCGTGCCGTCGCCCCGCTGGGACCTGATCGATTTCCGCCACTACATGACCATGGCGGTGCAGTTCTCCCGAGGCTGCCCCTTCGATTGCGAATTCTGCGATATCATCGTGATGAACGGCCGCGTGCCTCGCACCAAATCGCCGGGCCAACTGGTCGCCGAACTGGAAAGTCTGCGTCTGGCCGGATGGAAGGACACGGTTTTCGTCGTCGACGACAACTTCATCGGCAACAAGAAGCAGGCCAAAGCCCTGCTCCGCGAAGTCATCGGGTGGCGGACTCACACCCGCACGACGATGGGCTTTATGACCGAGGCCTCGGCCAATCTGGCCGATGATCCCGAGCTCTGCGAGCTGATGGTCCGCGCGGGCTTCAAGAAAGTCTTCGTCGGGTTCGAGACGCCATCGACGGAGAGCCTGGAGGAATGCCGGAAACTTCAAAACTGCGGACGCGACCTGGTCGAGACGGTGAAGATCCTGCAACGGGCCGGCCTCGAGGTGATGGGCGGCTTTATCGTCGGGTTCGACAACGACCCAATGGACATCTTCAAACGCCAGTTCGAATTCATCCAGAATTCGGGCGTGGTTACGGCGATGGTGGGGCTGCTGACCGCCTTGCCGGAGACGCGGCTTTACCAGCGGCTGATGAATGAGGGACGGCTCGAGACGGAGAGCACGGGAAACAACACGCAAGCCGCGCTGAATTTCCAGCCGCGATTGGACCGCGAATTTCTCGTCAATGGTTACCGCGAACTGATGGAGAAGCTCTACGAGCCGCGGAATTATTACCAGCGGATTCGCACCTTCTTGAAAGACTACAGGCCGCAAGGCCCGCGTCTGAGGCTCGCCGGGGCCGACCTTCAGGCTTTTGTGAAATCGCTGTGGCTGCTGGGGGTATGGCACCGTGGGCGGCGCCAGTACTGGCGGTGCTGTGCGACGATGTTGCTCCGGCGGCCCGGCCAGTTCCACCGGGCCATCGAACTGGCCATCATGGGGCATCACTTCCGCCGCGTGGCGAGATCGCTGTGAGGAACGTTGCACCGGGCATTCCGGCCGGGAAGGAACGGTATTGGAGGACCGAGTCGGTCGCCCGTGCGTGCTGCCGCTGCTCGTCGCAGGTTACTTGCCCGGATTGTCCCACGTGTTAGAATCGAATCCTCCCGGGAGACGGGGCTGGCTTCCGGTGATTTGGATTCGTGCTCAAGCCGCCGCCGGCGGCTCGACTCGTGGTAAGCGTTCACGGGGCGGAAGGGAGGGGGACAGGTCCATGTTTTCGGCCAGCGCTTTTGTCGCAACAATGCGTCAACCGGCCGAAAAATGGACCAGTCCCCGGCCGTGGGCGTGAACGGGTAGCGGCTCCTGAAAGGTCTCACAACGCAATGAATGAAGCGAACCAGGGCGCGTGGTTTCCGTGCGCGGCAGTGTTGTGGATATCCGGTTCGAGCGGCACTTGCCGCCAATCTATTCGTTGCTGCGGGCGGGGGAGGAGGGGCGCATCGCCATCGAAGTGCTCTCGCAGCTCGATGCGCATCGCGTGCGCGGCATCGCGCTGACGCCCACGCAGGGCCTTGCGCGCGGCATGCCGGTGGAGGACACGGGCGGCCCGTTGAAGGTGCCGGTCGGCAGGGGAAGTCTCTCGCGCATGTTCGACGTATTCGGCAACGCGCTGGACCGCGAAGGAGAAGTTCTTGACGTGGAGTGGCGTACCATCCATCGCGCCCCGCCGCCGCTGGCGCGGCGGTCCACCAAATCCGAGGTCTTCGAGACGGGCATCAAGGCGATCGATGTGCTCGTGCCGCTGGAGCGCGGCGGCAAGGCGGGCCTGTTCGGCGGCGCGGGCGTCGGCAAGACCGTCCTGCTCACGGAGATGATCCACAACATGATCGGCCACCACGAGGGGGTCAGCCTGTTTTGCGGCATCGGCGAACGGTGCCGCGAAGGCGAGGAACTCTATCGTGAGATGAAGGAAGCCGGCGTACTGCCGAACATGGTGATGGTGTTCGGCCAGATGAACGAACCCCCCGGCAGTCGTTTCCGCGTGGGTCACGCCGCGCTCACCATGGCCGAGTATTTCCGCGACGACGAGCGGCGGGATGTGCTGCTGCTGATCGATAACATTTTCCGTTTCATCCAGGCCGGTTCCGAAGTGTCCGGCCTGATGGGGCAGATGCCGTCCCGCCTCGGTTACCAGCCCACGATGGGCACCGAGTTGTCGCGATTGGAGGAGCGTATCTCCAACACGGATACGGGGGCCATCACGTCGATCCAGGCGGTGTATGTGCCGGCGGATGATTTCACCGATCCCGCGGCGGTCCATACCTTCTCCCACCTTTCGGCGTCGATCGTGCTCTCACGCAAACGGGCAAGCGAGGGGCTTTATCCGGCCATCGACCCGTTGGAGTCCAGTTCCAAGATGGCAACGCCGGGCATCGTCGGCCAGCGGCATTATCGCCTCGCGCAGGAAGTCCGGCAGACGCTCGCGCAATACGCGGAACTGAAGGATATCATCGCCATGCTCGGCCTGGAGCAACTGTCGCCGGAGGACCGCAACGTGGTCGCCCGCGCCCGCCGGCTGGAGCGTTTTCTCACCCAGCCGTTCTTTACGACTGAGCAGTTTACCGGGCTCGAAGGCAGGCTCGTCGGCCTGGACGACGCGCTGGACGGCTGTGAGCGCATCCTGGGCGATGAATTCACCGACTACCCGGAGGGCGCGCTCTACATGATCGGGGCGATTGACGAAGCGAGGGAGAAGAAAACTAAGGATGGCAGGCTTGCAGTCAAATCTGCACCGGAGGTCGAACAGAAAAGCTGATTCTTGGTGTGGGATTGCAGTGGACACACCATAAAGTCCAGCGTCTTGTTGAGCGCCGGATCAAATAAACAACTGCTGCACAAGACAGGAGATTGACAAATGCCTAATCGAGATGGCACAGGACCAGCAGGTAAAGGGGCGAAAAGCGGAAAGCAAAAGGGCATCTGCTCAGGAGCACAACCAAGATATAAACTAAAGGATGGGAAAGGCCAAGGGAAAGGACAGGGCCAAGGGAAAAAAGGACGTGGGCGGAAACGGTAGAACACAACCGTCAGTATGACAGCCATGTGCGGGGGGCATTGCTCCTCCGCCCATATCTCCACCAACACACATGAATCTCAAAATCCTACTGCCGTTCCGAATCTTCGCCGAGAAGACCGGCGTTTCCCGCATCGTCGCGGAGACCCGGGCGGGTTCGTTCGGGCTGTTGCCGCACCGGTTGGACTGCGTGGCCGCGCTGGCTGCGGGGATCCTGATTTACGAAGACGAAGCCGAGGGCGAGGTTTATACCGCCGTGGATGAAGGGGTGCTGACCAAGACCGGGCCAGACGTCCTCGTCTCCGTGCGCAATGCCATAGCCGGAACCGGCCTCCGCCAACTGCGCGCGGCGGTGGAGCGGGAGTTTCTGAACCTGGACGAACGGGAGCAGAGTGTTCGTTCGGTGCTGGCGAAAATGGAAAGCGGCTTCATCCGCCGCCTGGCGGAGTTTCATCATGACTGACGAACCCCGCAAGAAACCTTGGGAACCAAAGCCGCCGCTCAGCCAAGAAGTCGGGGCGAGGGCGGCTCGGAAACTCCGCGCGCAACGCCATGTGACGCGGACCGTCTGGTTTGGCCTAGGCATGATGGGAGTGATCGGCTGGTCCGTGGCGATTCCGACGCTGCTCGGCGCACTGCTCGGTCTCTGGCTGGACCAGCACCATCCGGGCGGCCGCTCCTGGACACTGGCCCTGCTGGTCGCCGGCCTTGTCGTCGGGTGTTTCAACGCCTGGTATTGGGTGTCGACGGAAGACAAGGCCATGCGGGAAGAACAGGAGGATAGCGATGAGTGAATTCCTGACTCTGGCGCCGGCATTGGTGGCGGGCATGTCGCTCGGCGGCTTTTTTGGCCCCTTTGGTGGACGGTGCGAAGGGCCTTTCGTCGAGACGGCCGGCGCTTGGTTTCTCGGCAGCCTGCTGGTGCGAACGAGCATCGTCCTGGCAGGATTTTATGTTGTCTCCGGCGGCCGTTGGGACCGGCTCCTGGCCTGCCTGCTGGGATTTGTCATCGCGCGCCAGATCGCGACGCGGCTCATCGGCCGCCGGCCGAGCCCCACTCCTCCCCGGCGAAGGAGCCCGGTCATGCGTCTTAGTCCGGACGAACTCATCTTCTGGCAATACGGCGTTTTCAAACTCAACGCCACCATTGTTTTCACGTGGGCGCTGATGTTCGTGCTGGCCGTGGGCGCGAGGTTGATCACGCGCAACCTCTCCATCGGCCTGAAACGTGCCCGCTGGCAGAACGTTCTCGAAATCATCGTTACCACCATCGAGAAACAAATCGAGGAAGTGGGCCTTGCCCAACCGAGAAAGTATCTCGGCTTTCTGGGCACGCTCTTCCTGCTGATCGCCGCAGCCAGCCTCTCGACCGTCATTCCCGGCTACCAGCCGCCGACGGGCTCGCTGTCGACCACGGCTGCGCTCGCGCTGTGCGTGTTTGTGGCCGTGCCGGCATTCGGCATCCAGGAGCAAGGGGTGGGCGACTACCTCAAGGCCTATGTGAAGCCGACGGTCATCATGTTGCCGTTCAACATCATCAGCGAGCTTTCCCGCACGCTGGCCCTGGCCGTGCGTCTGTTCGGCAACATGATGAGCGGGGCGATGATCATCGGCATCTTGCTGGCCATCACGCCCTTCCTCTTCCCGATCGTCATGACGGCGCTGGGGCTGCTCACCGGCATGGTGCAGGCCTACATCTTCTTCATTTTGGCCACGGTTTACATCGCCGCCGCGACGCGCGTCCGCGAGCCCAAGTCCGAACCCGAGACAGAGCGTTGAACCATGAACCGCGAACGGAGAGCGTGAGGTATCCCATGCCCCATCAAGAGAACCTGAAAGTCCGTACTTCCCAATAAACCCGATCGTATATCCCATTCAATCGTCTCACGAAGGAGACTCTCCTATGGACAGCATGACAATCATTGCGGTGGCATCCATTGTGACCGCCGGCTTCACGATCAGCATCGGCTGCATTGGGCCGGCGCTGGGCGAAGGGCGGGCGGTCTCGACGGCGCTGAGTTCGCTGGCCCAGCAGCCCGACGCCTCGGCCACGATCACCCGGACCCTGTTCGTCGGCCTGGCGATGATCGAATCGACGGCCATCTACTGTTTCGTGGTCACCATGATCCTCATCTTCGCCAACCCCTTCTGGAATCACTTCATCGAGCAAACCGCGGGAGGGTAAGCGCATGCCGATCGACTGGTTCACCGTCGCCGCCCAGGTGGTCAACTTCCTGATCCTGGTGTGGTTGCTGAAGCGATTCCTGTACAAGCCCATCCTCAATGCCATCGACGCCAGGGAGCAACGGATCGCCAATGAACTCGCGGAGGCTCACACCAAGCAGACCCAGGCCGAAAGCCAACGCGACGAGTTCCAGAAAAAGAACGAGGAGTTCGACCGGCAGCGCGGCGAGCTTCTGAGCAAGGTAAAGGACGAAGCAAAAGCGGAACGCCAGCGGCTCATCGACGAAGCCCGCAAGGAATCCGACGCCCTTCGGGCCAAACGGCAGGAGGCGTTTCATCGCGAACAAGAGAACCTGAACGACGAGATCACCCGCCGAACGCAAAAGGAAGTGTTTGCCATCGCGCGGAAGACGCTGGCGGACCTCGCCGGGACGAGCCTGGAGGAACGCATGAGCGAGGTGTTCGCGGGCCGCTTGCGCGAGTTGGACGGCGAGGCGAGGGAAGGTCTCGCCAACGCCCTGAAAACGCGTTCGGAACCGGTGCTCGTGCGGAGCGCCTTCGATCTGCCGCCGGAGCAACGGGCCGCGATCCGCGATGCGCTGGGCAAAATCTTCGCGGCCGACGTCCAGGTGCGTTTCGAGACCGCGCCGGACGTGATCAGCGGCATCGAACTCCTCGCCAGCGGACACAAGGTCGCCTGGAGCATCGCGGATTATCTCGCGTCATTGGAAGAGAGCGTCGGCGAACTGCTGAAAGGAGAGTCCGAAGCCCAAGTGAAAACCGAGACCGGAGCTGAACCGCGAGCCGAGTCCCAGCCGGAGGTCGAAACTGAAGGGGCGGTTCCCGAGGAGGCGCAATGAACACGCCGGCCGATTCTCTGCAGCGCGTCTTCGATCATGCATTTGGCGGACTTCGCCGGGGGCGCGAAGCCTACACACCGCAACTCGTGCCGCACGAGGTGGGCGCCATCACCAGCGTCTCCACGGGCATCGCCCGGGTCTCCGGGCTTCCCGGCGTGGGCTTCGACGAGCTGCTGAACTTTCCCGGCGACGTGTCCGGCATCGCTTTCAACGTGGACGAGGACGAAGTCGGGGTCGTGCTGCTCGGCGAATACTGGCATCTGCAGGCGGGCGATGAAGTCCGGCGCACGGGCCGGGTCATGGACGTGGCCGTGGGCGACGGATTGCTGGGCCGGGTTATCGACCCGCTCGGCCGGCCGCTGGACGGCCGTGGGCCGGTGGCGGCCGGCGAGCGCCTGCCCATCGAACGCCCCGCTGCGCCGATCATGGACCGCGAGCCGGTCACCACGCCGCTGCAGACCGGAATTAAAGTCATTGATGCGCTCATTCCCATCGGGCGAGGCCAGCGCGAATTGATTCTCGGCGACCGGCAGACGGGCAAGACCGCCATTGCGCTCGACACCATCCTCAATCAGCGCGGCAAGGATGTGCTGTGCGTCTATTGCGCCATCGGCCAGCGCGCGGCTTCCGTGGCGAAGGCCGTGGCCATCCTCCGGGAAAAGGAGGCGATGGATTATACCGTCGTCGTCGTGACCGAGGGCAACGACCCACTGGGGCTCGCCTACATCGCCCTGTACGCCGCCACCAGCATCGCGGAGCATTTCATGGAGCAGGGCCGCGACGTGCTGATCGTCTACGACGATTTGACGCATCACGCCCGCGCCTATCGCGAGCTTTCTTTGCTGCTGCGCCGCCCGCCCGGTCGCGAAGCCTTTCCCGGCGATATCTTTATATCCATTCTCGCCTTCTGGAACGTGCTGTACGCACTGCGCAAGGATCTCGGTGCGGCTCGCTCACGAGCGCTGCCGATCATCGAAACCGAATCGCAGAACATTTCCGCTTACATTCCAACCAACCCGATCTCCATCACCGACGGGCAGATCTACCTCTCGCCGTCGCTGTTCCACTGGGAGCAAGCGACCGGTCGACGTCGGCAAATCCGTTTCGCGCGCGTCAAGCGGCAAGGCACAACGGGCGGCCTACCGGGCGGTGGCGGCGATCTCAAGCTCGCCTACTCGCAGTTCGAGGAGCTTGAGACCTTCGCCTGGTTCGCCGCCCGGTTGATGACGACACGCGCAAGATCATCGAGCATGGATGGCGAATCCGGCCTGCTGAAGCAGTCGGAATTCGACCAGTGTCCGTTCCCGCCCAAATCGCCGTCCTGCTGGCGTTGACCGCAGACCTTTTCGACGACGCATTGCTCGACCGGATGAACGATGCCGAGCAGGTGGTGCGCAGGGCCGCGGCGGAACCCCCGCGGAGGTGACCGAACGGTTGAGAGCCGCCGACAAGCTGAGCGACGAGGACGAAACATTCATCGAAAGCTGCCCGTAGGCCGCTGGCGGAGTTCTCGTCCAGCCTGTTCCAAGTGTTGCCGATTCAGCCGTACCGCCAATCCCAATCAAGGTAGGAGAATACCATGCAGATCCAGTTGGCCAAGTCGATCGAGAACACCTCGGCGGCTGCGCGATCAAAAGAGTCGCAGGAATGCCCCCTTCCAATCCGGGCCGGAACCGCCGGAGGAGTCATGAGCGACACCACGGCGAGCCTGCGCCGAAAGATCAACAGCGCCGGAGATCTCCAATCCGTCGTCCGCACCATGAAGGCCCTAGCTGCCTCGAGCATCGGCCAATATGAGCAATCGGTCCGCGCGTTGGGCGACTACTATCGCACGGTGGAGTTGGGGCTGGGCGTCTGTCTCCGGCAGAGCGGTCCAGCGGCAAAGACCCCGGAGACAAGACCGGCGGATGCCGGTGCGATCGGCGCAGTCGTGTTTGGCTCCGACCAGGGATTGGTGGGCCAGTTCAACGATGCGGTGGCCGATCATGCGGTTCAAACCCTGAGAGTTCTGACGGACAAACCGCAGATCTGGGCGGTCGGCGAGCGCGTTTCTGCGCGTCTGGCGGACGCGGGCCTGCCGCCGGTCGGCCTCTTCGCCGTGCCGAATTCCGTCAAGGGCATCACCCCGCTCGTCGGCCAGATCCTCGTGGAAAGCGAGTCTCGCCGCAGCCGGGACGAGGTCGTCGGACTTCACCTCTTCTACAACCGCCCCACGTCCGGAGCCGTTTACGGGCCCGTCCATCAGCGGCTGCTGCCGTTGGACAAAACCTGGCGGCGCGAACTTACCGAGCTTCGCTGGCCGACGAAGAACTTGCCCGAGGTCCTGGGTGGCGTCGCCGCGACCTTGCCGGCTCTCATCCGCGAATATCTCTTCGTCTCGCTGTTCCGGGCATGCGCCGAATCCCTCGCGAGCGAGAACGCGAGTCGCCTGGCGGCGATGCAGCGCGCCGAGAAGAACATCGACGAATTGCTGGAGGAACTCAACGGGACATTCCATCGTTTGCGCCAAAGCGGGATCGACGCGGAACTGTTCGACGTCATCTCCGGCTTCGAAGCGCTCGGCGTGGAGCGGGAGTGATTTATGTGGGGAGTCGAGTGGGTTGTAGTGGTGTGGCCTTACGTTGTCGCGGTGCTCAACCTGATCCTGTCGGTAGTGGCCTCGGGACACGCGGTACTCTCCAAACGCGACACCCGCGCAGCGATCGGCTGGGTGGGCGTGATCTGGCTCGCGCCCTTCCTCGGTGTGATGCTTTATGTCTTCCCCGCAGTATTTCCAAGATGGTCGTTCCGCCGGAGCCCTGGGCCTGGACCTCGCAGCGGATCTCCACGTTGCTGGCGCTCTCCAAGTTGCCCCGCTCGGTAATCTCGTGGATGAACTCGCCGCGCCGGACAACATGTAACGCGGGGCCAACCTCTTCGCCCGACCAGGGCCGGCTCGGCAGCACCGAGATTACCATTGCAGGCATGATCAGCACGATCAAGATCGGGAGGAGGAGCCCTCGCAACGAGAACGCAGCGCGGCGGGCAGATACTGGAAGGGGTGCAATACGAAGATCTCTACGAGGGGCAACAGGTGTCCTTCGTCGAGGGGCGTGGCCCCAAGGGACTGCGAGCAGAGCAGGTCAAGCCCGTCTGATCCGCAGGACGGCGAACCCAATTCTCGGGATCGTGGCGGCAGATACGGGGAACTGGTGGCTTCGCCTGAATCCAATCCCTCGAGTGTGGTACGGGCGGACTACAGCTTGTGGTCTTCCTCTCCCTTCGATGCACATTGGACGCACGAAGCTGTGTAAGGAATAGCCTCAAGACGGGGTTTTGGGATCCTTGTGCCGCACTCCACGCACAGGCCAAAGCTGCCGTCCTCGATCCGCTTCAATGCCTCGTCGATCTGGCCGAGGGCGTGCTGCTCGTTCCCAAGCAAACTCAGCGTGAATTCCTGCTCGAAGTTGCCACTGCCAAGCTCCGCCAAATTGCTGGGCATGCTGGTGGTCTTGCTGCGGTCTTTGTTCAGGGCATTGTCTTCCATCTGAGTCATGTCGCCCTGGAGTCTTGCTCGCAGAGCGAAGAGTCTTTCTCGATAGAGCGTGAAATCAATCTTCATCATTCTCTGCATTCTCTGAACCCTAGCTTTGACAGATCGGCGTGCGATCCTGGCCAGTGGCGGAGGTGCCGGTCATGTCAAGCATGGCGAGTTTAGCTTGGGGTCATTGGTGGGCTTGTCGCCCGGAGCAAACCGGCGATTTCGTCGCGGCCTTCCTGGACAGCAATGTCTCGCGCCGTTCGCCCTTTTCGAGTTTGAGCCTCCATTGCGGCTCCGGATCTAAGCAGCACCTGGACCACTTCGACGTGGCCCCTCGCGGCTGCCCACATCAGCGCAGTGAAGCCGCCCTCACTCGCCGAGTCGGGATTGACACCGGCTTCGAGCAGCGTCCGGACCAGATCCGTACGCCCCTCCTCAGCCGCAAGAATCAAGGCTTTCTCTTTTCTCTGCGCCAAGTGCAGCATAAGTCGTCTGAACATGATGTTTTCCCATCGTCTTCATTGGCTCATCCTCGCCGCGACTCAAGCCCCTTGGCCTTGGCCAAATCTCGCTCGGCATTGGCCCATCTGCCGGTCTTCCCATAGATCTCTCCGCGAAGGCGATAGGCGTTTACACCTTCCGGATTCAAACGGAGGACTTCCGTGCAGTCGGCAAGGGCTCGCTCCATTTCGCCCCTGTGCGCATAGGCGCATGCGCGAGCGAAGTAGGCATTGGCCAGGGCCGGGCAGAGCCGGATTGCCGCGGTGAAACTGTCGACGGCCTGCTCGGACCGCTCGTTCTTCAGGTGTTCGATGCCCTGCTCGATCTGCTCGGCCGCGCGCCGATGACTTTCCCCGTCGGATGATTCTTGTTCGTTGTTCATTTCCCAGTGGGATCGAATATCGTCATGCCCCAGGTTATTCCACGGGTTTACCCATTCACTACCGGGCATGGCGAAACACAGGGCTCTGTCCCCGTCATTTTCCGTGGACGCGACGCTGCACATCCGTTTCCAGAACACCGAAGGCGCCCTCGTGCCGCCGGATGGTCATTTCCAGGACTTGGAGCAGTCGTTTTGCGGTGAACAGATTCACGATGATTCGCTGATTGGTCACGATCGGCTGGGTCGGCACGCCGACCGGCTGAGGGTTGAGCCCGAAGTCGAGGATCAACTTCTTCCGGAGTGCCGATGACGCGGCAGAAATTGGCGTACATGGCGACCGCCTGGCGATCATCGATTTCCACATTTGCTGCTCGTGGGGCGGGAGACGGCACTTCCTCAGACGCGGCGCCGCGTGGGGGCGAGGTCGACCCTTCTTGTGGATTGTTCAACATTAAAATCCTCCGCTTTGTTTCAACACCGCTCTGCCCGCCAGTTTCAGATTTATTTCCTGCACCTACACATATTGTATCTCCAAGACCGTGTTCTGCAAGCGATTCGGGGAAGATTCCAACGAAAGACGGGGATCTCTGGACTTTATGGTCGATTACTGTACAGGATGCATTCACCTGGAGTTATCCACACCCCTATCCAGGTGCCTCGCTGAAAGCGAAGGGTACGCAGGTAATTGCCAGCACCGGGGTGCTGCAATCGTCGGATTTCGCAGCACAACGGATCCGAGTATGCCCGCCGCGCTCTTGCGGGTGAGAACGTATCGATATAAGATGAGGCACGGACGGGCAATCTCCCTTGCTGCCGACCTCTTGGCCTCATCGCCGGTTTCCCTTCCAAGCGTGTCTTTTTCGCTTGAGGCTGGAAAGGAGAAAGCCGTGAATGACCGATCGGTCCTGCCGGCGATGGATGGTCCGAGAGTGCATAACGGCGTCCCGACGTGCAAGTACATTGCTCTGCATTGGTGCAGGCTTGTTGGGTCGTGTCTCGGCGTTTTTCCGTTTCCGTTACCGAGGGGTAGGAACCGCCCTGTGGTCAGACGCCGAGCGCGTCTGGCTGGGACGGGAGACGTTTCTTCATTGGGCCTTCTGGGACGCCGACATCAACATCCCGTGGGTGGTGGCTACGACCGCAAGACGCTCCCGGCGACAAAGATGAGTTACGCGAAGTGGTGCGCGCGGAGTTGGTATCCTATTGGGCAGCATGTGTGGACTGTCTACCGCAGAAAAAGTCTCCCGGGTGGTGGCCGCTACCCTAAATCGCATGAACTTGTTCGTCCGCGATCAAGAACTTCCAGAACCAATTGCACGGGACGAGCAGGCAACCAATACTCCACACGCACTTTGCAGCAACCACGACAAGTTTGGCCCGACTGGCCCAGTGCCTCGGACGCGGCCGTTTCGTCGTGAGCGAATCGTCGCAACTGAGGCGCGGGCAAGAAGACGTCGAACTCCAGGAGGTTCCCATGCCATTGCCGCAAGAGTCAGACATTGGTCGTCAGATGTTCGAAATCACTCGTGCAGGAATGATACCGATCCGGCTCCAAATGATCGAGCGACAAAGTAATACCCTGATTGACGAGGACCTCGTCGCGTGCCGATCCGTGCCCAGGAACGGAGAGATTGTCGAACACGGCCAACAGAGATGGCAGGTGGTTGGCGTTCAGCACGCGTTCCAGGAAGCCCAGATGGCCTCAGGCGTTGCCGCCAAGAACCAGTTCATCAGCGTGGCGATTATGAAGGGGTAGCCGGAGAAACCCCTACGGCGTTGCCTCTATCCGCTCCTTCGAGCTCTGTCCATAGGCTCCGAAAATGCCCCGTTTCGTCGAGTACGGGAAGCGTGGGTCTCTAAGGCAAGCCAGACTCTTCTCTTCTACTGATTTGGCCAAATCGCCGCCCCGTTTATCCGCACTCGCTAAACCAGGACCGGTAGTCATCCAGCACCTGGTAATTCGGTTCCGCCGGGTCGAGTTGAAGCTTGTGGAGAGGCAGTCTCCATCTGCCCTCCTCGTCTTGGACTTCGCAGAGGATCCCGTCGGTTCCGCGGCAAGCCGATTTGTCGAGCAGGTGAAGGACGACCAGGCCGCGGGGTCCTTTCGTGATTCGTTGCGACTCCTGCCAGCAGACAGCAGGGAAAGGAACGCGCAAGTGAGCGAGAAGATGCTCGTAGTACGTTCCCAGCGATCCCTCGTCGACGCGCGGCGGCGGATCGCTGTCGCCCAGGCCGAAAACCTGCCGAATGCGTTCGGTCCGACTCTGCTTCGAGGCCGGTTGTCCCGCAGCTTTGTCGGGTTGCTGCATCCAAACCGATCCGCCCGGGTCATGGATCAGGTCGTCCGCGTCGATCCATTTCTCGCGAAAGTCGATGCCGTCTTCCTCGCAGCGTTTGCGGTAGAACTCCGCAATGAACGCGACGGTGCTCTGGTTCCATTGTACGAGACACATGGTGCACGAGCCCGTCTCCACGCCGGTCACCACTCCGGCCCAGCCGCCCAGCGGCATGTCGGCATAGTCGAAATCGGTAACCCCGCTCTTCACGCGGACGTGGTCGCCGACGACGAATCCAGTCTGGTGCGATTGGTCCACTGCGGGCCTCAGTTGTTGCATACGTGCGGCGCTCGCCGCTGCCGCACGAGCTGCACCCGGGGGTTGCCGCGGCAGTCTTCCGGCTGCGGCGGTCTCAGGCCGGTTCCGCCATCAGTTTTACTTCGGGGATTCCCGCCAACAGGCGGTCCAGACCGGCGCGGGTTATCTGCGAGGTGTACATCACCTGGAACGTACAATATCCGGAATCTTGCGCCTCATGCACACTCTCGGCGGACTTGAAGGCGAACGAGCGACTGAGCCGATCAAGCAGCCACTCAGTGTTCTTTATGCCGTCGACCTGCACGCGGCAGGCATTACTGCCCAGCGGCCGCGTCCACACTCGAAAAGTTTTCATTATTTCCCCAGGCCAAAGGCCGACGAACGCGGTGCTGCATAATGCACGTACAGATATTGTACCTCCAAACATCGCAGTACGGAAGGGCGCCTCCGCGGGGCAGGGAATGACTTTCCCCGTCAATCAATCCCTCTTTAATGCCCAATCCCAGCCCCCTCCCACAGATGCTGGGTGGCAAGAGAGCTCGTGTCACAAAGACTTGCCGCACACTCACCCGCTGGCGGTTGGCCCCCAAGATTACGGCAAGCTATACTGGATGGTCTGGAAAACACCGTTTGAGGCCATCATGACGACGATTTCTCGAGAGCAGGTTGCGGAAGCCGGTGTGGTTGGGGCCGGTGGCGCCGGATTTCCCACTCATGTCAAGCTTGCCGGCAAGGCAGACACGGTTCTGATCAATGCTGCCGAGTGCGAGCCACTGCTGCACAAAGACAAGGAGGTGCTCAAGCACTATGCCGACGCGGTCGTGGAAGGAACGGCGATCGCCATGCAGTTGGTCGGCGCCGGGCGGGGATCGATCGGCATCAAAGGGAAATACCACGAGGTCATCGACCTGCTCAAGGCCAAATTGCCGCAGAACATGGACATCGTCCCGCTGCACGACGCCTACCCCTCCGGGGATGAGTTCATCCTGGTTTACGACGTCCTGGGCCGTGTCATCCCTCCCGGCGGGATCCCCTTGAATGTCGGGGCCGTGGTGATGAACGTGGAAACGGCCATGAACGTCGCCGCGGCGGCCAATCATCCGGTTACCGAGAAATACCTCTCGATCGCCGGCGCGGTCGCCAATCCGGTGACAATCCGTGTACCCGTTGGCGTGACGCTCGCCGAATGCGTGGCGGCCGCAGGCGGGCCGACAATTCCTGATCCGAACTACGTCGTCGGCGGAGTGATGATGGGCTGGCTGGAAGACAACCACAATGCTCTGGTGACCAAGACCACGGGTGGAGTGATTGTACTTCCCGACGATCACGTCGTCGTGCGTCGGAGACGGCAGGACTGGGGGCAGATCGTCAAGATCGGACGCAGCGCATGCGACCAGTGCAGTTTCTGCACCGAGTTGTGTCCCCGCTGGCTCTTGGGGCATCCGATCGAACCGCACCGGGCGATGCGGAGCCTCGAGTTCAACCTGGTGGGCGAGGCCAACGTCATCGGCACATCCTTCTGCTGCGAGTGCAACCTTTGCAGCCTTTATTCGTGCCCGGAGGATCTCGATCCGAAGAACGTCTGCACACAGAACAAGCGGCGGTTCATGGCCGAGAAGAATCGGTGGGAGAATCCGCCGTTCAACCCGCAGCGGCCGGTGCAGCACCTCAACAACCGCAAGGCCCCGACGGCAAGGTTAATGCAGAAGCTCGGCCTGATGCAGTTCCGCAACGTCGGACCACTGGACGACCGCTTGCTGCCGGCCGAGAGGGTCGGCATTGCGCTGAAGCAGCATATCGGTGCGCCGTGCGAGCTGGTGGTGCATTCCGGGGAGCGCGTGCGAAAAGGCCAGATCGTCGGGCGCCCGCCGGTGACCGACGGGAAACCGGCGCTCGGAACACCCGTGCATGCGTCGATCGACGGAACCGTCGCGGAAGTCCGCGACGGGATCGTCTGGATCGCGAAGAGTTGAACGAGAGAATCGAGAACAAGGAACCAATATGGCCTCGCCAAGATCCATTGGAGCGATTGAACTGTCGAGCATCGGCATCGGCTACCTGATCGAAGACGAAATGCTCAAGGCCGCCTCGGTCGAACTACTCATCGCGCGCACGATCTGCTCCGGAAAGTACTTGATCGTGATCGGCGGCGCCGTCAGCGCGGTGGAGGCGGCGATGCAGGCCGGCCTGGCGAAGGCGGGCGAGGCGATCATCGACTCCATGGTTCTGCCGAACGTGCATGAGTCGGTGTTCGCGGCGCTCGGGCAATCCGTCGTCATTCCGACCGGTCAGGCCGGTGCATTGGGCGTCGTGGAGACATTCAGCGGCGTCAGCGCCCTGGCCGCAGCCGACGCCGCAGCCAAAGCGGCGCGAGTCACGCTTTTCCGGATTCACGTGGCGATGGCGCTGGGCGGCAAGGGGCTCATCCTCATGACCGGCTCGGTCGCCGACGTTCGTGCCGGCGTTCAGACGGCTGCCGACGAAGTGCGAAGCCGAGGATTGCT
Organism: Thermoguttaceae bacterium; assembly: GCA_040768665.1. Classification (GTDB taxonomy): domain Bacteria; phylum Planctomycetota; class Planctomycetia; order Pirellulales; family Thermoguttaceae; genus JABWBD01. Next base: position 36,847 of record JAXGMN010000020.1, read on the forward strand.
GGTTTCCGAGATCGTGATTCCCCGTCCGGACCCGGCGCTTTTCGGCGATTACCTCTGACGTCACTCGGCCATCGTTTCCAGCAGCGCCACAAGCTCCGGCGGAACTGCTTTGTGCTCGGAGTAAGTTTCTTCAAACGGAGTCAGAGTCAATTCCCCGCGGATCTCCCCCGCCATCGCGCCGCCGTGCCCGGCCAGGAGAGAACGAACGGCGAAGTCTCCAAGACGGGTCGCCAGAATCCGGTCGCTGGTCACCGGCGAGCCGCCGCGCTGAAGATGACCGAGGATGACCACGCGCGTGGGAAAGGGGCAGCCGATCGCGCAGAGGCCCTCGTGGAGCTTGTCCGCTCCCCCTTCCTCGTCCCCTTCCGCCACGACCACGATGATCGACTGCTTGCCTCGCTGCTTGAGAACCTTCAGGTGGTCGAGGATCTGGTGCACATTGGTGGGCGTCTCGGGAATGCAGGCCACCTCCGCCCCGGCGGCGAGCGCCGTGTGCAAAGCGATATAGCCGCTGTGGCGGCCCATCACCTCGACCAGAAACATCCGTTCGTGGCTTTCGGCCGTGTCGCGAAGCTTGTCCAGCGCCTCGACGGCGGTCTGCACTGCAGTGGCGAAACCGATCGTGAACTCGGTGCCGATCAGATCGTTGTCGATGGTGCCCGGACAGCCGATGATCTGGCCGTCCCAATAGCGGGCCAAGTCGACTGCGCCGCGGAAGGTGCCGTCGCCGCCGATCGGGACCAGTGCGTCGATCCCATGTTTTCGGAGGATCGCGGCGGCCTTTTTCTGGCCCGCCTCCGTGCGGAACTCGTCGCTGCGGCTGGTATGAAGCATGGTCCCGCCATACTTCGTCAATCCCGATACCGAGCGGAGCGTCATCCGGGGTTGGCCGTCCGAATTGATGTAGAAGTCTTCATTCAGAAAACCCTGATATCCTCGGCGAATACCAACGACCTCGTGTCCCGAAGACAGTGCGCACCGAACGACCGATCGCAGGCACGCGTTCATGCCCGGGGCATCGCCACCGCTACAGAAAACGCCGATCCTCATTGGCAATTCCTCAAAAAGTGAACTCAGAGGCTATCCGGAAACGGGGACAGGCACCCGGCATCGTAACCGTTCACGGGGCGGAGGAGAAGGGGACAGGTCCATGTTTTCGGCCCACCTCTTTGACGCCAAAACGGCCGAACTGGCCGAAAAATGGACCAGTCCCCGGCCGCCCCGTGAACGGTTACCCTGCATCTTGTATCAACTCCGGCTCCGAGACACAACATTCAGGAGCCAATCCCCGTTTCCCGATAGTCCGTCAAAAAGTGTCGATTTTCAACTCGTGCTCCTGCATGAACTGTTCGGCCTCCGCACGGTTAAACACCGCCTCCGTGGCCCCGACTGCCCGGACGCAACTGGCGCCTAACGCGCTGCCCCAACGAAGGCAGCCGGCCGGGTCCTCACCTCGCAGCAGTCCGGCGATGTAGCCCGCGTCGAAGGCGTCGCCGGCGCCGGTTCCGCCGACATACTCGGTGGGATAGACGCCGGCGCGGAGACGCAGGTCGTCGGAGATGAGAACTGTGCCGTGTTCCCCTTGCGTGATGACAACCGTATGGGCGCCAACGCCGCGGAACCGTTCTGCCTGCTCGACCGGATGTCGGACTTTCGTGATGACGGCAGCCTCGTCGTCGTTGGGCAGGAACACGTCGGTTTCCGGCAAGATCTTTTCCAACGCGTTCCAATAGTGGTCGCCGCCGAAGAGGACGACGTCCAACACGGTCTTAGCGCCGCCGGCCCGCGCCGTGCGGAACAGGTCGACCATGGCATCGGTCTCCAGGTGCGACATCATCAGGTACCCCCCGACGTAGACCACTTTGGCCTGCCGGACCCAGTCGATCGGAATATGCTCGACGCGGAAGTGATTGCTTGCCCCGGGCGTGCTGATGAAACGGCGGTCCTGTCCCTTGACGTTGACAACCATCGTGCTGGCCGTACCCGCGCCGTGGACCTTGTGGATCGCGGAGACGTCAGCGCCGCCTTCGGCCAGGCTATCGATAATGAACTGTCCGAACGCGTCTTCGCCGACACAGCCGGACACGCCAACGCGGTAGCCAAGCTTGGTCAAATCGAGCCCGGCGTTGGCAGCGCAACCGCCCATCGCGAGCTGGATCCGTTCGGTGGGAACCAACTCGCCCGGATTGGGCAAGTGGTCGATCGGCGCACAAATGTAGTCGGCGAAGAGGATTCCCGCACAAAGACAATCAATTGCCACGTGTTGGCTCCGCTGCTGAAGTGAGTCGTGCTACTTGCGTCGGTACGCTGGGCACGACCTCATTGATAGCACGCCCGGCGCTGTTTTTCCACCCCCGGGTATACGTCGCGGACAAGCGAACGGCAGAAACAGAAGGACGGTTCGTAAAGGTCGCCCCACCCAAAGCGGGGCACCGGCTTAGGGCGTGTCCAAAACTGCGCCAGGAGAAGGGGACAGGCACATTTTGCTCCGAAGACTCCGCAAAATGAGCCAGTCCCCGACGGTTTGGGATAGGCTCTTAGCCTAGTGCGTCGTCCACGCCAAAAGTTCGGGTTGCCCCTCGTTGGGCGATTGATCATTGTCCGCACGAAACCGCGTCCCCGCCCCGAAAATTTAGTCTGGACGACGCACTAGGAGACATGCAGCGGGGGATTCGTGCGGCAGGTTCAGCGGCCGTGCATCGTTGCCCGCCGGATCAGATGCTCGTCCAAGACCTGAAGTATTCCGCGTGCGACCGCGTCCTTATTCCCATCGAGCCGCGCGAGCGAGTTGCCCGAGCGGTCGATGATCTCGACCGCCGTGGAATCCGCCTGAATGGCTGAGGGACCATTCAACACGATCAGGTCGCACTTCTTTCGTTCGAGCTTCTGCATGGCACGCATCCGGACGTCTTCGGTCTCGAGGGCGAAAGCCACCAGCCACTGCGACTGTCTCGTGTCGCCAAGCGTCGCCACGATGTCGGCCGTTTCCACGAGGTGAAGCTTGAGGGGATCGCCGGTCTTGGCGATCTTGTGCTTCGCGACCTGTACCGGCCGGTAGTCGCATGGGGCTGCCACTCCGATCAGCCCGTCGCATTGAGGAAACACGTCCAGGCATGCCTGGAGCATCTCTTCGGTCGAGACAACGGGAACGACCGTTGCACGACTGGGATACTTGAGTTCGACCGGTCCGCTGACGATGACAACCTCGTGCCCGGCCTCAAGCGCGGCGCCAGCCAGCGCGCGACCCATCCGTCCGCTCGATGCATTCGTTAGGTAGCGAACCGGATCGAGGTATTGGCGAGTGGGGCCGGAGGTGATGAGAATACGTGCCATGGGAAGGTGGAGCTACGAGGCTATCCGGGAAGAGGGACTGGCTACCGCATGCTGTGTGTTGGAGACGGAGATTACGCGAGATGCAGGTTGCCTGTCCCCGTTTCCGGATAGACGCTTAGGATTGATCGAGAAATAAGTGTCAGGAACCATTTGCCGGAAACCGGCCCTTCGGGTGCTTCGCACAAATGGTTCCTGACACTTTTTTCTCGAACGTTGCTTAGGATTTGGATCGAAGCTCGAGGGTCTGGGCAATGACTTCAAAGAGCTTGTCCGGCGATGCCATTCGGCCGGGGCCGACGTCGCCGCAACTCAGGTGGCCTTCCTCGGGATCGACGAGGAGATAACCATCGGATCGGAGTTGCACGACGTTGCGCTGGACCGCCGGCTTCCGCCACATTTCGCAGTTCATCGCGGGCGCAAGGATCGCAGGCCCGTCAAACGAAAGCAGCGTCGTGCTCAACAGGTCATCGGCCAGACCGTTGGCCGCTTTGGCCAGGAAGTTGGCCGTTGCGGGAGCAACGCACATCAGTTCTGCCGCCCTGGCCAGTTCAATGTGGGGATGGGCTCCGGCTCCGAAGACTTCGGTGCGGACCGGTCGGCCGGTGAGCGCCTCAAACGTCTTGGGGCCGACGAGCTGCGTGGCGGCATCGGTCATGACCACCGAGACACCCGCCCCCGCCTGGACCAATCGGCTGACCAGGGCCGCCGTCTTGTAGGCGGCGATCCCGCCGGTCACCCCGATCAGCAACTCCCGGCCGTTCATAGCGCGTCGAAGTCCAGTTCGGGTACGCCGCCGTGCCGCGGCTCCTCGCCGACGATGCGGACGTTGGACTCGGTATCCAGGTAAATCTTGTCCTGGATGATCTCCTGGATAACGATCTGCATCTTGTCGTCGCCCGGAACGTCGACCAGTGGGCGGGCACCCTTATTCAAGGCTACCAGCCGCTTCTGAATCAGCGTCGACAGCTTGAATCGCCCTCCGACCTTGTTGACGATCCGTTCCTCTTTGAGTTCCTCAATCATGCGATTCGGCCTCCACCTTCCTCAGAATGCTGCATAGTTCCGCCACAGCCCGGTCCACATCATCGTTGACAACCTGAAATCGATACGCATGGGCCGAAGCGAGTTCGCTTCGGGCCCTTTCGAGCCGGCGTTGGATCGCCGCTTCGGACTCGGTGCCGCGTCCTCTCAGACGCCGCTCCAGTTCCTCGAGGGAACTGGGACGCAGGAAAATGGTTACGGCATCCGGATAATGCTCGACGACGGAAAGGGCTCCCTGGACGTCAATTTCTAAGATTACCCACTTGCCTTCCCGGAGACTAGAGGTGACCGGTTCGGCCAAGGTGCCGTACCAGACGCCGCCGCCGAAGACCTGGACGCACTCCAGAAACTCCCCCCTCTGATGCCGCCCGGCAAATTCCTCCTCAGGGAGAAAATAGTAATCCACGCCATCCTGTTCACCGGGACGTGGAGCCCGCGTCGTCGCCGAGACACTCGGCACCAGCGGCACCGGCGCCCGCTCATAGAGCCGCTTCAAGACAGTCGTCTTGCCCGCCCCCGAGGGCCCGGAGACGATCACAAGCTTGCCGCGCGAACTCGCCGTATCCGTCTTCATTCGATGTTCTGGATCATCTCGCGGATTCGCTCGATCGCCGCCTTGATCTCGATGACCTGCCGCGAAATCTCGACGTCGTTTGCCTTGGAACCGATCGTATTGACCTCGCGGAACATTTCCTGAGTGAGAAACTCCATCTTGCGGCCGGAACTCTCGGATAAATCGATGATTGCGTCAAACTGTTCCAGATGACTCTGGAGCCGAACGACCTCTTCCGAGATATCACTACGCTCGGCGAAAAGCCCGACCTCTTTGATGACGTCGCTCGGATCGAACTTCACCTCGACTTCTGCCAGAATCCGCCTGAGACGATCCTCGAGCCGCGAGCGATAGGCATCCGCGACCAGGGGCGCTTTTCGCTGGATTTCCCCGAGGCACGCGGCGGCAGCACGGCCGTTTGCGCGCAGATCCGCCGCCATCGCCCGTCCTTCATCTCGCCGCATCCGCTCCAGGTTGTCGAGCGCTTGCTCAAGCGTGACCTGGACCAGAGGCCAGTGTTCGGCAGCACTGGCCTTGCCCGCCGCGTTCTCATCCACAACGCCCGGGAGCAACAATAGGTTGTCGAGCGGGACGGACTGCGTCGTGCCCCAAAGTTGGTATAGGGCTTCCAGTTGGATTCGGTAACTATCGAGCACTGCGGTGTTGATGCGGAAGTCGTCGGGCGACTTCGCCCGGTCCAACCGCACGCCTACCTGAATCGTCCCGCGCCGCACGCGCTCGCGGACGACGGCCTCGATCTGGGGCTCCAGCGAACCGAACCCATCACTTGTCCGAACCGAGATCTTCAGGTATCGGCTGTTGATGGTCCGCACTTCCACGGAGACGGCGACGTCCCCGTTTTGGCGGTGTGCCTCACCGAAGCCGGTCATGCTGAGTGGCACGACGGTAATCCTCTCTAACGAGGTGACGCTGACTGCACCCGCACAATCTACTGCTCCGACGGCGCTCCCTCAGCCGTTTTGGCGGTTCCCGGCTGCGCGGGTTCAGCAGGCTCCTCGGGGGTCGCCGAAGCGGGTGCCTCACCGGTGGGGGCTTCTTCTGCTGGCTGGATTGATCCTCCCGGGACCTCGCCGGCTCCGCCCGCGGGTGGCGGGGTGACGTTCAATTGCATGCGATCTCCCGCCGCGCCGATGTACTTCACGCTGATAATGCAGACGAGAATCCATACCGCTGCAACGCCGATGGTGATTCGCGTGAACAGGTCGCCGGCCTTGGTGCCAAATGCGCTCTGCCCGCCCATTCCACCAAACGCGCCCGACAGGCCGCCCCCCTTTCCTCGCTGGATCAGAACCAGCACGATAAGGAAGAAAGCGAGCAACAGCAGCAAGAACAGGAACAAATAAGTCATCGGAGCAAATACTCCCTACGAGGGTTTGTCGGCTACTTTAGCGCGCCGGCCACGATGCCCATGAACTGATCGGCCTTGAGACTCGCACCACCCACCAGAGCCCCATCGATGTTAGGCTGCGCGAGGAGCACTTCCGCATTGTCGGGCTTCACGCTTCCGCCGTACTGGATCCTGACCGCCTCAGCAACCCCCTTATTGTAACGCTCCTGGAGGATCTTGCGAAGGTCGAGATGGACCTCCTCGGCCTGGTCAGGCGTGGCCACTTTTCCGGTACCGATAGCCCAGACGGGCTCGTAGGCAATAACCAGGGCCGCCATCTGGTCTTCGGAGACCCCCGCCAAGGAGCCCTCGAACTGCTGTCGGATTACGGCGAGCGTTTGGCCCGCCTCGCGCTGTTCGAGCAATTCACCGACGCAGACGATCGGCACTAGGCCACCCTTCAGAGCCACATGCACCTTCTTGTTGATATCGGCATCGGTCTCGCCGAGGATATGCCGCCGCTCGCTGTGCCCGAGGATGACGTAGCTGCATCCGAGGTCCCGGAGCATCGCAACGCTGATCTCTCCGGTGTACGCGCCGCTGGCCTCGTGGTATGCATTCTGAGCCCCCAAACCGATCTTCGAACCGGCCACGACGCGTCCGACGGCATCCACGTACACGTTCGGCGGACAAACGGCCAGTTCGACACCCTCGATCCCCTGCGTCTGCTTCACCAGTTCTTCAGCCAGAGCGACCGCGGCGGCACGATCGAGGTTCATCTTCCAGTTTCCAGCGATGAAAGGGCGTCGCATTCAATCAACTCCTTGGATTCACAGGGGTGATGAAAAAGGGAATACAGTGCACGACCGGTCCGTATTGTACCTTTCCGCGAGCTATCTTCAGGTCGGTCCTGCAGGAAAGGAGCCGAGAATCTCCAGTCTCAGGGTCTTGCGTTCCAGCGCGCCCACGGCTCGCCGGACCCGCGTATCGGTCTCATGCCCCTCCATTTCCACAAAAAACAGGTAGGCACGGTCGGAACCGGGAATCGGAAACGACTCGATCCAGGTCAGGTTCAAGCGGTTGCGTTTGAAGATGTTCATCGCATCCGCCAGGGCGCCGGGGCGGTGTTCGACCTGGAATAGCATGGCTGTCTTGTCGCGACCGCTCCGCGGCGCCGAATGCTCGCCGATCACCGCGAATCGCGTTTTGTTGGCCGCGTTGTCTTCGATCTTCTCGGCCAAGGGGGTCAAGCCATAGTGAATGCCGGCCTGCAGGCTGGCGATCGCCGCAGCTCCCGGCTTTTCGCTGGCCAACTGGGCGGCCGTCGATGTGCTGGTCACCTCGACCGTCCGAGCCGCCGGCAAGTGCCTCGCAAGCCAGTTGCGACACTGAGACAGGGCCTGCGGCTTGCTGTAGACTTCGCGAATTTCACTGCGGGCGCATTTGCCCAACAGTGTGTGGTGGATCTCCAGGTCGACCTCCCCGCAGATACGGACAGGCATCCGGGTAAACATATCGAGGGTATCGGCTACCCGCCCATCGGTCGAATTCTCGATCGGCACCAGCCCAAAATCCGATTGGCCACGGTAGACCTCTTCGAAAACGGCAGCAATCGTTCCGACAGGCACGAACTCGACCGACTGTCCGAAGCGGTGGATCGCGGCCAGGTGGCTATAGCTGTACAGGGGGCCGAGCATGGCAACGCGTACGTTTTGTAGCAATGCCCGGGAGCCGCTAATCAGCTCGCGAAACAGAGCGCGGATGCAACTCGGCGGCAACGGGCCTTTGTCCAGTGCGGCCACTCGCGCCAGCGCATCCTCTTCCTGGCCCGGTACCCAGATCGGCTCGCCGGCAGTGCGTTTCCACTGCCCAATCTGCCGGGCCAAATCAGCGCGCTGATTCACCACTGCGACAAGATTCGCGTCGATTCGTTCGAGTTGCGTCTGAAGGCTCGCGAGACTCGTTGGACGCGTTGCGACAGCCTTTTTCTCCGCCGACTTCTTCTTGGGTTTTACCTTTGCCATACGCTCGTTCTCTCGAGTACGTCGCCCCCGAAAGGGCCCTCGCACGGACGCCGGTCCCGCTGGAATCCAACTAGTCACCACTGCCAAATTGGCAGATCGGTAGGAGGACCGGGATCTCACAACGTGAAAGACAATCGAAGCAACTCTTCTATACCTTTCTACAGCAAGCACTTACGCAAGCGGCCCCCCGCTCGCCCCACGCCCGGCACGGGCTTTGCTCCATCTTAGCGAACGAATTGTCCGTGCCATAGGGGCCGCCGGCCTACTGCAGCGGATTTTGCTGGCGCGGGCTGAAACGGGAGATGGAACACAAACCTCGTCGGATTTCCCTCATTTGGATGGTCCGGCATACGAACTTTCAGCGGGATTGCGGGAAAGGAGTATTTGATGGCTCAGGGCGAGAAGATCATTGGAATTGACCTGGGAACGACCAATTCGGTGGTGTCGGTGATGGAGGGAAAGGATGCCAAGGTCATTCCGAACGCCGAGGGAAATCGACTCACTCCAAGCGTCGTGGCGTTCACCGACAGCGGCGAGATCCTCGTCGGTGAACCGGCTCGTCGTCAGGCGGTGACCAACCCGAACCGCACCGTTTATTCGATCAAGCGATTCATGGGCCGTCGGCACAGCGAAGTGGCAAGCGAGGAGAAGATGGTGCCCTACAACGTCGTCGGCAGCCCGGAAGAATATGTTCGGGTCCGAATCGGCGACAAGGAGTACACTCCGCCGGAAATTTCGGCGCGGATTCTCCGCAAGCTCAAGGAGTCGGCCGAGGCGTATCTTGGCCACAAGGTAAACAAGGCGGTGATCACGGTGCCGGCTTACTTCAACGATGCCCAGCGGCAGGCGACCAAAGACGCCGGCCAGATCGCCGGGCTCGAAGTCGCGCGAATCATCAATGAGCCGACCGCCGCCTCGCTTGCCTACGGCTTGGACAGGAAAACGACGGAGAAGATCGTGGTATTCGATCTTGGCGGCGGGACGTTCGACGTTTCGGTGCTGGAAGTGGCCGAAGGCGTGTTTCGAGTGATCAGCACCAACGGCGACACGCACCTCGGCGGCGATGATTTCGACGAAGAGCTGATCAATTACGTGGCCGAGGAGTTCAAGGGCGAGCAGGGAATCGATCTCCGCAAGGATACGATGGCCCTGCAACGTCTGCAGGAGGCTTGTGAAAAGGCAAAGAAGGAGCTCAGTTCCGCTCAGTCGACCGACATCAATCTCCCGTTCATCACCGCGGACGCGTCGGGGCCGAAGCACCTGCAGGTCAAAATCACGCGTTCGAAGTTCGAGCAGTTGGTCGACCACCTGGTCGAGCGCTGTCGGGGGCCGGTGCTTCAGGCGATGAAAGACTCAAAGCTCACGCCCAAAGACATCGACGAAGTGGTCCTGGTCGGCGGCTCCACGCGAATTCCGAAGGTCCAAGATCTCGTGCGGTCGCTGTTCGGAAAGGAGCCGCATAAGGGAGTCAACCCCGACGAGGTCGTTGCCGTCGGAGCGGCGATCCAAGGCGGGGTCCTCGCCGGAGAGGTCCACGATGTGCTGCTGCTGGACGTGACGCCGTTGAGCTTGGGCATCGAGACCCTCGGCGGCATTATGACGAAGCTCGTTGAGAAGAACACGACGATTCCGACGGAGAAGAAGCAGGTTTTCAGCACGGCGGAGGACAACCAGACTGCCGTTACGGTAAAGGTCTACCAGGGCGAGCGGGAAATGGCGGCGCACAACCGGCTCCTCGGCCAGTTTAACCTGGAGGGGATCCCGCCGGCGCCGCGCGGTGTTCCCCAGATCGAAGTCAGTTTCGACATTGATGCCAATGGCATTCTCAATGTCTCCGCCCGCGACCTCGGAACCGGGAAAGAGCAACGGGTCCGCATCGAGCAGTCGGCCGGGCTGTCCGACCAGGATATTGATAAGATGCGGAAGGATGCCGAGGTTCACGCCGAGGAGGACAAGCGCCAGCGGCAACTTGCCGAGTTGCGGAATCAGGCGGAGTCGATGTCCTGGCAACTCGAGAAACTGATCAAGGAGAACGAAGGAAAACTCGGCGAAAGCGACGTCAGCGCGATCAAGCAGGCGATCGAGAAGACCCGCGAAGCAGCAAAAGGCGAAGATACCGAGCGGATCAAGTCGGCCATTCACGAATTGGAGCAAGCGTCGCACGCCCTCAGCCGCACGCTCTACGAAAAGGCGGGCGCGCAAGCCAGTGCCGCACCGGGCGGTGCGGCGGGTGGTCCGCCCCCGGGCGACGCTGCCGGCGGCGACGAGGACGTCGTGGATGCCGAGTTTGAAGTGAAGGACTCGAAGTAGCGGTGCGGGCGGCAGGTCGCGGCCAGCACGACGAAGCGGTCGCGACCCGTTCGTCGATTCTCCCTTAGCCGCCCCGGTGTTCTCATCGATGAATCGCGGGTGCGTTCTGCGCTGCGCTAAAGAAGGTTTCTCATTATGGCTTTCCGTTTCGACAAACTCACCGTCAAGGCCCAGGAAGCGATTGCCCGCGCACAGTCTCTTGCGGCTGACCGCGGCAATCCGGAAATCGATCCCCTCCACCTTCTGGCGGCTCTGTTGATGGATCGTGAGGGACTGGTCGACGCGATCCTGGACAGGATCGGCGTGAACCGCGGGCAACTCGAACAAATCGCCGAGGCGGAGTTGAAACACTTCGCGAAGGTTTCGGGAGGTGCCCCACCGCAGGTAGGCGGTTCGCTGCAGAAGATCCTCGACGCGTCCCAGCGCGAGGCGGATACGATGCGCGACGATTTCGTCTCCGTCGAGCACCTTCTGCTTGCGCTGACGAAGACGGAATCGAAAGCCAGAAACGTCCTGCAACTCAATGCGGTGACGGAGAAGGACATGCTGCAGGCATTGCAAAGCGTCCGGGGCAGCGCCCGAGTGACCGACCAGAACCCGGAGGCGAAATTCCGCGCCCTCGAGCAGTATGGAATCGACCTGGTCGACCGGGCGCGGCGAGGCAAGCTGGATCCGGTTATCGGCCGAGACCAGGAAATCCGGCGCGTTGTCCAGGTGTTGTCGCGCCGGACCAAGAACAATCCCGTGTTGATCGGCGAGCCGGGCGTCGGCAAGACCGCCATCGCGGAGGGCCTGGCCCTGCGGATCGTCGATGGCGACGTACCCGAGAGCCTGAAGAACCGCCGCGTCGTCGCGCTGGATATGGGAGCCCTGGTCGCCGGAACCAAGTTTCGCGGAGAATTCGAAGAGCGTCTCAAGGCGGTTCTCCGCGAAATCGAAGACGCCGGGGGCAATGTCGTGCTGTTCATCGACGAGCTGCACACCGTGGTGGGCGCGGGACGAGCCGAAGGAGGGAGCGATGCCGCGAACCTGCTGAAACCGGCACTGGCGCGCGGCGACCTCCGCTGCATTGGTGCGACCACCCTGGACGAGTACCGCAAATACATCGAAAAGGACGCTGCCTTGGAGCGGCGTTTCCAGCCGGTGTACGTCGGCGAGCCATCGCCGGACGATACCTTGGCCATTCTGCGCGGACTCAAGCCGCGGTACGAGGCGCATCACAAGGGGGTCAAAATCAAGGACTCCGCCTTGGTGGCCGCCGTGAACCTGTCGCATCGCTATATCACCGACCGTTTCCTGCCCGACAAGGCCATCGACCTGATGGACGAAGCCATGAGCCGCCTGGCCATGGAGCTGGAGAGTGTGCCGGCCGAGATCGACCAGGTTCAGCGCCGCCTGGTCCAACTCGAATTGGCCGCGCGCCAGTTGGCGGATGAACAGGAAGAGCACGCACGGCAGCGCCTGGCGGAGATCGAAGAGGAAATGGCCGAGCTTCGTGAAAGGCTTGGAACGCTCCGGGAGCAGTGGGAGCGGGAGAAGAGCGGCCTGGGCGACGTTCACCAGGTGCGACGACAGGTCGCCGACGTCGAACTGAAGTTCAATCAGCTTCAGACTTCCATCAAGGAGAAGCAGTCTTCCGGAAGTCCGGTCAGCGAAGAGGATTACCAGAAGCTGTATGAACTCGACATTCACCGACGCCAACTCGGCGACCAGCTCGAGAAGCTGGAGTCTACGGAAGCTCCAACAGAGGCAAACGGTACTCGGCGGCTTCTGCGGCAGGAGGTCGGGCCCGAGGAGATCGCGGAAGTCGTCAGTGCATGGACGGGAATTCCCATTCATCGGATGATGGAAACGGAGCGGGCGAAACTGCTGGTGTTGGAAGAGCGACTGCATCAGAGGGTCGTTGGGCAGGACGAAGCGGTCGAAGCCGTTTCCAACGCGGTTCGCCGCAGCCGGTCGGGGCTCCAGGATCCCAACCGGCCCATCGGCTCGTTCATCTTCCTCGGACCGACCGGCGTCGGGAAGACCGAGTTGTGCAAGGCCCTGGCCGAGGCAATGTTCGACGACGAGAACGCCATGGTCCGGCTCGACATGAGCGAGTTCATGGAACGGCATACCGTCAGTCGCCTGATCGGGGCGCCTCCGGGCTACGTAGGTTATGAGGAAGGCGGCCGATTGACCGAGGCCGTGCGGCGCAGGCCCTACTGCGTCATCCTGCTCGATGAAATCGAAAAGGCCCACCTTGACGTGTTCAATATTCTGCTTCAGGTGCTCGACGACGGCCGGCTGACGGACAATCAGGGACACACCGTCGATTTCACCAACGCGATCGTCGTGATGACATCGAATATCGGCAGCCAGTTGATCCAGGAGATTACACGCGAGGGAGGCAGCGAAGAGGAGATCCGCGAAGCGGTTACCGCGGCTCTTCAGACCCGTTTCCTGCCCGAGTTTCTGAATCGGATCGACGAGACGATCCTCTTTCACCCGCTCGCGCCGGCCGAGATTCGCAAGATCGCCGAGCTGCAAATCGGCCGGCTGAAAAAGCAACTCGAGCAGAATCATCTGTACCTCGAGGTAACCGAGGCGGCCTTGGACGCGATCGCCGAACAAGGCTACGATCGCAGCTACGGCGCTCGACCTTTGAAACGCATCATTCAGCAGCGCGTACAGAATCCGCTGGCGATGGAAATCCTCAAGCGGGAGTTTGCCGAGGGAACTCACGTGCGTGTCGACTACGTCGACGCCGAGTTCACCTTCCAACGCCTGGGCGAACCGGAGGCCGCGTAAGCGGCCCCGTCGAGCAGCCCCGGCGGTCTCACGGGTCCACCGCGGCCTGCATTTCCGGAATAATCCTTACCCCCGGCCACCGCGTCGTTGTCCCATTGGGCGCGCCCGACGTTCGGCACGTGAGTGCTGATCCCTGCGCCCTATGATTGTATCGGGACAATTCCAGCGAGGAGCGGCGTGCGCACCGGGCCATCAGGCTTGGGGGCTGGCCGATTTGACGCAAATGTCGCTTGGGGATCATGAACTGCCAACGGCTGCGCTGATCGGCATCGTTGCCGGCGTCGCGTACCTGATCCGGTACGCAAGCCACCGGCACAAGCCTTTCTCGGCTATCGATGCTCTCATCGTTGCGGCAATCATGGTCATCGTCACCGCCATCGCCGCGCCGCTGGTGAACTCAGCCAATCAAAACGCCCGAACGACCGCGCTGCTGCAAAACCTTCGAACGCTACGCAACCAGATTGAATGCTACAAGGCTGAGCACGGCGGCCAACTGCCGCTGCTGTTCCGAGGGAGCTTTCCTCAACTTGTAGAGGCCACGAATGCAGGTGGCATCCCTGGCCCTCCCGGCCGGGCCTTTCCGCTCGGCCCCTATCTGCCCGGCGGTGTCCCGATCAACCCCTTCACCGGTACTAACACCGTCCGACTCGCGGAGACATTTCCACCGACCGCAGCAACGGGTGGCGGCTGGCTCTATCACCAGTCGACCGGTCGAATTGCAGCCGACTTCGAGCCGTATCTGGCTGAGTGAGACCGCAGTTCAGTATCCCAGGCGATCTATCGCTCCTCGATCCCCCATCTGGCTATGACTTCTTCTGCACCCGGTGTAAGGCGCCGAACCTTGTCCGCAATAGCCGCGCGCTCGGAAACCGTGGCCTTCGGTACGCGCTGATCCCATTTCTTCACCTTTTTCCGACGGTGCCGTCGCCGCTTCAATTCCTGCTTACGCTCGCTAATGCTCACGCCACACTCCTCATGAATTTTGCTGTTTAGCCGCGGACCTGCCCTCGGGAGGTCCACCACGTCCTGCCCCGCGAGCAGGATCTGCGTGGTCAGGCCGGACTTGTGTCGCACGATCTCGCTCGCCAAGTGCGACCTGCCCGGCCATCGTCCCGACCATGCTGATTTTCTAGCATCGTGCTGCCCTTGCGCCTAGGGGTAGCGGGGGGAACCCGGACCGGCTATCCTTCCGCCGACCGCCGTCGCGATTCCTGTCGTCTGAGAGCCCTTCGCCTTTTCGAGCGCCACACCGGCCATGTCCGTCGTCGCGATTGGGCGTTCATGGATGATTTCCTTGGCTGACCTGGCTTTGCCGAGAGCACGGTCAGGGTGGTTGTGAATCTTCGTTAGCTGCCGTGATCCGCTTCCATGCCGAAATGCTTCAGTACAATCCCGAAAACCTCGGTATCGGCTACTGAGTTTGCCGGAAACAACCCGGGCTCGGTCGCCACAATCACGCTCCGTTGAGCGGGATCGAGCGCCGGCGCACCATGCGACCCCTGCACCAATCCGGCGTTCAGCGGAATACCTTTTGTCGCGGGCTCGAAGAACAACTCGGCCGGATCGTAGCCGGGTTTGCGGTGGATGTCGACCGTCCGGGCAAAAGATGGAGCGTTTTCGTCGGTCATCCAGTAGTAATAGGCCTGCCAGCTAGCGGGGTCGGAGATCAGGACCACGTCGCCGCTCCGCTCGTGATTCAGCCCGTACCGTGAAAGCTGATCCTCCACGAGGACCTCCGCGATTCCCGGCAGACCACGAAAAAGATCGCCTACTCTTCGGAGAACCTGCTGGTCGTGGTCGCGAACAAACACGTGGGAGAACTGATGGTCAGCCAAAGCCCAAGCGAGACTGCCGCGAGGATCGAGATGTTCTCCGTCTTCCCCGTCGCCGATTTTCAGCAGTCCTGTCTCGCGCAAAACGCGGTTGGGATAGACGACATGATTCACCGGCACAATCGCGTACTCTCCCGCCGCCACCCACAGGACGCGGGTATCGCCGTAGGCCTCTGCAAAGCCGTCTGCCAGAGCTCCAATAACCGTATCCAGTTCGGCGACGGCCTTTTCGGCCGCGGGGCTGTCCGGGCCGGTTCGCTGGGCCGCGTAATCCAGGTGCGGCAGATAAATGTAGAAGAAATCCGGCCTCCACCGGCGTGCCGCATGAATGGCCGAACCGATAATCCAGGCCGTCGCTTCGATGTCGGCCAAAGGGCCCCAGAAATGAGACAACGGAAAGTGGCCCATTTCGTCCCGCAACTCGCCGTACAGTTCCGTTGGCCGCGTGTGGCACCAGAGCGACTCGGTTCCATCGGGGTTGTGAACAGGCGCCGGTGTGCAGACGTAATCGGCTTCGGCCCCTTTGCTGTGGAGCGGAAACCAGACCGCTGAGCGCAAGCCGCCGGTGTGGGAGAGGAGGTCCCAGAGCTGCGGACTCGCGATGCATTCGTTTGGCGACGTCCACATTTCGATCTTGCCCTCGTCGCGCCAGTAGAAACCGTTGGCAACAACACCGTGTTCGGAAGGCAGCCGACCGGTTATCATATTCGCCTGAACCGGACAAGTCACGCATGGAAAGCTTGGAACGAATTCCGCGATTTCGCCGCCGGCCATCAGCCTTTTCAGGCTCGGCATCACGGCGACATCCTTTTCCCGGAGCCCTGGAATGGACAGCAGGACAACGCTCTTGGCCATCATCAAGTTCCTCCAGAAATGCAGGCGAGTGAGATTATGTTGAGTAAATCCAGCGTCCGAGGACGACGGTCGGGATGAGCAGCAAAAGCACCCCGATCGCTCCCGGCGTGCCCCACACCACGAAGCAGATCGAGGCATCGAGAATCACCAGCGAGAGCAGGCACTGCCGCACGGCAACCTGAACCCGTGACGGGCTGGGATCGGCGATGGCTCGGAAACATCGAAACCCGATCAGCAGACCCAACACCGCGATCAGGGTTATCCACCGCCGCGGCTGTTGACGCAGCAGGGGAATCGCGTTTTCGGTGACTTCAGGCACCCAGGCCAAGAGCCCCACTCCGCCCAGCAGGACCACGGTTGCCATGAGGAGGTAGGCGCGGTTGCTGCGAGCCGATTCCGCTCGAGCAAACCAAGTGACTCCGGCAATGTACGTCCCCAGGGCGCCGGCGACCAGCCAATTCTGATCTTGCCATGCCACGGGGGCGAGGCTCATGCCCAATAACACGTTCAGCAGCCTACAGGCGCCCATGCCAACCGGCCCCAATGGAGTTCGTTTCAGCACCGCATTGTACGCGACGATGCTTCCGGCCAGGACCGTCCCCACGGCCCCCGGCCGCCAATCTCCGCCAATCGGCACCGCCAGCCATGCCAGCAATGTCCCGATAATCAGAAGAAGCCATCCAAGCCGCTGTGCGGCGGCGAGGGAGATGCGGCCCGACGGCAATGGACGTTGCGGTCTCTCGGCGCGGTCGATCTCAAGGTCGAACGCATCGTTGAGCACCATCCCGCCCAGATAAAGGCTGCTGGAAGCCGCCACGAGCAGCAGCAAGGCCGATGCGTCACCCGGTAACAGTACCGCGTGGGTGAAGAGAAAGCCCATCACCACATCGGCCATGGCCGTAAAGACATTCGGAAGCCGCATCAACTCCCAGTACCCCCACCACGCCGAGTGGGGGCTGGGCGGGACAGGTTGTTGAGTATTCAATTCTTCGCTGCATCCCTCAGGTTGAATTCGTGTTTTCTCGGCAATTATAGGCAGCCCTCCGCCGGGATGTCAGGAAGGTAGCCCCGCTACGGCCTTAAGAGGCCCTGACAAAACGGAAACTGGCTCCAAGCCAGGCGTAGGCAAATCACGCCGACGCCGCAGCGAGGTGCCTGTCCCCGTGTTTGTCGGGGCCTCTAATGCATTGGGTGGGCTTCCGCCGCAAAAAAAGCATTCTCGGCAAATCCGGCTAAAATCTGGAGTTTCCATCGTTGGGAGATCGCCGGACCGCTCGACAACCGCCGTAATTGCGCCCGATGATAGAGTGAGGCGGGGAATTATCGCTTCTCCGTGCCGACCAATTCGCGGTGGACTGGACGACGGAATAGGAACTATGCATCGCGGAGTGAAGATCCTGCTGGCGGCAAGCGTTCTCCTGACGGGGACCTCGCTGGCAATGCTGTTCCGACGCCCCTCGGCCGACGCGTGCCGCCCTGCGCCCCCGTCGAGCGATCCGCTCGTTTTCCGCGAGCAGATTGGGCCCCAGACCGCCACAGTGGTGCCGGAACGCCCAACGGTGCGCATCGAGTCGCGAGCGGCGGCCCCGGAAATCCTCACCAGTCAGTTGCCGACGGTCCTGAAGCCGCTGGATCCGGGGCAACCGCCGCCGGTGTTGGCGAAGATGTACCCGGGCGAAAGCCCCGAATCCGAGGGCCCCTGGGAGACCTCGGGGAGATCCGAGTATTCGCCGTGGCAGCCCCTTAACAGCCCGCCCGCAAAGCACAAGATCGTCGACGGAGATACGCTCCCCGCGTTGGCCGAACGCTACCTGGGCGACGGCTCCCGTTGGAACGAGATTTTTCAAGCGAATCAGAACGCGCTGAGTTCGCCGCAACTGCTCCCGATCGGTGCCGTTCTCGCGATTCCCTCGGCCGATTCAACTCCTCCGGCTTCCTCGAACACGCAGCTCGATAAGCGGCTTATTCCGCTCTTGCCTCGCGACGCTGCGGCCGGCGCGGCAAGCGGTCCGGGTTAAATTTTCCAAGCAAGGCTCGGCCATCATTTGCTGCGGTCGCGCCAGGGAAAGTTCTGGTTTACCAGCCGAAGCTGGATGAAGTTTGCAATCCAACCCTCGACCGGCAAGCCTCTCCCCAGCATCTTGGTCCCCTGCAGATCGGTATCAAAAGTGCCGAGGAAGAGGTCCTTTTTCTCAGTGGCCTCTTCCGGCGGTGGCTCCTGGTGAAACCTCTCCACCATGGAGTAGAGCCGTTTCGCTTCGGACAGCGATTTGGAATCCCGGCTGCCGACAGCAATGAGCATCGAGAGTTGAGACCGCACCGCCGGATGGCTCATCGCCGCTTTGCCGTTGAGACCACGAAAACTCAATTCGGGTGAGAGCAGCGCCAGCGCCTTGACGTCCTGGCCCTGTTTCTTTCCTGCCAACAGCGGCCAGCTCCAGTCAAGCCGTGCCCAGTCCAGTGCTACCGACGCCCCCATTTCGGCGCCCACGACACCAAGCTTCTCGATATTCAACTCTCCCTCGTTGTTTTTTGTCATCAGGAATGACTTGAGGGTCTCCATGTCGTACGCAACCATCCGCTCGAAGTCGGCTCGCGTGAACTTGGCGGCATCGAGCGTCCGACTTGCGTTGCCGATTTGCTGCAGGGTGCTCTCGCCATGCCCGCGGAGGTCGGGGACGAGCACGGCATGCCCCGCCTTCTGCAGCAGAGGCGCCAGAGCGCTGTATTCGCGGCGGTCGCCCTTCCATGTGTGCAACAGGATGAGCGGTACCGCGTCTTTCCCCTTGTTGCTGGGGAAGAAGGTCGCCTTCAAAACGACGCCGTCGCGCGTGAGGAGATCATTTCCACCGAGTTCCACCGGTGCGGGGATCTTGTCCTTCGCGGACCTTGCCGGAGGCGTTGCCGGTTGCGCCGGGGCTGGTTTCGCAGCGGGTTTCGCAGCGGGTTTCGCAGCCGGTGCAGCAGCGGGTTTCGCAGCCGGTGTTTTCGCCGCCTGAGCCAGCGCCTCACGTGGCGATCCCGACGCCAAGACCCAAACGGCCGCTAGGAGCAACACGCACCGAACGTGGAAATCCAACACTCTTGAGAGTACCGATGTGCAACAAGGTGAGGTGAACATCAAAGACGGCCTTTCTCGTAAGTGGTTTGCGCAAAATGAACTCCGTCCAGCTACCGTCTATGCTAAATGGGCTGCCGGGGGACGTCAACTTGCTGACCTGCTCCACTGGTGGGGATGCAGGCACGTGGAGAAAGGCATCGTGCGGGTCGGCGGCGGGGCCGCTTCGCGCGCGGCCGCAGGCAGTCTGTCCGTCGCCGCGAGTACCGGTTCTCGGGGGGGATCACTCCATCAATTTCGAGTCCATCGCGAAATCTGCGTAGCGATCATAGGGATAGAACAGCTTTCCGATCTGGTCTGCCAGAACGTGAACGAACTGCCTGCGGAATGCACTCTCCTGGACATCGGACGCCGCGATGACGCGATTGGGTGGGTAAACGACTTGCGGAATTCGCTTCTGGAAGACCACTTCACGGGTCTTACAGTCGTAGACCTTCAGCGACACCGTTGCTTTACCCTGATAGACGGTTTGCCCTTGGTAGAGACTGAACTCCTCCAAATCGATGCCGAGAATGAGATCCGCCTCAAGGGCTTTGCCGATTTCGAGATATTCGTCCCAGGCGTTTTCGTCGGTCCATTCAGCCACTTTCCGCTCGTCGACCAGGTCGATCTTGCGGACATTCTGCTTCAGCCGCAGAAATAGCTGGTGGGAAATGTCTTTCGCCACACTGGCATTGCGGTACTGGAGCTCGACCATCGGCCGGCAGACCACCGCCACGCGTTTCTCTTTCAGGCCGGTGAATTCGGCGTCTTCGTTCGTGCCTTTGACCAGGTAGACTGCCGTCGCAAGGGCGCTGGCGCAACCGCTGATCGCTGGGAGAGTGGCCAGCAAGGCCGCCGTGAGCAACGGAAATCCCCGACGACGAATACCGGAACGGTCCATCATGGTCCCTCGCTAGACGAGAAGCGGAAAACTGCCTGGTCCGCCGGCGGCCGGCGGATGCCCAAGCTGAGAATCGAGGCTCACGGCCCGCGGCACCCACCGAGCGATTGCTTCGCGCGTCTCGCTCAGCCGGCCAACAACCGCACTCCCCAATCGATGAGCATGATCGCGAACGTGCCGATGGCAAGCCAAGCCGCGACGGTGCTGCTGGGAGCCCGGACGAGCCATTGCCCCCAGATCGCGGAAAGGAACAACCACGGCACGGCAACCAGGTCGAGCGTTCCAAGGAGGGCACCGCCGGCGTTGGCCTGAATCGCCCTGAGCGGCTGTCCGCGAACCAGATGAGCCCAGGATGTGGTTCCGCCGCAGGTCGGACATCGCTGGCCGAAGAGCACGACGAACGTGCAAGGCGGCAGTCCCCACTGCTGATGCGTACCGTAACCCCGGGAATCCGGCTCGACCAGCCTCGCCGCGGCAAGCGGCATTGCCAAGCCGATCGCCAGCACAGCCATCGCGATGCGAGCCTGTGCGGAAAGCCTCGTTTGCCCGATTGCGCTGTTGTCGGTCACACTCACCCAAAGGAAGAGTGGGGGGAAGATAGCGGGAAGTCGAACGGTCCGCAAGGTCAGTGTTGGTGGCTCCCAGACGAAACCGGGGGCACTTCGAACCCCGTCAGGCGTTCTGCGCCCGTGCCGAGGCGGCGAGGCGATCTGCTCGGTCGTGATCCACGACGAGCCGCCGAACGGCGGTCGCCCGGCCGCTGCCGGGATCAAACTCGACGATCGTGCCGTGGATCCGGACGTCGCCGGACGCAACCTCGAAGTGGGTGGGGCGAAACGTGATCGTTGTTTCAGTCACGCGGTCGACGCGGCGGCCGAGAATGCTGTCGTGCGGCCCGGTCATTCCGACGTCGCACTGAAAGGCCGTACCGTTGGGCAGAATCTTCTCATCCGCCGTGGGCACGTGCGTGTGGGTGCCGAGCACGGCGGTCACCCGCCCATCGAGGTACCGGCCCATCAACTGCTTGTCGCTGGTTGCCTCGGCGTGGAAATCGACGAGGATCGAATTCACGTCGGTCGGCAACTGGCTGAGCACGCGGTCGGCCGCATGGAAGGGGCAGTCGACGGGACTCATGAATACGCGTCCCAGGAGGCTGACGACGGCAACACGGTGACCATTGTCCCGGCAGGAGAGGACGGTGAACGGCTTGCCCGGGGCGTCATCAGGGTAGTTGGCGGGTTTGACGATTCGTGCCTCCTCCTCGAGGACGGAAAAGATCTCGCGCCGGCGGTAGATGTGGTCGCCCATGGTAATGCAGTCGACGCCGCAAGCGATGAGCTCGCGGTAGATGGCCGGCGTGAGGCCGGAGCCGCCGGCGACGTTTTCCGCGTTTACCACGACGAAATCGAGATCTTCTTCGATCCGCAGTCCGGGTACCGAGTGGGCCACGATTTGCCTGCCGGGCTTGCCGACAACATCACCGATCAACAGGAGGCGCACGAATGGGGCTTTCTATACTCTGTCGGATGCCGGTCTGATGGAAAGTCGACAGGCACCGCAAGGAATAAGCGAAGATACATGGTCTTGCGGAGCCGGTCCCCTCTTCCATCCGACCAATCAAATGCTCTCGGGCAGCTCGTAGGGCTTCCGCCGTGGTCGGTCGAGGTATTCGTTGGCCAGGGGATCGTCGGGAAAGGTCTCTTTGACCGGGTCCCAGCGGAGATGCCGACCGGTCCAACGGGCGATGTTGCACAAGTGGCAAACGGTGGTGGACCGGTGGCCGATGGCGACGTCGGCAATCGGTTTTTCGCGGCTCTTGATGCAATCGATCCAGTTCCGCACGTGGTTCTGGTCGCCGCCCTTGGCCTGCTGGTTGATCTCGGCGGCGATTTCCGGCGGATTGGTGTTGACGCGGCCGCGCGAGAGGTCCAGTTTGCCTTCTTCGCCGAAAAAGATCCCCCCGCCGCCGCTGCCGTTGTCGAGTTTCACGACGACCCCGTTGGCGTAACGGAAGAAAACCATCGGAACACTGCACGCCTTGTCGCCGCGGGCGCGAGATTCGGGCGCGGAATAGGTTGGCGGCTCGAACTTCGGCCCCTCGGTCCAAACCTCGACCGGCCCGGTTTCGTCCATTCCCAGGGCCCATTGGATCTGGTCGAGTCCGTGGGCGCCCCAGCCGGTCATCTCGCCGCCGGAATAGGGCCGGAAGGAGAGCCAGCCGGGATTGGCTCGCGGGGCGTACAGGTCTTTGTTGAAAGGAACCAGCGGCGCCGGGCCGCACCACATGTCCCAATCGAGGCCGTCGGGAACCGGTTGTTCGGGAAGGGCACACTCCCAGGGGCTAGGATAGTTGCAGCCGACAACCTCCTTGATTTTGCCAAGCTTGCCGGTACGGATGTACTCGCAAGAGACCCGATTGACGGCCTGAGAGCGCTGCTGGCTACCGACCTGGAAGACGCGATTGTATTTGCGGGCTGCCTCGACCATCAGGCGGCCTTCGCGAATCGTGAGGCTGAGGGCCTTTTCGGCGTAGAGGTCCTTGCCGGCCTGGCAGGCGTGAATGCAAACCAGGGCGCGCCAGTGGTCCGGGGTGGCGGTGACGATGGCGTCGACATCGTTGCGGTCGAGGAGCTTGCGATAGTCCTGGCACGGCGCGCCGCCAAGTTTCTTGCACATCTCCTCGGCGCGAGGGAGATAGACGTCGGCGATGCCGACGAAGCGGGTGTCGGGGGAGCTCAACGCATTGCGAAGCACGCCGGTCCCCTGGCGGCCGATTCCAATGCCGGCGATGCCGATTTTGTCGTTGGCGCCTGGCTGGCCGTCAGCCGCGAGCACACCGGAGGGAATGAAGTAGGGGGCGGCGACAGCGGCGCCGGCCGCCGCGGCCTGGTGAAAAAAGTATCGGCGAGAGACTCCTCGGTGACGTGACATGGATGGCTTCCTTCGACGGCAGGCGGTTTGGCGGAACAAAGTGGTGGCCGGCAGCTTGGCTCGGTGCTTCTGATCATCATGCCCGACCGGCTGGAAGAAAGCAAGCGAAAGCGGGGCACGCGGAGAGGGGGCACGGGGCGGTGGACTTTTTCGCCATCCCGGTTTTTCTGCCGATCGACTCGGGCGAGAGGCTTGATCGCAAATTCTGAAATGCCATGTGCTTAGGGGCATGTCACAGATCGTAAGTGCACGCAATCCGAAAGAGGGGTGTCTAAAAAGCCTCAGGCCAGGGCCCGGGAACCACCTCTTCGGGTTGTGCATTGTATAGCCGAAAGCCGGGCCTTGTGCTGGGACGAATTCGGAGTTGAGGCCAAACGGGGCGTTTTGCGGCCTGGCTTGCACGATGGTTATACTGCTCGTGACGTTTTTGTTTTGCCCGTCTGGACAGAGAACTCCCCCCGTCTCCGTTTGAGGATGTTATGCGATCAACATGGTTTGCTTCTTCACGTTTGGCAGTCACTTTCAGGCAGGTGTGCTCAACGGGTCGAACCTGCGCGTTTTCTCGAGTTGGCGTGCCCCGCTGGGTGGCGATGCTGGTGACAGTGGTTGCCATGATTCCGCCCGCGCGGGGCGCCGAAGAAGAAGTGGTCGGGGAGCGGCCGTATGAGATGGTTTGGGCGAATCGGACGGAGGATGACCATCCGGCCCTGATCGATTTCGAGGAGTTGGACGGCTGGCGCGTGGAGTGCGTCGACTCCGATGCGTCTTTTGTGCGAAGCCGCGAACAGCAACTCT
Organism: Thermoguttaceae bacterium; assembly: GCA_040768665.1. GTDB lineage: Bacteria > Planctomycetota > Planctomycetia > Pirellulales > Thermoguttaceae > JABWBD01. The sequence continues at coordinate 60,660 of JAXGMN010000020.1, forward strand.
GGGGACGGTATGTCGGCAAACTTGTTTACCGTGGCACCGGGAAGCAGCCGTCGCTGGTGGTCAAACCGCCGCGGGGGATTCCGCTGCCGCAGCCTTTTGATTGCCTGAATTTCTGGATCTATGGCAACAATTGGGCGTGGGTCTCCGACAAAACCACACCGCAGGTCGACGTGGCTGTGATGGTTCGCAATGCCGGCGGCCAGAGCGTGCGGTTGCCGTTGGGGCGGGTGCGGTGGAAGGAGTGGTGGGTGATGCACCTGAAACTCTCGCCGGAACAGACCGCCTTGCTCAAGGACGGTGCGGTGCTCGAGGGGATTGAGATCAGCGGCGGACGCAACACGGACGACCGCACACTGTACTTCGACAACCTGTCGGTCTACCAGGAACAGCTTCCACCGCTACAGTTCAAGCCGCGGCCGGAGCGGAACCTCACTCTGTTTCCCGGGCAGACCGCAGGCACGAATACCGGACCCGGGCGGCTCCCGTTTCCGACTCGCGAAGAGACGATCCTGCCGGACAATCTGGCGGCAGGCTTTGAGGTGAGGCTGGAAGAAAAGGACGGCGTCTACTCGTTCCACTACGAGGGCGAGGACGGGCACCTGATGTACCGTTATCGTCCGGCGACGGGGACGCTGGGCGACGTGGTTGCCCAGTGGGAGGGCCGCGGCGAGCCGTTCCAACCGATGACGGAGGGCGGGCTGTATTTTGCCGTCGGCGGAAGCGAGAAAGTTGTGCCGGCAGAGAAGCTGCAACTTGTCTCGTGCCGGCGGCAGGGGGATGCGGTCGAGTCGGTTTGGCGATGCACGGTCGGTGGGCGCCAGTTCGAGGCGAAATACACGTTTCGGCTCTGGCAGAAGTCGCTGGTGGTCGATGTCGAATGCCGCGGGGGCGAGGTCGGCGAGTTTCGTGTCGGCCGGGCGGTCGGCGTGGAAAATCCCCGGCTGGCGACGCTCCCTTACCTGGCCTGCGAATCGCAGCGACCGGCCGTGATGGTGCTCGGGCCGGTCGAGAGGCCGCTGTTCGTGTTTTCCATGGTCGACTTCTACCGGTCGAACGCGTCGTCGCTCTGGGCGGCAAACCAGGTCGGCGAGGAGGGCGTGATCTACAACGGCGGAAGCCGCTACACGCCGAAGACGGACGGCCGGAGAAACGACTGCTTCGAGCGGCTGTTTCTTACCGTATCGCCGCGGTTCGAGGAGGTTCTACCGCCGAACGTGGCCAATCCCAAGTCGCCCTGGATATCGCGAAGCGGTGAGCGGTGTGGATTGCGTACGGGGCTTCGGACCGCGACCAAAACTACGCTTTTGGAAGAAGATCGCGCGTGCGCTGACCAAGATCGCGATTACCGATCACGAGACCGGTTGGCGCGACGGCGGGGAAAGCTTTACGATGCGAACCCGCGGCGCGCTGAACAAGGGCGGCGACGAGGGCAGGCCGAGTACGCACGGAAGATCCGGGCGTTGGGGTTCCGCTACGGCATTTACAACAACTACACCGACTTCGCCCCGGTGAACGAGCACTGGGATGAAGACTATGTGACGCGGACGCCCGCGGGCATTGAACCGCCTGGGCCCGCTGCTACAACAAGCCGGCGCGGGCCGTGGAGCTCGAAGCGAAACTCGCGGTGATCAGGAGAAATTCCAACTCGATACGGCGTACTGCGACGTGCACACCGCCGTCCAGCCGTGGCGGTACTGCGGTCGACGCGCGTGTGCCGGGCGGCACGTTCGCGGCTACGCTGTATGCTTACGGCGAGATCATGCTCCGCAGAAAGAAGACTGGAACGGTCCGGTGTACAGCGGGGAACAACCACTGGTACTACTGCGGGCTGACGGACGGCAACTACGGGCAGGACCAGGCCGCGAAGTTGGCGGAGAATCCATGGCTGGTGGATTTCGATCTGCGCAGCTCCACCCGCTGTGCCGCTGCAATTTCGGGATGGGCAATCCGGGATGTTTTACGGCGCAATGGCTGGGGAGCACCCGAGGAACGCGAGCAAAAGATTGGTGACCGCTACAACGCCACGCTGGCTTTCGGCCACACCGGATTCTTGATCCTGGAGGGCGGGATCTCGAATACCGCTCGCAGCTACTTCAACCTTCAGCAGGTTCGCCAGAACTACGCGCGGGAACGGCCGTCGACATCGCTACGCCAACGAACAAGGCAAGCTGGACACCAGCGCTGGCGCGGTCGCATCAAAGGGCGTACCGACGTTCGCAGATCGCGACCCGGAGGAAATATTCGAACGGGCTGACGGTGGTGGTGAACGGGCACGAGGACCGAGACCTGGAAGACCGCCTCGCGAGAACTGCCGCCCAACGGCTGGTCGGTCGAGGGACCGCCGGGGCTGGGCGAAGCGGCGTTCAGCGCGTCGTCGACGGCCACCGGGCCGGCTTCGTCGACTCTCCGGCGTATCTCTATGCCGACGGGCGAGGGCGCTCACGCGTTTCCGTGAAGGCAGCGAGCGACGGTCCGGTGGTGCGCTCAAGCGCGACGACGGGACGCTGGAGGTGGTGCCCGTCGGCGGCGGTTCGGATTTCGGCGTATCGCTGGACGGCCGCACGGCCACGGCAGTGGCACTGGACGAGGAAGGCAAGGAAATCGGCCCGGCCAAGACGCGGCTGAGCCGCGGGCTGGTCTACGTGGAGCCGGTGGAGAAGGCATTCAGCTACGTGCTGACGCCGGAGGCGGCCCACGGTCTCGCTCGAATGCGATCGGATGAACGTGGTGCCGGGCGAAGCCGTTACGATTGCCGGTGCGACGGGCGCATGCTCAGGTTCCATCCGATGCACGGCCGGGCTCTCGGCTGTGGCAGCAGTACGACGGGGCGTGGATCGATTTCATAGTCGCTCCACTGGTGAGTGCAGAACTCAGGCTCGACAAGGGTCTCGAACTGCGTCTCACGCATCTGCCGTCGCCCGCCGAGGCGACCATCCGTCTTGCAGGCCGGCAACGGTGGCAACCCTGCGGCCGGAGACGAGGAGATCGTGTTGTCCTTTCGTTACGAGCGACCGCAAACGGAACAGATCAACGAGATTCCACTCAAGGTCGATGCCGGAGAGTTGACCACCGGCCGATCGTGGTGGCTGAACGCGGAACGGGCGATCGCGCCAGTTGCCGCGTTGGGCGACGACTTGAGCAGCGGGCAGCGTTTTCGGGGCGGGGGAGAGATTCCGTTCGACGGCGCGAGCGGTGCGTACGTGAGCCGCGGCGAGCGGGCCTGTGGCGGCGTGAGCAAGGCGGGCCTGTTCATGCATCCGCCGTACAAGACGGGGACCGGGTATGCGTTCGCCATGTTTCCGCCGGTCGACCTGCCGAAAGAGCCTGCCGCGGCGCTGCGATGCGAGGTTGGCAAGGCCGACGGGAGCGATTCGGGAGACGGGATTCTGTTCCGCGTGGCGGTGGTGGAACCGGACGGCAAGGAAACGGTGCTCGCCGAACGGCAATGGATCGAGCACGCATGGACGCCGCTTGAGGCCGATCTCTCGCGCTGGGCCGGGCGCCGCGTCCAGGTGAAGCTCATCACCGACGTCGGCCCGGCGGACAATTCGTCGGGCGACTGGGCATGCTGGTCGGGCATGCGGATCGAAAGCCTTCGGCCGGTGCTCAACTTCTCGCTGCACGACCAGCCGGTGGTCCTCCGCTACGAACCCGGGCCGCACCCGATCGCGAACCTCACACCCGAGCAACTCCGCGCGGCGAAGTCGGCAACGCTCCACTATCAGGCCATCGGGCTGCAATCGGGCGCTCCTTACATCTCGCATGGTGTGCTGAACGGCATTGAGATCGGCACGCTCCCTTCGGCCGGCGGAAGCGAGACGGAAGGGATTTGGGGCGACGGCAAGATCTCGCTCACCGCGGAAGCGATCGCCGGGCTCGCCCTGCAGAACCGTTTCGCGATCCGCAATCCGGGACAGGACTGCTTCAAGATCCGCCGGCTGTGGATCGAGTTGGAACTGAGCGATGGGAGGAAGTGTTCGTCGCGGATATCAACGACGGCCTACACCCAGCCGCCGGAGTGGCTTCATGCCGAGGGTGAAGGAGTGCCATTCGGGGAAGAGATTGTGGTGGAGGTTCGCTTTTAGCTTTCCTCGCGGTGCGCCAGATAGTAGGTGATGGTTCCGACTTGGATTTGCACCAGGGAAATCGGCTGAGGAGCGAAGGACGTCTGCGGAAACGTCACCGTTGCAAGGTACTCCGACTACAGCGGCATCGCGGGCGGCGAAGGCAGCTTTTACCGGATTGTTCGTAGGTCGGCTCGAGCCTGTGTGGACCGTTCCGGCAAAGCTCTCCTTGCATTCTGCAAAGCAGTAAACGCTTCACCCTGCATTCTGCAAAGCGGATTGGATGCCTCGTTTCTCGCAACCCGGCTCCATCTCGTTCGGTGACAACCGGTTGCGCGCCGTGCAGTTGCCCGGCATGGCTATTGCATCTATTTCCGCGGTAGTGCTGCAGTTCGGTGGTCCATCATCGAAAAGGTCGTGATATGCATCATCTTCTCGTCGTCGATGACGAGCCGCACATTCGCTCGCTGTTGGCAGAGACTCTGCGTGAGAAGACCGATGCAGAGATCGATGAAGCGGCCGACGGCATTGAGGCGCTGCGGCTTGCCGACCTCAATAATTATCACTTGTGTCTGCTGGACCTGAAGATGCCGGGGATGGACGGCCTGGAGGTGCTAGCGCGTCTCCGCGAGGCTCGGCCGGACATTCCGGTCGTCATGCTTACTGCGCACGGGACGACCGGGGCAGCCGTCCAGGCGATGAAGGCTGGAGCTACCGACTTCCTCGAGAAGCCCTTCGAGCCAAGTCACTTGAAGGCCATGGTTCGGCGGCTGCTCGACACTCCACAGGCGCATCAACAAGAGATTCGCGACTACGCCACACACTTCCAGTTGGCAAAGGAGTGCGTCAAAGAGAAACACATGGACGCCGCGATGGAACACCTTCGGCTGGCGATTGCCTTGGACCCGGAGCGGCCGGAAGCCTTCAATATGCTCGGCACGCTCTATGAGATGCGAGATGATCCGAACGAGGCCGGCAAGCATTACCGGGTGGCCTGGCATCTTGATCCGACGTACCGTCCGGCGAGCACCAATCTGGAACGGGTAACGGTCCTGCCCCGCCGACAAAGCGAGATTGAATTCGGCGAGCTGCACCGGTAACTGTTCGCGGGAGAGAGGGGGACAGGTCCATGTTTTCGGCCATCGTCGTTCGTACCAAAACACATCCACTAGCCGCAAAATGGACCAGTCCCCGACCGCCGCGCGAACGGTTGCTCGCGCCGTGAGTCATGAGAAGTGCAACGCAACGGAGGAACGACACTGGACGGCGGCGGCCTGTCCTATGACTGCTATGCCGAGGGCACTTCGCCTTACAGGAAGCAGTAGAATGGAAGGTCGGCAACAGGCCAGCATCCGCAGTTCAGATTCCAAGGAGTACTCCGTTGTCTCAACAGACCTTCCAGCGTCAGATCTTGCTCGGTTACGGCGTCGCGATGGCACTGACCGCGCTGGTACTCGCATGGGGTCTGATCAACCTTTCGCGGTTAGGGCAAGCAAGCGATGCGATCCTGCGGGAAAACTACCGCAGTATTCTGGCCGCGGAGAAGATCCGCGATGCGATCCAGCGCCAGGAGTCCGCGACGGTTTTCCTGCTTGTGGAGGACCATCGCGACGCCGTCCGGCGAGTATCGGACAGCGAGCGGCAGTTCCTCTTGAACTTGAGCCGGGCGAAAGACAACATCACCATCCCCGGAGAGAAGGCGATCCTTGACGAACTAAATGACGCCTACGACCAATACATGTTCCATTTCAACCGTTTTCTCCAACTTCCCAGGACCGACACGCCCGCCGGACTGGCCTACTACCGCGAGAACCTTCAGCCGAAGGTCACCGCGATCCAGCTCGCATGTGACAGGCTGCTCGAACTGAACCACGACACGATGGTGGCCGGCAGCGAACGAGCCCACAGAGTGGCGCAAACCGCCATCTGGTCGATGCTGTTGGTGGGCGCCGGCGCGATTGCCGTGGCCGTATGGTTCAGTTTTTTTCTCTCCTCAACGATTTCCCGCCCGATTCGCGACCTGGTCCGTGCCACGGAGCAGGTCGCCGGAGAGGATTACGACATCCACCTTTCGGAGCGATCGAGCCTGGAGTTCGCCAATCTGGCGACGCACTTCAACGCCATGGCGGCCAAGCTCCGCGGTTACCACCAGATGCGGATTGGGGAGATGATCGCCGAGAAGAAGAAGACGGAAACGATTCTTCAAACCATCGACGACGGCATTGTCGTGGTCGATGCAGAGCGAAAAATCGTCAGCATGAACCCTGCAGCGGCGGCGATCTTGGGAGGCGTTCCCATACCGCCGGGGGCGCCGGACCTCAAAGATGTGATCACTCAGGAGGAACTCGTCAGCGCGATCGAAGGCTCGCTCGAACGAGCTGGACCTGGCCTGGCGGCAGCCGAGCCGCGCCAACTGGCCATTGCGCGCCCCGCCGGCGAGGCGCACTACGAATACTCCATTACTCCCGTCCAGGCCCAGGGCGGCCAACTGGTCGGGATCGTCGTGGTTCTGCGGGACATCACTCGGCTGTGGGAATTGGATCGACTCAAGAGCGAGTTCGTGATGACGGCATCGCACGAGCTTCGCACTCCCCTGACAAGCATGGAAATGAGTATCCATCTGTTACAGGAACGTACAGAAGGAAAGCTCGAAGCAGCCGAGGTGGAATTGCTCGAGATCGCCCAGGAAGAGGTAACCCGGCTGAAGCGTTTGGTGACCGAGTTGCTCGATCTGACGAAGATCGAGACGGGCAAGATCGAGATGCAGTTTCACCCCGTCGATCCCAGGATCTTCCTGGAAAACGCCGTCGAACCGTTTCGCGCGCAGGCTCAGCAGCAGAATGTCGAAATCGTCTTGGAAACGTCCAACGCTTTGCCGGAGGTCCAGGCGGACCCCAACAAGATTACCTGGGTGCTCACCAACCTGATCGGCAATTCGCTTCGCTACACCAGCCCGGGAGGTCACGTTTGGGTGTCCGCGGCGCGGGCAGGTCAGTGGCTGCATCTCTACGTGCGGGACGACGGCGCGGGGATCCCGCATGAGAAGCAGGCGAGGATCTTCGACAAGTTCGTTCAGCTTGAGGATGCCGGCCAGCCGGGGGGCGCCGGTTTGGGCCTGGCCATTTCCAAAGAGATTGTCCGTGCGCATCGGGGGCACATTTGGGTCGAGTCGGAACCTGGTCAGGGGAGCCTTTTCATCGTGGCCCTGCCCCTCTCATAGGCCGCAAGTCAGGAGAATATGCATGAAGACACCATCGGTCCTTGTCGTCGACGATGAGAAGAACATCCGCGTGACGTTGCGGGAGTCGCTCAAGCCGCTGGGCTTCGAGGTGGACACGGCCATCAACGGTGAAGAGGCGCTTGAACTGGCCGGACGAGAGAGCTACGAGTTGATCCTGCTCGATCTAAAGATGCCCGGCATGGATGGGATGGAGGTCTTTCGGCAACTCCGGCTGCGCTCCCCCAGCAGCGCTGTCGTGCTTGTTACCGCCCATGGGAGCGTCGACGCGGCCGTCCAAGCCATGAAGCTCGGGGCGGTAGATTTCGTTCAGAAGCCTTTCGCACCGCAGGAGATCCGCGACGTCGTCACTCATGTACTTCAGCGTCGGAACCCTCGCAATGACGCCGACGGTAAGGTGGCCGGAAAACAATGATATTCACAAGCGAGAAACAGAGTCAGTACATCGCTGTAATCGGCTGCGGCCGTCTGGGCGCTCACCTGGCGACGCAACTCAGCCGTAGCGGCCATAGCGTGGTGGTGATCGATCTGGACGAGGAGAAGTTCGGGGCGCTGGGCGTCGAATTCGGCGGGTTCCGCATCGAAGCCGATGCGGTCGAGGTGACGACCCTCAAACAGGCCAAAGCGGAACGTGCGGACCGGCTGATCGCCGTCACCGGGGATGACAACATCAACCTGGCTGTGGCTCAAATGGGTCGAGAAATTTTCGGCGTCCCGCACAGCGTGGCACGGGTCTCCGATCCGGCGAGCGAGAGAGTCTTTCGCCAGTTCGGCATCGACACGATCTGCCCTTTGACTCTCGCCGCCGGAACACTGCTCACCCGGATCGCCGACGACCGGCCGAAGGACCAGCACCCATGAGGATTCTCATCGTCGGCACCGGGAGGCAGGCATACTACCTTTGTCGCGATCTGATGTCCAAGGGGCACACGGTGGTCATCGTGTCGGAGTGTGCAAGGGACGCGCATTGGCTTGCGCGGAGACTGAAGGCAACCGTCGTCTGCGGAAACGGAAGCGATCCGACCGTCTTGGAGGACGCCGGGGTTCGCGACGCCGACGTGGTGATTGCCGCTTCCGGCCGCGACCCGGACAACCTGATCATCTGCCAACTTGCCGAGCGGCGGTTCGGTGTGCCATCGACTCTTGCACTGGTTCAAGACCCCGACAACCGCGAAGTGTTTCCTGCGCTCGGCGTCCGCAACGTCGTTTCGATCACACCGCTGGTCTCCCGCGCGATCGAACAGCGGACGGTCGCCGACGAGGTTCGCGACCTCGCCGTGATGGCCGAGGGACAAGTCAACGTCGTGGAACTGGTCCTTCCCGAAGAGTCGCCCGCACTGGGCGTGCGGCTTTCCGAGATGGAGTTGCCACGCGACTGTTTGATTGCCAGCGTAGTCCGGGAGTCAAAAGCGATCATTCCCCGAGGCGACACTCGACTCCTGCGGGGCGACCGGATCGTACTGGTCACGCTTCCGTCGAGCCACGGACAGGCCGTCAAGTTTCTCACAGGCGAGCAATAACCGGAGACAAGCGTTGCCAGACAGTTCGCTGCTATGGCAGAAATACCGGGCGGTTTTTGCCTACACGGGGCTGAGTGTAGCGGTTTCGGGAACTGCCCTTCTAGCACCCGCTTCCGTCCTGTTGGGCTGGCCGGACGAGTGGCCCCAGGCGATTGGATTCGCCGCGTTTGGAATCCCGGCGACCCTTGGCGGCGTTGTCGTGTATCGTCGTCTCCGGCCCAGCGAAACCATCCTTACGATTCAGGATGGGGGTATCTTCGTCCTGTTGAGCTGGGCCATGGCCTGCCTGCTTGGTTCCTTTCCCTTGATGTACGTGGGGCGACTGACTTTTTCGCAGGCGATGTTCGAGTCGGTGAGTGGCTGGACCACGACGGGGCTCTCCGTCGTGGATGTCACGGCTGCCAGCAAGACGGTCCTTTTGTTCCGCAGCACGATGCAACTGATTGGCGGAGCGGGATTTGCCGTCATCATGGTCGCCATGCTGATTGGGCCAGGGGGAACCGGAGTGTCCGGGGCCGAAGGACGAGGCGAACAACTCGTTCCCCACGTTCGCCGCTCGGCGAAACTCGTCCTGGTGCTCTACGTGCTCTACACGATCGGGACATGTGCCGCGTATGTCGCGTTTGGAATGGGGTTGTTCGACGCAGTGAATCACGCGTTTGCCGCCGTATCGACGGGCGGGTTTTCCACGGAGCCGGAGAGTATCGGGCACTGGGACTCCCCGGCGTTGGAAGCGGTTTCGATCCTGGGGATGCTCTTGGGGCAGACGAGTTTCGTCACGGCATATCTCGTTCTCACCGGCAATCCCAAGGCTGCACTCCGGGACGGAGAGGTTCGCTATACGCTTCTGGCTTGGCCCCTCAGTGCCGCACTGCTCTTGGCAGGCGTCACCGGGGCGCTCTACCCGACGCTGGGCAAGTCGATTCGGGTAGCCGTATTTGAGGCGGTCACCGCGCTGACCACCACAGGATTCTCCACCGTCGGCTACGCCAATTGGAACGCCCTGGGAATTGTGCTGTTGATCCTCCTGATGGCCGTTGGAGGCGGAAGCTACTCGACGGCCGGCGGCATCAAACAATATCGCGTTGTCCTCCTTGCCAAAGCGGTTGTGTGGGAGATCCGCCGCAACCTGTTGCCGGCGGGAACTGTCCAGGAGAACTACGTCTGGCACGCAGGTCGGAAGAGCTATATACGCGACGAGCATCTACGGCAGGTGGGCGTATTCGCCTTTCTGTATCTCGGCGTCTTCGCGGTCGGAACGTGCATCATCGCAGCAAACGGGTGCAGCTTTCGTGATTCTGCGTTCGAGTTTGCCTCCGCACTGGGGACCGTCGGGCTCTCGCTGGGAGTCACTACCGCGGATGCGCCGGCCCTCGTCCTGTGGGTTGAGATCGTGGGGATGTTCCTGGGACGTCTGGAGTTCTTCGTCGTGTTCGTCGCACTAGCGCGTCTTGGCCGCGATCTGATGCGATTCGATGCCAGGAGACTCCCGCAGCAACGCTCGCGAAAGCCAAAGGTCGACCTGGCCGCCGAAGGGAGCCCCGAACGGCGGCAGGGCCGTCCTCAGGCACTCTCGTATTTCTTCCGTTTCCTCCAGAGCGTCGACACGTCGATGCCAAGAACCTCCGCGGCTTCCTCCTGCGTCGCGGTACGTGCCAGTACCTGAAAAACATGCTCTCGCTCAATCTGTTCCAACGTGAAATTGCCCCCCATGCGAGGCGCGGTCGCGGTGCCCTGTCTCATCCGTTCGGGAAGAGCCTCGGCCTCCAGCACCTGGCAGGGCCAAAGGATGGTCGCCCGCTCGATCGCATTGCGAAGTTCGCGTACGTTTCCCGGCCAGGCGTGGCCAAGCAGAACATCCCTGGCAGCGGCGCTCAAGGTTGCCCTTGGTCGCCCCATGGTCCGGGCGAAAAACTCCAGGAATCCCTCGGCGAGCCGCAAGATGTCCTCGGGCCGATCGCGCAAGGGTGGCACCTCGATTTCGACGACGTTCAGCCGGTAGAGCAGATCTTGCCGAAAGCGCCCCGCGGCCACGTCGGCATCGAGATCCCGGTTCGTCGCGGCGACGATTCGCACGTCGGCGTAGCGCGTTCGTGTCTCTCCCAGGCGCTCGTATGCCTTGTCTTGCAGGAAACGCAGCAGTTTTCCCTGCAATTCGGGCGCGATCTCGGCGATCTCGTCCAGGAAAAGGGTGCCTCCTTGGGCGGCTTCCACCCTTCCTGCGTGATTGCGGACGGCGCCCATAAATGCACCTTGGACATGCCCGAACAGCTCGCTCGCCAGCAAGTCGCCGCTGAGCGTGGGACAGTTTACAACGACGAACGGACGTTTGCCTCGCCGGCTCTTGGCATGAAGAAACCGTGCCAGGACTCCCTTGCCCGTCCCGTTCTCGCCCCGCAGGAGCACCGCCGTATCCGCTTCCGCAGCTCGATGCACCGTGTCGAGCGCAGCCTGCATCTTTGGAGACTGCGTCTGAAGGTCGACCTCAGGCACGGCGCTTCGCAGCTCCTCGTCCAGTTCGACAAGGCGCTGAAGCGTCTCGCGGCGTTCCGCCACCCGGGCCGCCACATGGCGGATTTGGTCGGGCGTAAAGGGTTTTGCGAGATAATCGACCGCGCCGGCTCGAATCGCCTCCACGGCGGTGTCTATGGCGGCATGGGCGGTCAGAATCACGATGCTCATCCCGGCTGCCTCCCCGAGCAGCCGGGGGATCAGATCCAATCCGCTCTCATTGCGCAGGCGGAGGTCCAGCAGGGCCAAGTCAAAGGGCATCTGCCGCGCCGCGGCAAGGGCCTCCTCGCCCGACCCGACCGCCGTCACCGTGCAGCCGAACCCTTCCAGGCACATCGTCAGCGTGGTGCGAATGTTTCGCTCGTCATCGACGACCAGCGTACGGAGCGGGTAGCGGTTTGTCGTATCTTCCACCTTCGCCAACGGACGACGCCCCCGGGTAGAACCGATTGCATTCGACCGGCCTCAGCAGGCCGGCCCCACTGCCTTCATTCTACTGCATCCGGCGCCGCGGGTTAAGCGCCGACACAAGGACCTTTCGAGCCCTCATGAAGTACGCATTGGTTTCCAAATTCCTCGGCATCATCTCATTGATGATCGCTGGCATGATGCTCCTTAGCCTTCCTTGGGCGTGTCCGGCGCTGGGTGGCGTCGAGCTGGTCGAGTGGCACTCGGTCCTTGCTCTGCTCGCGTCTTCAGCGCTCTCCGGAATGGTTGGGGCATTGCTTCTCCACCTTGGGCGCCGCGCTTCCGGAACCCTCTTTCGGAAGGAAGCGTTTGCGGTCGTGGGGCTGAGTTGGTTGCTTGCCTCATCCCTTGGGATGCTTCCATTCCTGCTCTCAGGCACCGCCGTGGGGGCCGAGAGAGATGCAAGCGGCAACCTTGTGCGAACGTACCGAATGGGGCTCGTCGATGCGTGGTTCGAGTCCGCGTCAGGCTTTACGGGAACGGGGGCTACCGTGATCACCGATTTGGAGGATCCGGCACTAATGCCCCGTGCGGTGCTCTTCTGGCGGTCGGAAACGCATTTTCTCGGCGGGCTTGGGATCATGGTCCTCTTCGTGGCAATCCTGGGGCAAGGTTCCGCCGGAAGGGCTCTGATGCGCGCAGAGATGCCCGGGCCCTCCAAAGACGTGCACCACGCGCGGATGCAGCGCGCCGCTTGGACGTTTGCTGCAATTTACTTGGGCTTGAATGTCGTTTTGACATCGCTCCTGGCGCTTGAAGGAATGACCCTCTACGACGCCCTGTGCCACTCGTTCGGTACGATCGCCACCGGCGGTTTCAGCACCTATAACAGCAGCGTTGCGTTCTTCAACAGCCCGACAATCGAAATGACGATTACGGCGTTCATGGCCCTCTCTTGCGTCAACTTCGTGCTCCTTTACTTCGTTCTGATTCGCCAGCCGGGAAAGCTCTTCCGTGATGTGGAATTTCGCACCTATATGGCAATTCTGATCGCGGCGTCGGCGATGGCGATTGGCTTCGGTCTGTACTACGGCGACTTCGACAGCCTTGCCGATGCCGTTCGGTACGGCCTGTTCCAGGTGACCTCGATTGCCAGCGGCGTTGCGGCCACAATCAACGGGGTGGGACCGGGCTTAGGAACGATCGGCGCCACGCGAAACTATGCCCACTTCCAGCCGGCCAGCAAAGCGATCCTCAGTATCCTGATGCTTCTCGGCCGGCTGGAGATTCTGCCGGTCCTGGTTCTTGTGATGCCCCAATTCTGGCGAGTGAGGTGACGTATGGGATCGGGCAACGTGGGGGCGCAGCATGATGGACGCGGTCACGACGACTCGCGCGTTGTATGAGGGGGCGACAGACAGAATGAGGACCAAGAAATGATTTTCAATATCGTCTTGGCCGGTTCCTGCCGAGGACATTATCTGGTCTGCCGTGCAGGCGACTCAGCCCGATACTTCTGCTACCATGGTGATTCGGAGGATCACAAACGATGCTCGATTCTGCTGCTGGCTCCCAAGAACGTCTGCTGCTGGTAGACACCGATATCGGTTCGGATATTGATGACGCCCTGGCACTGCTTGTGCTGATGCACTCGCCGGAGGCACGCGTGCTGGGCGTGTCGACGGTTTACGGCAATACCGCGCTGAGGGCCATGATCGCACGGCGGCTGCTGGGGCTGGGGGGGATCGACTGGCCGGTGTATGGGGGCGTGGGCGCTGCGATGGCGTCGCCGATGCCTCTCTGGGAAACGGGGCTGGAGGGGTGTCCGTTGTTGAGCGATGCGGAGCGAGAAGCTTGTTGTCGGGACCGCACAAGAGACGGCGACGGGCTGGGGGAGATCGCGGCCCGGATCCTGGAGGCTGAAACGCCCGTGGGGATCGTCGCGATCGGGGCGCTCACCAACCTTGCGGCGATGCTCTCGTTCTGCCCGCAGATTGCCGGCCGGATCGAGCGGGTGACGTTTATGGGCGGGGGAGTGACCTATCCGGATTCCGTGGGCGAATTGCGGCAGGGGGATGCTTGCTATGCCGATCCGTCGCACAATATCCGCTGCGATGTCGAGGCCGCCCGGCGGGTTCTTGCTTCCGGTCTGCCGGTGTTCCTGGTGACCAACGATGTCACAACGCAACTGTGGTGGGAGGGCGATGCGGTCCAGAAGCTGCTTGCCACAGAGCATCCGGCTGAGACGAAGGCGGTGGCGGCGCTGTTGCGGACGTGGCTCGCCTACCGCTCACGGCTTTTCGGCCGACCGATCCACGGCACCTGCGTACACGATCCGCTCACGGTGGCCGAGGCGCTCTCGCCGGGCCGTTTTGTGCACTACGTCCACGGAGAACTGACGGTGTTCGAGAACGGGTCGACAAGCTTCCGCATCGACGATCGCGGGCCACACCGAGCCGCCGTGAAGGTGGACCGGGAGGGTTTCCTGGACTGGATGGCCAGCCGGCTCCTGCCGGCATCGGGTGGATCGCCCGCTGAATGATCTTCACGATGCGCCGGCCGGCGGGCTTGCGGTCATCGATTTCACGGGCGATGCTCGGGGGAGCGTTGTGAAGCGGGTCTTTCCCGGAGGCCGGTGGTGGCGTTTTTTGAAGAGATAAAGGATGAGAGTCGAAGGAGGCGGGAAGAAGGGGGAAAGGTGGAAGAACAAAAAGAAGGAAAGAAAAAAGAAAGCGGTGACAAGTCACGCGCACTCCAAAGATGAGCCGTCCAGGAACTCGTTGACAATCTGGTATTCACCCCCGCCACTCCCGGCCACTCTCTTCCGCCGAACAGCGCTTGGGCGACCGGACGATTCTATGACCGCCGGCTGTGGTTTGGCACACCCCGCTTTCGTCCGTGAACGATTCGCAAGAACCGTTGGGGACTGGCTCTGCGACCGGTGGTAGATTGACTTGACGACAGGCACAAGATGTTGCGGTGCCTGTCCCCTTTTTTAACGCCTCCCCTTCCAAAGGTACCGTGTGGTCCGGGAAACCAGGAAATTGGAAAAACCGGTGCCGTGTCCGCCAACGTAACCGTTCACGGGGCGGAGGAGAGGGGGACAGGTCCATGTTTTCGGCCAACGTCTTTGTCGCCAAAATGCGCGCAATGGCCGAAAAATGGACCAGTCCCCGACCACCCCGTGAACGGTTACCCGCCAACGCTCGTCGGCCCGCTACAGCACTTCCGCCATGGCGTCGAGGAGTTGGCGGATCATTGCGTCGGTGTGATTGGCGAAAACGGCAAGGCGAAGTGCGCCGTCGGGGCCGAGGCCGGAGTAGGCAGCCATGTACGGTACAAGGATGTCCCGTTGCAACAGTTCGCGGTGGACCCGCCGCATGTCGTCCGCCGAGCCGAAGCGGAGACAGATGATCGGAACCGGTGAGTCGTCGACCGTAAGACCGAGCCGTCGGAGCCCCGACTTCATCTGCCGGACGTTCTCCCGCAGCCGGAGACGAATCGATGGGTTTGCCTCGAGGATTTCCAGGGCACGGGCGGTGGCGGCGGCGGCCGGGATCGGCGGCGCGCTCGCCCCGGCGTAGTAGGGCTTGCGCTTGAGTTCGGCAACGAATCGCTCCGCCCCGACAACCAGGCCTCCATAGCCGCCCAACGCTTTGCTGCACGTCGCGTAGACGAACAACGCCGGACAGCCCGCGCCCTCGGCGGGCGCGAAGCAGACGTTGATCCCCTCGGAAAGATCGTGATGTTCGCAGGTTCCGCGTCCCAGCCGGCCCAGCACGCCGACGCCGTGGGCGTCGTCGACCATCAGCGCGGAGCCCGGAAAATCTCGCAGAACACGGCAATACCCGGCAAGCGGGGCGATATCTCCTAAGGCCGAGAAGACTCCGTCGGTCAAGACGAGCGGGCGCTGCCGGGCCTTGAGTGTATTGGACAGCGCGAGCTTTAGCGAGTCGGCATCGCCGTGCGCGAAGGTAAACAGCGGCAGTCCGCTCAGCCGGGCGGCCTCGAAAACGCAGTAGTGGGAGAGTTCGTCGGCAAAGACGGCGTCGAACACATCATCGGCGGCTGTCAGGAGGATTTGGCCGCCCGCGTAACCTGAGGCGAAGTAGTAGGCGGAATCGGTATCGAAGAACGTGGCAAGCCGTCGCTCCACTTCAAGGGTCGGCGGCGTGTCGCCGTAGCCGGTCCGCGAGGTGGCGCTGCCGATTCCATAGCGCGACGTGGCTTCGCACGCGGCTCGAATCACTTCCTCGTTCGCCTGGAGCCCCAAGTAGGCAGTCCCGCCGAAGTAGAGATATTCCCGGTCGTCGATGACCGTTTTCGGCCCGGGAGGGCTTTCCATCACCGGCATGTCTCGATTTCCTTCTGCGGGAAAACAGTGTGGCCCATAGCCGGGCAACCGGATTTCGAGCCGATCCCAAAACCATT
Organism: Thermoguttaceae bacterium; assembly: GCA_040768665.1. Lineage (GTDB taxonomy): Bacteria > Planctomycetota > Planctomycetia > Pirellulales > Thermoguttaceae > JABWBD01. Next base: position 76,832 of record JAXGMN010000020.1, read on the forward strand.
GGGGACTGGCTCATTTTGCGGAGTCTTCGGAGCAAAATGTGCCTGTCCCCTTCTTCTGACGAGCGTTTGGGATAGGCTCTTATTCCGCGTGCGGGGATCGTTCAATGGATTGTACTCGCTTGCGGAGTTCGTCGGCCGGGAGTGCGCGGTCGTAGACCCGCACCTCGTCGATTGCACCGGTGAAGTGGGCCGGGTGCTCGGTGGCGTAGCTGCCCAGCGCGAGCGGGTAGCTGGATGCCGGGACCGGCCCCGGACGTTCCAGTGAGCCGCACGGCTCGCCATCGAGATAGATCGTCATGGTGCGGCCGTCGAAGACCCCGACAACATGGACCCACCGGCCCAGCGGAAGCGGCCGATCCGCAACGAGATGATGGCTCCACCGCGAGAGCGGCACCGCCCAGCATACGTGACCGTTGCGAAAGCCGAGACGGAATCCCGACGCGCCGTCGCCATAGATGCTGTTGATGAACCATTTGTCGCTTTGCCCGGGCACATCCGTCCTGATCCAGCACTCCACGCTCACAGCCGACAATGGCTGATCCAGTGCACCGGCCGGCACCAGGGCACAGCCGCCGCGGCACTCGAGCGCGCGGCCCTTGAGGCCCTCGATCCGGCGCGCTCCCTCGATCCGGGCGCCGCGGCCGTGGCCGCTGTAGTCGAATGTGACCGCGGAGTCCTCCTGCTCGTCGAAACTCCACCATCCGATCAAGCCGGGCTCGTCGCCGCCGGGAGCCGTGATCCGCTTGGCGCACTGCCGCTGGACCTCGACAAAGGCGGTGAAATGCTTCTCGTAGGGCCCCAGCCCGACGTCTTCGGGAACTGCGTCCAAGTGGCGCTCCGGCGCATCGGTAAAGGCGGCCCGGACCGCGTCGAGATAGCCGAAACCGTACTGGCGATGCGGTGCAATGTAGTGGCCTTCGCCGTACTCGTTCCAGTTGTCCAACAGCACGAGGCGACGGCCGAGGCTGTCTTCGGGCAGTCGGGCAGCGGCCGTTCGGGCCTTCTTGCAGAGTCGCTGAAAATCGACCGGCGGCAGACGCCAGATGCTGTGACTCGGGTGCCAGGGCGTTGAGTCCCAGCCCATGGAAACTGTCAGAAGGTAAGGAAGCACGTCGAGTTCCCGCCAGCGTTCCCAAGCCTTCTCCTGGGCTGCGATCGCCTCGCCGGGCGACGGATTGCCCGCCACGGGCCAACAGTAGGCGAAGCTGTGATCGAGCCCTTCCGCACGCATCAGCTCCAGCGGCTCAGGGCGATTGCCTCGGTACTCGCCGAGGATCCAGAGACCGTCGAACCCCGCGCGGCGGCAGGCGGCCCGGGCTTTGTCCAGCGCCGCGCGAACGTTCTCGACACTGCCGAGATCGCCGACAAGATACTCCGGGCGATAGACGAACAGGAGCGGCTTGTTGTCGATCTTGAGATAGGAAGGATGCTTGAAATAGTTGTCGATCCAGAACGGCAAGAGGTTGTCTAGAAAGTCGGACTCCGATGCCACTCCGGCGCTGCCGCGGCTCTGGTTCTCCCACATGATGCAGAACTTGAAGCGATCGCCGAAACGGGAGCGGAACAGGCCGTCGTGGATCGCATGTTCCAGACGCATCTCGACGCCATGGCCCTGGTTGTGGCGATACCAGCAATAGACGAAGTACGAGATGCCATGTTCCAACGCCCACTTGATCTCCCAGTCGGTGACCTCCGGGTCGTCTTCGTCGTACCAGCCAAGGAGCGGCTTACGCTCCGGGTAGGGCACAATTCGCTCCCAGCCGCTGGATCGCGAGCCTTGTTTCCACAGAGGACAGTAGTGGGCCCCGACCAGGACGTCGCCCGTCACGGGCTGCGGCTCCGGGACGTAGTCGGCGGCAGGCAGGCGGACCGGCGGCGTGAAATCCAACGGCACGGTCGTCGATACGGCGTCCGCCGCGTCCGCGGCAACGTGCACGGTAAACGGAACCGATCCCGGCTCGCCGCAGACCACTTGCCAGTCGAGTTGGGCGGTCTCGCCGTAGCTGAGCTCGCCGATCTTGCTTTGGGCATCGCCCTGGATGGTCACGGCGGCAGGCACATCGAGGCACACGACAAGATTCTTCGCCGGACCGCCTACGTTGCGGACCATGCCGACGACGCGGCAGGGTCGCTCCGCGCGGCCGATTACCGTATCGAACAGGAGTGACTCGATTCGAAGTTTAGGGGGCAAGTCCGCGAAGATTTCCTCTTCGGAGAGCGGGCCATCATAGATCCGCACTTCGTCGATTTCGCCTTTCCAGCCAACCGGCGCCCAGACCTGCGGCAAACCGATCCGGAGCGGTTGGGTGGAGGGCTTCAGTTCGCCCGTCCGCTGGACCTTGTGCAGTTCGCCGTCGATCCACAGCCTGGCTTGGGAGCCATCCCACGAGGCGGCGACAAAGTGCCAGGCACCGGGCTTGAGCACGCCGCCTCGGACGCGAGGCTCCAGTTGGCCGCCCGCGTTGACAAAGAACGAAAGCTGATTGCCTTCGCCGGGCGGGTCGAGCCGGAGCATAAAGGATTCCTGCTGGCTAATGAGCCCGCGATTCTCGGAACCCTCGGCGGGTTTCACCCAGCAAGAGACCGCCAGGCCGCCCCTCGGCGGAAACGCGACCCGGAGCGGAACCTCGATGCCGCCGCGGCCGTCGACGCGGATGGCGCCGCCGGTTCGGCCGGGGACAGTTGCGGCTGCGACTACATTCGCATCGAGTTGGTTGCCCGATGAATCGCGGCCGATCGCGGCAGGATCGTCAAAGGAGTAGGAAGCAACGACTCCGGCATCGGCGGCTGTGGAAAAAAGACTGGCGAGGGTCAGAATGCCGATCGAAATGGGCATTCGAGCAGAGAGGCGTGGATCGTTCATGGGGTTCGAGACGCAAAGGTGGTCCGGAGGTGGGTTGCTGGCGGGATTGCCTGAGGGCGCCAACAGAACAGGGACTGGCTCCGAGCCGAACATTCGGCAAAACGCGGCGAGCATGCGCCCTCGCGAGGTGCCAGCCCCGTTTTGTCACGGTCTCAGTATCTCCGCCGCGACAGGTAATTCGGTACGTGCCGACCATTCGGTCCAACTCCCATCGTACCAACGGACATCGCGGTAAGCGAGCAGGTGCTTGAGCACGAACCAGGTCTGACTCGCCTGGTGGCCGGTTCGACATTGAACGATCACCGGGGTGTCCTTGGAAGGGATCAGCGACGCATACTCTGCGGCCAACTGCTCCACCGGTTTCAATTGCCCGTCCTCGTCGAGGTCCTCCTTGTACGGCCGGTTCACAGCTCCGGGGATATGTCCGGCTCGCCGCTCGTCGGACTTCTCGCCGCGAAAGTAATCAGCCGGACGGGTATCGAGGATCACCGTGCGGCCGTCGTTGACGCGAGAAAGAACGGCCCGGTAATCGACGGTGAACGAATCGGGGCCGCCGGAAAGTGCGTACGACGGGGCGGCAAGGTGTGGGAGCTGATTATCGATGGCCCGGTTTTCGGCAGTCCAGCGCGCGAACCCGCCATCGAGGATCGCCCACTGCCGGTGAGCCAGCCGTTCGAGCCCCATTCCGATCAGCGTGGCATCGCGCACGCTATCGCCGGGTACGAGTACCACGAAGTCGGAAGCCTCGATTCCCATCAACGACACCAGCGGTGCGAGCACCTCGCCCGGCAGCAGCATCGACGACACCCCCCCGACGACGCCGCGGAACGTCTCGGGGTTCAGGCATACCGACCCGGGGACGTGGCCGGTGTTGTACTCCGGCTGGGATCGAACGTCGATGACCTTCACGCCATGCCGCCCCAGATTCGATGCCAGCCATGCTGTCGAGACCAGTCCGGGCGACTCGATAGGCGATTCGATTTCGGGGCCGTGCGTTTCCGTCGGGTTAGCACCGAGGAAGAACGCTCGCCATGCGCGGATCCGTTCTGCCAGCGTGTCGGTGAGCAACTCGTCGCGGAGCGACACCGGCTTGAGGCATCGGTCGACGAACCCTTGAAGCCCGTCGGTGAGCATATAGGCGTTTTCATAACCGAGCCGGGCCAAGGCATCGCGGGCTTGGGCCGGGTGGGTCATTCTGTTGGAATAGAGAACGATCATGCCGTTGTTCTTGTACGGCGACAGGTACTCGGGGAGTTGAGCGAGCGGCACGTTGACCGCCCCCTGAATATGGAATCCCTGGTATTCTGCCGGGCTGCGAACGTCGACCACCACGAGGCCGGGCTCGCCCGACATCAGCCGATCGGCAAGATCCTCCGGCTCGATATGGTCGTCCGCGGCATCAACCCGTTCCAGCAGTGCCGATTCCGTAGGAATCGTGGAGGCGTGCGTCAAGGCGGACTGCGAGGCGAAGGAGGCGCCCAGCGGAGCCTCAGTCGGCAAGAGAAACAGTCCGGCGGCGAAAATGACCATCGCCAGGCTGAATCCCCGCAGGAACCGGCTCGAGAGATAAGGGCCGCCGCCGGCTGCCGTTCGTTCCGCCCATTCCGCGAAATAGAAGGCCCCAATGGCAATCAAAGTGAATGTGAAGGCAAAAGCGGTCTTGGAGAAACCGAATGCGAACAGGGGATCGGCCTGGGTCCCCCAGCGATACAGCGGCTCGACCAATCCGAAGGTCTCGTTGAAGCCGATCGATCCCAGCACGGCGCCCACGAGAAACACGGCGGCGTCGAGCTTTCCGCTGGCCAGACCGACCGCGCCGGTGCCGGGGCACCAGCCGCTGATCACGAACCCGACGCCGAAAAGAAGCCCGCCGACGACCTGCGCCCCGTAAACCGTCGGCATAAGGTAGACCTGTTCGTTCAGATCCAGCCAGCCCATCCCAACCGCGTAGGCAGTTCCGAGCATGGCGGTAATCACGCCGGTGAACATCACCTTGAGCACCGTCATGTCGCGGAAATAGAAGATCCCGGCCAGCCGTCGGGAGCTGCCAAAGCCGGCCCGCTCCAGAACAAAACCGAACGCCAACCCGATGATCCCGGCCACGAGCATTGCGCGGGCAGAACTCAGTTGTGCGAGTCCGTAGTACGTCTCAGCCATACCACTGTCTCCTTACGAAATAGGCGGCGGCGTAGCCACCGGCGAATACGCTGATCATGAAAACCAGGCTACCTGTCAACAACAGCGCCCCGCCGGTCAGTGCCTGTCCGGAAGTGCACCCGCCGGCCAGGCGGCTGGCGTAGCCGACAATGATGCCGCCGGCAAGCGCCAGCAACAGCCGCCCTCGCGGAGAAAATGATTTACCGCGTTCAACCATCCACCGGACCCGCCCGGCGAGCACGGCCGACAGCAGCCCTCCCAGAAAGGTGCCGACAAACATGAACACGAGATAGTACCACAACGGTTGATTGCCCCACGGGCCGAAATACTGGCTCGCGGCCACGTGGTTTGGCAGAACCGCACTTTCCAGATAGGCCCCGAAACGGGCAATCGCCCCCGAGGCTCCCAGCCCGGCGCCGAGTGTTATCAGCGACGCCAGGAGCGTCAGCCCGAGGAGAAGCCCGGCGAGGTACGGATTCCAGTAGTCCTTTGGTTTTTCTGGCATGGTGATTCACTCCATGAGTGTGTCTGCGGCAGGCCTAGCACCCGGCGCTTTTCTTTTTCGGTTTCGCGGTCGGCTTCGTCGCCGGAGCGGGCGATGGGGAAACGCTGGGTCCAGCCGGCAGGCGGACGGCCGCAGGCGTCGGAGCGGCGGCTGGGGCTGCGACCTCCACCGGCGAACCGAGATCTCCGAATTCCGCCTCCCGCCAGTAAGCGACCAGCCCGCCGTACAATGCCTTGATCGGCCGTTCGGTCTTCTGCGAAAGGACTCCCCCGGCCATCATCGCCAGCGAACCGTCGCGGTCGACGATCACCAGCGGCCCCGCGCCGGTAAGCCACGCGGGATCGTCCAGCAAGTCGGCCAGTTCAACATTCTCCGAGCCGGGGATGTGGTAGTCGGCAAAGTGTTCCGCCGGGCGGACGTCGACCACCTGGAAAGTGCCGGGCAGGTCCATGAGCATCCGCTTCAATTCGCTCGCCGAGATCCGTTCGGCCAGTCGGATCTGCCGCTTCTCGACGCCTGTCGTGCCGGCCGATCTCGCCTCGTGCACCGGCAGGCCCGCCTCGATCCAGGCTTCGCCTCCTCCGGCGAGGCTGGTAATCTGCTTGAACCCTGCCCGCTCGAGGATCCCCATGGCCATTGTCGACCGGTAAGCACTGTTGCACACCGCCACGACCTCCTGGCTGCGGTCCAGCTTGCCGGATTCCTCCGCCAGCTTGTTGAGTGGGATGTTGATGACCGTTCCGATCCGCAAGCCGGCCCACTCCGAGGGCAGCCGCACATCGACTACCAGCGGGGAGTCCTTCGATTGCATTCGTGCGTACAACTCGCGGGGCGGAAACATTTTCTGGCTTGCGACCGGCAGTCCACTCTTCTTCCACGCGGCCATGTCCACGCACTGCGCCTCGTAGCCGACGCGGTGGAGACGCGACCGTGCCTCGCGGACCTGCTCCGAATCGCCGGCGAGTACAAGGTTTGCCTCCCAGGGCACCATGATTCCGACCCAAGTTTCCAAGCGACCGCGCACGCCGATCGCCACCGAGTTCGGGATATGGCCGGCGGAATAGTCGGCCGGGTCGCGGACGTCGACCACGTAGTACTTTGAAGGATCCAGCAAGTCCCGGGACGGCTCGATCCAGGGGAGCTTATCCTGCTTCCAGTCGACAAGCGGCGGCCCCTGCCGGTTCATCGCCGCGTTATGTTGGAAATACTGGGGCGCCTCGGGCAAGTCTTCCAAGACCGCTGCCACGAACGGCCCGCGGTGCGTGTGACGCAAGTAAGGATTTGAAGCACGCTCCTGCCCGATCGTGGAACTCGGTGAATCGCTCAGGTCCGATCCACAGAGCGACCCGGCTCCATGCGCAGGAAAGATCGCCACATCGTCCGGCAGACGCGACAGTTTCTCGGTCCATGTATCGAAGAGCATAGACGCCAACGAAGATGCGGCCACCGCGCCGCCCATCAAATCCGGCCGTCCCACGCTGCCGACGAAGAGCGTGTCGCCGGTAAGAAGTGCCAGCGGTTTGCCGGGATCCTGCTTGCTCGAGATCAGTCCGCAGGTACTGTCGGGAGTATGTCCCGGCGTCTCCACGATCTTAACGACCGAAGACCCGAGTTCAATCGCGTCGCCTTCCTGCAAGGCTTGGTGCGGATACGAGGCCTTCGCCCTGGCGCTGATGTAGATCGGCACTTCGAGGCTCGCCGCCGACTTGAGCTGGCTGGCAAGCTCGACGTGGCCGGCAACGAAATCCGCGTGGGAGTGGGTCAGGTAAACGCCCCGGATCTTGGCGTTTTCGCGCTTTGCCGCGTCGAGATAGACGGACACGTCCCGTCCCGGATCGACCACCAGGGCCTCCCCGCCGGATACTAGCAGGTAAGAATAGTGGGAAAGCACGGGCAGGTCGAATTGAATCAGCTTCAGCCCCGGATAGTCGTAGCTGCCGACGATCTGGTACTGCGCGGCGTCGGTTCCATGCGCTGCCGATTCCGCATCCTTTATTTCCGCAGAACCGGACGTTGCCACCATGATAAAAGCCAGCCCCACGGCGAAGATCACGTTCTCTTTGGAAATCACGGTCTCTCTCCTTCTTGCACCTGCTTCTTGCACCTGCGAAACTGCTTTGAGTTGCCGTTACGGATGATCTCTGTCCCGCTAAGGTTACAAGACGGCTGGGGAGTATGCCAGCGGGCAGGCCCCTCCCCCCTCCTTTCGTCGGGGCCGGCTGACGCTCCGCTCGCGCCAAGAGTGGGAACCGGCACGGCAACATTCCGAGCGGGGGGGCTTGCCTTACGGTTCCGGTTCCGTCTGGCAAGCGGGATTGAACGAGCAGGTTCTATCGATCCTTGCGCTGGATCGATGGTGTATCGCCGACCCGCCGGCTGTTTTGGCAGATGTTTTTCGTGTAACGCCGTGCGAGACTGCGGCGTTATACTCTCGAACGGGGCGCGACAGGTGAACGGATGACGCAGCAAAGCCATAGCGACCGGCGCGAATGGGTGGTGTGGGCCCTCGGCGAGTACGAAGGTCGGCTCACCCGGTACGCGGCGCGGCTACTGGGCGACGAAGACGCTGCGCGCGACGTGGTGCAACATGCCTTTTTGCGCCTCTGCGACCGTTCGCCGGACGAACTGGGGGACCGGGTGGCCTCATGGCTCTTTGCCGTTTGCCGAAATCGAGCGATGGACACTCTCCGTGGCCGACGACGCATCGAGGCCCTCGACCCGGTAGCGTCCGAGCTGGACAGAAGTCGCGAGCCGGATCCAGCCGCGACCGCCGAGGCGAAGGACCTTTACGCAAAGCTGAGTTGCGTGGTTGCCGCCCTGCCGCCCGGCCAGCGCGAGGTGATCGACCTGTGGACCGAAGGGTTTACGTACCGCGAAATCGCCGAGGTAACCGATCAGCGCGAGGGAAATGTGCGGGTGCTCGTTCACCGCGCGTTGAAGCGGCTCCGCGAACATCCCGTCACGCGCAAACTCCTCGCCGACGGCCAGAACGACGGTATCTCGCCGCGCCGACCGCAGCGGGTTGCCGCAGGCACGCTCCTGTCGCCGGTCTCCTGCCGTCCCGTTTCCCAGCCAGATACTTGACCTTCCTTGCGAAGACTTCCCCCGCAAGCCGGCGGCGGATGGCTTGGGCGGGTGCTCAACACGCTGCCGCCTTTGCCCCTGGTCCCGGTGAGTCGGGGTTCGTCCCCACGGTGAGATCACGGCCATGACATCGCACGATCACAAACCCGGACATGACGAAGCTGCCGAGGCACGGCTGACCGCCTACGCCCTGGGAGAACTGCCCCTGGACGAGCAGTTGGCCGTCGAGGCCGCCCTGAAAGCGGCCGAGGGCGAACAGGCCGAATCGATGCAGCGGAGTGTCGAAGAATACCGCCGTTTGGCGGCCTGCCTCACGGAAACTGCCCGGCGCGACCGTCTTCCGCCGCCCTCGTCGAGCCTTCGCCGGGCAGTCGAACAGCGACTGGCGGAGTCGGAACCGCTTCCTTCCCCGGTCCGTAGCCGGCCACGCGTCCGCCGGTATGCCCTGGCAGTCGCTGTGGTGGCGTGTGTAGGTCTGGCGGCGGTCACTCTTGCCCTGCTTCCAGGATTTCGGCCGGCAAGGCAGGGCGCCGACAACCGCGCTGTTGCCATGGCGGATGCCGATCGATCGGCGGACCAGCGGGGGCGAGAATTGGCGGAAATGCCCCAGGCATCCGGAACGGGCGACCGCGATTCCGTCGCGGAAAAAGCCTTCGCGGCAGACAAGAGGCTCCTGCTGCGGCAAAATCTTGCCGGGGCTCCCGTGGACGCCGCGCCATCCAGCGGTTCAACGTCACTGGAAAGCCTCGGAGAGATGCCGGCGATTTCTCAACAGACGGTAATTACGGATCGGGCGAGTAGTTCAGGACTGGCTGCGAGCCCGCCGGTGGTTCTTCACGATCGACTGGCGGTGACTGCCTCGCAACCGGAAAGCAAGTCCGCGCGGCAACGCCACGCTGGCCGATCGATGGACGTGGTTCCGACCGCGCCGGCGGCATCGCCGTACTCCGCGGAGCATTTGGAATTCAAGCCCGGAAAGGCGAGATCTTTCGGCGCCGGCTACCCGGCGGAGATTCGACGGGAAGGCAACGCCGGAGGGAGCGCACCGACTCCGGCGACGCTCCCCGCCGGGCTGGGCGGAATGGGAATGGAAGCCGCCGTGGAGGGTATACCCGCCTCGGCCGGCGCGCCCAGACCGACGGCGCCACTGCCGGGATCAGACGCGATGATGGGCGGCATGGGAGCGCCATATTCTGTAACAGGCCCTTGGGGCGGAGCGGCCGCTACGGTGCCGATGGCGCCATCCGAGCCTGGAGCGAACTATGGCGTTCCCCTCCGTGCGTACACGTCGAATGGCAAGCAGCCCCTCGGCGAAAAACTTGCTGAATCGGAAGCCCCCGCCTGGGCCGGCGTTGGTGGGTATTTCCACCCCGGACCGGCGCCCACGGCCGAACAGTACGCCACGATCATTGAAAATGATTTCGTCGACGTCAACGTTCAGCCCCTTTCCACCGTCGCGATCGACGTCGACACCGCCTCCTACGCAAACGTCCGCCGCTATCTGAACTCGGGCCGCTTGCCCCCGGCCGACGCCGTGCGCGTCGAGGAGATGGTCAACTACTTCCGCTACGACTATCCCGCGCCGCAAGGCAACCAGCCATTTTCGGTCGATGCCGAGGTAACCCAGTGTCCGTGGAACGTCGGCCATCGCCTGGTCCGCATCGGACTCAAGGGAAGAGAAGTCGAAAAAGATCGGAGGGGACCGACCAACCTCGTCTTCCTGTTGGACGTTTCCGGGTCGATGAACGAGCCGAACAAGCTGCCTTTGGTGAAGGAGGCGATGCGGATGCTCGTCGAACAGCTCACCGAGGACGACCGGGTTGCCATCGTCACGTACGCGGGCGACGCGGGGCTGCGTCTGCCGTCGACCAATGCGACCAGCCAGGGGAAGATCCTCGACGCCATTCAGTCCCTCTCCGCCGGCGGCTCAACGCACGGCAGCGCCGGCATCCAGCTCGCGTACGAGCAGGCATCTGAACACTTCATCCCCGAGGGCACCAATCGCGTCATCCTCGCCACCGACGGCGATCTGAACGTCGGCATTACCGACGATGATTCGCTGGTGCGGCTTATCCAGCAAAAAGCCGCCGGCGGAGTCTTTTTGACCGTGCTCGGTTTCGGCACGGGAAACCTCAAAGACGGAAAGCTCGAAAAGATCGCCGACAAGGGCAACGGAGTCTATGCCTACGTCGACAGCATGCGGGAGGCGCGGCGAGTGCTGGTTGAACAGATCTCCGGCAGCCTGGTGACCATCGCCAAGGACGTCAAGGTGCAACTCGAGTTCAACCCGGCCGAGGTCGCGAGCTATCGACTGATCGGCTACGAGAACCGGGTTCTGGGGGCCGCCGACTTCCACGACGACCGCAAAGACGCGGGCGATGTCGGCGCCGGCCACACGGCCACCGCGCTTTACGAGATCGTTCTCACTTCCTCCGCGGAATCCGCCAAGGTCGTCGGCGATTCGCTCCGCTACCAGCGGGCCCGCCACGAGCTCTCCGAGGCGGCCGGCAGCGGTGAGTTGCTGACGGTCAAGCTCCGCTACAAAGAGCCCGACGGGGAAAAGAGTCAGCTTCTGGAGTTCCCCGTGAAGGACTCCGGAGCAAGGTTTTCGATGGCATCCGATGATTTCCGCTTTGCCGCTTCCGTGGCGGCCTTTGGAATGGTGCTCCGGAATTCGCAACACGCGGGCGAAGCGACGCTGGCGGCGATCGAAGAATACACGGCCGGAGCCCTCGGAGAGGACGCACGTGGGGACCGGGCCGAATTCCTCGACCTCATTCGCCGCACGCGTCAGCTCACCTCGCCAAGAGAATGACCGCAGCCTTGGTGCCTGGCAGCTCTCGAAGTGGTCGTAATTGCCGCGGTCGACCTGCTCGATTCACGAGCCGATTGGCATCGCCGACGTGAAATCCATGGCACTGCCGCGGACCGGGCGAATTTCGCCGGTCGGAACGTTGTCGTCGTGCGATGGGAGATAGTGGTTGGCATTGAGTGTGAGGGCCTGGTCCAGCATTTCGCCGCTGTTGCAGCACACCCACGAAGCAACCGGACGATCGGACAATCCGTGATGAACTACCAAAGATCGCGATCCACCTTTTCTCCGCCCGAAACCGTAAGGATGGCGTGTAGCTGCTCCGGTGGAATCGTATCGAAAAGGACTTCTTGGTGCCCATCGGCGAACGAGACGATCGCACAACCCGGATGCTTGCTTGATATTCCCTGCCCGGCAGGAGGATTGATCCGCATCGGGATCTGCACAACATGCAGATCGCGTGGCTCGGCCCAATGAATACCGGAATAGGCGACCTCCACGAGAAGCAGCGTGTCGCTCGGCCCATCGTTGGCCACCACGGTGTCCAGTGACACCGCCTGATTCTCCGGCCACATCGTCTCCGGCCCAACCACGGCCAGATAGCTGGTCGTCGACGAGGCGCCTTTCGCAACGTCTTTAGGACACTTGAACACACGAAGGTTTTCGAGGACTCTGCTGTTGTTCGGACCGTTCCAAGCCTCGTCGAAATGCCACGCCTTGTAGAGGTCGTTTCGCTCGAGATAGGGGAGGATCAGAACGCGCCAACTATAGAGTGGCCGGCCCTGGGCGTCGGCAACATACGGCGGAGGGAAGCACCGGTAGTCCGCCTCGTAGTTCAAGAGCGCCAGGGCGATCTGCTTCAGGTTGTTCAAGCACTCTGACCGTCGCGAACGAGGCCGGCTTCGCACCGCCGGGAGCAGTAGCGAGAGAACGAACACGGCGAAAAGGATCCAGCCGATCGTCGCTGCACGACGTGTTTCACGGAACGAGAGCCCGGCTGCCAGGACAATCGCCAGGAACAGGAGCAAACCACCGTCACCCATCCATCGCAGCAAACCGAAGAGCAGAGCCACGATAGCCGTCATCACGAGCAGGTGCCAGATAGCAAACTGGAATGGCGGTGATGATTCGGGTTGATTTGAACCAGAACTGTCCATACTCGGCGTCGCCGGTCTTTTCTGGCCTTCGATCATTGATCTAGCCGCCGCCACGCATTTGCAGCAACGTCTGCTTGAGGTCGCGCTTCACATCTTCACAGCGTGGCTCGGTGGCGATGTTTCGCCACTCGTGTGGATCCGTGCGGTGATCATACAGTTCCTCCTTGCCGTCCGGATAGAGCACGTAACGCCAATCGGCCGACCGCAGTGTGTAATGCTGGGCCGGAACCGCGTTTTTGGATTGCCCGCCTGCATAGACCACGCTCAGCGCGGCGTCAGGACCTTCCCACTTCCCGGCGATCGGGTCCACCAGGAGTGGGTGAAGGCTGTATCCGCCCAGCGGCGCGCCTTTTGCGTTTTTCCGCGTGTCGCCCTGCAGTCCGCATAGATCGACGAGTGTCGGATAGACGTCGATCAGCGATACCGGTCGAGGACACTCACCGCCGGCCTGCGACACGCCAGGCGCGCGAACGATCAGGGGAATCCGCACGCTTTCCTCCCAGGGCGCATTCTTGAACAAAAAGTCCTTCTGCCCGTGGTTATAGCCGTGGTCGCTGGCAAGCACAATGATCGTGTTCGCCTTGAACTTGCTGCGGTCCACGGCGTTGACGACCTTCCCCACCTGCTCGTCGACGAAGGCCACACAGGCCAAGTACGCCTGCAAATAATGCTTGAGCCCCTCTTGCAGCGAGGGATACGACTTCTCGAGGAGATCGAAGTACCACGGCCCCTTGCTCTTCTCCCGAAGGTAGCCGTGAAAATGGGTATCGCTCTTGTCTCCGGGCAGAATGGTCGGCAGTTGCATGGTTTCAACGGGAAACATCTCGAAGAACCGCTTGGGGGCGTAGAGCGGCGTGTGGGGCCGGATAAAACCGCAACCGATAAAGAACGGCTTGCCGCTATCGTCGGCGGCCAACTCGCCGATCCGCCGGACGAACCAGTCGGCAACTGCTTCGTCCGGCAGCAGGTCGCGGTCGTCCTCGCTCACGTAGCGATAGGGCCGCGGGGCCATCTTCTTCTGCTTGCTGTCCCACTCCCAGTAGTACCAGCCCCGGCTGCCGTCGGGATGCGTCGGCACGTCGGACAGCGGGGCGAACGAGCCGTCGATCGGTCCGACGCTCCGCAGCGGTTGTGGCACGGAAGGATGTCCGGGGACCGCCGCGCCGTACGATCCATTGTCGTTCACCGGCCCGTACTGCGTGCGAACGCCCACCTCATCCCACTCTTGCCGGTCGCGGTTGTGCATCACCTTGCCCGCGCCGAGAACGCGGTAGCCGTTCTCGCGGAACAAGGCCATCATCGTCTTGCTGTTGGCCAGTGTCGGGTTTTCGTCCCAGTTGGCAAAGGAAAAGTTGCGCGATCCATGCGGATAGATCCCGGTAAACATGCTGGATCGCGACGGTGCGCAGACCGGATCGTTGCTGTACGCCCGCGTGAACAGAACGCCCGACCGCGACAGACGATCGATGTTCGGGGTGCGAGCCTGTGGATGGCCGCCCAGCACGCCCACGTAGTCGTTCAGGTCGTCGATCATGATCACGACCACGTTGGGGCGCGACTCCGGCGCCGCCCCCGCCGCCGGCCATGCAACACAGGCCGTCCAAAGAAAAGCCATCCGAACAGTACCTAATCGAGCCTTCGCGCTAAACATCGGTTTCATCTCCCCACCGCATCCTTGCCAACGATTCGGATCTTGCCAGGAACCTTGACTTTACCACGAGTTCCCGTTTCCCGCCACAGGTTAATGCGCCGGAAACCAACAGATCGCTCGCCCAGCCGGCTTCCGGATTGCCCCATTTCGGTCAACCATCCCGCCGCGTCCGGACGACACGCCGTCATTCACTCGGAGGGCGGCGAGTTTGTCCTGGAGGATCTCGGCAGCCGCAACGGAACCTTCGTGAATCAGCAACGAATCGATGGACGCGTCAAACTGAATCGTAACGACGAGATCAAACCAGGCCACCGAGGATCGAGAAATCGAGCATCGCCGTGCCAGGCCGCTCGGGGTGAGGGATCTCCCGTCCCTGGCCGAGATCCCAGAGCCGTACGAACCGGTCGACCGCATTGGTCGTCAACGCCCGGCCGTCGTCGCGCGAGACGGCGACGTGTTGCAGGGCGTTGTCTCCGGCAGTCATCTCGCTCACTACGGCGGCGTTGCCGAGATCCCAAAGCCGGAGTCGCCCGTCATCGCAAGTTGTCAGCGCCTGCATCGCGCCGGGCATCAGGGCCAGGGAGGTAACCCCGCCCGGATGCTTGAGAACCTCTTTCGTCAACTCCTCGCCCGTCTCTACATCCCATTGGGCGACCGTGTTGTCGAGGCTGGCCGTGAGGGCTTTCCGGCCGTCGGGCAGGAATGCCGTTGGCACGATCCGCCGGCTGTGATTGTGCCGCTGGAAACGCTTTGTCCAAGGACCGTTCTCACTTGTTCTCGCCCAGAACTGGCAGCGGCCGACAGGAATCGAACCTGCTTGGACCGCTCTTGCAGCGGGTTGCCTTGCCATCTGGCTCCAGCACCATCAAGTTTCGTCGCCAGGAGTCGAACCTGGTCCTCGACCTTCGCAGGGTCGCGTGCAAGATTCCGCCACACTCCGAGGACGTGTTGTTGTCGAGCGCCCCGCCGAGGAGTCGAACCTTGTCTGACAGATTCGAAGTCTGTCGTGCTATCCGCTACACTTGCAGGGCAACGGGACCAGCCGACAGCCGGTCCCTATCATCATTCACGGCGAGCATCCGCATCGCCGACCTTCAACACTTTGTCACCCAGGCCCAGGTACACGCGGGCGTTGGCATTGCGGGCCAGTTCCCGCAGGGCTTCCAACTCGGCCAACCGCAAGAGGCCGGGATGTTGCTCCAGGGCCTCTGCTGCCTTCTGACGCTCGACTAGCGCCCGGGTCTCGTTCTCAGCCTTCAGCCGAGCAGCCTCCGCCTCGGCTGCCAGGTGCAGTCGACGAGCCAAAGCGTCAGCCTCCGCGTCCCGCATGGCAGTCCTCCCTACTTTGGAGGCCCCGTAGCATGCGCCGAGGTGGAGAACGAGTGTCTCAGATTTGGCAGTCTGAGCGATCTGGACCTACTGGTGATCGCAGTAACCATTTGGTGACTCGCTCCAGACACCGCCGGGGCCATGTCTGTGTCGTAAGTATCTCGACCAGGGTTCGAAGTGAGGACCTGGACCTTCGTAGAGTCCAATGCTATCCACTACACCATCGAGACAATCAGTATCCCGCCTGGAGTCGAAGTGAGGGCCTGGGTCTTAGAGGACCCCCGTGCGGTCCATTACACTTCCGGGACGAAGGGCCGACGACTGACTTGCACCAGCATCAACCGGTTTACAGGACCGGCGCCTCGCTATTCGGCCACGTCGGCACAAGCAGGAGTGCAAGGATTCGAACCCTGTCGGGCGGCTTTGGAGACCGCTTTAGTTCTCGTGAGGAGCACACTTCCTGCATGGCCCCCGGCACTTGGCCGGGAGCCGGACGTAACGACTACTCCTGCAACTGGACGTTCCAGTAGGCTTCGCTTGTGGAACTTCGACCAGCTTTCGATCTCGGATGTCGTGGAATCCGTACAGCGGGTTCCAGGTGGGCCGGACGCTCGCTTCAGCCGCAAACCGGCCTGCTCGGGCGTACGGTCGGCCTTCCGCTTGTTGCACGCCACGCAAGCCAGCACGCAGTTTTCCCACCGCGACGGGCTGCCTTGGCACGAGGCACGACGTGGTCGACCGAGATTCCTCGCTAGCCCGGCTAGCGCCGCAGTACTGGCAGTGGTAAAGTGGTCCTGCTTGAACAGGTTCCGGCGGCTGAACGTCACGGCGGCCGTCGGCAACCGGTCGTACTCGGTCAGCGTGATCGCCTCCGGCATCGCGTGCCGAAACCGCACGGCCTCGGCGAAGGCATCACCGTCCTTCGGGGCGAAAAGCCATCCAGTCCTCCCAGGTGTAGGTCTGAAGTCCACCGGGTCGACCACGCGGGCCGACTCGTTCCACAACAGCACCAGGGCACGTGCCACGGTAGCCACGTGGATCGGCTGCCAGTTGCGGTTCAACACCAGCGTTGGCCTTGAGTGCTCTTGCGGTCATGATCCACCTCCCGGTTTCCAAGGGTTGGCCGACCGGGCTCGAACCGGCACGTAGGGTGGTTCACAGCCAGCGCGCCTTGCCTATTAAGCTACGGCCAACATGTATGTATTCAGTCCAAGCGAAGGAGGAGTCGAACCTTTACAAGGCTCATCGCTCGAGGAGCTTCCAACCGGCCTCTGTCGCCTATCGGGTAGCCCTTCCGTTTGCCCAGTACCCTGACCAGGACTCGAACCTGGGACAGCTCGTTAGGAAGCGAGCGATGATCTCCACTTCACCACAAGCGTAAGCGAAGGCATGGGATTCGAACCCACATCGACCTCGCAGGTGCACGGTTTAGCAAACCGGCCCGGCTAACCATATCCTATTACCTTCCGTAACAGTGGACCCACCGAGAGTCGAACTCGGATCTCCGCCACGCCTCACGCGGGTGTCGCGCAAGTTGGACCATGAGCCCGTATTGAGTGGACCTGATGGGAGTCGAACCCACCGCACCGACCTTGCAAGGGTCAGTCGCCCCCAGAGGCATGCAGGCCCTTTCGAGAGATAAGGGATAAGAGAGGGTGGACAAGAGGTCTGCCAGGATACATGGCGTCTGCTCAATCTCTGATCCTTTATCTCTTATCTCTCATCCCTCATCCTCTCAAGTGACCGAGGTGGGAGTCGAACCCACACACCACGAGGCTCTCGACCTCGCCGCTTTGCCAATTTGCGTACCCGGTCGTGGGAGGCGTGAGGCATGAGGCGTGAGACTTGAGGGAGCCCTGGACCAGTCGCGAGTCACCAGTGTTACCCCCAAGCCTCAAGTCTCAGGCCTCATCCTCTCAGCCGCAGGCCCCGGTATCGAACCGGGCAAACCGGCCTTATGAAAGCCAGCCAGGCACCTGCCACGCCTGCAAGACAGTGACCAAGGAGATTCGAACTCCCATGCTCCTCAAGCGCTGCGATCGTCCTGAGCGTCGCGTGTCTACCTATTCCACCAGTTGGCTATCTGTCGAGTGACCCGGACGGGAATCGAACCCGCGTCGGCCAGGTTGAGGGCCTGACTGTAAAACCGTCATCACACAGGGCCTGAACAGTGACGCGGACGGGAATCGAACCCGCGTCGGCGAGATTGAAAGCCTTCCCGCTGCAAAACCATCATCGCACCGCGCCAGGTGTTCTGAGTGCCGACGGAGTTGAACCGCCAAGGTCCGTGAGGACAACTGGGTTACGCCAGCGGGCCCGCCAATGCCCAACCGACGCAGACATAAATCGCAGAGGTCACAGTGACGCGACCGCTGCGTGGAACAAACTGCCAAGTTCTGACGCCAAGCCTGGCTGCGCTCCGAATCTGATTCAGGTCAGGAAGCCAAACAACGCGCCAAGGATCGACGCTACCCACGCCGCCGATGACGTCCCTCGGTCGTTGGCCTGGATTCGCCTGGCCGCCTTCCGAAGTTTCGTCTTCGACGCCGTGATGCGTTCCGGGCTCGGACTCGGCCAGAGCCAGAACCTGATCAAGGATACAGACGTGATAGCTCGAACATCCCGGTACCAGGCTGCCCAACGACGGACCGCCTCGGCGTGAGCCCGTTCCAGAAGATTCGCCGCGAGGCGTTTTACATTCTGGTCGGGCGCATCCGCCGTGCAACGCGATGTTGACGATCCCGCCCGCGGATACGGACGTGATTCCATGCGCTGCCAGGTTCACCCAGGAGCCTCGCATGCGGGCCACTTGCTCGGCTTCCTACAAAGCACGACTCATGCATAAACACACTGTCCCCTCGTTGGGGAAACCAACTCAACGACAAGCATGCTCAACACATGATGCACCTCCGAATCTGTGACCCTGCCGTCGCAGGTTTTATTCCGGCGACGAAGTACGAAGCCAAGACCTGTTTCGTTCCCGCGAGCAGGCATTTCGCAGTAGCACGGGTGGGAGTCGAACCCACGAACGATCACGAAGGTTTGAGCTTCGCCGCTTTGCCGGCTTGCGTACCGTGCTGTGCCAGCGTCCCCGATTGTGCTTGAACCCACGATCTCCTGCGTGACAGGCAGGCGAGCACTCCCAGGCTGCTCCACGAGGATCGTGTTGCAAGTGGCCCAGGTGACTCGAACCCACAGCATCTGGCGGTTCTAAGCCAAAGTGGTCTGCCGATTTGCCTTACCGAGCCAAGTAGTCGGTAAGGGAGCGGCGTTGCCGCCACTCCCTCCCTAAGAACCGTGCGCAAGTTTCC
Organism: Thermoguttaceae bacterium; assembly: GCA_040768665.1. Lineage (GTDB taxonomy): Bacteria > Planctomycetota > Planctomycetia > Pirellulales > Thermoguttaceae > JABWBD01. The sequence goes on from JAXGMN010000020.1 coordinate 95,701, forward strand.
CCGCACACGGCTCAAGCAAGCTGCCGCTGCTACCTCGCGTTCACCAACCAGCCGTTGCTGTCCCATGCTTACGGTTACCTTTTCACATGGATCAATGATGTCAACGAGCCTCACGCCTTGACTCACCAGTCGGAAGTCAGCACCTTTCCAGGTCGGGCAGTCGCCCTATCCAGCCGGTTATGGATTCCCGTTGCCTTTCGGCTGCTGGCCTTCGCTTCCTCCGACATCCCATACCCACCAGAGAGTTCTGTGTCCCTTGCGGTTCACTTGATTTGGCCATCGGTCGGACTCTGTTGGACTTACCAATACGTTCCGCAATAAGAGGAGATGCGATTGGTTTAGGCGTCCTCTCTGCTGCGTGAGCACGGGTATCCACAACCGTCAACGGGACATTTGCGGGTTCCCGCTCAAACGCTTGGGCGTCAGCCGTTGCCCAAGTTCTCCATAACGCAACTTCAACCAAGGATTCACTTCGTTCGCCATGCCAACCTTTCCTAGCCCTGATGCTCCATTCGGCTTGGGGCACCATTGGGCATCTTCCTCGTGCTCCCACACCCCGCCGTTACCGGCAACGATGTGAGGAACGGGAACAGATGGGGTCACTTCCATCTGTCGTCTCTCGACGCACTCCTTTCTTGCAGCATCGTGTCGCACGCCCCGGATGGAGTCGAACCATCGTTTCCGGGTGAAGCCATGGTCGCTGCTGTTGGACCACAGGGCCTTATCGAGTCAGTGACCCACGGGGAGTTGCACCCCGATCTCCAGTGTGCGGAACTGGTGTCTTCCTGCTGGACGAGCCTGTCCTGTCGCCGGAGGTTCACGTCAGCGAACGTCCGCAAGGCATGCCCCCAAGGATTTGAACCCTGACCGACTGGTTGGAACGAGTCATGCTGCCAATTACACCAGGGACACACTTATGAATGCCAGCGGAAGCCGTGGACTCGAACCCACAAGCGGTTTTCAGCCGCCACCCGTTTTCAAGACAGGCTCCTCATCCGGCCGGATGACTGGCAAGGCTCCGGGGGGCCGGAATCGAACCAACGACCTCCGTTTCAGAGACAGGCGTCACTACCAGCAGCAAATCACCCCGGATCGTGTTTCCAGTCGGGACACCACTTCGTCCCGTGGAGTTCGGGGAGAAGTAGTCGAACCCTCGTTTCCTGGTTCAAAGCCAGGCGGCTTGCTGCCCGCCGATCCCCGAGAGTGCCCTGCGGGAGTCGGAACCCGCCTCCTCGCCAACTTTGGAAGGATGGCACCTTTGCCGCCCGCCAAGGGCACGTGAAGGCGGAAGGAGAGGGAGTCGAACTCCTCAAGGCTCATCGCTCGGCCGCTTTCGAAGCGGGTGCCGTCGCCAATCGGCTTGCCCTTCCGTAGTAACAAGCTCCCGCAGGAGGAGTCGAACGTCCATCCCCTGCTTAACAGGCAGGTCGATTACCGTTATCGGACACTGATCGAGTCAGGACGGCGGATCGGAACCCGCGATCTCGTGCTCCCGAAGCACGCGGAATACCAGGCTTTCCTACGTCCTGTTCAGCAAGAGCCGCCCAGCGGTCGCGAAGTGCACTTCTGCCATGGCAAAGCAGCAGGCTACCGCTACATCATGTAGCTTGGTTGGAAGCCGAATTGTCAAAGATCGAGAGCACCGGGAGGGACTCGAACCCTCGTCGCCGCATTACGGGTGCGGTGTCCTTGCCACTGGACGACCAGTGCAGTGTTTTTCAGTGGGACCAGAGGGACTTGCACCCACACCCGCCGGATTAAAAGTCCGGTATGCTGCCGTTACACCACAACCCCGTTATTCGGTCGGGGGTATGCGTTTCAACCGGCGTGCGTCCAACATGTTCTTCTCTCCTTCTGTCATCCAGTTTGCCAGTGGTAGCCCTGAGAATCGAACTCAGCACTACGCGGTTATCAGCCGTGTCTGGGCCACCAGCCCTCGACTACCTTTGGTTGTTCAGGTCGGGAAGGTGGGACTCGAAGTGCACGATCCGTGTTCCCAAAACACGCTCACCTTGCCGCTGCCCTACATTCCGCTGAAGTCAGAACGGTCGGACGGGAACCGACGATCCCGTGGCCCCCAGCCACGCCGCGCGCGATACCAGGTTTCCGCTACGTTCTGTTTGACGCCAATCAGCGCCCCGCCGAGGAGTCGAACCTCGTCTGACAGATTCGAAATCTGTCGTGCGATCCGCTACACTTGCAGGGCAAGGGGACCAGCCAACAGCGGTCCATCGAGTTGCACGAAAAAAAGCCCGATGTCGCTGTGACACCGGGCTTTGGTGGTTGATCAGGATCGTAGCCAAGTGTCACAAGCGCAGAGGATGTCCGGGCTGCACGTTCGCCGGATAATCGGCACAACGCCCGGTACCTCTTGGTTCGGCTTGAATACTTGACCACAGCGAAGTCATCGGTCCTCTACCTATGCTTGGGGCTGCTTGGAACTTCCCTAACCCTCTCTATCGCCAATAGACGCTCGAACCCGACAGGAAGTTCGCGATTTTTTCTTGGAGCCCAACAGGTAGATAGATGCCCGTGGCGGCGGTTTCATTCCCGAAAATTCTGAGAATCCACCCCAAGAGATGGTTATCGGCCGAGCCGCATCCCCCAAAAGAGATCGACCGGCAATGGCACTGACTCAACCACCTTGCCGGCAATTCACCCGGTTGAACGTCGCGGCGCGCGACGTCGCTTCTTACAAAAAGCTCAGCGACCGATTCCCAGATGGGGGCAAGTCTTGGGTGGAACGCAGAATTAGGAACGCTGGCGCAGCCTGGGACTGGTCGCTTGGCTGCTCCGAAAGGCTTGAACGCCGTGGCAGGAGAGTGTCAAATACCTCACGGCCGACGAGTTCTCGGCATCTTGGTTTTTAAGATGAGTTTCCGGGATTCGTCCGCCGGCAAGGCCGTCAGATCCGACGACCGTGTGTCGAGAAACGAACGATAGTTGGGACGTGAGATCCAAACTCGACCGCACTCCACAGGCCCGCCCACGTCCTCGTCGACAACGTCTCAGCGGCCATCGCGTTGACGTCGGAAGTTGTTGCCAGTTGACCAGCAGGCCGTCGGGCTGATTCCTTTGCGAGTGGACGATTGACACGGCCGCATCTGGCAATAAAACTCAGCTTCGTCGGGCTACCGGCGTGGGATCCCGGCGGCGACGGCAACGGTAAGGAGCCGTGACTCGGAATCCACAGCGTATTCTCGACACCGCATTACGTAGAAGAGGAGAATCCATGATGAAACGTTCCCTGACGCTTGCGCCGTTGAGCGTTATCTTGGTCGGGATGTCCGTCGGCCATGCCCCCGGCGTCGCTGCCGAGGCACCGTGGTTGATTGAGGAATCGCAAGCAAGTTGGGCCCAAGCGCAAGCGTCGGGCGACAAGATCGCGATTACGAATGTGCTTTCCCTGAAGGGCGGCGACGCAGGCCGGTGGACCAGCCAGTGGCATCAGTGGCAGGGCACGATCGATGCCGCGGAGGTGGCCGTGAGAGCGGCAGTAGCCCAGTTTACCAACCAGACGATTGAGGTCGTGGTCAAAGGCTCTGAGACGCCCTACACGGACGCCAGCGGAGTCCCGCATACTTGGTACGGCAGGTGTATGATCGCGATTGTGGATGAAAATCGCTGGATTATGGCCTTACGTTCAGGCATCAACCATATTGCCTGGGACACTCCCCGCAAACGGGACACGATTCATCTCTTAACGTCGAGCGATGAGGGAAGAACCTGGAACAAGCTTGACCACTGGTTCGACGGAACGCCAATCCAAGGAATGCCTTATGAAGATGGAGAAACCCACAGTGAGCCGGGCCTCTACCGGATGCCCAACGGGGATCTGATTCTCCAGTTCTGGCGAATCGACTATTCTGCGGGCACCAAGCAACTGCGGTCGACGGACAACGGCAAGTCGTGGGCTGTGGATATTGACAGGATTAACGTCGCCGGGGTGACCGGGGCGGAAGGTGATCGAGCGATCGGTACGGAGGACTGGTTCGTGGATCCGGAAAACCCATCGCACGTTTACATGGCATTCGAGTACTTTCTCTACAACCAGAAGGCAGGCTCCCTCTTGACCAAATCGACGGACAATGGCAAGAGCTATGCCTTCCTCAGTTGGATGAGCCCGCTAGGCGTCTCCAAGAACCCCGCTTCGGGCGCCACGTTTGAACCGGCCATCGAGTATGTGGGAAACCGGACGATTGTGGCAGTGTTGCGAGGTTTGGCGGGAGACCGGCATACCTGGCAGACCGTCAGTACCGACATGGGCGTTTCATTCTCTCCGCTGGTCGACATTTCTGCGCTATTGCAGACGTGGAGCAATACACCTTTGGGGCCCAACGGGCGAAGATGATGATCGAGGCGGATCGCAATGGTGACGGGAAGCCGGACGCCGACTCGGGTTGGCGGGAACTCCACAACGGCTCCAATGCTTACACAGTATCCGGTCTTGGGGCCAGCCGTTGGCGGCTAAGACTTCACCTTCATTCAACCAATACAGCCGGCGCGCCTAAGATTATTCAAGTGAAGGTTTCACCGCGATAACGGCTCCGCGTCGATCGCCGATGGCCAGTGATCGGGAGAATCGATCGCGTCAGACTTCGCGGAAAGTATCTGCGCTTCGATCGAGCCGAGTTATGGCGGTAACGACGGCAAAATTTCATCCTATTAGCAGTGAGAGTCCGAGGAACTCATGTGTGTTTCGGGACTCCGAGAATACCACCGTTTTCTCGGACGGACGGGCTGTGTAGCTTCGGCGCCTCGATCACGTCGACCGAAGCACTGTGTGGACACAGTCTTGCCACCTCAAATCGGTATCTCAATGTCGAACTGGAACTGGTATTCTCCACCAAACGCTGGACGTAATAGAGGACAACTCAGCACCGCGTAAAGCTGGGATGCACGCGCGGCCGGGACTCATCCTGTTGAAAGGCGCCGGTGCAGAGGCCGTTTCTTACAACCGAATCACCGACCCGGCGCTGGGCGAACAACTGGGCCGGGAACGGATGAAGCCGCGAAAGGATAGAACGGGAGCGACGGGCCGAACCGCCGTGGTAAACGCCGTTCGCGGAGTGTTCTCACAGTCAATTGTCGCCAAACTCTACCCAGTTCCCGACGCGCACATCGTCCTCGTTCTACGCGACCCGGCCACGGACGACACCTTCGCGATCGATCAGCAAGAGAAACGTTCTTCGTCAGGCATACTTCATGATGCCAGGCATGGGCGTGGGGTAGATGCCGTCGGGGCCGGGTTGAACCGGGGTCTTAATGTCCCAGTTGTATTCCGGCAGGCTGAAGCTGTGCGTCGATGCGAGGAGTTCCTCCCACGTCATCTGTTGGCCCGTGTCGCATACCATTTCGCCCATGGTCGCGAGCATGGTCGTCAGGTACATGTAGTGACCGTTGTTGATCGTTTTGCCGGCGCGGATGGCGTCGAACAGCGCCACGTGTTCCGCGTCGGTCATGCTCACGGGTTTTTCCGGCTTCTCGTAACGCCAGGGATTCTCGCCCTCGATGGCCGGTCGGCTGGGCATGAAGGCGCGGCCCTTGCTGCCAAGGACGACCGTGGTCGCTTCACCGAAGCATCCGGGGATATTTCGGGAAAAGGCGTACAGCCGCACGCCGTTGGCATACTCGTAGACGATCGATTGATGGTCGTACAGGTCGCCGTATTTCGGCTCGGTGCATACCTGCCGCCCGCCCAGGCCCCATGCCGTTGCGGGGGCCACGTCGCCCATTGCCCAGGAGGCCTTGTCGATCTGGTGGATCAACGTTTGCGTGGGCGCGCTGCCGGCAAGCCAGTCGAAATGGTACCAGTTTTGGAATTGGTACTGTACTTCCGTCCACTGGGGCTGACGCTCTCGCAGAACATAGGGACCGCCCATGCGCGTCGCCTGCATCGCAACGATGTCGCCGATCTGGCCGTCCTGAATCCGCTGGATCGTCTCTTGAACCCCCTTGTCGTACCGCCAGCAAAGGCCCGAAACGACGCACAGCTTGCGCTTCTTCGCCTCATCCGTGGCCGCCTTGGTCATGTTGGCCCCCGGCACGTCCAGCCCATTCGGCTTCTCGCAGAAGACGTGCTTGCCGGCCTCGACTGCCGCTGTGAGATATGCGGGATGGAAGTGCGACGCGCAGGCGATCAGCACGACGTCGATATCGCTGGCCAGCACCTTCTTGTAGCCGTCGAAACCGGTAAAGACGTGGTCGTCGGCAACCTGCACTTGTTCCGGCTTGAGCTTCTTGATCCGTTCGAGCGAGCCGCGTGCCCGGTCCTCGAACAGGTCGGCCATGGCCACGAGGCGGACGTCGGGGCCGGCGTTCATGGCATTGACCGCCGCGCCCGACCCTCGCCCGCCGCAGCCGATCAGGCCGATCTTAATGACATCGCTCCCGGCGGCATGGGCGCCGCGGGCAAGGCTCAATGGACCGATCGCGGCCAGGCCGGCGACCGCGGCCGATCGGCCGAGGAACTCGCGACGGGAAGCAGTGGCAGGCTGGCGGGGGACGTGAAATTCCGACATGAGATCCTCGTGGCTGTAAAGGGTGGGAAGGCACAAACGATTTCAGCACGATCGCCTGGAGCGATGGCGGGCGGGGCTGGCTTCGCCGTTGCGCCGAGCGCAGCCGCCCCACCACTGGAGTCTGGCACAAGCAGGGAGCGGTGTCAACCGTCGGGGGAGCCCGGGACCATGCCATGTCCAGCTAAATACGCTACCACCCCGAAATCAAGATACCCAAGCGTTCGCTGCTGCGGCTTGGCACACCGAGTGCCTCGCAACGTCATGCTTCCATTGCCGGATACAGCATGCAGCGAACCAGCCCGACTCACCGTGGACCTTGCCGACCGCGCCGCCAGGCGATAAACTCAGACAGCCGGACAACCATCCAGGGTACTTCCGGGCCAGCTTGTTCTGGTCACTTTGTGGTGCGGAGGCCATCGGCCCCTGACTCACCACCGTTCTGTCACCCAGCATGGAGGTGTCGTCGTGAAACATCCCGCTTCGATTCTGGCTTGGCTCCGTGCCGCTCTCGATGAGTCCTGGGTGCTCGTCTTTTTGGGGTTGGCCTACGTGGTATCCCAACTGGCGATCGGCGCAATTTTGAGCTTTGTCGGACTTCGGGATTTCCTTTGGCTGCAGTGCTGTGGTTTTTCGGCGGCCCGCTACTTCCACGTGATTCAACGTTGGCAAACCCAAGGCGTCATGCCGTTTTACCAAGCCCATCTCGCGATCGACCGATTGCACTGGATCTGGTATACCGTCTTGCTCATGGCGGCGATCGCCCGGGCGCTCAACGCCAGCAACGCCGACCAGCGATCCAATTGGCTCCTGCTGTTGCCCGTCGGTGCAGGGCTGGCCGACTGGCTGGAGAACCAGTTCCAGGAGATCTTCCTCGGCGCTCCTGGCTTCGCCACCATCGTCGACCCGCTACCGCTGGTTTCGACGTGCGCCTCGATCTTGAAATGGGTCCTGGTGGCGGTTTCGATTGCCGTCGTGGTGCTGCTGGGGTGCCGTGCTCGGCAACAGCGGAAAGGGCACGCAAGAACCGTCGCCGCGTGATCCAGCCGAATTCACGTTCTCTTCAGCCGAAGGACGTGTGCTTGCGGGGGAATGCCGGAAACATGGTTGCCGGCGATCGCGATCTCTTCCGAACTGCCAACAAGAAGCCACTCGCCACGCCTCAAGGGCAGCCGAAAGGTCCGCGACAACGCCAGCGGGGAGTCTCTCCCGGCAAAGCAGTGAAATGCCGTTCAACGACGTCCCCATCACGGAGCAACCGGCAAAGACGTTGGAGAACAGGGCGCATCTATCGGTCGTACACTTTCACGCAACTGACGGAAATCCTGCAGTCGGCACCGCCAAGTTCGTCACAGTGCAATTGAAGACGGTTGACTCCCTTCGTCAGTGCGGGCAACGGTTCGGCGAATTCCCCTTTGAGAAGGGGCTGCCCTACACAATCGCCATCACCGCGCAGCATCGACCGCAGTTCGTGCTCTCTCGAGAATCTTTTTCAGCCCGTCGACGATTAAGAGCCTATCCCAAAACCTCGCAAGGAGAAGGGGACAGGCACATTTTGCTCCGAAGACTCCGCAAAATGAGCCAGTCCCCGACGGTTTTGGGATAGGCTCTAAGCTGGATTCAGTTGGGTGATGGATGTTGGTCTCGCAAACGAAGGAATCGCACGTACGGCTTCGGCGGCTTCAGGTTCGAACCGATGCCCTTCGCCGACGATGATGTGGTTGATCCGTTCAATCGTTTCCGGACGCAGCCGACACAGGTTGTCACGGATTCTCTGCCAGTTGAAGAATTCTCACCTTCGGTTGTGAGTGTAAATGTTGCGGGGCTCGCAGGACCGGAACGATGCGATGTCGGCAGTTGGTGTTCAGTTCAATCCGGCTGATCGGCGGGCAGTCCAACTGGAGTTGTGTTCTTTGGGGAATTCGCATCGTCGGCGGGCGTCCTTGCGGCGAAGATTGGGGCGATGAAAGCCGTGCGGCTTGACATTCCCCGCGTTTTCGCAGAAACGCTCCAAATCTTCAACCGGCGCGGCGTGAAAACCCGCCGCTTTTTTCCGGCTCAAGCCGTTTTCCCGACAGACACGAGCTCTTGTTGTTGATCCAAGTGCTCGCTAACGCTTCGCCCTTACGATAGGGGCGGGCATGATTCAGCCCAGGCGGTTTCCACGACTCCTCAGGCAGTCCTGCTTTGAGTCCGCTTGCTCGTCGAAGTGCAGGGCGCAATCAATCCTCCTCCACCAGCAGTCTGAACCCCATGGCGAAGATTTCTTTGTCGGGAACTCCCACAGACACAAGTCTGGGAGGAGGCAGATCCAGACCGTAAACGGACCGTGGTGGTCGTGAAACGGACCGTGGTGGTCGTGCCCGCGCTCAATCGAAGGCCGCCGGGTTATTCTCCACCGGCGCGGCGACCGTCAGCGGGCGGTGCAAACGATAGTCCAAGCAAGGCCGAACTTCCAGGGCTTCGCGCTGGGCGGCATCATGGTAAGCCAACCGCGGCCAGCCACCTTCGGCAAGGTAGATATGGTAGTGGTCCAGCAGTGTCCCTTTCTCGAAGTGGACATTCTTAACGGCGATCGCCTGCTCCACCCGCGCGCGGTGGTGGCGGCTATCGGCGTCGGCCATGCGGCGCTGGGCATCAAGAACCTGGTCCAGGGGCGCTTTGTCGGCGTCGTATGCGGCCTGGACCGCGGCGAGTTGCTGCGCCGCGGCAACGCGGCGGTTGAACGACGTGCGCGTCACCTCCTCCGCCCTTTGCATCTCGGCCACACCATTGCTCAGGTCGTGGAGCACTTGCCGCTGCTGCTCCCTCAGAATCGCTTGCTCGCGGGCAAGGTTCAACCCGGCATGGCGCATGGCAACGTGGGCGCGGCGTTCCCCGATGGGAACGGTCATCTCCACGCCAAGCTGCCATTCCTGGAAGTCGCCGCTCATCAGGGTCTGGTAGGCGTTGTCGAATCGCGGCAATCCCTCCGAGTCGGGATTGATCAAATCGTCGCCGAATCCTCTCCAGCGGTATCGGCCTACGACGTCCAACTGGGGCAGGAGAAAATTGCGGCTGGCGGTCCATTCCAGTTGCCGCAGCTTGATCCGCCATTTCTGCTGGCGGACTTCCGGCCGCCGAGAGAGCGCCTCGGAAACGACCTGATACCAGTCGAACCGCACGGGGGCCACCGGCGGTTCGTCGATCGGGCGGATCAATCGGCCGTCGTTGATCGCCACTCCCATCAGCAGACGCAAACGCCGCTCCGACACATGCACGCCGCCGCTGCCGCGGAACGTGCCCGGTGGGCTGCCGTTGTAGGTGTGCGTGCCTTCCACCAGACGACCCGTGAGCGCGTCCTGCACTTCCTCCTGAAAACGGAAGTACTGTTCGCGGGCTTGAGCCTCCTTCTCGGCTTCGCCGCCGACGCGTTCCGCCTCGTACAACGCCCGAATCCGCCGCCACGTTTCCAGCGCAGCGTCGCGAGCGATAATCTTGCTGTCCAGATCGCGATAGGCAAAGTAGAGATCCCAGTAGGCGTTTTCCACGTTGCTGGAATAATCGCAAACGGACTTCTCGAAATCCGCCAGGGAGATGTCGGTATTGACCCGGGCGATCAGCACGCCGTTGTACAATCCGGGCGTCTGGCTGGGGCCGGCAATCCGGTTAAACTCGGCCCCCGCACCTTGCAGCAGCGGTACGCGAACTTCGAGTTCGGGATTGGCGTTCCAGACGCTCGGGTAGGCGTTGCCCGGCGCGTTGTTGGAGTCGTAGTCGATGTATTTTCTCAGCGCAATCTCCGCGCCGGTGGCCGTCCGCTTGCTCAACTGGGCCTGGAAAACGGCGGCGTCCTGGACGAGTAACCGCGTCCCGCCGCCGGTGTACTCGTTGTTGAGCGCCCGGTCGTTGCCCTCGAAGAAAGCACTCGCCGAGAACTCCGCGTCGAATGCGCTCAGCGCCGCCTCGACACCGTAGCGCGGATCGGTCTCCTGAAGCGCCGGCCCATAGACCGTGCCCGCGGAATCCGGCGCACGCAACAACACACCGCCGATATCCGCCAGCACCTTGCTGTTGGTTAAAGCGATCCGCAACGCCTCATCCAATTCCAGATCCCAGTATTCCCTCGGCCCGTCCGCGGTAATATCGAGCGGCGGCGCTTCCGCCGGCGGTGGAATGTCGAGGCAGGCGTCGAGATCCGGATGCTCGATCGCCAGGCTTGCGGCGCTGTAATCGGCCGCGGGGGAAAAGCGGACCTTGTGTTGCTCAGTCCGGCAACCGCAAACGGCCAGCAGCGCCGCCGAGACGAGCAAGGCAGAGGCCACGCGCGTTGAATGGCAGCCGCGAGGTTCCTTTACACGGTATTCACATCCGTAGCGAGATATCTTCGTTGTAAATCGGTTTGCGTTTTCCACCGCACTCGGCAAACGATCTCGACCACTGCTTCCAATCGACGTCGACGATTCCCGTCGATTCCGCAGTCGGTACATCCGGCGTTTCCCGCAAAGTCGGTGACAGGTTTTGCAGCCAGTCTGATCGCCTTAAACTTCTTCCGCAAACAGGATTGCGGTTCCGCCGGCGCTGTTGCCCCGATTTGGGGCCGGCTGGCGGAGTCGAAGATTCTCTGGCACAATCTCCTCAAAGCTCATCCCCCATCGCCGATGAGGGGACCTTTCTTCATCATCGTCATAGAGAGTTCTGTTTAGTCAAATTTTCTCAATCATCTTGACGGCTCCCAATAGTTGTTTTCTGTTGATTGTGCCAGCGTTCCGTCACCAATCCAATCTTATGCCCGACGATTCGTCCACACGATCCGACCGGCTCCCCTCCCCATCGCCTATCGAAATCGATGCGAGAATCGATCGACTGTCTCGGCGGGCGGAGGAAGATCTGCCCGAAACGGTTTTCTACCAGGAACTTCTAGCCGAGTTGGTCGAGGCCACGGCAGCCGTGGGCGCGGCGATCTGGCGCGAGGAAGACCAGGCGTTCCGGCTTGCCGCACAGATCCATCTGTCGCAGTTGGCAGCAGAATCCGACGGTCAAGAACCCCGCCGCCACGCCGCCATGCGCGATGTTCTCAGCAGCGGGCAGCCGCGGCACCTGCAGGTGGGGTGGCCGTCCTCTGGGTCGCATTCGGAGGACGCCGCCCTATTTCTAGTTCCCTGGCGGGCCAGCCCCTATTTGGCTGGAGTGCTGGAAATACAGCTTCGTGAGGGGTTGTCGGAGCGAGCGTTGGCTGGTCAGGCAAGGTTTGTCCGTGTGACCGCCGACCTGCTGGCAATCTACCATCGCCACCGCCAATTCTCCCTGCTGCAGAGGTGCGATCGTTTGTGGCAGTCAATCGACCACTTCGCTCGGGCAATTCATCGCTCACCGCAACTGGTGCCGACGGCGTATGAGATTGCGAACGAAGGGCGGCGATTGATCCAGTGCGACCGAGTGACGCTGCTGGTCCGTCGCCGGCGCCATTGGCAGGTGGTGGCCGTGAGTGGCGCCGACACGGCCAACCGACGTTCGGCAACACTGAGTCGATTGGAGCTTCTTGCGGCCGCAGTGGCGTCGCTCCCCGAGCCCCTGTGGTACGCCGAGCATGCCCAGGAGGCCAAGAATTCCCCGCCCGAAATCGAAGAGCCCTTGCACGACTACCTCGATCTGGCCTCCGTAAGGCTCGCGGGGTTCTACCCGTTGATCTCGGACGCAACCAGCGCCGACCGCGAGCGTTCCGCAGCGGAGGACGCGTCGGACAAATCGCCTTTCGGGATGCTCGTTATCGAGCATTTCGACCGCCGGGATCCCGAGGAATTCCGGGAGCGTGCCGCGGCCGTCTGCCGCCACGCCGCCCCCGCAGTTCGCCATGCGCTCGACCTGGAAAGCCTGCCGCTCTATCGTCTCAGCCGCTTCTTGAATGAGACGCGTTGGCTCCGCCGTTGGGCACGACAGCCGCGGACGCTGCTGATTGCCGGGGCCATCGCTGTTCTGCTGGCGATCCTCGCCGTAACTCCCGCGACCTTGTGGGTCGAAGCCGGCGGAGCACTCCAGCCGGAAACACGGCGAAACGTTTTCGCGCCAGCCGACGGCATCGTCGAACGCATATTCATGCACCAGGCCGGAAAAAAAGTTGCCAAGGGGGAACCATTGCTGGGACTTCGCAACCTTCAGTTGGAATATGAGACCCAACGCCTGCTCGGCGAACTGGAGACCTCGCAGAAACAGCTTTCGTCCATCGAGGCCGAACGCCTTAGCACGGGTCGCACCAACCGCGAGGATCTCCGGGAATCCACCCGTCGCGCGGCCGAGGAGGAAACGCTGAAGAAGAAGATTGAAGGCTTGTTGCGAGAGCAGGCACTGCTGGTGAAGCTCCAAGACCAGTTACGGATTGCCAGCCCGATCGACGGGGAAGTCCTTACCTGGGACGTGGAAAACTTGCTCGAATCCCGGCCGGTCGTTCGCGGACAGATGCTGATGACCATCGCCGACTTGAAGGGGGCATGGGTCGTGGAACTGAGAATTCCCGACGACCGGATCGCCCACGTCGCGGCTGCTCTGCGATCGAGCCAGCAACCGCTTGGTGCCCGGTTCATTCTCGCCACGTCGCCGGAGCGCCGCTACCTGGGGCGACTCGAGCGGGTTTCGCCGGCCACTGATGTGCTCGGCAGCGATGCCCCCACGGTCTCCGCCATCATCCGCCCTGAGGATCAGGCGGCCATGAAATCGCTGCGTCCCGGCGCCACGGTGGTCGCAAAGATCGATTGCGGTCGACGCTCGGTGCTTTACGTTGGGTTCCACGGCCTTGTCCATGTGATCCGCTCGCGCCTGCTTTTCTGAACCGGCATAAGGAAACGCCATGAACTTGATCCATCCCGCCCTCTGCCGCCTGCTGGTCGCACTTACAGTCTTTAGTGCTGCGAGACCTGCCGCCGCGGCCGGGCCGATCCGCATCGACTCGGTCTTGCTGCAACTGATCGAACAGGTCGATGTACCCGCCCAAGATCAGGGCGTGATCCGGAAACTCGCGGTTGACGAAGGCGTTCTGGTCTCCGCCGGCGACCCGTTGGTCCAACTCGAAGACGCCGAAGCCCGTCAGGAAGTGGAGCGGACGCAGATCGAGTCGGAAATCGCCGAGGAGGAGGCGAAGAACGACGTCGACGTCCGTTTTGCGAAGAAATCCCTCGAAGTGGCCGAGGCGGAACTCCGCCGCGCCCAGGAATCGGTAACCAACTACCCCAAGAGCATCTCGCAGACGGAATTGGATCACCTGCGGCTGACGGTCGAGCGATCGCGGCTCTCGATCGAGCAGGCCCAGCACCAACTCCAACTTGCGGACTTGACCGCCAAATTGAAACGCAATGCCTTGCAGACTGGACAGCAGCGTCTGTCGCGGCTGACAATCCGGGCGCCGATCAACGGGCTCGTTGCGCAGGTGTATCGCCGATGCGGCGAATGGGTCGAGTCGGGACAGCCAGTCATCCGCATCCTGAGGATCGATCGGCTCCGCGCCGAAGGGTTCCTCTCCGCCTCTCAACTCGGCGAGATGTCCCAAGGCGCCAAGGTGGAATTGATCGTCGATCTGGGAACGCGCCAGGCGAAAAGTTTTCCCGGCACACTTGTTTTCATCAGTCCCGAAATCGATCCGATCAACGGCCAGGTCCGCATCTGGGGCGAGGCCCAGAACCCCGACATGCAACTCAAACCGGGCCAGCGGGCGGCGATGGTCATCTCCCCTTCGAGTCCGGATTCCACCGGCCCTTGATCGCCGCAGCGCCGGCGATCACGACGACTGGCCCAAGGAAAGAAAGCCGATGCCGTCACCCCCGCAAAACATCGAAGCTGCAACGGGCCAGCCGCTGCGACTCCGGGCGCGGCGGGATCTCGTCTTCTTCCCTCAGCAAAGCGGCGCCGGCGAGCATTGGGTCGTCAAGGATCCCGTTGCCCTGCGATATTTCCAGCTCCGCGATGAGGAGTACACCGTGCTTCGCCTGCTCGACGGCCGCCTGAGCCTCCGCGAAGTGGTCGATCGCTTTCAGAAGAAGTTTGCTCCGGCGCGGCTCGACGAGAGTCGTCTGCACCGGTTCGTCGGCAGCCTCCACTCGCTGGGGCTGGTCGTCTCCGACCATTCCGGACAGGCGGAGCCCCTTTTGGAGCGCCGCCGTGAAAACCGCCGTCGCGCCTGGGCGGCATCGGTGGGCAATATTCTGGCAATTCGTCTTCCGGGGATCAACCCGGAAGGGTTGCTGCGCCGCGTCTATCCTCTCATCCGCTGGCTGCTTGATCCAAGGTGGATTGCCTTTTCCATTCTTCTGATCACCGCAGCGACCTTTTTTGCGCTGCTTCATGCCGGCAGCCTTGTTGAACGCCTGCCGGATGCAGGGCATTTCTTCGGCCCCTCCAATCTGCCCTGGCTGGCAATCTCGCTGGCAATGGTCAAGATCCTGCACGAGTTGGGCCACGCGATTGCCTGCCGGCATTTCGGCTGCCAGTGCCATGAGATCGGGCTGATGTTGCTTGTCTTTACGCCCTGCCTCTACACCGACGTCACCGATTCCTGGACTCTTTCCGACAAGTGGCGGCGAATCGCGGTCTCGGCGGCCGGAATCCATGTGGAGTTGGTCCTGGCGTCGCTGGCGGTGATCGTATGGTGGTCAACGCCGGAAGGTCTGCTCAACGCCTTTTGCCTCGACATAATCTTCGTCTGTTCCGTGGGCACGGTGCTGTTGAACGGCAATCCGCTGCTCCGCTACGACGGCTATTACATACTTTCCGACTGGCTCGAGATTCCCAACCTGTGGCAGAGAAGCCGCGCCGTTGTTTCCGGGATTTGCTCGTCGGTGTTGCTCGGCGAGCCTCCGCGTGAGCCGGGCTGGCCGGAACAACACCGTTTTCTTCTGGCGGTATATGGATTGTTGTCGATCGCCTATCGCTGGTTCGTGGTGGTCGTGATTCTCTCGTTTCTTTACCGGGTGCTGCGCCCCCAACGATTGGAGGTGCTGGCCCACGCGATCCTTGCAGCGACGATTTTGGCCATGGTGGGCATTCCGGCCGCCCGGGTCGTGCGGAACCGCCTGTTGCGCGGCGCTTCGCGGGACCGGCGCAGCCGTGCGCCGAAGGCCGCTCTCTTCGCACTGGCGCTGGGGGTTCTTGCGTGCATCGTACCACTGCCCTATCGCGTCAAGGCGCCGGCCCTTCTCGAAGAGGCGGACGCCGACCGCGTGTACGTCACGGTGCCGGGGCGGCTCGTCAAAGCGAGTATCGTAGGATCACTGGTCGGCGAGGGCGACTTGCTGGCGGAGTTTGACAACGCCGACTTGAGCCGCGAGATCGTGCAGCTCGAAACGGAATACAACGTGCAGAACGCTCGTCTGGCTGGTCTTCAGTCGCGTCGTTCCCACGATTCCCGGGCGGCTGCGGAATTGCCGACTGCCCGGGAGGCTCTCGCCGACATCGGCGCGCGTTTGGCTGCCCGGCGGCTCGAAGCGGAACGACTTCGATTGACGGCGCCCCGATCCGGCACGGTCCTGCCGGCGCCTGCGCGGCCAAGCAACTCTCTTGATGAAGCAATGTTGCCTTTTTGGCAAGGGCTTCCCACCGATGCGGAAAGCATCGGTGGCTATCTCGAAACGGGCACGCTCGTTTGCCTGGTGGGCGACCCTCGACGATTGCGGGCGGTTCTCTATGTTGAAGAGAGATTCATTCAATGCGTCCAGCCGGGCCAGCGAGTCCGGATTCTGCTGGAACAATCGCGGTATACCGTACTGGAAGGGACGGTTGAAAAGATTGGCGACTCCAGGGTGGAAGTGGTCCCGCGGCGGTTGGCTGCCGCGAGAGCGATTCCCTTCGTCGGCCAGGATGGAAACGCCAAACCGTTGACGGCGACCTATCGCGTCGAGGTTGCGCTAGAGCCGGCCGATGCTCCGCCTACGATCGGAGTGCGCGGCCGGGCAAAGATTGAGGTCGCGGCCCAATCCCTCGCTCAGCGCGCAGTCCGCTTCTTCAGCCACGCGTTGCGACGGGTCCGATAGGGCCGCGTCTTACGGAGCATGGCTTCGACGTAAGTGGCGTGCGCGCGGCGATCTCGGGCGGTGGACGTTCGTGTGATGCGCCTTTGAGATGCGGCCAACCAACGGCGTGCTACGGCAGCAGGAAGATCAAGCCAGTTACGACGCCGGCTTCAGCCAGCCCGCCGCTAACTCGCAAGGGCGGTCGGTAACAGTGCATCGGAGTCGGAGTGCCCGGCCGCTCGTGCCCCAGGGTATAAATGCACTCGCAGGGAGGTTCTGCCGCCAAACGATAGGGTAGAATGGCCGCATTTCCAACGAAATGGGCAGTCGAGACCAATGGTTGCAGTAGTCCGTCGCAATACCCGTGCCGTTCGAGGGCCGGATCTTCGAAATACAGGGGCTGGTAACAGATTCCCGGCGCGGTCCAGCAGATGCCGGTCCATGGGCGATCGGCAAGGCCGGCTGTGGAAGACTCCGTCGCCTGGGAATCGACTTGCCCCGAATAGTCCGTCGGTAGTCTACCCGCTTGTGGTTGGATGCTCGTCGACATGCTTGTGATCGGCTTGAGCGGATCCCGGACACGAAGCATCGGCTCGTTGCCCCCGTCCCGTGCGAGAGCGCCGACCGGGCAAAGCCCCAAGAGGGCAATCGAAAAACACCGTGCGACGAGTCTCATGGCTGGAATTCCTTGGCAGTCAGACGGTCACAATTCCCTTGCGAGCAGACGCCCGAGAATAGCGTCATTCCTATTACTTGTTTCGGCGTTCGCCGCACAGCCCTTGGGGCTTTTCGCCGTGACGGCCTGCCTGGCTACCTTCGAGGTGGGGGTATGACCACACCAGGTTAAATGCTCGCGGGGTGACCAAATCATTGAAAAATGTGTCGTTTCTAACTATTGTAAGGATCGGAGACCGTTTCTTCGGCGGGAACACAAAACCCTCAGCGGATCATCTAATCTTTTGGCTGCCAATGGTTTATCGCCATGCATTGGTTCGCCGGCTTTCGCCGCTGCTTGCGTCAAAATGTCCGCGGTGCCCGCGACGACGATGCTGTGTCCCTTTCGGTCACCACGCTGGAATCGCGACGCGTCCTATCCGCAAGTGCGGTCACCGCCAATCTGGACGCAGCAATCGGCGATGCCGGGGAAGCGGGTTCAGGCGAAACGCTCATCACGGCCGACAGTGCCGTTCCGGTTTTCGAAATCATGCCCGCCAGTCTGGAGGGGTGGCGACAGGAAGACTATCAAACAGGCTCGGGAGATTGGAGAGTCGATCCCACCACGGGTACGGTGGTAACCCAGGTGTACAACGGTCAGCCGACCGTCTTCTACAGCGACTTTCCCGTGACGGCGGATCCGTTCGAGGTGACGATCAAGGTCACGACGACGAGCGACGATGACTTCATCGGCTTTGTGCTGGGTTTTGAACCCGGCGATTTCTCCAGTGCAAACGCCGACTACCTGGTCATTGACTGGCGTCAGGCCAACGGGACAGGAGGCGGCGCGCGGGGGCTCAAAGGACTAGCAGTTTCGCGTGTTACCGGGCGTCCCGATACGCAATGGGACTTCTGGGGCCACCAGGATGGCGTCACCGAGCTGGCTCGGGCGACAACCTTGGGCAGTGAGGGTTGGGTAGACAACGTCGAGTACCGTTTTACTTGCCAGTACAGTGCCGATCGGCTGCTGATCTACGTCAACGGCCAACTCGAGTTCGACATCGCCGCACCGGCGAATGATCCGTTCCCCGGCGGCCGGCTGGGATTCTACAACTATTCTCAACCTGATACCGCGTACAGCGCGACCCGTGGCCACTACCTCGATGGCGAAGAGGGCTCGGCGGTCGCGTTAACTCGAAATTTTACCTACGCGGGTAGCGGCGATGATCTTTCCGCGTCGATCGACTGGGGCGACGGAACCAGCAGCCCGGGCACGATCGATTCTGCCAACGGCGCCGGCACCCTTTCGGGCATACACACCTACGCCGACAACGGTCAATACTCGATCCGTTACACTCTTGAAGCCAACGACTCCGGTCGCGCAACGGGATGGACGACGGCCAATATCGTCAATGTCGCTCCCGCGCTGACGGTGGTTGGCAACCAGGCGACCAGCGAAGGGGCCGTGCTGAGCAACGTGAACCTGGGGACGTTTACGGACCCGGGCTTCGACCGTTCGCCTACGCGTGAGACGTTCACCTACACGATCGACTGGGGCGACGGCACGGCGGCCGACGCGGGCGCGGCGACGATCGACACGGTGGGCTCCGTGGGAGTACCAACGGCCGGTTCCTTCGACGGCGCACGTCTATGCCGACAACGGCGTGTATACGGTAACGGTGACGGTGACCGACGACGACGGGGGCACGGCCAGCGGGACGTTCGAGGTGACGGTGGCCAATGTGTCGCCCACGCTGACGGTGGTTGGGAACCGGGCTACGAGCGAAGGTGCGGTGCTGAGCATCGTGAACCTGGGGACGTTTACGGACCCGGGCTTCGGCCGCTCGTCCACTCAGGAGACGTTCACCTACACGATCGACTGGGGCGACGGCACGACAGCCGACGCGGGCGAGGCGGCCATCGACACGTCGGGCTCGGCGGGAGTGCTAACAGCCGGTTCCTTCGACGGCGCGCGTCTATGCCGACAACGGCGTCTATACGGTAACGGTGACGGTCACCGACGACGACGGCGGCACGGCGAGCGGGACGTTCGAGGTGACGGTGGCCAATGTCGCTCCCGCGCCGACGGTTGTCGGCAACCAGGCGACCAGCGAAGGGGCGGCTGAGCAACGTGAACCTGGGGACGTTTACGGACCCGGGCTTCGGCGCTCGCCCAGTCGAGACCTTCAGCTACACGATCGACTGGGGCGACGGCACGGCGGCCGACGCGGGTGACGCGACAATCGACACGGCGGGCTCGGCTGGAGTGGCGACGGCTGGATCGCTGGACGGGTCGCATGTCTATGCCGACAACGGCGTCTATACGGTAACGGTGACGGTCACCGACGACGACGGCGGCACGGCGAGCGAGACGTTCGAGGTGACGGTGGCCAATGTCGCTCCCACGCTGACGGTGGTTGGCAACCAGGCGACCAGCGAAGGGGCGGCGGCGGAGCAACGTGAACCTGGGGACGTTTACGGACCCGGGCTTCGACCGTTCGCCCACTCAGGAGACGTTCACCTACACGATCGACTGGGGCGACGGCACGATGGCCGACGCGGGCGCGGCGGCGATCGACACGGTTGGCTCGGCGGGCGTGGCGACGGCTGGATCGCTGGACGGGTCGCATGTCTATGCCGACAACGGCGTCTATACGGTAACGGTGACGGTGACCGACGACGACGGGGGCACGGCCAGCGGGACGTTCGAGGTGACAGTGGCCAACGTGGCGCCCGCGCTGACGGTGGTTGGAAACCAGGCGACCAGCGAAGGGGCAGTGCTGAGCATCGTGAACCTGGGGACGTTTACGGACCCGGGCTTCGACCGTTCGCCTACGCGTGAGACGTTCAGCTACACGATCGACTGGGGCGACGGCACGACGGCCGACTCGGGCGCGGCGGCGATCGACACGGCGGGCTCGGCGGGAGTGCCGACGGCCGGTTCCTTCGACGGCGCGCACGTCTATGCCGACAACGGCGTCTATACGGTAACGGTGACGGTCACCGACGACGACGGGGGCACGGCGAGCAGGACGTTCGAGGTGACGGTGGCCAACGTGTCGCCCGCGCTGACGGTGGACCATATCGAGGTCAGCGAGACGGGAATCGTGACCGTACATGGAGACTTCTTCGATCCGGGCTTCGACAACCCTTCGAACACCCAGGAAGGCCTTGAGGGGAGCCGCGAGACATTCACTGTGGTGGTCGACTGGGGCGATGGTACGATGGACGCCATCCCGTTGAGCGGGCCGGGAACGGTCTCATTCTCGGCATCGCACCGATATCTCGCACGCCCGGCTTCGGCGAATGCCACTTCCGTTTTCGGCATCCTGGTGAGCGTCATCGACGACGACGGCGGCAGCCATTCAGCACTGACCTATGCCGAGATGCCCGAAGAGTTTGTGCAGATCGATACGACGCCCCAAGTGCCGATCAGTACGACGCCGCAGGTGCCGCCGCTCTACTTCCCCCGGCGGCCACGCTTCGATACCAGTTTGTTTGAAAGGCCGACCGCTGAATTGCTGCTGTCTTCGGCCGATCTGGAGACGGTTCGGCCCGATTCGGTGGCAGCCTCTGACAACTACGTGGTACTGCGCGTGGTGCGGCCCGGCGGCGTGGAGGGTCCGGACTATCGCTTGCCGGATAATGCACTGGCCATCCTTCCAGCCCTGCTGAGCCGGGTGCCCGACAACCACTATCGCATCTATGAGATCCATAGCGATGGGCTGGAACGCCTCGTCCGTGACGTCTTCGTCCGCCAAGGGCGTGTGGTGGACCACAGCGACGCTGCGGAAGGAATTGACGAACGTCCTCCGCAATCGCACACCATCGAACCGTCCGAGAATGTCTTTGGCGACCCTGATCAGGTACAAGTCGAGTCGGCACACCGAGCGTGGGAGGAGTGGGAACATGCCCAGTCGCAACCGGTCGGGGACGCGGAGGATTCCACGGTAGATTCTTCTTCCGGCGAACGATTGCCCGAGACGACCAGCGCGCCGATACCGGCGCCCGCGTCCGTCACAATTCCGGACGCCGCGGCTCCGGACCCCGGATCCGCGCCTTATCTCGGCGCGCCCATTTCCGCTGCCGGCAGCGCTGTGTTGGCGTTCCGGCTACGTGCCGGCTGGAACCAGCAAATCGATCGCCTCCTGGAGCAATTCTCGAGAAGCTGCAATCGACAGGCAGGACGCTTTGCACGACGTCCATTCAAGAGAGGTTGAAAGTCACACCAAAGCCACCGTTGACCGATCAAGATCACCCATCTCATGCGAACCTGTCTAGCGTGCCACGCGCAACTGAACAACACGGCGATCCGCGCCGGCATTTGCCCCGCGTGTGGTATGCCGATCGGCCAGAGCGCCAATACGTCGCCGTCGAACCTCTACTCGGGGACCGTCGATCTTGAAAGCCTGGACTTCGCAGACGATGTCGGCCTGAAGGACGCTACAAGTACCGTAGACTTATCTTCGCAGGGCGATGCACCGGCGGGCGGCATCGCGGGCGATTTGAAAACCCACGAGACCATTGATCTGCCGCCGGAGTCCCCGGACGTCAAACATCCGGTGGCAGCCGGCGAACCCGCCGGGGAGGGCCGGCGTGCAGAGGGCGGTGCCGCAGTCGGCGCAGACAGCGGCGGGACAGTGGAACTGTCGCCGGCGGATTCCGGCCGCCTTCTCAAGGGTGTGACCCAGGCCGAGTCGCATCGCATCTGGGACGTCTGGGGCAACAATCTTGCGGAAGGCAGCCGGCCCCAGGCCACCCTCAAGATCGACCCTACCACGACTCTCGGCGAGGGAACCGTGGTGATCAAATCGCGGAACGTGGCGGCCTCGCACGATGCTCCCTCCGTTGGAATGGCCGACTACGAATTACTCAATGAGATCGGGCAGGGAGGGATGGGCGTCGTCTATGCGGCTCGGCAGGCATCGTTCAATCGCCGGGTGGCCATCAAGATGCTGCGCCCCGGTGTCCAAGGCAAGAGCAAACAGCACGAGTTCGTCTCCGAGGCTGTCACCACCGGCGACCTGGACCATCCCAACATCGTGCCGGTGTACGATTTGGGAACCAACGCCGACGGCGCGTTGTTCTACGCGATGAAATGCGTCCAGGGAACGCCCTGGGACGACGCCCTGCCCACGAAGTCGCGGGCGGAGAACCTGGCGATCCTCATGAAAGTGGCGGACGCGATCGCCTTCGCCCATTCCAAAGGCATCGTTCATCGCGATCTGAAGCCGGAAAACATCATGCTCGGCAGTTTCGGCGAAGTTCTCGTGATGGATTGGGGACTTGCCGTGCGGTTCACCGTCGAACCGGGCGGCGAAATCCGCTCGGCGAAAACCACTATGGGAGGCACACCGGCGTACATGGCGCCGGAGCTGGTGCTCGGCCCGATGGAGAGGATCGGGCCCGCCGCCGACGTCTACCTCCTCGGCGCCATCCTCTTCGAAATCGTGACTGGCAAGACGCCCCATTCGGGCAAGTCGGCGATCGAGTGCCTTCACGCCGCGGCGAAAAATGTCATCGAACCGACCGATCGGTCGGACGAACTGCTGGACATCGCCCTGAAGGCGATGCAAACCGAGCCGAAAGACCGGTACGGTAGCGTTACCGCCTTTCAGAAGGCCGTCCAGGAGTATCAATCCCATTCCGAAAGTATCGCGCTGCTCGATCACGCCCGGCAGCAACTCGTCCTGGCCAACCAGACCAACGACTACCAGGACTACGCCCGCGCGCTGTTCGGATGCCAGGAAGCGTTGGCGCTCTGGGCCGGCAATCACTCAGCCCAAGAGGAGATTTCCAAGGCGAAGATCGCGTACGCCAACTGCGCCAAGGTCCGCGAGGATTACGATCTGGCGGCCTCCTTGCTCGATGCCGACGATCCGGCACATGGCGACCTGCTGCGCGAAGTGCAGGAAGGCAAGCGCGAACGCGAGGCGCGGTCCCGCCGGCTGAGAAACGCCAAGCGTATCGCCCTGGCCCTCATCGCGGTCGTTCTCACCGTGGTCACAACGGCCTATTTCGAGATTCGCAAGCAGCGCGACCGCGCGGAACAGTCGCGGCAACGAGCGGAGGTTGCGCGTGCCGATGAAGCGGTCGCCCGCCAGGCTGCCGAGGAGGCCGAAGCGGACGCCATCAAGTCGCGCGACATCGCCGAAGAGCGTCGAATCGCCGAACAGCAGGCGCGGCGCAACGAGGAGCAAGCCCGAAAGAAGGAAGAGCAAGCCCGAAAGGAGGAAGAAGAGGCCCGAAAAAGGGCGGAGGCGGCCCAGCGAGCGGAACAGTACGAAGCCTATGTCGCCCGCATCGGACTGGCCGCCGCCAAGATCGAGGACAATGCCTTCTCCGACGCCGAGCGATTGCTGGCTGACTGCCGTGAGAGTGAGTTCCGCCATTGGGAATGGGGCCGACTCTGGTATCTCTGCCAACAGAGCGTCGAAACGATCCGGGCGGAGGGCCCGATCGAGTCGGTCGCCTACAGCCCCGACGGGCGCCGCGCCCTGCTGGGAAGCTGGGACGGACTGGTTCGCATTGCCACGCTCGCGGGCCAGTCGCCGCCGCTGGCAATCTCTCACGGCGGATTCGTCCACGCCGTGGCATTCTCCCATTCCGGGTTGGTCGTCGCCTCGGGCGGAAATGATTGCCGGGTCCGCGTCTGGAACGCCGCAACCGGAGACCCGATTGCCACCATGGAAGGCCACGGCGACGCGGTGGTCAGCTTGGCCTTCTCGCCCGACGATCGATGGATCCTCAGTGGTTCTTACGACGGCACGGCGAGAATCTGGGACGCCGCCACGGGAGACGAGTTCGCTGTGCTTGAAGGACACAGTTGGTGGGTCTGGCAGGTCGCCTTCTCACCCGACGCGTCCCGCATCATCACCGCCAGCCAGGACGGCCGCGTAATGGTCTGGTCGGTGGCCGATCGGGCCGGAAAGCCGCAGTGCGAACCGCAGACCGAATTCAGCGGCCATGGCGGCCCCGTTTGTTCGGCCGCCTTCTCGCCCGATGGGACGCAAGTTGTATCGGGGGGCTACGATGGACGCGTAATGACCTGGAATCCGGCCGATGTTAAGCCGGTCGACCTCGCTGCTCGGATCGCCGGCATGCCCGAGGCCGACCCGCCCCATCGGACGCTCTGGGGCCACACCGCCTCCGCCAGTTGCGTCGCCTACTCGCCCGACGGCAGTCTGATCGCCAGCGCCGGCCACGACAATGTCGTGAACATCTGGGACTCGCAGTCCGGGACGCTGATCAAGACCCTCCGCGGACACGGTGGGCGGGTTCGTTCCTGCACCTTCTCTCCCGACGGGCTCTTTGTGCTTTCCGGCAGCCACGACGGCCGTGCGATGGTCTGGTCGCTCGAGGGATATCGCGAGGTGCGGGTTCTTAAGGGGCGAGTGCTGGAGGGCCATACCGACACCGTTCTCTCCGCGCGGTTCTCCTCGTCCGGCGACCAGGTGGTCACCGCGAGCCGCGACCGTACGGCGAGAATCTGGGACGCCAGCCGCCCAGAGATGCTTCGCGAACTCAGCGAAGGCCACGAGTTTCTCGCGTCCTCCGCCGTCTTCTTTGCGGACGGCCGGCGAATGTTGACCGCGGCAAGCGACAATACCGTGCGTCTCTGGGATGTGGCCGCCGGTACTGAACTGCTCTGCCTGGAAGGCACGGGGCGGGATGGGGCCTTGGCCCTCTCGCACAACGAGCAGTGGATTCTGGCCGGTTCCACGGATGGCTCGGCCACGTTGTTCGATCTCGGCGGACAGTTGCTCCAGCGGTTATCGCCCGGCGGGGCGTCGGGGGCCGTCACGGCCGTCGGCTTCGGCCCCGACGACAACCTTCTCCTGATCGGCGATTCCCACGGCCGCTGCCAGTTCTGGGCGAGAACAAGTGAGAACGGTCCTTGGACAAAGCGTTTCCAGCGGCACAATCACAGCCGGCGGATCGTGGCAACGGCGTTCCTGCCCGACGGCCGGAAAGCCCTCACGGCCAGCCTCGACAACACGGTCGCCCAATGGGATCTGGATACGGGCGAGGAGTTGACGAAAGAGGTTCTCAAGCATCCGGGCGGGGTTACCTCCCTGGCGCTGATGCCCGACGGGAAGCAGGCGCTGACAACCTGTGATGACGGGCGACTCCGGCTTTGGGATCTCGGCAACGCCGCCGTAGTGAGCGAGATGACTGCCGGAGACAACGCCCTGCAACACGTCGCCGTCTCGCGCGACGGCGGCCGGGCGCTGACGACCAATGCGGTCGACCGGCTCGTGCGGCTCTGGGATCTCGGCCGAGGGCGGGAGATCCCTCACCCCAAGCGGCCGGGCACGGCGATGCTCGATTTCTCGATCCTCGGCGGCCTGGTTTGGACGGCCGTTTTCACGCCCGACGGCACGCGAATTCTTTCCGTAGGCGGCAACGACGCCCGTATCTGGGAAATCGGCTCGGATCGGGAGCTGATGAGTTTCAGCCCCCACGGCGCCGTCGCCTGGGCCGAATTCTCGCCCGACGGACAGCTCGTCGTCACGGCCAGTTGGGATAACTCGGCCAAGATCTGGGATGCCAATACCGGCCGGCCCTTGCGCAAGCTGTCGGGCGGACATGCACGCTACGTGAACAGCGCCGTCTTCTCGCCCGACGGCAATACGGTGCTGACCGCCGGCGATGACCGCACCGCCCGATTCTGGGACGCCCAGTCCGGGCAGCTTATGTCCCAATCGCTGGTCGGGCATACCGACCGGATTCGCCGGGCAGTCTTTTCCCACACGGGGCGGAGGGTGCTTACGGTTTCCGACGACAAGACGGCCCGCATCTGGGATGCCGATTCGAGCCGGATCGTTCATGTCCTCTCGGGCCACGAGTGGGCCGTGCTCGACGGCGCCTTTTCGCACGACGGCCGGTTCGTCGTGACCGGCAGCGAGGACAACCGCGCGCGCCTCTGGGATGCCGAGACCGGCGAGCCGATACGTACATTCGAAGGCCACGCTGCCGCGGTCACCTCGGTCGCCCTTTCGCCGGACGGCCGGCGGCTCCTTACCGGCAGCCGCGACCACACCGCGAAACTCTGGGACTCCCAGACCGGCAAGGAAATCCTCAGCCTCCGCGGGCACGACCAGGAGGTCACCAGCGTGAGCTTCTCCCCGTCGGGCCGCCACGCCCTCACTTCGAGCCGTGATGGAACCGCGATCATCTACCTGACGGCCGATTGGTAAACAAGCCGCCGGGATTCGGGCAAAGGCCGACGGGATTCAAGACGCGCCCTTTGCCCCGGCGGCTCTGCCCTGCTCGCGAGACGCCGGGATCGATGAGAATTCTACGCAACGGGAGGATTGCGACCGAAGCTCATGATGGTAATGTCGTCGCTCTGTGGGTAACCTCGGGCGTGACGGCGAACATCTTCGAGCAGGAGTTTGCCGAGTTTCTCCGCCTCGGCCGGCCCGTTCTTCACAAGTTCCAGCACGCGTTCCGTCCCGTAGAGATCACCTTCCGCGTTCATGGCCTCCTCCACGCCGTCGGTGGTGATCACGACCATGTCGCCGGGATCCAGCTTGCGAGTCTCGGCCTCGAACGGATAGTCCTCCATCATCCCGATGGGCAGTCCCGCCAGCTCCTGGTCGAACCGCTCCATCGATCCGTTCGCCCGCCGAATGATCGGCGACGCGTGCCCCGCGTTCGACAGAACGACCTCGTGATTCCGGGTGTCCACGACGCAAAGGACGTATGTGACGAAGCGGCCCGCGAGTTTGCCATCGCACATGTGATCGTTGATAGCCCTCATGGCTTCGACGACGTCGTGGACATGGCGGACCGTGCTCTGCACGCAACTGGCCATGCGAGCCATGATCAGCGCGCCGGGCACACCTTTTCCGGAAACGTCGCCGAAGGACAAACCGATCTTGCCGTCCGGCAACTCGAAGCAATCGTACATGTCTCCCCCCACGGCCCGCGCCGCGTCGTAAGAGGCGTAGAACTGATAGCCTTCGACCTTGGGGAACTCCGTGGGCAGAAGCTCGCGCTGCACGTCTCTGGCGATTTCCAATTCGGCGTCCTGCTTCTGCTTGTCGGCGTAGGCTTGAACCAGCCTCGCGTTCTCGTAGGACAGAGCCGCTTGCCCGGCAACCGTCATGAGGATATCCAGGTCATTGCGGGTAAACTGCCCCCGCGGGTCCTGGGAGTCGATGCTGAGGATCCCGAGAACCTCCCCATCCAGGCCCAGCAGCGGCACGCACATCATGGAGCGGATTTTGAGATCGGCAATCGACTGGGTTCCGCTGAAGGCATCATCCATGCTGGCATCCGCCGAAAGGATGCCGGCTTTTTCCGACAACACCTTGCCAACGATGGTGCGGCTCAACCGCACGGTCGAATCGTCATCCTCGCGGCGATGCCGCATGGCGCGGGGCACCATCTTGCCTGTTTGCGAGTCCTTCAGCAGGATACAGCCGCGATCGGCATACCTGAAGATGCTGAACAGGCTGTCGAGAATCTTGGGCAACAAAGCCGCCAGATCGAGCATGCCGGCCAGGGTGTTGCTGATCTCGAGAACCGCCTTGAGTTTGGCTTCGGGATTGACATCCAGGACACCGAACCGCCCCGCCCCGGCCATCTCGCCGGTGATGGTCGCCGTGCTTTCCTCATGGATGTCCACTTGCCCGGCATCCGGGCCCTCTTTGGCTTGGAGATCGACGCCCGTTGCCGGCGCCGGTCCGCCGGCCGCCGCCGGCGCATCGGCTGGATTGAGAAAGCGGGCATCAGCGCCGCCAAACCGTATCTCGTCGTTATGATTCAGTTTGACGCGTCCATCGATTCGTTGCTGGTTCACGAAGGTTCCGTTGCGGCTGCCGAGATCCTCCAGGACAAACTCGCCGCCCTCCGAGTGAATGACGGCGTGTCGTCCGGACGCGGCGGGATGGTTGACCGAAATGGGGCAATCCGGAAGCCGGCCAATGAGGTTTTCCCCTGCCTTTAACTCGTAGTTTGTTTCCGTTCCTCCGCTCAAGACTACTATTGTCGCCATACATGTCTCCCTGCTATAGACTTCGCCGTGGGTATCGAGAATTCCGCGACTCATCAAGCGGCGATGGCCGAATTGGACGAGACCTTCGCCACTGTCTGAAACGCCGCATCATAGACCGGGGCAGGTGGTGATGACAACCCGGCTGAAGTGGTGGATCGAGGGCAGCGGACCGATCCGGACTGCGTCGCACAAGCAATCGGGCTGATGTGCCTTCAGTTTCCAGTGGGTGAGATCGGCGGTCCCGCCAAGCCCCCGACCACCCGCATATCGCCCACATGGAACGCTACCTGAGGCCTTCACCGCCGTCAACTGGTGGACTTGCCAACAGGTGCGCTTTGTCGAAGACCACCAGCAAGTCGATGCCTTGCTGCCGTTCGGCTTGGTGCATCGCGGCGTGCTCGGCCCGCAGGAGGTCGAGATAGTGCGGACGGATGAGGCTGGCAGGCTGCGCCGATTTCGACTCGGAATGAATCCCCTTTTCACGCTCATAGCGTCGAGCGATGCCGAGGTAGACGCCTTCGGGCGAGTAAAGCAGTGTAGAATGGACTCTGCAAAAGGGAGAAGCCCGACTGTCGGGCCAAGGACGGTTTTCTTGTGTCTACTTCCGGAAAGCGTTACTCGCCCCGAGGCCAATGACTCATGATCCGCATCGTCGTCCTAACCCTACTGCTGCCACTGCTTTCCGCGGTTCATGCCGCCGATACCTCTGCGTCGGGTACTCGGCCGAACATTCTGTTGATCGTCTCCGAGGACAACGGGCCTGAACTGGGGTGCTACGGCGATCGGTACGCGCGGACGCCAAACCTCGACCGCCTTGCCAGCGAGGGTGTGCGGTTCCATCGGGCATTTGTCACCCAGGCCGGTTGCAGCCAATCCCGCGCGAGTGTTCTGACCGGGCTCTATCCGCACCAGCACGGTCAGATCGGGCTGGCGACCTGGGGATTCCGCATGTACCGCGAGGACACGCCGAACCTCCCACGCAGTCCGAAAGCGGCCGGCTACGGCACGGGCATCATCGGAAAACTGCACATCAACCCCGAGCCGGCGTTTCCGTTCGACTTCCACGAAATCCCCGGCGCCAACTTCAATCGCAAGAACCTGGGCGACCACGGCGCAGACATGCTCCGGGGCAAACGCACCTGCTATGAGGGCGGCGTGCGCGTTCCACTGCTGTTGCGATGGCACGGGCATGCCCGGCCGCAGGTGTGCGAGGAACTCGTCTCCACGGTGGACCTCATGCCCACGGTGCTCGCGGCGTGCGGCGTCGAGCCGGTGTCCGGTTTGCCGGGACGTCTGCTCCAGCCATTGCTGGCCGGCGAACCTGTGCCGTGGCGCACGCACCTGTTCACCGAGTATCACACGCACGCCGCTGCGGCGAGCTACCACCCGCAGCGTGCCGTCCGCACCGAGCGCTGTCACCTCCGTCAAATCCAAAACCGCCGGAAAGCAACTCGGCTGGGGCTATCCCGATTACTTTTTTGGCAGAGAGCCAGCGGTCAGTTGCGATGCCTCGCCCGCGATCGGGAAGCCGGCCAAGAAGAAAAAAGAAGAAGAATCAACCAACAGAATGAATTTATTGATTACCTCAACCATGAAACACCTCTTTGCCTGGCTTGCTGCCATCCTGTTGTCTTTGCTGGCCGGGTTGCGGGCAGCGGATCAAGCGTCGTCCGCGCGTGAGCCGGTCAGGCTCATCCTCGAGACCGACATGTCCGGCGATTGTGATGACGCCGGGGCGCTTGCGCTCCTGCACGCGCTGGCCGACCGCGGCGAATGCGCCTTGTTGGCGGTGTTGACGAATCGCAAGGATGAAAGCAACGCCTCCGCTGCCGCCGCGGATGCCATCAACACCTACTACGGACGCCCCAACATCCCGATCGGCACGGACAAACAGGGCCCCACCGCGTTGCAACGAACCAGCCCCTATGCCGCCGCATTGCGCGACGAGTTCCCCAACGACTTCGGCCCTGATGACCGGGCCCCGGATGCGCTGGAGGTCTATCGCCGCGTGCTGAAAGCGCAGCCGGACGGCAGCGTGACGATCTGCAGCGTCGGCGCGCTCTCGAACCTCGCCGAACTTTGCCGGCGCGAACCTGAACTGGTGCGAACGAAAGTGCTCCGGCTGGTGGTCATGGGCGGCGAGTTTCCCGAAAGAACCGTGCGCGAAGTGAATATCATGACCCACAAGGAGGCCGCTCAGATCGTGGTGACGGAATGGCCGGGTGAAATCGTCTGGCATGGATTCGAGGTCGGCAATGCCATCATCACCGGTGCACAATTGAAGCAGACGCCTCGCAGCAATCCGGTTCGCCGCGCCTACGAGTTGCGCCAATACAAACAACGGCCTTCCATCGAGGGCGGCCAGCCCAGCTACGATCAGGCCGCTGCTCTCTTTGCTGTGCGCGGCGCCGAGCCGGAATTCTGGGAAGTCGTCAAGGGCGGGCGTGTCAGCGTCGATGCCGAGGGCTTGATCCAATGGCAAGCCGATCCTGCCGGGAGACACTCCTATGTGAAGATCGTGGGCGCCCCGCAACGTCTCGCGGCGGTAATCGAAGCGTTGATGATCGTACCGCCAACAGGTATCCAGGCCAAGAAACCGAACATCCTCTTCTTCATCACCGACGACGAGAGTTGGCTGGAACGCAGTGCGTACGGCTGGTCCGAGTTGCCGACACCGCATTTCGACCGTGTCGCCAGGCAAGGCGTTCTCTTCACCAATGGATTCGCGTCGGCGCCATCCTGCGCACCTTCTCGAGCCTCGGTGTTGACCGGCCGCAACTTCTGGGAGTTGAAGCAGGGAGCGTTGATTCAGGCGTGGTTGCCGAAAGAGTTTCCTTTATTCCCGCAGTTGCTTGCGAATGTGGGCTACCACGTTGGTTCCACGCACAAGGTTTGGGGACCGGGCGTCTACAACGAAGACAGTCACGGTCCGGAAGTCTGCGGCACCCGCTACGAGGATGCGAAGGTGTCGAAGGCCATCCCGGGAATCTCGACGTGTGATTATGCGGCGAATTTCAAGCGGTTCCTGGAAGATCGCCGTCCGGGACAGCCGTTCTTTTTCTGGGCGGGGCTTTCCGAACCGCATGGTCCGTATGGCGCGAAGAACTACGAACTGCTCGAGACGGAATGCGGCGTCACGCTCGACGACGTTTCCGTTCCGCCAACGATGGAGGATACGATCGAGAATCGCCGGAATCGAGCGAACTTTCTCTACGAGGTCTGTTACGCCGATCGACATCTCGGCCGGATGCTTGCCGCCTTGGAAGCGATCGACGAGTTGGAGAACACCTTGGTGGTTGTGACATCGGACAACGGAACCAGCGGCATCCCGCAAAGCAAGGCGACGCCTTACGACCTCGGCGTGCATGAAGCGCTGGCTATGATGTGGCCCCAGCGCGTGGCTGCCGGGAGAACCGTGAACGACTTTGTGAGCTTCGCCGACTTCGCCCCCACGTTCCTGGAGGCTGCCGGAATCAGGCCTCCCGTAGAAATGACCGGCCGCAGTTTGCTGCCGTTGCTCGAATCGGAGAAATCGGGACGCATCGAGGCGGAACGCAACTTCATCGTGACCGGACTGGAATGGCATGGCGAGTTCGATCCGGAAAGCCGCTCGGGCAGAGCGATCCGCGACGACCATTACGCGTACGTTGTCTGGTACGGCAACGTCGATTCGGAGGGAGAACCGCTGTCCAACCAGCAGGCCGTGAATCCAACGAGAATCGAGTTCTACGACATGGTGGACGATCCTTGGCAGCAACACGATCTGGCGAACGATCCAGACTACACGAAGCCGAAAGAGCGACTAGCGAAGAAGCTGCGCGAAGTTGGCCAACGGACCGGCGACCCCCGGGTGACGGGCGAAATGGACATCTTCCGTGCCACGCGTCAGTATGTGCAAGACCGGAAACGAGGCGGCTACAAAAGACAAGCCCATTGACTCACTTACTGCAGATTGACCCGCTCAATGAACTACGACCACTCGGTACTTCGGAGAGACGATTCGTGGAATGATTGTACGGGCGGGCGGCGCGTGCTAGCCTCCAATCGCGTCTTCCACCGGGCGAGCCCGGCGGCGGCCTCTTCCGCGAATTGCGAAACCTGATATAGGAACTGAGCAGAGGCGGAGTGGAGTAGAGAATCAAAGAAAGGACCTGAACCATGATGCATACCTGCTTTCTTACCGCCCTGCTTCTCGCACCGCTGGCGGCGCGACACGCCGCGGAGACCGACGCGCGGCGCACCAGGCCCAACATCATCGTGATTTTCACCGATGATCACGGTTGGGCTGACCTCGGAGCCCAGGGGGTACGGGAGGATATCCGCACGCCCCACCTCGACGCCCTCGCTGCTGGCGGGCTGCGCGCCGTCAGCGGCTACGTGACCGCGCCGCAGTGCGTCCCGTCGCGGGCCGGACTGCTCAGCGGCCGTTACCAGAACCGCTATGGCGTCGAATCCAACGGGGTGTCGCTTGCTCCCTTTGCTGCCGAGCGAACGATTGCCGAGCGACTCAAACAAGCCGGGTATGTCACCGGCATGGCGGGCAAGTGGCACTTGGGCGAGAACAACAAAGTTGCCGAACACGGCTTCGACAAGGTGTTTTTCAAGCACAGCAATGCTCCCGGCTTCTGGAACATGGATCTCGACGGCAACGACGTCGAACCGGTGGAAGCGCGCGGCGGCGGGTATCACCTCGACCTGATCGCCCGTTTCGCCTGCGCGTTCATCAAACGCCACGCGAAAGAACCGTTCTTCTTCTACCTTGCGCCGCGCGCACCTCACACGCCGCTGGACGCGCCGCCCAAGTACACGTCGCGATTTCCCGGCCAGATGCCCGAACGCCGCCGCCAGGCCTTGGCGATGATCTCGGCGGTCGACGATGGGGTGGGGCGCATCCTGGCAACCCTGCGAGAGCACAAGCTGGAGGAGCGCACACTGATATTCGTCATGGGCGACAACGGAGCGCCGCTGAAGATCCACAAAGTCGACTCGCCGCTCAAAGGCGATCCCGGAGGCTGGGACGGTTCGCTTAACGAGCCGATGAACGGTGAGAAAGGCACGCTGTGCGAGGGTGGCATTCGGACTCCCTGGCTGGCTTACTGGAAGGGCACGATTCCCGGCGGGCAGGTCTATGCGCACCCGGTGATCTCGCTCGATGTTGCCGCCACCGCCGTCGCCCTGGCAGAACTCCCAGCCCAGCCCGGCGAACTCGACGGCGTGAACTTGATTCCCTTCTTCACCGGCGAAAGCCAAGCCGCCCCGCACGAGCGGCTCTACTGGCGTTGGACCTCCCAATCCGCCATTCGCGAGGGTAAGTGGAAGCTGCTCCGCGGCGGCCCGCGCGAGTATCTGTTTGATCTCGAGGCCGATCCCGGCGAGAAACACAATCTGCTCGCCAGGCATCCTGAAATCGCCGTCCGCCTCCGCGATCATCTCAAGGTTTGGGGCGCCGACCTTAAGCCGCCCGGAGTGGAGAGCGCTTCGCTCACTCGAGCGGCCTCGAACTACTTCGCCTACTACCTGGATGGCAAGCCCGTCGTCAGAACTCCGCCATCGGCATCGCCCGACGACGCTGCCGCACGCCGCAAACGGCGAAAGCAGCGACGTGACTTCTGAAAGGCCACAACCATGAAGCACGCTGTCACACTGATTACCGCCCTGTTACTGGCGCCGGCGGCCGCGCTCCACGCCGCCGACATGCCGAAGCCGGCGAGCAAACACAACGTCGTGCTATTCCTGATCGACGACCTTGGCTGGCGAGACTTCGGCTGCCAGGGCAGCACGTTCTACCACACACCCAACATTGACCGTTTGGCACGCGAAGGGGCCCGGTTTACCGACGCTTACGCAGCCT
The DNA here is from genome assembly GCA_040768665.1 of Thermoguttaceae bacterium. Classification (GTDB taxonomy): domain Bacteria; phylum Planctomycetota; class Planctomycetia; order Pirellulales; family Thermoguttaceae; genus JABWBD01. Next base: position 129,703 of record JAXGMN010000020.1, read on the forward strand.
GCGCCGTCTGTTCACCCACTCGTGCCGCGATATTGACCGGCAAGTATCCGGCGCGATTGCTGCTGACCGACTGGTTGCCGTCGGGACGCTGGAATCCGCAGGCGCGGCTGCAAAGCGGGGCGGTTCGTTCGGGCCCTGCCTCTGGAGGAATTCACGCTCGCCGAGGCGTTGCGGGAAGCCGGCTATCGCACGGCCAGCATCGGCAAGTGGCATCTTGGCAGTGAACCGTTTTCGCTGCCGCAGCATCACGGCTTCGACGTGAACGTCGCCGGTAACGCTCACGGCGCGCCGGGCAGTTAACGGGGGCTTCTACAACGCAACGAGCAATGCGCCGCTCCGGGCGAACAAGGGAGCTTATGGCCGCAAGGTCCGGGACGAGGCCGACAACCGAGCGGCGCTGTACATCCTGGGGCTGGCCAATTCGGGCGCGGGCAAGGATTATCCCCGGAAGGTCAATCAGAAAATCGAGACGGCCAGGTGGTGGGCGGAGTTTCGCCCAGGGATCCAAGGCAACCTGGATCACTGGCACCCCGAACCACGTGTGGTGCATCAGACCCCAAAAGCAGCCGCAGCTCTACGCGAGTTGCGGATTGCCGCCGACCATCAGTATGCCGGGGCCGAGGAGCGTAAGACGGGCGGTCGCCAGCAGAGAGTGTACCGGTTGGCGTAGGGAGGTTGCCGAACAGAAGGCCACAGGTGCCAAAAAGAAGGTTGGTATTGACGGAAAGTACCAGGAGACGGTGAACGTGATGAAGCAACGGACTGTTGAGAGGCTATTGCTGCCGGCCCGCGATGCGGCAGCAATGTTGTCGATTTCGGAGCGGACCCTCTGGGTCAATACGGTGCCGAGGGGTGATCTGCAGCGTGTTTGGTTGGGCAACCGGCGGATCCTGTTTGTCGACGCGGAACGCGCAGGACGGTCTATCTTGGCAAGATGTCTCAGCGGGCGGCCGAAAACGTTCGAACTCGAGTGAAGCAGATCGTCGCGGCCAAGATGGCAGGGATCACCTGGGACGGGCCGACGGCAGAGTGGGTGGCGAACCTCGGGGATGAACTGGCTGCCAAGCTGGCCCGGCTGGGGCTGATTCCTACCCGTGAATCCTCGACGCTGAAGCGATTCTTGGACCAGTACGTCGAATCGCGAGCCGATGTGAAGGAGTCAACCTCGACCGTCTATGGGCATACCCGGCGGAACCTGATCGACTATTTTGGAGCCGACAAGCCGCTCAGAGCGATCACGAGTGGAGACGCGGACCAGTGGCGATTGTGGCTGGTTTCGCACGAGAAACTGACTCCGAACACGGTGCGCCGACGCTCGGGAATCGCCAAACAATTCTGTAACCGTTCACGGGGCGGCCGGGGACTGGTCCATTTTTCGGCCAGTTGATCCTCTTTGGCCAAAGAGACGTTGCCCGAAAACATGGACCTGTCCCCCTCTTTTCCGCCCCGACCGGGTGGCCCTGGGGGATTGCTCCCCCAGGGCTCCCACAGATCCGTACGTGCTCGCATTAGAGCATACGGTTCCTCAGAATCATGTTCTTACGTGCTTCGGTGGTAGATCTTCGGCAAGGGGAGCGGGTAAGCGCTCCTCAAGTCGCGCGAACTTTTCCCAGGTCATTTTGCGTTCACGGTTCCGGCGGTTGAGCCACTTTCGCCAGGCTCGTCGCACCCGTGGCGGAAGTTGTTCAGCATTCGCCTGCTGCCGGTCACGCCGAAATAGGCGTAATGGCCTCGGACCTTCTGGCACAGCTTCTTCCACTGCTCGACCGGCCTATGCCGGTGCTTGCGACACCATTGGTAAATCGACTGAACAGACCGCGTCAACCGCCCTGACATCGTCTTCTTCTTCACCGTCCAGTTGCCCTTGCGAGACTTGTCCCAGTAATGGGTAAAGCCGAGCAGATCGAACGTGTCCGGTTTCTTGCGGGCATCGCCTTCACGGCCAGAGTGCGACGGGTGTCGAAAGTCGACCAACCGCGTCTTGTCCGGGTGAATGGACAGCCCGTATTCCGAGAACCGCTCGGCCAGCATCTCCTTGACTTAGCGCGCGTCACGATTCGAGAACACGATGACGAAATCATCCGCGAACCGGATCAGCTTGCGCGCTGCCCGGCAGTCGCGGTTTGACGATTTCCTCGAACCACCTGTCCAGTACGTAATGCAGGTAGACGTTCGCAAGGATGGGTGAAATACATCCCCCTTGAGGACTTCCGGACTCCGGGTAACTGATGTTCCCGTCCTCCATTACCCCTGCTTTCAACCATTTGCCGATCAGGCGTCGCACTACGCCGTCACGTATCCTGTGGCTGACGAGGTCTCGGATATGGGAGTGATCAAAGTATCGAAAAACTTTCGTAAATCGACCTCAGGATCCAGCCGCCGCCGATCCGCAGCGTTTCTTTCCGAACGCATCCATCGCATCGTGCGGGAGCGCCTGGGCCGAAATCCGTACGACCCATCGTGGAAGTCCTGCTCGTATATCGGCTCCATGAGCATCACGATGGCACGTTGGAGTACCTTATCTTCGAATGTCGGGATACCGATCGGTCGAGTCTCCGTCCCCGATCCCTTCGGAATGTGTTTCCGTCGGACGGGAGGAGCCCGGTAGGTCCCCGATTTCACTCGCTGAAGGAGATTCCGGAGGTTTTCCTCCAAGTTCTCCTCGTACTCCTTCGCCGTCTGGCCGTCGACGCCCAGTGCCCCACTCTTCCGTGTGAGGCGAAAGGCCTCCTTCAGCCAGTCCATGTCGATCAAGTGGTTCAGCGACGTAAAATCCCAACTCCGGCGACTGCTCGGCTAGCCTCGCTATCCGTCGCCGTTTCGTGGACACGTCTTGAGTTCCCAGATTGCTGTGCATCTGTCGTGTTTCCCGATGACGATCCATGATTCTGACGTCCTGCTTCCCTCCCTTGGGTCCGCTCAGAAGGTGCGTTCCCCAGATTCTCCGGTACTATCAGGACGCTGTGACTCCCCGTTGTCCTTCTCGCTTCACTTCGTTTCCTTCGCTCCGCGATACCACGGCAGCACACGGCCTGGATTTCGCTCCGACGCCACCATGTGCGTTCCCTGCGTCGGGCCCGGAGCTTGTTCACCCGGCGACTCCATCCGGATATTGCACGTGGAGACATCGGGGCCCCCAAGTTCCCATGGAGCCTCATTTGTCCGTTTGCTCATGTTCACGCGACCCCGGGCCGGACGGGCGTTTCTGACCACTCGCGAAACGTCCATGCTGCCCCCGTTCGTTCAACTACGAAGGCTCCGACTACAGTACTTTCGAGGCTCAGCTGCATGGCTTCCGAACTCGCTGTCTACGCCTCGCAGTGCAGGTTGCCCGTACACCACGCAAGACTCGCTTCCGGCTGCTGGTCAGGCTTTGCCGGTCGGGACTTCACCCGCAAGGCTCCGATGAAAGGTTTCCGTCTCAACTTCTCATAGACATCCCCCTTTCACGAGCTTCTTGGCGCAATGAACGGTTACACAATTCTTCAGGGCCGCTCTTCGCAGGAAGCTCGTCAGCGAGAATCCGTTTTCGGATCTGAAGTCCACGGTTCAAGGTAACGCCAGTCGGTTCCACTTTGTCACCCGAGAGGAAGCCTATCAGGTGCTCGAGGCATGTCCGGATGCCGAGTGGCGTCTGCTTTTTGCCATGAGCCGGTTTGGTGGGTTGCGATGCCCGTCAGAGCATCTTGAGCTCCGTTGGCCCGGCATTGATTGGGAGCGAGGCCGGATGACTGTGCGGAGTCCCAAGACCGAAGATCACCCGGACGGGGAATTTCGCATTGTGCCCATTTTCCCGGAACTGATGCCGTATTTGCGAGACGCGCGGGAACTGGCTAAGCCATCCGCCGACTACGTCATTACCCGCTATCGTGACAGCAAGACGAACCTGCGGACACAGTTGACCAAGATCATTCGGCGGGCAGGACTGAAGCCATGGCCAAAGCTCTGGCAGAATCTCCGTAGCACACGGGAGACAGAGTTGGCGGAACAGTTCCCGCTGAGCGCTGTCTGCGGGTGGATCGGCAATTCGGAGGCGGTTGCACGCCGCCACTACCTGCAGATGCGCGACGTCTACTTCGAGCAGGCAACGGGCTTGGCACAAGCAACGCAGATTCCGACGCAGCAGCGGTCCGCAACTCCTCGCAGGGTACAGAAAACGGGGAGGTATGAGAGTGTGACCGATGGAGGCAAGGAAGCGCCAAGTACGAGTGGTCACATGAACTTGCGAACAATTCCGAGCGATTGCTACAAGTCCTTTGCTCCTTTAGATTTAGATCAAGTGGGCGGCACTGGACTCGAACCAGCGACTTCTACCGTGTGAGGATAGCGCTCTAACCAACTGAGCTAGCCGCCCAAAATGTTCCCGTGCGAACCGTATCGGCCGTCCGATCGGTCAGGCTTCAGCCGATTCCTTTTTCGGTTCCGAGGTGGGTGGTTCAAACTTCGGCGCCGTCGCCTCGGCGTAATCGTCGATCTCGCTCGAACTGCGACCTGACGACGATGTCGAAGAAGTCGATGCGTACGTAGCCGTATGGATCTCGTCCTCGATACCGCGCATCCCTTTCTTGAACTCGATGATGCCCTTGCCGAGCGACCGGCCGACTTCCGGCAATCGCTTGCCAAACAGCAGCACCGCGATCACGCCGATGATCAGCATCTCCATCGGGCCAGGCGACAACATCGCGAAAAGAACGCTCATGGAAGTCTGTTTCCTCGGATATTTGTCGTCTTACTTGCCGGTCGTGATTAACCGCCGCTCGCAACGCAGGCGGCGGGTGCAAGCGATCTCACTCCCCGGCCGGATGATTTTGCTCCGTGCTCTTTCGGCTCGCGGCTTTGTCGACGTCTTCTTCGATCCCCTGCACGCCCTTCTTGAACTCGACAATGCCCTGCCCGAGCGATCGCATCACACTCGGCAGCCGATTGCCGAACAGCAACAAAGCGATCCCGCCGATGATCAACAGCTCCATCGGGCCGGGCGAAAACATGGCGAAAAGCGAAAACATTGACGAACCTCGTGGGTAAGAAGCGCTGCGCCCGTCCTAAACGCCTGTTTTTCCCTAGGGAAACGTAGAAACGGTACCCAGGAAGGGGCGCTGCGCTGGCCAAGGCAGGAACACACGGCACCCTTCTATTTTATCGGGCCAGTTTTCGGTGTCAAACAGACTCCCCCACTCTGACCTGATGAAAAAGGGGACGGGCACCGCAAGTAATCGTAGTGCGCCGGGAATGAAGATGCAAAGTCCTGCGGGAGCCAGTCCTCATTTCGATCACCATACCCCCACGCTGCATCGCTACCGTCCACCAGCCCGGCGGCCAAGCAACAAGCTCTGGTCGCTTCCCTCTTGCCGTTCACCTTCAGGCGTCTGCCTTAGAATGACCGGGAGGTAACGGTAATAAACCTCAAGACAGAGCGTCGCGAGGGCGGTTGTGTATACCCGGCCCCCGTAACCCCCCCAGATTGTGTTCGTGTCCCAACTCCCGGCAAGCGGGCCGTCTCGCCTCTGGCTCGCGAGCAGTTCACGCCTAAGGGCCTCGTTCCACCGCTGCCAGCGGTCCCCCTGTAGTTGGAAAGTCGCCAAAGTCGCGTAGTACCAGTAGTATAGGTTGACTGTGTTGGTTTCTCCGGGCAATTCGCCAAGCAGATAGTCTCCCGCCTCTCTAGCCGTGGGGCTGTCCGGCGAAAGACCAAGAAAGAGCCGGCAGACCAGGGCTTCCGCGGTCATCGGACGGCTCACCCGCTCTCCGGGACGATAGGCGGCAAGGCCGCGGTAGGTACCAGAGGAAACGCTATCCAGCCACCGCTGGGATCCATTCCAAACCTGCGGGGGCACAGCGACTCCGGCTAATTCGGCACTTTTCAGAGCCATGAGCTGCCAGCCAAGCAAGCTGGTGTCGCCGTCATCACCACGGCGGTATCGCCACCCGCCCGTGGAATGGTTCTGCGCCGCCACCGTATACGCGACCGCTCGCCGGACCGGTTCGAGGAGTTGGGCATCGCCGGTCATCGCACACGCCTCGCTGAGCGCGAAGGCTGCCATAGCGTGGCAGTACATGGCAGCGAATTCGGTGGCGCCGCCAGCCAGATTGCCATCGGCTGCCTGACCTTGGGTCAAGAAGGCCAACCCGCGGAGAACATTCGCCTGGTAGGGCCCCTGTTGGTGCGTGTTGCCCGTCGCCAGCATCGCCAGGAGGGCGAGTCCCGTCATTGCCGAATCCGCATTGATTCCGGCACCGAGCCGGTCGTGGCCGCCCACCTTCCATTCCTGGCCGGCCCCGTGCCGGCGTGCGATCCACGCGCCCGTGGGATCCTGATTGTCGGCCAGCCACCGGAGTGCGGCGCGTACCGCTTCTTCGGTCTCGACGGTTGCCCCGTGTTGAATGGCCTGTTGCGACCGATCGGGAGCAACTCGGAGCTGGTAAATACTGGGCAGCTCATCCCCAGCGCGGCTTCGCGCCGGCAACGGACCGAGGGACGGTCGGAGAGCCGCAAGCCCTCGCTCGGGATCGGCAACTCCATGGAGCCCGTTGCCGGCCATGGAAGGCGGTTTCAACTGGCTGGTCCATGTGTTGGCGGGTCCGGGGCCGGGCTGCGAAGCCGCAGCCTGTTGCGATTCGGGCTCGGGCGGGGCACCAGCCACGGCGTCAGCCGGCTCACCGCGAGGCGGAATCGCGGGTTCGTCACGTCCCCAGTCTCGAGGCGCTTGGGGATCGACCGCTCGCGGCATTTCGGCCAGTCGTGGAACGGCTACCGGGTGCTCCAGCAGCGCTGAGGGCAAGCCGGGCCGCCTCTCGCGCTGCGGTCCCTCCGATTCGGCGAGGTTTTTCAGCCGACGCTTGGGCAAGGTTTCCAACGGCACTTGCGACCGATTCGCTTCGCGATGCTGCGCCGCCGGCGCATCGATGGATTCGGCCGCTTGGACAGGCGGCGCCTTCGAGCCGAGGCTGCCGACCGGCAACGGTTCCGACTCCGGGGCGGCGGCCTCCGCCATCGCGAGATGGTCCAAGTCCGTCGCGACTGAAAGCGCAGCGAGTTCCGCGGCCGTCTGCCGTTGGAGTTGCACGGCAGGCTCCACGTCGGTTCGAGGGAGTTGGACGGGCTGCGGCCTGACGGCCAGGTCGTGAGCAAACGAATCCCACGGCTTCAAGTCGGTCACCTCGCGGATGGCTTTGGTCGCTTCCCGCTGGGCTTCGTCTTCGACAATCGCCACGCGAATGGGTGGTTCTTCCAGGAGTTTCGGAGCGGACGCTACGATTTGAATGGTCGTTGCATAGCCGACCATAAGTGTGTGGGCCAGCAGCGACAGAACCAGACACTTTCTCAGCGGATGCGACTGGCCCCAGCGCGTCCGCATCAGCACCAACAGTGTGAGGCTCAGCGCGACCAACCCCATCCACAGGGACGCGACCAGCAACTCCATGCCGGTCATCAGCTCCAGGAATCGATCGAGTCGGAAACCGTCCATTGGCTAACCTTTGGGTGCGCTGAGGCGGACGGAGATGCCGAGTTCGCGCACACCGGCCTGCTTGCACGCGTTCAGCACCTCGGCTACCCGTTGAAACTCGCCGGCGGCGTCTCCGCGAACGAGAACACCCAGATCCGGATACTGGCTACGGGCGGCGGCAAGCTGTTCCGTCAACTCGGAAAGGGTTACCGGCGCGCGGTCCAATGTAATCGCCCCGTCGCGGTAGACACTGACGACTCTTTTTTCGGGGGCGGCCGTCAATGCGCCGCGATCGCTGACTTCCGGCACACGGAGCCCAATTTTTCTTTCCAACTCGCTGAACTTCGTTCCGACCATGAAGAAGATGATCAACAGGAATACCACATCGATCATCGGCGTCAGGTTGAGCGTTGGCTGGTCGTCGAGATGGGTTTTGAGCGGCATGGCTGCAATACCGGATAGGTCAAGGGTTCGTGCTCGTTCGCCTCCGCCGTAGGCCGACAGGTTATCCAACCGCTTCTTTCCGCGAGGGCCTGCGAACCTTCTGCGAGGCCGGTTTCTGTCCCCGGTTCTGGATTTCTTCAGCGGATATCGTGTTGACCACCTCTTGTCCGAGGGCGTCCATTTCGATAATCAAGCGGTCGACGCGGCTGATAAACAGCAAGTAGAAGACGAGTGCGGGGATGGCGACGGAAAGCCCGGCGGCGGTGGTCAGGAGTGCTTCGCTGATGCCGTTGGCCAGCAGTTCGGGGCGGCCGAGGGCGTCGCTGGTGGCGATCGAATTGAAGGCCTTGATCATACCGGTCACCGTCCCGAGCAATCCCAGTAGCGGCGCGATCGTCGCAACTCCGTTGAGCACGCGCAGGTAGCGCCGCAAGCCGTTGGTCACCCGCTCGCCCGCGTCGATGATTGCCTGCTCCACCTCGACGGCGGGCCTGCCCCACTTTCTCACCGCGGGCGCGAGGATTTGAGCCACGGGACTTCCGCTGTCTTCGCAGAGAGCCAGGGCCTGCTCCCGATCCAATTCGCCGTCGGCCAACTGTTGAAGAAAACGTGTAATGAATGGTTTGGGGATCACCCGCTCGCGGCGGAGGCTGATCACGCGTTCGAAGACAAAAGCGACCGTGATCAACGAGCAAATCCCGATCGGGATCATCAGGGGCCCGCCGTCGCGGATGATGTTCCAGAGGTTTTGCGTAGGGATCGGCGCCCGATCCGTCACCGGTTCCGCGGTGCCGGGCGCTATGACGGCAACGGGATCGGCCCCGGCCGCAGAGGTTTCCTGGTTCGAGGCCGCCGTTGCGCCACCGCCGCACAGAACGGCAAGAAGGATCAGCGGCAGGACCTGCCGCGCCGCAGAGGTTCTCGTGAAGGTCGTCATACCAGTTTTTTCCTTATCGCGGTTCCGGCTTTCCTGCCGCCTGGCGTGTCGCGTCGAATCGCTGGGCGGCCGCTGCGGCGAATTCCGTTTCCGGGTAGGTCTTGACCAAACGCTCGTAAAGATCGGCTGCCTGCGTGAACTCACCGAGGAGTTCGTGACACTTGGCCGCCTGCATCAAGGCTGCCGACTGGAGTTCGGGATACGCATACAGAATCTCCAGCCGAAGAAACTCCCGCAACGCCGCTTCATAGTTCTTCTGATGGAAATACGATTCGGCGATCATCAACTGGGCCTTGGCGGCGGTCTCGGTCTTTTCGCCAGCCGGAGAATGAACCACCTTGCGGTACGCTTCCCTTGCACCGTCGAAATCGGCACGACTCGCCAGGCAGCGCCCGAGCACGTAATCGGCTTCGAACTGTTCTTCGAACGCCGGATATCGCGATGCGATCGCCGCGGCAACTTCGTAAGCTTCGTCCCAATTCTTTTCGTGACAGAGCGTCTGAGCCAGGCGCAGTTGGATCACGGCCAGCCAAGGCTCGCGATTTTCCCGATTCTCCCGGGCCAACCGCTCGAAATGCTCTCCGGCTTCATCACTGCGTCCTTGGCGGAAGATCGCTTCGGCGGTGCCGTATTCCGCTCGCAGCCGCAGCGAGCCGTTCGGGAATTCTTCGATCACCTTTTCAAAGCCGGCTTGCGCCTCGGGCCAATTCTTTTCGGCCGCGGCAATCCGGGCGCGAAGATAAAGAGCGTTCTGGCGAATACCTTCGCTCTGGTCCGGTGCGTTCGACGTCCGCGCCAGCACGGAGTCGACCCACCGGCGGGCGTCGGCCCACTGGGAGCGATCGAAGGCGTGCTGCGCCAGGCGGAACGTAGCGTCGGCCCAGAAAGCGCTTTGCGTGTATTGCTTGGACAAACGCTCCAAAAGGGCGTAGAACGGTTCGGACTCGCCCAGGTCGGCCATCGCCCAGGCCCAGCGGTAGAGCACGGCGTCGATCTCGGAGAACCCGGGGAACTCTGCCGCAAGGCGCCGGTACAACTCGGCTGCCTCGCGGTCCTGGCCGCGGTCGTCGCGGACCCTGGCGGCAGCCCACAGGGCGGCCGGGCAGCGATCCGATTGCGAATGTTTTTCGATCACAAGGTCGTACATGGCCAGCGCGGCGTCAGGCTTGTCAAGTTGCTCGAAGATCTGTCCTCGCACCATCGCCGCTTCTACCTCCAGCTCCGGCGGCGGATCCGCGTCCAGCAGCTTGCCAAACGTTGCGGCAGCCTCGTCGAGCTTGCCGGATTGGAACTGGCTCCAGGCCTGGCCGGACAATCCCTTGCAGCGGTGTTCGTGCGGCTGCCCGTCGGCCGCCAGCCATGCAAATAGTTTGTCTGCCCATTGACGCTCTCCCGCGTCATACGCCGCCTCGGCGAGTTGTTCGGTGGTCGGCGTCAGGAGTTCGTGGGCCGGATGGTCCGTGATCATTTCGACGTAGAGTTTCTTGGCGCGGTCGAGTTGCCCGGTGCGGGCATAGCAGATCGCCAACTGGCCGAGGGCGCGTACCGCCGCGTCGCCCGTCGGTCCGCCGTTGCGGAGCGTTTCCAGGGACGGGATCGCCTGGTCAAACCGCCGGGTCGCCAGCAGAATCGAAGCCTTGGCCAGTTGCGCATCGGCTCTTAACCGAAGGTCGGCCGAGTCGAGCACGGGGGCGAGGACCGTTTCGGCTTCGTCGTAGCGTTTAAGCCCGTCGTAGGCGACGGCAAGCAGGTACCTGGTTTCCAAAGCTGCGTCGCCTTCCGGGGATTTTGCCAGCGGCTCGAGGATATCCATGGCTCGCTGGTTGTCCCCGCGTGCCAACAGCGACTGAGCCAGGAGCCGTTGGACATCGGCCTTGAGCGGGCTAGCGGCACATCGGTTCTGGAACTCGTCAACGAACCGGTCGACGGCCACGTGGTCCTTGGCCAGAACGGCCGCCTGAACCTCGCCCCGGATCGCGTCGTCGATCCACTCGCCGCCTTCCGCCGAATTCGCGGCGACCCAGCGAAACTGCTCGAGCGCCCCGGCCATATTCCCCATCCGGAGCAGGGCATCGCCGGCCTGGAAGCGGATCGCCGGCACGAGCTTGTGCTTCGGATCGGCTTCGGCGGTTTCCAGAAGCAACTTTGCGGCCGAGGCATACTGGCTCTGCGTCTTCTGAATCCAGCCGAGCCAATAGCGGGCCTCAGTGCCGAGTTTCGGATCCGAGACGATTTTGTCGAAGTGCTTGCGGGCGTCGTCGAGCCGGTTCAACTTCACCATGGCCCAACCGCTGCCCAGCGCGGCAGTGGCCCGGTGGGGGCTTTCGCTCAACCGCGACTCAAAGGCGTCGAACGTCTTGGCGGCTTCTTCGTACTTGCCGGAGGCGTATTGGAGGGCGCCAAGCCGGAACTGAGCGTCTTCGGCCAGCCGGGTGCCGGTCTTGCCGGCCACCGCCAGGTACAGGCGCTCGGCTTCTTGCTGCTTGCCCTGTTTCTCCAGCACGCGGGCCAGCCCGAACCGGCAATCATCCTGCATTTTTCCTTCGGGAAACTGTGCCAGGCACTGCCGATATCGCTCTTCGGCGACGGGCAGGTTTCGCCCGGCCAGCGCGATCTCGCCGAGATATGTCAGGACGAAGGCATTGAGCGGGTCCTCAGGGTACTGGTGCCGAAACGTGGCGAGATCCGTTTTCGCCGCCTCGTGCTCACGGGCCAAATACGCCGCTTCGCCCGCACGGAAAAGAGCGGCCTTCCGGAAACGCTCCTCGAGGCCGTCGCCAAGGCACTCTTGGAACCGCCGGCGGGCTTCCGAGTGTTTGCCGGTTTGCAGCAGGGCCTCGGCAAGGAAGAAGATTCCCTGGCTTCGGTCGGCGTGGGCCGGGTACTTGTCCAAGAAGGTCTGGAATTCCTCGGCGGCCAATTCCCAGCGCTGCGCCCGATAATGCCCGGCAGCGACCACGTATTGATCGCTCGCCTCGTCCGCCGGGGCTGTCGCCGTCATCAGGGCAACTGCCATCAGCCCAGATGGTAGTCCGCTCAGGATCCGTCTTCTCACGGACATGGCCGCACTGACATCCTCCTTATTCTCGCTCGGCAGCCAAACGCGCAAACGACATTGCCGAACCGAGTCCTCGTCGGCACATCCGGCTCCGTCGGTCTCATGCCGTCGCGGCTGGCGCCCCCCCCTGGCTGCCGTACCGGGGGCCGCAGCGTGCGACTGCTGCTCGTTTCATGGTATCCGCACGTGAGCAGTCGCGACAAGCCCGTCCGAGCGTGCCGCTTCGGGTTTCTGCTCTCATGGTTCTGTCTCCGATCCCAATCCGGCAGTTGCAGCACACGCCAGATTGACAGGAACGAAGCCTCGCCGCACCGGCAACCTGCAAAAACACGGCCCGGCTGCATCGGCTCCGTCGAGCGCTGCTGCCGGGCCGTGAGCTGTGAGCTCCGTCCCGTCGGTTGTCACGGCGAGACGCGGGTCTAGTAGTTACTCGACGGCCCTGTCTCGACATTGCCGACCATGTGCAGGTGGTTATGGTCGATGTAGATCACTTCCTGGGCGTCTTCGTTGACCGTAGTAAAAGGAACCGGCCATCCCGTGCGGTCGACCTCGGTGTAGTAAATCGTGCACTTGTAATGGGCGTGGTGCAACTGTGCGGGTCCGATCAGCGGATAGACGCGTGGCGGATCGACATAGTCGGCAATCGGTTCCACCGTCATGCGGACATTGTTCCGTTGGGTTTCGAACAGCATCGGAATGCCGCCCTCCAACGGATGAGCTTCCTCAAGCGCCCTCATGATCTCATCCTGAGAGGGCGGGTCCAGCGCGACGGGCGGGCCACCAGCAGTAATCGGCCCCAGGATTGGGACTTTGTTGTATCGCTCTTCCATCCAGAACTGGTCCTCCAGCTCGTCCTGAAAGAAGGGGCTGACCGGGACGGGGTAGGCCAACAGCCCAAGGTTGGGCCCGTAGGTCGTACAACCGCTGGCTGGGAGCAGCGACAACAACACCAGCATCAGCATGGCAGCGGATAGTGATTTTTGAATCATTGACTTGCACCTCGACTGATCGGTCCGGAAATCTGCACGACCGGCAGACTCCTGCCGTCGTGGGCGATTTCCCAGCCCGTTGCCACGTTGGGGGTAAATCGTAATTTCAGACCACGAGGAAACTAGACTAGTTATCGTGTTAAACTGTGCCGGACTTGCGGATTTTTCATGTCGCAGCGATGAAATCGGAAAAAACCACTTCGCGCCGCTCCCGTTGGAGGCGGCTGAACGCACACGTCAGTCGAGCTGTTTTGCTCGCCGCACGGAACGAAAAACCCTCACGCGGAGGCACCGCGTGAGGGTTGGACAAACAAAGGACAGTTGGCGTACTGTTTGCGTTGTCAGGCAGAGGTCGTTCACCCCGCATGGGGTGTACGCTGATCTCGAAGGCTTAGTTTTTGTGGCGGAACAGCCCCGAGAAGCAGCCTTTCGATGCCCCATCGTCAAAGTCGAGGAACCACCAGCCATCGTGCCATTCCAGGCAGACTTTGCGCCACCCGAGCGGAACCTGTGGGTAGGGGTAGAACGGTCCGATGTACGGCCATGCGCTCGGCGAATACTGTTTCGGATACGTCACGCCCGCGTAGTTCGGGTACGCGGCATAGCCGGGCCATGCGTAAGCCGGCAGATGCGGCTGATCGTAGCAGGCCGGCGGCATGGCCGCGCCGGGAACCGGCGCGCCATACATCGGAAGTGGAGCACCCTGCATCGGCATAGCCCCCACAACGCCGCCGTCAACAGATCCGTCGATCGCCATCCCGGGCATCGGGACGGCGGGAGTTGGAACACCGGGTACCGCGACGGCAGCCTCTGCGGGCTGGGTGTAGGCCACGGGGATCGGATTGTTACTTTGAGGGTTGACTGCGGGCGTCGGTTTCGCCAGTTTCTGCGGCTCCTCCGCAACGCCGTCGACAGATTCGAACAACCGAGTGATAAGTCCCCTCGGTTTCGCCGGCTCCTGCCGTGGCGCAACGAGGGTCGGTACCTGCGCTGCGGTTGCGGCGACCGGTTGGACACCGCTCTGTGCGAAGGTCGTCGGAACACGCTCGGCGGCACTGGTCCCGGTTGGGTGGGCCGCCGCGGGCAGGAACGGGCTTGTTGCGGCGGCCTGGATCCGCTGCGCCGTCTGGTGACTTTGCGCAGATGTCGTTTCCGATGCAATTCGCGACTGCCGCTCAGGGGCGACCGCACCGGTCGCCTGTTGGAGATTGCTCAGACTCTGCGTCAAAGCCGCCGAGCCATCGCTCAAGACCGGCTCCGGCTGAGAAGCCGCCGTGCTAGCGGCCGTGGGCGCCGCCGTTTCGGCAACAGCCATATTGTTGACCACTCGCGTTACGCCCGGTGTCTGGAAAACGACTTTTAGCGCCGTATTCATCTGATCCTGGCTGGCCACTTTGCCTTGGAGCCACGCCGTGCCGTCCTGATACTTGACACCGATCTTAAAGCCGTGCAATTGGCGGCTGTCCCGGAGATTGGCCGCGATCTTCTCGGCAACCTCCTGGTTTCCGGCCAGGGCCCCGATCGGGGCAAGAACGGTGGCTGCGGCGACCACCAATCCTACAAACAAACGTCGCATGCCTTCCCTCCTGTTAGAAACAATCCGGTGGTGGGTCACCGTTTCTGGGCTCTCACAACCGAGCACCGAAGACGGCCTGAAAGGGGAAGGGAGAGACGCCCAAATCGCCATGAGCGAACTGGGAAAGTCATCGCGTCGTCCCCCTGCGCAACCTCCGTGTCCGTCGACGGTTGCCTGATAATACGTTTCGGTTCGCGAATGCGCCGAAAGGAAGCTTTTTTTCGATTTTGCTGGTGTTCCGGGTCGCGACGCCCGCCACCAACCGGGGCGACACCCGACAAGTCTTTAATCCAGAACAAGTTGCGCGAATCGAAACCGTAGCCGGCACACGGCCCGCAATGCCGACGGATGCCTACGACATCGAGGTCCAAGGCGCGGCAGTTTACCGTTTGCAGGAATTGGGAAACCTTGTAAGATTTACAACTTCCAAGAAGCGTTTTCTATCCAATTCGTTCCGAGGTTTCGACGCCCCGCGATTAAGAGAAGATTTCGGCACAAGAATCGCATTGCGGAGGATCAATCGGCAAGGAAGTCGACGGAGGGGCGGTTTGTTCCCCAGGGATATCCGTCTCGCCAGACGACCCCAAAAGGACTTGGGAGAGTTTGCTGTGGCTGCTGTTCACGCGACGCTGATTCTGTACCTCTTGATTCTGTCGGTAGGCCTGCTCAGTGGGTTGGCAGCCCGAGCGAGTGAAGGCTCGCGACACCAGACTGTCTGCCAGGCAGCCTTTCTCATCTGTCTGGCGGCTGTGGGAGCAACCACGATTGTCTCGCTCGGCGCTGCTCCCGGCGCCTGGCTTGGATCGGGTGCGACCATGTCCGTCATGGTCTTGACGGTAACCTGCGATTTCAGCCGCCACAACGGGCGACCGGCTACTTTTGAGCCGGACAGCCCGTTCTGACCAATCTACCACCGGTTGCAGAGCCGGCCCCCTCAGCAGGCTCCGATGGGTCAGCGGATGAGCCGCTTGAGTTCGCGTTCGAGTTCGGCGGCTTGCACGTTGCGGTTGACGACGCGCCCTTGCTGATCGATCAGCAGCATCGTCGGAAGGGTAAGAACGCCAAGCTCGTGGGCCGGCCGACTCTCCAAGCCTCCTTCCTCGTAGATCTGCGGCCAGGAAATGCGGTTCTGCCGAAGATGGGATGCCATGTCCTGGGGCGTGTTGTCCAGGTTGACTCCGAGTACGGCGAGACCGGACTGGCCATATTTCTCGAGCAAGTCCTGGAGCGTGTGCATGTCCTGTTTGCAGGGCTCGCACCAGGTCGCCCAGTAATGGATGACAACAACTTTGCCGCGGAAGCTCGCCAGATCGATCTTGCCGCCGGACGCGCTGGTGCCCTGGAACTCGAGGGACTTTCCCACGGAATCAAGGCGTCTTTTCGCGCCCGCGGCCTTGCGAGCCGCGAGCGTCTCGGGAAACGTGTCGACGATCTGCCCGAACCACCGTTTCGCATCGTCTTCCTGGCCGGCGAATTCCTGGGCGATGCCCAATTGCAGGAATGCTTCCGCCGTATCCGGACTCGTCGGGTAGGCCGCCACGTACTTTTCGAGCTGCTTCAGCCATTCGGTCTGGATCTTGGCGAAATCGGCGTTCGGCGCCTGGATGCTCAACCCGTAGTCGGCCGTGAGCTGGCGGAATCGCACGTACGCGGCCAATTCCTGGTCCTGGGGATTCTTTTCAAGCTTTTGAAAAAGACCCTCCAGGCGGTCGGCGCCGTTCGGATAGCCGCCCGACTGCACGGCTGCGCTGACGGTGTCGGCCAACTGGCGGAGCCACATGGAGCGGTCTTCGGCGCTCGACGCTTGAGCAGCGATCTGTTCCAGTAGATCCGCTCGCTTGGCGTTGAACTCCGCGACTTCCTTCGCAGTCGCGGCCTGACTGGCGGCCGAATCCAGCTTCTCCAGCTCAGCCAGAAATTTCTGCGCCTGGTCCGTCTGTCCCCCGGTGACGATCGGCTCGCGATGGGCCAGGGGCGCGCGGAAAAAGAATCCCGCCGCCAGTTCTCCTTGCTTTTCCGTCTCAAGCACCGGCAGATCAACCGCCCTCCAAACCGGGCCGACTTCCACCAAGGTACCAATCGGGATTTGCCCGTGGTTGCCACCGCTCTGGACAATTGCCACCACGTTCTCATAGACCCGCAGATCTTTCGTCGAGCCGGCGGTTCCGGCAGGAACGACTCCCGGCTGGTTTCCGCTGAACTGAATCCACCGGGTGTCCGGCGACATCGTTTTCTGCTCGGCAATCAACTGCTCGAATCGGGCAATCAGCCCGTCGATCTTCTCGATCAACTGCTTGGCCCTCTCTTCTCCAAGGCCGAGCGATTCGAGTTCGGAACCACTCAGAACAACCCGCGTGAATCGCTCGACGTCCTTGTTGGCTAGAGCCGCGACGATTTCGGCGCTTGTCTCCTCCGCCGAAATCGCTTTCCAGGCATCAATCCTCCCGTCCTCGTTCTTGTCGATGCCCCACCGGCTCCCCCCCGTGTGGAACCAGCGATACTGGTCGGCTTTTCCATTGGAGTCGCTGTCGATGTCTCGATAGACCTCCAGGCCATCTTTGAAATAGGCCCACTGGTCGACTACATTGTCTCCGTTGGTGTCGAAGAACTGCCGCAGAGTCATTCCGTTGGGGTCGTCAACGATCCAGCCCACACCCCCCTTCCCTTTTTCTGCACGGATCTTGCACTTCGCCGTCTCGTCAGGACTGGGTTGGGTGTAGTCCACATCCGCTTGAATGGGAGTAAGTTGCAGCGCCTGCACGGCCGAAGGGTTGGCACCCTCGGCGGCACCGGTACAGGCCAACAACGCGATTGCACAAGGGTAAGTGACCCATTGGGGGGAGAACCGAATCTTCATGCCATGTTCCTGTTGTGAACGCCAGTGGCGAAGCAGCCGGGCCAGTCCCGGAAGACCATAGTCTGTTTCGGCTAGTCGCACTCAGAACATGATTCGATTAGGGCGATTTTTCCGGTTGGGCAGTCTTTTCCGGCGTCGGCCAGCCACGAACCTTGCCAGGGCGACAACCCTCATATCTCTTACGGTCCCGTCTTTCCACTTTGGCAAACCCCCTGGACGACTGCTCACGCCGAGTGCGGAGCAGCCTTTGACAGGGGGCGCGAGTTTTATACAATTCGAACTTAGTCCGTGTGAGACCGGTGGCCGGACGGCCGATGGAAAGGTATGGTAAGGAAGCAGAGCGCTGAGCCTCTCGGGGGGTCAAAATCGGGCGCATAGCTCAGTTGGTTAGAGCGCGTCCCTGATAAGGACGAGGTCCGAAGTTCGAATCTTCGTGCGCCCACTCTGATTTTGTTTCGAGATCTGCCCCCCTGGTGAGCAGACCGGTAGCCAAGCCTTGCAAGAAGCCGGCGAACGGAACGGTGGTAGATTTTTCCGCCACCGGTCGTGTGGCGGCCCCATCCTTAGGAAAGCTTCTTGCCCGGGGACGTAGCTCAATTGGGAGAGCACCGGCTTTGCAAGCCGGGGGTTGACGGTTCGAGCCCGTTCGTCTCCATTTGCCGCGGCGTTTCGGCAGTATATGGTCACTGGCCCCGGGATCAGCTTGAGCTTTGGCCGAATTCTCTCGTTACTCCCAGGTATAAGCAGCCCTCACAAAACGGGGACAGGCAACTCACCGAGACGCCTGTTTGCCGTGTTTGGCGGATGCTTGGCTCGGAGCCACGCCCCCTTGTCGGGGCCTCTGAGAATATTGCTGTAACCCCACTTGTGCCCGAATCCCCTGTATCTTTTTCGCTAGGATGGAGGTCTCTACCTCTTCGCTTCCGACCTGAGATCCTGATCATTACGATGCCAAAACGCCCGCAGCAAAAACGGCCACGCCGCAGACCACAATCGGGCGCGGCACCGGAGTCCACCGCCGAACGACTTCAGAAGACGCTGGCTGCAGCGGGATTCGGAAGTCGGCGGCAATGTGAGGAACTGATCCAGACCGGTCGCGTCGAGGTCGACAAGCAGGTGGTAACCGAGCTCGGTACGCGAGCGGATCCCACTCGGCAGGAGATTCGCGTGGATGGCGTTCCCCTCCGACGCCCTCGGTTGGTCTACTACGCCGTCAACAAGCCCGCCGGGGTCGTGTCGACGAATCGAGACCCTTCTGGTCGCCCTCGTGTGGTCGACTTGATTCCTGCGGGTCCCGAGCGGCTGTTTCCGGTAGGACGTCTCGATCTGAACAGTGACGGTCTTATTCTGCTGACGAACGATGGTGAATTGGCGAATCGTCTGACCCACCCCAGGTACCGGGTTAGAAAGACGTACCGCGTGCTGGTCGCCGGGCAGCCTGGCCGCGAAGTGCTCGACCAGCTTCGCCGGGGCATCCACCTGGCCGAAGGCGTCGCGAGAGTTGCCGATATTCGCGTCAAAAGGCAGCAGAAGCAGAGCACGCTCCTTGAGATGTCGCTCGAGGAAGGAAAGAACCGCGAGATCCGTCGCATCTTGGCTCGTGTGGGCCACAAAGTGCTCAGGCTGACCCGGATTGCAGTCGGACCCGTCCGGCTGGGACCGCTTGTACCGGGCGAATTTCGCCGCCTCAGCCGTGAGGAAGTCAACCGTCTCAAGCACCTGGTGAAGTACTCCGATCGAGTGCAACGATGACAGCATCCGAACATCGCGCTAGCTACGCAGACCGGGCGTGGCACGGCACCGTTACCGTCGAGGAGAACGTTCCGCTTGCGCGTGATACTTACCGGCTCCGTTTTCGGTGCCCGGAGATTGCCGGCCGCATCGTTCCCGGCCAGTTCATCATGATGCGGCTGGCCGGTAGCGACGATCCCTTGCTGGGGCGTCCGTTGGCCGTTTATGACACGGTGCAAGCAACGAGCCGGGCCACGGCAGGGCTCGACATCGTCTATCTGGCGATCGGCAAGATGACTCGACGGCTTGCTATGTACCGGACGGGACAGCCGCTAGAGATCTGGGGGCCTTTGGGAAACGGCTTTCCGGGGACGCCGGCCGAACACTTGATCATGGTGGCCGGTGGCATTGGCCAGACGCCGTTCTTGGCTTTGGCCAAGGAATATCTTGGACTGAAGTCGTACGGGGATCCGGCTCGCGAGGTATCCAAGGCCGCCAAGGTTACGCTCTGCTACGGGGTCCGGAGCAGGGAGTATCTCGCCGGCGTTGCCGATTTCGAGCGAATTGGCGTTGAAGTCCACGTGTCCACGGACGATGGTTCCGCAGGCCGGCCCGGGTTCGTAACCGATCTGCTTCGGCCGGTGGTCGCGGGCTGGGATCTGACGGCGAGGATCGTCTGCTGTGGTCCGGAAGCGATGATGGCAAGCACGGCCAAGGTGGCGAGAGATTTGGGCGTACCGTGTCAGGTGTCGCTTGAAACGCCCATGGCATGCGGCATCGGAGTCTGCTTCAGTTGTGTGGCAAAAGTCCGCGATTACGACGGTACATGGGACTATCGCCGGACCTGCGTAGAAGGCCCGGTTTTCGACGCCGAACAGATCGAGTTCCCGGCGAAATAGACGATCTCAGGCTTCGTAGTCCAGATCCCGACACCGGGTCGAGAGAAGGCGACACGCACATTTCGCCCCGAAGACTCCGCGAAATGAGCCAGTCCCCAACGGTTTTGACAGGCTCTTAGGAAGCCGCAGCGCTGCCCTGCTTTAGCGCCTTGATCTTCGCGGAAAGCCGCGATTTGACACGAGCGGCGGCGTTGGGGTGAATCACCCGCCGGTCGCCGGCACGGTCCAGCTTCTTGGTAGCCAGTCGAAACTCCGATTCAGCCGTCTCCACGTTGCCGGCCGCAACGGCCTCACGGACCTTGCGGCACTGGGTCCGCAGCTCACTCTTGGTCGAACGGTTCTGGGCTCGCCGGACGATGTTCTGCCGAAGGCGTTTCTTGGCGCTTTTGATGTTGGGCATAGTGAGTCAACAATTCTGATCGGGAATCGAAAATCGCCCCCAGCGCCTGGGGTTGCCACCCCTGGTGGCTGGAGGCAAACTGTGTAGTCAGTTCCGTTCGATAGGTTTCCTAATGATCGCGTTTCCGGTCCACTTCGTCTAGTAGACTTGAAACGTCTTTGTAAGAGAAGTCCATTTCAGCCAGCGCAGTGAGGTATCGGCTCGCGGCATCCAGGTTCTCCATAATTACGGCCAGCTTACCCGCCAGATAGAGGGCTTGTTTCCGGTCATCGGCGTTGCGGTCGGAGATATCCTGAACAGCCGACTCATAGTGGTTCAGAGCGAGCCGATGCTGATTGATCTCTTGGAACGACTGCCCGAGGTGCAGATTGCAGAGACCCCGGAATCGAGGATCGTTTTTCGCCTGCTGAAACTCGACGATCGCTTCCTTATGCCGGCCCACCTGCTGCAGGCGCCGGCCCAACTCGTACCGAAACGCGAGATTGCTGGGGAATCGTTCACAGCGGTGCTTGTAAATCTCAAGATCCTTGGCCTTGATCTTGCCGAGCAATTGATTGTGCTGTGCGGCGAGTTGCTTGTCTTTGGTCTCTTCGGCCCTCTTTCGCAGTTCGGTGAGGCGGTATCGCATGCCGGTGATCTGTGCATCCTCGAGCCGTTCGAGCATCTCGGGGTCGCCACCCGAAACCTCGTGAGCCTTGCGGAGGATTTCCTCGGCCTGCTCGTACTGTTTCTCACCGAGGTAGAGATTCGCCAATTCGATGTACGTCGTCAGCTTCTCCGGATGCCGCTTGATCTCTCGCAACATCCGCTGCTGGGGAGTCTGTCCCTCCTCCTCCTCGAAGTCTGCACCTTTCTTGCCAGCCTTCTTCGAACGTTCCGAGTCTTCGTATCCGCCGCGAGCAATTGTCTTTTCGACCGTCAATCGGCCGATTTCGCGAGGGGCCTCCTCGTCGTCAGGCCGAGCCTGCTGAACTCGGACCCACAGGTTCATTGCCTGATCGAATTCGCCCCGCTCGCCCAGCGCTAGCGCACAAAGCCGGCAGACATTCGGGTCCTTGGGGTCGGCTTCCAGGGCGGTCTTCAGATAGGCGAGTTGGACGTCGTCAAATCCCAGAGCGTCGGCGGCTGCCGCCATATTGGTGAGAGTGGGCACGTCCCATGGGTTCTTTTTCAGCAGTTCCACGCCCGACTTGATCACGCCGTGCCAATCTTTCTGCAGCGACGCTTTCTTGAGCAGGTTCTTTGACCCGACCCCCTGGAAGAAGGCAAGCTTCCCGCCCTTCTTATCGCTATATTTCTTTTTGAGGTTTCCCAGAAACGTCTGAACATAAGCGAAGTTGCCCGGATCGCCGATGACGCATTGCGTGAGCAATTCCGCCGCGTAATCGTAGTTCTCCTGGCCCATCACCTTGTTGGCATGCTCGAACGCCTTTTGAAGCGACTTTCGCTTCGCAGGCGAAATGGCATCGCCGGTCTGTGGAGCATCAGACATCGTCAGCCCGCCAGTTCAAGGAACAGAATGCCGGAGGCGGCCAGCCCACCTCAATCTACCACCCATCTTACTACCCAGCCGTGTCGGTTGGAACTATTCTACCACTTTGACACCGCAACACAACGTCCGTGCTTCTCCGCAGCGATGGCGATGAATGAACAGCAAAGCCCTGGTACGGTTTATCTTGTGGGCGCAGGGCCCGGAGATCCAGGACTTGTCACTTTGCGGGGGGCTGAGTGCCTTGGTCGAGCTGATCTCGTCCTATATGACTACCTGGTGAACCCGGCTGTCCTGCGTCATGCCTCACCAACGGCTGAGCTGGTCTGCCTTGGAGGGCATCGGTTGGGGCGAGTTGTCGAGCAGGAGGAAATCAACGCGCGAATGGTGCAAGCGGCGTTTGACGGCCGCGTCGTCGTGCGCCTCAAGGGAGGGGATCCTGATGTCTTCGGACGCAGCGTTGAGGAGACGGGAGCGCTTCGCGCCGCCGGTATCCCGTACGAGACCGTGCCGGGCGTCACGGCGGGGCTTGCGGTGGCCGGCTACGCGGGAATCCCTCTTACGCATGCCGAGCATGCTTCGGCGATCGCGCTGGTAACCGGCCAGGAGCGGCGCGGCAAGAAGGAACCGCATCTCGACTACGGTGCCTTGGCCGATTTCCCCGGAACCTTGGTCTTCTACATGGGAGTCACGTCCGCCGGGCAATGGAGTCAGGCACTCATGCAACGGGGCAAACCCGCCGACACGCCGGTGGCAGTCGTCCACCGATGCTCGTGGAGCGACCAGCAGAGCTTCCGCTGCACGCTGGGCACGGTGGCAGACCTGATTGCTCAAAACCGATTGCGGCCGCCTGCCGTCATTGTCGTCGGCGAGGTGGCGGCCCTCGCCGCGGAGACCTGCTGGTTTACCTCGAGACCTTTGTTCGGTACGCGCGTGCTCGTCACGCGGCCCCGCGATCAAGCCGGGGATCTCGCCGCGCCGCTTGGAGAACTGGGGGCCGAAGTCCTGGTACAACCGGCGATCGAGATCTCACCGCCAGCCAACTGGGATGCCGTCGACCGGGCGATTGGCAGGTTGGAAGCCTACGACTGGGTCGTGTTTTCCAGTGCCAACGGCGTGCGAATGCTGCTAGAACGGCTAATCGAGACCGGCGGAGATGTGCGGCGGCTCGGAAGAACGCGGTTAGCCGCGATCGGCCCCGGCACGGCCGAAGCCCTGATGCTCTATCGATTGCGAGCGGATCGAATTCCTTCCAGCTACCGTGCCGAATCGCTGGCCGAGTCGCTTGCAGGGGAGGCCCGGGGTACTCGCTTCCTCTTGGCACGCGCAAGTCGCGGACGTGAGGTGCTGGCGGAAACCATGCGAGCGGCAGGCGGACTGGTCGATCAAGTCGTCGTCTACGAAAGCAGGGACGTTAAAAGCCCGGACCCGAAAATCGCCGATGCGCTTGCTGCCGGGGAGATCGACTGGGTCACCGTCACCAGTTCCGCAATCGCCAGATCGCTCGTCCGGATGTTTGGCGACTGCCTGCGAAAAGCCCGGCTGGCCAGCATCAGCCCGATCACTTCGAGCGTACTGGCCGATCTGGGCTTCCCACCTGCGGCGGAAGCAAGTGAGTTTACGGTCGACGGGCTAGTCGGCGCAATTCTCGGCGATTGCGAACGATCGAACGCTTCCTGACACCGATCAGACTTGTTCCCGAAACGTCGCCCAGCTCAGGTAGCCCAGAATCGCCGCGGCAATGAGGAATCCAATATCCATGACGCCGCTGGCCCCTGAAAAGGGGATCCCGAGCGCGAGATCGAGGCCGAACAATAAGAGCAACAGCACGGCGATCACCATGCCGAGGATACAAAGTGCTTTGGGCATCGAAGCTATCCTACCAAGGTGGCCCGATCTCGCGTATGCTCCACAAACGCTCTAGTATAGTTCACCGTCAACCTTGTCTCTACCACCACGGGCCAGAGAATTACGGCCGGAGACAGAGTTCGGGCAATTTGGAACACGTGGAGAGAATCTTCCGCCGGAAGGGAGGATGGTACCATTGAGTTCATTGAATGACAACACCGCCACGGCCGCGACCGGGTGGGACCGCTTTCGGGAGCAGATGCCGGTCGTTGAAAAATGGGCTTATTTCGACCACGCAGCGGTTTCGCCGTTGCCCCGCCCGGCGCGCGACGCGCTCATCGACTGGGCACAAAACGCTGCCACAGAAGGAGATACGGTTTGGCCTTCGTGGAGCCGACAAGTCGCCGCGCTGCGGGATCTCGCGGCCGGCCTGATGGGCGCCCGACCAGCGGAGGTCGCTCTGATTCGGAACACGACCGAGGGAATCAGCCTTGTTGCCGAAGGTTTTCCCTGGCAGCAGGGCGACAACGTGGTGACGCTGGCCGACGAATTTCCTTCCAACCAGTACCCCTGGATGAATTTAGCCAGTCGGGGGGTGGCAACGCGTCGGGTCCCGACACAGCAGGGGCGAGTCGATCTGGAACAGCTTGAGGCCGCTTGCGATCGGCGGACGCGAATCGTCTCGGTCAGTTGGGTCAGCTACTCGAGTGGTTGGCGCAATGACCTCTCCCGGATGGCCGACCTCGCGCATCGCCGTGGGGCGCTTCTGTTCATCGACGCCATTCAGGGGCTCGGCGTGCTGCCGCTGGACCTTGCCCAAACGCCGGTCGACTTTCTCGCCGCCGACGGGCACAAGTGGCTCTTGGGGCCGGAAGGGGCGGGCGTCTTCTACATCCGAGAGGAGCATCTCAACCGCCTTCGGCCGTTGGGCGTTGGCTGGAACAGCGTGGCCCACGCGCACGACTTTTCGCACATCGAGCTAGTGCTGAAGCCGACGGCGGAACGCTACGAAGGCGGCTCTCAGAACATGGCGGGCCTGATCGCTCTTCGGGCAAGCATGCAGTTGCTGGCAGAAGCGGGCATCCCAGCAATCTCGCAGCGAATTTTCGAGACTACCGAACTGGCCTGCGACCGGCTCCAGACGATCGGAGCCGTAATCCGCAGCGACCGTTCGGCGGAGCGCAGAAGCGGGATCGTGGTGTTCGACTTGCCCGGGCGCGACCTCCAGGCAGTTCGCCAGGCGTGTCTCGAGCGGGGCGTGGTCCTGAGCTTTCGGGGCGGCTTGCTTCGGATCAGTCCGCATGCTTATAACAACTCGGCGGACATCGAACGTCTTGTGGATGCGCTGAAGTCGACATAACCTCCAGCATCGCGAACAGGTTGAGCTATGGCTGAATTGAGCCCCCGCGTCGCCGTCTATCCCGGTTCCTTCGACCCGATCACTCTGGGCCACCTCAACGTGATGGAACGGGCGAGCCGGCTTTTCGATCGGCTGATCGTGGGTGTCGGCATCAATATCGAGAAATCGGCGATGTTCGAGCCGGAGGAACGCCGGCAACTGATCCGTTCGGCCACGGCCCATCTCGACAATGTCGAGATCCGCACGTTTTCCGGTCTCGCCGTCGAGTTTGTCAAGCAATGCGGTGCTGCCGTCATGGTCCGCGGCGTACGGCCCATCACCGACATTGCCGCCGAGTTGACCATGATGATGGCGAACCGGCGTCTCGCGCCGGAGGTCGAGACGCTGTTCATGATTGCCGACGGCGAATTGGCCCACGTCTCCAGCTCGCTGATCAAGCAGATCGCGCCGCTGGCGGGTGATGAAGCCCTGGTCCGCTTCCTGCCGCCGGAGGTGGTCGAAGCGATGCGAAGAAAGCTCGGCTAAGAGCCTATCGCAAAACCGTCGGGGACTGGCTCATTTTGCGGAGTCTTCGGAGCAAAATGTGCCTGTCCCCTTCTCCCCGCGAGGTTTTGGGATAGGCTGTAAAAGCCGTTGGCGGTCAGTTCTTCTCCGCTCCGTCGGAGTCCTGCTGCTTGTTGAGATGCCGGCGGAGGTAGCGGGCCCGCTCGATGTTGCGGTCGGCCGTGTCCAATTCCGACCCGCTCAGCTTCTGGAGGTGAGCCGGCTGGGTGAGGATAAACAGCTCGTTCACGGCCGGAATCGGCAAATCCTCGATCAGCCCCAGGTTTACACCCATGCGCACGCTCGACAGCAGGTGCATCGTCTCTTCCGAGCTGATTGTCTGGGCAGTGCGAAGAATACCATAGGCACGGCTCACGCGGTCGTGAAGATTCTCGTGGCTCTCCCGCACCAGGAAATCGCGAGCCTGCCGCTCGTAATCGATGATGACCGGAACGATGTCGCCCACCTGCTTGAGCAGATCGGTCTCGCTTCGCCCGAGGGTGATCTGGTTGCTGATCTGGTAGAAATCGCCCATCGCCTGCGAGCCTTCGCCGAACAGACCGCGAACCGCCAGGCTGATTTTCTGAAGGCTGCGGAACACCTTGTCGATCTGCCGCGTGATGACCAGCGCCGGGAGATGCAGCATCACGCTGACGCGCATACCGGTCCCGACATTCGTCGGGCAGGCGGTCAGGTAGCCGAGCCGTTGGTGGTAGGCGTAGGTGACTTTGCTCTCGATCAGGTCATCGATTCGGTTGATGTAATCCCATGCGCTCTGCAGGGCGAAACCGCTTTGCATGACCTGGATGCGTAGATGGTCTTCTTCATTGATCATCAGGCTGAATCTCTCGGCGCGGTCGATCGCGACCGCGCGCGATCCGCGGCCCTCCGCGTGCTCGCGGCTGATCAAGTGGCGTTCGACCAGCAACTGGCGGTCGATCGTGCCGAGCTCTTCGACGTCGACGTACAGAAGTTCGTTGCCGTTCTCGGTCGCAAGAATGGTCTCCTTGAGGGAGTGCTCGATCTGATTGCGATCCTGCTCCGTGGCCCGGCTGATGAAAGGAAAATCCGCCAGATTGCGAGCCAGGCGGATGCGGCTGCTGATGACAATGTCCGATTCCGGTCCCGAACCCCGAAGCCATTCACCGGGATTTTGCGTCAGTTTGTCAAGTTCCACAGCATCACCCAAGCTTCCGTATTGCCGCTGCCTCGAATCCCGCTCCCGTATACGCGCTGCGCCTAAGCACTCGCCTCCATCTCGATACGGCGAATCTGATCTCGCAGTTCAGAAGCCTGTTCGTAGTTCTCCGCTTCGACGGCTTCCTTCATTTCGCGCCTCAATCGGATCAGCTCCGTTCGACGCCCGCTTCCCGTGGCGGAGCGGGCGGGCGTCTTGCCGACGTGTTCCGTCTCGCCGTGGATGTTGAGAATCAAGGGCTCGAGCTGATTCTCAAAACACGTATAATCGTACGGACATCCCAATCGTCCCTGATTGCGGAACTCGTAAAAGCTGATCCCGCACACCGGGCAGACCTGCTGGTCGAGCTTCGCCAACTCCTCGGCGGTCTGGCCGACCGTCATCTGCTGGGCCATCTGCTGCGCCAGGGCGGCAGCCATGCTCGTGGCGGTGGTTGGCTCGTTCGCCGATTGGGTCAGGTACTCGCGCGCATGGTCTTCACACAGATGCAGTTCCTGAGGCTTCCCTCCCGTCAGCTCCGTGATGTGGAAGGTCGCCGGTTTGTCGCACTTTTGGCATTTCATGTCGAACTCGACCTCCGGGACCTTGAACGGCGTTACCGCCGCGCCCGGCCCCGCCAACCGCGAAGACGCGGAATTAAGACACTTCCCAGATGTGGGGTAAATACTCCCTCCACCAAAAGGATTCTAACGCCACTCTACCCGCTGTCAAGACAACCGCAAAGCATTCGTCTTGCGCGATCGTTACACTTCGCTCTTACCGTTGCCCTAGTCCGACGCCCCTGTTACATTGCAGGACTATGGCCACAGCAACGCACTCGATTCACCACCCCGACTTCGAGCAGTTTTCGCGTCTCGCCGCGGACGCGGACCTGGTGCCCGTTTATCGCCGGCTGGTGAGCGACTCGCTTACGCCGGTCAGCGCTTTCCACCGTATCGATGCGGGCCGGTGCGCGTGCCTGTTCGAGAGCGTCGTGGGCGGCGAGAAGGTGGGCCGCTACAGCTTCCTCGCGACCCACCCGTTTTTGGAGATCGAAGCCTACCAGGATCGCGTGACGGTGAACTCGCCCTCCGGAGTATCCGCATCCGGGGCTCCGATCCTGGTGACTCGTCAGTATCAGTCGGCCAACCCGCTGGACGAATTGCGCCGTCGTATCGAAAGCGTCCGTGCGGCAACCCTTCCGGAACTTCCCCCGTTCGTCAGCGGTGCGGTCGGATATGCCGGCTATGACGTTGTTCGTTATGTCGAAGACCTCCCCAACGCTCCGCCGGACGACCGCCACGTCCCTGATTTGGGTTTTGCCTTCTACGACCAAATGGTTGTGTTCGACCACGTCACCAAGACGGTCGTGGTCGTCGCCATGGCGCGGCTCGACAAACCCGGCGTCGGTCTGCGGCCTGCTTACGACGAGGCATGCGGGCGCGTCGACTCCCTGGTTGACGAACTGTCCGCCACGTCGAACGATCTTCGGCCATTCGATGTCTCCACGGTGGGAGCGCCCACCTTGCCGTATCGGTCGAACTTCACGCAGGCGGACTTCGAGAAGGCGGTGGAAAAGTGCGTGGAGTACATCCGCGCGGGCGACATTTTCCAGGTGGTCTTCAGCCAGCGTCTCGAAGTTCCCATCCGGGTGCACCCGTTCCAGATCTACCGAAGTCTGCGGGTGATCAATCCCAGTCCGTTCATGTTCTACGTGCGAACGCCAAGCGTCACGCTGGTGGGCAGTTCGCCGGAAATCATGGTTCGCGTCGTCAACGGCGAGGTAACGACCCGGCCGCTGGCCGGAACACGCCGCCGCGGCGCGACCGAAGAGGAAGACCGCCGGCTGGCCGAGGAACTCCTGGCCGACCCGAAGGAACGCGCCGAGCACGTCATGCTCGTCGACTTGGGCCGCAACGACGTGGGCCGCGTCGCCCAGTATCGCACGGTCAAGCTCAGCGACGTGATGACCATCGAGCGCTACAGCCACGTAATGCACATCACGTCGAACGTCACCGGGCACCTGGCCCCCGGCAAGACGGCGTTCGATGCCTTGCAGGCATGCCTGCCCGCGGGTACCGTATCCGGGGCTCCGAAGGTCCGAGCCATGCAGATCATCGACGAGATCGAGCCGCATCGCCGCGGGCCCTACGCCGGGGCGGTCGGCTATTTCGATTTCAGCGGCAATATGGACACCTGCATTGCGCTGCGGACGATCGTCGTCCAGGATGCCACGGCATACGTCCAGGCAGGCGCCGGGATTGTCGCCGACAGCGTCCCTGAGAATGAATGGCACGAAACCCTCAACAAGGCGAGCGGCCTGCTCAAGGCAATCGAGGCTGCCCAGCGGCAGTAGCGAGCCCGGGCGGGAACAGAACCGCTGCAGAGCCCGCCGGCTGTACCATTGGCAACGGGTGTACTTTTATCACTTGCAGGCAAACTGATGCAAATCGACGCGATCGACATTTACCACGTGGCTTTGCCCTTGCTCCGTGCGCAGCGGACCGACTTCGGCGAGTTCGACAAGCTCCAGACCGTGCTGGTGCGGATCGAGAGCGGCGAGAATGCCGGCTGGGGGGAAGCAACTCCGGGAAACGCCCCGCTGGCGGCTTCCGAATGGGCGGAAAGCGTGTTCGGCTGCATCCGGCAGTGGCTCGCTCCGGCGATCGTGGGCCGGTGGATCGATTCGGGCAACGCGCTGCAGGGCCGGCTGGCGCCGTTTCAGGGTAACCGTTTCGCCAAGGCTGCCGTGGATATCGCCTGGTGGGACCTGAAAGCCCGCTCGCAGAATCTGCCGCTCTACAAGCTCTTCGACAGCCAGTGCGAATCGCTCGAGGTGGGCACTTCCTTCGACCGCATGGACACGATCGACGAACTGCTGGAATCGATCCGGCGGGCCTTCGACGAAGGGTACAGCCGAGTCGAACTCAAGCTTCGCCCCGGCTGGGATGTCCACATGCTCAACGTGGTACGCCAGGAATTTCCCGTCGAAGACTTCCACACCGACGTCGAAGGGACGATGCGGCTGGACCACATGGAGCTGCTCTGCCGCATGGATGACTTCGCCATGACGATGGTCGAGCAGCCGCTGCCGCCGGACGATCTGGTAGGCCATGCGATGGTTCAGGAGGCGATTCGCACACCCGTATGCCTGGATGAGGCCGTCACCACGCCCGAACAGGCGGACATGGCCCTTGAGCTGCACAGTTGCCGGTACATGAACATTCGCCCGGGCCGCGTGGGCGGGATCACGCCCGCGATCGCCATTCACGACGCCTGCCGCGACGCCGGAGTTCCCTGCCGGGCGGGAGCCGCGCCGCAGAGCGCCATCGGCACCCGTGCGGTGCTCGCCATGGCGACCAAATCGAATTTCAACTATCCGGCCGACTACTTTCCGTCGCAGGCGATTTTCCAGCAGGATCTCTTCGAACCTCTCGCGGCCGCCAAAGACGCTTCCGATGGAAAGCTCCGCGTCCAGCTTTGGTCCGACTCCGGCCTCGGCGTCGAGCCCGATTTGGAGTTGGTGAAGAATCTTGCAATCCATCACGCGAGGATCGAGGCGGGCCAATCGTGAACCCTATCAACCATTGCGGAGCAAGAACATGATTTGCGTCGTTGCCACGATCGAGGTCTCTGACGGCCGGCGCGCCGACTTCCTGGCGGAATTCCACAAGATCGTTCCGATGGTCCGGGACGAGAACGGATGCATCGAGTACGGGCCGATGATCGACGTGCCGACCAACATCGGTTTGCAGCCCCCGGCGAGGGAAAACGTGGTCGTGGTCCTCGAGAAATGGGAGAGCATTGAAGCTCTCGAACGCCACCTGATGGCCCCGCACATGGTCGAATACCGCAAACAGGTCAAGGACATGGTGGTCGGGACCTTGCTCCAGGTGCTGGAGCCCGCATAATCGGGAAAACCCGGGCTGCAGCCGGGCTGCTTATCAATGCTCGCCTGTTGGTCTTCGAAGTGTCGAAACCTCGCCTGATTGAGGAGAAGCGATGAACTCTTTCATCATCAGACTCCTGCCGATCGTGATGCTCGCGCCCTTGTTCTACCAGGCGGAGGCCGCTTCTGCCGCGAAATCGAATCCACCTAACATCCTCGTCGCGCTGGCCGACGACCTGGGCTATGGCGACCTGGCGTGCTACGGCAATCCGGTCATCAAGACCCCGCACCTCGATCAGCTCGCTTCGGAGGGGATACGGCTGACGAGCTACTACGCTCCCGCGGCAAACTGCTCCCCGTCGCGAACGGGCCTGATGACCGGCCGCACTCCCAACCGCGTCGGCGTCTACAACTGGATTCCCATGTTTTCGCCGATGCACGTCGGCCGCAACGAGATTACGGCGGCGACCTTGTTGCGGCGCGCCGGATATTCCACCTGCCACGCCGGAAAATGGCACCTCAACGGGCAGTTCAATCTGCCCGGGCAGCCGCAGCCCGGCGACCACGGCTTCGATCATTGGTTCTCGACGCAGAACAACGCCCTGCCTTGCCATCACGATCCGGACAACTTCGTCCGCAACGGCAGGCCGGTCGGCCGCCTCGAAGGTTTTTCCGGGCCGCTGGTGGCCGGCGAAGCGATCCGCTGGCTCGAAAGCGGACGCGATCCCGAGAAGCCGTTCTTCCTGTTCGTGTGCTTCCACGAGCCGCACGAGCCGATCGCCACCGACAAGCAATTCGTCGAGATGTACGCGTCCGACGACCCGAGCCTGCCGGTCCATCACGGAAACGTCACGCAGTTGGACCACGCTTTCGGGCTGTTGATGCAGGCGCTCGACCGGCTGAAGCTCCGCGACAGCACGCTCGTGTTCTTCACCAGCGATAACGGGCCTGCGATTACCAACTATCACCCGCACGGCTCGGCGGGCCCGCTGCGTCACAAGAAGGGACATCTTTACGAGGGCGGGATCCGGGTGCCGGGCATTCTGCGATGGCCCGGCCACGTGCGCGCCGGAGAAGTCTGCGACGAGCCGGTCAGCGGACTCGACTTCTTGCCGACCGTTTGTGAACTCGTTGGAATCGAGGCCCCCAAGGATCGCCCACTCGACGGAACGAGCTTTTTGCCGGTTCTCGAGGGGAGGCCGATCGAAAGGAAGACGCCGCTCTACTGGCAGTTCCATTACGCATCGAGCAAGCCCAAGGTGGCCCTGCGGCTCGGCGACTGGAAACTGCTTGCTCATCTGGACACGCCCGAAGAGAAACCGACGGCCGGTATCACGGCGGAGAGCCAGAAGGCAATCAAAACGGCCGAACCGAGCGCGTTCGAACTGTACAACCTCCGCGACGACCTCGGCGAGACCAACGATCTGGCCCGGGCGGAACCCGAGCGCGTGGCTGTTATGGCGGAGAATCTCAAGGACCTCTTTTACGAAGTTCGCCAGGAGTGTCCGACCTGGCCGCCGTTCGACTGGCCGCGCTACGAAGGCAAGCGGATCCGGGCCGCACAGGAGGCGGGAATCTGGCCGCAGTGGAAGAAGGGCCGGGAGTCGAAATAGCCGACAGCAGCGTCCGTTCAGGATCTTTCAAGGACGCTTCCATTGGACAAAGGTAACTGGTTTTGTCCAAGTGGACTCCATGCCCGCTGAACGCGACCACCACGGTGGGCTGGTGAAAAGAGACGGTTTCGGGCCCCATTTCTGTTCCACACACCACGCAAGGCAGAGCGATTTTGCCGTATTTTTTGGGGTCGGAACAAAAACAGCCAACGCTCTCGCAGGCAACTTTTCACCAGCCCACCACCACGGTGTCGCCCTCAACCAACATCGATAGAAGACCCTCCAATTGTCGCTGGATGTTGATCTTAGAAGGCTTGTATTTGCTCACGTCAGTCCACTCGCAAGCTGTGGCTTGTGCTCCGAAAAGCACCAGCAGCATCCACAACCCAGCAGCCGCGAACGGCAGTCGCGGCAAAAGCCGACCAGAAATCATTGTCCTGTCTCGGATATTCTTGGCCTCAATCACGACTTGGGACGATTTCACCGTCTTTCCTCCATGATCGTTCCGAATTAAGCTGGGAGAATGAAGAAAGCAATCCTGTCCTCTCCGCTAATGAAAGCCGCTTGCGAATCGTCGTAAGTGGCTTGTTTGATTGCACTTATCTCGCCAGGCAGCGTCTCGTCCAATCGTTCACCAGCACAAAAGCGTTTGCTTGGCCTCTCCGGTCAACGAAGCCCCACAGTCGGCACACTCGAATACTCTTGTCTCACCCACTTTCCACTTGTCCTCCTTCAATACGCAGAGCGAACCTCTTGACGAACGGCAGGCGGCCTTCTTAGGGGCGGCCTTGCCGATCCACCCAAACGTCTGCGATCCCGTTCAGGACTGTGGGTACACTCCTTGTTGACATAAAATACCATTCAGGATAGATTACCGCTGGTGCACCCATGAATCCCGAACAGATCGCCGAAAGGCTCCTGGAATTTGAGTCGCTGTGCCGCCGCCAGGGTGTACCGCTGACGGTCCAGCGTCAGGTGGTGCTGGAAGCAGTCCTCGAACGAGACGACCACCCCACGGCGGACCGGATCGTGGAGGTCGCGAAGGAGCGAGTTCCGAACATCTCCCGAACTACCGTCTATCGGGTGCTCGACGCCCTGGTGGACATGGGGATGATCCGCCGCCTTCACCATCCCGGTCCTGCGGTTCGCTATGATGGTAAGGTTCGGCGCCACCACCACTTGATCTGCAAACAGTGTCACAAGGTGATCGATTGGGAGGACGCTCGGCTGAACCGGCTTCGCCCGCCCGACGTCGATGCTGAAGGTTTCGAGATCGAGGACTTCTCCGTCCACTTCGTCGGCGTGTGCCGTGAGTGTCGCAAAAAAGGATAAGGCTCTCACAACGGACAGAACCTCCAACGAAGGTGGCGACATGGCTCGATACGAATGTACCGTCTGCGGGATACATCCATGATGAGTTTGAGGATGGAGTGAGCCGGGATCGGCTGGTGCCCGCCACAATTTTCGAAACCCTCACCCAATACCCAACAACCCAACCAAGACAAGGAGCGTTCCATGTCCACCCAAGACAATCTTCAGGCCGCCTTCGCCGGTGAGAGCCAAGCCAACCGCAAATACCTTGCCTTTGCTGCCAAGGCGGACGCCGAGGGCTATCCCCAGATCGCCAAGCTCTTTCGGGCCGCCGCCGCTGCTGAGACGGTCCATGCCCACGCTCATCTGCGGGTAATGAAGGGCATCGGGGACACGAAGCAGAACCTTCAGGTGGCTATCGATGGCGAGGGACACGAGTTCAAGGAGATGTATCCTGAGTTCATCAAACAGGCCGAAGCCGAAGGGCACAAGGCAGCCTTGATCTCGTTCCGCAACGCCAATACCGTCGAAAAGACGCACTACGGACTTTATAGCCAGGCTTTGGAGACGTTGGAATCAGGCAAGGATCTGACGCCTGCGGCCATCTACGTCTGCGATGTCTGCGGCCATACCCACGTGGGCGAGGCCCCCGACAAGTGCCCGGTCTGCGGAGCGCCGAAAAGCAAGTTCAAGGAAGTGTGCTGACGCTCAGGTAGCAGGCTCGAACAACACGGAAGAGCAACCGTCCGGGCCCCCGGTTTTCCGCAGTGGCCCGAACGTCGGCTCCGCCGGCTCCATCGGGCTGCCAATTCGGCAGTCGAAGAATTCTTTCCTGGCTCGGCGCTGCCAGCGTGGCGGCCAGACGGCAGGTCCTGAGACTCGATGGACGCCATAAGCCTTTTTAAGGTATAGGTTTGCGGCTTCGACCGAGGCTTTGGCGCGCCGATTGCTTTTCCCCGTCGCCGAGCGCAGCGGGTGCGCAGTTTGGCAGCCGATTTGCCCGGTGGCCCCGCCCCGAACGGAGCCACCTTTTCAACGGATTTTCGATTTCCAGAACTTCGGAGGCGAGCAAGCAATGGCGAAGAAGACCGCAACTGCAGAGAAGAAGAAACCGGCCGTGGGCGAACTGAAGCTCCAGCCACTGGGCGATCGTGTCGTCGTGGAGCGTGAGGCGGCCGAGGAGGTGACCAGCGGCGGTATCGTGCTGCCGGATACCGCGAAAGACAAACCCGCCCGAGGCACGGTCGTATCACTGGGCAACGGTCGGCTGCTCGAGGACGGATCCCGCGCCGAGTTCCAGGTGAAGGCGGGGGACCGGGTCCTGTTCAGTTCCTATGCGGGCGAGCAGTTCAAGGTGGGCGACCGCGAACTGCTGCTGATGCGCGAAGAAGACATTCTGGCGGTGATCGAGTGAGCCGCAGGCCCGCACCGGGCCGGCAGGACCCAATCATGAACCAATCCCGTGGCGGCCTTCCGGTTCGCCCTATCAGACGAAGGAGAATATGACCAATGTCCAAGATGATTGCTTTCGATCAGGAAGCTCGCGATGCACTGCGTCGCGGCGTCTCCAAGCTGGCTCAGGCGGTCAAGGTCACACTGGGCCCTCGCGGACGAAACGTGATCCTGCAGAAGAGCTTTGGCTCGCCGACGGTGACCAAGGACGGCGTTACGGTCGCCAAGGAAATCGACCTTGAGGACGTCTACGAGAACATGGGCGCGCGGATGGTGCGGGAAGTCGCCTCGAAAACGAGCGACGTGGCCGGCGACGGCACCACCACGGCGACCATTCTCGCCGAGGCGATTTTCAACGAAGGTCTGCGAGCCGTCGTTGCCGGCGTGAATCCTATCCAGCTCAAGAGCGGCATGGAAAAGGCCGTGGTCGACATTATCGAGCGGCTCAAGAAGATGTCGATCGCCATCAAGACGAAGAAGGAAATGGCTCAGGTCGCCAGCGTTGCCGCCAACAATGATGAAGAGATCGGCAGCCTGCTGGCCGAGGCGATGGAAAAGGTCGGCAAGGACGGCGTTATAACGGTTGATGAGGGAAAGAGCCTGGCTACCGAGGTCGAATGGGTCGAAGGCATGCAGTTCGACCGCGGCTATCTCTCGCCGTACTTCGTCACCGATCCGCAGAAGATGGAAGCGGTGCTCGAAGACGCCTATGTACTTATCCACGAGAAGAAGCTCTCGAACATCAAGGAACTGGTTCCGGTCCTGGAGGCGATCGTCCAGGCAGGCAAGCCGCTGTTGATCGTCGCCGAGGACGTGGACGGCGAGGCGCTCGCGACGCTCGTGATCAACAAGCTCCGCGGCACGTTCAAGTGCTGTGCCGTGAAGGCCCCAGGCTACGGCGATCGCCGCAAGGCCATGCTGGAAGACATTGCAATTCTCACGGGCGGCCAGGCGCTGTTCGAGAGCCTCGGCAAGAAGCTCGAGAACGTGACGATCGCCGACCTCGGCCGTGCGAAGCGGATCGTGATCGACAAGGACAACACCACGGTCATCGAGGGCGCCGGCCGCAGCGAAGAGATCAAGGGCCGCATCGAGCAGTTGCGGCGCGAGATCGAAAACACGACCAGCGACTACGACCGCGAAAAACTCGAAGAGCGGCTGGCAAAGCTGGCCGGCGGTGTGGCGAAGATCAACGTCGGCGCCGCCACCGAGAGCGAGATGAAGGAAAAGAAGGCCCGCGTCGAAGACGCGCTGCACGCCACGCGTGCGGCGGTCGAAGAAGGCATTCTGCCGGGCGGCGGCGTGGCACTGCTGCGTGCCTCGACCTCCGTCAAGCCGGAGGGGCTTGCGCAGGACGAAGAGGTCGGCTACAAGATCATCCTGCGGGCGTGCCGTGCTCCTTTGACCCAGATCGCCGACAACGCGGGCCAGGACGGCGGCATCGTCTGCGAGAAAGTCAGCGAAGCGAAAGGCAACAACGGCTACAATGCGGCAACCGGTGTGTACGAGGACATGGTATCCGCGGGCGTGATCGACCCGACCAAGGTCACGCGGACCGCGCTACAGAACGCCTCGAGCGTGGCCACACTGTTGCTCACCAGCGACGCGGTGATCGCCGAGAAGCCGAAAGAAGAGAAGGCCGCGGCCGGACACGGCGGTGGCCACGACATGTACTAAACGCTGAAACGGCGGAAGCTGTTCGGCCGCCCCGGACCGATCGGCAGTCGCCTGCTCAGTGCTCCCCCCCTGATCAGCCCGCCGGCTTCGGAGTCACTCCGGGGCCGGCGGTTCTTTTTTCTCCGGCAGGGTTTCCCATGCCTCGGAATCTTCGTGTGCGGTGACGAGCGCCGGGAGGCCTGCTTCGAGAGGACCGCGGTACTGTTCGTTCAATTGGCCTGCGATCTGTTTCATCGGAAAGCGCTGGCCGGCTCGAAAGCGGCCTTCGCCGACGTAGAATACGACGGGCGGGCTGGTCATCCACATCGCGAAATGCTCGCCCACCCGCTGCGTCAGTTCCATTGATGCCTGAACAAACGGTCCGTCGGCGATGAAGACAATGTGAACCGGCTTCTTTGACTTAGCCCAAAGGCGATCGCAGCCGCGCTGCAGCACGCCCGCGAGACGATGCCGAAGAAAACTCACCTGCTCATCGAGCTCTCTGCCGATGTACGGCTCCAGATCGCCTGCCGCGGATCGCACCAACGGCACGGCATCACCCCCCAGCCCGACCCCCCCCACATACCAACGGAGATCGGCTGTTTCGATCAGCACAACCAACAGGACCGGTTCTTTCGAGTTCACGTACGAATCGCTGGCACGACAGATGGTGATACGCCTGTTGTACGTAATCGGTCGAGCAGGGCGTTGCCGATCTGGAAAAGTGACTCGATATCCGCTCGAGCATCCGGTGTGCCCACTTCCGGATTCCGAATCTCGGCGATCACATCCTGGCAACGCCGCACGTAGTCCTGCAGGTCGGCGAGCAACTGCTTGCCCTGGACGATCTTGTCGTACTCGGCGACCGCCTCGCGCAGAAGTTCGACCAGTTCATCGGGATCCCACGGCTTGGTGATGTAGCGGTAGAGGCCGCCCTTGTTGATCGCATCGATGACCGACTTGATATCGGCGTAGCCGGTAAACACGATGCGAATCGCTTCCGGGTACTGGCACTTCACGCGCTGTACCAGCTCGACTCCGGTCATTTCGGGCATCCGCTGGTCGGTCATGACCACGTGGATCTCGTGCCGGGCGAGAATTTCCATGGCTTCGCTGCCGGTTTCGGCGGTATGCAGGTTGAATTCGCGGCGGAGCAGCCCTTTCAGCGAGAAGAGGACTTCAGGCTCGTCATCCACCAGTAGGATGGAATGTTTCCTCGGCTCGTTCATAGTTGTCGGTTCTCCGTCGAGGGCGGCTGAAAGGGAAGGCGGACGCTGAACGTGCTGCCTAGTCCCGGAAGGCTCTTCACGTCGATGGTTCCGCCATGCTCGCGCACGATTCCGTAGCATACGGCCAGCCCCAGTCCTCTTCCGCTGCCGACGGGCCTGGTCGTGAAAAAGGGATCGAAGATCCGCGGCAGGTTTTCGGGATCGATCCCCGAGCCGTGGTCTTCGACTTCCACGACGGCTTGTCCCTGCTCGGCAGCGGTGCGAAGCTCGATGGTACCGCCGGTCCGGCTCGCCTGGACCGCGTTCAGCAGGAGCTGGTGCATCAGTTGGTTGACCTTTCCGCAGTGGCAGACGACCGCCGGAAGCTCCCCGAAAAGCGTTTCGATCGAAAGTTGCTTCGCTTCCGTTTCCCGGCGCAATATGTCGAGGGTGGACCGCAGGGCCGCGTTCAAGTCGACCTCGTCGAGTTCCGCTTCGTCGAGACGGGCGAACTGGCGGAGCTGATTGACCACGTCGCGCATTCGGGCAACGCCGTCCAGCGACGACTCGAACAGCCGGGAAATATTCTCCTCGATCCACGGCAGGTCGCAGTCGCGTTCAAGCCGCAAAGCTTCCGCGGCCCGCTGGGGCTCCGCCCGCTCCAGGACATCGCGCATCGTGCGATAGACACTGAGCACCTCAAGGATCGATTGCACGTCGCGCTTCAGCACGGTCAGGTTATTCGCCACGTAGGCCAGCGGATTGTTGATCTCGTGGGCCATGCCCGCCGCAAGCTGTCCGACACCGGCGAGCTTTTCGCTCTGCACCAGCGCAGCCTGGGTCTCACGGAGTTGGCGATTCTGCTCGGACAAGGCCCGTTCGAGCTTGATGATCCGTTCTCCCTCCCGGATGCGGACGCGAAGCTCATCCTGGTCGAACGGCTTGGCGAGGAAGTCGTCCGCACCGGTATCCATGGCGACGATCAGGTCCTCTTTCTCCGACTTGGCGGTGAGCAGGATAATGTAGACGTAGTGTCCCACATCGCGACTTCGGATTCGGCGGATCAGTTCCAGGCCGTCCATCTCCGGCATCAGCCAGTCGGTGACGACCAAGGAATAATCGCCTCGCAGGAACGCATCCCACGCCTGTGCTCCGTCATCGGCAGCAAAGACCTCGTAGTCCCATCTTTGCAGACATGCCCGCAACAACTGCCGCATGATCACGCTGTCGTCGGCAATCAGGACTTGCATGGAAGGATGTTCGTCGGTGGAGGGTCCAGTTCATTCGGTCGGCCGCAAGGCATTTTATTAACCGGCCGGCAAGCTTGGCAACAGCTCCCACTCCTGTAAAGGTCGTTTACCTTGGCCCGGCCGCGGGCTGTTACCGATCGACGCGCCCCGCCCCGCCCCGCCCCACGCGCGGCCCGTTGGGCACTGCGGTTAAACTACGAATTCGCAAGACTCTAGGACCGTTACAGGGGTGGCAACAGTTCGCCAGCTATCACAGCCATAGACCCACAGCGGGGGGCATGGGCTTCTTGGGCTTGACGCAATCCAGAGCACTCGGCATGCGCCCCTCACGGATAGCTGCGCGCAACCCGAAATCCGATCGAGGCCCGCCGGCAGCCCGGACACTCCTTGGCCCTGGCAGCGCAACGCACCCGCTCGGCCGAGTCGCGGAATGCACCTCCTCGCAGCACCCGAAAGTCGGCGCCGGGAACGTCGGACTCCGAACCGGGCTCTGCGGCAGATCCGTCGGCGCTTCCCGAAGAAATCGTGTACTGGTCCTGGCACCATTCGGCGACGTTCCCATGCATATCGAACAGCCCGAAATCGTTCGGAATGCGAACGCCTACGGGCTCGGCGCGCGACGCAGCCAAGTCTTGAGACACGGCGTACCGAGACAAGTACCACGAATCCTCGCCGAAACAGTAGGCGGTTGTGGCTCCGGCTCGGCAGGCATACTCCCATTCGGCTTCCGTCGGCAGACGATAGCCGCCGCGATCGAGCAAGTCGCTCGCCGCCCTCATTCCCGCGGCAAATTCGCCATCCGCATTCGGCAGGTAGCACCACTCGTCCGCAGGCAAACCCTCGATCCTGCTGAGCCAGTTGCAGTAGGCTGCCGCCTCATACCACGTGACCGACGATTGAGGCAGGCCGATCTCGAGACCGGACCCGCCGGTAGTCCCTCGCTCGATTTCCGGATGATCGTCGAGAAATCTCCGGAACTGCTCGACCGTGGTTTCGGTGCTGGCGATACTGAAGCTGCGTCGAATTCGCTGGGAGTGAAGCCGCTCGTCCGCGTTGGCTCTTGACCCGGCCTCGGGTGATCCCATGAGAAACTGGGTGGGCCCCGGGACGATCACCATCGTGTGTTCCTGGCTGTTCACATACCACTGCCATTGCCCTCTCGCCTCGGAAGAAGCCAACTGGCGCCGGTAGCCCGCGATCGGATCACTCTGGCCGTACCGCCGGAGGACCCACTCGGCGGCCGCGTGGATCCCTGGATCCGGATCGTGCTGATAGAGCTCCGCGAGTCGGCGCACGACGGCTTGAGGCGCCGCGCTGCGACGCAGATCGGCTCGCGTGTCGAACTGCTTGTCGGGATCGCCAGCGAGTCGTCCCACAGCGACAAGCATCGCGCGGCGGACCGAGACGTCCTCCTGAGTCTCCATCTGGGCGAGAATCCTCTCCGGATCGGTCATGATCGGGCTGAAGCTGTGGACCACTCTGGTGCGAAGTGTCGCGTCCGGAGCGTGCTTCAGCAAGGGCCACACGGCCTGCTCGTAGCCCAGCGTCATCCAGACGGCGGCACTTCGAGCGCGCAACTGAGCAAGCAGTGTTCTCGTCAGGCCGGCCAGCTCCAGGCCGCCGGAAAGGAAGAAGAAAAGAAGCAGCAGCCCGATCGATAGGGTTACGGCGTGGTGGCGCCCCGCCGAACGCATCATCCTCCGCTGGGAGTCCGTCCATAGATCCGGGCGGGTCAGAAGGCGAATATTCAGCCACTCCCACAGCGAAGGCAACTGCCGCCGCTCGGGATGCGCACTCCACATCATGGCCCGGCTGGCCAGACGAAGTTCGCTTCGGCCGCTGCGAGTCGATTTCTGTTTCTTCGTCAGCCATTCCCGCAGGGCCGGCACGAGATAGTCGTGGGTCAACTGGTAGTAGCGAATCGATTGCGAGGCCCCTGCACGCTCGTCCCCGGCCACCTCCGGGTCGCCGGGAGTAATCAGCCGTGTTTCGGAGTCGAGAATCCGCACCAGCTCCTTGAACGCTCGCGGTTTTTCGCCGTAGCCGGAAATGTCCAACAGTTCGGGATAGGAGCGAATCCGGCCCTTCATGTTGCTGTCCGTCGCTGGAAGCAGCGCTTCCAGCACCGTACGTGCGGCCTGTTCGTGGGCACGATAGCGAGGGTTGGCCGTGCGGGCGCTAAAAGTCTCTTCCAAGAAAGCCACGCCGACGCCCGCTGCCCCGCCCGCGTCCCTAAGCGTGGCGGGGGTCCACAGCTTGGCCTTGATCATCTCGGCAAACAAGGCAAGCCGAACAGGCACCACCTTGTCTTCGTGCGTCAGGCCTTCGATGGCGCGAGTCAGAAATGATTCCTGGATCCCGCTGAGCCGGCCGAGTTCCTCCGGCAATCGCCCGAAAGCGCGGCCGAATTCCGCAAGCACCTTTCGAGCGTGGGGCGGATCGAACAGGTCGACCAGGGCCGAGTTGTGTCGCTGAACGAGATCGACCTCCACTTCCGCCATGAAACGGCTCAGTCCGAGCCAGAAATCGTCCCGCACGAGCAACAGACACTGCACGCGCGCTCCGTCACACTGCCGCAGCGACTCCACAAGCGAACGACGGTCGGTCGCGGTTCGACCGTGCAACCACTGCTCGAACTGATCGATCACCACCAGCAGTTTGCTTCCTTGGACGGGACCGTATCCACGTCGCAATGCGGCCATGCAGTCGACCAGACCCGCGTCTTTCGGCAGTTCCGGATAGCGGTGGAGCAGTTTTTTCAACAGGCGAGTCTCAGTATCGTCTGCGGCTTCAAGATAGACGGCATGGACGTGAGGCGCGAGCCGCGGGATCAGCCCCGCGCGAACCAGCGAAGACTTGCCGCAGCCCGAAGGTCCGTAGAGAACCCCCACGGAAAACGACTCGTCCGGATCCACTTGTTCGATCCGAACCTTCCACTGCCGGATGCTTTCCGGCAGGCCGTCGCGATCGCGCGGGCCGGGCACTAACGGAAGGTAGCTTTCCGAGTCCGTCGCGTCGAAGGCCCGCAGTCCCTTGGGCACCAGCTTGGAATGGGACGAGCGGCCCGCGCGTCTCAGAACCAACAGGCCGTCGCCCGGCAGCGACGAGGCTCCCAGCAGACGCTGTCGGGCAGCAAGGTCGAGGAAATGTCTCAGGTCATCGGCCATGGTCCCGGCGGTGGGATAGCGGTCCGCGGCCCGCTTCGCCATCGCCTTCATGCAAATCCGTTCCAGCTCTTGCGGTATCGATGGGTCGAGTTGGCGAGGCGGTTCCGGCTCTTCCCAAAGAACCTGGCGGAGCAGCTCTTCGTGGCACTCGGACCAGAACGGCTTCCGGCCGGCAAGCAACTCGTAAAGGATAATCCCGAGACTGAACACGTCGCAGCGACGGTCGACGCGATGGGCCTCGCCGCGCGCTTGCTCCGGGCTCATGTAGGCCGGCGTGCCCGCGAAACTGCGGCCTCGGCCGGACTCCCCGCCGCTTAGCGCGAGCCCGAAATCGCCGATGAACGGCGAACCGCACGTATCCAGCAGAATATTGGCCGGCTTCACGTCCCGATGCACCAGCCCGTGGCCGTGGGCGTGGTCCAACGCCTCGGCGACCGCCAGAACGATCCGCACGGCGTCCAGGCGTGGCACCCGCCCCCGGCGCATCCGCAATTGCAGGTCGCTGCCGCGGATCCATTTGGAAACCACGTAGCAGAGTCCCTCTTCGGTCCGCCCCACGTCGTACACCGGAACGACTGCCGGATGGTCGAGACGGGCGACCGTTCTCGCCTCGGCCAGATAGTCCGCCACACTTTGTGGATCGGCAACCTGATGCGCGTGAGGAGTCTTGACTGCGACTTCCCTCGCCAGTTCTTCATCCCACGCCAAGTAAACCCGTCCAAACGCGCCCTCTCCCAGCAGATACCGCACACGGTAGCGGCCAATCTTGTCGGGGATCGCCCGGCGTGGCACTTGAGCTCCGCCTTCCGAGACTACGCCATTCTCGGACGGTGTCATGTCTTGGCGGTCGCCCGAATCGTCGCCGGCGTCCGAAGCGATCCGGGCAACGGCACGCTGCCACGCCGCGGTATCGGCGTCTTGGACCGCTCCGTCGATCCGACGGAGCTTACCCAACTCGTCGGCCAGCTCGCGCATCAGTTCCGGATGATCGGCAAGCACCGACTCTTCCGAAAGGGAGCTGCCGGCGGCGCGCCGCCGGGCAAACTCGAACACGATCCGGCGGGCCCGCTCGACCCGGTCAGTCGATCGCAAGTGGCTGGAAGAACCGACCGACATACGCCCTACCCTGCTATGGAGCCGTAAGAGAATAAGCTGGCCAGTAGTCGTAGGGTGGATTTCAATCCACCGCTTGTTTTCCGGGTGGATTAAAATCCACCCTACGCAAAGTGTATGACTTGTTTTCTTACGCCCCCTATCCGCTGAAATACAGCGAAGATCGCCCCATCAGTTCACGAAGCCGCCGTCGGGCCCGATAACAACTCGCGCGCACGGCGCCCTTGGTACAGCCGATTGCCTGGGCGATTTCGTCGAGAGACTGATCCCGGAGATAATACCGCTCGACGATGTCCCGCTGGTCGTCGGGCAGGGCGGCCAGCGCCGTTTGCAGGCGGCGCGCACTCTCACGCCGTTGCCCGCGAACGCTCGGTGTGCTGTCGCCCCCGGCAATCCGCTCAACCAAGACCGACCAGGATCCGCTTCCCGCCGGCAGTCCCGCGTGCCGGTCCGACTCTGCCCGCCGTTCCCGCCGCC
Source organism: Thermoguttaceae bacterium (assembly GCA_040768665.1). Taxonomy (GTDB): domain Bacteria; phylum Planctomycetota; class Planctomycetia; order Pirellulales; family Thermoguttaceae; genus JABWBD01. The sequence goes on from JAXGMN010000020.1 coordinate 173,592, forward strand.
TGCGCTTCTCGGCATCCTTGATCAGATTGTCGGCGATTCTTCGGAGCCAACTGCGGAACGACCCTTCGTGCCGTGGCTGATACTTGCCGATCGCCTGGGTTGCCCGGACCAGGGCCTGATGCAGGATGTCGTCGGCAAGCACCAGCCGCTCGAGATCACTGGAGATACGGGCCGCAATGTGTTTCTGCAGCCCATCGTAGTGAAGCAGAAACAACTGCGACAGGCTCGCCCGGTCTCCTTCGACCGCCCGAAACAACAACTCTTTTTCAGGATGATCCGAAGCCACAGCCATTTCCCCACGTCGCACGAAAAACGACGCTTTTTCAAGAAAGGCAATGCATCACGTCCGAACGGACCCTGGAACAGCTACCCCTATTTTGCCCCAATCCGGGCCGCTTGGCAATCCCCAGCCACGCACGCCACGCCCCCACGTCTTGCACTGCCTCGTGCAACACAGCAAAATGATACGGTTCGGGCAGATTAAGAGCCTATCCCAAAACCTCGCGAGGAGAAGGGGACAGGCACATTTTGCTCCGAAGACTCCGCAAAATGAGCCAGTCCCCGACGGTTTTGGGATAGGCTTTAAGGGATTCCGCCATCTTCCTCGGTGAGAAAGGTTCTACCATGACTCGCATCAACCGACGTGGTTTTCTCGAACACGCAATGGTTGCTTCCGCCGCCGCGATGGCCGTGGGCCCGGCCGGTCGTTGCCTGGCCGAAGAAAAGCCGCCGAAGAGCCCCAACGAGACGTTGAGCGTTGCCGTAATCGGAGTGCGTGGCCGCGGGCAGGATCATGCCCGTGCTTTCGCCACGATGCCCGGTTGCGAAGTCACGTACATTTGCGAGTGCGATCGCGCCATCGGCCCCACGGTCGTCAAGAAGATCGCCGACGTACAAAAGGGGCGCGAGCCGAAGTTTGTCGAAGATATGCGCCGGATCTTCGAGGACAAGTCGGTCGACGTCGTCTCCGTGGCCACCCCCAACCACTGGCATTCTCTCGCCGCGATTTGGGCCATGCAGGCCGGCAAAGACGTCTACGTCGAGAAGCCCGTCAGCCACAATATCCGTGAAGGCCGCTGCATGGTTCAAGTGGCCCGCAAATACAACCGCATCTGCCAGGGCGGCACGCAGTACCGTTCCTTCGGCCCCACGCGGGAATCGGCCGGGTACCTTGCCGACGGCAAGCTGGGCAAGGTCACCTACGCCCATTGTTTCACCTATCGGCCACGCAATCCGATCGGCCCGCCGGGCGAGCACCAGCCGCCTGAGTCGCTCGACTACAATCTCTGGGCGGGCCCCGCTCCGATGCCGCTGCCGGTTCGCCGGCCCCATTTCCATTACGACTGGCACTGGATCTGGGATTACGGCAACGGCGAGTTGGGCAACAATAGTGTCCATCCCTTGGACGCGCTGCGGATGATTCTCGGCAGCGCCGGCCTCGGCCGCGGGGTGCTCAGCTACGGCGTCCGCCATTTCGACGACGCCGGCGAAACCCCCAATACCCAGGTCACGATTCACGATTTTGATTCGATGGTCATCGTTCAGGAGGTCCGCAACCTCAAGTCGGCACCTCCAAAGGGCGGCGCCGCAATTCTCATCGAGGGAACCGAAGGCTACCTCGTGAGCACGCTCCGCGCCGCTTCCGCCTATCATCCCAACGGCGAGTTGGCCCAGAAGCTCGATGCGCCCAACGACGATCATTTCGCCAACTTCATCAAGGCAGTCCGCAGCCGCAAACCCGAAGACCTCAACGCCGAGATCATCCAGGGCCACACGTCGACGGCGGTAGTCCACGTCGGCAACATTTCGCAACGCCTCGGCCAGAAGGCGTCGCCCGACGAGATCAAGGCTCGTCTGGAGAAATTGCCGGCCGCGGAGAAGACCCTCGAGACCTTCGAGAGCATCCAAAAGCACCTGGCCGACCACAAGATCGATATCGCCGGCCAGCCGCTTACGCTGGGCCCCTGGCTCCAGATCGACTCCGAAAGCGAGCAGTTTGTCGACAACCCGGCCGCCAACGCCCTGCTTACCCGCGACTACCGCGAGCCGTTCGTCGTCCCGCCCGCCGATAAGATCTGACTTGCTCCCAGGCTATCCGGAAACGGGGATGGGCTTCTGGATGTTGTGTGTCGGAGAGTTAGATTTTCCAAGATATAGGGCACCTGTCCCCGTTTCCGGATACGGGAGATCTCCCAATGTCCGACGCCAAGCGGCCAACCGTGCGTGCGTGGAAGACGAACTTCGCCGTTGCCCTCTGCCTGGCCCTCGTCGGCAGTAGGAGTTTGGCTGCCGACCCGGGACTGCTCGCCTGGTATCGGTTCGACGAAGGACATGGCGATGTCCTCGGCGACAGTTCGGGTCGCGGCAACGAAGCGGCCATCCACGGCGCCCGGTGGGCGCCTTGCGGAAACGGCTTCGCCCTACGATTCGACGGCGTCGACGACTATGTCGATTGCGGCAACAGCCCCTCGCTGAACCCTTCCGCGGCGGTCACGGTGGAAGCTTGGCTCTGCCCCGATGGGATTCCCGGCGCCGGGGAAGCGGGCACGGTCGGCAAGTGTTACGACAGCTTCTTCTTGACCTATTACACCGACGGCAACTGCTGGTGGTATGTCGGCAACGGCGGCTCGAGCATCCGGGCCGCGGTGCCGGCGGGCACCTGGCACCACGTGGTCGGCACGTTCGACGGCGGGACCTCGCGGCTGTACGTCGACGGCGAAGTGCGCGGATCCAGGACGTCGAACAATCACGCGATCTCCGCCGGCGGTCCCTTCTTTCTCGGCACCAGCTCCGGCGACTCGCATTACACGAAAGGGTTCTTCTACCGCGGCATGATGGCCGAGGTCCGAGTCTACGACCGGGCCCTCTCGGCGGATGAGGTCGCGCGGCATTACGGCACAACGCGGATCACCGGCGAGATCGCAATGCGGCCTTACCTCTACCCTGCCGCCGGTACTCTCGCCGCCGATCTCGACCTCCGCGCACTGGGCGAACTGCCCGCGAAAAGCCAAGTCACTGTCCGGCTCCTGCCCGAAATCGGCGACGCTCCGCTCGCGCAGGATCGCATCGTCCTGTCGCCGTCTCAGCGCAACGCGGAGGTGACATTCAAACTGCGAGGACTCGCACCCGGGCCCTATCGCCTCCAGGCGCACGCGACCGATTCCCTCGCGCGACAGATCGGACTGGTCACGGAACTGGATGTGAGATGGCCCGAGCCGCTCACGTGGAAAGAGGCTCCGCAAGCCAGGGTGCTGAATAACCTGGTCGCGGAATTATTCCGCGCAGAGTCTCCGACCGCGACGGCCTTTTCGTTTACCAATCCGCGTGTTGGGTGGGTTTTTGTCGCCAGCGAGACAACAGGCGGGGCCACGGCGCCGATCTCGGTCAGCGTTGACGGCAGCCAGCTTCATCGCCACGAAAACGCGGCCCTCGAGGAGTCGATGCGCCTGCTTTCCAAGGGCGAACACCGGCTTACGCTCTCGTCGGCCGGAAACGTCAAGCGACTGGTCGTCCGCTCAATACCTGAGCTGATCTTCGCCAAGTACGGGCCCGAAATCGTGCTCGCCAAGACGCGAGCCAGAGCGCAACCCCATCGCAACGAGGCCGTTAACTACGACTGGCAATTCCTCCACCGCCACGTTTTGCCGAATGTCAACGTGATGATCGGCACCGGTGGCCCCGACCAGGAGCCGATGCTCGCCGAATGGAAGCGAGAGGGAAAACGGTGGCTGGTCGAGTGCGGCGCCGTGGGATTTGTCCCCCAGAAACCGGTCACGGCCGGCGACGTGCAAGCGTACCTCGCCGGTCACGCCGGTTTCGCCAATCCGCGGATCGACGGCGTGATCGTCGACGAATTCGGCGGCGGCGAACAGGCCGCCTACGAAGCATGGACCGAGGCCCTCCGCTGGATTCGTGCCGACGGCTCGGTCTCCGGAAAGCTGATCTATCCCTATTGCGCTCCGATGTACGGTGCCAAGGCGAGCAGCCGGTTCATTCAGGCCGTGATGGATGCCGGATCGCGGTTCGCCTTCGAACGATACCTGCCCGAACAGCGCGGCGAAGCGGCCACGCGAGCCTACCTCGATGCCGCGCTGCCCGCCACCATCGACGCCTGGCGCCGCGCCATGCCCGGCGCCGAGCAGCACATGATCGTCTGCATGGGCACCTTCTCCCAGCCGCCGGAGAGCCTCGACGTCAATCCGGCCATCGATTACCGGGTCTATCTCGACCGCCAGCTTAACATCCTGGCCAACGATCCGCGCTGTTTCGGCCTCTACGGCGTAATGACTTATCTGTCGAGTTACACCGAGCCGGAGATTGTCTGTTGGATGGGCAAGCTTTTCCGCCACTACTGCATCGAGGGCAGAAATGAACCCTACACGCGCGACCCTCTTGTCCTCGGGCACGTTGCCAACGGCGATTTCGAACAGGGGCTGGCCGGCTGGCAGGTCGAACCGGCGGAGGCCGGGAGTGTCGAGGCGCGCACCCGCGAAGGTTTCAGTTGGCTGCAGGGCCGCTATCCCATGACCAACCAGGGCAACACGGTCCTTTGGATGAAGCGAAGCGCGTCGAAGCCGAACACCGTCCGGCAGAAGGTCCGCGCGCTCGAACCCGGCCGCCTCTATACGCTGCGGATGGTCTCGGGCGACGGCCAAGACCTCTCGATCCAGCAGCAATTGTCTCTCTCGGTGCGATTGGACGGCGCGGAGGTGCTGCCCGGCCGGGCGCGCCAAGACGTATTCCCCAACTGCTACAGTCACCACTACGGGCCGTTCGACCGCGAGCATCTGGCCTGGATGAGCTACCAATGGATCCCCTTCCGGGCCGCCGCCAGCGACGCCACGCTCGTGATTTCCGACTGGACCGGCCCGGACACATTCGGCGGTCCAGTCGGACAGGAGATCGTGTTGAATTACGTGCAGGTTCAGCCTTTCGATCCGTAGCGGTCATGCAACACGCTACGCCAGGCAGTGTGTAACCATTCACGTCCATGGCCACTGGTCTATTCTTCGGCCCATTCGCGAGCAAGCGTCACCGACACCCTCACAAAATCACTTTTTCCGGCCAGCAATCGCGTTTCGATGCGCCCCAGAGCTTGCTGATGTAATCGATGGATAAGATATCCTCGCATGCATGAAGCCAGAAGGAGCCTTGGTCGGACAATGTGATTTGCTGGCCATCGTCCCTCAGGAACCCGAGCAGTCTTAGGATCCGCAAATACCCTCCGTACGCGCGGTCGATATCCTCGCCGAATCTCTCCCGATAGTCGGTCTTTGCAAAACGGGTTTCGTAAATCCGCCAGTACAGCCAACCTGCTCGCTGCATTCTCTCCGTCAGATCGACGGACAGCGCCACGGCACTACCATGATCCTCGATGGCGTCGATGTACTCGGTGACGCCGAAAGTGTTCAGATAGAACACGTCTTTGAGATACGAGCCGCCGCTTGCGCCGAATCCCAAATAGAGCGGCACGGTCACCGAACAGTATCTGGGCACCCCTCGCCGCGTGAATGCCCAGACCGACGTCCGCTCGTATCCGGCCCGATAGAAGATGTTCTCCAGAATCCGCAGCATTCTCCGCCTTTTGAGGCTCTGAAGAATCACGTGGCTTCGTCCCGCACCGTCTTTTCCCATGCGAGTGTAGGGAAAGTGGAACAGGGGATACGCTGCGACCTGGTCCACGCCCAAGCTGACCAGTTCATGTCCGGTCTCGTCAATCTCCCCGTAGGTCTGTCCCGGCAAGGCGAACATTACGTCCACATTCACGCACTGGAAACCCGCGGAGACAGCGCGCCGCACCGCTTCCTTGACCTCCTTGGCGGTGTATGGCCTGCGAAGGGTTTCCAAGTGCCGGTCGAACAGCGACTCGACCCCGATACTCAAATGTTGCACTCCCATGGACTTGATCTTCCTGAGATTCTCGGCGCTCAGGTGGTTGGGATGGCTCTCCATGTGGATGTCGCACTGCAGATTGAACACGGCGCGCATGTGCCCGATGATTTCGCCAAGGCCGCTATGGAGCATCGTGGTGGGAGTTCCACCGCCGATGTACAGGGAGGTAATTGGCTTGTCGCCTGCAATCTCCGCATAGAAGTCCATTTCGCTCTTGATTGCATCGACGTATCGCCGGGCCAGATTGCCTCGATACAACTCCTTATTGTACGGACAGTACGGGCATATCTGCTCGCAGAACGGGATATGAAGGTAAAGCCCCAGCGCGCCGATCGTCTCTAACTTCGTGCGAAGGTGCTCGCGTGACGGGACGGTTCGTGCCAGCACAATCTCATGCTCGCCCGTCAGGAGTCTGAGCAGAATCTGTCGAAGGAGGCGTTCCATAGGTCAGATGTACTTCATCGGGCTAAGAGCCTATCCCAAAACCTTCGAGGAGAGGGGGACAGGCACATTTTGCTCCGAAGACTCCGCAAAATGAGCCAGTCCCCGGCAGTTTTGGGATAGGCTCTAAGCAGGACCGAGGGCTTCAGCTTCAGGGTTTGATCGACATCGGCATAGCACAGGTAACCGCAGTTCCGGCACAGTCCTGCATCATGCGAGAACCGGCAACGCGCAAACACCATGCCTTTTTCATAAACCGAACAGACGGGCATCGGCCGCCTCCAATCGTTCCTCAAGGCGCACCCGCCGGCATGTTAGTTCTTGGGCGGTCCAAAACAACGGCGCTTCCTCACCAACAGCCAACATAGCTATCGGACGCCATTCGTCAAGGGGGTGTCACCGAAAGAATCGGCATCGATCAAGCCAGTTTGCGCGGCTACCCTTGCGCCGTTCCATGCGACTCACCGCATTCAACTCAGAGGGAAAGACGGAGCCGGGGTGCCCCCACGGCTTCACGGAACTTTGCGCGCCTCGGAGGCACACACCGACGCAAGTGCAACACGGACGTGGTGCGTTGCGTGGAACCTGGGGCGATGCCAAAATGATCTGCATGAACGGACAAGTCCGCAAAGCCTCACCTCGGAATGCCCCCATGAAAGCTCTCCACCCGTTGTTCTTCTCGCTGGCTCTAAGCCTCTTACCGTTTGCGGTAGAAGCCTCGCCCCCGGCGAAGCCCAACTTGCTGCTGATCTATGTCGACGACATGGGCTACGCCGACCCGGGATGCTACGGCGGCAACCTGGCTCCGACACCGAACATCGACTCGCTGGCGGCCGGCGGAGTCCGCTGCACCGACGGCTATGTCACCTCGCCCGTCTGCGCCCCCAGCCGTTGCGGCCTCCTCACCGGCGCCTATGGTCAGCGATTCGGTATGCAATGGAATGAGGACCAGTACCGCAATAATTCCTACCGGATACCGGACGAACACAAGCTCCTGCCCGAGGCGCTGGCGGCGAGCGGCTATGCCACCGGTCACATTGGCAAATGGAACGTGAGCCGCGACGTAGCGCGCGCGTGCGAGGAGGCGCGCGGCGTGATGGATTGGAAAGGCCACTATTTCGCCGCGGAGGACGGCACGTTCTTCGGCGTCGATGGAGGCGGCGGCGGTGACAAGGTCAACACCGCCGCCGAACCGCACGGCTGGGGTCCTGATCGCCCGGGCGCTGCCTACTTGACCGATACACTTACCGACTACGCCCTCGACTTCATCGACCGCCGGAGCGAGAACCGCTCCGCGACGGGAAATCCCTTCTTCCTCTACCTCGCCTACAATGCCGTCCACAGCCCCTGGCAGGCCAAAACGTCCGATCGATCCCAATTCGCCCACCTGCCCAACGAGCCCCTGCAACTCTACGCGGCCATGCTGGCCTCGTTGGACGAAAACATCGGCCGAGTGCTTCGCCGGCTCGAACAGCGCGGGCTGGAGCAGAATACCCTGATCGCCTTCATCAGCGACAACGGCCCTGCCCTGGGCAGCCCCCGAATCAAAGGCTGGAAGCCCGAATGGCCCAAAGAGGTCCTGATGGGGTCCGCCGCTCCCTTGCGTGGTCACAAGGCCCAGTACTACGAAGGCGGCATCCGTGTTCCATACATCCTTCGATGGCCCGGCCAAATCCAGCCCGGCAGCGAATATCGACAGCCGGTAAGCACGATGGACATCTATACCACCTTCTGCGCCGCCGCAGGCGTGCCGATCCCCGAGGGCACGCGCGTCGACGGAGTCAACCTGTTGCCCTACCTGCAAGGCGCAAAACAGGGGCCGCCGCACGAGACACTCTACTGGCTGTCCAACGAACAGGGCGCCGTCCGCCGCGGCGACTGGAAACTCGTTATCACTCCCTGGAAACCGCAGCTCCAGCTATTCAACCTGGCCCAAGACATCGCAGAAACACAGGACGGCTCGGCCGGGCATCCGGAGATCCGCGACGCCTTGCTGGCCGCCTGGTCCGACTGGCGCAAGCCGCTGCCGCCCCGAGCCAACCCCGTCGAGCCCAAGAAACCTCCCAAATCAGGCACAATCGCCGGCATTTTCTCCATCAAGGAGATGAAAACACCGGACGGAAAACCCTACACCGCCTACGCCTTGACAACATCGGATGGCGGCCAGTACCTCCTCTACTACCGCTTGCTCAAGGATGAATTCAACGGCCGCAAGCCATCCGATCTCATCGATCGCAAGGTGCGCATCTCCGGCACTTACACCCCGACCGCCCACGGCGGCACTTTTACCCATGTCGACCTTTTGGAGTGCGAGTGACTTGTCACCGCTTTCTATCTTCATGTCCCTCTCTTTCGCATTTTTTCTCCCTCATGGAGCCGTTGAAGCACCGGCGCGGTCCCTTCCACCTCTCCCGCAGGGAACCGCGACATGCTACACTTGAGACTGCTGAAAAGGGGGACTGGCTCCGCAACATCCTGCCCTTGTTCTGAAGCCAAATCACACTTAGTTGCGGTGCGTGTCCCCTTTTTCAGCGGTCTCTACACAAATAGGTTTCACTGCACCGCGTTTCTTGAAAGTGTGACGTAATGGAAATGGACCAATTAGTGGCCCTCTCCAAACGGAGGGGATTCCTTTACCAATCGAGCGAGATCTACGGCGGCCTCAATGGCTTCTGGGACTACGGCCCGTTGGGCGTGGAACTCAAGCGGAACATTCGCGAGGCTTGGTGGCGCGATATGGTCCTCGGCCACAACGAGTTGCATGTTCCTGCGGGCGCCCCTTCCGCATACGAAATGGTCGGCATCGATACAACAATCATCCTGCATCCTCAGGTCTGGAAGTGCTCCGGCCATTACGACCTCTTTCACGACTTGATGCAAACCTGCCGACAGTGCAAGCGGCTGTTCCGTGCCGACCATATCGGCGAAATGCTCAGGGAGTCGCCCTGGGTCGGATCGCTGGCCGAAGCCACCGGCGCAGAGATCGGCAGGTCGGCGTCGCCGCGGACCGAGGATGTTCAGAAGTGGGCGAAAACGAAAGGCAAAAAGCTCGCGCCCGGCCTGGCGCTCGTTCGGGAGCCCGAAGCAACGCTCTCCTCCCTGGCCAGCCACTTGCAGCACACCCCGAGCCTCCCGTTCCAAGAATTGCTCGGGTATGCGGCCACGGAGCAACCGGCGCAAACCGGCCTGCAGACGCCATGTCCCGAATGCGGCGGCGATCTCACCGAGCCCCGCGAGTTCAACTTGATGTTCGAAACCTACTACGGTGCGGTTCGCGACGAAAGCAACAAGGCTTTCCTCCGACCCGAAACGGCGCAGGGAATCTTCATCAACTTCAAGAACGTGGTCGACAGCACGCGCGTCCGCGTCCCCTTCGGCATTGCCCAGATGGGCAAGAGCTTCCGCAACGAGATCACGCCGCGCAATTTCACCTTCCGCTCGCGCGAGTTCGAGCAGATGGAGATCGAGTTCTTCTGCCATCCCTCCAGTTCGGCCGAGTGGTATCGCTACTGGCGCGACCGCCGCTACCGCTGGTACACCGATCTAGGTCTGGCCGGGGACCGGCTGCGGCTCCGCGAACACGAAACAGAGGAACTGAGCCATTACTCGTGCGGCACGGCCGACATCGAATACGCGTTTCCATTCCTCCCGCCCGGCGAGTTCGGCGAGTTGGAAGGCATTGCCCACCGCGGCGACTTCGACCTCCGCAGCCACATGGAAGGCAAGCTGGTCCGCCGAGATGACCAACTTGTCCTCGAAACCGACGAAGACGGCAAGCCTCGCTACCGCGGCAGCGGCAAAGACCTCAGTTACTTCGACGACCTGGCCCGAGAGCGTTTTGTGCCGCACGTCATCGAACCTTCCGCCGGGGCGGATCGCGCAACGCTGGCCTTCCTATGCGAGGCGTACCGCGAGGACGCCGCTCCCGACGAGAACGGTGTGATGAAGCCCCGAACCTATATGAAGTTCCATCCTCGCCTGGCGCCGATCAAAGCGGCGGTCTTCCCGCTGGTCCGCAAAGATGGCATGCCGGAAATCGCGCAGGAGATTTATGCGGAGCTCAAGCGGCACCTCAACGTCGCGTATGACGAGAAATCGGCGGTCGGGCGGAGATACCGGCGCCAAGACGAAGTCGGGACTCCCTACTGCATCACGGTCGATAGCCAGACGCTCGACGACACCACGGTCACGTTTCGCGATCGCGACACGCTCAAGCAGTGGCGAGTCAAGCGCGAAGACTGTCTCAAAGAGCTCTTCGGATTGATCGAGGGAAAACCGGCGCCGTACTGAATTCGCTTTCCCGTTACGACACCAGCCCGGCTGCTCAGAAACAGCCGGGCTGGTGGAAGACGCGTGGTCTTGTTGCGATGCTGTCCAGCGAATCGGCGCGAGCCAGCAGACACGCCCGGCGTATCTCAGCCGGTTCCGTTGCGCAGCCGCCCAATCACGAGAGAGGCGTTGTGCCCGCCAAAACCGAAACTGTTCGACATCGCCACATCCAGATTGCGCTCGCGAGCCTGATTGGGCGTATAGTCCAGGTCGCAGAGCGGATCGGGTGTGTGATAGTTGATCGTGGGCGGAATCACGCCGTGGACCAGGGCAAGCACCGTGAGCACGAGTTCCACGCCACCGCTGGCGCCAAGCAGGTGGCCGAGCTGGCTCTTCGTGCTGGAAACGTTCACCTTGTAGGCATGATCGCCGAAGACCGACTTGACGGCCGCCGTTTCCGACTGATCGCCCAGCATTGTGCTCGTGCCGTGCGCATTGATGTAGCCGACGTCCGAAGCATCGACCCGGGCGTTCGCCAGAGCCAATCGCATTGCGGTGGCGGCCCCGATTCCATCCTTGTCCGGCTGCGTGATATGGCTGCCGTCCGCGCTGTAACCGCTGCCGAGCATCTCGGCATAGATCCGCGCGCCGCGAGCCTTCGCGTGCTCCAATTCCTCCAGCACGACCACACCGGAACCCTCACTGAGAACGAAGCCGTCGCGATCCTTGTCGAACGGGCGGCTGGCGCCGGCCGGATCGTCGTTTCGCTCCGACAAAGCCCGCATCGCGCAGAATCCGCTCATTCCCATCGGCGTGACCGCCGCTTCCGCGCCGCCGCTGATCATGATGTCAGCATCGCCGTACTGGATCGTACGGAATGCGTCGCCAAGCGCATTCGACGCGCTGGCGCAGGCCGTCGCCACCGCGGCATTGGGCCCTCGCAGACCGTACTGAATGGAGACTTGCCCGCTCGCCGCATTAGGCATCAGCTTCGGAATCGTGAACGCCGACACCTTGTCGGGGCCTTTTTCCAGGAGACGGGTGTGCTGCACCTCAATCTCCTGGAGTCCGCCGATTCCCGAGCCGATGATCACACCGCAACGAAACACGTCCTCTTTGCCGAAGTCCAAACCCGCATCGCGAACGGCATCGACCGAAGCCACCAGGGCGAACTGGGTGAAACGATCGAGCTTCTTAGTCTCTTTCGCGGGAATGTACTCGTCGGTGGACCAAGGGGAAATCTCGCCCCCGAAGCGGGAACGAAACTGGGAAACGTCGAACCGCGCAATCGGCCGAACGCCGCTCTCCCCGTTGCAAATGCGGGTCCAGAGGTCGTTCACCTTGCAGCTTAGCGACGTGACCGCACCGAGTCCGGTGATGACAACGCGACGTTTCATGGGAACTAGTCGGAATCCTTCTGGACAGCCTGCTCGATGTGATCAATTGCCTGGCCGACTGTCTGGATCTTCTCCGCGGCGTCGTCGGGAATGTTGATGTCGAACTCTTCCTCCAATTCCATGACCAGTTCGACGGTGTCCAGCGAGTCCGCGCCGAGGTCGTTGACGAACGACGTCTCGCGGTTGATTTGATCCTTGCTGACGCCCAACTGTTCGGCGACGATGTCGATGACGCGTTCTTCCACTGAGGCCACTGTGGGGTCCTCCTGATGAATTGCCTTGGGGACAAAACTGAGCGTTAAAGAAGCCTCGCGGTCTTTACAGAAGAATCTGCTACCGCTCCCGAAAGGCTCCAAATCCTACCGTTTACCTCTTTTGCACCGATCGAACAAGATTAGCGATTTTTCACGCAACTGTCTATACGGCATGCGGGGACTCTGATTGCCTATGCGGTCAGCCCCCCATCGACGGTCAGCACATGGCCCGTGATAAAGGCTGCCGCATCGCTGGCCAGGAACAACACCGCGTCGGCCACATCCTGCGGGTCGCCCAGACGACCCAGCGGAATGCGAGCCTTGACCTGCTCCAAGATCTCCTCCCCCAGTGCCGCAGTCATTTCCGTGGCGATGAAACCCGGGGCGACCGCATTGACCGTGATATTCCGGCCGGCCAGCTCCTTGGCCACCGTTCGGGTGAGACCGATTACCCCCGACTTGGATGCCGAATAGTTGGCCTGTCCCGGGTTGCCGGTCAACCCGGAAACGCTCGCCATGTTGATGATTCGTCCTCGCTGGCCCTTCATCATGGGCCGGGCGGCAGCCCGCGTGAAGAGGAACGTGCCGCGAAGGTTGATGCCGATCACTGCGTCCCACTGATCGTCTTTCATCCGCATGATCAGGGTATCGCGGGTAATGCCCGCATTATTGACGAGAATGTCGAGCCGTTTCCACTTGGCAACCACTTCCTCGACAACCTGGTTGACTCGTTGGCTGTCGGTGACGTCGCAGGAAAATGCGTGGGCTTCGCCGCCGACCGCACGGACCTTTTCCTCGGCCTCCTTGAGCAGGTCGGCATTGACGTCGACCAGTGCCACCTTGGCGCCGGCTTCGGCGAGAGATCGTGCAACGGAGAGGCCCAAGCCCCTGGCCGCACCGGTCACAATCGCCACTTGCCCATTCAAATCGGTCGAAATACGGCTCATGCTGCTCTGCTCACCTCTAGACTTCCACCGTTTGGCAGGAAACACTCCGATCGATCCGCCGCAAGAGCCCGCGAAGAACGCGCCCCGGCCCGACTTCGTAAAACTGTCCGAACCCCTGCTGCACTAAATAACGGATCGAGTCCTCCCACCGGACCGGCTCCAGAACCTGCTTGATCAGGAGTTGGCGAATTTCTTCAGGTTCATCGTGCGGCCGCGCGTCGACATTGGAAACGACAGGTATCCGCGGCTTCTGCATCGGGACGTTGGCTAGGGCGTCAGCGAGCCGCTGGTCGGCCGGGTGCATGATCCGTGTGTGGAATGCTCCAGCCACCGCGAGCGGCACCGCTTTCATCGCACCCATTTTCGTCGCCAGATCCGCGGCGCGCTCGCACGCGGCAATCGTGCCGGAAATCACGATGTTGCCCGGGCAAAGAAGATTGGATACCTGCAGGATCTCGCCGCCGCGTGCTTGTTCGCAGAGCGACTCGACCTCGACCCGTTCTAGCCCGAGAATGCTGACCATTCCTCCGGGAGTGGCGTCCGAGGCCTCCTGCATCGCGGCCCCCCGCTGCTGGACGAGCATCAATCCGTCCTCGAACCGCATTACGCCGGCGAACACCATGGCGGTGTATTCGCCGAGACTGAGGCCCGCCGCGCCCTCGCAGGAAAGGATCACGTCGGGCGATTCGCTTCGCAGCGATTCCAGAGCCGCCAGGCTCGTGACAAACAGCGCCGGCTGACTGCAGACCGTCGAGTCGAGTTCCTCGGCAGGCCCTTCGAAGCACAGTTTAGCCAGGTCGTAGCCAAGAACGTCCGCCGCGCGATCATACAGGCTTTGGGCCGCAGGGATCGACTCGGCAAGACGTCTGCCCATGCCGACGGACTGCGCACCTTGGCCGGGAAATAGAAACGCTATCCTGCTCAAGGCCGGTGCCCTTTACCATCACGTTTCAGTCTCGACAACCTTACGACCCATGTAGTGGCCGCAATTCGGACAGACCACATGGGTGGGCACCGCCGTGCTGCATTGCTGGCAGAAGTACAACTGCCGGGGCGTCTTGTGATCATGCGCCCTTCGTGAGCCGCTACGGGCATTACTATGTTTTCTCTTGGGAACGGCCATGGAATTCCTCTCGATCCGTTGAGCAGACGCACCGCTCGGCTACTGCCCCGCAGTGGCAAACCACACATGGTAGATGCCCGCATCGGCTCTGTCAACCGCCGTAGACGAACCGCCTGAACGGGGGAGCATGGGACACGTACCTCCTTCACTGTCCGGCGAGCATTTGTTCGACGTTTGTACGCGCGACCTTCAGGGCTTCGGGAAGCTTTTCGGCATCCTTGCCTCCCGCCTGTGCCATGTCGGGCCGTCCGCCACCACCCCCTTGAACCAGCTTTGCTGTAGCACGGACCCACTTCACGGCGTCTAACCCCTTCTGTGTCAGGTCGCGGCTGAGCCCGGCGATCAGGAGCACCTTGCCCTCATCCTGCCGACTCGCCAACATTGCCGCCACCGGCGCTGCCTTGCGGCGAAGCTGGTCAATCAACTCGCGAAGACTGTCGGGATCGCCGCCAGGCACTTCATGGATGACGACTCGTGTTCCGCCCACGTCAACCGCACTGGCGAGGAGGTTCTCCACGGAAATACCCTTCGCACGAGGAGCGGACCCCGCCTGCTTCTTTAGCTGGCGCACCTCTCTTGCCAGCAATTCGACCCGGTCTGGAACCTCCGTCGGAGGCACACGCAGAATCGCGGCGGCCCTCGCAAGCGATTCCTCCTGCCGCCGAACATGCTGTAGCGCCGCACAGCCGGTTAAGGCTGTAATTCGGCGAATGCCCGCCGAGACGCTCTCCTCACCGACGATCTTAAACAATCCAATTTGTCCGGTGTTTCCGAGGTGAGTGCCGCCGCAAAGCTCCTTGCTGAAATCGCCAACAGATACGACGCGGACGACGTCGGGATATTTTTCGCCAAAGAGCATCATCGCGCCGGTCGAGCGGGCTTCGGCCAGCGGCATGTTCACCCAACCGATCGGTCGGCCTTCAAGGATTCGGCGGTTGACTTCCGATTCGATTGCCGCGAGTTTGTCTGTTCCGATGGCGCCGGGATTCGAGAAATCGAAACGGAGCAGGTCATTGTCGACCTTCGAGCCCTGCTGCTGTGCGTGCTGTCCGAGATGTTTCTGCAGGGCATAGTGCAGCAGGTGCGTGGCCGAGTGAGCCCTGCGAATTCCTTGCCGGCGATCCGCGTCTACCTTGGCCGTGACGAGGTTGCCAAGCGAGATTTCTCCCTCGCGAAGGTGGCCACGATGAAGGACGAAATTGCCGTCGGCTTGGGTATCAATGACTTCGAACCGAAACGCGTCGCCGACAAGTTCGCCGATATCGCCGATCTGGCCGCCTTTCTCGCCGTAGAAAGGTGTTTTCTCCAAGATAACGTCGACAGGGTGCTCATGATCGACTTCATCCACCTTGTCGCAAGGTTGCCCTGCCGCAACGATCCAGACGACCTTTGCCCGCTCGACTTCGCACGCGTCGTACCCGAGAAACTCGGTTCCGTGCGATACCTTCTTGAGGCCCTCGAGCGGATCCCGCTTGAAAAGCTCAACCCTGCGTCCGCCACCCGAGTCAATGCCGTGTTGTTCCATGGCGCGGGCGTAACCCTGCCAGTCAAAAGCAAGATTGTGCTCGGCAGCCATGGTCTCAAACAATTCGGGGGGGAATCCGTAAGTCTGGTACATTTCCGCCGCCTCGTCGCCCGAAACCATGCCACGGCCCTGCGACTTCATTTGGCCAAACAGCCGCTGGATGCGGTCCAATCCGGCATCGATCGTCGAAAGAAAGCTGCTTTCTTCGGCCTGGATCACGCCCGCCACCCGCTCAACCGTCTCGCTCAGTTCTGGGTAGGGCGTCTTCATCATTTCCGCGACTTTGCCGACAAGCCTATGCAGGAACGGGTCGCGCAGCCCAATTTGATGCCCGTCCAGCACGGCACGGCGAAGCAGTCGCTTGACTACGTAACCCTGTTTCTTCGGTCCCGGATGGACGTTCTCGTGAATGGCGAAGGTACAGGTGCGCACATGGTCTGTGATCCGGCGGAGACGACGGCCACTGTCGGTCTCGGGGTGGTAGCGGATACCGCAGACTTCCGCAGCCGCCTCGACGATGGGCAACAGAGTGTCGATGTGGAAATTCGACTCGACGCCCTGAAGCGAGGCGGCGGTTCGTTCCAAGCCCATACCGGTGTCGATGTTCTTGCTGGGCAGCGGTCGGAGGTTGTTCGGTGGATCGCCGACGCGGTTGAACTGGGTGAAGACCAAATTCCAGATCTCGACCGCTCCGAACCGGCTGTGATAGTAGATCTCGCTGCAAGGGCCGCAGACCCCATCGGGCCCCTGGCTGGGAGCGTTGGCCGGCCAGAAGTTTTCGTCCTCGCCCAACCGCTGGAGCCGTTCGGGCGGAAGCTTGATCTCGTTAAGCCATACGGTGGCCGCCTCGTCATCGTCAAGATAAACCGTGGCGGAAAGCTGGGCAGGATCCAGGTCGAGCCACTTCTTATCCGTCAGGAATTCCCACGCCCAGTGAATCGCTTCGCGCTTGAAATAGTCGCCGAAGCTGAAATTGCCGAGCATCTCAAAGAACGTATGGTGGTAGGCCGTTCGCCCCACGTTGTCGATGTCGCCGGTCCGCAGGCACTTCTGACATGTTGTCGCCCGCGTAAACTCAAGTTTGCAGCGACCGAGAAAGTGGTCCTTGAACTGGTTCATCCCTGCCGGTGTGAAGAGGACCGAAGGATCCCACCGGGGGACGAGAACGTCACTTGGACGCCGCACGCACCCTTTCGTTTCGAAGAAACTCAGGTACTTCTCGCGCAACTCGTCAGATTTCATGGCGTGTGCCGTCTATGGCCAAAGAAGAAGCAATAGGTCAGAATCCCACATGATAGCGGTTCGCTGGGGGAGTGAAAAGTCGCGAGTCGCGTGGTCCGACAGCGGTGAAGCCCCGGGGGCGATGCCTGTCCCCTTTTTCAGCAGTCTCTATGAGCCGGGAGCAACCGCGACCGGGGAACGCTGCGAGCCGTCGCCAGCCAGGAAAACCTGCACAATGCCCTGCTTGCCGGCGACTGCCGAGTGGAAGTGTTTCGGACTGCGGATCGTCGCCTGATCGACCTGATTGACGAGCATTCCGGGACGAAGGCCCGCCTGCCAGGCGGGCGTATCTTCCTCGACTTCGGTAACCAGTACCCCTGCGTCGAACGCGGGTGAGGCAGTTGGCGAGGGAAACTCGGACTCAAGGCCAGCGGAGGCGTAGTCGATCCGCATGCCGCGCCAGGAGGGCGCTGCTGCAGTGACCACCTTTCGTCCTCCAACGGGATACTTCGTCAGCGTAACATCCAGGTCGAGCCGCCGGCCGTCGCGGACAACATCCAAGCGAACGACGGACTCGACGGGCAAACGCCCGACTTCGAGCACCAGGCTATCGGCATCGTGGACTGCGTTGCCGTTGACTCGCGTGACCAGATCACCGGCCCTGAGGCCATAGCGGTCGGCCGGCGTTCCCGGAACAACCCGCTCCACCCTCACGCCGCGAAGCCCGCGGAGAATCTCTTCCGCCAAGAGGCTGTTTGGCTGAACGCCCAAATAGCCATACTCCACCTCGCGGCCCTGACTGAGTTGCTCGACGACGCGGCGAAACGTGTCATCGACAGGATAAGCATAGCCGGCTGCCTGCTCGTATCCGGCAGTGGCGGCCAGTGCGGTGGTCAGGCCGACCATTTGGCCGTCAAGGGTCAACAAGGGACCACCGCTGGTACCCCAATTGAGCCTGGCATCGGTCTGGATGAGGGTGCCGAAATGGTGGAGTGTCGTCTTCCCGGACAGTTCCGCATCGCCGGGCGAAAGCGGAGCTTTCCTCGCAAGGTTGGACACAATCCCCCAGCTTGCGCTCGGCTGGCCATCGCGGGCAATGCCGTACGGATTACCCAGTGCAACCACGAATCGGCCCTTTCTGAGTTCCGTCGCGTTGCCAAACTCAATCGGCACGAGGTCGACCGCATCGGTCGCCAGCACTGCGAGGTCGCTCCGCGGGTCTGCACCCTTGATCGAGGCACGATAGACCTTCCGGTCGTGCGTAGTGACGAAGTATTCGCTCTGCTCACCCAACACATGGTACGCCGTGAGAATCAATCCGCGGCGGTGAATCACAACACCGGTGCCGAACTCATTCGGAATGAAGTCGGGATCGGTTGGGGCGGGGCCTGGTACGGGAAGCGTCCGCCGACCAAATGCATCGGGGCGAAGTTCGAACTCAAAGCTCTCGCCGGGCTGGTTTTTCCGTACCCTCGCGATTGCGACCACCGATGCCTCCGCCTTGGCGATAGCAGCGGTCAAGGCCCGCTCGACCGCCAGCGCCCGTTCCAACGGCGGGGGATTTTGCGGCGGACTCTGCGCACCGACCGAGTCAGCAAACAGCCCGACCACGGCTGTCCAGATCAGCAGGTATCGGCCGCAGCGTAGCACTCGCAAAACCCCGGAACCTCGAATAGTCCTTCGCGGGTATCCCCTCTAGACCAACCCATTGATTATAGCGAACCTGAGGGCGGCAGCGACCGTCGGTCGCCGAGCCCGACTTGCCGACCTCAGACAATCGCCGTTGCCGCCGCCTTCAGCAACCTGACCGGTAGCAGTCGCCAACGCCTTGCTTGCCGGCTCCCAACTATGCCTCAACTTCGACTTCTTCGGTCTGCTCGCCGGCAGCGATGGCAATGAAGCCTCCGGCGGCAAGCACCTTTTCCTTGAGTTCTTCGGTCAACTCGGGGTTCTCCTTGAGGTACTGGCGGACTTTTTCCCGGCCTTGCCCCAATTGGACTTCCCCATAGCGGAACCAAGCCCCCACGCGAGCAACGAGTTTGTGGTTCAAGGCCAAATCGAGGACATCCCCCTCGTAGCTGATACCATGGGAATGCATCATGTCGAACTCAGCCACCCTGAATGGGGGAGCAACCTTATTCTTGACCACCTTCGCTTTGACTCGCTGCCCTACGACCTCTTCGCCCTCCTTGATTTGGCCGATGCGGCGGACGTCGATTCGGCAGGACGAGTAGAACTTCAATGCGCGTCCGCCGGGCGTCGTCTCCGGGCTGCCGAACATAACCCCGATTTTCTCGCGGATCTGGTTGATGAAAATCACGGAGGTCTTGCTCTTGGCGATCGCGCCGGTCAGCTTACGGAGCGACTGGCTCATCAATCGGGCCTGAAGACCAACATGAGAATCGCCAATCTCACCTTCCAACTCCTTCTGGGGAACCAGGGCAGCCACGGAATCGATGACGATGACATCCACTGCGTTCGACTTGATAAGCATTTCCGAAATGTGCATTCCCTCTTCGCCGCTGGATGGCTGGCTCACCAGGAGAGTCTCCAGCTCGACGCCCAGTTTCTTCGCCCAAGTCGGGTCGAAGGCGTGTTCCGCATCGATAAAAGCCGCGATCCCCCCCTTTCGCTGCGCCTGAGCGACGACATGCAGAGCCAAAGTGGTTTTGCCGCTCGATTCCGGCCCGAAGATCTCGATGACGCGACCTCTGGGGATTCCCTGTCCGCCCAGCGCGATATCCAGGGAAAGACTGCCCGTCGGAATTCCTTCGATCGGCCCGCCGTGGCCGGCGCCCAGGGGCATGATTGCCCCCTCGCCGAACTGCTTCTCGATCTGAGCGACGGTGGTCTTCAGCGCGGGATGGGAATCGAGCATGGCGCTGACGCCGTCCGACTTGGCCGCGCCCTTGGCGGCCGGCTTGTCTCGTTGGGCTGCTTTCTTGGCCATAGTTTCCTTCGACCTCGTTTTGGAGGAACTGATCAATGGGCTTCTTCCTTGTCTTGAAGGCACCCCGCGCCAACGAGCAGCATGGATTGGCCGTCGTTGTGCGTCTGTGGTGAACAACCGATAAAATATACAGCCGTTCACCCTAACCTTCAAGGCCCTTTCCCGGTTTTTCCGGGGAGTATCCGCCAACGCGGCTGGGGTACCTCGACTGCCGCGCGTGGATCTTATCATAGGCTTTCCCGTTTGCCGAGGGAGGGGGGGGCATGGCACGGAGCGACTTTTTCGCGACAAATCGTAAAAAGGGGCCGGGGGGCCGGCTATTGCTGTCTCAGTGGAGCACGGGCGAGAACATCGTAGGCGGGGCCGGAGGGGGTCAGTGTGCTAGAGAAGACGAAAACTTCGTCCACCGGAATTGCCCCCACCTCGACATCGGAGTTCTCGGCGAGAAGATCGCAGAAACTCTCCGACGGCTTGCCGCCGCGCCGGATTCGACCGATGGTGAGATGCGGCTGGAAACGCCGACCTTCCCGGGGAAAGCCCAGCTTCTGGAGTTTTTTCTCCACGATCTTCGCCAACTCGACCATCTCCCGCTCGCCTGCCGCTGCCCCCAGCCAGATCGTTCGAGGACGGCGAACCGATGGAAAAGCTCCTGCGCCGCGAAGCTCAAATCGGAAAGGCGACACATCCGCCACGGCCCGCTGGACGGTCTCGCAAACCCGGTGGATTTCCGCCGCCTCGACATCGCCGAGGAATTTCAAAGTGATATGCAGGTTGTGGGGTTCAACCCATTTCACATCGGTCGGCACGGCCTGAAACGCTCGGATGATCTCGGCCGATCGGCCAACCGCCGCATCGATTTTCACGCCGACAAACGTGCGGAATTTTTGCGTCATTGATCAGAACGTCAGCATTTTTCGATATTCGTCCATGCGGAGGCTGAGGTCTTCGCGCCGAATCCTCTTGAGCCGTTCGAGGCTGAAATCCTCGACGGTGAAACTGGCCACCAGGATTCCATACGCCATGGCCTCTTTGAGTGTTTTCGGTTCGAAGTTCCCCTGCTCAGCCAGATAGCCCATCATTCCGCCGGCAAAGGAGTCGCCCGCACCGGTCGGGTCAATTACCTCTGCCGTGGGGTACGCGGGCAACACGTAGGTCTCGTGCTGGCTGAAAAACATCGCGCCGTGTTCCCCTTTCTTGATAACCACGAACTTGGGCCCCAATTCACGGACACGGTTGCCGGCCCGAACCAGGTTTTCGTCTTCGGTGAGCAGTTTGGCCTCGCTGTCATTCAGGACGAGTCCGTCGACTCGCTGGAGCAGCTCCATCAATTCGTCTCGCTCGGTCCGGATCCACAGGTCCATGGTATCGGCCACCGCGAGTGTTGCACCGGGACACTGGTCGAGAACCTTCCGTTGCAGCCTGGTCGATCCGTTTGCCAGGAAAAGGAAGCGACACCGCTTGAAGGCGTCGGGCAGGACGGGGTCGAACTGCTCCATCGCATTGAGTTGCACGTCGATCGTCTCGCGGTCGTTCATGTTGTCGGCATACCGTCCCCGCCAACGGAAGGTCTTCGTCCCGGGAAGGACTTGGAGCCCCGCCGTATCGATGTTCCGCGATTGGAGCAAGGCGGTGTGCTCGGGTGGCCAGTCTTCGCCGACCACTCCCACCAGGCGGACGGGCGCAAAGTAGCTCGCGGCGTAGCCAAAGTACACAGCCGAACCGCCGAGTACATTCTCCCGAGTTTCCTGGGGGGTCTCGACGGTGTCCAGAGCAACCGATCCGGCAACCAGTAATGGCATAGCGTACGTCCTTCTTCTTTTCAATGATATGCAGGGCTCTGTTCGGCGCTTCCGGCCGCTATTATCGAGCATTGTTCTGACGGAGCAAGGGGGCGGTCTTCTCGACAGCGCCGCCGACGTCCGACGCGAGCGATCGGCAGTTCTTCGAGGCTGTCCGGAAACGGGGGCTGGCTCCCGGATGCTGTGTGTTCGAGACGGAGATCAAACAAGATATAGGGTCCTTGCCCCGTTTCCGGATAGGCTCGAAGCCATCTCGACTTTTTCGGAAACCAATTTGGGCGAGGCACTCGGCCGTAAGTGACGGCGATGGTAGAGCGAATGGGATTGTCCCTCACGGCTTGGCCTGAACCTTTTGCACATCGGCACCGCGTCGACTATCATGAAGTCGTGTAAGCGAAAAAAGTGGCGGAAGAAAAGGGAAGATGCCATTTTTCAACACCTTGAAAGTCCTTGCCGCCGGGCGGACGCAGTAGACAGCCGCTTTGAATCGGATCGCGGGAACCCTTGAACGGTTAGAGAGAACATTGAGCTCGAAAGCAGGTGCCGAAAGCTCTGAGTCTGCCGCCGCGGAACAAAAACCGGAAGCACGGAACGAACTCCGGCAGGGGGAAGGGCAAAGCCTTTATGAGAGGCAGGCTGCGGACCGCGTATCGGGTCTTAAGGCCGAAGCCGCCGGAAAGATCAGCCGGAAATACGGCTTTTATCTTGCCCGTCTTGTCGAAATCACCCGCCATCCCGTTTCAAACAAGCCGGAAACAACGGCCGAAGCGATCAGGAAGGTCTATTTGGATGCCCTGATCTTTTTTGACCTGATCCCTTTGCTCAACAACGAGTCAACCTGGCTGGGTGACGGGGCGCTCCGCCTGAGCGAGGCCCTTTTTCTCGACGAAAAACCCCTGGAAAAGCTGGATGCCGAGTCGATAGCAAGAATCCTCTATGCGACGGACTTGATTTCCGAGTGTTTTGAGCGCACCCAAACGGGAATCAGGATCATCAGCGGGGTGTTGAGGGAGGGGATTGTGGAGAATAACCCGATTTCGCAGGAAATCCTCCGCGAAACCGCCCGATGGAGCCGCCTGTTGGACGATCCCGAAGGCGGCGTCACAATGCCCTCCGAACGTGTCCGGAGCTTTGTCTCCATGACCCGGGAATTTCTTGAAAACGAAACCGCCCTGCTGGCGCTTTATTACGAGCTTGCCGAATTCAGCCGCCGGCTGTGGCGGCAGGGCCGCAGCGAACTTCGTAACGGCCGGACGTCCAAACCCGAATAGCATTTTGCGGGTTGGACCCGGACGGAATTCTGGCCCTTCTGGCACTGTAGTTGTTTTCCTACAGATGTCGGGAGCGAGGTTGATGACGCAGTTGCTGATCACACAGTCGACCGAGGCGTCGGGCAGGGGTAGCCGGTCGATGGTCGCTCGGCCAAGACCGCCACGCCTACGGCGCTCAACGGGCCCACGACGCGCAACAGGAGACTGTTCACAAACACGACTCCCAAATTGTTGAGCCAGTGAAGCGGTTTGCTCGTCGAGAGTCCGCGGCGCGGAGCCAGCATCTCACCGGCGGCCATTACCGACAGGACGCCGACAAAGAAGCCCAGGCGGATGGCCGCGACGCCAGCCGGTCGTCGCCGATCCAGTCCTAGGCGATCCGGCAGGCCTCGCCGAGCGCCACGGCAAGAAGGACGTTCTCGGTGCCTCCCGAGGTGAAGACCACTTCCGTGGGATCGCAGCCGATGAGCATCGCCACCTGGGACCGGGCCTTTTCGACGGCGTCGCGGGCCGGCACGCCCGCCCAGTGCAGACTCGACGGGTTCCCGAATCCTACCGCGAGATACGGCGCCATCGCCGCGACGACCTCCGGGGCCAGCGGAGTGGAGGCGTTGAAGTCGAGATAGACTGGCTCGTTCTTTTCCATGGACATTGGAGCATCCCTAATTGGCCACCCGCGCCGAGGTGCGTCCCAGCCGCTGTTTCTCGGCGTTGATTTGTTCGGAGGTTCGCCGCACGGGCGATTCCTGCCGATCCAGCAGGCGAAGCAAATCGCGCACCAGCTTGGGCCTCGCCAGGTAGTAGCAGCGAAGGACGCACCGCGAGAAGTACCCCCTGCCGTAGACCATGCTCCTCGGTGGTCGACCTATGGCCCTTGCGGATCGAGCACCTGGACCGGCTCGCCATCGCGGAGCGACTCCGCGTGTGCAAGCACGACCAGTTCGTCGCCCTTCAGGCCGCCGCGGACTTCATACTCGCCACCGCTTCGGAGTCCCAGGGCCACGGGCGTCCGCACCGCTCTGCCGTCTCGGACGCAATAACAGAAGTCGCCCCCGGCGTCGCGAACCAACGCGGCCACCGGAATGGCGAGCGCATCGTCGCGATGGTCCAGGAGAATCGAGGCGGTTGCATACATCCCCGGGCGCAACAGGCCTTTCTCGTTCGGCAAGTCGATTTCCGTCACGAGCGAACGGTTCGTCGCGTCGAGGATCCAACTGGTCCGTGTGACCTTCCCCTCAATCTGCCGCCCGCCGTCGGCCTGCGCGGTGATAATGGCCGCGTCGCCCGCGTCGACCAAGGGTGCTTCCAGTTCGGGGACATCGATGAATACGCGAACGACCTCGGCGCGGACGATCACGAGGAGCGGATTCGAGCCGCCGTTGGGCTGCACGTAGTGTCCCTTGTCGACCCGCCGGCTGGTGACGATACCCTCGAAAGGCGCGCGGATCTCGGTATAGCCGAGCATCGTGTTTGCCCGGGCGAGTTGCGCCTGCGCGACACGGAGGCGAGCCTCGGCCGTTCGCTGGTCGGCTCGGGCTTGTGCCACGTCGGCCTCGCTCTGAACGAGTCCAGCCTGGGCGGATTCGACTCGGGCCGCCGCCTCCAATCGGGCCGCTTGGGCGGCACGGGCCTGATTTAAGGTCTCATCGGCCAGCTTGGCCGTGACGGAGCCGCTCTCGGCCAATTGCCTTACGCGGGCGTACTCGGACTGCCAGCGCTGGTGGTCGGCTTCGGCGCGGCTCACGCCGGCCTCGGCCTCGCGGATCGCCGCGCGGGCCGTGGTTTGCCCCGCTTCGGCCGCACGGGCCGCCGCCTCGGCCTGGTGGATTTCCGCCTCCGCCTGAGCGACCAAGGCCTCGCGCTGGTTCACTTCGTCCCGCAGCTCCGGAACGGAGAGCCGCACCAGGACCTGCCCCGCTTCGACGCGATCGCCGATGTCGACGCCGACCTCTTCCACGTAGCCGGCCACTTTGGCAAACAGGGGCGTCTCTTCGAACGCCTGCACGCGGCCCGGCTGGACGGTCACGCGCTGGAGCGTTTTCCGTTGGAGTTTGCCGGCCGTGACATTGCGGATCGATTCGGCCGCCCGCGAGCCGGTCTCTTCCGGCGAGGTCTGTGCCGCGGTCGTTCCGCCGCATCCGGCCGTGGCCAGGGCGCCGATCAGAACGAGTGTCACGTGCAGAATGAGGCGAATCATGCTGGAACTCCTGAGCCACCAGTGAAGGGTCTGTCGAGGGAGCCGGCGTAGTGGACGCTCGCGGGATCATCCGGATCGAGGGAAGGCGAATCGGTGGAAGCGCGGCGCTGGATGAGAGCGAAGACGCTGGGAAGGACGAAAAGGGTGGCGGCGGTGGCCGCGACGAGACCCCCGACGACGGCTCGGCCCAGGGGCGCGTTTTGCTGGCCGGCCTCGCCGAACGCCAGCGCCATCGGCAACATGCCGGCGATCATGGCAGAACTTGTCATCAACACGGCGCGCAAACGGCTGCCGGCTCCCCGTACCGCGGCGGCCGGCGCGTCGGCCCCTTCGCGCCGGGTCTGTTCGGCGAAGGTCACCAGGAGAATCGCGTTGGCCATGGCCACGCCGATGGCCATGATCGCTCCGATGAAGGATTGGATGTTGAGCGTTGTCCCGGTAAGGTAAAGGATCAAGACGACGCCGGCGATCACCGCCGGGACCGTCGAAACGGTGGTCAAGGCCAGGCGGAGTGACTGGAAATTTGCGGTCAGCAACAGGAAGACGACCACCACTGCCAAGCCGAGGCCGACGGCCAAACCGTTCTGCATCTCGCGCATGGGCGGGATTTGGCCGCGGATCTCGACCAGCGAGCCGCGAGGCAGATCGCCGGCCCGCTTCATCGCGGCGGTAATTTGCTCGGAGACGCGGCCCAGGTCGGCGCCCACGATGTTTGCCGTGAGGCTCACCTGCCGCTTCATGTTGTATCGGTCGTACTGCCCCGGCATCGTACCACGGTGGATGTTGGCCACGTCGCGCATGAGCACGCGACTGGTCTCGCCTTGCTTGAGCGGGATCAGTTCCAGGTCGCTCGCGGAGTCGACGACCTGGACGTTGTCGGGCAAGCGGACGCCGGTGCGGGGGATCTCCACTTGCACCTGGTAGCCGATGCCCGACTTGGGATCGGCCCAGAAGTTTGGCGTCGTAAAACGGCTGGAAGACGTTGCGGTGACCAGAGCCCGCGACACGTCGACCGGCGTCAGGCCGACCAGGCCGGCCTTTTCCCGGTCGACGTTCACTTCGATGGTCGGGTAGTCGAGCGATTGTGCGAACTGCAGGTCGCGCAGCGCCGGGAGTTGGGCCAACTCGTCGAAAACTCTCTGGGCATACTCGCGGCTCTCGGCGAAGTCGGGGCCGGCGACCGCGATCTCGACGGGCGTGGGCGATCCGAAGCTCATCACTTCGTTGATGATGTCCGACGGCTCGAAGGAGAATCGCATCTCGGGCATCGCCTGCTTGAGTTTGTCGCGGAGACGCTCCTTGAGCGCCTCGACGTCGATCCCGGCACGTTCATCGAGCGCCACCCAGAGGATCGCTTCCTCCGGTCCGCGCGACCACTGGTAGACGGCGTTGATCGGATAGCTGGAAGGGATGGTGCCGACGTAGCCGAGCGTGAGTTGGACGTTCTGCCCGCCCACCTCCTCTTCCACGAGGTTGAGCGTTTCGAGGGCGATCTGCTCGCTTCGCACGAAGGTCGTTCCGTCGGCGGCGCGGAGCCGGAGGCGGAACTGCGAGGCATCGGCCTGCGGAAAAATGTCGCGTCCCAAGCGGCTGCCGACCGAGACGATGACCAGCCCGCTGGCCACCAGATAGATCGCCACCCAGACCAGCCGGAGGCGGACGAATTTCGCCAGCATCCACTCGTAGCCGCCCCGCAGCCGGTCGAACAGCGTGGGACCGGCATGCGTTTGGCCGTGGGAGTGGCGAAGCAGCCAAACGGAGAGCACGGGCACGAACGTGCTGGAGAGGATATAGGAAGCGAGCATGGAGAAACCGACGGCCAGCGACAGGGGAACGAACAACGCCCGGGCCGCCCCCTCCATGAAGAACGACGAGACGAAGACCGCCAGGATACAGAGCATGGCCAGAAGCCGCGGGATCGCCGTTTCCGCCGAACCGTCGCGAACCGCGCGGGCCAGAGGCTTGCCGCGCTGCAGGTGAGAATGGATATTCTCGATGGCGACCGTCGCCTCGTCGACCAGCACGCCGATGGCCAGCGCCAGACCGCCCAGGGTCATCAGATTGATCGTCTGGCCCGTGAACCACAAGGCGACCACCGAGGTCATCAGGGCCAGGGGGATGTTGAGAACGACGACCAGAGCGCTCCGCCAGTCACGCAGGAACAGCAGGATCATCAGGCCGACGAGGATCGCACCGAGGAGCCCTTCGCTCACCACTCCGGCAACCGCGCGGGTGACGTAGGGCGATTGGTCGAGCTCGAAACTGACCTTGATGTCCGGTGGCAGGGCGGCCTGCATGTCGGGCAGGGCCTTGCGGATATTATGGATCACGCTCAGCGTGGAGGCGTCGGATCGCTTCGTGGCGAGGATGTAGACGGCGCGGCGACCGTTGGCCAGCGCGTAGCCGGTCGGGGCGTCCATGAAATCCTTCACATAGCCGATATCGCGGAGGTAGACACTTCCCCGGTTGCCGAGACGAATCGGAATGGTTTCCAGATCGCTGACGTTGCGGACCACCGAGTTGACGGGAACGATCGGATAGCGGTCGCCCTCGACGATGTTGCCGGAAGGGCTGATCGTATTGCCGCGGCCCAGCGCCGAAACAACTTCCTCGGGCGACATCCCGTAGGAGCGCAGACGCTGGGGATCGACCGTGACGACGACCGTTCGCTGACTGCCGCCGAACGGTGGCGGGGCCGACACTCCGGGCAGGCTGGCGAACATCGGGCGCACGCGGAACAGAGCGAGATCCTGAATCTCGGCGATCGTCCGAGTCTCGCTCGATAGCACGAGGTAACCGACCGGAACGCTCCCCGTGTCGAATCGCATGACGAACGGGGAAACCGTTCCCGGCGGCATGAACGCTTGGGAGCGGTTGACGTAGTTGATCGTCTCGGCCATCGCCTGGGCCATGTTCGTGCCCGGATGGAAAAACAACTTCATCAAGGCCACGCCCTGGATGTTTCGCGACTCGACGTGATGGATGCCGCTGATGTAGAGGAAGTGGTACTCGTAGTAGTTCGTCAGGTAGCCTTCCATCTGCGCCGGATCCATGCCGCCGTACGGCTGGCAGACATAGATCACCGGCAGGTTCAGACTCGGAAAGATGTCGACCTCCATCCCCTTGGGAAGGCCCGAGGGATACGGAATTCCCACCTGCTCAAAAACGGGACGGCCCAGGGCCAGAAAGCAGGCCAGACTGATGGCGAGAATCGCCACCATGACCATAAGAGGGCGGCGGAGCGCGGAGAGGATCAGATTCATGCGGCAGGCTCTCAGTTCAACGCGGCGTCTGCGGCAAAAGGCCGGGTGGCCGTTGAGCCGTAGGAGGGGATGTCGCGACGGGCGATGCCTTGGGGAGATCGAAGGAAGGTATCACCGGATTCCCGGAGAACGGCCTTTTTTGCCAACCCGGGCTGGCGTTAATGATCCATTTTTTCATGGCACTCCCGGGATGGCGACCCCTTTCTTGACGAGTGTAAAGGGCAGAAGATGAAAAGACGATGAAAACCACAGGGGCTCTCCAATCGCTTTTGCCGGTTGTTAAGCCAA
This sequence comes from Thermoguttaceae bacterium, assembly GCA_040768665.1. Taxonomy (GTDB): domain Bacteria; phylum Planctomycetota; class Planctomycetia; order Pirellulales; family Thermoguttaceae; genus JABWBD01. Next base: position 202,429 of record JAXGMN010000020.1, read on the forward strand.
AACCGAAAAGTCCGGCAAATTCGTTGAAATCGCCGGCGATCCCGGGCCGATGCGGATGGATGCGGGCTTCGAGTCGAAGCCTTGAGACGGCATCCTTCGCTGTTTTCCCGGGGGGAAGTATGCTTCGCATTGCCAAGCGCGTGCGGCGCCGCTGCCTATTGGCAGCCCTTGTGTTAACTGTTGCCGTCTGCCGACCGGCTGGATTTGCGCCCCCGGGAAAGGCAGCGGACCATGGGGGCCGGTTCGTGCAGGAAGCGACTCCAGCCAACCCTCCGGCTCTCTTCGCCAAGGAACCGCCGCCGGGCAATCCCCCCAGCGCGTTCGATGCCGAGACCAGGCAGGGACCAATCCATTCCGGTCCATGTCGGATCGAAGAGGACCTACCCCGGGCTGCGGCCAGCGCCGGTAGTCCCGTTGGTGGCGAGATCCTCTCGATCGACTTCACGCGGGCTCTGTCGATTGTTGCGGGGCGGAATCCCGAAGTGGCCTTCGCGCACGCCCGCCACCGCGAGGCCTATGCGCAATGGCAGGCGGCGAGGATCCTTTGGCTTCCGTCGGTCCGCGCGGGTGTTAGTTACCACAAACACGACGGCACGCTTCAGGACGCTCGCGGCCAGATACTCGACATCAGCCGCGGTTCGCTGCAGGCCGGGATGGGAGCCTACGCCGTCGGCGCCGGGACAACTCCGATCCCGGGTGTCGTCGCCAGATTCGGCATGGCCGAAGCGATTTTTGAGCCGCGGGTGACCGGCTACGCAGCCGCCGCGCGGGCCAATGCGACCCGAACCACCCTCCACGACATCCTCCTGGAAACTTCGCTGGCCTACCAGCAGTGGTTGCGGGCGGTGCAGTTGCAGGCGATTGCCGAGGAGACTGCGGCCAACTCGGAGCAGTTGGCGGAATTGACCGAGAGTTTTGCCCGTACCGGGCAAGGGTTGAAAGCCGATGCCGAGCGAGCCCGAGTCGAACTGATGCTGCGCCGCACTGGGGTCGCACAGGTCGAGGAGGAGATCGCGGTCGCTTCGGCCCGGCTCATCCAGTTGCTGCACATTCGCCCCGAGACGACGCTGGTCCCGGAGGAGCCGACGGTGGTGCCGATCGAGCTCGTCGCGGTGGATGTACCGCGGACGGAATTGCTGAGCATCGGGTTGTCGAATCGTCCCGAACTGGCCGAGGCACGCAATCTGGTCTGCGAGGCCGTGAATCGGTACCGCCGCGAGCAGTGGTCGCCTTGGCTGCCCAGCGCGATCCTCGCCACCAGTTATACCGGCTTCGGGGGCGGGACAGGAAGCGATCTGGACGACTTCGGCGACCGCATGGATTTCGACGCGGTGGCGTTCTGGGAGATCCGCAACCTGGGATTCGGCGAGCGTGCCGCGAGGAATCGGGCGCGCGCACAAATGGATCAGGCCGAGCTGGAGCAGATCCGGCGGATGGACGAGGTCGCCCGCGAAGTGGTCGAGGCCCATGCCCGCGTGCTGGCCCGGCAGCGGCAGATCCCGCTGGCCGAGCAGTCCGTGCAATCGGCGATGGAATCCTACCGTTTGAATCTCTCGCGGATCCGCGACGGCCAGGGGCTGCCGATCGAGGTGCTGCAATCGATCCAGGCGCTGGACCAGACCCGCCGCGAGTATCTCCGCGCCGTGGTTGCGTACAACGAGGCCCAGTTTCAACTGCAGCGTTCGCTGGGCTGGCCGGTCCGGTGAGGACCGCCCGGCGCGTGCACTCAGCTCATCCCACCCGTAAGACGGAATCGCGCCCGAGATTGCCTCCAACGCCGTCGGCGCGGCTGGCCAACGTGTGGCGTCGCCGGGGGGCCCCCGCCCGCTGATCGGCGAATCTCGGCATTCAATCAACCGATGCGAAAGCGGCGCGGTCCTCCTCGCGTGGAGGCCAGATTTGCCACATGGGGCGTACCTGGTAGAATGAAGGTCGCGAGTAGTTGGCAGAGTGTGAGAAGAGCGCGGATTGATGGCTGACCATCCAAACAAACACATTCGCGCGGCTATTCAATACGCGGAAGATCATGGCTGGACGATGGTCAAGGCCGGTCCCAGGGCACACATTTACGGAACGATATACTGCCCACAGAGGACACGCGACGGCCATCATTTTCATGTCTCTTGCACGCCACGTCATCCCGAAATCCATGCCAGGCGGATTCGTCGGGCGGTGGATCAGTGCGACCATTTGTAGGGAGAAAGGCTGTGAAGATTTTCGAGTTTACGATCACCATCGACCAGTATATCGAGGACCTCGACGTCATCGACGCGTTTTACGGGAAAACGAGGGATGCTTCACTGGCCGGAAGCCGCGGCAAGACACTCGTTCATTTTGACCGCGAAGCCGGTTCGTTGGACGACGCCCTTCGAAGCGCCATCGCGGACATTCAGGCGCAAGGGTGGCAGGTCCGCGACATCTCCGTCGAACCGGACTGCGTCATGCCCTTGTCAACGGCCTGATGGCGTGGCCGACTTTCTGAGGCGGGCCGGCGTTGAAGGTTGTTTCCAGGGCCAGGATTTCGTCGGCGAGCAGGATAGGGAGTTGATTCTGGAGAAATGGCATGAACACCTTGGTTGACAAGGTCCGATCTGCCTTGCATCAAGAGGGCTACATCGTCGTGTGCATGCAAAGCGGCCTTGAAATCCGCTTTCCCATATTCGGCAATCCTCGCCTCTCCAACGGCACACCTGAGCAACTCAACAACATCGAAGTGTCGCCTTTTGGCCTGCACTGGCCCGATCTCGACGAGGATTTGTCCTTCCGCGGATTGCTTGAAGGGGATGACGGGCAGAGCAGACCTTGTCGGGCGGGAGGAAGGGATCGCGGCACGGCCTAGGTTTTTCGCGCCCGGTTCGCGGATCGCGTTCAGATGGCAGCCGGCAGGCGGAGCCGCACGGTGAACTCATCATCGTTTCCTTCGGCACTCGCCGTCCCGCCCAGCGAAGTGGCAATGCGGCGGACCAAGGCGAGTCCAAGCCCGGCGTGCGAACTGCTATCCTTGCGCGACGGGTCGGCACGCCAGAAGCGGTCGAAGACATGGGCGACCTGCTCCTCGCTGAGTGTGCAGCCGGTGTTCGCCACTTCCAACTCGACAGCACCATCGGCGTTTCGCGCGTTCACCCGAACGGTCCCGCATTCGTTCGAGTATTCGGCCGCGTTTTCCAGGAGATTCGAAAACACGATCGACAGCGCGTCAGGATCCGAGAGCAAGGACACATCGTCCGGAACGTGGTTCTCAAACACGAGGCCGCGGGCCGCCGCTATGTTGTGAAAACGCTGCCAACACGACGACACCAGATCGCGGAGGTGAATCCGCTCCTGTTGAAACCCCGCGGCCTGAAAATCCAATCGCGCGAGCATCAGCAGGCTTTCGATCATCGACCGCATTCGCCGGGCGATGCCGCGGACGTCCTCCAACGCTTCCTGGTACTCGGCCGGCGCGCGGTCCGATGTCAGCGCCACGCCCGCGGTCGAGAGAATGCCTCCCACCGGAGTGCGGAGTTCGTGCGCGATATCGGCGGTGAGAGAGCGTTCTCGGACGAAAGCCTGTTCGAGGCGTCCGAGCAGCTCATTGAGCCGCTGGACCACGGGAACCATTTCGTCCGGCATCTTGTCGGCAGGAATCCTGGCAGCGAGATCCTCTTCCCGAATCGCGGCGATCGCCGACGCCAGGCGTCCCAGCGGCATGAGACTTCGGCGGATCACGCCGACGGAAACCACGGCGCCGACGGCCATCGTTCCCGCTCCGGCCGCCAGTAAGAGCCACCGGAGTTCCCATACGTGGGATTCCAGGTCCGAGGTATCGCGGGCAACAACCACGGTGAGATGGCGGCGGTCGCCGGGCAGTGGGAATCGCATGCCCGCGGCACGCGCGTGGCGCCCGTCCGGCAGAACGAACGTCCGAATTTGCGGCTGCCCGGCGGCGGCGTGGAATCGCGGAAGGTTGTTGCTGGAGAGATTCGTTGATTTTGCCAGGACCGCCCCGTCGTCGGTCCAGTACTGGGAGAACAGTTCTCCTTCAACCTGCTGGATGTCGGGCAGGGCTTCCGGCACGAGTTTGACGCGGATGCCCGCCCGGCCGTGATCCACGGCCGCAGCGAGCGTGCGGCCGACCGTCTCCAGGTAGAAATCGAATTCCCGGACGAGCATGTACTCGATCGAGGCGTCGATCACCAGGCCAAACACCAACAGCAGCAGCGCGAAGCTGCCGATCATGCCGACCAAAAGACGCGTGCGGAGCGATTTCACTGGGGCACCTTTTGGGACGTGGTTCAGAAACGGGCGCCACCAGGTGACAGAAGTCGCGACCCAGGGCAGATAGGGCCATTATAGCGGTTGTCGGCAGCGATCATGAGACGCGCCATTGGCTGCCGCTGGATAAGTCGAGCGACTCGCGCGCCGCGGAAGATCAGCGCCTGTCGGAGCGGAGCAGGCGCGTGTCTGTTTCTGGGGTATTCTGCGGCGCGCTTGACCACTTCTCCGCGACAGGTTAGGATGCCAGACGCGTACGAGAGGGCACGGGATAAGGAGCCAGCCATGATCCAATTGACCGAATCGCAACGACAGGAGTTGAATGTCCCCGAGCCGCTTGCTGTCGACCCGCAGACGAATGAGACCTACGTGCTGGTCCGCAAGGAAGTTTACGACCGTTTGAAGGCATTGTTATCCGTGCGCGACTACGATCCAGAGGAAGGGATGGCCTACATCAACGAAATCATGGCCGAGGATGACGTGAACGACCCGCTTCTGGAAAAGCGGTGAGGCAGCGGCGGATCCTGCAAGTCATCGGGCGACTCTCGGGCCCGCTCCAACAAAGGTTGAATCATGCCCTGAAGTCGGCCCTGGGCTTGGCGTGAGAGCGTCTTCGGGAAAATCGGTGACGCAGACGCGTGCGGAGCGATTTCATTGGGGCACCTTCCGGAAGACATAGCCGCGGCCGCGTACGGTCTCGATCAGCGACGGCTCTCCTGCGAGGTCGATCTTCCTGCGCAGATGGCCGATGTACACGTCCACGACGTTGCTTGTGGCGTTGGAGCGGAAATCGTAGACGTGTTCCCAGACGTCGGTGCGGGTGACCAGTTCGCCCGCGCGGATCGCGACGTATTCCAGCAGGGCGTATTCTCGTGCGGTCAAGGGGATCTCCGCATCGCCCCGCCAGACTCGCTGGGCTGCCGTGTCGATTTTCAGCGGGCCGGCGTCAATCACCGGGTCTTTGCGGTGGTACGCACGTCGGACGAGGGCCTGCACGCGGGCGAGGAGTTCTTCGAACTCAAAAGGCTTGACCAGGTAGTCATCGGCACCTGCATTCAACCCGGCGACCCGTTGGCTCACCGCATCCTTGGCCGTGACGATCAGTACATGCGCCTGGCGGCCTTCCGCGCGGAGTCGCCGGAGGATGCTCAGGCCATCGAGCCCGGGGAGCATGAGGTCGAGGACAATAACGTCGTAAGGGTTTTCCAGGGCGTACCAGAGGGCGTCATGGCCGTCGCCGGTCACGTCGACCGCAAAACCGGCTTCGCGAAGGCCCTTGGCAACCGATTTTTGCAGCGGGGGATAGTCCTCGACGAATAATACCCGCATACCGTGCCGTGCCCCTGTGCGGTTCAGATGAGTTCGTCCATTCAGACAGATACTCGAACGCTACTGCACGTGCGCCCCTCTGTCAACGGGCGACTTCAACAGAGGCCGGGAGGTCGGGGCGTAACCGTTCACGGGCGGGAAGGAAGGGGGCAGGTCCGTGTTTTCGGCCAGCCTCTTCGCGGCCAAAATGTGTCCACCGGCCGAAAAATGGACCCGTCCCCGGCCGTGGGCGTGATCGGTTACAGTCGGAGCGAGCAATCGATTTTCATCATCTTTTCATTTCCCACCGCTTAGGATGGAAGAATGGGCGGCGGCCGTGGGTGACGCCTGGGTCGCTAAACCGGCTGAAGTACTTCACCCCGCAATAACATTTTGAACCGATGAGCACAACCGAATTGCGGTTGGCCTGGAATTCGCCGCAGGTCGCGCCCCACACGCGATCCGAGGTTCCCGGCATCGACCTGCTCCGCTTTCGGCCTGTGAAACGGCTCATCCGTTGGGCAGGCTTTCCGTATGTTTTCCAGGCTGCCCTGCTGGCGTTTTTCGTGTTCATGGCGGTGTTTGGCTGGGGCCTTTATCCTCCCGAGGGCGTTCCGGGCAAAGTGTACGCCAAGTCGAACCTCGTGAACCTGCTGGTATGGGGTTTGTGGTGGCCGACGATGATCTGGACGGTGGTGTTGTTCGGTCGCGTCTGGTGTGCGGTCTGTCCACTGGAGCTGGTGGCGAATGTCGCGGAGCGAATGGGGAGGTTCCGGGGCATCAAGCAACGAGTTCTGGGAAAGTGGCTCCGCAGCGGGGCGTTGATCGTCGGATTATACGCCGTGATTCAAATGCTCGTCGCGGGGGCGAGCCTCCACCGGGTTCCGGCCTATACGTCGTTTTTTCTGTGGGGGCTTCTGGCGGTTGCCGCGCTTGTCGGATTCTTCTTCAAGGATCGCGCGTTCTGTCGCGGTTTCTGCCCCGTAGGATTGCTGCTAGGGACGTATGGCCGGGGGGCGATGCTGGCGGTGCGAGCCGGAGCGCCGGAGCCATGTTCGGCGTGCACGGGGAAGGCGTGCGTGCGTGCGTGCAATCGCACCCGACTGGACTCGCGGAGCTGCCCGAGCCTGCTCAGCCCGTCCAAACTCGATAGCAATGCCGATTGCCTGGTGTGCGGCCAGTGTATCAAGGCCTGCCAGCCGGGCAACATGAGCTTGTATCTCCGCGCGCCGTTCGCCGCCGACGACGCCAGGGAGCTGTTGGCCTCGTGGCCGGTCACCCTGTTCGTCATGCTCATCTCCGGATTCGTCACAGTCGAACTCCTCAGCGAATGGAAGAGCGCGCAAGCGGTCTTCCTGTGGGTTCCCGAGAAGATCACCACACTCCTCTCGCTGGGCTCGTACGCAGGCTGGATCAAGGGCGCGTGGATCTTGTTCCTTTATCCGGCTGCGCTCTGGCTCGTGCTCGGCGGCCTGGTGCTTGCTTTGCGCGGCGCCGGTGGCCTGGCGGCAGCATGGCGCCGGCTGGCGCTTCCGCTGGCCGTGGTGCTGGCGGCCGGGCACATGGCCAAGGGATTGGCCAAGTTCGTCTCGTGGATCGGCTATCTGCCTCTGGTTGCCGGCGATCCGGCGGGAATTGAGACGGCGTCGGCGATTCACTCGAAAACGCTTGCGCAACCGGGTTCGATCCTGCCGATGGTCGCCGTATCCGTCGTCGCGATCTTTCTGATTCTCGTGGCTGCCTGGTTCGCACTGCGAGAGCTTCGCCTGGCGCAGGGCGAATCGTATCGCCGGTTGGTCGCGCCCGTGCTGGCAGTGGCAGCGAGCTTCCTATTTCTCGTTTTCGGCTGGGGATTCCTGCAATAGCTGGATAGAGGAGATGTTTGAATGATCGCACGCCTGCTTCGCACCCGCGCCTTTGCCGCTGTGGTCCTGATCCGGATCATGGTGGGCGGCGTCTTTCTTTCGGAAGGAATCCAGAAGTTCCTGTTCCCCGCGGAACTGGGCGCCGGCCGGTTCGAGAAAATCGGCATTCCTGCGCCGGAAGTGATGGGGCCGTTCGTGGGCGTGGTGGAGATCGTCTTCGGCAGTCTGGTCCTCTTGGGACTGTTCACCAGGCCCGCGGCATTGATCCTGTTGATCAACATCAGCGTGGCCCTGATCTCGACAAAACTTCCGATTCTTCTGGGCCACGGATTCTGGACGTTCACGCTTCGGAAGCTCGAACGCTACGGGTTCTGGAGCATGGCGCACGAGTCGCGAACGGATTTCTGCATGTGGCTGGGCTCGCACTTTCTGGTTATCGTGGGAGCCGGAATTCTGTCGCTCGACTACCTCATGACCCGAAAGAAGCGGCCCGAAGGCGATGCCGGCCCCAGCGACTGACCAGCAAGACACGGAAACCGGCCGCGGCACTCGGCTGCGCGAGTTGGCCGCGCTGTTTCTCCGTCTGGGCGTGACGGCCTTCGGCGGCCCCGCGGCGCACATCGCCATGATGGAGGACGAGGTGGTCTCGCGGAGGCGCTGGCTGACCCACGAGGAGTTTCTCGATCTGCTGGGGGCGACAAATCTCATCCCCGGCCCGAACTCCACCGAGATGACCATCCACGTCGGGCATCGGCGGGCCGGCTTTGCAGGGCTGGCGGTCGCGGGGATCTGCTTTATCCTGCCGGCAACGTTCCTGGTGGGGCTGATCGCGTGGGCGTACGTCCGCTTCGGCACGTTGCCGCAAGCCGAAGGGGTGCTGTATGGGGTCAAGCCGGTGGTCATCGCCATTGTCATCCAAGCCCTTTGGCGGCTGGGGAAAAGCGCGCTGAAGACCAGGCTGCCGGTGGCAGCGGCGCTGGTGGCCGTTGGGTTGGGGTTCGCGGGTGTCCACGAGTTGGCGATCCTGTTTGGGGCCGGTCTGTGCGTTGCCTTGCTTCGCGCCTCGGTGCGACGGTGGTCCGCGGGAGGGAACGGGACGACCCTGCTGGGAGCGATTGCCGGCGTGCCGCTGGCCCATGCCGCACTGGCTGCCGCTCCCGCGGCCTTTGGGTTGTGGCCGCTGTTTCTTTTCTTCCTCAAGGTCGGCGCGGTGCTCTTCGGGAGCGGCTACGTACTGCTGGCTTTTTTGCGAGCCGATTTGGTGGAACGTTGGCACTGGCTGACCGAGGCCCAGTTGCTCGACGCCATCGCCGTAGGACAGGTAACTCCCGGGCCCGTATTCACGACGGCAACGTTCATCGGCTTCGTGCTGGACGGTCCGCGCGGCGCGCTGGTCGCCACGCTGGGTATCTTCTTGCCCGCGTTCTTCTTCGTGGCCATGAGCGGTCCGCTCGTTCCTCGTCTGCGCCGCTCGGCAGTTGCGGGGGACGTGCTGGATGGGGTCAACGTCGGTTCGCTGGCACTGATGGCCGTGGTGACGGCACAACTGGGTGTCGCAGCTATTGTGGACATCACGACGGTTGTGCTGGCCGTGGTCAGTGCGGTCCTCTTGATCCGTTTTCGGCTCAACTCGACGTGGCTGGTTCTCGGCGGGGCACTCGTGGGGCTCATCGCGTACGCTGCCTGACGTGGCCTGGTCGCAGATTGCGATCCTGATCGGCGCATCGATGCTGTTGAGTCTGCCGTGGGCCTTTCCGGCGTTCGGCGAGGTGGAGCACCTCGATCTCGGGGGCCTCTGGGCGATCTTGGGGAGCATGGCGCTCTGCGGCTCGGCGGGCGCCGCTCTGCTCTACTTCCTGCTGGTATGGCAGCCGGGCAAGCTGATCGGCGACTTGGAGTTTCGCGTTTACCTCATGATTCTGGTCGGTGTCACCTTGCTCTTGATCGGGTTCGGAATGTGGCGAGGCGACTTCCGAAGCTTCGGCGAGGCGGCGCGATACTCGGTCTTCCAGGTCGTCTCGATCCAGACCAACACCGGATTCGGCACGCGCGACTTCGACCAGTGGACCGCCTTCAGCCGGACTGCGCTGGTGATACTGATGTTCATCGGCGACTGCGCGGGAAGCACGAGCTGCAGCGTGAAGGTGATCCGCTACATCCTGCTGGCCAAGATCCTCTGGCTGGAGTTGGAACAGGTGTTTCATCCCAGCGTGGTCCGCGCTGTGCGTCTGGGCCAGCGAGACCACTGACCCGACTCGGACAGTCACCTTACGGAATCCAGAGAGCATCCGGGTTTTCGCGCCGAAATCGCCTGTTGTGGTCGATCACCTCGCCGATCATTTCCAGTTCCGTGTAGTACATCGCCGACGGATTGATCCCATGGTCGCGCAACCGGCGGAGATCGGACCGGACGGTCGGCTTCCGCGCGACTGCGGGGAGAAGAATGAGCCAGACGACTGCCGCCAAGAGAGAACAGATCGCCAGCGCGGCTGCCCGGCGCGCCGTGCCGGGCTGCCGAGGATGGTCCGACCGGTTTGGCAAGATCCGGCTCACCGGTTCACCTCAGGAATTCAAGAGTGAGCGTACGGCATCGCGAAAGATCACCTCGAACATCAGCCAGGCCATCGCCAAGGTCAACAGCAGATTGAATGCCTGCCCGCAGAGATAGAGGATCAGCGGCTTTCCGCCCTTGAAGTACTTCCCCAATTCCCGGAAGTTCGTATCCAGGCCGATGCTCACGAAAGCCAGGCAAAAGAACCATCCACGGAGCGATTTCGTGGTGTTGGTCGCGGCGTCTACAAGCATGCTGCCACCGATCAACGCGTCATGAAGCGCCGAGCAGAGGATCGAAGCCAGGACGAACCCGATGACGAATTTCGGGAAGCGGTACCAGATCTCCCAGGCGTCCGGCCGCATGTCGCCGTCAGCCCGCTCGACGCGCGTGACCCAGTAGAAGGCCACGCCGAACGCCGTGAAGCCGATCAGGATGTTCTGGATCATTTTGATCGTGGTGGCAACCTTCAGGGCGTCGTCTCCCAGCACGCCGCCCGCGGCGGCCACCGCGCCGGTCGAGTCGATCGTGCCGCCCATCCATGCGCCTGCAAGGATGTTGCTCATGCCCAGCCCCTGCGCGACCGCGGGCATGACGACCATCATGATCGCCGTAAAGGTGAGCGACATGCCGATCGCCAGCGAAAGCTCCTCCTTTTTGGCGCGGCAGGCAGCGGCCGTGGCGATCGCCGCCGAGACGCCGCAGACCGACATGTCGGCCGAGATCACCATGTTGAGCGACCGCGACGGGATCTTCAGGATCTTCTGCCCGAAGGCGTATGTGCCGATGAGCACGACGGGCGTGACGACCCATGAGACGAAAATACCGGGGACTCCCAGGGCCAGCAACTGCCCCAGTAGAATCTCAGCGCCCAGGAGCACCAATCCGGTCTTGATGTAGAACTCGGTGCGGACGGCAGGCCGAAGGGACTCGGGCGTGCCGATGGTGTTGCTGATAACCAGGCCGACTGCCAGGGCCCAGAGTACGTACTCCAAATTGTAACGTTCGACGACTGCCTGACCGGCCAGCACATAGGCCAGCACGGCGAGGAAGAACAGCACGGAGAACGCTCCCGCAAAGCGCGACCAGGACTCTCCCATCGCCCGGACGCCGACCCCGAAAAACACGAGGCACACCGCCAGCGCGCCGAGCAAGCCCCAGAGAACGTTGCGAGATTCGTCCGCCTCGGTGCTCGGATCATCTGCCCGCACGAACGCCTCGCGCGGATCGCTTTCCCACGCGCCGGGCTTCGCCAGCCACCGCTTCGCAGGAGAGGACAGCTTGACCTGTTGGCCGGTTTCAGCGCCAAGGGCGAAATCGGCCGGGCGAGAAAACCAGACCAGCGCGAACGCCAAAACGAGGATTACGCTGCCGATCCAAACCGCCCACCAGTCTTCCGAGGTACGCATCTCTTGCCAGGTCGATCTCCGCAACGGCTCATTCGGCTCGGAAATCACTCGATCGTCGTTGGGGTGGCGGTCCTCTCCCATGGTCGGCTTGTCCCTCCATCTGGTCGCAGGCGAGTGGTAAGTACCGTTGCTGCATCTGATTGTGCACGACCGGAGCGGCCGTGTACAGGCTCAAAGTAGGTCCTGCTTGCCGAGCAGGACCTGAACGGGCCGATGGATTCTCAACCTCCGCCGACGCGAGGCCCTCTCGAAACGTCGACCAGGGACTATTTGTCGGGTGGTTTCGTCTTACTAAGCCTCGCCAAGCGGACCCGAACGCGTCCTGGGTGGAACTTGCACCCCATCCAAGGAAAATGGATCGACGGAATACAGATCTTCTCGTGCTCGATTTTCCAGCACTGACGCTTGTCCTTCGCCGGGCTGACCGTCGGATAGCACACCCCGCACGAACGGCAAATCCCGAATCCTGCACGTTCAGCAGCCGTGCTGATGTTCGCCGAAGTGATGAGCAGGATCGCTGTCGACACTACAATCGCCGCTTTCATCGTCCCCCCGATCAACTAGAAATCCATCCTGAAGCGGGTTTCAAGAATCGTGAAGTGACCCGAGGTGAAGCCCCCGACCGGCCGGTGCTCCTCGATATCGCCATACATTGCATTGAGCTGGAGATTGGCGTGGGCATTGAAGTACCAGTTCAGTCCCAGCGTTACGTCGTTGCCGACCCCGCCGTGGATATCGCCGTCGGTCAGGTCGAGGTAGGAGTAACGCAGCGCCACCTGCCAGGCGCCCCACCCCCGGCCGATGCCGCCGTCGCAGCGATTGACAACAAAGAAGTTCTCGAACGGCTTGACGCGCCCGATCGTGCCTGACTCCCGGCTGTAAGGAACGTGTTCGCCGGTCAGCATGTAGGCGACATACACGTAGGCGCCGTGAAAATGGAGATCGGGGCCCGTGCCGGGGGTTGTTGCGTCGCGCTGAACCCAGTTGGTCATGTACTCGCCGGTGATCTGCAGCGGTCCCACGTTGAAGATGCTCTCGAGCCCTAAGATTTCAAACGACAGAGCCCCGGCAATCGGCCCCGTGTCGAGCCAGCGACGATCGGAGCGCACTTCATTACGCGTACGAAACCGTGCCTCGTTTGCGTTGGTGTCGCGAGGGTCGACATCGCCGTCGGGGTCGGCGACCATGCCAGATACGCCCCAATGAAAATAGCCGCGGCCACCGGAAGATTCGTCATACCATGGACTGCTGGCCAGACGCGCGTTGAAACTCATCTGGAACGAGTCGCCGATCACCTGAGCGTCATCCGCCGCGTTCTCGAGGCTCCATATCCCGTACTGCCAGTTATAAGCTTCATTGTCCGACACGCCGGAAGCAGAAACTCCTATTCGACGGGCATCCTGGTTGAACGCTTCAACGACGAGCGGACGCTCCATGAAGACGTTGAAGCGACTGCTGTTCAAGTGATCGAGTCCAAGCGGGCGTTTATGGTTCCCAATCGTGAGCGACTGAAGAACCGGAAGCTCGGTGAATCCGAGATAGACGTCCTTGTATTCGGGGTCACTGGGACGGGCGAAATCGATTTGGAACCGGTAAACCATATTTCGCCAGATGTCGCCTCCGAGCTCAAGTCGGATCCGCCGAAAGTACAGCCGGTTCTCGGGATCGACTCCGGTCTCGGGATGCTCGAAGTAATGGATTCCGGGGCTGTCGTCGGCAAAAAAGGCGCTATCGAAGTGGATGCGCCCTCCGACGTCCAGCGTGGGATATTTCGGCGATGCCGGGGCTTTTTCCTCTTTCGATGCTGCGGCCTTTTCCTCTAATTTCTTCAGTGCATCTTCGAGTTCCTGGACGCGCTGGTCCAGCGAGACCGCCGCGCGCGCCCCCCCTGAAGGCGTTGTTCCGGCCGATTCGTCCTGCGAATTGGGCTCGTGGCCGGTTTGCGGGGACTCGGAATCCTGCTGCGCCAAGCGGTAACCAGGCATCCAGGCGTCGTCGACCGCCCTGAGGGGCGGCTGGGCGCGTCCTGGTTGCGCCAGCGACCCGGCCGTAAGCAGCAATCCGATACATAGAAGGGGTTTCAGGCATATGCGAACGCCTCGCCCGGGGAAGGCGACACGCACGTTTTGCTCCCCAAAATGAGCCAGTCCCAAACGGTTTTGGGATAAGCTCTTAGCGGGCCGCCCGCGGCCGTGTTCCGCCCCGAAGAGGCAGGCAGGCTTCGACATCCTGACACTCGCTTCTTTTCGCGCAAACCCTTGGGTGGAACTTCGGAGATCGATCTTTCCGGATTTATCGGGTTCACGGGACCGAGCGAATTATTAGGATTCTGCAAGAGTTTCGGAAAACGGCGTTTGTTGCCAGTCTATCGATCTGTGTAACACCCGCACAACGGGCTAGACGGCCAGTTCGGGTTCCGCGGCCGCGACCACTCCGCCGGGTTGCGGGGTTGCTTTGGTATCCCCACTGCGCTTGCGGGTGAAGGGTTCGCGTCCGAACCTTGCGTGGAGCGAATCCCAGTCAATCACCAGCCGACCTCCAACCGCCTGGTGCTGCCTGGCCCAAGTCATCAGCAACTCCAGGCACGCGTGGTCCACATAGGCGAGGTGCTGCAGGTCGACGTGCAATTCGGCGTTCTGCGGCACTCGTTCCAGCGCGGCGGCGAGTTTCGGCAGGGAAACGAACGTAGCCGTTCCGTCGAGAGACAGGACCGCTCGCGGCGTGGAATCCGACAACTCCAGCTCGGTCGACAGGTGAGAAAAGGTGTAGAGCAGTTTGACTGCCGACAGAACGACGCCGAGGATGACGCCGGTCAGCAGGTCCGCGACCACAATGGTCACGAGGGTCGCCGCGTAGATCGCCACCTCGCCTTTGCCCATCTGCCACAGTTTGCGAACCGCCTTGAGGTTCACGAGCTTGTATCCCGTGTAGACCAGGATTGCCGCCAGGCTGGCGGTGGGAATCATCCGCAGCATCGAACCCAGCACCGCAACGAAGAGGAGGAGCCATAGCCCGTGCAGAATCGCGGACAGCCTCGTCGTCGCCCCCGCTTGGACGTTGGCCGAACTGCGGACGATGACGCCGGTCATCGGCAGCGCGCCCACCAGCCCGCAAACCATATTGCCGATTCCCTGCGCGGCCAATTCCTTGTCGTATTGGGTCCGCTGCCCCTGGTGCATCTGGTCGACCGCCGTTGCACAGAGGAGCGTCTCGGCGCTGGCGACGACGGCGAGCACGACTGCCATTTGCAGAACGGCGCCCCAGGGCATCGTGAACGTGTCGGCGAAAGCGAGGAACTTCATGTCCTGGAAAAGGTTCTCGGGGACCTCGACGTAGAGGACCGGCAGTGCGCGCGCGGCGGTCAAAATCGTAACCAGGACCACGGCCACCAGGGGAGCCGGCACGACTCGCACCTTCTTCGGCGCCAGCGACTGCCAGGCGACGATGAGAAGGATGGTCAGGACTCCAACCATCGCCGCGAGATGGTGGTTCTTCAATTGCGCTAAGAGCGAGCGGATTGCACTGGCGGCGTGCTGTTGCGACTCGAGGGCCGCCGCCGGATCCCTTTGAAGGTCTTCGAGCGCACTGCGGCTGGCGCCAACGGCAGCGGTCGTGGCACGTTGCACGCCTTCGGCGTCGTATCCACCGCCTTCCGGTGCGAAACGCATCAGCTCGCCTGCGGCGGTTTCCAGCCTGCGAGTGATCTCTGCCTGTTGGTCCACCCAGGCAGGCCGCATCGCTTCGACCGCAATGCCGTCGGTCGACGCCCATTCCTCTTCCGACTCGGGGAGCAGTTTTGCGATCTGCTCGCGGAGTTGATCCTGCTGCCGGTGCAATTCGCCGATCTGCTTGAGCTTCTCGGTTCGAAACTGCCGATCGGATCGCGCGGTGACTTCCGGGGGAACAAACGCCCGGGAGATCGATTGGGGTATCGCTTTCAGGTTTTCGACACCGCTTCCTTTGGGCTGGTTGTCGAACATCACGTGAAACTGGCTGGCGAAGATCAACACGCCGATGCCGGCCAGCATTCCTTGGATGACCGCGGGCGACACGGCCCGGAACCACTGGCCGAGTTTCAGGACGCCGGCGACGAGTTGCAGGGCGCCGGCAACCAGTACGACAAGCCCGAAAACCTCTAATCCGTGCCGCTGGATGACCTCGTAGACGATCACCGTCAGCCCAGCGGCCGGTCCGCTCACTTGAAGTGGCGAGCCTGCGAGCACGCCCACCAAAAGTCCGCCCACGATACCCGAGAGCAGACCGGCGGCAATGGGGGCGCCCGACGCAATGGCAATGCCCATGCACAGGGGAAGAGCAACCAGGAATACGACGATCGACGCCAGGACGTCGCGCTTCACCCGGGATGCGCCAGAACTGTTTTCCATGTTCATTCCTTTAATCCTTTCACAAGCACGAAGTGGTCGAGGAACGACGATCCGAGGGACAGGAGTCGATCAGATGGGAGGAAGGGGCGAAACCCGCGCCGGAGATAGCCCCGCCGTTTGTTCCAGCGGAAGGAAGTGGCCTTCGTCGGGATGGTAGGCAAATACCTGGCCGGTCTCGAACTTGTAAACCCAGCCGTGCAGGTTAAGGTCTTGGCGAGAGAGGGCCGCAGCGACGGAAGGATGCGTGCGGAGATTCTCCAGTTGCACTAGAACGTTTTCTTCCACCGCGGCCATCAGCCGCGCGGGCGGTTCCGTGATGTGCCCGTAATTCTCCCGAATGATCCGCCCCGTCGCCTCGGCGTGCTTCAGAAGCGCCTGGACGGCCGGCAATTCAGAGACCGATTCGGGAGCCAGAAGGCCGTTCATCGCTCCGCAATGCGAATGGCCGCAGACGACGATATCTCTCACCTTCAGTACGGCCACCGCGTACTCGATCGTCCCCGCTTCCCCGCCGTGCACGGCGCCGTAGGGCGGGACAATGTTGCCGGCCGTGCGAAGAATGAAGAGCTGCCCCGGCTCGGTCTGCGTGAGAAGGTTGGGATTAATGCGGGAGTCGGAGCACGTGATGAACAGGGCCATCGGACGCTGCCCCTCGGCAAGCTTCTCGAAGAGCCGTTGATGTTCCGCAAAGATCTGCTTCTGAAACTGGTGGACGCCTTGGACGAGTTTCTGCATAGTCGGACGATTCCTCATTCGTAGTGGAGCGCCGTCGGCAGTGTCGTCGCGATCTACTAAAGGGAGCGGATCGCGACCTGGCGGTTGCTGCGGACGGTGAGTCCAGGAGACGGTCGTTCAGCGTGAAATCCGAGCAAGCCGGTGGCCGCCAGGCGGAACCGGCACCCGCCGCGGATCAACAGCGCGGAGGGGCACGCAGACCGTTCGGAAGAGAGCACGAGCTCGAAGCTCGGACAAATGGGCGGGCCACGGTGCCAACGCGAACACGCGCCGAAGCACCCGGCCCTCGCCTGCGCTGATCGTCGCAACGCTTCACACGCTGGCGAAGCGGAGATTCGCGATGGACAATGTGCTGAATTGCCGGCGAATGGATCTCCGACTCCCTCTGCAACGGGTTACCCATCGGCAGAAGCAGGGCAACCATTCCAACCACCGTCAGCCAATTCGGGCTGAATCTCCCAGAGGACCGATTCGTCGGTGGTGCTGAGGGGGATGTGTTGAGCATGAGGTACCGGCCGGAAACATCCAGTGATTTTTTCCAGGTTGTGCAGTTATATATCGGTGGTCCCCGAAAGGCAAGTGCAAAAAAACCCATCGGTGCGAGTTTTTTGGTTACCGTTCACGCTCACGGAAGAGGGGGACAGGCCCATGTTTTCGGCCATCGTCTTTATCGCCGGTCGCATCGACTGGCCGAAAAATGGACCAGTCCCCGACCGTGTGCGTCAACGGTTACATTTTTGGCCCCGGCGACAGTCTCGGCTACATACCGCCCGTGGCGAGGCTACTCCGTGGTTTCGGCCGACGAATCCGCGAAGGTCTCCGGCGGCGGCTCCAACGGGACTTTCGGAGAGACCGGCAGATGCAGGCAGAAGGTGCTCCCCTCTCCCAGCCTACTTTGGACGGTGGCTCGACCGCCGTGCGCCTGGGCAATGTGCTTGACGATGGCAAGCCCCAGCCCCGTGCCGCCCAATTTGCGGCTTCGAGCCTTGTCCACGCGGTAGAACCGCTCGAAGATCCGCGACAGGTGTTCGTGGCTGATCCCGCTGCCATGGTCTTTTACCCGGATCAGGATCTCGTCGGGTGCCCCTTCGGCTTCAACGAAAATCGATGCGCCGTTGGGGCTGTACTTGATCGCATTGTCGATGAGATTCACCAGCGCCTGCTCGAGCAAAGCGGCATTGCTCTCGGCCGCGAGATCCTCGCTGCAACGGATCTCCACGCGGATGTCTTTTTCCGCCGCTTTGAGCTGGCAGATGTCGACGGCGGCCTGGACCACTTTTCGGATTGGGACCGGCTCCAGCGCGATTTCGGCTTTTTCGGTTCCCTGCTCAATCCGGGAGAGCATAAGCAGGTCCTCGATGATTGCCGTCAGCCGGTCGGCTTGGGCCGCGACAATCTTCAGGAACCGCTCGGCATCGCCGGGGCTCTTGAGCGCCCCGTCCAGCAGCGTTTCAACGAAACCCTTGATCGAGGTTACGGGCGTCTTCAGTTCGTGCGAGACGTTGGCGACAAAATCGCGGCGGATGATCTCGAGTCTGCGAACGCGAGTGATGTCGTGCAGCACAACCAGCGCGCCGATGGCCTGTTGGCCGGCATCGAGCAACACGGTGCCTTGAGCGTCGAGGACCCTCTCTTCGCCACCGTTGAGGCGGATCACGATCTCTTCCGAGACCGACTGCTGCGTGGCCAGAACATGTGCGACAAGCCTCTCGAGCGCCGGATTGCGAACGACTTCCTGGAGTCGGCGTCCCTGAATGTCCTGCACGCGCACTCGCAGCAACCGGGCTCCTGCTTGATTCAGGCTGATCAACCGCTCCTCCGTATCGACGGCCAGAACACTTTCCACCATGCTGAAGAGGATGGCTTCGTGTTGCTGTTGCTGCTGGACGAGGACTTGGATTCGGTGATCCAGTTCGCCGGCCATCCGATTCATCGTTTCGGCCAGGGCACCGATCTCACGCGAGGCGGGTACCGGGATCTTGCGCGACAGAATGCCGCGAGCGAACTGCTCGGCTCCCTGCTCGACGGCTTTCAACTCCCGGCCAATCCGCCGCGACGCGAGCCAACTTGCGCCCCACGCGACGCAAACAGCCGTGATGACGCCGAGAATCATCGGCAGGTTCATGGCCCGCTGCATTTCGAATACCGCAAACGTGCCGATCGCCGCCAAGAGATAAGAGGGCAGGAGCCGCCAGAGAAGCCGCTTTCCGCTCATCGCGATTCCTTGAACCGATAGCCCACGCCGCGAACGGTCTCGATATAACTGCCAACCTCGCCAAGCTTCTTCCGAAGTCCGACGATTTGAACGTCGATCGAACGGTCGGTAACCATTGCGTCACCGTCGTGGATCGCGTCGGCGATTTGGTAGCGTGTGAAGACCCAGCCGGGCCGCGACGCCAGATACTGCAAGACTCGGAATTCGGTGGGCGTCAACGGCACCGGCAGGCTCCCCACCAGCACCTCATGGCGGCCCGGATGGATCACCAACTCATGAACCTTGATCGGCGATTGGTCATCGGGCGGCTCGTTGGATGCCCGGCGCAAAACCGTCCGGATGCGAGCCGTCAGGACCCGCGGACTGAACGGCTTGGTCAGGTAATCGTCGGCGCCCAGTTCCAGTCCCGTGACAATGTCGACCTCCTCCCCCTTGGCGGTAAGCATGAGAATGGGAACTTGGCGCGTCCGCGGGTCCGATTTCAGCTTCCGGCAGACCTCGAGTCCGTCGATGCCGGGGAGCATCAGATCCAGCAGGACCAGGTCCGGTGGATTGTCCCTCGCCACGCGCAACGCCTCCTCGCCCGTGTCCGTACAACGGATCTGGTAGCCGTCCTTGGCCAGGTTATATCGCAGTAATTCCTGGATCTCGGATTCGTCTTCAACTACGAGGATGCTTTCACGCGCCATGGTCTGGCCTCAGGAATCGGACCGATGCGGATCACTCTCTTCTACTCTAACAACTCCGCCGTGTTTTGCCATCCCGCGGCTGCCTTTCCTGCCGGACATTATGTGTTAGAAATCGGTTAGGAGCTACACGCCGCTTCGAGGCTATCCTAGCACCGCGCGAGGAGAAGGGGAGAGGCACACTTTGATCCAAAGACTCCGCATTCGTTCACGGGCACGGGCGGGGACTGCTCGTCCTCCGGGGACGGGTCTATGACTCGGCCAACGCTCGCTTTTTGGCGCTTAAAACGATGGCCGCAACCATGGACTCACCCCCCTTTCATTCGCCCGGTAAACGGCTTCGAACCGCATAGGCATGGTTCGATTCGCCGGTTTGGGGGTGATTGACGAAGCTGCTAGCAGCGACTAAAACCATCAATGATGACGATACCAGCGCTTGTCACTCCGTGCTGATTCACGGGGTGAAGAGGATCCCGAGCAGCAGGGGAAACGGATTTCGCTTCTCGTGGCACGTGCGTTCAATAGGAGAAGTGAAATGGAGTTTCGAAAAGGCGACCGAGTTCTGGTGAATCTGGCAGTGTTTACGGGGGCCGCAAGACGCAGCCGGCACTGGATTTCCTGCGACGTTGTCGATGTGGAACCATCTCAGGTTGCGGTGAAAACGGCGTGGCCTTGTCGAGAAATAACGATCTGGGCAAACAAGGCTTGGGTTAAGAACGAAACGGTGCTCGTCGAATCGGTTTAGCAACGTTCGAGAAACGCGTTTCTGACACTCATTTCTGGTGCAGCGGTCCCGCCCTCGGTCCGCCGACGAGTGGCGGCCAGATAGAGTAGCGAACGGGCCGCTGGATATTCTGGCCGCATGAGCGACACTGACCGATTCGCCGCCGACAAGTCTGCCGATCAGCCCGGCAAGACGCGAACTTGGTAGCATGGGCTAGTCGACACTGCCAGGAGAGCAAAGCCCTGCCTCCTCCGCTTCTCTCCGGCTCTGGCGTCTCGACTCTCACTCCTCCCGCCGCAGGTCGATGCAGACCATCTGTTCCTCGTTCCGCAGATACAGCAGCCCGTTGTGCTCGCGGACACCGGCCAGACCTCGATCTCGACGTCGTAATCCTTGTGCAAACTGCGGTGCCAGCTCTCGATGCCGTCGTCGAGATTGAGGCAGTAGAGATCGCCTCCGGCGCCGATCGCATACACGCGATTTCCTTCAAGCACCGGCGCGGCGTAGGGGCCGCTGCTGTGGTTGTACGGACAGGCGTACGAAGCAGGCCAGGCATGTTCCCAGCGGGTCTGACCTGTCTCCGGATCGAGACACTCCGCCACCTCGCCGTCGCCTTTGCGGTGCAGCAGGACCACCGCGTCGCCCAACGCCACCGGTCCGGCATATCCGGTACCGACCTCGATCCTCCATTTCTCCGGCGGCTCTTCCTCGGACCACTCCAGATCCAGCCCCGTCTCCGGCGACGTGCCGTCGTGATTCGGTCCCAGCAGAGTCGGCCAACCGAGACCGGCGCCCGCGGGCATTGCGGTTTGCCGGCCATGAGCGCTGGGCGGGCTCATCAGAGTCCGCTCGCTTGGCTCGTCCGCAGCGGTAGGAATCTCCTCGATCACGCGGTGATCGACGACGACTCGTGGCCACAATTCATCGACGCAGAACGATCCCGTCACCAACGAGATCGCAATCCCGCCAAACGTTGTCCAGAAGACCAAACGCATATCAGGCATCACCCCGCACGTTATCTGCTCAGCACCGCGAAAGCCACCTTGAAGCTCACTTCCGGTACCGTCGGATGGTCGGTCACGATCGACACCTCGCCCTTCTCCGTAAACCAATTGCACGGCGGTGCATTCGGGGGAACCTCGACCTCGACCGCGTACAACCCCGCGGATCCCGCTACCGCACGCCGACTCAGCTTCACCGAAAGAAAATCGGGCCTGGTCTTGATTTCCCGGACCGCGATGTTCCGGTGATCGTCGTTTACGCTCAGGACCAACTGCTCGCGCGCCCCTTCGCGAGGGCGCAGCGGACCGAGATCCAGGATGCCTGAGATCCCATTGAACTTATTTCCCTCCAATTCGATCGTGGCCGGCACAGTGCCCGTAATCGGTACTTTCAGCGACCGGGGCTCATCCACATCTTCCGGCGATAGAATGGCCAACTCGAGCCAGTCTGCAAACGGTCCGCCGTTGTTCTTGGGAGGCAAGGTAACGCGGAACCGGTAACCCGACCTTGCATCGCATGCCTTGAGCGTGGCCGCGTCGGTAGGCTCCATCTCCCACTCGGAATCTTTCTGGGAGCATCGCACCCTGTGAACGGCGAAATCGTCCCAGACCTGGGAATACACCGAGAACTCGGCGCGAATCGGCTCGTTGCGGCGGACGTTCGGCGCGATCACGGCGGCAGGCAAACTAGCCAAACGCTTGCGAACCGATCCCCGGATCCGCAGTTCGATGGTCGGATTGGCCGGGTCGTTGGTGAGAATCAGGGCCGCATGGGAGAAGTCGCCTTCCTCCTCCAACTTGGACGCGACCATAACCTTCACGGCCATACCGCGAGGAATCGGTACCGTCGGAACGTCGCTGGTTGTGCACTGGCAAGATGTGCCGCCTTTGGCCAGCTCCAACGCTGCCTCTCCATCGTTGCGGATCGTGAATGTGTGCCGGCAGTCGACCGACGGGTCAATCACTCCGAAGACGTGTGCCGGTTTGTCAACGAAAGCCTTTGGCGCCTTCCGGTGGCTCCTCTCGACGGCCGGCTCAACGTGTCCCTGCGTCGCAGCCGATGCACGAGCGGTAGACTGCGGCCTCAGGATGCCCGCCCGTAGCGCGACCCACATCAGCGTCGTGCAGAATACCGCCGCAAAGCCCGCAATTGCCGTCCACCGAATTGTCTTCATTCAAACGCTCCTTGGCCCATTCGGGCTTCCTCGATGCAACAAGCGGCCCGGGGGCTCGCCGAACGGCGGGCCCCCGGGGTGAAGTAACCGTCTGTCGCTGCCGACTCTGCTCGGTTGCCGAGGCTATTCGAACTTCGCCATCTTGTTGACTTCGCTGCCGATGAACACACGGCTGGTGATCTCAAACTCGTTGAGTTCGACCGTGGCGTCGTGGTAGCCGATCCCCGCCTTCTGGGCCGGGGTCAAGCCGTCGGCAATCGGGAAGCCGGGGTTGAGGAACTTGTCGCCGTTCTGGTCGTTGAATTCCTTGACCGAGCCGTCGGCCATCAGGATATTGCACGACGCCTTGTTGCTGCTGCCGTGCACGCAGTACCAGTCGCGCGTGTCCTGCAAGTAGGTGTCGGTGCCGCCGGGGCCGGTGGGCGGCGCGATCGTGCCCGCCAGCTCCGATGAGATCTGCGTGGACAGCGCCGCGCCCACCGCTTGCATCAGGTCGATGTCGGTGCCGTTCCAAAAAGCGGGGCCGTCGTTGAACGCCTCGGCCAGGGGGGAGCCGGCGACAATGAACTCCTTCACGTCGGTCGAGCCGTTGGCGAACGGGTCGGCCGTCGATCCGTCGGCAAGAGTGGGGCCGTACTGGAGACTCAGTTCGAGCATCGCCTCGTCGATGTCGCCGGGAGCGGCACAGCCCAGAAGCGGAATATTCGACGAGGGGACCGGTGAGCTTTCGACCATCGTCTGCGTGAGCGGTCCTCGCGAGCTGTTGAGCCCCTTGATTCCCTGCCCGGCCGCGTCACCAGCCGTTACGGGCAGGTCCGAGGCATCGAAGCCGATCCTCGCCGCCGAACGGACGAAATACCAACTCGCGGCATAGTTCGTGTTGTAGCCTTGATTGAGGAAGTAGCGGGCGACCAGCGCGGCGCGCTCTTCCGAGTCGATCGCCGTTCCGGCGAACTCCGTACCCGATCCGCCTGTAAGAGTCCCCCACGCCGCCTCGCCGCAAATGCCGTCGGTAAGCCGAGCCGTCGGACACCCGTCCTTCGCGTCGGTCGTGTCGGCGCCCAAGAGATCGTTCATTTTCTCCGGCGCTTTCAGCGGGCTGGAGGAGCAGAGCATTTCTCCGGGCAGACCGGCGCCCAAGTTCACGAGATCCGCCACCCAGCCCCAAGTGTCCGGGCAGCCGTCGCGGCGGAAGTCGTAGGCGCCGGTGCATAACCGGTTCTGCGGGTCGCGCTCGGCATGCATGTGGAAACCGATGCCGAACTGCCGCAAGTTGTTCTTGCAACTGGAGTTCCGCGCCGCTTCCCGGGCCCGGGACAGGGCCGGCAACAGCAATGCAATCAGGATGCCGATGATCGCGATCACCACCAGCATCTCAATCAAGGTAAAGCCTTTACGTTTCATCATGTTTTCTCCGAATAGGGTCCAAACCACAGACATAAAACTCGAATACTCTTCCGCGGAGTGCCGCGCCTCGCAACCTACCTCCGCTTTGCCCCGGCCCGACCTTTCGTCCGGTCGGCGCGTCCGTTGACGAGCAGCGGTGTGCTCTTCGATCGTTACTCAGACCGTGTTTCGAACGCGTCCACCTCCTTTCCCTTCGAGAACGACTTTCCTTGGCTCGCGATTCCGGGAGATCCGGCTGCGGTGTGCCACTGCTTGTGATTGGACGGATCTTCCATTCGCTCAGGAGCGTCCACAATCACAAGCAGTGAGAATCGCCGCCGCGTTGTCCACTCTGCTTGAAGTTGTGCTCCTGATTATCTCTCGCAGTATGAGCGGATGATGGGCTGAATGTGAGTTCTCGATGAATTCCGGTCAGCGCCCGCCAATGGGTTCATCCAGTTCGACGGTCAAGACGTCGACCGTGAGCTCCTGCTCCTCGTTCGGCAGTCGCAGCGGATCGGGGCGCGCAAGCCGCACCACAACGTCGACCGACACTTTCCGGCCGGGCGACGATCCGTTTTTCAAGGAATCGAACCAAACCCCTTGGGGAACGTTGCGAAGTTCATACCCCGACAGCTTGCGGCGGTATGCACCGGCAATCTTTTCAGGTTCGCCCCTGGCATCGATCCTTGCATAATGGATGTCCATCGGGCTGCAGAGCACGCCGGATACTTTCTCCGCAATGCCGGCCGGCCAACGGTAATGCACCGCCGCGACCACGCGTGCGCCGGGCGGCAGGTCCACCGGAAGATGTTTCGTCGCGTGATCGAAATCGACCGGCTTTCCCTCTCGCCGCATGGCATCGGCGTGGGCCTGTCCCATCTCGCGGTATCGGCCGAACGTGGCGAGGAGAAGATCCTGCGCCGCCTCCTCCCACTCCTCTCGCACCTTCGCGTCCCGCTGTTGCCTCTGCTTCACCAGGTCGCCCAACGCGTTTAATCGGCCCCGCGGGATCGCCTCGCTCAGCGCGGTCCGGCCCGCTTCGGCGTCGCGTAGCAGCATTTTCACCACCGGATAGAAGCCCGGTTCGTGCACCACGTCGCCCGCAAGACCGGCCGTTCGCAGGGCCGAAGGACCGTCCGTCCAATATCGCACAAACGTCTCCAGCAACAGCTCCCGCATCGCTGTGGTGGGGACCGTCGAGCCCAAAAGGATGACCTGGTTGATCTCCGCCAACGTCTTGGCCGCGCGCACACGACTTTCGATCAACAAGGGGACCCTCGGGCTCCACAGTCTCTGGGCAACCTGGTAGGGCCAGTCGGGTGTCGAGGAGAAACGGGAACGCTGCTCGGGAAAACTCAGCATGTAGCCCATGGCCTCCGAACCGTACCGGACAAACTCCCGCTCGATCTCCGCCTTCAGCTCGGTATCGACGCGATGGTCGAAGTAGAGAACCGCGTGGGCTTCAAAATTCGCCGTGGTCGGCTCCCGGATGATCTCTTCGAATAGCTTCTGTGCTTCCAACGGCGTGGCCGGCCCGACCAGGCCCTCCGCCAGTCGCACACGAAATCGGCTGCTCGCCCCGGATTTCAACAGCCCCACCGCACGCTCGCAAAGCGCACGGGCGGTCACCTCTCCCATCCCGGGCGGACGCATCTGGTCCGCCGAAGTGAGCACGCGGAACAGGATCTCTTCATGCTCGGGGCTCTGGTTGTCGACCAGGGCCTTGACTGCGGCATCGGCGGCCACCTGGTCGAATTCGGTGCGGAAAGAACCGTCGATCAATTCCTCCAAAGCCTGTCGGCCTTTCGCTGTTCCATTGGCTCCCAGCGCCGCGACCAACGTCTGCGTGAGGAGCTTGTGCCGATCGTTCAGTTCGTCTTGCTTCCTCTTCGGAGCGCTGATCCGATCGCGGACGCCAGCCAGGATCCGCGGCTTGAGCAACTGGATGAGGACGTCGGCGGCTGCCTCGTCGCCGACATGGTGCTGACCGTAGTATTCCGCGGCGGGCAGAAGCCTCGGATCATCGAGAATTCGGGCCTCGAAGAAATCGATGTCTTTCCAATCGGAAAACGCTTCGGGCCGCGGAGACTCCGTTGCGGGAAGCTGCTGCTTCGGGTCGCCGGAGAACTGGCGGCCCGACGCAGATGGCTCCGGTTTGGATTTTGTCGCAAGCGCAGCCGCCTGTGCTTCGGCTTGTTTTTTCGCCTTCTCCTGCTTTGCCGCCTGCTGGGCCTGTTTTTCCGCTTCCGTCTTTTTCCTGGCCTCCTCTTCCTCTCGCTTTTCCTTCTTTCGGCGTTCTTCCCGCTGCTTCAACCATTCTTCCTTCGACATCCCGCCCCATTGGGCGTACGGATCATTGCCGGAGCCGCCATCACCAGCGCCTCCACATGCGCTGATTGTGACAATCACCGCACAGACCATGGCTCCGGCCAACAACGTCCGAAGCGACAAGAGTCCGGCGCCCGGGATCCTCGCGGCGGTTTGCGGCATCAGGGGCTTCTTCGAGTTCACCCATCACCTCTTGGAGATTTGCTCGACCAGGACCTCGGCACCAGAGACGAACGCACCGGCTCTACTTCGCGCAGGCAGCAGCCGCTCACCTCGCTTTTTCCCGTAGCGACCAGCCACACGCGACCTCTTCCTTCGGCAGCTCGATCTTCTCGCTTCCAAATCCGCCGATGTTGGCCGGGAAACCGTTGTTGAGAAACTCATCCTTGCTCGTATCGATGAAACTTCGCACGCTGCCGTCGGCGAAAAGGATGTTGCATGCCCCGCGATGCACGGCGCCGAACTGCCGGTAGTCCTGCAGGCAGACACCCCAGGTGGCCCACCAGCCGGTACCGATTGCGCCGTCGCGAGGAGCCCCGCTGTTAAATGTCGGGTACTCGAGCGCGCCACCGCTTGCCACGTTCCCTCCCGAAACCGCCTCTCGCAGAATCGGCCCGCCGGAGACCGACTCCACAACGAGTGAGCCTTGCGGTTCATCGCCGACCGAGGCGACCAGCGTCTCGCCCGGCACGATGCCACCGCACGCCAGCATCGGAATGAAAGTCGATGGTTGGGCCGCCGCATCGACGCGGTCGAGCGTCATCGGGCCGATTGTCGCGGCACGCGACCTTAGGTAACGTGGATTCGACAAGGTGCACCCCGACGGCGCAGCAGGGAGATTTCCGCTGTTATCGATCCGCGGGCCGCCGCGGACCAGGAACCAGCTCGCCGTGTAGTTCGTGTTGTAGTTCTCGTGAAAGAGCTTCTCGTTGACCAGAATGTGGCGTGCATCGCCCGCCGCGGAGTACGCTGCGATCGGTGCGTTGGCGATCTCCCAGCACGGCTGGTCTTCTTTGCTGCCGTCGGGCAGCGTCTGAGGCTCCGTGCCTTGAAACTTACTCGGGTCAATGCCGCTACAGCTATCGGGCGAGTTCAGCAAGAGAAGATCATTGTAGACCCGCGACACTTTCGCCGGATTCGACGGGCAAAGCATCGTGCCCACCGGTATTTCGCTATTGACCAGGTCGGCGACCCAGCCGTACTCGGTGACGCAACCGTCGAAAGCCCAGTCGAAAGCCCCTGAGCAGAACTCTTTATGGCGTGCCGCATGGGATTGAAGTCCTACCCCGAACTGCCGCAGATTGCTCTGGCAGCCGGTCCCTCTCGCCGACTCCCGGGCCGCATTCAGCGCGGGCAAGAGAACCGCGATCAGGAGCGTGATGATCGTGATGACCGTCAAAAGCTCCACCAGGGTCACACCGTCGCGTGCTCCAGCCCGGCGCGGCCGCTGTAAGGCGTGCTCACAGACAGCCCAACCCGCAAGGTTCCGCAAAATGATCTGCATCCTTGGCCCCCTTTCGGCACCGGTCCCACTGCGTTCTCATACCAGTGCGAGCGGTTTACTGCCGCGTCGCCTTGTGCTGTCATTATCCCGTTCCCTGTGAGAGTTTTGTTTGCGCAAGGCGAGTTCCGTGTTAGGCGGATTTTTCATGTGCCAATAAAACCCTTGCCCATTTGTAACGAAACGCGAACTTGACATCTGGCTGTCCATCGTTCACGGTAAAGCCGTGCACAGACGCGCGGACCAGAGCAACCACCCGCTAAGAATTCGGGCGATGCGCCACTTGGCCATGCTGCGCGAGGCCCACGGCCTGCTTGTCGCAACACTCCAACGTGCGCGCTCACTGCCCTTGCCATTGCAGGTCGGGCTGCAATACGAGCGTGCGTTGATTCTCGAAGAGCGGGGACGAGCCAAAGCCGCCAAGGAGGAGTTCCAGAAGATCTACGCCCTCATGCCGGAATTCAAAGACGTGACGCTCCGCGTGAAGCTGGCCGACGCCGCTTCCGGTTCGCATGCGAATCCGGCGGATCTCGTCCGGTATCTGTCTCCAAAAGGAATACCGCGCCCGCAAACCAAGACCTAACCGGCCGCTAACACTCTCCTTACCGCGCAGAGATAGCATGCCTTGGCAAAGCAAGAAGTGCCGCAAGAAGTGCCATGCGCGAGGGATATTGGAATCGTTCAATGCAATTTCTTCGACCCGTGGTTGCTCCCCAAGATCCTAACCTGTTCGGAAGAAAGATCCCCATGACGGTCGAGCCGATGGAAGGGTTCGATCCGTATCGCGCGTGGCTGAACGTCCGCGAGGTACGTCGCCCGCTGAACGCCTACCAATTATTGGGGTTGAAGACGCTCGAAGACGATGCGGACACGATCCGCAAGGCCGCACGCGACCAGCGCACTTCGCTCCATGCACATCGTTACGAGGCGACCCCGGAAATCTGGGACCAGGTCTACACCGAACTGGAGGAGGCGATTGCCATCCTTACGGATGCCGACCGAAAGGCAGCCTACGACGCTTCCCTCCAATCCCAGAATGATGGTGGTCTACCGAGGTATGGCTTGCCGGCCGCCGTAGGCGCCAGGCCTTCGGCGCCGGGTGGCGCCCTCCGCTGCTTCGCCTGTGGGCACGAAAACCCGCCGACGCGCAAGTTCTGCGCCAACTGCGGCAGGAACCTGTGGGAGCCCTGCTACAACTGCGGCACTCTCAGTACGGCGGGCGAGAAGTACTGCGGCGCCTGCGGCGCAGACTTGATCGACGGCATTCAGAAGCGTGTTTCGGAGTGCCGGGATGCGCTTCGTGAGGCGGAGCGAATGCGGCAGGAGTACCGCTTTGGCGAGGCGATCGATCTTCTCGGTGGTGTCAGTCGCGCCACCCACGCAAGACTGGCCGATTTCGCCCGGCGCGCCCACGCGTTGATCGAACAGTATGCGCGGGATCGGGATCGACTGGCTGCCGACGCGGAAAGTGCGCGCGAGAACGCCCGGAATTGCCTCTCGAGCTATGACTACACCGGTGCTATTCACATCCTGCAACAGGTTCCGCCCGCGCTGAGAAACAACGGTCTGGCCCATCTACTGGAGGAGGCAACCGGCAAAGCAGACGAGGTTTCTCGGTTGGGGGCGGAACTCCGCGATGCGGTCCAGCAGGGACGTAACGCCGAACTGCTGCCCAAGATCGTCCGCCTGTTGACCCTCAAGCCGGACCATGCCCACGCTCGGAAACTGGCGGATCGATTCCGTCAGCGGGCATGCGAGGTGGCGAAACAGAAGCTCGCTCAACACAGCTACGATGCCGCTTTGAAGTTGCTCGAACAGATTCCCAAGCCCGCATGGAACGAGGAAGTAACGGCACTTTACGAGGAGACCTCGGAATTGGCTTGGGTGTGGTGGAATCTGCAAAATGCTCCCGTCGTGGACCGGGCTCTACTGAATATGGCAAGTCGTCTGGTGAAGACTTCGCCGGACGACGCCCAGGCCCGGAAGCTCGTGGCGGAACTTCAGCGGCGCGCCGAACGGTCCAAGAGCGACCCGCGCAGCGCGCCGGTTGCTTGGGCAAAGCCGCCGGAGGAAACGCATATCGGTTGTTCGATCGACTGGATCACCGGTTTTCAGAGGATCCGGTACGCGGATGGTTTCGAGGCTTCCCTCCTCCGGCAGCACCCGGGCTGTTTCTTCATCGCCGCCGGGCTGGCACTCCAAGGGCTTGGCAAGGCCGAGTGGAAAGCGAACCTTCTCCCCCAGCAGCGCTCCGTCATGGGCCGCATCGGCCAACTTGTCCGAAGCAGCAGCACGCGCAGTGCCTGGGGGCTCGATCTCAGTTCGGCCGGTCTCAAGGCGGTTCGCCTGGTGCTCGATCCGAACGACGACGCCGTCCGGATCGGTGCGTGCGACTATGTCGAACACCGGAAGCTCCTGAGCCATGCGGCCAACGAACAGGAAGAGCGGACGCTGATTGAGGAAACACTCCGGGTCTTCCAGGGCCGCAACGAGGTGAAGACCGACCGTATCTGCCTGGGGCTGCCCAGCCGGACGGTGCTGATGCGTCGACTGAAGATGCCCTTGATGGATCCCGACAAACTGCCGGACGCTGTCCGGTATGAAGCGAAACGTGTCATTCCTTTCCCACTCGACGATCTCGTGTGGGACTACGAGCTCCTCGACCACCGCGACGGCCGGCTCGCGACTCGAAATGAGCAGACCGTCATGCTGATTGCCGCCAAGCGGACGCAACTCGCGAATCGGTTGGCCTGCTTCGAAAACGCCGCGATTAAGACGAACGTGATCCATTGCGACTGCTTCGCTCTTGCCAACTTCATCGAGTACGAATACCTCGCGCGGGAGAGCGGCCCTGAGCTGCAGGCGGTTGGCCCCGGCGCGGCGTTGGGTATCCTCGACGTCGGAAGCGACGCCGCGAATCTTATCGTTCTCAGTCCGACTGCGATGGAAGTTTTCCATTCCGGGTTCGGCGCGCAAGATTTCACCAGATCACTGGTCCACGAGTTCCAGCTTACCTTTGCCCATGCCGAAGAGCTCAAACGCAATCCGGCAATCGGACCGTCGTTCGTCCGGCTTCAGCGCGCGATGGATCCGGTGTTGGAGAACCTGGTGTCGGAGATCCACCGGGCAGAGGCGTCGCTCCGAAAGAGCCAACCACACCTGACAATTCAGCGTTTTCTGGGCGTCGGCGGTGGAATGCAAACCCACGGGCTGTTGCGCTACCTGCGGCTGGGTAGGTGAACAGCCGATGCGGGGAAGGGTTTCCCCTGCGGTATCGCGGCACGTTCGCTAACAGATGTCTAACAATCGCCCGACGATCGCCTAACACAGCATTCGTAGAATCCAGGGGGAATTCAGTGCCGGATTGCCGTTTTCGACGGGAGTTGCGGATGGCCCGCCCCCTCTCGAAAGCAGATGGTGTCATGCGTATCGCGATGTTCGGTCGACGCGTCGAAGGTGGATTGGCATGATTCTTTCGAACAGAGCCCCCGGAGCAGGAGACAACGTGATGAAGAGCTTGTGTAGATTATGTTTGGCCGCATTGACGCTGGCCATAACATCCTGCGGGACTCAGACGTTGGCTCAGGCAGTGCGGGTCGACCCCCAAGTTCCGGCCTACGAGAAGGTCTCGGGGGTGTCCGGAAATCTCAATAGCGTCGGTTCCGACACGCTCAACAACCTGATGACGCTTTGGGCGGAGGGCTTTCAAAAGCTCTATCCGAACGTGAAGATCCAGATTGAGGGAAAAGGCTCCGCCACCGCGCCCCCCGCCTTGACCCAAGGGACGGCTCAGTTGGGGCCGATGTCGCGGAAGATGAAGCCGGAAGAGATGGATGCTTTCGAGAAGAAGCACGGATGCCGGCCGACCGAGGTGAGCGTGGCGGTCGACTGCCTGGCGGTCTACGTCAATCGCGACAACCCGGTCCGTGGATTCACACTGCACCAGTTGGACAGCATCTTCTCGAAGACTCGCAAGAGCGGTTATGCCAATATCGAAACCTGGGGGCCGGTGGGATTGAGCGGCCAATGGGAGAGGCTTCCGATGAGCCTCTACGGGCGGAATTCCGCGAGCGGGACCTACGCCTTCTTTAAAGAACACGCTCTGGGCAAAGGCGACTATAAAGACACGGTCAAGGAGCAGCCGGGCTCGGCGGCTGTTGTGAACGCGGTAGCCAACGACCGGGCGGGCATCGGGTACTCGGGTATCGGTTACAAGACGTCGGAGGTCCGGGCCGTTCCTCTGGCCAAAGACCATACGGCCAGGCTTGCCGCACCCTCGTTTGAAAACGCCGTCGAGGGCACGTATCCGCTGGGCCGCAGCCTCTATGTCTACGTCGCCAAGAAACCGGGCGAACCGCTGCCGGCGCTCATCAAAGAATTCATGAAGTACGTCCTCTCGCAAGAGGGCCAGGAAGTGGTGATCAAGGACGGCTACGGTCCGCTGCCCGCCAAGATCCTCGAGAGAGAGCGGGGCAAAATCGAATAGTGAAAAGTAGGTCCCGCTTGCCGAGCGGGACCTGGTCCCCGCGAAATCGCCGCGGGGGCTGCAAGATCCAGGTCCCGCTCGGCAAGCTCGTCGTCCCAGACATCTCCAGGACCCCCGTGGGCCTCGTGCCACGGGTGAACGAGGTTAGGCAGCTAGCACGCGTCCTCCAACGCACATCCGGCCCCCTGCCGCCTCGTGCGGCAGGGGCCAAAGGTTCGCCAGCTAGAAAATGCACGACTTGTGTAGAACGACGAGCTTGCCGAGCGGGACCTGGTCCCCGCGAAATCGCCGCGGGATCTGCAAGATCCAGGTCCCGCTCGGCAAGCGGGACCTACTGAGGATTCGGAGCGGCGTTTGCCGAGTTTGATGCCCATCGTCGATCATGCAGCAATTCGGAAAGCGAAGCGGCGAGACCGGCTTGCGCGCTGGGTGATCACTCTGGGAGGCGTGACGATTATCGCCAGCGTGGTGGCGATAATCGTGTTGATCGTGAGTGTCACCTTCCCCCTGTTTCGCCCGGCCTCGTCTTGGTCGCTGGCCCGTACGCTGCTCCCCGACGCTTTATCTGCCGGAGGCGTGCGGGCCCTGGGAGTGGAACTCGGCATTGGCGAGGACGCCGTCGAAGCGATTTCGGTCTACGTGGTGGGTGGCGACGGGATGATCCGGTTTTTCGATCCGCGGAAGGGCGCCGCTTCGTTGGATTCGCAAGATCTCACGACCGCCGAACAGACCGGTGGACATGCCGACCGCAGCGTGGTCGCGGCGGAGCAGCATGGCGGGACCCGGCATTCGATTCTCTGGTCGGACGGTTCGGTCTCGCTCGTCGAGGTCGCTGCCACGCCCGAATTCGATCCGCGGGGCGGGCGGACCATGAAGCACGCGGTGCGCGTTCTCGCGCACTCGCCGGCGGAAGACGGCCCACTGCCGGAGAAAGCTCTGATCCGCAAAAGCGAAGACGGGCAGGTGACCTGCGTCCGCCTGCTGCCGGGCAGCCGCATCTCGGTCGAAAAACAAGTCGTTGAGGAAGACCTGCTTGGCAATGTGAAGACGGAAACCAGGCGAACCGTGCTCGACAAGCAGGTCGCCGGCAAGATTGGCGCGTTGACCATGGACGCCCGGGGCGAGACTCTCTACGCGGGAACGGATACGGGCAGACTGGTCCGCTGGGACTTCAATGCGACCGGCGACGTCGACAACCGAGAGATTGTCTCGGCTTTCCGCGATCGGCGGACGGTCACCAGCCTGGCCATGGTGTTGGGCGACGTCTCGCTGGTGGTCGGCGACTCGACCGGCGGCCTGTCTTCCTGGTTCCGGGTCGGCCGAGGGCGCCAGCGGAAGCTCCGACTCGTCCATCCGCTGTGGTCCCATGCGGGCCCCGTTCGGGAAATTCACCCTTCCCAACGCAACAAGGGTCTGTTGAGCCTCGGCGGCAACGGCGCGATTCACCTGGACTACACGACGAGCGAGCGCCACCTTCTGGCGTTGAACAAGAATGGCCGGCCGCTGAAGACGATCGGATTCTCGCCTCGCGGCAATGCGGCCGTCGCACTTACGGCCGACGGCGAACTGGTTGCGTGGCAGATCGACAATCCGCATCCGGAAATCAGTTGGAAGACGCTCTTCGGCAAGGTGCTCTACGAAGGATACGGTGAACCGGATTACGCGTGGCAGACGACGGGCGGCGCCGAGTTCGAGCCGAAGTTCAGCCTGGTGCCGATCATCTTCGGCACCATCAAGGGAACGTTCTATGCCATGTTGCTCGCAGTTCCGCTGGCGCTGTTCGGTGCGGCCTACACGAGCCACTTCACGACACCCGCTTTCAAGAGCACGGTCAAACCGGTCGTCGAAGTGATGGCGGCCATTCCGTCGGTGGTGATCGGCTTTCTGATCGCGCTCTGGTTGGCTCCGATCATCGAGCGCTGGATCCTCGCCGTGTTCGCGAGCATGGTAACCGTGCCGCTGGCCTTTGTTCTGTTCATGATGGTGTGGCAGGGAATCCGCAAGTACGACTGGGCGAAACGCGTCGAAACCGGCTACGAGTTCCTGGCGATTGTTCCGGTGCTCCTGGTGGGCTTCGGGCTGGCGGCCGCCGCCTTGCCTCTGCTGGAAGAGGCCCTGTTCGACGGCAACTTTAAGCTGTGGCTCTATGAAGCGCTGGCCACACGGTACGACCAGCGGAATTCGATCATCATCGCGTTCGGCCTTGGATTCGCCGTGATCCCGATCATCTTCTCGATCGCCGAAGATTCCCTCTCCAGCGTGCCGCACAACTTGACCGCGGCTTCGATGGCATTGGGCGCGAGCCGGTGGCAGACGATGTGGCGAGTCGTTCTCCCTTCGGGAAGCCCCGGGATCTTCGCGGGAACCATGATCGGTTTCGGCCGCGCCGTGGGCGAGACCATGATCGTGCTCATGGCAACCGGAAACACCCCCATCCTCGACTGGGGCCCCTTTAACGGCATGCGGACTCTCTCGGCGAACATCGCCGTCGAAATCCCGGAGGCGCCGGTCGGTGGGACTTTGTATCGAGTCTTGTTCCTATGTGCAGTTCTCCTGTTTATCCTGACGTTCATCCTGAACACGGCCGCGGAACTGGTCCGGCAACGGCTGAGGAAGCGGTACGGTCGGCTGTAGACAAGCGCGCCCGCGGAAAACGGTTTTGGAAGCAGGGCGAGCCGTTTGTCTGGGCGAGCGGGGCTGCGCTGGCGACCACCCTGGTCTTCACGGTGATCCTGCTGGGCGTCGTGGTCTACAACGGAGCCGGCGTCTTCTGGCCTCAGGCGGTCGCCCTGGTAGAACTCGATGACGGCGCGGCGGTGCTTGGGGTCCGGGTTCGCAGCGAGGTGAACCCCGATACGGGCATCCGGACCATCCAGTTCAAGACCGGCAACCGGGAGTTGGACCCGTCGCGGCAGGATTTCCACTGGTATCCTTCCGAGGAGATTCGCCGGATCACCTGGCCCCAAGACGTGTTCGTCGTGGAACGGCTCGAGAACGGGGACTTTTATGGTTTTCTGGAGCAGGTCAACGCACCGGGTCTCGATGTCCGCCGGGGAACTTCACGGAAAGAACAGTTCACCGCCGCCCTCTCCGCGGCCCGACAGAAGAAGGCTGTCGAAATCGATCCGCTGGCGGACCGGCTCTCGGCGTTGAGCGACGAACTGCAGTCGATCCGCTATGCCGTTCTCCGCGTCGAGTACGAAAAGAATCAGGTGCTCGAGACATCGCCGGAAGTGTCCCCCCATCCTAAAACGCCCGCGCTGGATGCCCGCCTTGCTCATCTGCGTAAGCAAGAGGAAAGCGTCAAAGCCGAATCCGACGCCCTGGTCCGCTGGCAGGAGAAGGAAATCCGAAGCCTGCGGGAGAATACGGCCGTCTTCCGCACGGCCTCCGGCGCGACGAAGACGATTCCGTTGGTCGAAATCGTCCGGCCTTATACCCCAAACGCTATGGGCTTCGCTGACAAGGTTGGCCACTACTTCTCGAAAATCGGCGAGATTCTGACGGAGAACCCCCGCGAATCGAACACCGAGGGCGGCCTGTTTCCCGCGATCTTCGGCACCGTGATGCTCGTCTTCTTGATGGCCGTCTCGTGCTTC
Source organism: Thermoguttaceae bacterium (assembly GCA_040768665.1). Classification (GTDB taxonomy): domain Bacteria; phylum Planctomycetota; class Planctomycetia; order Pirellulales; family Thermoguttaceae; genus JABWBD01. The sequence continues at coordinate 238,040 of JAXGMN010000020.1, forward strand.
CCCTTGGGAGTGCTTGCGGGCATTTATCTGGGGGAGTATGCGAAGGAGGGCCCGCTGGTGCGGACCGTCCGGATCGCCGTCAACAACCTGGCGGGCATTCCGTCGATCGTTTATGGAATTTTCGGGCTGGGCTTCTTCGTGTACGGCGTCGGCGGGCTGATCGACCAGTGGTTCTTTCCCGAACGCGCGGCCAACAACATGCCGACCTTCGGCACTGGCGGGATCCTGTGGGCGAGCCTCACTCTGGGGCTATTGACCGTCCCCGTCGTGATTGTCTCGACCGAAGAGGCCCTGCGGACGATTCCACGAGGTCTCCGCGAAGGATCCTACGCCCTAGGAGCCACAAAGTTTCAAACCTTGGTCCGCGTGCTCCTGCCGATGGCATCGCCGGGAGTCATGACCGGATTTATCCTGGCGATGGCCCGGGCCGCTGGGGAGGTCGCCCCGTTGATGATTACCGGGGTCGTAAAACTGGCGCCCGACCTGCCCCTCGACGGGGCTGCTCCCTACTTCCATCTGGACCGCAAGTTCATGCACCTGGGCTTCCATATCTACGACATCGGCTTCCAGTCGCCGAACGTCGAGGCATCGAAGCCGATGGTGTACGTGACCACCCTGTTGCTTCTCTTGATTGTGCTTTCGATGAGCAGTCTGGCGATTTGGCTGCGAAACCGGATGCGGAAACAATTTCAATCCCGAACCATTTAGGAGCCCTAACAAAACAGGGGACAGGCACCGTCGCACTTTCCATATTTCCGCGATTTCGTGGCAAGTTCCGGGAGCCAGTCCCCGTTTTGCAGGGCCTGTGAGAACAAGATGCTGTCAAGCCCTTCGCCCATTACACGCAGGCCCCTCATGAACATGCCGGATGCTCCGCTGGCCCAAAACACTTCGCGAGGGATGCCTCCCAAGGCGGCCGTGAAGTCGGCGGACCAGGTTTCACGCACGATCACCGATCCGATCGTCCGGTCGG
>JAXGMN010000021.1:0-233809 GCA_040768665.1 Thermoguttaceae bacterium
CCCCACCGGGATAGACCCGATGGTGGGGCTTCTCTCACTCTGCCTCTGCCGCTTTCGCCTCCAGCCGCCTCACCGCACGAGTCCAGAGCTTGCGGACAGCCGCCTCGGAGCGGCCCATCTCTTTGGCGATCTCGGAGAACGGGAGCTTCCTGCGGTGGTGCAGCAGGATCACCTGCCGGTCGTCCTCCCCCAGGCTGTCCATGATTTGCAGGATCTGCTCCCTCTTCTCGCGTGCCATGGCAGAGGTGCTTGGCGAAGCGACCTGTCGCGCCGCATGCATCTGCCAGCCGTCGCCACTGGCCTCGATCCGGACCAACTCGGCCGCCAAATCGCGTTTCTGTGTACCGGTGTAGCGCCGATGTGCCTCGGCCACGTGGTGGAGAAGGATACGTCGCAGCCATGCCAGCAACTCCTGCCGGGTCTCGCCGGCGAACGCGAGCAGGTTTTGCTGCGCATCCACGCAGGTCTCCTGCACGACATCCGACGCAGCCTCCTTCACGCGGACACGCGGCGACAACTCCCGCCCGGCGACCAGCAAGAGATACTTCCGACACCGCTGGAGCAACTCACCCATCGCCTCCTGCGACCCCGCCCGCGCCGCCTCGATCAATTCCCGGATCGAGTCCTTTGGTATCTCCCCTCGATGCTCGTCCTCTCGGCGGCTCATCGCTTGCGATCCCCCACCTCAGAGTCAATAAACAGGGCACGTATCGGGAGTGCAGTCTACCCCCGTCTCCGTGCCGCATCAAGTAGCAGAAGGAAAACCCCAGTTCACTTTTTCCAGGGCCTTTCTAGACCGGCGAGAATCTCGCAAATCCACTCCTATAAAGGTTCTGAGCTGTTGCGAATTCGTCGTTTAACCGCAGTGCCCAACGGGCCGCGCTTTGTGACCGACAGTCGCTCCGCCCTCCGTCCCAAGCGCGGCCCGTTGGGCACTGCATTGCAGACTCGTAGAGTTCTGTTTTTGGACAAAGTTTTCGCCTGGGTGTCATTCTGTTCAGAAGATGACGCAAATGGCTTCGAATTTGGTTGCGGCCGAAGGGAGGGCCAAGATGAAACAAGGAAAAGAAGATGGGGGAAAGGAAGATGGTTCCCAAGTCGCAAACCGAATGCATCTCCCTCGTCATCTTCTTTTCCACCATCTTCTTTTCTCAGCTCTGCCTTGAATCGCCAATTCTGCGTTGGTTGCGGACGAAGGCTGCGCCGAGGCTAATAAACGACGAACTTGAAAGATAGTCAGGAGTCGAGACATGGGCAACGAAACGAGTCGAGATGCGGCGTCGGTATTGTGGGAGGGGTACTGGGCGGAGCGGAAGAGCGCGGCGGTTCGGAACGCGATCGTCGAGCACTACCTCTACCTCTTAGGGCCGATCGTCCAAGGAACGCTGCGGCAATTGCCGCGGAGCATCGACCCCCACGTGGTCGAGTCGGCAGCCGGAGAAGGGCTCATTGAGGCGGTCGAGCGATTCGATTCCGGCAGGAAGTGCAGTTTTCCCACTTACGCGCGCCGTGTGATGCAGAGCCGGGTCAACGACGCGCTGCGCCAGATCGACCGGCAGCCGCTGTCGGGCTCGATCTACGACGAGGCCTACCAGGCCCTCGGTCTCCAGGCGAGAGCGGTCTTGTGCTTATTCCATGCGGGAAAATTCCGCCAAAGGGAAATCGCGCAACTCCTTAGGATTACTCAACCTCGGGTCTCGCAGATCGTGCGGGAGACGACGAACAAGTTATTATTGTACGTATATACAGATAGAGAGGATTGGACGCCGCAACGCTCGACGGACTCAGTCGCGCAAGACTGTCCCCGAAGCGGACGCCGAGCGGCGAGCTAAGCCAGACAATCCGACTGAACCAGATACGCGGGTATCGAGAAGAGCCCCCTGAGGGTATCCGAAGAGCCCGCCGCTAATAGCACGCGAAGAGCGTTGCCGGCGGCGGGCTTTTTTTGTTGGTGACGATCCGAGGAGACGGTCCATGACCCGAGGAATTCTCTACGTCGCATGCGAGCTGCCGCACAGCGTTGAAGCCCGGTGCTCGATTCTCTCCGTTCGGGGCGTGTGCGGGTTGCCGATCACCGTCTTTACCGATTGCGCGGAAATTCCGGGCGACCTGGACGTGGACATCCGCTGCGTGGGGACCGCTCGGCTCGGATTTCAGGACAAGGTGGAGTGGATCCCCCAAAGCCCCTACGACGAGACGCTCTTTCTGGACACCGACACGCTGGTGCTGCGGGACGACGCGGTGGACGCGTTCGAGCTGCTCACGCGGTTCGACATGGCCGTGGCGCAGGCGTTCGTGCAGCAGTACCGGCTGGCGGGAGTGCCGAAGGCGTTTGCCGAGCTGAACTCGGGCGTGATCCTGTTTCGGAAGTCGGAGGAAGTCGATCGCTTGCTGCGGCGGTGGCAGTCGCGGTACCGCGAGGCGGCGGACGTGGCGAACTGGATGGAGAACCCGAAGGGGGTCGGCGACCAGCAGATCCTGTCGCAGGTCGTGTGGGAGTGCGGTCTGCGGATCGCCACGCTGCCGCCCGAGTGGAACTACCGGGGATTCCGCAACCGCGTGCAGGACTTTTCGACGATCCGCATCCTGCATCACCGCGAGGCGCAGCGGCGAGCCTGCCGGGTCGACGGGAGGCTGGATCGCGAAGCCCTGCTCGAGTGGTTTCGGGAGGACTGAACGATGCCTGCTAGTGAATCGCCCATTATCGTCTCGGGACTGGCGCGGTCGGGAACGACGTGGATGCAGTTCTTCCTGTCGCAGCATCCGCGGATTCACGTGCACGGCCAGACGCCGAACGTGCCGTGGAGCGCGTGGTGGCAGTGGTACCAGAGGCTCGTGGCGCAGGGCCAATGGGCGGCGGAATCGAACCGCCACCACGGCTATGCGATCGCCCATTATGCCGGCAGCGACCGGGAGCGGAGCGAGGCGGTGTTCAAGCGGATGTTGCGGGATTATCTGACCCGCTATGGGCCCGACAAGCCGCGATGGGGCTTGAAGTGGGTGAACCTGGCCGGTGATCGGGAAGCGGCTGGACAATTGACGTCGCTGTGGCCGGATGCCCGCTGGGTGGTGTGTATCCGGGACCCGTTTGTGACGATCGCCTCGACGAGGAATACGTTTGCGCCGGGGTTGGATCTGAAGATGCGCGCGGCGGCGTGGGTGGAGGTGTGCCGGTTTGCATGGGAGCAGGAAGGGGGCCGGGTGGTCGTCGTGCAGATCGACCGGCTGAATCGAGAGTCCCATGCGGAGCGGGCAGAGGCGATGCGGCGCGTGCTGGAGTGTGTGGGGGAGGAGCCGTGCGAGGAGACGGACCGATTCGTGCGCGAGTGGCCGGTGGTGCACAAGGTGAAGGCGGACGCGAAGCGGACGTTCGTGGTCTCGGACGAGGAGCGGGCGAAGCTGTTGGAGGAAGTGCCGGGGTTGCGCGCCTGGATAACGCGGATGGGATACGCTCGTTTCGCCGCAGTGCCCAACGGGCCGCGCGACGGTGAGAGGCCGGCATCCGACTCGCTCGCCATGACGCGAGAGAGGGGACGCTGTTCTCTGGTTCGGCGCGCGGCCCGTTGGAGGCTGCTGAACAAGTCCTAAAATGCCCCCGGCCTGCCCGGGGGATCGTTACGTTCCATGCTAACCGACAACTCTTTCGCGAAGCGGATGCCACCGGCTTGCCCGGTGGAGCTTCACGTTCCTTGCTTGCACTCCTCAGTAGCGAGGAAAGTAACCATCCACCGGGCAAGCCGGTGGCATTTCCTGAGGCACGCCGTTTGCGCTGTAGTAGCGAGGAACGTAAATATCCACGGGGCGGGCCCGTGGCATTTCCCGAAACGGCGACTATTTCAGCAGTCTCCGTGGGCACTTCGGCCAAACGATTCGAGCGAAGGAGGCGTGCCATGCAGCGGCTGATCCTGCGGTCGTTTCAGAGTCCGGGCGACGTAATGATGCTGACGGCGGCGGTGCGAGACTTGCACCGGGCGTGGCCGGGGCGGTTTGGGACCGACGTCCGCACGCGGGCCGATGCGCTGTGGCTGCACAATCCGCACATCACGCGGTTGGACGAACGGGAGCCGGGCGTGCGGGTGCTGGCTATGCACTATCCGCTGGTGCACCAAAGCAACGAGCGGGCGTATCACTTCGTGCACGGCTACGCGCAGTACCTGGAACAGCAGTTGGGCATTCGGCTGCCGGTGACGGAGTTTCGGGGCGAGGTGTATCTGTCGGAGGAAGAACCGGCCGCGGGGCCGCCGCATCGCGAGGAGGGCCTGCCGGATCGGTATTGGATCGTAGTGGCCGGCGGCAAGTACGACTTCACGGCGAAGTGGTGCGATCCGGCGAGCTATCAGGCAGTGGTGGATTGCCTGCGAGGCAGGGTGCCTTTCGTGCAGTGCGGGGCCGTGGAGGACTGACATCCGCGACTGGCGGGCGTGACCGACCTGGTGGGAAAGACGGATCTGCAGGAGCTGGTGCGATTGGTTTACCACGCCGACGGAGTGCTGTGCCCAGTGACGCTCGCCATGCACCTGGCGGCGGCTGTGCCGGTGAAGCCGGGAGTTCTTGGGCGGCGGCCGTGCGTGGTGGTGGCGGGCGGACGCGAGCCGCCGCACTGGGAGGCGTATCCGCATCACCAGTATATCCACACGGTGGGATCGCTGGCATGCTGCGCGGAAGGGGGCTGCTGGCGTTCGCGATGCCAGACGGTCGGGGACGGGGATGCGAAGGATCGCTACCAGCTCTGCCAACAGCCGGTGGAAGTGCGAGAAGACCTGCGGATACCGCGGTGCATGGCGATGATCACGCCGGACGACGTGGTGCGGCGGATCGAGTGGTACCTGGAGCGGACGATTCCGCAGAACGCTGCGCGAGAGAATGAGTGCGAAACTTCTCATCACGTGGAATCGAGCCCATCCAGATTTCTGGCAGGTGAGAGGAATCCAGAGGTTACGACACGGAAAACACGAGGACCGCCCCGGGCCGCGCTCGTAGCGGGAATGCCCGTCGCACGGGTGGCGCGAGTGAGGGTTGAACGGAAAGCGACGGGCAATGCGGTCGTGGGCCGCCACTGCTACGCGATCCGACCGACCGTCAAGCAGCAGAGGCACTGCCGCCGACTACCGGACCGGCTATTCTCCTTGCGCCGCGAAGAGCCCAAAGCCGCTTCGTCCAAGTGGCCCTGCACGTCCAGTTGGGCCTTGATCCCCGCAATGTCCACCGGCCGCGCGAGCTCCCTGGCCTTGCCGCCGGGCAAAGCCAGAACGCGTGGTGCTCGACAGGCGGATCGACGGTGACCTCATCATCGAGCGAATCGCCTGTCCAAGCGAGAGGCCGATCCTCATTCCGGCGCTCGTGGTTCGTCGGCAGTCGTTTGAGCGGCCAGCTTCCGGTGGTCGTGAGGCTCGTTGCCGCGGGCAAGGATGCGATCCTGAAGGAAGAAGGGCCGGAGTTCGCCAGGGAAATTGCGCGGGGGCCGGGCAATGGCCGTTGCTTCCGATCTCCGCTGCTTCGGCGAGTGGTTCTCCACCGGCGGCGACCGACGGCCGGGTTTCCGAGGTCAACGTAGATTTCACCCGCTCTTGTGTCGCCAGACGCAATGTGCCGCGTGCGGCCGGCGACGCGACATGGCTTGCGGAGATGTTGGCGCCGGCGGACAATTCCGTGGGGATTGCGATCATATCCGGTGAGACCGGCCGTCAGAGACACGAGCATCCATGGCAAAACAGAAACGGAAGCTGACCGCCGCAGAAAAGGCGGAGAAGAGACGCAGGAGACGCGAGTACATGACCGTCTTCATCAACGGAAAGCAGAAGCGGGTAAAGCGTCGTCCGACCATCCCTGAGGATCACGAAAAAAGCGAAAGCACGAAAGACAAACCCAAGAGCGCCCGGCGTTTTCGCGGTCCTTTTCCGCATTTTCGCTCTTTCGCGATTTCCTCGACAAAGGAAGTCGGCGAGTGAGGGCCCGTTGGGCCTTAGGTCCAACAAAAGGTTTGAACAGGAGCAAACGGAGGCAACAGAGAGATCTTTCTCCGTTATCTCCGTTACCTCCTGTTCAGAGCTTCTGTTTTTGCCCGAGGTTTTGTTAGGGCCTCTTTAGGACTTTCCAGCAGTGTCGCCGCCGCTTGCGGCTTCGCGATGAGGATCAACGTGCCGCCGGGGTCCAGCGACTCGGAGCAACCGCTATGTTTGCGGCCATTCCCTCGCACCTGGCGTCCGCACCGAAACTTCCTCCCGGAGCGTTTGCAAAGCCTCGCATCGGTCGCGAATCATCCGATCCAACCCCCCGGAAGCGAGTGGCCACCCAATGCCTTCTGTTTTGAGAAATCGTGACTTTGGTGACCACACCCTCGGCCGACGCAAAGCGGGTTTCGTGTTTTGAGCAGGAGCCCGCTGGTGGTACAATCGGCCTTGCTGCCGCTGGACGATCTTATCGCCTCCTCTCGGAGCAACGTCATGGTCGACAACTCTGCTGCGGAATCCGTGGAAAACGCAAATCCATCAACCGAAAGTCCGTTGGTGTCCGCCCCCGTCGATGCAACCGTCGTGCAGGAACCGATCAGGCGTTCGTCTTTCGATCCGGATGGCAAATCTCCGAAAGACCATCCGCAGGAATCCGTGCGGTGGCGCGAGATCTTGGCAGTCGTTCTACTCGTTATCTTGGCGGACCTGACGATCTACCGTGGACACGGCTTCGCCGGCTACGCGGCATTGTTTGGCGCCGTTCCCTTTCTACTGCTGTTGGGGGTGCCGCGGCCGCGGGGCAATACGGCCGCTGGCATCGTGGGGCTCATGATGCTGGTCCTGGCCGCGAAGCTGGCATGGTGTGGGCACGCGGGACTGGTCGCAGCCGGATTCGTCCTGTTGGTGGCGATGGCTATGGTGCTGGCCGGGCGCAAACCGTACGTCCTCGACACGGCGGTGTACGCTCTAAAGACCCCGGTGGCCGGTTGGATCGGAGCGGCTCATTACGTCCGTTCCGCCGATCGGCTCAAGCACGGCGGTGAGCCACCGGGCGGATGGCTGAGCGTGGTCCTGCCGCTGGTCGCGCTGGTGGCATTCGGGACTCTCTTCGTGCTGGCCAACCCGGATCTGGCCACGTCTTTTTCGGAGACGCTGCAACGGGCCTTCGATGCGGTCGTGAACTGGGTTCAGCAGTACTCGCCCACCTGGGGTGAGTTCTTCTTCTGGATCGCGGCGGGCTGGTTCACTGTGGGGCTGCTTCGGCCGCTGGCCGGGGACTCGGTGCTCGACCGTTTTTCCGTGGAGGACCGGGGACGCAATGTCTTGGCGACGGCTCCTGCCGAGTCGCCGCTTTATACTGCCTTTCGCAATATGCTCCTCGCGGTCATCGCGCTGTTTGCCGTCTATCTCGTCTTCGAATTCAAGACGCTCTGGTTTCGCAACTTTCCCAAGGGTTTCTATTATGCAGGCTACGCCCACGAGGGCGCGGCCTGGCTCACCATCGCTCTTGCCCTGGCGACCGCGGTTCTTTCCGTCGTCTTTCGGGGCGGAGTGCTTCACGATTCTCGGCTGCCCAATCTCCGCAAGCTGGCGTGGCTTTGGTCAGCCGAAAACCTGGTTCTCGCGCTGGCCGTGTACAACCGTCTGTTCCTCTACATCGGTTTCAACGGCATGACCCGCATGCGAACCGTGGGTCTGTTCGGAATTACCGCCGTCACGGTCGGATTCTTCCTGGTCGTGTGGAAGATCATCCACAACCGAGACTTCGTCTGGCTTCTCAGACGCCATCTTTGGACGCTTGCGATCGGGCTTTACCTGCTCGCGGTCACTCCGGTCGACCCGATCGTTCACGCGTACAACGTACGGCGGGTCCTGGCCGGCGATCCGGCGCCGGTGGTGCAGGTGAGCGTTCACCCCATCAGTTCGGAGGGAATGCTCGTCGTGCATCCTCTGGCACACAGCCGCGATCCCATCATTCGCGAAGGTATTCGGGCGATGCTGGCCGATCGGGCCGAGCGGCTGGATTCCCTCGCGCGCCGGCGACGAGTCAAAGGCTGGACGGCGTACCAGGCGGCCGATCAGGTTCTGCTTGAGAAGCTCCAAGCGGTCGGAGACGACTGGGAAGCATACGTCGACCGGGAGAAACGTCGAGCCGCGCTGGACCGTTTTCACAAGTATGCGTATCAGTGGTACTGACGAAACGAACTGCCGACCGCATCCGCGCCTAACCCAGCATCCCCCAAAACAGCCAATCCTCCGTGTCCGATCCGTCTACGCTTTCCGAATCGATCCGACGCGGCAGCCGCGCCGTTGCCGCCGCCCAGATTGCCACCCAGGTGGTGTCGATCGTGGTTCTCGCGGCGCTCTACCGCCTGCTCGGGCTCGAACCGTTCGGGCTGATCGGCATGATTTTGCCGGTGCTTGCGCTGATCCGGATCCTCGCCCATTCCAGTTTGGACGTTGCCACTATTCAGCAAACCGCGCTTGACGATCGGCAGGTATCGGCACTGTTTTGGATCAATCAGGGCCTGGGGCTCGCCTCGACCGCGGTGATGGCTGCTTTCGCCCCGGTGCTGGTCTGGTTCTATCGGGAGCCCGGTGTGCTCTGGCTGACGGTTGGATTGGCTGGAACGCTATGGCTGAACGTTCTGAGCCTTCAACATCTTGCGCTTTTGCAGCGAGAACTCCGCCTTGGCGCCGTCGGGGCGATCCGGCTGACGGCCCTGGTCGTGGCCGGAATCGCGGCGGTCGCTGCGGCGTTGGCGGACTGGGGCGTCTGGGCACTGGTGGTCCAGCAATACGTCGAGATCATCGTTCTGGTCGCGCTCGCCTGGATGGTTGAGCCCTGGCGGCCCCGGTTCGATCTGGGCGGCGTTGAGATCGGCCGCCTGCTTCATGTCGGGGGCCATTGCACTTTCGGCTCGCTGATGTTTGGTTGGATCGCCAACATCGACAAGATCCTTGTGGCCTATGCCCTGTCTCCGGAACAGGTCGCCCTGTACCGTGAGCCGTTCAACCTGATGATGAAACCCGTTACGGTCGTGATTACGCCTTTGACAGGCATCATGCTCCCCGGGCTGTCCCGGGCCGCTCACGACGGCCAGTTGTACCGGTCGCTGGTGCTGCGGTTCTTCCGTTTCATCGGATTGGTCATGTTTCCGATCGGCATCGGGCTGGCGATCGTCGGCCCGGAAACCTACCGGGTGCTTGGGGGCGAGCAATGGGCGCCGGCCGGGCCCGTGCTTTCAGTCCTCGCTTTGGCGATCCTCGCACAAGGATTCTTCATTGCATTGGGGAGCGTGTTCACCTCGTCGGGCCACGCGGACCGACTCTCGCGGGCGTCGTTCGTTGCGGCGACCGTCTTTTCCATTCTGTTCGTCCTGGGGCTAACGGTGTCCCAGGGAGCGGGCCTTCCCGTCGTGGGCATGGCATGGACCTACACGCTCACCCTCTTGTTGATCGTGTTCCCGGTCTATCTCGGCTATGCCTTGAAGACCGTCAAGATCCGCTACCGCGACTGGTTGGCCCAGTTCAAGGTTTCGGCTTCCGCTGCAGCCGGGATGGGACTCGCCGTGAGTGGGTGCCGATGGCTGTTGGCGGACGTGCTACACTGGCCTGCGTGGCCGCTGCTGGTCGTCGAGGTGGCGGTGGGTGTGGCGGTGTACAGCCTGCTTGCATGGCCCGAGATTCGTTGGTTTCTTCGGGAGGGATTGCGGCCGACGCGTAATTCCGCTGGTGCGGATCATGGCGCGACCAGCGTCTGAACGGGTTGAAGTCCCCTGTTGCGGGCGTGAACGGCTACTCCAGTTCAGCCCAGGCGTAACCTATAGTTGCCGGACGGACGGATGTTCCGTTTTCGGGATCCCTGATGAGCATCGTTTTCTTGACACTCCTGATCGCGCTGCTGAATCTGGGCCTCGGCTACGTCGCCGCGGTGTCCTTGGGGTATGGACCACGCCAGGCGAGGGTGCCGGGCGCGATCCGAACGCGCGGCGCGCCGGGCGGAGGCACGCGCGGGCCACAGCCGTCGGCTACGGGTGAATCGGTCACCGGCGGTTCACCCGCGGAGATCGTCTGCGCGGGCGCAGAATTGCCGCTGGACGAGTCGCCGATTGACGAGTTGCTCGACGACGACCCCGGGCAGTCGCTCGATATCGGTCCGTCTTATGAGCCGTACGACGACGATATCGCGGAACTGATCCATTTGGACCAACCCGAGTCGTGGGATCTCGGCGAGAAATTCGTCGAGACCTCGATCCTCAAGCTCAACATTGCCATGATGAAGAGCGGTCAGCGGGCCGCCGAGATCGACGAGCGTCTCCGCGACGTTCGGGGCCGGTCGGACCAGGAGACGATCCGACAGTGCGTCGCCCAGTTGCTCGAAGATTGCCGAACCTATCTTGAGGAGCAGCACGAGGCTGCCGAACGATTTCGGAGCCGTATCAGCGAACTCGGTGAGCTCAAGGAACTGGGCGAGGAGATCGAGATGGCCAATCTCGAGCAAGCGGCCCAGGTCGAGACGACTATCAGCAACCTCGAGCACCTGGACCTGAAGACCGATTTGGAAGCCGCCAACCAGCGGCTCTTGTCGGAACTTGGCAAGCTGCGCGCCGCACGTCACCGACTCCGTGACAACCAGGAGATCGCGTTCCTGTCGATTGCCCGGTACGAAGACCGGATGGACACAATCGAGGCCCAACTCTTCAACGATCCACTTACGAAGCTGCGCAACCGGATCGGGGTCGAGACGACCCTTTGGCCGTGGTGGCAGCAGAACCGGCAGCAATCCAGGCGAATGTCGGCGGCCTTGTTCGACCTCGACGGATTCGGCAAAGTGAACGAGCAGTATGGCACAATAGTGGGCGACCGAATTCTCGTCGAAGTTGCCGGGTTGATCCAGCGGCAGCTTCATGCGGCCGACCTGGTCGGCCGGTTCGGCGGACAGAGATTCCTCGTCGTCCTTTCGGACGTCGGTCCGCGCGCGGCGATCAAGACGGCGGAGTTGATCCGCCAGACGATCGAGCGAGCTACCTTCAACCACGGGGGCGAGAAGTTCCAGGTCACGGCGACGGCGGGCATCATCGACGTCGCCCCGGCCGAGACTCACGAATCGTTCCTTGCCAAACTGGAGGCGACGTTGAACCACGCCAGGCGTTCGGGCGCGAACAGCGCCTCGTTCCACGACGGCCGCGAACCGGAGCCCGTCGAATCGCCCAACCTCGGCGCCGACTTTTCCGAGATCAACGTCTAGAGCGGGAGCTTTGCACCATGTTTGACGAATCCGACGTTCTCCGCCGGGGCCTGGCGCACCAGGATCGCAAGGATTACGACCTGGCGATCGAGGCGTTTTCCGAAGCCATCCGGCTGAATCCCAAGTATTCCGAAGCGTACTACGCGCGCGGCAATTGCTACGAATCGAAAGGGATGCACGATCGGGCGATCGAGGATTACAACACGGTCCTCTGCTTCCGGCCGGGTGAGGCTGCCGCCTACTACAATCGCGGCTGCGCCCAGGAGAAGAAGGGGCAGCGCGCGGCCGCAATCGCCGATTTCGACAAAGCGATCGAGTTGGATCCGAAGTATGCCGGGGCCTACTACAACCGCGGCTACGCCTGGTTCAAGAAAGGTGATTTCGACAGGGCGATCGCCGACTATTCCGAGGCCGTCCGCTACGCCCCGAAGGACGCCGACGCGTATGTTTCCCGCGGGCTGGTCCACATGGTCCGCGGACAGATCGCCGAGGCGATCGCGGATTACGACCGCGCCATCGGCATCAACGCCAGGCACCTGAAGGCCCGCGGCAACCGCGGCAACGCCCTGGAAGCGAGAGGCGACTTCGAGGGAGCGATTGCCGAGTATAGCGAAGTGATCCGCCTGAATCCCAAGGATGCCAAGGCGTTCGCCAACCGCGCCATCGCCCTGTTCAAAATGGGCAGGGTTGACGATGCGATCGCCGATTACACCGAAGCCATCCGGTTGAATCCCAAGAACGCGAAAACCTACTGCAGCCGCGGGATCGCGTACGCCAAGAAGCGAATGACCGAACAGGCGATCGCCGACTACCATGAGGCAATCCGCCTGGAGCCGAGGAATTGCGAGGCTTACGTCTGCCGAGGTATCGCGAAATCGGGGCTGGGAAAACGGGAAGAATCGCTCGCCGACCACAGCGAAGCCATTCGGATCAATCCGAAGTTCGCGAAGGCCTACTTCAACCGCGCTGCCGTCCACAGCCTGATGGGCAACCACGACCGCGCGATTGACGACTACGGCGAGGTGATTCGGCTCACTCCCAACGACGAATTCGCCTTCTGCCACCGCGGGGTCGCCTACACTCGCAAAGGCGACACTTCGGCCGCCCTCTGCGATTTCACCGAGGCCGTTCGCCTCAATCCCGATTACGCCAGCGCCTACTACAACCGTGGACTCGTCCATTGGATCCTGGGAGATATCGACGCGAGCATCGTCGACTTCAGCGAGACGATCCGCGTCAATCCGGCCTACGCCAAGGCCTACCAGAACCGTGCACTTGCCTACGAGAAGAAGGGCGATCGCCAGCGGTCCCAGAGCGATCTGGCCAAGGCAAAGCAGCTCTCGGTTGTTGCCTAGAAGACGAGCCGCAAGCCTCGCATTGCCGGGAACGCCGGGAGACCGTCACTCTTCGATGATGACCTTGTCGTAAAACTCGACGTATTTTTCCCGATCCGCGCCGGCACGCGCCGCCATTGCGCTGCGCGGGTGCTGATTGAGCTGCCCGGTAATGTTGTACTGGACGTAGGGACCCCATTCGACCTTCTCGCGCAGCGGCTCAAGGCGATCCTGCAGGAGTTGGAGAATCGGCCGGATCTTGAACTTGGGGTTCCGCAAGAAGCCGATCAAGAGTTCCATCGGGCAATTACCCGCCCCGCGCCCCAGACCCGCCATGGACGCGTCGGCACGGTTCGCGCCGTGGATGATCGCCTCGATCGTATTGGCGAACGCGAGCTGCTGGTTGTTGTGGGCATGGATCCCGACCTCCTTGCCCGTCGCTTTGCCATAGGAAAGGTACTTCTTCACCAGGATCTCGATCTGTTCCGCGTAGAGCGAGCCGAAACTGTCCACGACCACCAGCGTGCTGGCCGGAGTCTCGGCAAGCAGCTCAAGAGCCTGATCGACCTCCGTTTCTTGGGCCCGCGACACCGCCATCAGGTTCGCGGTGACTTCGTAGCCCTTGTCGTGGGCGTCGCGAATCATGTCAACGGCTTCCGAGACCTGGTGGACATAGAAGGCCACCCGGATCACATCGAGCACGCTCTGCTCTTTCGGCAGGATGTCGGTCCGCCACTCGGACTTGCCGGCATCGGCCATGGCCGAGATCTTCAGGGGGGTATCGTTGTCGCCGACGATGCGGCGGATATCGTCTTCGTCGCAGAATTTCCATGCGCCGAACTTGTCCCGTACAAAGATCTTCTTCGACGCCTTGTAGCCGATCTCCATGTAGTCGATGCCCGCTTCGACACACGTCTCGTAAACGGCCTTGACGAAGCCGTCTTCGAACATGTGGTCGTTGACCAAACCGCCGTCGCGGATGGTGCAATCGAGTACTTTGAGTTCCGGCCGGTAGGTGATCCACGGGGCGTTCACAGGAGGGCTCCTTGCGGGGATGGGTCGCAGAATCGGGGGGGGGGCAGGATTTTCCCTTTTGTCTTCCGGCCGACGATCTGTCAATCGTGTCCTTTTCCCAGGGTACGACACACCGGTTCCGATGTTTCCGCCGACGCTTTTCGATTGCGACGGCTGGAAGGGCCTCGGGCTGGCGGCCGCTCACGGGACGATCGATGCTTGGGATTCGTTGCCGACACGACTGCCTTGGGATGGGCCCCTGGGAGCTTCGGAGTGGGAAGGCGCGAAAGGGGCCCGGATTCGCTCACGGGAATGGTGTGATCTTGTGTTCAGTACTTGGGGAGAAGACATCGCCAACGACGATCTGGCCGAATGGCTGGGCGAGATCCACGCCGGATATACGACCTGCGTTTTCCCACAATGCTTTGCCGGCGGCCTGTCGGAAGGACTCCTGCTTCGGACTGTTATCTGCCGTACGATTGGGTGGGGCGACCAAGAACGAAAGGCCCCTGGACTTCCGTCCTGAGATTTGGGATACTTGAGGAAGTCTTGAGGGCGTCTCAGGCACCGCCTTAGCGGTTACGACGCTCAGCAGTTCGGGGCGTAGCGCAGTCTGGATAGCGCGTCAGACTGGGGGTCTGAAGGTCGCTGGTTCGAATCCAGTCGCCCCGACATGATAAGCCTCGTCGTAGCAATAGTTTACGGCGAGGCTTTTTTTGTGAAACTTCGCCTTGGTGTTCGACGCAATCGAGAAGCTGACCGAGGAGTATAGGGTCGACCCGGCCATGCACAACCACCCACAGCCGTCGGTGAAGCGACAGGACATCAAACGCCCCTACTTCGGCATCGAATGGGAGCGCACGGCCGATTCCGGACCGGCGCTCCACGCCGAGTCGGTAGCGTTCTTCGAAAAGACGGCCGGAGAACTGGCCGGTGTGTGAAGTACATCGCGCTGATCTGCACCAACCAGTTCGAACTGTATACCGACTTTGGAGTGCAGATGATGGCACGGTTGAAAGCGGTGCAGACCTTCGTCGCCCAACTGGCCAACGGGGCCGCAGAGCCCGAACCGCCGGCCGATGCGCCGGAAGAGGACACGAACGGTTGGCTCTACGCCTCCGGCGGAACCTATCTTCCGAGTGGGCTGTGAAGGGCGGCGGATACGGCTCCGTCATTCAGAGCAACGTGGTCGGTCCCGAAGGCGGGCAGATGCTCGTCGAAGAAACGGTGAAGATGATCAACGCCATGTGGTGACCGGCTCGTGATTGTTGAGGATCTCGTGCGTTGGTTGCCAGGTTGATGGTTCTCCGTGCATTGCACTCCGTGTTCTGGTATGCTAGAGACGGTTTTTCCCGCTCCCGTGAACAAGCGAAACATGGCCTCGGTATCGACAAGCAGGGGGTCGTCCGCCACGTGTTCCGTTCCCAGTTCGCCGCAGATCGGCATGTCGCCGAGCCATTGACCGTGGTTCGAGAGTTGGCAAGCGTCTAACCGCTGCACGCACTGCGGAGCCTCCGAGGAGTGTATCATGAAGATCGCGATCATCGGTTCCGGCATCAGCGGTATGCTCTCCGCCCGCCTCCTTGCCGACGAGCACGAAGTCCACGTATTCGAGGCCAATGATTACGCGGGCGGGCACACGAACACGGTTTCGTTCGAGGTGTTCGGCCACCCGTATGCCGCCGACACGGGTTTCATGGTCTTCAACGATCGCACGTATCCGAACTTCATCCAAGTGTTGCAGATCCTTGGGATCCCGGCCCGCAACAGTGACATGAGCTTCAGCGTGCGCTGCGACAAGACCGGGCTGGAGTACCAGGGCAGTTCGCTCAACGGGCTTTTCGCCCAACGCCGCAATCTGTTGCGGCCGTCGTTCTACCGCATGCTCCTGGAAGTGCTTCGGTTCAACCGCCAGTCGCTCGAATTGCTGCAGGGCGAGAACTACGATTTGGAACTGGGCGAGTTCCTGGACCGCAGCCGGTACAGCCGGGAGTTCATCGAGCACTATCTCGTTCCGATGGGCGCCGCGATCTGGTCGGCGCCGCCGGAGCGGTTTCGGCAATTCCCGGCGCGATTCATCGTGGACTTCTTCAACAACCATGGGCTTCTGACGGTACGCGGCCACCCGCAATGGAAAACCGTGCACGGGGGGGCTCGGCGGTATGTTGAAGCCTTGACTCGTCCCTTTGCGAGTCGGATTCGCCTAAATTGCCCCGTCGTCGCCGTGCGGCGCCACCCGGATCGGGTCGCGGTGACGTGGCAGCATGGCGGACCCGAGGATTTCGACGCGGTCGTCCTGGCAGCGCACTCGGACCAGTCGCTGGCCATGCTCGCCGATGCCAGCCAGGCCGAGCGCGAGATACTCGGGGCGTTTGCCTACCAGCGGAACGACACGGTGTTGCATGTGGACTGCTCGCTCTTGCCCCGATCTCCGCGCGCCTGGGCTTCATGGAACTACCGGATCCCACGGGAAGAAGGGCAGCCGGTGGTGCTGACCTACAATCTCAACCGCCTCCAGGGACACGTCTCGCCGGAACCGATCTGTGTTACGCTAAACGGCACTCGTCGGCTCGACGAGAAGAAGATCGTGCGCCGGATCGAATACCACCACCCGGTCTACAGCCGCGAGGCGCTCGCGGCCCAGAAGCGGTTTCATGAAATCAACGGCACGAATCGCACCTACTTCTGCGGTGCGTATTGGGGACACGGTTTTCACGAAGATGGAGTCAACAGCGCCTTGGCTGTCGGCCGGTGTTTCGGCAAACGGTTGGAATCATGGAAAGCTGCCTCTACGAAGGATATCTCCAGCACCGGCGGCTGAGCCCGGCGGAGCATCGATTCCGCTATTCGCTCTACCTGGTGTATCTGGACCTTGACGATCTGCCGGCAGTGCTGGGCGGCGGTTATGGGTTGCATCGCGCTACGTTCTCTCCAGCGTCATTCCTTCGCAGGGACCGCGTGGGCGATGCCGCTGTATCCCTGGCCGACGCCGTCCGGAATCTCGCCGAAGAGCGGACCGGTTGGCGTCCGCCCGGTCCCATCCGCCTGCTCACGCTGCTGCGAAACTGGGGTTATTATTTCTGTCCCTTGAGTCTCTACTACTGTTTTGACCGTGCCGGGCAGACCGTCGACGCGGTCGTCGCCGAAGTCACCAACACTCCTTGGCGCGAGCGACATTGCTACGTCCTCTGGCAGGGCAACCGCATTGGCGAGCCGTCGCAACTGCGGTTTCGACACCCCAAGGGTTTTCACGTCTCACCCTTCATGGATATGGAAATGTCTTATGACTGGCACCTCCGTACACCTGGGGCGGAATTGAGCGTGGCGATTGTGAACTTCCGGGGGGATGAACGGCTGTTCGACGTTAGCATGGCGCTGAAGCGTCGGGAGTTGAGTCGCTGGTCCATGCTTCGGGCGTTGGTCCGTCATCCCTGGATGACGGGACGCGCAACCCAGGCCATCTACTGGCAAGCGTTCCGACTTTGGCGCAAGAAGTGCCCGTTCTACCCCCATCCCAAACACAGCGACTTACCCAAGGCGGACCAACCATGAGTGAAGCTTCCTCGCACAGGGCCGCGCGGTTCAACGACAACGAGGGGTATCTCGAGCCGATGCTTCGGCGCCTCGTGTTCGGCCGTTTTGCGAGCCTCGATCATGGCCAGCTCGTGATTGAAGACGGCGGCAATCGCCGGGAATTCGGACTGTGCGATGAGGATTCTCTGGCAGCCAACATTGAGATCCGCGATCCTCGCTTCTACCGCCACGTGGTTTTCGGCGGGAGTCTCGGCGCCGCGGAGGCGTATGTCCGGGGATACTGGACCTGTGACAACCTGGTCGACCTGATCCGGATCTTCTGCCAAAACGGCGCGGCATCGGCCGGTCTCGAGGGTGGTCCGGCCCGTATCCTCAGCCCGCTTGCCAGGATTGGCCACTGGTTGAGACGAAACACTGTTTCGGGCAGCCGCCACAACATCGCCGCCCATTACGATCTGGGCAACGAGTTCTTTTCGTTGTTCCTTGACGAGACGATGGCGTATTCGTGCGCGGTCTTCCCGCGTGCCGAAAGCACGCTTCATGAGGCATCGGTAGCAAAGTTCGATCGCATCTGCCGGAAACTGGCTCTGACGGCAGATGATCACGTACTGGAAATCGGCACGGGGTGGGGCGGTTTCGTCCTTCATGCCGCGAGAGAATATGGATGCCGCATCACGACAACCACCATTTCGCGCAAGCAGTACGAATACAGCCGGCAGCAGGTGGCGGCGGCCGGCCTGTCCGACCGCGTCACCGTGCTCTGCGAGGATTACCGTGCGCTAACGGGTTTGTTCGACAAGCTCGTCTCGATCGAGATGATCGAGGCCGTGGGACACGAGTACTTCGACACATTCTTCCGCGCGTGTTCCGAGCGGCTCAAGCCCCACGGGATGCTGCTGCTTCAGGCGATCGTTATTCCCGACCAGCGTTTCGAACGCTATCGGCGGTCGGTGGATTTCATCCAGCGATACATCTTTCCCGGCGGCTGCCTGCCCTCGATCGGGGCCATCTGTCATTCGCTGGGGCGCGCGGCGGATCTTCAGCTCTCCCACCTGGAGGACATCACACCCCATTATGCCGAGACCCTGGCGCTGTGGCGGCAGCAATTCCGCGCGAACTTGGATCAAGTGCGGCAACTGGGGTTCTCCGAGGAGTTCATTCGCACTTGGGAGTTCTACTTCTGTTACTGCGAAGGTGGCTTCCGCGAACGGGTAATCGGCGACGTCCAAATCTTGCTGACAAAGCCGGCGTATCGCACGCCGGCAATCCTTGTGCCATGGTCACCGTAGCCAATTTCCGATCAGGTAGCCGAAGGCCGTGACCGACGCCGCCAACACCGTACCCCACACCATGTCGACAACGGTCACAATCCACGGCCAATTCTTGACCGTTGCCTGGTTCGTCAGGTCGTAGGTCGCGTAAGTGATCAGGCCGAAAAAAGCCCCCAGCAGCAACGCCCTGCGGAACGAACCGGTCTGGAGTCCCGGGACAACGGCGAATACGAGCAGGCCGGCAATGAAGAGCAGGTAGAAGATGATGGCTGCCCACCAGTTGGGCTGGTCGCTGAGAAGGAATCCCAACCGGTTCTTATAGAAGCCGCGGGCCACCAAGGCCAGCCAGACGATATCGATCGCCAGGAATCCGGCGAATGTGGCCGCGTACAGCTTGAGGTAGTAGATCATCATCTGCGTTTCCTTTTCTCGGCACCGCGCGTTTGCTTCAGTGCTGGCGCTCGTTGTCCTGACGCTTGGAAAAGAGGTAGTGGGATACGAACCATTCGCTTCCGCCCCGGTAGCCAAAAAGCTCGGAGCAGGCCATGAAGAACATCCGCCAGCGCTGGAGTTGGCGGGCGGCATCCTTTGGTGCCAGCGTCGCATCGAACAATCGCAACAGATCGGATCGCTGGGCGTCGCAACTGGCCAGCCAGGCTTCCAGGGTGCGCGCGTAGTGGACGCCCGAGAATCGCCATCGGTCCTCGAGCACCAGGTCGCGCTGGAAGTGCAGCAGCCAGTCGTCGGAGGGCATGATTCCACCGGTGAAGAAGTGCCGCCCCATCCAATTCGACTGCCCCTCGGTCTCAAACGGATAGGCGAACTTCGCGTGGCAGAAGATATGCACCATCAGCTTGCCGGCCGGCTTCAGCCAGGTGGAAATCCGGCGGAGCAACGCGTCGTGGTTGCGCACGTGTTCAAACATCTCCACCGACAACACCCGGTCAAATCGACGTTCGGTGCTGAAGTCCGCAATGTTGGCGGTGAACACTTCGATGTTTTTCAGTCCGAGGTCGCGGCAACGCGACTGGATGAACTCCCGTTGCGTGCGAGAATTGGAGATCGCCTGGACGTAGCATCCAGGATAGTGCTGTGCAATCCAGAGCGAGAGCGAGCCCCAGCCGCAACCCAATTCCAGGATCTCCATCCCGTCCTCGACGGACGCGCGCCGGCAGAACAGCTCCAGCATCGCATCTTCCGCCTGGGCCAGGTTCGTGTCGGCCTGAGGCCAGTAGCAGCAACTGTATTTCAGCCGCGGGCCAAGGACCCGTTGGAAGAACTCGCTGGGGACCTCGTAGTGCTGCACGTTGGCGGCGTCCGTGGCGATGGCGATCGGGCTGGATCGCAATTCTTCAACGAAGCGGCGCAGCGGTTCCCCGGGTTCGGCGGCCTCGCGCTCTGCCTCTCGCTCAAGACGGCGCGCCATGAGCCGGCGCATGCCGAAACGAATCAGCCAATCCGGGAGGACGGCCCGTTCGGCCAGATCAATCAGGTCCATTGGATTTCGCCTCCCTCTTGGGGAACCAAGGGACAAAGGCGCTGGTGGTGCGCTGATACCGCCGGTAGTCTTCGCCACGGCTGGCCAGCGCCTGCGCCTCGGTCGGCGGGATGCCCGTCACCCTGAGCAGGAAGTAGAGCATTACGGCGGGCGAGACAATCGTTGCCCACCAGTACGGAGCCCCAACCGCCAAGGCAACGTAGCTCCACCAGTGCAGCCATTCGAAGAAGTAATTGGGATGTCGCGAGTAGCGCCACCATCCTTCGCGGCAGGTCTTGCCGCGGCTTTCCGGCCGCTGCTTGAAGCGGGCAAGTTGCCGGTCGGCAAGGATCGTGTTGATGACGCTGATGCACCAGATTACGACACCGACAACATCCCACCCCGTCCAGCGATCCACGGGATGGTAGGCGATGATCAGAATCGGCAGGGCGAAGAACACGGCTGCGAGGGCCTGGATCTGGAAAAAGATGAACAATCTCCTCTGGGCAGCCGGGCCCCATCGCTCGCGAAGCGCGCGGTAGCGACCCTCTTCCGGGCGACCAACGACACGGTCCAGCAGAAGATACGTCGCCAGCCGCAGAGACCAGGTGCCGATCAACACAGCCGCCAGGACGCGACGCGCAAAATACCCGTCGGAAGTTGCCGCGAAAAACACTCCCAGGATGCCCACGGCCGCTGTCCAGCCCACGTCGACAATCCCAGCGTTGCTCGTCTTTCGCTGGACGATCCAAAGTATGGCCATTAGGATGGACGCGGCTGCCAGTCCGGTAAGGACCTGTATTCCAAGGTAAACCGACATGGTTGCGATCCTCCTCGCGCGTCCTTGCCGCCGCGTCTGTTCAGGCGGAACCGACTTCCGCTTCACGTCGCAGAAAAACAACTTGCGGCGTCACATATTGGCATCGCGAAGCCCCCGGGGAATCCTCCGCCTTCACGGCGTCGTTGACATCATAGAACATTGGCGGCTCATAAGTCCAACCCTCTGCCAGCCGCCGCTCCTCTTGCCGTATCTTCCACGACACGTACCAACCGCCAAGTGCCGCAGATAGCCGCGAGGACCAGCCGAACTCGCGGTTCATCTCCGCCAGAAGCCTGGATAGCTCGGCGTGCCGTGCCGGCTCCTTTTGATAGTACCGTTTTACGCCCGCGACGACCGCGGAATAAGTGCTCGCCATTCCTCGAACTTCCCAGGTGAATCGCCTCCGAATCCGCGGGTCCGGATGGTTCCTGTACCGTTTCCAGCCGGCCAAAGTCGTGCGCAGCACCCGCAACATGCTCGGACCGTTGACCGAGAAATCGCGCTCGAATGCCCGCACGATCAGTTCAGACTCCAGGCCGGCGGGAATGTGGGGATGCCGGTAATTGAACCGATATTGGCCGTGCGTGTCAGGCAGGGGGCACTCGGACTCATCCAGCATGCGCCCCTCGGCCGTGATTTCTGCGCGCAGCGGTGTGCCCGGCAAAGGCATGTAGAGCATGAACTGATGGAAGTCGGTATTGTGCCGCACCGCATGGTCGATAACCTCGTCCATGTTCTCCGGCGTGTGGTTTTCGAGCCCGATAATCGTCGAGCCCAACACCCGAATCCCATGCGATTGAAGCTCTCGAACCAGAGCAAACGTGTCGATTTCATCGAGCTTCGTATACTGACTGTTTTCTCCCTCGATGCCCATCCAAACCCAGGAGATTCCCAAGGCGATGAGTTCTTCGATCGAATAACTCCGAAGCACGTTGGCCGAGCTGAAAACGTACAGCATCCACGACTTGTCATGCTGCGCCATCAATTCCAACAACCGCAGCGCTCGACGGCGATGAAAGAGGAAGTTCTCGTCCATCACGAAGAAGGACCGGTTCGCAAGTATCCCTTCGATCTGGCACATGATGTCGAACAACTCGTCGCCCGTGCGATAGAAATCAACCCACTTGCCCTTGCCCCCGAACATGGCCGAGGTCGCGCAGAAGTTGCATCCGATCGGGCAACCGACCGATGGGATCAAAGTCGCGGCGACGCCAGCCGGCTTTTCCTTGACCGAAACTCCCATGTTGCGCGTCCCGATCCTTGTGGGGATGACCGGATGACGCACGGGTTGGCCCGGGGCATCGCCCAGATACCGGCGAAACCAACGCACGCCCTCGCCCCGAACGACCCAGTCCGCGTCCACGCGGTCTTCCAGGTCCGCGATGTTGCTGACGTGCCCGCCGACCACAATCACGGCCTCCGGCTGGTAGTGGCGGATCAGTTCACACATCTTCTGGACTTTGAGCACGTTGGTCGTAATGCTGCTGATTCCCACGACATCGTAGCGTCGCCAGCGAATCTCATCGACCAATCGGTCCAAGGTCGGAAAGTCCAGCAGCGTGCAAGGCGCTGAAACATTGGCCTGAATGAGCATTAACCCCCAGGAACGGTGAAACATCCGGAGCGAGAAAGGGCCTTCCACGCGCGTAACTTGATTGTGGTACAACTCCATCGGGTTGATTACCCGGCTACCGTATTCATCGTCCTGCGCATAGGGGCCGAAGACGCTCGTCAATAGGACCCTGGCCCGGCTGCCTAACGGGTGCGGCATCGTGGATCGAAGGGTGGAAAAGTCCGGTTCGCTAGCGACTTGTTTAAATCTCACGGCGGGTGTCCTGCCTTAATGACGGGCCGCAACATTCCCCTCAGGATAACCAGGAGCGCTTGATTCGGAAAGGTAGCCGGTATTGTGAGGCGATCCTGTCAACACCGACCGACTTTTTCTTGGCCTCCCCAGCACGAACGGCACCCCGTCCCGTTGGAACCGCACCAAGAGGCTGTACTCCCTGCGATTGGCGGTAGATTGGTTTCCCCCAGAGGCGTGTGATTGCCAAACGCTTTCCAATCTGAGAAATCGCAAACTTGGTGGGCCAGACTCAACGGCGGCGATCTGTGGTGTAGAATTTGTGAAATGTGTGACCGCCCGTGCATCAGACGGTTCAGGGCCTGCGTTCGTTTTCACGACAGACAGTGAGTTGAGCATGCATAGACCACGTCTCCTTGCCGTTGCGGCGCTGGCAGCCGGCTTGTGGCTGGCGGATACCGGATGGGCCGCAAAACCGTCCCCTTCGATCCAACACCCCTTGGAACCGTTCCTTCGCCGGGCCAGAGATCTCCTCCAGCGGATCGAGACGATCAGCGACTACACCTGCACCATTGTCCGGCGGGAACGGATCGGAGAGGAGCTTCAGGGATTTGAGTGGATCTACGCGAAACTCCGCCACGAACCAGGGCCGGCCGGCCACGGAGACGCGCCGATCTCGGTCTACCTGCGTTTTCTCGGCCCGGAGGAAGTGGCGGGCCGCGAGGTGATCTATCGACCGGCCGCCTATGGTGACAAGCTGATCGTTCGCCGGGGGGGAACCCGCTTTGCCTACGTGACCGCCTCGATCAAGCCCGATGGTGATCTGGCCATGCAGAACAGCCGTTATCCGGTTACCGCAATCGGACTGGAGAACATGCTGAGGCGCCTGATTGAAGTGGGCGAGGAAGACGTCCAGCGCGGAGAATGCCAGGTCCAGTACTTCACCGACGCGAAGATCGATGGGCGGTCATGCGAGGCAATCCGAGTCACGCATCCGTTCCGCCGTCCCTACTTCCGCTATCATGTTGCCGAAATCTTCGTCGACGACGAATTGCAGGTCCCGGTGCGATTCGCCTCTTACGACTGGCCGGAGCAGGAAGGCGGCAAACCGCGACTGCTGGAAGAGTATACTTTCACTCAGCTCCGGCTCAACGTTGGACTGAGCGACACCGACTTCGACTACCGCAACAGCGAATACGGCTTCCGGAAGGACTACCAGCCGTAGGGGAATGGAGTATTGGAGTGATGGAATGATGGAAAGCGAACTGCACGAATCCACCAATCCAATAGTCCACTAAGCAACGTTCGAGAAAAAAGTGTCAGGAACCATTTGTGCGAAGCACCCGAAGGGCCGGTTTCCGGCGAATGGTTCCTGACACTTATTTCTCGATCAATACTAATCCATTACTCCAATCCTCAATGCAGCCGCTGGCCAGGCTGCGCGCCCTCGTCGGGCGACAGCAGGTAGATCTCGCTCCCGCCGGGACCGGCGGCAACGACCATCCCTTCGCTGACGCCGAATTTCATGGGCCGCGGTGCCAAATTGGCCACGCAGACCACGAGCCTGCCGACGAGTTGCTCCGGCTTGTAGGCGCTCTTGATCCCGGCAAAAACCGTCCGGCGATGTTCCCCGCCAAGACTGAGCACCAGCTTTACCAGCTTCTTGGCTTCGGGCACCTCCTCGGCCGCAACGACCCGCGCGATCCGCAGATCGACCTTCTGAAAGTCGTCGATCGTGCACTCGGCGGCCAGCGGCTCAGCGATCAGCGGTTCGCCGCTGTCCTGCCAGGCGGCGGGCGCGGCCCCGGTCTCTGTTTCCGGCAGGGAAGCAGCTTTGCTTTCTTCGATCATGGCATCCACCTGTTCGCGTTTGACGCGGGTCATCATGTGTTCGAATCGGCTGACGGATTTCCCCACAAGCGGGCGCTTCGACTCGTCCCAGCGCTCGATCGGCTGGTTCAGCAGCTCCCCGGTCTGCCTGGCTAGTTTCGGCAGCACCGGCGCGAGATACACCGCCAATTGCCTGAAGAGGTTCAGCCCGATGGTGCAGGCATCGCGAAGCTCTTCCACCTTCGACGGGTCCTTCTTGAGGTTCCAGGGAGCCGTGCGTTCAACGAACTGGTTCGCACGATCGCCTGCCGCCAGGACCAGCCGCATGGCCCGGTTGTAATCGCAGGCTTCGTAGGCGTCGGCGATCAGATCGCCGTCGTTGGCGGCCTGCTCGAACAGCCCGCCGTCGTCCGGATAGGCGTCGGCCAAACCGGTCTGCTCGGCAAAACGGGCGGTGCGGCTTGCCAGGTTGACGATGTTTCCCACCATATCGGCATTGACCTTCGCGACGAACTCCTCGAGGTTCATGTCGAGGTCTTCCACTCGCGGCGTCAGCTTCGACGCGTAGTAATAGCGAAGGTAGGACGGATCGAGGTGCTTCAGGTATGTCGAGGCCCGGACGAATGTGCCCTTGGACTTCGACATCTTCTCGCCGTTGACGGTGAGGAAGCCATGGATATGGACCATCCGCGGCAAACTGTAACCGGCCGTCTTGAGCATCGCCGGCCAGAAAAGCGTGTGGAAGTAGGTGATGTCTTTGCCGATGAAGTGGTGGATTTCCGTCTGGTCGCTCTTCCACCAGTCGTCGAACCGCTCGCCGGTCCGGTTGCACCACTGGGCGGTGGAGGCCATGTAGCCGATCGGCGCGTCGAACCAGACGTACCAGTAGTTGCCCGGCGAATCGGGGATCTCGAAACCGAAGTAGGGCGCCGGCCGCGAGATATCCCAATCGCGAAGCGGCTCGCCGAGAAAGTGGCCCTTGAGATAATTGGCCACTTCGGACTGCAGATGCCCGCCGCTCTGGGTCCACTCGGCGAGAAACCCGTGCAGTTGCTCGATCTCGACGAACAGGTGCGGAGCGCTCCGGATCTCCGGCGTCGCTCCGGAGAGGGTGCTCAGCGGGTCAATCAGCTCCGTCGGGCTGTAGGTATGGCCGCAGCGGTCGCAGCTATCGCCATACTGTTCGGGCGCCTTGCAGAAGGGGCACGTCCCCTTGACGAACCGGTCGGCCAGAAACGTGCCGGCGACCGGATCGAACAGTTGCGTGACCTCCCGCTCGACAACCAGGCCGGCCTTGCGCAGCGCGACCCAGAATTCGCCGCAGAGTTGACGGTTCTCCGGCGAGTGGGTGCTGCCATAGTTGTCGAACTCGATGTCGAATCCGGAAAAATCCTTGATGTGCGCCTCCTGCATCCGCCCGATCAACTCCTCCTCGGAAATCCCTTCCTTGCGGGCGCTGATCATCATGGCGGTTCCATGGGTATCGTCGGCGCACAGATAGATGCAGCGGTTTCCTCGCAACTTCTGGAAACGCACCCAGATATCGGTTTGCAGATACTCGACGAGGTGGCCGAGATGGATGTGCCCGTTGGCGTACGGCAGGGCACTGGTCACGAGGATCCGTCGCGTCGTCATTCGTGGTTGTCTCGTTGGCACGGGGTCGCCTCGCTCAGACGACAAGCAAGTGGGCGTGGAGGACGGCGACTGTTGTGAAACGGCTTATTGTAGCCGAATGGTCCCCCGACGGGGAGGGCCAAATCAGAGACACTCGCCGCAGTCTGGCGGTTCGGGAAAGCCGAAAGAGGGGCGGAAAGGCATGGTTCAGAAGCGTTTGACAGTCACTTTGCCGGGACGTGTTTATTTCGGCAGCCTTCCAGGAATTTGGCGTGGAGCCGGCCGCCGTTTCTGAACCATGCCGGCGGAAAAAGCGGGCCCCCGTGATCTGCGGGGGCGGATTACGGGGGCCTTGCGGCGTCGCGAGGAGGTGGGAGGGAGGGCGCCGCAAATGTCTTGGAGTCTATCCGGAAACGGCGAGACGGCAGTCGTACAAGCTGTAGGATGCCTGTCCTTTGTTTCCGATAGCCAATTAGATGTCCGCGTACAGGCAAAACTCGTAGGGGTGCGGACGGAGCCGCAATTCGTCGACCTCGCGGGTGGTCTTATACCAGATCCAGGTGTCGATCACGTCGGGTGTGAACACGTCGCCACGGAGGAGGAACTCGTGGTCGGCGCGAAGGGCTGCCAAGGCTTCGTCCAGCCCGCCCGGCGTCTTGGGCACCTTGGCGAGTTCTTCGGGCTCCAGGTCGTAGATATCCTTGTCCAGCGGCTCGCCCGGATCGACCTTGTTCTGGATGCCGTCGATCACCGCCATCAGGATCGCAGCAAAGGAGAGATAGGGATTGCAACTGGGATCCGGGCAGCGGAATTCCAGCCGTTTGGCCTTCGGGCTCGGGCTGTACATCGGAATCCGCACCGAAGCCGAGCGGTTCCGCTGCGAGTACGCCAGATTGACGGGAGCCTCGAAGCCGGGCACGAGCCGCTTGTAGCTGTTCGTGGTCGGATTGGCAAACCCGCAGATCGACGGAGCATGCTTCAGCAGACCACCGACCGCGTAGAGGGCCATCTCGCTCAAGCCGGCATACCCACTGCCGGCGAACAAGGGCTCGCTGCCTTTCCAGAGCGAAATGTGGGTGTGCATACCGGAGCCGTTGTCGCTGAACAACGGCTTGGGCATGAAGGTGACCAGCTTGCTGTGTTTGCGAGCGACGTTCTTGACGATGTATTTGTACATCATCACTTTGTCACCCATCGTCACCAATTCGTCGAACCGGAGATCGATTTCCGCCTGACCGCCGGTCGCCACCTCGTGATGCTGCGCTTCGACGTCGAGCCCGCACTCGATCATCGTCTGCATCATTTCATTGCGAATATCCATCAACTGGTCGGCGGGCGGGACGGGAAAGTAGCCCTCTTTATACCGCAGCTTGGAGCCGAGGTTGGGCTTTTCGTCGCGGCCGCGATTCCACTGTCCTTCGGAACTGTCGATATAGTAGTAGCTCGAGTTGGGCGAACTGTCGAAGCGAATGTCGTCAAAGATGAAGAATTCGCACTCGGGCCCGATGTAGCAGGTGTCGGCGATCCCGGTGCTCTTGAGGTAGTTGACTGCCTTGCGAGCCACGTTTCGCGGGTCGCGGCTGTAGTCCTCTCGCGTGATCGGATCCTGGATATTGCAGATCATCGAGAGGGTCGGCATCGCCGTGAAGGGGTCGAGCACGGCGGTCTCGGGCTGCGGCACGACGAGCATGTCGCTCTCGTTGATCGCCTGCCAGCCGCGGATGCTCGATCCGTCGAAGCCCAGTCCGTCCTCGAAGATATCTTCATCCAGCTTGTTGACCGGGATCGTGAAGTGTTGCCACAACCCCGGAAAATCCATAAACCGCAGATCGATCGCTTTGACGTCTTTCTCCCGACACAGTGCGAGCACTTCTTTTGGAGTCACAGGCTCTGTCCTTTCCAAGTAGAAACAACTACGTTTGATCCCCAGCCACGACGGGCAGCCTCTGTCGCGGTGTGCACCTGCCCAGACCGATAGCTAGCTCCGTACCCTGGCTGCCGATTAGCAAACGCAATACCATCGGGAGGCGTCCCCAGTCGGGTTAAGGCGTGAAGGTCTTGCCGGACAAGAGGTTCCGCCGAACAGAGCATTTCGGCCGAAGCGTTTCATCGCCGGCGATCTGCCGATTTATTAGGCACTCACTGAACAAAGGCCGCGCAGCCTTTGGCCCTGGCAGCGTTGCAGCCATCGCAACCAGCACCAATGCTTCCGCCCACAGCGTTGCTAAGGCGTGTCGCAGATGATTGCATCCCCTCACGATTGCCATCAGCCCGGCTGCTGGGACGCAGCCGGGCTGATATATGGGTAAATTCTCATCTGCCGCTCGCCTAAATGGTTTTCGCCGTTACCGCCAACGGTTCCGCACTGCGGCTCTGCGGCCCACGAACCGCGATTCTCCGGGCGGAGTCGGCAATCCGTTGAGTTCCAAACGAAGCCCTCTCGGAGGTCGCTGCAGGCCGCTCCGGCAGCAGAGCCGCGAGGCTGATCGCCCCGAGTTGTAGGCGAGTGCGATCGGCAACTTCGGCCAAAACTGCTTCGAGCTTCTGGCGAGTTTTGCCAGGAAGCCCTTCGGCCGAGGGCAATGACGGCACGATCGGCCCATCAATCGCCTCGACAATCTCCAAAAGCGAGATCCTCTCTGCACTTCGCCCAAGGACATAGCCGCCCTCAACTCCACGCGTCGAACTGAGGATCTGGTGGGCCACCAGAGTGCGAAGGATCTGTAACAGAAATCGCTCCGGCATTCTTCCTTCAGACGCCAGCCGGCTGCTCGGCACCGGTTCTCCCGAGTTGAGCTGGGCCAAATGGAGGGTCGCCTGAAGAGCGTACGAAACCGTCCGAGATAGTTTCATGGCCTTGGCCCCTCATTTCTGGGGCTTAGTATACCGACAAGGCCAGGATTGTCAAGCAAATCCACCGATCCGACTAGACTTTTTTCTCCACCGGGGGGAACTGGGATTCCTGGACGTGAAACGCGTGCCACAACAGCAGCGCGGCGCCGCAGACGAGCATGCTATCGGCAACGTTGAAATTGGGCCACGGCCACTTGCCGATCATTACCAGGATCCAATCTCGGACAGCATAGACCGGTTCACCGCCATTCCACCGCAGCCCCGGCAATCCGAGCCGGTCGTAGAGATTGCCGAAAATCCCAGCGGTAATCAGTGCAAGAGCGATGCAGAGCACCCAATCGCGGGCGGCACCCGCGACGAAGAGCCACCAGAGGATTGCCAGCGCTGCTACGATCGACAGCGCCGCGAAGAGGGGAACCATCCCCTGTCCAAATCCGAATAGAGCACCCTCGTTGAGGCTGGTTTGGATTCCGACGATCCCTTCCCACAGCCACCAGGTCGGTTTCGGCGGCATGCCAAACCGTTGGAAAATGAGGTGCTTGGTAATCAAGTCCAGCAGGCAGCCCGCGAGCGCCAAACCGAAAAAAACCCCATAACGGCTGGCAGGAACCGTTCGGTTCACAATAGCGGCCTTGCTGGTTGATTTTCTTCTTCAGGCCTGCTCCGTCTGGGAAGCACACTTGACGCACATGGTTGCGTAGGGAATGGCATTCAGACGAGCCTTTGGAATCTTGGCTCCGCACTCCTCGCATTCTCCATAGGTGCCATCCTCGATCCGCTCCAAGGCCGCTTCAACTTTCTCCAAAACCCCCCCCTCAGATTCCATCAGAGTCAGTGTGAATTCCTGTTCGAAGTTGTCGCTGCCCAGATCCGCCATATGGATGGGCATACTTGAGAGGTCACCGTTGGCTTCGTTGCGGCGTTTATTAAGGGCGGCATCAGCCAGATTGGTCACGTCGCCCTGAAGTCTCACCCGCAAAGCAAGCAGGCGATCTTTGTATTCCTTCATCTCAGCCTTATTCATAAGCCTGTTCTCCGGGTGGGGTTCCCTCAGTTGCCCGTCAGCAGGAAACTCGCAGACTTTCGATTCTAAATAGGGATTTCCGCCCTGTCAAACCTGTGCCATTCGGTTCCGCGATCCCATTCCACCTTGCTAGGTTCTGCTGCCTGCTTTAGGATTTCAGGAATTCGTTGCGGTACGGCATTTTCCAGCACGCGTTTCGGGAGACCTCCGCCATTCCTCGCCAAGATCTCGCCTTTCAGCAGTGCATTTCCCCCGCCTGTGGAGCGACCTACGACATCGGAGAGGTCCGGGTAGCTTGCGACCGGTGTGGAGGCTTACTGGATGTTGCCTACGCCTGGGATCAGTTGCCCGTACCGCGTGTACTGACTGACTTCGAGAAGAAGTGGTCGCGGCGCGGCGATCCCTACTGCTTTAGCGGGGTCTGGCGGTTTCATGAACTGCTTCCGTTCGCACCTGTCGAGCAGTGCGTCACCGTGGGAGAGGGGCAGACGCTTTTGCAGCGTTCGGACGGCGTCGGTGGATACGTGGGGGTGAACCCCGGCGCATTGTTCCTGCAATACGAAGGGATGAATCCTTCAGGTAGCTTTAAGGACAATGGCATGTCGGCCGCTTTTTCGCACGCCCGCTCCGTGGGCGCGAAGCGGGCCGCCTGCGCCTCGACCGGCAATACCAGCGCCTCGCTGGCTCTCTACTGCGCGGTGACACGACTGATGAAGGCCGTGATCTTCGTCGGGTCGGGCAAGATTGCTTACGGGAAGCTGTCCCAGGCATTGGACTACGGGGCGCTGACCGTTCAGATTGCAGGCGACTTCGACGATGCGATGGCCCGCGTCAAAGAAGTGTCGCAACAATTGGGCATTTACCTGGTCAACAGCGTCAACCCCTTCCGCCTGGAAGGCCAGAAGACGATCATGTACCGCGTACTGGAGGCCCTTCGATGGGAAGTGCCCGACTGGATCGTCGTTCCCGGAGGAAACCTGGGCAATTCCAGTGCATTTGGAAAGGCATTCTTTGAATTAAGGGAACTGGGCCTGGTCGACCGTCTGCCTCGGCTGGCGATCATCAATGCGGCGGGAGCAAACACACTGTTCGAGCTGGTCGAAAAACAAGGGGTCTGCTGGCGGCAGGGCAATCCGGACGATGCGTCGGTCTGCTCTTACTACGACGACATGGACGCCCAGCATCGCCGGGCCTCGACGATCGCCAGCGCGATTGAAATCAATCGGCCGGTCAACTTCCACAAGTGCATCCGGGCCATCGAGGTGATGAACGGGGTCGTCCGCGAGGTAAACGACCAGCAGATCCTGGACGCCAAGGCCCAGGTTGGCGCCGGAGGAATCGGCTGCGAACCGGCCAGCGCGGCCAGCGTCGCCGGCGCGAAGGTTCTCGTTTCCGAGGGTGTGATCGGGCCGGACGAACGTGTCGTGTGCATTCTCACCGGGCATCAGCTCAAGGACCCGACCGCCACGGTCGCCTACCATACCACCGACCAAGAAATGTTCAACAAGGTGCTGGGAAGCCGCGGCGTTCGGCGGGCGGCGTTCGCCAACCGCGCGGTGGCTGTTTCCAACGACCTCGACGAAATCATCAAGGCAATTCAACTGTACAGTTAGTTTGTAATGACTCCGCTACGCCTTGCCATCTTCGGCGCCGCCGGCCGCATGGGTCGCCGCCTTGTCGCCTTGGGAACCGCCGATCCGCAGTTTCGATTGGTTGCGGCGCTTGACTCCCCGCAGCATCCGCAGGTGGGAAGCGACATCGGGCCGATTGCCGGTGTTCCTGCCGTCGGTGTGCCGCTGGCCGGCACCCTCAACACCGAAGCCGACGTGATGATCGACTTCAGCATTCCTGACGGGGCGATGGCCGCCGTGGAAATCTGCCTTGCCAAGCGGATTGCCCTGGTCTGTGCGACGACAGGGCTGGACCGGCGGCAGTCGGATCGGTTCCGCGAGGCATCGCAGCAGGTCCCGGTGTTGTGGGAACCCAACATGAGCCTGGCCGTGAACCTGACGATGAAGCTGGCGGAAATTGCCGCGGCGGCGCTGAAGGACAAGGACGCCGACGTGGAAATCCTCGAGCGCCATCACCGCTTCAAGGAGGATTCCCCCAGCGGAACCGCCCTAAAGTTCGGCCAACAGATCGCCGCGGCGATGGGCCAGAAGACGCATCGGCACGGACGCGAAGGCCGCCCCGGCGCCAGGCCCCATGACGAAATCGGTTACCATGCGATCCGCGTCGGCGACAACCCCGGCGAGCATACCATCGTCTTCGGCATGCTTGGGGAAACGATGGAGTTGACGGTCCGGGCGACGAACCGCGACTGCTATGCGCAGGGCGCGCTGGCCGCGGCGAAGTATCTCGCGGGCAAGCCCGCCGGTATGTATTCGATTCGTGACGTGCTGGGGCTTTAAGAGGTCCGAACAAGAGGGGATAAGCATCTCGCGAGGGCGCTTATGCTCGGCGTTTTTCGAAGGTACGGCTCGGAGCCGGTCTTTTGTTCGGGGTTCGAAGGCACAGAGTTAGGACGACCTTTCACTTCCTCGGTCGATTGCGGATGCCTGGCTCGGAGCCAGGTGCCGTTTTGAACATGGCGGTTCTTCGTACTTGTCAAGGAGGGCGCTTCCGTGCGAGCTCAGCTTGCCGTTCTGTTTGCCGCGTTGGCAATTCCCGCAGTCACCCGCGCCGCGGAGATGGCTCACAACGAGAACTTCATCGTCCTGGCCCCAGATCAAGCAGTGGCCGCCGCAGTGCTCGCCCAGGCCGAACGTTTCCGCGACGAGGTGGCTCGCGAGTGGCTGGGCGAGCCCTTGCCGCCCAGCGTCGGTCGTGCCACGATCAACATCGAGTTAACGGAGGGGGAGAACCGGGCTTTCACGTGGCCCGCCGGCGGCCCGGACCGAAAGTACCACAAGGTGTGGCTGACAGCCTCGAGGGCCGAGGCAGTCGGCAGCACGCTGCGTCACGAAGTCGCGCACCTCGTACTCCACACACGATATCCGGGCGAGCTGCCGGCCTGGGCCGACGAGGGAATCGCCAGCCTGTATGACGACCCCAGCCGCGTAGAAACCCGCCGGAGCA
The DNA here is from genome assembly GCA_040768665.1 of Thermoguttaceae bacterium. Classification (GTDB taxonomy): domain Bacteria; phylum Planctomycetota; class Planctomycetia; order Pirellulales; family Thermoguttaceae; genus JABWBD01. Next base: position 32,856 of record JAXGMN010000021.1, read on the forward strand.
TCATCGCCTGGTACGCCAAAGCGGGTAACTGGCCGGAACTGGCGGGCATTCTTTCGGCAGTTCAGATTCCCGCGGACGATCAGGCCGCCTATAGCGTTGCGGCATCCCTGACGGCTTACCTCCTATCGCGGGGAAACAAGGCGACACTTATCGCCTTTGCAATCGCCGGCAAACAAGACGGCTGGGACCGCGCGCTTGCGGAATACTACGGCATCGTCAACGTAGCCGAGTTGGACCGTGCATGGTGGAGGTGGGCCGCCGAGCAGGGTCCCTTTCGCCCCGGCGCGCTGTCGGCGCGTGATAACCGCTACGGAACGACCACCCAATCCAGTAGCGGATCGTAGCCTGTGCTGTACTGGTAGACCACGGGCGTGGTCACCCGCTGGACTACCCGGGGCTGCCCGGGCTTGATGAGGATCTTCAGGGTGTACTCTGGCGGCGTCAGCGCCAGGAGCTTCGGGTCTTCGTATCCGACCAGTTCGGTGGTTACATTTCCGACCGGCACATCCTGAACCGTCGTGATGCCGCCTGCCGGAACGACGTGGGTCTGCCCGTTGACACGCATGGTGTAGCTCTGGCCCATCTCGTTCTGGATCGTCACCGTGCCGACCCGCCTCAGCGACTGGTGCACGGCTTCCTCGAGAATCTGGCGTCCTCGCGAATCGCTCATAACCGCCCTGAGATTCGGGATTGGATTTCCGCCGGCCCCTGTGGAACTGATCGCCGCAAGCATCTGCTCTTGCACGGCATTCTGCTGCTGTACCTGGTCGGCGAACTCTTGGGCGTCCCGGGCCATGCTGGCCAACTGGTCGTCGACGGAGTCGATCAGGTCCGTAATCGCCTGCACCTTGGTCTTGAGCGCGTCGAATTCGGCTCGCGTAACGCCGCCTGCGTCTGCGGCAATGTCGGACGGCTGTCCGGGTGTGGGCCGGGCGGCTTTCAACTCGGCAAGCTCGTTCTGAACTTGCTGCAACTGCGTGGAGAGCTGGGTCATCCGCTGGGTCAACTGGGCAACCGCGTCGGTCCGTTGCGTTGTCGATGCCCCGCCGGCAGCCTCTTGAGCCGCCAGGCCAACAGGACAGAAGAAGGTAACCAGCGCGAGTAGACCAAGCGTCGCGTGTCGTGGAGTCATCGTGCATCTCCCATGAAAGGGTTCTTGTGAGTATCAAGCACCGGGTAACCGTTCACGGGGTGGAAGAGAAGGGGACAGTCCCCGACCACCTCGTGAACGGTTACAGCACCGGGATATCCACCCCTGTAAGGTACTGACGTTGCCGTCGAACGGCAAGCGTTGCTCCTGTGCGGAGAATATCACGTGCAAGCGGAGGTAACTGTCCGGACCGGTTTCGGCAAAAAACTTGCCGTAGACGAATTACTTTATTGCACCGAGGATGGGGGGATTGGATTGAGCAGGCGCCCGTTATTCTATCAGGATTTCAGCAGCCCGGTTGCCCGGAAGCAGTCGGGCAGCCAATGGATCAGGCTCCAACTGCCGCTCGTCTTTGGTGCGAAGCGGGTATTCGGCAGGTATACTGAGGTCTTTCTGGCACCCCCTACCTGGTCAGATGAAAAAGACAAGCACCGCAAGTCATCGTGGGAGAATGGACCGAAGATCCAAGGTCTTGCGGAGCCCGTTTCCTTTTTCATCACCCCACTTGCTACCCGGAAACCGCGATCATGGCCTCCGAAGAATGGCGCTCGCTCTATCCTTTCGATTCTCAATGGCTTACGGTTGGCGGCCACCGGATGCACTATTTGGATGAAGGTCAGGGGCCGGCTCTGCTGCTCGTGCACGGCAATCCGACGTGGTCCTTCTATTGGCGAGAGGTGGTGCGGGCACTGCGAGAGAAGTACCGGCTGATTGTGCCGGACCATATCGGCTGCGGCCTGTCGGACAAGCCTCCGGTCTCGCAGTATTCCTACCGCCTTGCTCAGCGGATCGACGACCTGAATCGGCTCATCGACGAACTGGATCTCAAGGACGTGACGCTCGTTGCGCACGACTGGGGCGGTGCGATTGGAATGGGAGCGGCCGTGGCCCAGCCGCAGCGATTCAGACGGCTGGCGTTGATGAATACGGCCGCGTTTCGCGCGGATCGATGCCCCTGGCGGATCCGGCTGTGTCACATACCGGGGGTCGGGGCCTTGGGGGTCCAGGGCCTGAATCTTTTCGTCAAGGCGGCGATACGGATGGCTGCCGAGCGGAGAGATCGCATGACGCCCGCCGTCCGCGCCGGCCTTTCGGCACCCTATGATTCGTGGGCCAATCGGGTCGCCGTGCTGCGATTCGCGATGGACATCCCGCTGAGGCCGAGCCATCCGACGTACCAGACGCTGATCGACGTCGAAAACGGAATGAAGCAGCTCTCCGATCGTCCTGTTCTCCTGATTTGGGGAATGAAGGATTGGTGTTTTACGCCGGCATTTCTCGACCGGTTTTTGGAATATTTTCCGCATGCCGAAGTGCAGCGGATCGAGGAGGCGGGCCACTACATTGTCGAGGACGCCCACGAGCAGGTCGTGTCGCTACTGGAAGATTTCTTGGGGCGAACATGACTTCCTCGCGACCTTCGACCGGCCAGTGCGCCACGCTGGCATGCCTCTGGGAGGTGGCGGCTCCCAAGCCCGGGAATGTCCACCGGGGGGCGGATTTCGACAACCTCACGCTGGAGGACTTCCTGGCCGGCGCAGTGGCGATCGGGCCGGCGATGAATGCGGCTGTCGATCGACCCCTGGGCCGAACCGTGCTCGAGGCCGTCGAAGCGATGCGACGGGCGGTCGGCACCAACACGAACCTCGGCACCGTGCTGTTGCTGGCGCCGTTGGCCAAAGTCCCTGATGGAGAGGCATTGCGTGAGGGTGTCGTCGATGTGCTCCGCTCTCTGACGCCTGACGATGCACGCGACGTATACGCGGCGATCCGACTGGCGCAAGCGGGGGGGCTGGGGCGCGTTGACCATTACGACTTGGCCGGACCACCGCCCGTCGATCTCCTTGCCGCGATGCGATCGGCGGCCGATCGCGACACGGTCGCGCGGCAATACGCAGAGAATTTTGCACAGGTCTTCCGGTGCGTCGTCCCGTGGCTGCGGGAAGGTATCGAGGCAGGCCGGCGACTTCCCGACGCGATTGTCTACCTGCACGTTCGGCTCCTGGCGGCGCTGCCCGACAGTCTGATCGCCCGCAAATGCGGCCCGCAGACCGCCGCCGAATCGGCGGCGCGGGCCGCTGCGGTGCTTGAGTCCGGGCAGCCGGGTGAGGAGGATTATGATCGCGCATTAGCCGATCTCGATTTCTGGCTCCGCAGTGACGGCCATCGCCGCAACCCGGGCACGACCGCCGACCTGGTCGCGGCCGGTTTGTTTGTCGGCCTGCGTCAGCAATGGCTGCCGACGGCTCGCAGGACCTTCTGCGAGAATCTCCTATAATCAGAGAATGACAGCCGAAGCAGGATTCGTCTGCCCTGTCACTGTGCCACGACTGCGGGAGATGGACATGGAACGCTACCTGGTTCGGATCGCCAAGGACTACCTCGTCTTCAGTGCCGGCCACTTCATCACCTTCGAGGGCGACATCTGCGAGCGACTGCATGGGCACAACTACCGGGTCTCGGCCGAGGTGGAAGGGCCGCTGGACGAGAATCATTACGTCGTCGACTTCATCGCATTGCGCGATACTCTGAAGGCGATTGTCGACGAGTTGGACCATTTCATGCTGCTGCCGACCGAGCATCCGCTGATTCGCGTGACGGCCGACGACCAGGAGGTGGAGGTCCGTTTCCAAGAGCGTCGCTGGATCTTCCCTCGGTGCGACTGCCGCCTGTTACCGCTACCGAACACTACCACAGAGTTGTTGGGACGGTATATTGGACAACGGCTTATGGATGATCTTCAGAAGCGAACGGGTACGCGCCCAGCGGTGGTGCGGATCGAGGTCGACGAGTGTTTTGGCCAGGGCGCCATGTGCGAATTGCGGGACGGTTAAACCCATCCCCCTTTGCGGCCAGGAACGAAAATCTCCACGAGCGGCGTACCCGGGCCGTCGGTGCTGGCTTATCCGCGATAGCCGCTTGCACCACCACAATCGTCGCAGATGGAACGGATTGCACACAGTTTGGGTAGATTATTTCGAACGTGCCGTTTGAGTAGCCGTTCGCAGGCGGAAGAGGGGGATAGGTCCATGTTTTCGGCCAACGTTCTTGGCACCAAAATACCCAAACTAGCCGAAAAATGGACCAGTCCCCGGCCGTGGGCGCGAACGGTTACCCATTTGACCGTTCTTTTTCCGGACCTAGTCTTCAGCAGTAAGACGATTTGGGCAGGCCAATACCGCAGAAACGGGCGGCCTGTGGGGGACATGGATTTCGGGGCCAAACGAAGGACCTGTCGATGCGCGTCGAATACATCAACCCGTTCGTAACCTCGCTGAAGAACGCGTTTAAGACCATGCTGGACTGCGAGGCCCGACGGGGAGAAATCGCAGTCAAAGCGAATCACTGCGCCAAATACTTCGTCAGCGGCGTGATCGGACTGTCGGGCAAAACGGTGGGCACGGTCGTGCTGAATTTCTCCGAGGCTGTGGCTCTGCGGGCTGCCTCGACCATGCTGATGACCGAAACCACGGTCATCAACGAGGACGTGCTTGACGCCGTCGGTGAGCTGACCAACATGGTCGCCGGCGCCGCCAAGGCAGAACTTGAGGGACACCAACTGCAGGTGAGCCTTCCCAACGTGATCACGGGCCACAACCACGAAATCCATTTCCCGTCCAACGTGGTCCCGATCTCGATCTCGTTCGAGACCGATTGGGGCCCATTGACCCTGGAGGTTGGCTTCGCGCCGATTCTGGAGGCTGCGCCTGCTTGAAGGCTGGAGTGGGGTGTGGTTCAGCAGGGGTGGCCCGGTGCCGCGATGGCGGGCGTGCTGAAATCGAGTGTGTCGAGTCTGATATGCGGGGCACGGTCCCGCTGGGCAAGCGAGACCTACTGGTGTCGGATCTCAAGTTGGTTGGAGGAGTCTGCCGATAGCGCGGAAGACGCGGTGGGCCGACGACACCATGCTGCTGGCAAATTGGGCGGTCTGGCAGTCCTGGACAAAGCCGCCGCTTGATCCAATCGGCGAACCGATTTATGACAAGCTCCGCAACGACCCTTCGTCCCAGCCCGAACCTTCGCAAGGCGGCAGTGCTCCTGATGAGCCTTCCGCCAGAGCAAGCCGGCAAACTGATCGGGAAGCTCGATCCGAGGCAGATTGAGGCGGTCTCGATCGAGATCGCCAAGCTCGATGCCGTGAGCGGGGACGAGCAGGAGCAGGTGATCCAGGAGTTCGCCCATGCCAACCCGGCAGCCCTGGTCGGCGGTGCCGGCGGGCTGGAACTGGCCAGGTCGCTCGTCGAGCAGGCGTTGGGCAAAGCGGGCGCCGGCACGATCGAAAGCGTCCGCCAGTCGATCGAGGCCCTCCCCTTCGGCTTCTTGCAGAAGATCGACAGCCAGAACCTGCTGACCTTTATCATCGACGAACACCCGCAGACGATCGCATTGATCCTCTGTCATGTGGCGCCTTCCCAGGCGGCCGACATTCTCAGCGGCTTGCCGGCGGAGCGGCAGCTCTCGGTGATCCGGCGGATCGCCACGATGGGGCAGACCAGCCCGGAGATCATCCACGAGGTGGAGAAGGGCCTGGAGAACAGGATGTCGAGCGTGATGAGCCAGCAATTCGAGAACGCCGGCGGGGTGGGAAGTGTGGCGGAAATCCTGAACGTGGTCGACCGCGCGACGGAACGGAGTCTGTTGGAGAACCTCGCCCAAGAGGATCCCGACCTGGTCGAAGAGATCCGGCGGCTCATGTTCGTCTTCGAAGATATTGGCAAACTCACCGACCGCGACATTCAGACGGTGCTGAAGAACGTCGAGAGCTCGCAGTGGGCGATGGCACTGAAGGGCGCCAGCGAGGATCTGAAGGAGAAGATTCTCAGGAACATGTCGAAGCGCGCCGCCACGCTGCTTGTCGAGGAGATGGAGTACCTGGGGCCGGTGCGGGCGTCGAACGTCGAGCAGGTCCAGCAGCAGATCGTCGACATCATTCGTCGGCTGGAAGACATGGGCGAGATCACCGTCCACAGCGACGAGGACGAAGAGCGGTTTATTCAATAGTTGAGGGTTGAGAGGCAGAGTTGGAGGTGGCCTCGCCGATCTGGTCTGGTTCTCCGCTCTCAATATTATTTCCGGCTCTCGGCTCTAGACTCTCGTCTCTGGACTTTGCTAGCATGATCGGGATGAGCACTTCCGCCAGCCCGATGATGAAGCAGTACGAAGAGGCCAAGAAGGCCTGTCCCGACGCCATCCTTTTGTTCCGGATGGGCGATTTCTACGAGTTGTTCCACGAGGATGCGAAAACCGCCGCTCGCGTCCTGAATCTGGCCCTGACCAGTCGCGACAAGGGGGAAAACCCCGTTCCCATGGCCGGCTTCCCCCATCATCAACTCGAGAGCTATCTCGGAAAACTGATCGCAGCCGGGCTGCGTGCGGCCGTTTGCGATCAGGTCGAGGATCCCAAGAAGGCCAAGGGCCTGGTCCGCCGAGAAGTCACTCGCGTGGTGACGGCCGGCACCCTCACCGACGATGCGTTGCTGGATCCGCGGACCAGCAACTACCTGGCGGCGGTTGCGCCGGGCGACCCGGTGGGATTGGCCTGGGTAGAGCTTTCGACCGGTCGGTTCCTGGCTACCTCGATTCCGCCCCGGAGCGTGGCGGATCAGTTGGCCCGCATCGGGCCGTCCGAATGCCTGTTGAGCGAGTCTGCCGCTCCGCTGCCGGCGCCTTTGAACGACCAGATGATGGTCACGCGGCGCCCCGATTGGGCGTTTGCCGCCGGTTCGGCCCGGGACGCGCTGGCAAAGCAATTTAGAACGACGGGCCTGGAAGGGTTCGGATTCGACGAGAGCGTCGGCGACAGCCAGGCGATTCGCGCGGCCGGAGCAATCCTCGACTACTTGTCGGAGACCCAGAAGAGCTCGCTGGAGCACATCGACCGGCTGGTACCTTACCGGACCGGCACGACGCTCGAGATCGATGAGGCCAGCCGCCGCAGCCTGGAAATTACTCGCACGATCCGCGAGGGCCGCCGCGAGGGCTCGCTGCTGGCCGTGCTCGACCGGACCGTTACGGCCATGGGGTCGCGGCTGATGGCCGACTGGGTGGCCAACCCGTTGACCGACGTGGCGGCAGTCGAGCAGCGGCTGGAGGCGGTCGCCGAACTGATCGCCGAGCCGGTCCTCTCCGCCGACCTGCGGGACACGCTGCGCCGCGTGTATGACGTGGAGCGGCTGCTGGCGAGGGTGAGTACGGGGCGGGCCAGCCCGCGCGATCTGAGTTTCCTCGGCCGGACACTGAAGAGTCTTCCGTCGCTCAAGGCCAAGCTGACCGCGCGTCGAAGCGGCTTACTCAGCCGGCTCGAGTCGCAAATCGATCTGTGCCCGGAACTGAGGAGCAAACTGGACGCGGCGCTGGCCGACGACTGTCCGCTGTCGGCACGCGACGGCGGATTCATCCGCGACGGGTACCGCCAGGAGCTCGATGCGCTTCGGGACCTCATGCGGGGCGGCAAGCAGTGGATCGCCCGCTACCAGGCCCAGGAGACGGAGCAGAGCGGGATCGCGAATCTGAAGATCGGGTACAACAAGGTCTTCGGCTACTATTTGGAAGTGACGAACGCTCACCGGGAAAAGGTGCCCGACTACTTCATCCGCAAGCAGACGATCAAGAACGCCGAGCGCTACATCACGCCGGAGCTGAAGGAGCACGAGGAGAAGGTCCTTACGGCCGACGAGAAGTCGAAGGAGCTGGAGTACGATCTCTTTGTGGAGCTGCGTGAGGCGGTGGCGGCCTCGCGGCGGCAGATGCAGACGACCGCCGCCGTGCTGGCCCATCTTGACGCGCTGGTTGCCCTGGCGGAACTGGCCCGAGAGCGCAACTACTGCCGGCCGAAGGTCGTCGAGGAACCGGTGCTCAAGATCGTCGACGGGCGCCATCCCGTGCTCGACATCATCGAACCCGAAGGGACTTTCGTCCCCAACGACGCCGAGGCGGGCGGCCCCGCGGGCACGATCCTGTTGATCACCGGTCCGAACATGGCGGGCAAGAGCACGTATATCCGGCAGGTGGCCCTGCTGACGCTCATGGCCCAGATCGGCAGCTTCGTCCCGGCGCGCGAGGCGACGATCGGTATCGCCGATCGGATCTTCGCCCGCGTGGGAGCGAGCGACGAGCTAACGCGGGGGCACAGCACGTTCATGGTCGAGATGACGGAGACGGCGAGGATTCTGAACACGGCAACGAAACGGAGCCTGGTGATCCTGGACGAAATCGGCCGCGGCACGAGCACTTACGACGGCATCTCGCTTGCCTGGTCGGTGGTCGAGCACCTGCACGACCACATCGGATGCCGAACGTTCTTTGCCACGCACTATCACGAGTTGACCGACCTGTCGAAATCGCTCGACGGGGTGAAGAATCTGAACGTCGCGGTGCGGGAATGGGAAGACGAGGTCGTCTTCCTGCACAAGATCGTCGAGGGGGCGGCCGACAAGAGCTATGGGATTCATGTCGCGCGCCTGGCCGGCGTGCCGCGCGATGTGATCGAGCGATCGAAGGATATCCTCGCGCAACTGGAGGAAGAACATCTCGACGCCGAAGGCCGCGCGAAGATTGCGCGGCCGCAGCCCCAGCAGCGGACCGAGTATCAGCTCACGTTGTTCGGCCCCGCGGACCATCCACTCTTGGACGAGATCCGGCAGGTGGACTTGGATCGGACGGCGCCGATGGATGCCCTGGGCCTGATCGGTCATTGGCAGGAGACCCTGGCGGAGGAAAAGAAAGGGAAGAAAAAGCGGCGGCGATCGTGATCGGCCGCGGTCGGAAGCCTTCTTCCGTGTCGGCCGCTGTTGACCGGAAACGGGGCTGTACTACAATTGGGGTAGATGGATGGCGTTCAGCGGTAATGGTTCACGGCAGGGCTGCCTTCGGTGAGTTTGGGCGTTGATCCCAAGGTAGACATGCTTTCGAAACGCGTGTTCGGCGATGAGCGGAACGCGGATATGAGGTGTTTCCATGGCCACCGTGCTTCCAACTCATTGGACCGTCGCTGACATGCTTCAGCATCTGAGCATTTCGCCGGAACGCGTCCGACTCCACCCGCCGCCGGGCATGGCAACGGAAGAGGATGTCGTCGATAACTATCGGCGAACGCGCCGCCTCTGTGAACTTGTGGATGGAGTTCTTGTGGAGAAGGTCGCGGGCTACTACGAATCCGTGCTCGCTGGAATTCTGCTTCAGTACATCAACGCTTACCTCGAGAAGCATCCTTTGGGCGCAGCCGCCGGGGAGGCGGGGATGTTGAGAATCCTCCCTTCGCAGGTTCGTATCCCCGATGTCTCGTTCGTCTGTTGGGACAGATTCCCGGGAGGAAGGCCATCGCGCACCGACCCGATCCCCGCAGTCGCCCCGGATCTGGCCGTCGAGATCCTTTCGGATGGGAATACGGCGCCCGAAATGGAGCGAAAGCTCGTGGAGTACTTCCGGGGAGGATGTCGGCTGGTTTGGTTCATCGATCCCTCGGACCGCTCCGCCCGCGTCTACACCTCGCCCGAACACTGCACGATCCGGACGGAGAGTGAAATATTGGATGGTGATGCCGTACTTCCCGGGTTTCAATTCCGGCTGGGCGACCTCTTCTCGCGAGCCGACCGGGACATGGCTGAGTGATCTTTGCCTGAGGACGAGTCCGCAGGCAGTTTCACATGGACGAAACGCCCCAACTGTGCGCCCGACAGCACGTCACGAATGAGAATCTTCCATTTGCCGGGGCAGTCGTTCTCTGCCAGGCGGACGGGCAGTTCCACCTGTCCCTGCGGAGCCAGGACATTTTGGGCGTAGTGCCAGACCGGCTGACCGTCCGGGCCGAGCAGGTTGACGTGCAGGATGTGGTCCCCGGTGGTCGGTGGATTGGACCGGACGGCAAGCTTGAGCGGCAGAATCTCTCCTGCGGAGACCGAGGCGGGGGCAGCGGCCTCGATCGATTCGACGCGATAGGGCAGGCAGGCATAGAGCGCCGTCTCGCCCGGCGGCAACGCGGTTTCCACACGATCCGTGTGTCCCAGATAGCGGCCGGCGCGGGCGTCGTAGAGATGCGAAGTTTTGCCAAAGAGAAGCCGAACGAGATCGGAATCGGTGCACCGCCGGTGGTCGCGGATGAAGCCGTGCACGGTGATGGGACCGCGGGTAAACGTGTTTCGCTCATAACATCGCGGCGGCGCGTCGCCGGCTACGGCCTCCGCGACGATCATTCGCTCGATGCCCGCGCGACGGACCAGTTGATCCACCAACTCGCGGATCACCGGGTGGTATTCCGGCAAAGAGAAGTTCAAGTAGACGGAGAGACCCTTTCCAACGGGCCGTACCAGCACGGCAGGCTCGCCGGTCGCGTGGGCGGCGAGCGGTGTCGCGCCGGCTCCGTCAATCGACTCTCGGCCGTGAAGATCGGCTTCACGTCCGCGAAGATCGATCCCGGCCTCGGCGGCAGTGAACGCCACCTGGGTGGCGCCATAGGCGACCTCCGCGCCGTTTCGCTTGACGCCGAAAAGTCGTTCGAGGGGAGTAGGGGCGGCGAATGGTTTGCCATGGTCGTCGGTCCGCAGGCATCGCAGGTCGCCGACGAGCACTCCACCATCGTGGATGAATGTCTCCAGCCGCTTGACCAGCGGTTCGGAAATGGCCACCGTGAACGGCAGCATCAGAATCCGGTAGCGGCTCAAGACGTCGTCGTCAAGGATCTGTTCGGGCGCGAGATAGTCGTAGTCGAGCTGCAGTTCGTCGACGTGCTGCCGGAAGCCGAGCGCCGTGCGGAAGTACGTGCCGTAGCTGTCGGTGCCCGGTCGCTCGCTGGGCTCGGGCTCGTCGGACTTCGATTCGCACCAGGCCACCAGCATGGAAGGATAGGACCACAAAATCCCGATTTGCGGCTGCTCGCGGGTGTATTCGATGAGCAGCTTGCCGCAGCCCGCGCGCAGATCGCGGAGCCCCTCCCGGGCGGCCAGAGAATACGGCGTGAACTGAAACGACGGGTAGACCAGCGACCAGGAGACGCCCCGGGCGGGATCCATGGAGTCGATTGCATACCAGCTCAGCCCTCGCGCGCCGTGCAGCGCGAGCCACCACGGTTCGTAATGGGCGGCGGGCACCGAATGGTCGTAGCCGATCCAGCCGTAGTTGAAAAAGGGATCGGCCGAAGCGGGGTCGCCGCCGGGCGCACGAGCCTGGCGGGATCGGGGCGTTTCGACAAAGCTCCGCCAGATCTCGAAGATCGCCTTTTGGCCCTGTGACTTGATCGCCTCGGAATACTCCTGGCCCCAGCCGAAGCCGACACCTGTGGCGAGCTTCCAGTAGTCGGTGCCGTTGAACGGATCGGCGCCGAAGGTGTTGGTGTGGCCGACGGGAGTATTCGGGGCGACCTCGTGGTAGGCGTCGGTGATCGACATGCAGGCGTCGACCCAGACGTCGGCCATGAAGGTGCGGAAATCGACGAAGGGGGCGAAGTTGGCCTTGCCTCGCACGTCTTCCGTCCGGGCGCCGCGGATTTCCTCCCAGGAGCCGTAGGTGGTATCCCACTCGGCATTGAGAGCTTCGAGCGAGCGATACTGTTTCCGGAGCCACTCGCGATAGCGGGCCTGGCAGTGCGGGCTGAAACAGACTTCGTCGCGCTGGTGGCGGGAGGTGAGAAAGGCCTCGTCGGTAATGCCGACACCAACCATGCCGTAGGGGCGCTGCGAGGCTGCCGTCTCGCGGGCATGCGACGTGTACTTCTCGACGACTGCAGGGTCACTGAGGCATTCGGGCCGGACGCCGTCGCCCGAATGCTTGCTCAGGCGGAAAGCGCCGCCGGGCGCGTTGATGTAGCCGCCGCACGGGGCGCCGTGCTCGCTGGCCGCGTAGAGGCTGCTGGCGAACTCGGAGTTCAGCCCCAGTTGGCGACCGCGGGCGGCATAGGTTGCCAGCACGGCCGGGTGCGTCATGCCGGGCGACCAGGCGGTGGCCGTGAAATCGGCTGCCGCGCGGCGGGGCCCGACCTCCGGGACCAGGACGTCGATCCAGCGGCGATCCTGCTCGCGCCCGTCGACCAGTAGCCGTACCTCGGCGCGGTGGTGCACGCAGAGCGGATCGCGGATCGAGAGCGAACAGGCGATCGTCTGCTCGCCCGGGTCGAGTTTCCGTACCTGTTCGGTTGCGGAGACGACCCGGCCGAAGGCATCGATCAGTTGCGCGGCCAAAGCCGCTTTCGGGACCGGAGCGGTCGCTTCGAGCGTGATGCGAAGATCAATCGGTTGGCGGGATTGGTATAACTGGCGGTCGGCCTCGAGTTGCGCAATCCGCGCCTGCCGTGGAATCTCAGCCGCAAGGCTGCCCCAGGTGATCGAGGCGCCTTGCTTGTCGAGCAACGCGACGTCGGCGAGGAGCGGACCCGCCGGCATCCAGGACGGAATGGCGATGGAGAGGGTGCCGTCGGCGGCGAGCGAGACTTCTTGCGGCGGGGTGCGGAGCGGCGGGCGGTCGAAGCGGATCTCTCGCGTGCTTCGGAGGATAACGCGTGCGCGTGCGTCCGGCGGAGCGTTCTTGGTGGCGATGGTGACCGCCGAATCCGTTATGCCGGCGAGGTGGAGCGTGGCGTTTGTTTCGCGCCCGGCGGCCCAGGCAATTGCCTTCGCCAGGAGCGAGTGCCACCACTCCCAGTATTCGAACTGCCGCGACTGGTAGGCTTCCATGGAGATTTCCATAGGCAAAAGGCCCCAGACTCGCGACTTGTCCAACGGAAAAACGAGCCGCACCGCCCGACCGCGGCCGATTTCCGCGGTCTGGACCGCGTCGAGGATTTTCTCGGGCATGAGATCCCAGGGAATGCCATCGCGGAGGGAGTGTTTTGCATCGACTTCGTGCCATTGGTTCTTGTCGGCGTATCGGAATGCTTGCCCGAAGCCTTCGAGGATCACGAGGCCCGCGCCCTGTTCGACGCGCTGGCGGATGGTCCGGGTCAGCACGTCGGGCGTGCGGCTTGGCACGACATAGACCTCGTAGTCGCTTGAAGCCAGGCGCCGGTTGGCGCGGCGTCCGGTTTCGGAGACCGACTGGTCGCCTTCGTAACCGGTGTGGACCAGGTCGTAGTCGAGATCGATCCGCTGGGCCAACTCGAACATGTCGGCTGCGCAGACGAAGTTGCGGATGGTGACGAAGGCCTTGATCGGGCCGCCTTTCAGTGGAGAGGCCCAATCGATGTGGCGGGTTGCCACGGGGTCGCCGGTCGGCCGATCGATCGGTTTGAGCGTGAATGTGCCGATAAAGGGGCGATCGGGCGAGCCTTCGCGAAGCGAGACCTGGTCGTACGCGATCGTTCCCTTCCTCGCCACGTTGTACAGATAGAGCCGCGCGGCTGGATTGGGGGCAACGAACGTGGCGATGTAGAGTTCATGGTCCGGGGTCGGCTCAATGTTCCAGAGGATCGGCTTTTCGAGGGTCGGCTTGTCCTGACCGTGCAAGAGCAGGGTGCCGCCCAGGGCACCGGCTTCGCCTTTGAGCGTTAGCGAGAGCGTGTAGCGCTGACCGGGTTTCAGCGAAACGGACTGGGTCGCCAGCACGTAGGCCCCGGGCCGCGAGACGATCTCGTAGTCTTTGCTCAGGTAGACCTTCTCGCGCCAGGAGGCCGCGTCGGGCGAGATCGACCACCCGTCGGGCACTCCGTTGCCGTCGGCGTCATCGTTGAAGCCGGGGTTGGTGAGCAGCTCGCCGTCGCTGTCGGCCGGGGCGGCGAGGCATGGCAAGGCGATGAAAAGCAGCGAGAGAATGGCGAGGCTGCTGCCGGGAATGGGTCGGGGGCGAGGATTGTTCATCTCGGTTGTCTTGAACTCAAGAAAGTCGTGTTGAATTTCAGCAGCGGCTAGCTGGTCAACCTTATTCACCTGCCGGACGAGCCGGCAGGGGTCTGGCCGGTATGGTCGTTCGTGGCTAGCGGGCGAACCTTGTTCACCTGCCGGACGAGCCGGCAGGGGTCTGGCCTGGATGGTCGTTCGTGGCTAGCTGGCGAACCTTGTTCACCTGCCGGACGAGCCGGCAGGGGTCTGGCCTGGATGGTCATTCGTGGCTAGCTGACGAACCTTGTTCACCTGCCGGACGAGCCGGCAGGGGTCTGGCCAAGGCCTTCATGCTACCGTCTCTTACTCGGAATACTGGGGCGGACTTTCTCCGATGCGTTTGACGATCCTGGGATACTTCACCTTGGGCGCAAGTTTGCCGACGTCGGCGACGCCGATCTGGTGCCACCAGTCGTCGCCGTAATCGAACCAGTAGCCGAAGGGCTGGTCGACCTTGAGCTTGAGCGAATCGATGGTCGTTTCCGCGACGTCGCCCGCCAGGTTCGGCTCGTCGCCCGCCTCGAGCATTGTGCGGAGCACGTAGCGTTTTCCCTTGGGATCGTGCGGACCTTTGCCGAACTGGAATTTATACATATGCTCGTCGAAGCGGTCGTAAGCCTCGAAGATGGCGTGGTGCAGATCTTCGAGCGTCTGGTCGCCGCGGATTTCGATCGTGCGGCTGATCTCCTTGCCGCCGAGTTTCTCGGGGACCGGCCCGCCGATCAGGTAGACCTCGAGCTTGTAGACGTTCGTTGCGCCGGCTTCGGAGCAGTCGACCGCCTGGAACGCCTCGGGAGGTTGTTCTTGGTCGTCGACGAGTTCGGGGATTTGATCCTTGGGAACGGCGACGCGAACCGAACGCGCCACGCCCGGTTCGCGGACGATGAGGCCTTCCTGCTCCAGCTTGACGATCATCTGGTGTACGGAGGGAGGGGAGACGCGAAAGTATCGTGCGACCTCGCTTTCCGATGGGCTTTGGCGGTGCAGCTTGCGGTAGAGATAAAGGTAAGCGAGATACTGGCCTTGGGTGGCTGTGAATCGGGGCGCGGCCTGGTCTTCTGGCGGCGAGGTTTTCTTGCCCGAGTGTTTTGCCGGAGTGGACTTTCGCTTTGCCATGGATGCGCCGTTGCGTTGGGAAGGTGCTCGCGGAAGTGGATTGAACGCTGGAGTCTTATTTTCTTTCTCGGCGGGGCGATGGCAAGGGTGGGGTGGCAACGCAAGGGGAGAGTGGCTTGGGGGCGAAACTGCTGTGCCGGTCGAGAGCGGCGGTTTGGCCAATCGGGCGATGTGGCTGTCGAAGGGGCGATTTTCCAAATCGGCCGCATTCCTGACCACCCGGTCACAACAGAGGGGTTCGAGGGTTGGGAAGGCACCGGCCGGGATGCGAGTTCTCAGCAATTCGGCGAGCCCGCCCAGGGCAACCTTGCTCCGCCAGCCGCGGATTTCGTTGCCTTTGAGGTAGAGACCGACGCCGGCGAGATGGCGGCGGAGGTCGAACTTGTGTGCTCGAAAAGACGCACGGGCCTGGCGGCGGACGCTGTCGAGGACGCGGGCCTGGCGAAGGGGATGTTGCAGGGATTCGAGCACGCGGCGCACTTTGTCGACTTGGGGACCTTCGCGGCCGAGATAGAGGTGACGGCGGCGGCCTTGTTCCCGCCAGACGAGTTCGAAGTAGGGTCCGCGCCGCCGGCCGTTGGAATATCGCCAGGTGGGACGAACCGCTCCCTGCCGGGCAAACAAGTGTGGCTGGGAGTCGATCAGGCGGAGGGGATCGGAGGCGCGATGGTGTGCCGGTTGTCGATCGTCCAGGGGTTTCATGGCAGTTGTGCTCCGGCGATTGGGACGAAAAAGGGCCCGTCGCCTCCGTTGCTTCCACAGCAAAAGAGGCCACGGGCCCTTGGGGATACCTGCTTCTTTGTGCAGGCTCTTGGGGTACCACGGGATGTGTTCGCATGTCCATTATACCGCGGCGACGCGCAATTGCAAGCGGTTTCTTTGGGGTGGCCCAGGTTTTTTAGGCTTTTTGAAGGGGGGTGCGGAGGGGGACGGGAGCGCACGGGGGATCGCCTGCCGTGGCCGTCGACATCGCCGTCGGGGCATGGTAGACTGCCGCCTGGGAGGTTGTTGCAATGACTGCCATACTCTATCGAACGCAACACGGCGTGACACTCGACGTCGACGGGCAGCGCCACGAACTGCCCGGCGTGTCATGGGATGATGCCTTTTGTCGCAACCAGCCCCTCGACTGGCTCTGCCAACAGGCAGGCAGGCGACCTCCATCGACCAGCGTGGCGGAAGCTGCCGGCGCCGACATGCTATCTCCACCCGAGCAACTGCTTCCCCCAATCGGCAGTCAGGAGGTTTGGGCGGCGGGCGTCACGTATTACCGGAGCCGGTCGGCACGCATGGAGGAGTCGTCCGGCGCCGGCGGCGGTGATTTCTACGACCGCGTCTATTCGGCGCCGCGGCCGGAATTGTTTTTTGGAGTGTGACGAGCTCGACTCGCTGCTCGACGCGTTGGCGCGGCTGATCGAGCAAACGGCCCCGGCCACGATGCTCCTGGGAGAGATCCTGTGCGGCTACGAGAAAGGACTGGAGAGTTTGACTTCGGTCGGCGGCGTCGAAGTGGCAGCCCGCGCCCGCGAGGCGCCCGATCGGACGAAATGCCAGGCCGCTGCCGCCCTTCTTGTCACCGATGCCCGGACGTTTCTTCAGAATCCGAACCTCAGCCGCGAAGTGTTCGGCCCGTCGACGGTCGTCGTCCGCTGCTCCACCTCGCACGAGATGCTGGAGATCGCCGGCAACCTGGACGGGCAACTTACCTGCACGATTCACGCCACCGAAGAGGAACTGTCCGCACATGGGGAACTGTTGGCGGCGTTGAAGTCGAAGGCCGGCCGCCTACTGTTCGGCGGCTTTCCCACGGGCGTGGAGGTGTGCGCCTCGATGAACCATGGCGGTCCCTACCCGGCTACCACCGACGTCCATTTCACATCCGTAGGCACGTCGGCCATCTTCCGTTTTGCCCGCCCGGTATGCTACCAGGGCTTTCCCCAAAACCAGCTTCCCCCGGAACTGCGCGACCGAAACGAACACAACATCTGGCGTCTGGTCGACAACGTTCTGACAAACAAGGACCTGGACCGGAACGAGACTGGCGAATGATTTACTTCGAGCAACCGCTTTTCGATTGCGAGCACGACCACCGCCGCAAGCTGCTGAGCACGAGCACGACTCTTTCGTTGCCAGACCGACACGGATCAGTTGCCGGGGACCGCGGCGACTGATCGCACCGAACCTAAGGAGGTGAAAAGTGGACGAGTTCATTAGCATGCTTGGTCTCGGTTTCCGTCCCCCAAAACCAATCCTCTGCGCTCGAGCGTTTCTCTGCGTTGCCCTTGAACTCCTCAATACGTAGAGGGGACAACGCAGAGAAACGAAGAGCGCAGAGAAGACATCCTGGATAGCTTGGCTCCCAAGGCGTTCTGCCGTTGCGGAACAGAACGAGTAAACACCACGCTGCCAGGAGATCGCGTGTTTTCACCTCCCCAGGCTGAACCTATCGAAGACGCGGGGTCTTCTCTCGGACAAAGCGGCCCTGCTGTCGTTGACCGCCGCATGGGTATGTTTCGCCGTCTCGTCGAAACGGAGTATCAGCGATGTCGAGGAACCATGCTACTATGCCTCAGCCAACCGCCGGGCGGTTGCCGGCGTTCGTCGGTGCGGTTGCGGTCCCGCTGGTCGTGGCGATTGCAGCAGGACAGCCGGAAACAGACAACCACCCGCGCCTCTCTGCTCAAGGACCGACGACGGAATCTCCGGGCGAAGAAGACAGGGGATCCTCTCGTGGGCAGGAATCGCATGGCGATGGTGATGCTCCTGTTGTCGAGTTGAAAAGGATCAGGGGCGTTGTCGTTGACGTAGATGGGAAACCGGTCGCGGATGCCCAGGTCTGGCTGCCCGGCAGCAAGGAGCGCAATGAGACGACCGCTCATGCGCGTGCCGACGAAGAAGGCCGGTTCACGTTGGAAGTGTCCGGGGATCGAGAGTCGCTTCCGGGTGTCTGGGCCTTCGCTCGGAACTATCGGCTGGCCACGGCAAGCGGGGCATGGGCCCTGTCTGCCGAGAAAGGTGGGCCTCCACTGAGAATCGTCCTCGGCCGGCAAACCGATGCGACGTTTCTCGTGCTGACGCCCGATGGGAGGCCGCTGCCCGATGCGTCGGTCGAGCCGTTTCAACTCGATATGAGCCGCGTCCAGGACCGGGGGCGGCCGCCCCAGCCCACGATTCTGCCCCTAGAAGTACGTCAGCTCGTCGGCGGGACGACCGGAGCGGACGGCCGAGCCCGCCTGTCCGCCGTTCCGCGCGACGGCCTGCGGTCGGTTTATGTAACCTCCGAAGCGTACGGCACCTGGTGGCAGTTGCTTGATTCCTCGGAGCCTGTCCCGGCTGAAACGAAGATCCGCCTGCCACCGGCCGGGCGGATCGAGGGCCGCCTGATCGCCGACGATCCCAAGGTGGCTCGGGGCGTTGCCGTCCTCTTGACGACCCGAGAGGTTGGGTCGGCCAGCTCCAGCGCCGGCAAGGCGGAAGTGACGTCGGACGACCAGGGCCGCTTTGTGGTTCCGGCGATTGCCATGGGAGCACTGCGCATCCAAGTGCAGGTCGACGAAGGCTTGCCCTATCAGCCTGAGCTACCGAAGGAACTGACGGTACGGGCTGCCGATGTTACTCGCGTGGAAATCCGCATGGCGCGGGCAGTCCGCATCGAAAGCATCGTGAGGGCGAAGGAGACGGAGGAACCTCTCGCAGACACTCGGGTCTGGATCCAAATTGGAGCCAATGGTCAAGGGCAGTTTGTCACCAGCGACCAACAGGGCAAGTTCAGCGCGTATGTCCTGCCGGGCACGATCAAACTGAATCCGATGTTCCGCCTTCCCGACGGCGGGCTGAGAGGGCACAGTTGGCTCGCGAAGACGTTTACCGTGCCGGCCGGCGTGGAGTGCTTCGAGCTGCCTCCGCTGGAAGTCGACTCCGAGAAGGCAAATCGCCCCGAATTGCCCGCGCGTGCGAAGGATCTGCTTCGCGGAAGTCTAGCCGCCTTCCTGATGGATCGGGGGGTGCGGCAGGATATCCAATTAACCGATGAGCAACTGTTGAAATACGCGGAGATGCGGAGGAACGAGGCCCACGCAGCGGGCGGCGATCCCTTCGGCCGCACGAAGCGATGGGAGGGGTTGAACAAGGCGATCGAAGACATGCTGACGCCGCAGCAGCTCGCCCGGCTCGAGCAGATACGGCTGCAACGGTTTGGCGTCTATGAATTGGTCATCGCGTGGCAGTTTCCCACCGAGGTTGCCGCCGAACTCCAATTGAGCGACGAGCAGCAGCAGAAGCTAGCGAAGACCGGGACGCGGAGCCACGAAGCGATATCCGAGCTGAGCGAGCAGTGGCGGGCGATCATGAACGACCGCAGCCTGTCGTCGAAAGAACGCGAAGCGAAAACAGCGCCCCTGGAAAAGGAGATGGAACGCTTGCGTCAAGCAAGGTCGGATGAGGTTCTGGCCGTGCTGACGCCCGAGCAGCGAGAGAAGTTCGAGAAGACGCAGGGGCCGAAGTTCGCGGGATGGGCGTCGCGCCCTGCTCCGCGGGAGATCGATCCGAATATTCGGCCGGACGATTGGTGCATGCGGTTGATGGAGTACAAGACCGTCCAGAACGACCTCCACTTGACGGGCGACCAACTGGCGAAGTGGCATGCCTTGGAGGAAAAGGCGGAAGCCGTGCTGGACCTGATGCGCTATGTCGGCAGTTACGAGGAACAGAGAATGCGCGCCCAACTGGCCCAGACGGCCGAAGGCATTCTGTCGCCCCGGCAAATCGCGCGAATCCACGAAATCGAACTGCAGACTCTTGGCGTCGACGCCCTGGACTATCTTCCCGTGGTCGAGGCGCTGGGGATCACCGAACAGCAAAAGGACAAACTGAAGACATTTAAAGCCAACTATGAGAAGACCAACAAAGTGTGGCGTCCGCGCGACGAGGCGACCATCGCCGAGGCCGTTGCCATGCTAACGCCACAACAGCGCACGCAGTTTGACAAGATGCGGGGGGCAAAATTTGATGTGTCGGCGTTTTGGGCTGAAGTCGTCCAGCGACGCAAAACCGACGCGCCGCAGGCCCATCGTGCCGTCGACAGGTGAAGCCGCGGCGACTCAATCAGCAACGTATGCTGAAAGGAACGCTTATGGAACCGACTAATCAGTGCGACAGGCATTGGTATCCGAAGCAGCGAAGCGAGGGCGAAGAAGAAGAGGCGATCCTGACGATCCGCAACAACCATATTCAGGAGTGCGGCACGCCGCCGCAATTGGCGCTTCGCGATGGCACTCGGACCTGCTACTTCGAGAATGTCTACGGTGAACAGTTCGTCATGCAGTTCGACCGCGACACCGACATCTGCCATTTGTGGAGCGGCGACGTGGGGTGGCAGGAAGAACTGCGGGTCGAAGAATTCCGTGGAAGGGTGATTGTCCGCTTCGCCCGCACCCGAGCCGAGCGAGAGGCAGAGCCCAAGATGAACAAGCAGTTCGACCACGGGCTGCCGCGGATGCCGGAAGCCGAAAAGCTCAAGATCAGCCGCGATGTGTCCAGAGCATTACGAGAGCTGTTCGACAAGCCCGCGTTGACCGACGCCGAGTGTGAGTATTTGTCGGACGGACCGATGCTCAGCCAGGACGAAATGGAGGTCATCCGGGCCTACTGGAAGATTTGCAGAAGACCATGAAGACTTCCAAGGCGGCTTGTCAATCTGCCGCAGCACCGGAATAGGTCGAGGCCACCGGCTCGCGATCGGGCCTTTCGTCTGATAAAAGCGGGGCTTCCGCAAGCTGCCTCCAAGGAAGTTCGGTTGTTTCCTGCATTGGGCGGGGATCAAGGGAACTGCCGTCTGCGGATACCGGGTGCAGTCCTGCTTTCGCCGCGGCTCGGGCGACCAGAGTGGTGACCGCCCGAAGACAGCGGCGGCGGCTGGAAAGGATGACTGCGCCGAGCCCGATCGAGGCTGCCAGGCCGGCTGCGGCTGCCCAACCTTGGCGGAGGGCCACTGCCAGCGTGGTCCAAGTTCCGATGGTTCCGATCACCGCCCAGGCGAAGTGCGTGAGGTGGACGGCACAGCGGGCGCGGGAGAATCGGCGGGGCCAGCCGAGTTCCTCGGTGACGGTCCGCACGGTGACGTCGTGCCACCAGTCGCCGACCAGGCGGATGTCCCACTCCGCCCAGTCGTCCTCGAAGGAGCCGGGCCAC
Source organism: Thermoguttaceae bacterium (assembly GCA_040768665.1). Taxonomy (GTDB): domain Bacteria; phylum Planctomycetota; class Planctomycetia; order Pirellulales; family Thermoguttaceae; genus JABWBD01. The sequence goes on from JAXGMN010000021.1 coordinate 54,114, forward strand.
CTCGCTCGGCGCGCCTCCTGAACGAGTCGGTCGAGCAACTGCTCGCGGCCGAGGACCTCGTTGCTTTCCCAATAAAGATCGCGGCGCGCGGTGGAGATCCGCTTCACCGCGCGCGACGGGGCGGCAGGCTCCGTCGCGGGGAACCGACGGCAGCGGATCGCATGGAGATAGCGGTGCCACTCGCGGACGACCGGCTGCAGCAGGTAGTTGGCCCACACGACAAAGCGGCACCAACGGGGCGAGCCCGCGGGCAGTGGAGATCGCCATGCGGAGCGGAAGGTTATCAGCAACGTCACGGTCTCCATGAGCAGCCCGAGCAGGCCCACCGGCGGCAACAGCACTGCCAGAAGCGCCGAGAACATCGCGACGGCATGCCACTCGAGCGAAGTGACCCATGCCCAAACGCTATAGTCGTTGCGACGATAGATCGTCTGGAACGGCGCCGTGCCGTAGCGCCCGTGGTAAATGACCGGCGCCAGCAGCGGCAGTCCGACCGCCCCTTCGCCGTAGATGGTTCCCGCCCACCGTGAACGTCCCAGCGGACCAAAGCGGTGCGGATGCTTCAACTGGACCATCGCCTCGGCCTTGCCGTAGCCCTTCTGCTGGCGCAGGTACGCGCCGATCGTGCTGCGGCGATGGTGCCAGACCATGGCGCCGGGCGCGTAGCCGATCCGGTAACCGGCGTCGAGGAACCTCCAGCAGATATCGACATCGTCGCCCGCGGCGCGGAACTGGGGATCGAAGCCGCCGAGCGCGAGGAGTTTTTCGCGGTCGAACGCCATGTTGCATCCGGGGATATGCTCCGCGACGCGGTCGTCGAGCATGACGTGGCTCGGTCCGCCCGGGCTGGCGGCGACGCATTTTGCCGTCCAGCCGTCGGAAGGGGGCGGAATGTTGGGCCCGCCGATCGCTTCGACCTCTTGATCCTGCTTCGCCTGGACCAGGTGGAGCAGCCAGTAGTCGTCTGCCACGCAATCGGAATCCGTGTAGGCGACGATTTCGCCCGTGGCCGCGCGGGCGCCGACGTTGCGGGCCACACTGAGGCCCCGGTTCGACTGGTGGATATATTGGACCGACGGGAACTGGGCGGCGATTTCGGGGGTACGATCGGTCGAGCCGTCGTCGACGAGAATGACCTCGTAGTCGGGGTACTCGAGGCGCATGAGCGAATCGAGGCAGCCTTCCAACGTCGAAGCGCCATTGTAGGAGCAGACGACGACGGAGACTTTGGGGAGATCGTCGCGGGAACTTTCGGGGATCCGGTTCCACACCTGCCGGAGAGTCTCGGCTGCCGGCTTGGTGGAACGGTCGCGCCGCGTGACGCCGAATGCCCAGTCGTCGATCTGATGCCCGCCGGTAAACCAATCGTCGGTGAACGAGAAGACGAACGAGCCGGCGAGGCCGTGGCGGAAGACCTGGCCGATATGCGCCGCGACCATTTCGGCCTGCTGCCGTTCACCCTGGCGAAGAGAATCGACCCCGTACTCGCCGAGAATCAGCGGCAGGTTTCCCGCGATGTGCTGGAGCCGGTCGAGATAGGCGCCGAGCTTTTGCTGATCGTGCAGATAAACATTGAAGCACCAGAAGTCGCACTGCGACGGCGTCAGGAACTCGGTGGTGGGAAAACTGACGAAGGTCGCCAGGCATTCGGGCGATTCCTCCTTGACGATCTCCATCAAGCCATCCGTAAACTTCTCGATTCTCTTGCGGCCGTAGAAGCGGACGACGTCGTTGGGATATTCGTTGACCACGCTAACGGCGAACACGGCCGGGTGTCCGCCAATTTGTCGGGCGGTCTGTCGCACCCGCTTGCGAGCTTCCTCCTGGGCCGACCAGTCTTCAAAGAAACACCGGTGCTTATCCCATGGGATGTCGACGAAGACTCGCAACTCGTGGCGAAGCGCCTCATCGAGCAACCACCGCGGCGGCGGGTAGTATACCCGGATCACATTGCCGCCCAACTCGCGGATCGCGGCAAAATCTCGCGAAAGCTCGGCGGGTTCCGGCAGGGACTCGCCCCGCGAATTGGGCGCAAATGGGCCGTAGCTGAAGCCTTTGACAAACCACTTGTCGCGCCCGAGGCGGAAGAATTTCCCGTCTGCGCGAACGCGGTCGATGCAGTTCGCAGGCTCTTCGGTGATAGCAGGGGAAAGTCTCTCACAGGATCTGTTCGGAGAGTATTCAGTATTGGCCATAGATAAAGGCAAGAGCTCCGTCCTTTGCCGGGCCGCTGGTGCACAACGGCCGCAAGATTTCATTGACTGCCCCAGATGCCCCAGATGAGTCGCAGGCGGTTTGCCCTTCCGTGACCTGCGGATTTCTTGCTGGCGAGCGATCATTATACAAGACCAACAGCAGCCAGCAAGCAGTTTTCGAAAAAGAGCGGCCGCTTATAAGAAACTCGGTTGCTGCACCCGGCAAAAGGGGTCCGATTTTCACTGACTTTCCCCGCAAAAGCCGGGAGCGGCAACTTGGCTTTGAGATTGTTTGGAAACGTGTTCTTGATCTAATTTGTCCTGCGCTCATAGACAGAATCCGAGGTGTCGGCAATAATGGGCCTATTCGTGAAGGGCCAGCTACTTTTCGCGAAGGGCAGGATGCGTGTTTCCGAGGGGTAGATATGCGAAGGCGCCAGTCAGGCTTTACGCTCGTGGAACTATTGGTCGTAATCGCGATCATCGGAGTGTTGATCGCGCTTCTGTTGCCGGCAGTGCAAGCAGCACGGGAGGCGGCGCGACGAGCGCAGTGCACAAATAATCTCAAACAGATCGGGTTGGGGCTGCACAATTACGAGTTGTCGTACAAGCAGTTCCCGTTCGGGGCTGTCTGGAGCTCTCCTTTCGAACGTGGCTCCATTCTGGTCCGACTTCTCCCTTATGTGGAACAGACCGCGACGTACGATGCGATTGATTTCCGACAGCAGAGCATTCACAACGCCGTTTTGCCCGGCACGAGCACGAAAGTCGCATCGCAGGTGATCTCCACATATATCTGCCCCAGCGACACCCACGGCAACTATTTCTACCCCGGCCGGGCGCTACACAACTACGCGGCGTCTCGAGGGCCGACGCAGGTGTACGCCAATCCTGCCTGCTACTGCGATCACCCGTGGCAATTGATGGCCCTGGCATTCGACTTGAACAGCAGGGACTTCGCCGGCCCGTTTACCCGCGCCGGCGTGACCACGCGGATCAGCGACATCCGGGATGGGCTTTCCAACACGATTTTCTTCGGCGAGGTGCGGCCGGACTGCTCGGAGCATGCCCGCAACGGCTGGCTCGACAGCAACAACGGCAACGGCTACTGCACGACGCTGATCCCGATCAACTACGATACGTGCAGCGACACCGCGCCGGATCCGTGCCATCAGCCATGTACTTGGAACACCGAGGCCGGTTTCAAATCGGCGCATCCCGGCGGGGCGAACTTTCTGGTTGGGGACGGCAGCGTGACGTTTCTTGCCGAGACGATCGACCATCAAGCGTACCAGTACCTGGGAGGGAAGCAGGACGGGCAGGTGGCCAGTTTCAACTGAGCAACTCCGGTGCATCGCCGCAGTGCGTCCGCCCTCATTTCGCATGATCGTGATTCTCGCTGCCGGCGGGAAACGCTCGGCAGGCGCACGGCGGCAAGGTCTTGATCAGCGAATGAGGGGGCTATGCCTGTTGGCTCTTCGGAAGTTGTGGTTTTCTTGTAGCTTGGGCGTGAGATCTTCGCCAATTCGGCCCTCGGTTTTTTCGCGATGACAAACAAGCTTCGACGTCTGATGCCCTACGCGGTGCGCTACAAGGGCACGCTTGCGTTGATCGCGGTGGCGACGATCAGCTCATCCGCGATAGGGGTTCTCCAGCCGTGGCCCATCAAGATTCTCGTTGACCACGCACTGGGACAAGTGGCGCTACCCGATTGGCTGACGTCCTTTTTTCAGGCGACTCACCTGGAGCCGGCCCGCGGCTGGCTGGTAATCGGCGCCGGGGCCGCCACGTTGGCGATCTTCTCCGCGAACTCCGCCTTGGACGTCGCGCTCAACTGGGGTTGGATGGCCGCGGGGCAGGGAATGGTCTACGACCTGGCCTGCGACGTCTTCGCGCGACTACAGCGGCTTTCATTGCGGTTCCACAGCGGAGGCAGCGTTGGCGAATGGCTGGATCGTCTGATGACCGATACCTGGGTGATCTACTCGATCACGAGCGACTTGCTCGTTTCTCCGTTCCAGCAACTGCTCACTCTGGTGGGAATCGGCATCGTCGCCTGGTGGTTGGACCCATGGCTGACCGTGGTGTCGCTAAGTGTCGCGCCGTTGCTGGCTGTTTCGGTCAGGTACTTCGGCCCGCGATTGAAGCAACGGGCAAAATCCGGCCGCGAAGCACAGGCCAACCTCACGCGGTTCGTTCATCAAACGATTACCTCGATTCCACTGGTGCAGGCCTTCGGGGCCGAACAACGCAATCAGCAGCAATTCAGTCGGTTGGCAGACACTGCCGTGGCCGTGTCCCAACGCGGAGTGCTCGTCAACAAATCGTTCACGCTCGTCAATGGTTTGAGCAACTCCTTGGGATACGGGCTGGTCGTGTTCTTGGGCGGCACTCGCGTGATTGACGGGGCATTGTCCATCGGCAGCCTTCTCGTGTTTCTTTCCTACGTCCGAACCCTTCAGAAGAGCTGGTCCGGCCTTCTCCAGATCTATGCGAAGATGAAAACTTCTGAGGCCAGTCTCGAACGCCTTTTTGAAATCCTGGATACCGAGGACCTCGTCGAAGAGGCTCCCGAAGCCAGACCGGTGCCGAGGAGTTCGGGCTCGCGGGGAGCACGCATCACCTTCGAGCAGGTGACCTGCGGCTACGTTCCGGGCTGTCCCGTGCTCCACGACATCAGTTTGGAGGTATCTCCGGGGGAAATGATTGCCGTGGTCGGGCCGACGGGTGCGGGCAAGACGTCGCTTGTGTCTCTCGTCCCTCGGTTTTTCGACCCGTGGTCCGGCCGCGTCTTGTTCAATGGTTTTGATGTTCGCGATGCGCAATTGGACAGTCTGCGAGGACAGATCGCCATTGTCCTCCAGGATCCCTATCTTCTGCCGCTGAGCGTGGCGGAGAATATCGCCTACGGCCGGCCCGGGGCGCGGCCGGACGAGATCGAGGCCGCCGCACGCGCCGCGCATGCGCACGAATTCATCCAGCAACTCCCTCATGGTTATGCAACTCTTGTGGGCGAACGGGGGTCGACCCTTTCGGGCGGACAGAAGCAGCGACTTTCGATTGCCAGGGCGCTCTTGCTCGATACCGACGTGGTGATTTTCGACGAGCCCACCTCGGCACTCGATGCAACCACGGAGTCACAATTGCTTTTCGCGCTGGAGTCTCTGCGGAAAGGACGGACGACGTTCATCATCGCTCATCGCTTGTCAACGATTCGCAATGCCGACCGGATCGTTGTGTTGGACCAGGGCCGCATTGTGGAGACAGGTACGCACGAGGAATTGCTCTCGACCGGGCGGTTGTATGCAGAACTGCATGCCGCTCAATTCGGGAACGTCGTCGAGGGGGCGCAGGCATGAGACCGTGGTGGCTGCGAATCCTGGCGTTCGCAAAGCCGTACTGGCCCTCCCTGGCGGCGGTCGGCGGTCTGATGCTGGCCGCCTCCGCCGCACAGGTGCTCAAGCCTTGGCCCATGAAGGTGTTGGTCGATTATGTCTTTCCGCGGCGCCCGTTGCCCGACGAGATCGCGTGGCTTGAGATCCTGCCGGGGGGCGATTCGGCAGTGGGGCTCTGTGCCTGGCTGGCCGGGAGCACCTTGGTAATTTTCGCTGCCACCTGGGCAATTCAGACCTTGCAGGCTTATATCCAGTCGGGGGTCGCTGCGCGGATCAGCTATGCCCTGGGGGCGAATCTCTTCGAGCACCTGCAGCGTCTCTCGCTCCGCTTCCATAGCAGGCAGCCTGCCGGCGATCTTGTGCGTCGCGTGACCCGCGACAGTCGTTGCGCGCAGAACCTTGTATCGAACGTCGCCATGCCGGCGCTGACTTCGGTGTCGGTGGTTATCATGATGTTCGTGATTATGTGGCAAATGGATTGGGCTCTCTCGGTTGCCTCGCTCGCGGTACTTTTCCCCCTGGTCGTCGCGAATCGCCTGTTTTACGGCACCATGATGACCAAGACCTACGAGCAACAGGAAATGGAAGGGGCCATGATGTCCCAGGCCGAACGGGTGCTGACCGCGCTGCCGGTCGTTCAGTCGTTCCGGCGGGAGAGATATGAAGATGGGCGGTTCCGCGAAGCCACCGAGAAGACTCTCAAGGCATATTTCCGCGCCCTGGCGGCGCAACTGAAGTTCCGTCTGACGGTCAGTACTGCCACGACCATCGGCCGCGCAGCGATCATGATTCTGGGCGGTTACCGGGTCCTCCAGGGCGAGCTTACAATCGGCGGATTGCTCGTCTTTCTCGCCTACCTCGGGTCCTTGTATGAACCGCTCGAGACGCTCACTCACATGACCGCCAGCGTGGCTTCGGCGGAAGCCAGCGCGAGGCGGGTCCTGGACGTACTCGATGACCAGGATCACGTTCCTCTTGCGGCGATCGCCCCCGAGCCGCCAAAGGGACGGTGGCATGGAATGGTTCGTTTTGAGCGAGTGAACTTCGCGTACGAGCCCGGCCGCCTGATCCTGTGCGAAGTCGATTTCGCGGCAAAGCCGGGAGAGGTGGTTGCGATTGTCGGTCATACCGGAGCGGGGAAAAGCACGCTGATGTCGCTGCTCCTGCGACTGTTCGACCCTTGCAGTGGACGCATCACATTGGACGGCGTCGACCTGCGCGATATCTCTCTGTCGGAAGTACGCGCTCAGATCGGCATCCTTCTCCAGGAGCCGTTTCTCTTGCCGGTCAGTATCGCTGAAAACATTGCCTATGGCCGTCCGGATGCCAGTCGTGAGGAAATCCTTGCCGCCGCCGCTGCCGCGCGTGCCGACGAGTTCATCCGCCGGTTGCCCGACGGATACGATACAATCGTCGGAGAGCGAGGAATGACTCTGTCCGGCGGGCAGAAACAGAGAATTGCAATCGCCCGCGCACTCCTGAAAAACGCCCCGGTCATCATTCTGGATGAGCCGACCTCGGCTCTGGACGCGCGAACGGAATGGCAGGTGATCAACGAGGTTCGGCCGCTATTGGCCGAGCGGACGGTTTTTGTGATTGCGCATCGGCTGTCGACGATACGCCATGCGGATCGCGTTGTCGTCATGCAGGCTGGACGGATCGTGCAGGAGGGGCACCATTCGGAACTTGTGGCGAAAGAGGGTGTTTACCGGGAAATGTACCGAGAGCACTCGGTGCAATTCAGACGCGTAGCGACCAGCTAGCGACCCGCGAATTCGCCGGGATTGGAAATGCCGCATAAAAAAGGGGTCGGCTCTATGCCGCTTGAACGAACAGCAGATTCCAAATTGATCTTCATCGTCGGGTGTGGACGGTCCGGCACGGTCTGGTTCGGAGAAATCTTGAGCAGTCATCCCGACGTCCATTGCACCGTCGAGCGGCCCGACATCTTTCGCCTGGCGACCGACCTGGCGTTGGATGCCGGTAAGCGTGAGTTGCTCTTTCCGCGGCTGGTGTCACTCTACCGGGAGGAATGTGCCCGATCTGCGCCGCGGCATTACGCCGACAAGAGCCATCCCAATCTATGGCTTGCGGAGCGGCTTGCGGCGGCGTTTCCTTCCGCCCTGTTTCTCGGTATTCAACGGGATGCCTTCGCTACCGTTGCCAGCATGCTCAAGCATTCCGGCGTTCTTCAGTGGCACCGGAGGTGGAGGGAGTTTCCCGTGCCGAATGCCTTTCTCGGCATCACGTCCGACGGCGCGGAAGCGTACGAGCGCATGAGTCTCCCGGCGAAATGTGCGCTGCGCTGGCGGGCGCATCGGGATGAGATGCTCCGGCTGGAGCATACACTCCACAATCGCTTTCTCACCGTGCAGTACGAGGACCTCAATAGCGACCCCCGTGCGGAACTGGAACGAGTCGCGGAGTTCCTCGGAATCGAGTCCTCGTTCGCAATTCCCTTTGTCAGGCAGAAGTCGCTCGATCGTTGGCGCGATGAGCTCACAGGAAGCTCGTACGACGAAGTCGCTGCGATTGCGCAGGAAGCCCCCGTCGATCGTCCTGCTGGAGAACCGGCAAAACCAAGCGCAGGACGAAACGCGAAGAGATGGGCAATCGGCCCCGGTCCGGCGAAGCTCTCCATCTGTGTCGCCCTGAAAAACCGATCGCGCGTCATGCTCGACGATGGCGAACTGCTGCTCTTTCCGAACTGCGTTCGGTCGATCGTGGATGCCACGTCTGGCGGCCCCGAAATAGAACTCGTCGTGGCAGACTGGCAGTCCGACGACTGGCCGCTGAGAGAGTGGCTGAATGAGGCAGCGGGCACCATGCACACGGCCGTCGTTGCGGTCAAGGGCCCCTTCAACCGAAGGCAAGGGAGGAATATCGCTGCCCGGCACGCCTCAGGAGACGTCCTGCTGTTTCTCGACCCCGAAGTGCTCGTCTGCCGGGAGCTCATCGAACGAGGAATGGAGCTTTGCCGGCAAGGAAAGGCTTTCTTTCCCGTCCTGTGGTCTCTCCAGGATGGCGAGCACGTTACCGACTGGTGGGGGCACGCGGGCATCGGCAACTGCATGCTCAGTCGTGGTGCATTCGAAGCATGCGGCGGATGCCCGGAATACACGCCGTGGGGACGGGAAGACGAAGACTTCCATTCCCGTGTGGCGGAGGTGGTTGAGACCGTACGGGAGCCCGTGCCGGGATTCCAGCATCAGGGGCATCCGAACCCGCTGATGTGGAAGGATCGCGACGCGGATCCTGAGTCAGCTCAACGGTGGGAGCTTGCGCAAGCGTCGCAGATGATCGACGAAATGTCCCAGCATATTCCTGCGGGCGCCAAGTACATCTGTGTTGATGACGCTTATTTCCGAAGCAACCCGGTTCCCGGACGCCACGGTATTCCTTTCCTCGAACGCAACGGCGAGTACTGGGGGGCACCAGCGGATGGCGAGACAGCGGTTCGAGAACTCGTTCGCCTTCGTAACGAGGGCGTGAAGTATTTGGCGTTTCTCTATCCGTCTTTCTGGTGGCTACAACACTATTCCGAACTGAAAAGCTTCATCGGCCATCATTATCGCTGGGTGCTTCGCAATGACCGGGTGTGGATCTGCGATCTGTCACGCGGACGGGCCACGCAACCGCCTCCGCAAGCCGTCCCGGAGTTCTCCTTGGGCCAAACGCGGCGAGTTGCGACCGACTCGGCGTGACACCCCATTGGACCAAGGACACAGTGCCGCCATCGTGCATCGGGTTCGAAGCCGGGAGTTTGCATCGCGATGGGGCAAAAGGAGCTTATAGGATGATCATTGTCTTGGCCGGCTGCATTGGCCGCTTCCCTGTCGGAGGTCACGCCTGGGCGGAAATGCAATACTTGCAGGGATTGCGCTCGCTGGGGCACGAAGTCTTCTACCTTGAAGATGTCGGGGAGAACTCCTGGACCTATCGCTGGGACGTGGAAGAGGTGACCGGCGAACTTGATTATCCTACCGCGTACGTACGCGACTGCCTGGAGCCGATCGGTCTGGGGGATCGCTGGATCTACCGCGCCGGAGATTATTCGTTGGGCATGTCGGTCGATCAATTTGCCGAAGTCTGCTCGCGCGCGGACCTGCTCCTCGTTCGAGGGCTCTCACTTCCGCACTGGCGAGCGGAATACGACTGCCCGCGGCGACGCGCCTTCGTGGATGTCGATCCGGGTTTCACACAGTTCCGCCTTGCCGACGGCGATCCTTCCCTCCGCGACGTTGTGGCACGCTGCGAGCGCCTCTTCACTATCGCCCAGCGCTTGGGCGCCGCCGACTGCCCAATCCCTACCTTGGGACGCAGGTGGCTCAAGACAGTCACGCCGGTTTGGCTTCCGGGCTGGCCGCGGGGCGCCGGTGCCGATGGAGAGGCATTTACGAGCATCATGCAGTGGAAGAGTTACAGCGAGGTCATTCATCAGGGCGTTCGCTACGGCAACAAGGATCGCGAGTTCCCCAAGTTTTTCGACCTCCCTCAGCGGACCGGGCAGCGATTCCGCATCGCCACGACGGACGGATCCCGGCAACTGTCCCAGCACGGCTGGGAGGTCATTCCCGGTTGGGCAGCTTCCGAGACACCGCAAGTATACCAGGCGTTCATCCGGCAGTCGCGCGCGGAATTTGCCGTCGCCAAGCACGGCTATGTCGCGTCGCGAGGGGGCTGGTTCAGCGACCGGAGCGTGTGCTATCTCGCGTCCGGCCGCCCGGTTCTGGTCCAAGACACCGGCCTCTCCGATTGGCTGCCCGTAAATGAGGGAATCGTGTGTTTCGCCGATCCCGATGAAGCGGTCCGAGGCGTCGGGGCGATTAATGCCGCCTACGAGAGGCAATCGTGTGCCGCTCGGCACATTGCGGAGGAGTATTTCGACTCGGGACAGGTCTTATCGGCGCTACTGACGGCTGCGATGGAATAGCGCACCCGGGATATCTGACGAACGTAGAATTCGATCCGTTACAGAAAACCCAAGGCCCATGGCAATCAACAGCAAGTCTTTCCCCTCCCGTCATCGATCTGCAACGGAGCGGCTTCGAGTCGTTGTCCTTGGCTACGTGATTCGAGGCCCATTGGGCGGGATGGCCTGGCACCATCTCCAATATGCCCTTGGACTGGCACAATTGGGCCACGAGGTGCTCTTCCTCGAAGACAGCGACGATTACGCCTCCTGCTACGATCCCGAGCGAAATGTGATGGATACGGACCCGAGCTACGGGCTCGCCTTTGCCAAAACCGCGTTTGCAGGCATTAGATTGCCCGACTGTTGGGCCTACTACGACGCGCACACCACGCGGTGGCATGGCCCGGCTGCGGAGCGGGCTCCGGGGTTCTGCGGTACGGCGGACATTCTGCTCAACATCTCCGGTGTGAACCCGCTTCGGCCCTGGCTGACGGGAATTCCGGTGCGAGCGCTGATCGATACGGACCCGGTCTTCATCCAAATTCGCCATCTGCAGAACCCGGCAGCCTGCGATCTGGCGGTGCGGCACAATCGCTTCTTTACGTTCGGCGAGAACTTCGGTGCCGCAGACGCTCGAATTCCGGACGATGGTTTTGCCTGGTTGCCTACGCGGCAGCCGATCGCCCTGGACGCATGGCCGTTCTTTCCGCCACCGGCCACGGGGAGATTCACAACCGTCATGCAGTGGGACAGCTATCCTGTGCGGGAATACGGCGGTGTGAACTATGGAATGAAGTCGCAATCGTTTCAGGCTTACCGCGACCTTCCGGCAAAGACAACCGCCCCGCTCGAATTGGCAATGGCGACATCAGAGACACGCCGCGTGGAACTTCAGCGTCTGGGATGGGTGGTTCGCGATCCGATGGAGGTCACACGGAGCCCGTGGGACTACCAGCACTACATTCGGCAGTCTCTGGGAGAATTCAGCGTCGCCAAGCACGGCTACGTGGTCGGCCGAACAGGCTGGTTCAGCGAGCGCAGCGCGTGTTACCTGGCATCCGGGCGTCCGGTCGTAGTCGAAGACACCGGGTTCAGCCGAGTCTTGCCGACCGGACGGGGTGTGCACGCCTTCTCCACGCCAATGCAGGCCCGGGATGCGTTGGCTTGTGTGCTGGCGGATTACCGGCGGGAGTGCAGTGCGGCACGCGAGATCGCCGCGAGCCATTTCGACGCGCGGCGCGTGCTAGGAGACTTGCTGGAGCGAAGTCTGCGGATGCCCGGCCAGGCACGCATTCCAGAACCTTTGCCTTCTGGAGAGACTCAGTGCGGATGAAAACACTACGGATCATCGTGGGCGGTATGGTGGCCCAATTTCCACTTGGAGGCGTGGCCTGGGACTACCTGCAATATGTCATTGGCCTGGCCGGCCTGGGCCATGAGGTGTACTATTACGAAGATAGTTGGACTTGGCCCTATAATCCGATTCAGCGGAGCGTCTCGACCGACGGCAGTTATTCGGCCGCTTTTCTGGACGGGTTCTTTCGGAGCTACGCGCCCGCGATGGCCGAAAGATGGCACTACGACCACCTTCACGAAACGAGCTATGGCATGAGTCGCGAGGCGTTCGCGCGCGTGGTGCGATCGGCCGACCTGTTTCTGAATGTCAGCGGCGCGACGGCGATACCCCAGGAGCTTCCTACCGCGTGCGTGAAAGTTTTTTTGGATACGGATCCGGGATTCAACCAGTTCCTACTTGTCGAAAAGCCGGACTGGTTTCCGAACATCCATCGCTGGGTGCGCGAAGTTGCGTCGCATGACCGTCATCTCACCTACGCCGAGAATATGGACGCCTCGGACTGCCTGGTCCCCAAGACCGGGCACCGCTGGATTGCAACCCGCATGGGCATTGTTGCGGACCTCTGGGACCCGTTGGCCCGAATGCCCGTCGCGAATGACGCGCCCTGGAGTACCGTGACAACGTGGAACCAGTACGCCCATCCTTTGGTCTACAAGGGTGTCGAGTACTATGGCAAGGGAACGGGATTCGCGGAAATCCTCGAACTACCCACGCGTATTAAGCGACCGTTTCGGCTGGCGGTGGGAGGCACGGAAATCCCCGAGCAGAAGCTGAAAGAATTAGGATGGATTGTCGAGGACGGTCCGCAGGCGACACTGACGCCGGATCGATACCAGAATTTCCTCGCTGAATCTCGGGGTGAGATTTCCACCGCGAAACAAATCTATGTCGCCATGCGGACGGGTTGGTTCAGTTGCCGCTCCGCGTGCTATCTGGCGGCGGGTCGGCCGGTAGCCGTGCAGGACACCGGCTTCAGCAAGTATCTGCCTACCGGAGAGGGCTTGCTCGCGTTCAGCACCGAGGACGAAGCGGCTGCCGGTATCGACGAGATCGAGGCGAATTACCAACGACACCAGCGGCGGGCGAGGGAAGTCGCAGGGGATTGCCTCGACACCCGCGTTGTGCTGCCCAAAATGCTCAAGGAGATCGGGTTTGGATAATCAAGGAATCCGACTGGAAGATTTCACCGGCCGATGGGACTACGGCACGCTGCCGGAGAACGTGCGGCTCGGAAGCGACTGCTGGATCGAGAGCCCCGGCAGTTTCAAGAGGTTTCGAAGCGAACAGACCCCCGGCCTGGTGCTCGGCGACCGCGTGCGCGCTTACACTTGGACCGCCTTCAGCATCGAACCGTCCGGGATGGTTGAAGTGGGCGACGACTCGGTGCTGGTTGGGGCCGTCTTCATGTGCTGCGAGCGGATCAGCGTCGGCCGCCGCGTGGTCATTTCCTACAACGTTGTGATTGCCGATTCCGATTTTCACCCGATCGACCCGGTGCTGCGGCAGCAGGACGCCATCGCCAACAGCCCGCAAGGCGACCGCTCGCAGCGGCCTCCGGTCGTCAGCCGGCCCGTCGTGATCGAGGACGACGTGTGGATCGGCATCGGCGCCATTCTGCTCAAGGGCATCCGCATCGGTCGCGGAGCGCGGATCGACGCCGGGGCCGTGGTGGCGTTCGACGTGCCGCCGGGAGCGTCCGTAACCGGCAATCCGGCCAAGATCGCGCAAGAAGGAGGACAGGGGTGATCACGCCGCGATACCTTCCGCATGACTGGTTCCCACTGCCGCTGCCCGAGAACGTCCAGATCGGAACGAGGAGTTGGCTGGACACTTCGTTTTGCTTTCTGCACTATCGCAGCACCCGTCCTTGCGGTGTCCGCATCGGTCGGGACACGGGCATCTACAGCGGGTCATCCTTCGAATTGGGCGTGAACGGAGAGATAGAGGTCGGAGACTTCTGTACCGTAGTCGGGGCGACCTTTGCCACGGACAATCGGGTGGAGATCGGCGATTACACGTTCATCTCCTACGAGGTCTTTATCGCGGACCACCCGTTCCCGGTCCCCCCGGATCTCGACCGCATCCCTGGATTTGCGTCGAAACCCTCGACAATTCACATCGGCCGCAACGTATGGATCGGCGCCCGTGCGACGATATGCGGCGAAGTTCGCATCGGCGACGCTTCGATCGTGGGTGCAGGAGCTGTCGTTTTCGAAGACGTACCGCCGCAAACGGTCGTCGCGGGCAATCCGGCGAGAGTCGTTCGCCATCTGCAACCCGGACTTACCAACCAACCAGATATTTGTTTTTGAAGACTCATGCGAATAACGAATATTGACCTCTGCGAGAATTCCGACTCGAGTCGTGTCCAGGCAAGAGTCATCTGGGAAGATGTCGGCCGACCGGCCACGACTGTCTACGTCGAAACCGATCGGCGGTTTCAACGATGGCTGCGACCTGATCCGAATGCCTTTCTTACAGCGTGCGCATTGCCGGCGTGGCGCGTCGGCGAACGGCGCGTCACGGTGGACGGAGCCCTCTGTCCCGTGCTTCGAGACGGACTGCGAACGTTGCTATCTTCTCTATGCAAATGGTATCTGCAAGAACCTAGGATCCCCTTGATGGAAACATCTCTGGGATTCAAGACACGGCCCCCTGTAGCGCCCTGCGCCGCCACCTTTCTTTCATGTGGAATCAACTCGCTGTCAACCCTTCGGCTCAACAAACTTTATTTTCCCGCACAACATCCCTCCTCAATGAGGGCGGCAATTCTCATTAACTACATGGGAATTGGGATCTCCGACGAGGAGATGATTCATTGGTTCCGTTCCTCACGAAGGTTGTAAAGAATGAGCCTCCGGTTCGATACCCGGCATGTAAAACGCGATTCCAGCTCATCGCGCCAAGCGGTGTAGTGCTCCAGCCACCAGAATGCGGGAAGGCCGATGGCCAGATAGCCGGCTCCGGCACACCGGAGGCGCTCCGTCTCGCGGATCGCCTCTTCGTCATCCGACGGCGGGCCCCAGTAGATGCCCTCCCGTTCGACGAAGGGGAAAACTACATGGTCCGGAAATGCCTGCGGGACCTGATCTCCCCACTGGCCATCGTCGACGAGAATGAACGGCACGTGCCGGGGGATAACCGCGCGGAGCAGATCGAGTGTATCTTCGATTTCTTCGCACCAGCGTCGGTGCTCCCTTTGAGCCCGCTCACGCGTCAGTCCCGCGATATGCCGCAGGAGGCAGACGATGGCGCGGTCGGTTGTCTCACGCTCTGATCCGGCGGGGATGCTTTCCTCATATCCAGTGGTCGATGAACCAGTTTCTGCTTCATATGCCTCGACCGACCGAAATAGTGTTCTGAGGACGTCGAGGTTACGACAATCGGGCGTATCTCCGGTCGCCCTCATGAGAAAAAGGACGGTGTCCACTAAAGGGTAGCGGCCATCGTTTATCGCCCGGAAAACGGCTCCTATGGACCGGAGGTCGTCGGGCTGTAACGGCGAGGCATGGCTCCCGTCGACGGCCCCGGTCGGTTCCGGGGCGAATTCCCTCGGAATGGCGTAGTGGAATCCGGACAAGACGGGCCGGCGGTCGCGAACAAAGAGCTGGTCCGGCCGGATATTCCTGTGGAGGACGCCTTTGTCATCGAGTTCCGCAAGCAAGCGCAGGCAGCGGTCGATGAACTCGAAGAAATGCCGGGGGTGGCAGCGGAGCTCCTCTCGAGTTTTCGAGGATTCGAGCGAATCCAGCGAGCCGTCCGTGGCGTCGGCCCGATCGAAGCTGCTGCTCTTGAGTCGGTCGAGAAGATCCGCCTCCCTCTGTTCATACGGAAGTACCGCTTTTTTCCAATATCGTACTTCCTGGCGATCGGCAAGAGATTCAAACGCGGAAATGAGTTCCCGCTGGATGTCCGCCAGCCCGGGACGCTGGTAACCATCGAACACCGGGAGCAACGTGTCGAGTCGATCCGACGGAGAGAGTGAGACAGACCGCTTCTCTGCCTGTCCATAGATGCTGAAATAATCCCGGAATTTGAATCCGTGGCCCCAGACGACTTCTGGGGAGTTGTTCAACTCGATCCAGTCGCACGGGATCCCGAGAGTGTCGGCGAGGATCAGGCCGTGGAGCGAACTCGACAAGATATGTTCGCACTGCCCGACCGAACGGATCACCTCCTGCGTCTCGCCGCAGATGTCGACGATCTTAATCTCAGCGCTATGGGATGCGATCTCCTTCAGGAGCGGATCTTCGGCATCTACGAAATGCGGAATCAGCCCGAGCTTATACCGCTTCTTCGCGCGAGGGGCAAACAGCGAGCATAGCAGTCCCCCGTCTCCCAAGACGGCAGGGCGATCGCACTTTAGTCGCTCGAGAGTGAGGCGGCCTCTTACGGCCAGCACGAATGCGTCCCGCAGATCTTGTCGCGACTCCTCATACATCATCCCGGACGTCCAGACGATCCCCCGGAATCCGGGCGGTATCTTCTCGATGAGGCTCCCGATTCCGAACATCTCGGCCTCCTCCATGCAAGTCCATTCATAGGGGATGCCGAAGTAATCGAGGAGAAGAGGAGTCAGTTTATCGCCGAAATTCCCTTCTCGGGGCCCGCAGATCGACCAGAAGACCTTTAGCACGATCGAGCCCTCCCGCTGCCGCTCACCGTATGGTAGGATTGGATCGTCTCCTGGTACACTGCCAACAGATCACGAGTCAGTCGACGAATATCATACTTCTGCTTGACGAATTCGTGTCCGCAGCGGCCAAGTTCCGGCCATCTCTCAGGATGACGGATCAGCATGGCGATCCGATCTGCAAACGCAGCGACGTCCCTCTCGGGAACCAGGTATCCGGTCTGTCCGTCCCGCAGGCCCTCCGGGAAGGCGCCGTGGCGAGTGGCGATTACGGGCAATCCGGTCGCCTGGGCCTCCTGCAAAACGAGTCCCTGTCCCTCCTGGTCTCCTTCCACACTGACGCTCGTCAGCAGGAACAGGTGAGCGTCTTTCATCATCTGCCGGACGTCGTTGGTGTTGCGCGCCCCGTGGAAGGTGACGATTGGCTCGATTCCCAAATCCTTCGCCAGCAG
The DNA here is from genome assembly GCA_040768665.1 of Thermoguttaceae bacterium. Taxonomy (GTDB): domain Bacteria; phylum Planctomycetota; class Planctomycetia; order Pirellulales; family Thermoguttaceae; genus JABWBD01. The sequence goes on from JAXGMN010000021.1 coordinate 71,061, forward strand.
GTGTAGACTCTCGCGAAGTGGACCGTCGCCGACGATGTCATATCCGATTTGCGGCTGAACGCCCCTCTCTCCATCGTCCGGCAGAGAGTGCCCATCCGCGGTCATGCGCCGGGCTACCTCGGCGACTGCGCGAAGGGCGTATTCCACCCCCTTGATTTCGACCAGCCGCGCGACGGTCAGTAGACGCACGGGTTCGTCCCGTCTGCGATGACGCTCAAGAAAAGGAAATTCGTCGGTGTTCAGACCCACCGGAATCTCAACGATCTTGTCAGCCGGACACCCGAGGTCCTCAAGTCGCAGGCGAGTGAAGCCGCTGTTGGCGACAATTCGATCCGCCTGGGCAAACAGCCCGTCATAGACACGGCGACCGTGTATCCGGGGGTAGGTGGTAAAGTCGTATCCATGAAAGCTGACGACAAGCGGCGCAGCCCAAACCTCCCGGAGGTAACAAAAGCTGCGACCTACCGGACCGAAATGGATATGGATCAGGTCGTAACGACGAAAAAACCGCGTGTAGAAACGGTGAAGATAATACAGGCTTGCGAGCGAAATGGCGTGCGCGCCGTATTGCCGGGCATCGATCGCCGCGAAGCTCAGCCGGGGCGACCGCACGAAGCACTGCAAAAAACAGGGCAGCGCCCGTAGATGGCGCAGCGCATTGGAGATGGGCCGTTCGGCGTCGGGCAGCCAAGTCTTGCCCCAGAACGGGCGCGCCGGCATCGCCCATCTGCCCGATTCCGGTGGTATATGGTCTTCCAAATAGACGGTTCGCTCGTTCAATCCATATTGGCCAAACTCCGGATGGACCGGTCCTTTACCCGGACGCCATTCTGCATAGACGTCGACCTCGTGGCCCGCGTCCATCAAGCCTGTAATCTGGCGGAGGATGAAAGTCTCCGATATCACGGGGAATTTGTCGAGCACAAATGCGATACGCATGTTTATATGTCGGTTCTTGGACCGTCGCCCCACCAAGAGAACCGTCCAGGGCGCTCATCGCCCATCGTTCGAGACTCGGCGTACTGCCCCACGCCTAAGACAAAACCCGCCCGAGATCCGCCATTTCCAGGCGGGATTGGTTCCGTCCGAGACGGGCACGGCCTTTGAGCATGTTGTCTCAATTGCAGCCTGATACGCCCCAAAGGCGGGGATCTAATCGGCCTCAATGCTTGCCTACACGTAGATTTTACTAAGTGGCGGGGGAGCAAGCGAATCCGGTTTAATGTCTGCATCGTCAACTAAAATGTTCGGGTAGAGCCGCTTCAATTTGATTCGCTTTGTCGTGGTGAACTGCCAATCGACGCTCTTGTTTCTCGGTATGGGGTGGACCACGCGGCAATTTCGGATTGCAGCGTCTCAAGGTCGCCGATGCGTCGGTCTTCAAGCATTGGCTGGTCATGCACTCACTCGCATTCCGCCACGTTGAGCCAACGCCGTGCTTGGGTAAACGAATCGACCGGCGGACATAATTCCGGCCTGTTCTAGCGGAACTTCGTGGGGCTGAGCGTGTTGTTCGTTGTCGAGACAACGTGATCCGCTGACGCCGGCAACGGTATCGAGCAAGTGGCGATTTAGCGCCATCGTCCTGGGCGTCGCGCGGTCGCTTCGGTCGAGAGTCGGCAAACATGGAAATGCTCGCTGTCCTTGGCTGTATTCGTAATCACTCGGTGTCCTTGTCGCCGATCATCAGTCCGCCGATGAGTTGCACTGGTTTCGTCCGCCGACGGGGCAGGTCAGGCTTTCGTCCGTTTCACTTCTCCATGTTGGCGACAAACTCCCGTCGGCTCGGGAGGATCACCCAGTATCGATTTTCCGTTGGTCATACCGTTTTTAGCGTCTGCGGACCGTCCGGCTGATCGATTCCACGATCTCAGTTCCACCATTTGATCGGCCAGCAGTCGCACGTCAATGGCCAAAGCCGGCGGGCGGCCTGCCAACCGCAGCGCGATCGTTTTGCCTCGGCTGCGCCGTCGAGCAACTTCGGCGTTGGCGACGTCTTCCGTTCCTTGCGACAGTGCCCCCTCGAAACCTTCGAGGACGAAGGCTGCCGCACGTTCTCGACCGTTCGCGTCAACCGACTGCCTCGCTGATCTTGGCGTCATCCCAAGCCGGCCCATCGGCGTCGGCCTTAGCCGTCGCCCGCCGCAATTTCTCCGATTTGCCCGTTTTCTTGATCGTCGCCGCAGATCGCTCGTTCCTCGTCCGTGAGCCGCACGATATACTTTGTTCATCCGAACCTCCTTGTTGAAGCGGAGGTTCTCAAAAATCGACCGGTTTGACAACCCGAATTTTAGCTTGGACGAGGCACTAGGCCGACTTTGCCGATTAGATGAAATACGCAAAGTTTGCCGACTTCGTCGCTTGCCGTGACTCCGAATGAACCGATCACCGCGTGCCTTTCGTGCTAGCATGGCCGGTTTGATGGCCTGCACGTTGGTGCTGTGCTCAGCGCTGGGCATCGGCTGCGCGCCGCGGGTGTATCGGCTGCGGGCGGACTGGGAGAGCTACGGGATTCTGAAGGAGAAGAGCCGGCGTGTGGAGGCCGCCCAGCCGCGTTTGTGCATCGAGCCGCCACCGGCTTCGAGGAATTTCGACCGGTTCAATCCCGACTGCCCGCCCTTGCCGCCGGACGACCTCGCGGCACACGTGGAGATGGCCCGCGCCGACTGCACACCCCACGCTGGTGGCTGGCATAAGCATGGCAGCGCACCGGGGATTGAAGATCCCAGTTGGAGAGCGTACCTGAAGCTGGGGGAGGATGGCAGCCTCAAGCTCGACAGGGATCGTTCCGTCGAATTGGCACTGTTGCACAGCCGGGAGTATCAATTCGAACTGGAACAGCTCTACCTCACTGCCTTGCGGCTGACGCTCCAGCGGTTTGAGTTCCAGCTCCAGTGGTTCGGAAGCAATACGACCGACTACGAGCATTTCGGCGATCGGGCCGTCGGCAATCCGAACTTCCCGGATGAAAGCAACCGGTTGAATGTCTTCAACAATATCGGGTTCAGCCGGGCTTTCACCACGGGCGGGCAACTGCTGGTGGACTTTGCCAACACGTTTGTCTTCGAGTACAACGGGGCCGACACGAGTTTCGCGTTTTCCAACCTCGCCATCCGTTTGTCCCAACCGCTGCTGCGCGGCGCGTGGCGCGAAGTTCGCATGGAGCCGCTCACCCAGGCGGAACGCGACGTTCTCTACCAGGTCCGCGACTTCGCCCGATTCCGCAAAGTCTTCTATTTCCAGCTCGTTTCAGGCCAGCAGGGCTACCTGGCGTTGCTGCGGCAGTTGCAGGCGATCCGGAACCTGCGGGCCACGCTGGTCAGCCTGGAGCAGAACCTGCGGGCCAACGAGGCGCTGGCCGAGGCGGGAATCGTCACCCCAATCACCGTCGACCAGGTCTTTCAGAGCTACCAGTCGGGCCGGTTGGCGATCATCCAGGCCGAGAATAATCTGGAAACCTCCCTGGACGCGTTCAAGATTCGCCTGGGGCTGCCTCCGGAGCTCGACGTGAAGCTGGACGATTCGGTCCTGGCGCCGTTCGAATTGAATTCGCCGGAGATCAATCGCCTGGAAAAAGAGCTGACGGAACTGCTCGTTTCGTTTCGCGAGCGCGACGAAGCGCCTTCACGAGCCAGCATCGTGCAGGGCCTGACGGAACTCGAGTCGCTGCACGAGGAGCTCGTCAAGCAAATCGGCGAGGTGGCGGCGGAACTCGGGCGTTGGAAGTCCCAAGCCGAGCCTCCTGCCACCCAAGACGAGGAGGTCTCGGAAAGGGTGGCCTCCGCCCAGCGGGTCTTGGCGGAAAGGCTGGAGGGGGTGCGGGAGGACTTGCAGGAGAGCGGGCGGGACATCCTCGCCGTGACGGCGAACGTGCAACGACAACTGCCGATCGAAGAGGCGTGGGAGGCGATCCAGCGACTTTGCCGCCAGGAATCGGCCAGATTGTCCGACCTGTTCGTGATCCAGACCCAAATCCGCGCCTACTTGATTCAGCTCGACCCGATCGAGTACGAGGAGGACGAGGCCGTCGTCGAGGGGCTCAACAATCGACTCGATCTGAAGAACCGGCGGGCCGAGGTGGTGGATGCTTGGCGGAAGATCAAGGTTGCCGCCGACGGCCTGGAATCTGACCTGGACCTCTTCCTGGAGGGGGACATTGCCACAGAACTAGATGGCACGAACCCCGTCGCGTTTTCCCGCAGGGCCAACCACTATCGAGTCGGCGTGCAGTTCGACGGACCGCTAAATCGGAGGGCGGAGCGCAACATTTATCGGGCAGAGCTGGTAGACTACCAGAGAGCGCGGCGTGCATTTATCGCCAGTCGCGACGCAATCGTGCAGGATATTCGGTTGGACCTCCGCAATCTGGAGGCCGATCGGTTGAATTTTGAGATCGCCCGCGAACAATTGGTGGCAGCCGCTCGTCAAGTGGAACTCGCCCGGGTCCAGCTCCTTTCTCCCGAGCAGTCCGGCGATTCCAGCACGACCCAGGACGCATTGGACGCGTTGAACACCCTACTGGACGCCAAGAACTCCCTCGTAGCCACTTGGATCGCGTACCAGACCGATCGCCTGAAGCTCCTTCTGGACATCGAGGCTCTTCAACTGAATGAGCGTGGACTCAAGCAGAACGACGACTTCCGAGACACGGAACCGCCCGGACTCCCCGAGCCCATCCCCCGGCCCGAGCCACTCCCCCAGTCCTCGCCCGAAGCCGGTGGCGACGATCGTGGCGATGTTCTCAAGGCCCGGTTCGTCATCCCCGAACCGGAGGCTTCTTCGATGGTTGATGACCATTAGCGCCGTCGTGGCCGTCGCCATCTGCGGCGTGGTCCTCTTCTCCGCGATTTCCGGTTGGATCCTCCCGCAGTCCCAAGCGTCGGGCGACGTGACGGCGACGGTGGTCCGCGCGACGATCCCCATCCTCGTTACCTGCGGTGGCGAATTGGAGAGTGCGCAAGGTGTTCAGGTGCTTTGCGAGGTGGAACTGAAGGAGGGGGTCAAGATCGTGGAAATGGCTCCGGAAGGCGCCGTAGTCACCGAGGGGGACGTGGTCATTCGGCTCGATCCGTCGGCGCTCAACGATCAGTTGGCGGCCCAAGAGATTGCGGTGACCCAGGCCGACGCAATGGTCAAAGCTGCCACCGAGGATCTGAAAATTCAGAAGAACCTGGCGGCCAGCACGATCGCCGAGGCGGAGCTGGCCAAGACCTTGGCCGAGTTGGACCTGGAGAAGTACCTCGAAGGCGATTACAGCGTGGAGCTCAACGAATTGCAGGGCTCCATCGCGCTGAAGCAGACCGAGTTGCAGGAGGCCAAGGAAACCGTCGAGTTCTATTCCGACCTGGTCAAGAAAGGTTTTCGCACGCCGGAGCAATTGCGAGCCAAAGAACAAGCCGTCGAACAGGCGAGCTATGAGCTGACCAGCAACGAGGAAAGGCTCGAAGTTCTGAAGCAGTACACGCGCAAGCGCCAGGTGGCGGAGCTGACCGCCAAGGCCGACGAAGCCGGGCGGGAATTGGAGCGAGCCAAAGGAAGCAGCGCCGCAACCGTTGCCAAGGCCCAGTCGGACCTCGATGTTGCCGAGGCCACGGCACGCCTGGAACACCAGCAACTCCAGCGGCTCCAAAGGCAGATCGAGCTGTGCGAGATCACGGCTCCCTCGCGAGGGACTCTCGTCTACTCCCATGGCCAAAAGGATCCACTCGATCCGGGCGACACCGTCCATTTCAAACAAAAGCTGTTTACGATCACCAATCTCGCCCGGATGCAGGTGAAAGCGTTCGTTCACGAATCGGATGTCAAGAAGGTTCGCGGGGGACTGCCCGCGGAGGTCCGGGTGGATGCCCTGCCCGATCTTACTTTGCGCGGCCAGGTGGAAAGCGTGGCCGACTTCTACGACGGGACACGCCATTGGCTTTCGGGCGGAGTCAAGGAGTACTCGACGATCATTGCGATCGACGGGGTCCCCGAGGGCGGATTGAAGCCCGGCATGACCTCCCAGGTGCAGATTCGCGTCGGCGAGCTTTCCGATTGCCTGACGGTGCCCATACCGGCCGTCGTGGACAACGATGGGCGGTACTACTGCTACGTGATGACGAGCGACGGGGCGGAGCGTCGATCGGTGAGGATCGGTGCGAATACGGAAAGCTACGTGGAAATCACCCAAGGGTTGGCCGAGCGCGAGAGGGTCGCTTTGGACGCGCGCTACCGCTGGCAGTCGGAACTGGACAACGGCGGCCACGGCGAAGAGCCTTCCGAGGGTGCGGCATCGCTGGCGCGAGCCGACTGATCCGGCCCGCCTTCCAAGGACCCGATAGACGTGTTTGTGCAGAAGCTGACCCGCTCGATCGTCCTCGGCGTCAAGAGCCTGACGCTCCACAAGCTGCGGTCGTTCCTGACCGTTCTGGGAGTCGTTTTCGGGATCGCTTCGGTGATCGTGATGCTGGCCGTGGGCGAGGGCGCCCGGCAGGAAGCCGTCCAGGTGATCAATGAGTTGGGGGCGACGAATATCATCCTTCGCAGCGTCAAGCCGGCGGGAATCGGCGCCGACGGCAAAAACGCCGGGGCGATCCGCTACGGCCTGACTTCCAAGGATCTGCGTCGGATCCAACGCTCCCTTCCGACGATCCGGTCGGTGGCTCCCATGCGTGAACACCGGCGGAGGATGGCGTGGCGAAACCGTCGCACGGAAGGCCGCGTTGTCGGCATCACGCCCGAGTATCAGGCCCTGAACGACATCGGACTCACGCAAGGGCGCTTCATCGAACCGTTGGACTGCCGTCGAAGCTCTACGGTGGCGGTGCTGGGGGCCGAAGTCGCGCAGAAGCTGTTTCCGCTGGAGAGCCCCCTGGGCCGGTCGATTCGGATCGACGAGTATCAGTACTATCGCGTGATCGGTGTCGCGAAGCCTCGCGCCGCCTCACCGGGCTTGGGGAGCAGCCTCCCCGCGCAGGATTTCAATCGCGACGTCTACATCCCGTTTCCCACGGATCAGAAGCGGTTTGGCGAAAACGTCGTCTTCGACCGGGGCGGCGCTCAGCCGCCCGAGAAGGTCGAGATCAGCCAGTTGACCCTGGCTGTCCGCGATACCGAGCAGGTGAAATCGACCTCTCGGATCGTGGAGTCGATCATCCGCCAGAGTCACCGCCGGGACGAAACCTCGATGACCGTCCCTCTGGACCTGCTGGAGAAGGCCGAACGGACGCAGCGGATTTTTACCTGGGTGCTTGCCGCCATCGCGTCGATCTCGCTGCTGGTGGGCGGGATCGGCATCATGAACATCATGCTGGCCACCGTCACCGAGCGGACCCGGGAGATCGGAATTCGCCGCGCGCTGGGCGCGCGGCGCTCCGATATCGTTTGGCAGTTCCTGGTCGAGACGCTGGTTCTGTCCGGCACGGGTGGTGTGATTGGAATCGCCTTGGGGTTCACGGGCTCCTACTTCGCTTCGCTAACCGCCGGCCTGCCAACCATCGTGCAGCCTTGGTCGCCGCTGTTGGCCCTCGTGATCTCCATCAGCGTCGGGCTCGTTTTCGGCGTATTTCCGGCGCGCCGCGCCGCCCTGATGGACCCTGTCGAGGCGCTGCGTCACGAAGGGTGAAGTTTCCCCTCGATCCGCACCCCCGCCTCGCGCAACCGCTCCTCCCAGCCGTCCGTCGTCCCAATCCCGGCCGCATCCTTCAGTAATCCCCGCTCCTCCTCCCGCCGCGTCGCCGGCAATTTCCCGCGTCGCCATTCTTTTGGCCGAAGGCCATCGCCAACGTAGCCTGGGGGTCCTCACCCCAGGAATCGATTCTCCCGCGCGACTTCTTGAGCGGCGGGCGTTTCCGAAGCCACGTCAGTTCCGAGAGCAGCCTCCTGGACAAGCTTTGAACAGGAGCGAACGGAGGCAACGGAGAGATCTTCCTCCGTTATCTCCGTTAGCTCCTGTTCAGGACTTCTGTTCTTGCTCGAGTCCTTCTGGTCATAATTCTGCCACCCTCCATCTCCGATCGTTTTGCACCGCCTCGCCCAGCCATTAGACTATCCCTCAACCCCAGCTAGCCACTAACCACTAATCGCCGCGGAACCGGATGGCAAGGGTGGAGACTCTGGAACCGTCGGACGTGCGGGCGGTCATGCTGGGGATGCCGTTGGAGAAGTTCGAGCGGCGGAAGTATCTGAAGTACGACCGGGACCTGGCTTACGTGCGATTCCATCCAGATCTTTGGCGGCGGCTCGGGCCGGACGATCTTCAGAAGCTTCGGCAAGTCGCCGAAGAAAGCGTCGCGAGGTACTATGAGCGAATCGCCTGATCCTGGATGCCCGTTTTGCGGTCTGCCGCCGGAGCGGATTCTGGGGGAGAATCGGCTTGCGGTGGCGACTGCGGACTGCTACCCGGTCACGCCTGGGCACACTCTCATCATCGCACGTCGGCATGTGTCGGACTTCTTTGAACTGGGTGCGGACGAGGTACTTGGGGTTTGGAAGCTGCTGACGGCCGTGCGCCAGCGGCTGGACGCTGAACTGCGCCCCGAGGGTTACAATGTTGGTATGAACGTCGGGGCAGCCGCTGGCCAGACGATTCCGCACGTGCATGTTCACCTCATTCCGCGGTACTCTGCGGACGTGGCGGAGCCGATTGGCGGGGTCAGGAATGTGATTCCGGGAAGGGGGAAATACCCGTTCGTCTGATTGCCCGGGCCGGATTGCTCGGCGTTCGTCGGGAAGGTGAGTGTGCCAGCCGGACGTTCAAAGAGCCACGATCGCGAGTCGGCTCGCGAGGCATTTCGGTCTCGGCCAGCGGCGTTTGACGCGTTGGTCGATGTGACCGACGCGCGCTGGGACGTGGGGTCCAAAACGCAAGAGGTCATGTGGCGGCGCGACCTCCTGGACCCGAAGCGGCGCATCACTGCCCCAGAGCAAACCCAATCTCCTCCGGAGTTCCGATTGCCCCGGTTAGGTCGCGGAACATTTCTGAGGTTTGCCGGCCTGACCAGCAATGCGCTTTTTGGTCCTCGAACTTTTCTTCAGGCAACGTGGGACGGACTGGAAAGTACTTCAGTGTTGCAGTTCCGTGCGTTACCGAAAATGGATGAAACCGAGTTAGATGCCGGGCGACTGGTTCGTTGTGCGCCATAAGCTCATGAATTGATGGAATCGGCAGTCTTTGCCGCATCCATTGGGCCTTTAGATCGACGTCAACCATGTCCTCGAAGCTGACCCCCTCTACCGGCCCCACGTCGGTTCCAATTATGTACGCGGGTAGCATGGTCCGCAAATCCTCATTCTGCTCCTGACGAGTCAAAGTGAGGTCAATGATTCTGAAAGGTGGCGCGATGAGCCAGGCGTGACCAATGTTCGCCTTGCTCCCTTGCGGCATGAATTCAGCCCAGTACCGTATCTTTCGAGTTGGCGCGTCTGGCAAGACCGCCGTAAGAGAGCCCGTTTGGACGACATTCCAAAAGCCATAACGCTCCAGTATCTTGCATGCCGACAAGCATGCATCCAGGCAAGCGCCAAGCCGTCCGTCCCGCACAAGTTCTTTGAACAGGTAATCGACGATCTTCGGAATTGTCTGTCGAGCTCGTGCTTCATACTCCAGAGAATATCTGCGTTTGAGCACAAACTCTTCGTAGTCCCAAAGCAGTTCTGGGTTCCGTCGCTCTTCGCCCAAGAAGCCTGGGTCGTTGTAAAACTCCAGTTTGGCAGTATCGAGACCGAGCGCAGCGAATTTCTGTTCGAGCTGTTCGATTTCCACCATTTGCACGTCCTCGCCAGCCAAATGAGGGAAGTCAGTCGCCATTCTCGTCGGGCCAGATTCGGTCAAACGTCAGTCTGGAACATCGCCTGCTTGTTGCCGGCTTGCCCCACCTGGATCTTGTTCCATTTCGCGTCGCAGTCCCTGATCTCGTCATCACTCACCGGGGCAAATCGATTCAGCGAATTCCTTGCCCTGCTCCTGTAGCCCGCGGCATATGATCGCGGAACTTCTGGATTTCCTTGAGAATTTCCATTATGAACTCCATGCCGCATTCTACCCGATGGGTCCCCCGTGGGCGACCGGGCTTTGCGTGCCCTTTCGGCAAGCGTGCATGAAAGATTCGGAGGCATCGGGTAGAGTTGGCTGTCAGAGCAGGATTCTGTGGAGGACAGCCGATGAGCACCAGGAAGAGAGACGGGCTTCCGACGCAATTGGAGGGCGTGAGGCGGCGGTTCGAACGTTGGCGTCAGACGCGTCCGGTACGCTCGCGGATTCCGGATTCGCTCTGGAGGCTGGCGGTGAAGATGGCTCGGATTCATGGGATTCACCAGACCAGCAAGACGCTGCGAGTGAATTACTACGCACTCAAGAGACGCCTTGAGGAACAATCGCCCCCATCCCTCGCCGGTCCCGGCAACGGTGTTGGGGCGGCATTCGTGGAATTGGTTCCTCCCGCGTCGATCGGCCTGGGCGAATGCGTCCTGCAGTGGGAAGATGCTGGCGGGGCCAAGATGCGAGTTCACCTGAAGGGAGTCGCGGCGCCTGACCTGATCGGGCTGAGCCGGAGCTTCTGGGAAAGATGAGCCGTGATCCAGATCACACCTCAGATGCGCGTCCTGGTAGCGATTGAGCCCGCGGATTTCCGCCGAGGAATCGATGGTTTGGCTCGCCTCTGCAAACAGACGCTCCAGCAGGATCCGTTCTGCGGCTGGATGTTTGTGTTCCGCAACCGCAAAGCCACGGCGGTCAAGATCCTTGTCTATGACGGGCAAGGGTTCTGGTTATGCCACAAGCGGCTGTCCAGCGGGCGTTTTCGCTGGTGGCCAAGCGACGCCAGCCAGCCGGCTCAGACGCTGGCAGCGCACCAACTGCAGGTCCTGCTGGCCGCCGGGAACCCCACGGCAGACCAAGCGGCGCCCGTGTGGCGATCGGTGAGTCCGGGAATCTGAAAAAAACGCCCGGCGTGCCTCTTGCGTTCCACGCCCGCTCGTGCTACAGTACGGGCCATGAGCGCAGTCCTCAAGTACCGTGGTCGCGTGGTGACGGATGCCGAAGTGGCGTTCATCCGGCAGCTCATCGCCGCGCATCCGTCGCTGAGCCGGCGGGCCTTATCCCAGAAGCTTTGTGAGGCTTGGAACTGGGTTCAAGCCAACGGCCAACCGCGTGACATGCTGTGCCGGAGCTTGATGTTGGCTTTGCATCGTGCGGGCCACATCGAGTTGCCCGCCAAGCAGCATGCTCCTCCCAATCCTCTGGCGATCCGATCCCGGCCGCCCGCGGCCAACGTCGATCGGACACCGCTGGAGCGCTCGCTCCGCACGATCGGTCCGCTGGTTTTCCAGCAGGTTCGACGGACCGGCCAGGAGCGGTTGTTCAACAGCTTGATCGAAGAGTACCACTATCTGGGTTACACGCAGCCGGTGGGCGAACAGTTGAAGTACCTGGTGTTTGCCGCGGGCCGGCCGGTTGCCTGCCTGGCCTGGTCTTCGCCGCCGCGTCACCTGGGCTGTCGGGATCGCTTTCTCGGCTGGTCGGCCGAGGTCCGCCGAAGGAACCTCCAGGGCATCGCCTACAACCCCCGCTTCCTCATTCTGCCGTGGGTTCGGGTTCCTCATCTGGCCTCGCATATCCTCGGCCGTATGGCAAAGCGACTGCCGCAGGACTGGGAACAAGTGTATGGACATCCGGTCTACTTTTTGGAGACCTTCATCGATCCGACGCGATTCCGGGGCACGTGCTACCGGGCGGCGAACTGGATCTCGTTGGGCTACACGACGGGGCGGGGCAAGGCGGACCAGACACATCGGCCCAACCGACCGATCAAGGAAGTGCTGGGCTATCCGCTGTGCCGGCAGTTTCGCCAGTGGTTGTGTCAAGAGCCTTCGAGGGACCGCTCGTGAGCACTTTTCCCATGGGCAGGAAGAGCTCCCGGAGCTTACCGATGGCGCCAGAACCGGCCGATCCAACGGCGAGGACGGTCCAGAGCGAGGCGCAGAGCTGAAATGCCCGATGCCGATGAGTGAAACACTGTCACGCAAGCAAGCTACCTAACCAAGTGACGTGAAGTCGAATCCGGAAGTCATCGAGTTGGATGAAGCGGATCTGGAGTCCAAGCTGGACCAGATCGAAGCCGCCTTGGGCGCGGAGATGGCCGAGCCTTTTCGTCTGCTGCTGGGCTGGTACGCCTGCCTGTTGGGACTGCTCCGCGAGAAGAAGCTCAGTATCCGTCGGCTCCAGAAGATGCTGTTTGGAGCTTCGACGGAACGGACATCGAGCGTTCTATCCTCCGTTGGATCTTCCAGCCCAGGCGAGGACACTTCGAGCGGGAATGCAGAAGACCCATCCGCCTGCCCTGGGGAAACTCCGTCGACGACCGAGAACCCAGGCCGCGGCAGCGACTGCTCGCGTGAGGAGAGTGCTGGGCGCCGCCGCCGGCCAGGCCATGGCCGAATTCCCGCGAGCGCTTACACGGGCTGCGCGCAAGTGGTGGTGACCCACGAATCGCTGCATCCGGGCGACGGCTGTCCGCTTTGCATCCACGGAACGGTGTACCGTCAGCCGCGTTGGTCGCCGGTGGTGCGTTTGAAAGGCCAGGCTCCGGTGACCGGCAAAGTCTTTCAGCTTGAGCGGCTACGGTGCGGCGATTGTGGCGAGGTCTTCACAGCCGAGTTGCCCGAGGAAGCAGGGACCCAGAAGTGTGATCCGAGCGTGGCGGCGGTCGTCGCGACGCTGCGTTATGGGGAAGGGATGCCTGGCAATCGCCTGCAACGGTTCCAGCAGGCGGCGGGCGTTCCTTTGCCTGCGTCCGATCAGTGGGAACTGGTTCGGGATGCCGCGGAGCAGGGCCCGCGAGTTGCCTATGAGCATCTGTTCGCCCTGGCGGCGCAGGGCGACCTCGTGCACAACGACGACACCGGCATGCGCGTGTTGGAACTGACGGAGAAGATCAAACGCCAAGAGCCTCTATTGGAAGAGGATCCCAAGCGGCGAGGTGTTTTCACCACGGGCATTGTGTCCGTGGCGGAAGGGCGGCCCGACATTATCCTGTTCTTTACCGGTCCGCATCATGCGGGAGAAAACCTCCGCTCGCTTCTGGAATCGCGATTGCAGGAGTTGCCGCCGCCAATGCAAATGTGCGACGCCTTGAGTCGCAACATGCCCAAAGATCTGCGCGTACTGCTGGGCAACTGCTTGGTCCATGGGCGTCGGAACTTCGTCGACGTGGTCGAGTACTTTCCGGCCGAGGTCCGGTACGTGCTGGAGTGCTTGAAGAAGGTTTACAAGACCGATGCCGAGGCCAAGAAGCAACAACTGTCGGCCGACGAGCGACTGAGGTTGCATCAACAACAAAGCGGTCCCGTGATGGAACAACTGCAGGGCTGGCTGAAGGCGCAGTTGGACGAAAAGCGAGTCGAGCCGAATTCCTCCTTGGGAGGAGCGATCTCCTACATGGTGAACCACTGGAAGGCATTGACGCTCTTCCTGCGCGTGCCCGGCGCCCCGTTGGACAACAACGTGTGCGAACGGGCTTTGAAGATGGCCATTCGGCACCGGAAGAATTCGCTGTTCTACAAGACACAGCGAGGTGCCGATGTGGGCGATCTCTACATGAGCCTCATTCATACCTGTTACTCGTCGGGCGCCTCGCCGGTCGACTACCTGACCGAGTTGCAACGGAATCATCAGCGCGTGCGGACTGCTCCCGGCAACTGGATGCCCTGGAACTACCGGGAGCAATTGGTCGCGACGGAATCCGAGCCGGACCGAGGCCGCAGCCCGCCCCACTGTCGCACCGGCTGACGGGAGTTGTCCCTGCGACGATCGGCTGGCACCGCGGACGGCGTGCCGAGAACGGCGGTCCTGGCCCGGCGAGGGCGGCCGTGCGCGCCACGCCGCGCGCATTTCAGCGGCTGCACCGTCGCCGTTGACCGCTGCAGGCACAGCCGACGCCGATCCCCTACCGTACCCGGCCCCCGCGCCTCACTCACCGCGACCCCTCGCTGCCCGCCAATTCCGGCCCACCGAGGTTTTGCACGCTCGCCGACAGTACACGCCTCCCACAGGCTCACACCAGACGGCACGAACGGCGTCGCCGTTTCCGCGATCACAACCCCGTCCCATCCAGGCCGCTGAACCCCTTCGCCTGCCGGGAGATCCACGCGTTGCAATCCCTTCCCGGTCGCATGCACCAGACGGCGGACGAGACCCGGAAGCATCGACCGAGCGTCCAGCGTGCCGGCCCACACTTCTATGTTTGTTGCACGGACGATTCGCATCGTTATATTCCTTCAGAGCAGGAAGAATCATCTGCCGCGAGAAGCCTGCGGCAAGATGGGCGTATGAGCGCATCTGGCCCGGACGCGGGAGACTACCAGAACGCCGACGCAAGGAAACCGATCACATAAGGCGAAACAGAGCCATGCCGAGTCGACGCCCTGCAAAGCCCATGCCAATAAAATAAACCGAGAATAGCCGCGAACATGAGTTGGATGGCGAAGATGAGGAGGCTTTCGTGTGCTACCGTCTGTAGTTCCAGCACGGAAACCGACAATGGGACTGCCTTTTTGGCAGGAGCAGACTAATAGTTCGGATCGCGAGATCCAATGCACCGACAACCCTCGAAAACCGCGTGGCTGCGCGCGGTGGCGCACACCAAGGTCAGTTGAACGGACCTGCCAATCAGCGTCGGTTACATCGACTCGTCCGACACGCTGGAGAGGCGAACCAGCGTCCGTCGATGTGACCGAAGCGGGCAACATTCACCCGTCGCACGCGTCAGCCAGAGCGCAATTACTGCGTCCCTTTTCGCTTCCGCCGAAGGACTTCGATAATCAGTTCGCCGAGTTGCTCCGGCGTCTTCGTGTTCAGATCAACGTAACTAACACTCGGACGCAGTCCGGGGACTTCTGTGTCATCGAAGCGGCAAGGGAGAATGTACCGGCCCTGCTGCTGCACCGCTCGCGACAGGGCCGATCGCCGCTCATGAGTTGGCCAAGCCTTCTTTGCATAGTGCTTCGATAGGAACATCACGCAGTAACGTCCTTCCATCCGGTAGATCACGTCGAGTTCCTCGCTCAAGTCTGTGCCCCACAAGTCGGCCTCCTTGAACGGAGCAAAGAACAATTCGATCCCACGTTCCCTGAGGAACTTCGCAACTTTTTCGACATAGGCGTGGTCTTCGCCGGCATATGAGAGGACAATCTCGAAGCGGAATTTGCGGTACGGTCCCCGGATCATTTGCTGCAGCAGGTCGCACGGAATGTCCCCATCTTTGACTGCCCAATGTGTGCGGCCTCGCTCCCAGTCATCCAAACTGAGCAATGATGCGAATTCATCGATCAGGTCGCGATCGCAGTGCGATTCCTCCCGAAAATTGAACTGCACGAACCGTCCGGTCGTCCGGATATTCTCCAGATAACCGAAACGGACCACGTCCGCAGTGAGTCCGTCGACACCTCATTCGTACATAAGTAGCGCGGGCACCCCTTCCAGCGCCTTCAGCGTGAGCGGTTGCTTGGCCGAGATTCCGCTGGCCTCGCTGCCGCTGTATTCCTTGAATCGCTCAATCAGCATCGACCACGGTTGCCCCGTGTCCCATGTTGAAGGATTTCCAGATACAAGCAAGTTGAACATTGTTGGGTCCTGCTGCCAGCCGTCGGCGAGAATCGGGTTCCGCCATACCTTATGTCCCGTGCACATGTCGGCCGCGCGCGGGTGACGGGCCTTTCGCCGCAATCCTACCCGGTTTCGCTTCTCCGGAAGGCACAGTATACCGCGCACGGCTAGCGGTGACACCAGACCGACACGCAAGTCTTGAAGTTGGCGATTTCGCAACACTCCAATACCGCCGGTTTGCCAAGCGATGCTAGCGCGCGTCGGTCCGACACACCGACGCAGGTTTAGCTGAGTGGCGGAGGCACCCACGGAGCCTCCCCTGGCGAGAGGTGTGCGGCCTCGGGAATCGCCGGGGCTCGCACGGGTCTCGCGACTGCCGTTGCAGCGAAAGCACAGTGACTTGGCTTCTCTGAAACCCATCATACAGCCTGCCGCGCAATCGGTCGTAACAGTCGAGCAGGAATCGCGCATTCCAAACGCCAAACGACGCTGATCGGTCGATTGCCCTCGTGGGAAATATAGGACAGCGGCCCCAGAAACGCGTACGGTGCCGCAAGCCCAGACGGAACACGCTTGTTCTCTCGCACAAAGAGTAGCGGCGTGTAGCCCACTTCCTTATGGCGAATGTACCGCTGCCCCGTGCTGGACTGAACCGAGGTCGTGCTCTGTGACTGCCAGTGCAAGAGATCCTGGGAGATCACGTAGTCTTCGTACATCGTGGTCGGAGAGTACGACTCTTCGGTCTTGTTCAGGGTAACGAAAAACGCGTCCACCTTGCTGGCTGCAAGATGGAGCACCCCCTCGCGGACGTCCGGGCGACTGGCCATCGTCCAGTGTCCGAGGCCGGCAAGGATCTCGTCGCGCGTGTACTCGGCATGGACCGCGAGCGGCCCTGCCCAGGGGCCAGGTGGTGGCAACGACCGCGTGTGTGTGGACGCAAGGCGATGCTCGAGGATCGATCGAAGGTCCGCCAAAGCTCGGGGATTCCGATCGAGCCGCTGGGCAGCGTCGGCGAGCGCCAGCCCCGTCCCGCTTGGCCCCCAGAGCGTGATATGGAGCATCGTCATGCGCCGGAAATCTGTCTCCGATATCGACCCGGTCGGCAGTAGCGAGTTCTTTGCGGAGCTGGACACCGAGGGCTGGGTCGATACGTGTGCCGGTCAAGAGGGCGGATCGGGCCAGCGGCGTATCGGGACGGTTCGGTTCCGAGGCGGCACGTTCGTGGAGCGCCAGCAGTCGCCGCAAAGGTTCGGCAATCGCCATGGACCCGGCAAGGCTGCTTCCGATTTCTTCCGACAGCGCGGCAATCAGCCGATTCGCCAGGCGGCGCTGACGTTCCCGCGAGTCGCCGTCGCGAGTCATTGCCAGCAAGCTGACGAAGACGTTTTCGAGGTACTGCGCGATCGCCGAATGGCTCTCCTCCGGGTCCAATTCTGATGTCACCACAAGCGCCGGGTCGGCGATTCTCGCCAGAGCGCGCTGGAGTTGCTCGTTGACCAGGTGCTCGTAGAGGCCTGGTGGCAGTGGGCGATCAGGCTCGTTGTCGCGGGCGAGGGCCATGGGAGGCTGATCGTGAGTCTGACACAGTCGTTCCAGCCGCCGCATTGTAGCTGGCTATGGGCGCCCGCATCAAGGAGTGGACTGGAATTCCCCAACTCAATTCATTCGACCAGCCCCGTGCTCAACAACCCCGACTGGCACGACTGCGGCGAAGGCCCATTCGACACCGCGGACGAGGCAGTCACCTTTCCGGAGACCGAGGTCGGCGCCGGCGGGGATCGTGGTCGATTCCGAAGGCCGCGCCGCGACCTACGGCGATGGACTCGGCGTGCGCTACCGCCCCACGAAGCGATCCGTCGGCCTGGATCCCTTCGGCTTTTCGCCCACGACACTGCTCGGCAGGGAGAGTTGATGGTTGATGGTTGATGGTTGATGGTCAGCAGAGACAAGGCGACTGCTGAAGGTCGGCGTCGGAACGGTCCGCGGGGCTGGATGACGAGGAGCTCGGCTCGTTCGCGCCGGTGCCCGCACTGCGGAATACTCAAGCTGAGCAGGGGAGAAAGCGGGGAGCGGGGTGCAGGGAGCCAGAATAGGAAAACACGGATGGGGCCGCGAAAAGGCACAGAAGGCGAAAAACAAGAGGCAGGAGGCGCCGGCGATCTCGGTGAGCGTCTAGTCCCAGTACTCCACCGCCAGCCCCGGCACTCGCTCGAAGTCCCGTCGATTCCTGGAGATCAGCGTGGCACCGTGCGCTGTCGCAATGGCGGCAATGCGAAGATCGTGCGTTGCCACGCGTACTTTCTGCGCGCGCCAATCGCCAAACTGCAACTCGGCTTGCTGCGTGTATGGCAGCACATGGAACCGCCGGAAATCGGCCACCGATTCCTGGAAGAGTTCGTAAGCGCGAATCAGAGTAACGCGTCCCTTCCCAGCCTCGGCCTGGCGAATCGCGTTCAACCGGCCTCGCATGATTTCTTCAACGACCACGATCGGAACCGCGTGAGGGCGCGGGCTCGCCGCGGCGCGTGCCGCGTAAACCGGATTTCCGACCAAGATCTCGCCCAAGATGTCGGTGTCCAGCGCGATCGTCACTTTGCATGGGTCTCGCGGTCCCGAGATGCCTCAGCCAATTCCTCATCGCGCTGCCGATAGGCCTCGGCGCAGATCTCCAAAAGGGTCGGATCCGAGGCGTATTTCCCCGCGATATCCACCGGGCTCAGCCAGTCGATCTCGACGCCAACCAGTTCACCGCGCCCGACCCGCTCGGCAATCTCGGCCTTGACTTTGGCAATCGCTTCCTCGCGTGTCGCCGCAGTTACGCGGACTTCTGGCGCACCCACCAACGTAGCTGCGAATTGACCGTCGCTTGGCTCGACCAGCACGGGAAATGTCATAACCCGAATACTCCGAGGGGGCTTGAGCGGCTGTCCGATAAACAAAGCTCCATTATAGCCGGAAGAGAATACCGTGCCATCGTGCTTGATAGACACCCCCCCTTGATGGCAGGGCAGCCGCACGCAACCATGTCGGTCACGCCGGGTGAGCGGCCGACGCTCCCCGTGGCGCACCCGGAGCGGCACGGCGATCTGATGGTGCGAGTCGCCGGCTTCAGCGAGTACTTCGTCCGCCTGTTGCCGGAAGTGCAGCAGGAAATCATCCGGCGCGTGCAGCAGGGCGCCGAGGAGTGAGGTTCAACCTCTCTCGCACAACTCGCGAACGAGTTCGGCGTTCATCGCCACCTGGTCGCCGAACTCCTGAAACATGCCGATGATCATCGCATCGGTGGGTTTGATGCGGCTGAGCGTATACTGAAACTCCCCGCGAATGCCGGCCGGGGTCAGGTTCGCGCGGCCCGCGGCCAGGACCTTGTAGACGAGACACGGTTTGCGGGCCGCTTGCACGACCTCAAGCATCCGATCGCGGTCGCTCGGCAGATAGACCTCGCCCATCGGCACTTCGCCAAGGATTTTCAGGAATTCCTCGCGCGGCCTCGTCAGATAGTATTGGCAGCACATGTAGTAGTCCACATCCCATTGCTGTTGCTCCGCCAGCTCGATCAGCACGGGGTTGTGGGCGGACAAACCGACCAGGACGCCGGTCGAACGGATCCGTTTCAACAGGTCGAGCAGCACCGGGATCTTGTTCTGCCGGTGCAACTTCTCGGCCAGCGCACCATGCGGCGCAATGCCGATCGGCCGATGGCCGGCGGCATGCTCGATCCGCTCGGGATATTTGTCCCAGTCCGGCTTGCCCAGACACAGCCACTGGAAACGTACTCCCTCACGCCGAACCCGCTCGATATCGTCCAGCGTCCGATCCGCGTAACTGATTTGCCAGGTGTTGATCCCCACCGCCTCGCAGGTTCGCAGCAACTCAACGACCCGTTCGGGTGTGTGGTAGTCGGCCAGGTGTTGACTGTAGAGCCGGTTGAAGTGCGAGTGGCCGTAGATGGGATTTCCGCCGAGGATCAGCCGCGAGATCTTGTGAGTCCCCAGTGCCACCGTGGGCAGCGAGGCCGCTGGTTTTGGTCCCTCCGCTTGAACGGCCTGCGGGCCCAACTTCGCCGTGGTGAGAGCCAGGCCGGTGGTCATCCCAGCCACTTGCCGGAAAAACGTCCGCCGACTCGGATCCTCGTTGATACCACGGTCCGCGCCAGGTGGGGATTGTGCCATAGTTTCACCCTGATAAGAGGTCCCAGGAAGCGAAAAATCCTAGGGGCGCACCCGTGCCGAGACAAGGTACAGGATTTCCCGATCCGCTCCCGGCGCGTTGGGCTGGCGCAGCAGGGTGATGCACGCACTTGTGTCCGGCAGCTAAGAGCCTATCCCAAAACCTCGCGAGGAGAAGGGGACAGGCACAGTATTTTGCTCGAAGACTCCGCAAAATGAGCCAGTCCCCGGTGGTTTTGGGATAGGCTCTAATTCAATTGAGCGTCGCCCCTCTTCTTCCTAGACCCCCTTGACTGCCTAGTCCTTCGGGATTAGACTCGGTACCTGTGGGAGGTGAAAACGGGGGCATACTGATCGGCTTGCTGGGTTTCCATTTTTTGTTCCTCATTTTCATCCGTGCCCCGGCCTTGCCATCCGTGCTATCAGAACAACTCAAGGACAAAGTAGCACGGATGGCAAAGCCGGGGCACGGATGAAGAAATCGGTGGAACAGAACCGGAGGTCAGGTCGAATCAGCCGATAGAACCACTGAGTTTTCACCCACCCACTCGGCACCTGTGGGAAATCAAGTTTTTGATCAATGATCCCCTTTTCTTCGTTTGAAGTTCGACCTGGCTGGCTGGCGGACGGGCGATGCGCGACGGCTGCGCCTCCAAGCCATTTCGCGCTTGCTTGGTACCGCGGAAATCAAGACAGGCATATTTTACGGCGAAGACTCCGCGAAAATGAGCCGGTCCCCGACGGTTTTGGGATAGGCTCTTACGTGAGGCAGTTGAGCGATGAACTACGACTTCGATATTGCGTGCCCGAAATGCGGTACGCTTCTTCACGCCAAGAATGAATGGATCGGGAAGGTCGCGAGGTGCAATGCCTGCCAGCATCAGCTTACGATCACTGGCAAGTCGCCCGCGCCACCGGTAAAGGTATCCGCCCCGTCCACTCAGCCCAAAGAGGCCGCGAGCCGGCCGGATGAACACGGCGGGGCCGGCCAATGGTACTACGCAAGAGATGGACAGCAGTCCGGCCCGGTGTCCGAAAGCGACCTGAGAGATTTCGTCGCGTCCGGCAGGCTCGGGCCCTCGGACCTGGTGTGGAAACCGGGAATGGGATCGTGGGCTTCCGTTCAGGAGACCCTCATCGCACCGGGAATCGCTCATGTCTCCACCGCTGAGGACCGTCGGCCCGGTCCCGTTTGGGCACCGGATCTGGTCGATCTGTTTTCGGGAAAAGAAAAGGAAGACGTCTTCCAGTTGCTCCCCGGCGAAACGGTGCTCGACGACTTCACGATTCGCCAAAGCCATCTTTGGATCATTCGGCGAGGCATTAGCCGCGTGACCCTCACCAGTCATCGCGTGCTCTATACCGCCACTCGAGTCTTTTCGCCGGCGTATTGGCTGCTCGTCGTGCTCTTCCCCCCGCTGATGCTCTACTATGCCGTCCGAATCTCGTTCAACCGCAACGTATCGATGGCCCTCAGTAGCGTCGACTCCGTCGAAAAGAGGTACTATCCGAACTGGCTGTTGTTCATTCTGGCGACCCTGGCGGCTTTCCTGGCCGCGTTTCTTTGCGCCGCGGTCATCGTTTTGGTGCTGCAAAGCTACCCCGCATCATCGATCGTTTACTCGTTGATCCTCGGTTTGGCTGCTGCCGGCACGCTCATTCTGCTGCTCAAAACGCGAATGGTCGGGATCGACGTTCGCAGCGGCAACAACCAGTTTTCCGTGCGTTTCAACGCGGGCGACTTCGGCCTTTCCGAGGCGAAACTCGACGCGTTCGTTCAGCGATTATGCGAGGAAGTTGACCGCGCCAAGCCCCTTGGGAAACAGGCGGAGCAAACGGAGCCACGCTGAGTAGCCGTTCACGGAAGAGACGGGGACAGGTCCATTGTTTTCGGCCAACGCCTTTGACGCCAAAACACTCGAATTGGCCGAAAAATGGACCAGTCCCCAGCCGTGGGCGCCGGACTCCGGCCCGACTCGCGCGGATTATTCACGAACCCATATTAAGTGCGAAGCGCAAGCGAGGGCCGCACAGCGAGTTCCCCTCGCTTGCGCTTCGGGTTCGTGTGGCGCAGTCTGCCGCCGAAATCTCCGGGTTCGCGAATAATCCGGGCTACTCGATCACGGGCCGCAGAACGAGGTTCCGGTACTGCACGCTCGTGTGATCGCCCTGCAGGTAGATCGGTCCCGGGCGGAATTCGTCGGCCCAAAGCGCCCCGCCCGTACAGCCCAAGAGCGGCTGATTATCGATGATCTTCTTGCCGTTGAGGACCACCGTGACGTGGCGGTCGACCAACGTGATGTCCAACGACTGCCACTCACCGGCCGCTTTCTCCGCGGCGACGGCCGGACGGATGCGGCTGTAAATGCTGCCCATATTGTGGGAATCGAGCGGCTGGCCCTTGGTGTCCGAGATCTGCACTTCATAGATGCCGCGCAGGTAGACTCCGCTGTTGCCTCCTTCCGGCACGCGCGTCTCCAGTTTCAGGTTGAAGTTCTCAAACTCCCGCTCGGTCCGAAGATTGGTGTACCGCTTGTGCCGTTCGCCTGCTTCCTGCGGCGCCTCGTTTACCAGCACGCCGTCCTCCGCGCGCCAGCCGTTGGGCAACTCCGGACTGGTGATCTCCCAGCCGGACAGGTCCTTGCCGTTGAACAGCACGATCGGCTCGCCGAATTTCACTTTCGACAGATCGGGCGCCGGGGGCACCGGCGGGGTCCGTTGACCGCTGAATTCCGCAGCCGGCCCCATTTGCTTTCCGTTTTCATTTGTCGTGACGATCGTCAGATCCATCTTGTCGCCCGAGACCTTGCCGGTGATCGTGGTCGTGATCGGCACCATGGTCTCCTTGCCCGATTTGTCCTTCCGCCTGGCTTCGCGGATCCGCGTCACGATCAGCTTGTCGCCTTCGATCAGGACTCCTTCAACCGGGACCACGCTCCCGCCGCCCCAGAGGATACTGCCTCGGAGTTCTCCTCCCTCGTTGACGATTCCGAGCCAACCGGCCCTGCCGCCGGGAATTGTCAGGGCCCAGTTGCCCAAAAACGCGGATCCGCCGTCAGCGGCAAGGCTCGCCTGGGTTGTCCGGCACGGCTGAAGAATGAGAACAAAGGCCGCAGCCGCAAGGGCCGCTCGGAACCGGCGCGCGAAAAACCATTGGTTGCACATAAATCCATCTCCATCGGGGCGAAATATTACGGGTAACCGTTCACGCCCGCGGAAGCGAGGGGGACAGGTTCATGTTTTCGGCCGACGTCTTTGACGCCATAACGCCCGAATTGGCCGAAAAATGGACCAGTCCCCGGCCGCCACGTGTACGGTTACGATCCAGTCTAGCCCCCCTTGAACTGGAAATCCACAGCATCACCCCCCGTTTCTCATGCCGAGTGACGCCGTTTAGACCCCCTCCACAAAAGTTGCTTGACGTCGTCGTGAAGGGTGGTAAACTGGCAGGCACCGAATCCGACGACACGAAAGGAGAGACATATCGGCCGTCGATGGCCTCTGAGTCGAAAGAAGGCACCTTCCGGCGAAACGGGCTTGCGGCCGTTTCGTCGGTACCACCATCCGGATTTCCATCACGCTGGTTTTTTGCGAAAGGAGGGAAGGATGAAGCGGTTTGTGCTCGAGTTTCTGGGTGGAGACTGGGACGGCCGGCTGTTGGACAGCCAGTCGGACGACCACGAAGAGGTCGTGCTTTCTCAGGTCTACTACTTTCTCACGCAGGACGGCACTATCGGGAAAGGATTCAACCAGTACTCCGAACAGGCCCTCGCTTTCGCCCATAAGCGCGGCTGGATGGCCCCTGACGGGCCGTCGAAGGGCCACGACTACAAAGTCATCGAGCGCCGGGACGAGGGCGACCGGACTCGAATCCGGCTGAAACATGCCAGCCGGGGGTAAACTGGTCGCGGTCTCCGCCTCCGGTACAATAATAGTGGTACGAAGACGCCGAGGAGTAAGGGCCGCCGGCGCCAGGATGACACGTGAGCTGCGCGGCCGCGCGTAGGTTTCCGCTAAGGCGAGCGGCAATCGCAAGGGGATGCGATCATCTGGCACACGCCTAAAGCCGCTCAGCGTCGCCATCGCTGTCCGCCGACCCTCCGCCGCGTCGTAAACCCTTTGAGGGAGAACGAGACCATGGAGGCCACAAGGCTCGCATTCGCAGGCGCACTGCTGGTGCTGATCGCCAGGGCTGCGCTCGGCCAGCAACCGGCTGTCGTTCAGCTACCGACGTATTCGTACTTCGCCGTGGGAACCACCGTTTCGGTGCCGGACCGGGGCGCCGTCTCGCTGGGAGGGATCGACCGGGCTCGCTCGGATGCGCAGTCCTTCGCGTCGCCCCTGTCGCCGCGGGGTAACTCCGCGTTGGGCGCGGAACGCGGCGCCGCCGGCGCGGGTCTTTCGGCCATCGTCCACGACTTCGACGCCCTCGATCGCCGGCTTCTTCTCTCTCAAACCGGCACACCGGATCCGAATGCTGCCCCGGCGCTACGCTGGCAGACTCGCCTCAAGGCCGCGGCCGGCAGTGGAGCGGGCCATCCCGCCCGCAGCATTGCAGCGATCCAGGCAGATCTCCATCGCGCCGAGCGGGAAGCGAATCAGGAAGCGGCGAGATGGATTGAACGAGGGCGTCTGGCTGAGGCAGAAGGCAAGCCGAACGTGGCGAAAATCTACTACAACATGGCGGCGCGTCGGGCCACGGGCCCCGAAAGGGATGAAGTTCTGGCCAGGATCGCGGCACGGAAGCCTCCCAGCGCTGCCGGCTCTGACAGGAAGCCCGACGAGACCAGGCAATGACCGCTCTTACCGTAGATTTTGACGATCGCCAGGTGCTCGGCTCGGCCGCGTTTGACGAGCACAGCGACGATTTTCTCTGCCTGGCGGATGCCCACGGCCGCCCTTTCTACTTCAACCCCGCGGCGCGTCGCATGATCGGGCTGGAAGAGGAGGAGGACGCCGCCGCCGTCCTCCTTCACGATCTCTACACGGAGCCGTCCTGGATCGAATTGCGCAACGTGGCCATCGTGGCGGTGAATACGGCGGGCCACTGGCAGGGGCGAAGCCAACTCCGCAACGTCGTCAGCGGAGAAATCCTCGACGTCGAAACGAAGATGTTTCGGGTCGTCCATCCGGAGACCGCCAGGCGACTCGGGTTGGCCATTGTTCACCGCTCGCCGCCGGACAATCGCCAGTTGCAGGAGGCGCTCTCCGAGAGTGAATCGCGGAAGCAGGCCATCCTCGAATCCTCGCTCGACCCCATCATCACCATCAACCACGAGGGAGTGATCACCGAATTCAACCGGGCGGCCGAACAGACGTTCGGCCACGAGCGCGGCAGCGTTTTGGGTACGCGTCCGTCGGAGATCCTTTTTCCCCCGTCGAAAAGCAAAGGGTTTCAGAACCGCATCGACCGCTACCTGGAATCCTACGAGGGATCGATGCTCGGCCAGCGGATCGAAGTCACGGCGATTCGGGCCAGCGGCGAGGTGTTCCCGGCGGAAATGGCCATGACGATCAGCCAGCAGGGCGGAGTGCCCGTGATGACCTTTTTCGTGCGCGATATCAGCCAGCGCAAACGGGCCGAAGAAGAGCAGGCACGCTATGCCGCCGAGCTGGAGCGATCGAACCGGGAGTTGGAAGAGTTCGCCTACGTCGCTTCCCACGATCTGCAGGAGCCGCTGCGGAAGATCCGGACGTTCGGCGAGCGCCTCCAGACGCGGTCGGGCGAAGCGCTCGACGACGTCTCGCGCGAGTCGCTCGACCGCATTCTCGATGCCGCGAAGCGGATGCAGGGGCTGATCAACGCCCTGTTGACGCTCTCGCGCGTGACCACGAGGGAACAGCACTTCGTGCGCGTCGATCTGGCCAAGATCGCCGCGGAGGTCGTGTCCGACTTGGAAGTGCAGATCGAGGCATCCGACGCTTTGGTCGAAATCGAAAAGCTGCCCACGATCCAGGCGGATGCGATACAGATGCGCCAGTTGTTCCAGAACCTGATCGGCAACGCGCTGAAGTTCCGCCGGCCGGAAGAGCCGCCGATCGTTCGCGTGCATGGCCACTTCGTCACGCCTCGTGAAGAGCGGGCCCACCGATCCTCCGCCGAAAAATGCCGGATCGAATTCGAGGATAATGGAATCGGGTTCGACAGAGAATACGCCGATCGGATTTTCGGCGTCTTCCAGCGACTGCATCCCCAGGAGGCCTACGAGGGAACCGGCGTCGGACTCGCGATCTGCCGCAAGATCGTCGAACGCCACGGCGGCACGATCAGCGCCAAGAGCACGCCCGGCGAGGGTTCCTCGTTCACCGTCGTTCTGCCCGCCGTGCAAGGCTCTCATGCCTGAACTCCCCGAAGTCGAAACGATGCGGTGCGGCATCCTGCCGATCCGCGGCAGCCGTATCGCCCACGTGCAGCGCACGGCCCTTCAACTGCGACCGATCCTGGTTTCACCGCGCCTGGACCGTTTCCGCCGACGGGTTTTGCACAAGACCATAACGTCGGTCGACCGGCTGGGTAAGCGAATCGTTCTGCGGCTCGACTCCGAGGATCGCATCGTCATGGAACCCCGGATGACCGGCCGTGTCCTCTTGGCGAATCCCCCGAATCGCAGTCACCAGCGGCTGGTCTTCGAACTGGAAGACGGGCCGGCAGAACGCTTGATTTTCTGGGATGTTCGCGGCCTGGGCGTCGTGCAGCTCCTGTCTGCCGCGGAGTTCTCCGATCAGCTAGGTCCCTCCAAGATCGGCCCAGACGCCCTGACGATCACCGAGGACCAGCTCCGCTCGCGTTTGGGCAAGAGCCGCCGTCCCATCAAAGTCGCGCTACTGGACCAGCGCGCGGTGGCCGGGATCGGAAACCTCTATGCTTCGGAGATCCTGCACCGTGCGGCGGTCCACCCCGCTGTTGCATGCGACCGCCTGCGTGCCGGTCAATGGCATCGACTGATCGAGGCGATCGGCGAGGTGCTTCATGAGGCGATCCGCTGCCAAGGATCGACCTTGTCGGATGGCACCTACCGCACCCCCAGCGGTCAGGCCGGCGGCTACCAGGATCATCATCAAGTTTATCAGCGGACTGGGCAATCCTGCTTGCGATGCCAAACCAGCCCAATCGTCCGGATAGTCCAGGCGCAGCGTTCGACCTTCTTTTGCCCCACATGCCAGCGCTGAGTAGGTTCCGCTTGCCGAGCGGGACCTTAGGCAGAGTTCCCGCTTCGTAAACGCGATCGACGTTGCGGGGATTGGAGATGCGGGGTGTCGGTCCACGGGTGGTTCGCAACGGGTTGGGTCTGCCGAGGTGGTCGGCGGTTCCAGGTCCCGCTCGGCAAGCGGGACCTACTTGCACCCGCTCGATCCGAGTGAGCTCCGGGAGTTGGGATTGCTTACCGGTTGCATGGCTCTAGAATTTCGCCAACTGCGGTGGACATAATCCCGCAGCCCCACCTTGCCCCCCAGCGACAACAAAGGAGGTCGGCGGCCGAAGGGGTTTTTGCCAGCGACGGTCACTTCCTTTGAACCATACCAAAACTGTTCCTCCCTCTCCCCGCTTTCGCGGCCCTCGGGCTTCGCGGACATGGGACTTGACCAGAACCACACTCACTTAGCGGTTGTTGCTGCGCAGCAACGCGTTAAGCCATTTAAGGAGCGGATGCCATGACGAAGTGCACATGCTCGGGCAATCCCTTTTTCAGACCGACTCGTCGGGAGTTCCTCACCGTGGGCGCGCTGGGCGCTCTGGGGTTCACTTTGGGTGATTTGCTTCGGCTGGAAAGTGCGAGCGCAGCCGACGGCTCTGTCGCAAAGAAACCGAGGGCCAAAAGTGTCCTCCATATCTTTTTGCCCGGCGGCATCGCACACCAGGAATCGTTCGACCCCAAGCCGTATGCCCCCCTGGAGTACCGGGGCTCCTTCGGAGTGACCAAGGCGAACATCCCCGGCGAAGTGTTCTGCGAAACCGTTCCCCAGATTGCCTCAATTGCCGACAAGATCGCGGTGATCCGTTCGATGACCCACGGCGAAGCCGCGCACGAACGGGGCACCCACAACATGTTTACCGGCTATCGGCCGAGCCCTGCGGTCGTGTACCCGAGCTTGGGAAGCGTCGTCAGTCACGAACTCGGCTCGCGTGAGTCGCTTCCACCCTACGTCTGTATTCCGAATCAGCCGGACGTATTCGCCGGCACCGGGTACCTGAGTTCCTCGTACGGACCATTCAGCCTGGGGTCCGACCCTGCGAGCAAAGGCTTCAAGGTTCGAGATCTGGCGCTGCCGTCGGGAGTGGACGATACCCGCTTCGCCCGCCGCCAATCCGCGTTGGATGCCGTGAACGCGCACTTCGCCAAACTCGAAAACTCCGACTCGGTGGCAGCGATGGATTCGTTCTATCAGAGTGCCTACAGCCTGATCAGTTCCCAGAAAGCCCGCGAAGCCTTCAATATCGACGCCGAACCGGATGCCGTCCGCGACGAATACGGTCGCGACGCCGCCGGGCAGCGCCTGCTGATGGCCCGCCGCCTGGTCGCCGCGGGTGTCCGCGTGGTTTCCGTTACCTACGGAAGCTGGGACATGCACACCAACATCGTCGGCGGAATGAAAAGCCAGATGCCTTCGCTCGATAGGGCTTTTGCAGCGCTCATCCGCGACATGGACCGCACGGGCCTGTTGGATGAAACGATCGTCATGATCTCCAGCGAGTTCGGACGCACGCCCAAGATCAACGGCGATGCCGGCCGCGACCACTGGCCGAAGGTGTTCAGCGTCGTGCTGGCCGGCGGCGGGATCAAGCGAGGCACGATCATCGGCACTTCGAACGCCACGGCTTCGGAACCGGAGACCGACCCCGTCGGCCCCTCGGATCTGTTTGCGACGATCTACCATCTGCTGGGAGTCGATTTCGACAAACGCCTGCTCGCGCCGGGCGACCGGCCGCTGGCCATCGTCCGCGACGGCTTGGTCTGCAAGAGCCTGTTGGCGTGAGCTTTTCCGTAACCGTTCACGCCCGCGGAAGAGAGGGGGACAGGTCCATGTTTTCGGCCAACGTTCCTGACACCAGAATACATCAACTGGCCGAAAATGGACCAGTCCCCGGCCGCGGGCGCAAACGGTTACGTTTTTCCCGGTCAATACGTGAGAATCAAGCACGAGGAGGCGCAATGATGATCGACAGCCGCCGGGCAATCGTGGGGCGTTCTTGGCTCGCCAGCCGTTTATCGGTTCCGTTGGCGCTTCTGGCCATCGCACTAAGCTCCTCTTTTGCTCTTGCCGCGGACCCGCAGATCAACCGCGTTACTCCCTGCGGCGCGCAGCGCGGCACGGAGATCGACGTGGTCATCGACGGCCCTCGGCTCGCCGACGCACAGGAGATCCTCCTTTATTACGCCGGGATTCGCGTGGCGAACTTCGAGGTTCCGGAAGGAAAGCGAATCAAGGCCAGGCTGGCAATCGGTCCCGATTGCCGGCTCGGGCTGCACGCACTCCGCGTGCGGACCGCTTCGGGCATCAGCAACCTCGTGCAGTTCAGCGTGGGTCCCCTTCCTCAGATGGAAGAAGCGGAGCCGAACAACGAGTTTCACGAGCCGCAGAAGATCCCCATGAATGTCACGGTCGCCGGCGTCGTCCAGAATGAAGACGTCGACTACTTCCAGATCGAGGCGAAAAAAGGGCAGCGTATCGCGGCTGAAGTCGAGGGGATCCGCCTCGGTGAGACCTTTTTCGATCCGTACGTCGCGATTCTCGATAAAGAGCGGTTCGTCCTGGCGGGATCGGACGACACCCCGTTGGTCTACCAGGATGCCGCGTGTTCCGTGGTGGCGCCAAGCGATGGATCCTACGTCGTCCAGGTCCGTGAAAGTGCCTTCGGCGGAAACGGCCAATGCCGATATCGGCTGCACGTCGGCGATTTTCCGCGGCCCCTGGGCGTGTTTCCCGCCGGCGGCAAGTTCGGCGAGAAGATCGAGGTCCAGTGGCTGGGCGATCCCGCCAGTCCTTGGAAGACAAGCGTCACGCTCCCCGGCAGCCCCCAGCCGATGTTCGGCCTCGTTGCCCAGGACCCCCACGGATCCGCGCCCACTCCCAACGAATTCCGTTTGGGTGATCTGAACAACCTTAATGAAATCGAACCCAACAACGGCGCGGGCGAGGCCACTGCGGGCGAAGCACCGGTCGCGCTGAACGGCGTCATCGCCGAGGACGGCGACGTCGATTGCTTCAAGTTTGCTGCGAAGAAAGGGCAGGTATTCGACGTCCGCGTCTATGCCCGCCAGTTGCGATCCCCGCTCGACACGGTACTGAGCGTCGTCCGCGCCAGCAACGGCGCGGGGGTGGCAGGCAATGACGACAGCGGCAGTCCGGACAGCTATCTCCGCATGACGGCCCCCGAAGACGATCAGTATGTCGTGATCGTTCGCGACCACTTGAACAAGGGCGGGCCGGCCTATGTCTATCGGGTCGAGGTCACCCCCGTCAAGCCGCAACTGACGATGGGCCTGGCGGAGCGAAGCCAGTTCGTCGACATCACGGCGCCGGTTCCGCGGGAAAACCGCCTCGCCCTATTGATCAGCGCCCAGCGAGCCGATTTCGGCGGCGATCTGGCTGTGGAACTGAAGGATCTCCCGGCAGGGGTCCAGGTCGAAACAGTTCCCATGACGGCGGACCAGACGACCACGCCCGTCTTGCTCACCGCCAAGGCCGATGCCCCGCTGGCCGGCTCTCTGGTCGACGTCATCGGCCGGACAACGGCCGATCCCAAGATCGAAGGCCGGCTGAAACAGCGGACCTCGATGGTGCGGGGCCAGAACAATCGCGAAGTGTGGAACCATTACACCGAACGGATGGCCACTGCGGTAACGCAGAAGGTGCCCTATCAGATCGAGATCGTTCAGCCGAAGGTTCCGATCGTCCAGAGCGGCGAAATGGCCCTGAAGATCGTCGCAAAACGCGACGAGGGCTTCAAGGCGCCGATCACGGTCAGCATGCTCTACAATCCCCCCGGGGTTTCCACGCCGACGAGCGTTACCATTGCCGAGGGGCAGAACGAAGTCATCATGCCGATCACTGCCAACGCCCAGGCGGCAGTCCGGAATTGGAAAATCGCCGTGATCGGCCGGGCCACCGTCGGCGACGGAGCGGTCGACGTCTCCTCCCAGTTGGCCGACCTGGAAGTGTCCGAGCCGTTTGTCAAGTTCACCTATACGCCCGTGGCGATCGAGCAGGGCCAGGCCGGCCAGTTGCCCATTGAAATCGCACAGAACAAGCCGTTTGAGGGCCCTGCCAAGGTCGAGTTGCTGGGACTTCCCAACGAGGTGACCAGCGAACCGAAGGAGATCAGCAAAGAGACGGCCCAGTTGGCGTTTCCGCTCAAGACCACGGCCAATTCACCGCCGGGCCAGCACAAATCGCTGCTATGCAGGGCGATCGTCACGCGAGACGGCGAGCCGATCACCCACATGCTCCCCGGCGGCGAACTGCGGATTCAAAAACCGCTTCCCCAGAAGCCGGCCGAGCAGCCAAAGCCCGAAAAGAAACCCGAGAACGAAAAACCCGCCGAGAAACCCTTGAGCCGCCTGGAACAGCTACGGCTCCAGAAGACCCCGGGAAACTAGGAAACAAAGAGTCTCGCCATGAAAAGTCCCCACCATTTTCACCGCACCTTTGGTCTCGCCCTGCTGGCCGTGGCCTCCGCCGCGGCGAACGTCGGCCGTGCCGAGCCTCAAGCGACCAAGATCGAGGTATTCCCGCCGGATGTCCAACTTTCCACCGCCGCCGACCTGCAGCGGTTTGTCGTCCTGGCCACGCGAGCCGATGGTGTGACCGAAGACGTCACGACCAAGGCGAAGGCCACGCTGGGCGACCCGAAACTGGCGAAGGTCGACGGAAACACGCTCTACCCGCTCGCCGACGGACAGTCCCAACTCGTGGTGGAGTACGCCGGCCATTCCGCGAACATTCCCGTCGTGGTGAAGGACGCCGCCGCGCCGCGGCCGGTCAGCTACCAACTCGACGTGATGCCGGTCTTCATGCGAGCAGGGTGCAACGTGGGCGGGTGCCACGGCGCAGCCTCCGGCAAGGACGGGTTCCACCTCTCGCTTTTCGGTTATGATCCGGAAGCCGATTACCACAGCCTGACGCGCGAGATCGGTTTCCGACGCCTGAACCTGGCGATTCCTGAACGAAGCCTGCTGCTGGAAAAAGCGATTGGCGAGGCCCCGCACACGGGAGGAAAGCGGTTCGAGAAGAATTCCGAGTACTACCAGACGCTCTTGAACTGGATCAAGGCCGGCGCCCCCAAGGATCCCGGCGAAGTGCCGACCGTGGAAACGATCGAACTCTATCCTCGGCAGGTCGTGCTGGAAGGAGCCGAGACCAAACAGCCGTTTATCGTCCGCGCGAAGTACTCCGACGGCACCGACCGCGACGTCAGCAACCTGGCCGTCTACCTGAGCAACAACGACAACTCGGCGCCGGTCGACGAGAACGGCTTGGTGACGGCGAAAAACCGCGGCGAGGCCTTCGTACTCGCCCGCTTCGACACCAAGACCGTCGGCAGCCAGATCCTGGTCCTGCCCGCCTCGCTCGAATATGCACCGCCGGAGACGAAGCCGGTAAACTACGTCGACGAACTGGTCAACGCGAAGCTCCAGAAGCTCCGCATCCTGCCCAGCGAACTATGCTCCGACGAAGTCTTCCTCCGGCGCGTGACGGTCGACATCACCGGCAAGCTCCCGACCGGGGAGGAATACCGCCAGTTTGTCGCCGACTCGTCCGCCGACAAGCGCGCAAAACTCATCGATGGGCTGCTTGAGCGAAAAGAGTTCGCCGAAATCTGGGCCATGAAGTGGGCCGAATTGCTCATGGTCAAGTCGAACAACCGGGTGAGCTACAAGTCGGCGTTCCTTTACAACGACTGGCTCACGGAGCAGATCTCCAACGAGGTTCCGCTCGACAAGATGGTCCAGGAGCTCCTCACCGCCAGCGGCGGAACCTTCCGCAACCCGGCCACCAATTTCTATCAGGTCGAGACCGATACCCTCAAGACCACCGAAAACGTGGCGCAGGTCTTCATGGGGACCCGCATCCAGTGCGCCCAGTGCCACAACCATCCCTTCGACCGCTGGACGATGGACGACTACTACAGCTTCGCGGCGTTCTTCAGCCAGATCGGCCGCAAGCAGGCCGAGGACTACCGCGAAACGATCGTCTTCAACAGCGGCGGCGGCGAGGTGCGGCACCCGGTTGGAAATCGGCCCATGGAGCCGAAATTCCTCGGCGGCCCCAAGCCGGACACGAAAGGCAAGGACCGTCGCGAGTTGCTGGCCGAGTGGCTTACCGCGCCCGACAATCCCTTCTTCGCCACCAGCGTGGCCAACCGGATCTGGGCCCATTTCTTCGGCATCGGGATCGTCGAACCGGTCGACGACATGCGCGTGAGCAATCCGCCCAGCAATCCGGAATTGCTCGACGCGCTGGGCAAGAAGCTGGTCGAATTCAAGTACGATTTCAAGAAACTGGTCCGCGATATCTGCAACTCGCACGCCTACCAGCGATCCACCGTTCGCAACGCGAGCAACGAAAAGGACGAGCGCAACTTCGCCCACGGCCGCGTGCGGCGGATCCAGGCCGAAATGCTCCTCGACTGCGTCACCCAGGTCACCCAGACCAAAGACAAGTTTCAGGGGCTGCCTCTGGGAGCCCGAGCCGTCCAGATCGCCGACGGGACCACCAGCAACTACTTCCTGACCACGTTCGGCCGCTCGAAGCGGGAAACCGTCTGCGCCTGCGACGTCAACAACGATCCAACGCTTTCCCAGGCCCTCCATCTGCTCAACGGCGATACGGTCGACAACAAGATCCGCTCGGGCGGACTGGTAAAATCCCTCCTCGACGCCAAGAAGAGCCCCGAGGAGATCCTCTCAACGCTCTATATTCGCTCCCTGTCGCGCCAGCCGAGCCCGGAAGAGCTGGCGGAAGTGAAGAAGGCAATCGAAGGAGTCGACAACCAGCAGCAAGCCCTCGAAGACATCTTCTGGGCCCTGCTCAACTCGCGCGAGTTTTTGTTCAACCACTGAGCAGCGGAGCGCCGGAACAATCCACCAATCCACCAATCCACCAATCCACCAATCCACCAATCCACCAATCCACCAATCCACCACTCCCCCGCCCCGCCGCACCGTCCCGGGAGACCCTAAATGTCCAGAAAGTTTGCAATCGTCTGCCTGATTGCTGTCGCCTTCGTGCCGCTTTCGGCGCCGGCCGCGGAAGAGAAGGCCGAGGAGAAGATCACGTATGAGGATCACATCCGCCCCATTTTCCGCGAGCATTGCTTCACTTGCCACAACCAGAGCAAGGCGCAGAACGACCTGGCGCTGGACAACTACCCCCGCCTGATCGCCGGCGGGGCCGGCGGCGAGGTGATCGCTCCCGGCGACCCCGACGGCTCCTACCTTTGGAACCTCGTCTCCCACAAAGAGCAGCCGGCGATGCCGCCGAACCAAGGCAAGATCGCCGACGCGAAACTGGAGCTGATCCGCAAGTGGATCCTGGGCGGCGCCCTGGAAAACAAGGGCTCCAAGGCGCAGATCCAGAAGAAGGCCGGGCTGGAGATGACCGTGCCGGCCGGGGCGGGCAAACCCGAGGGCGAGCCTGCCATGCCCGAAGGACTGTCGCGCCAGCCGGTCGTCTCTACCGAACGGCCCGGAGCGGCAACCGCGATCGCCGCGAGTCCCTGGGCGCCGCTGGCGGCAATCGCCGGCCAGCAGCAGATCGCGCTTTACAACACCGACACCGCGGAACTTCTCGGTGTGTTGCCCTACCCGGAGGGAATTCCCTATTCACTCCGCTTCAACCGTTCGGGCTCGCTTCTTGTGGCGGGCGGAGGCCGCGGGGCCAGCCTGGGAATTGTGGCCGTCTACGACGTGAAGACCGGCCGGCGCGCGTTCCAGGTCGGCGACGAACTCGACGTCGTCCTGGCCGCCGATGTCAACGCGAGCAATACGCTCGTCGCGCTGGGTGGCCCGCAGAAAATTGTCCGGATCTATTCCACCGCCGATGGCTCGCTCGTAACCGAGATCAAGAAACACACCGATTGGATCTATGGCGTCGAGTTCAGCCCCGACGGCGTCCTCCTGGCCACCGCCGACCGGGCCGGTGGACTCTGGGTTTGGGAGGCCGGCACCGATCGCGAGTTCTACAACCTCGACGGCCATAAGACGCCGGTGACCGCCGTAAGCTGGCGCGCCGACTCCAACGTGCTGGCCAGCGCCGGCGAAGACGGTACGATCAAGTTCTGGAACATGATCGACGGAAAGGCGATCCGGAGCGTGAGCGCCCACGGGGGCGGAGTCGCTTCGATCCACTTCACCCACGACGGCCGGCTCGCCTCGACCGGTCGCGACCGCACGGTGAAACTGTGGGACGTCGAAGGGAAGCCGCTTCGCGCCTTCGAATCCTTCTCCGAAATCGGCCTCGAGGTCGCTCTGACGCACAACGGCGGACGGGTCATTGCCGGCGACTGGACCGGCGAGATCCGTATGTTCGACACGGCCGATGGAAAGCTCGTGGCCCGGCTGGCCTCGAATCCGCCGACGCTGGAGACCGTCCTTCAGGCGGCCCAGGCGAAGGCGGTCGAAGCCCAGGCGGCCGGCGACAAGGCCGCCGCCGAAGCCGCCGCGGCCCAAAAGGCAGTTGCCGACAAACAGAAGGCGGCCGACGACGCTGCCGCGATGGCGGATCAAAAGACCACCGAAGCGAAAGCCGCGGCCGAGAAGCTCGAGGCCGCTAAGGCGGCCCTGGCCAAAGCGTCGGCCGCGGCCGACGCCGAGGCGACCGCGGCCGCCCAAAAAGCCGTGACCGAAGCGACTGCGGCTGCCCAACTTGCCACCGAGGCGGCTTCGGCTGCCAAGGCCGCAGCCGATCAGCGCGCGGCCGAGGTCGAGCCGCTCAAGAAGGCATGGCTCGAGAAGGCCCTTGCCGCGCAGATTGCAGCCAAGGCCGCCGAAGTCACCAAGAAAACAGCCGTCCAGGCCGCCGCCGAGAAGGCGGCCTACGACCAGAAGCAGAAACCGTCGGGCTGACGCAGACTGTAACCATTCACGTGGAAGAGAGGGGGACAGGTCCATGTTTTCGGCCAACGTCTTTGGCGCCAAAACACCCCAATTGGCCGAAAAATGGACCAGTCCCCGGCCGTGGGCGTGAACGGTTACCGCAAGCTCCGGCGGCACTGTTGACTTCACACCTTGCAACAACCTATTGTAGATAATGCCCCAGTCAATCTACCAGGAGAACCAGACATGAAGAGACCCGTGTTTGCCGCGTTGGCTGCTACCGCCGCGCTGACCCTGTTGCTCGGCCCGGCCGTTCCGTCTGCAAAGGCGATCAAGCCCTTTCTTGACGAATTCCAGGCGGTGTACGTCAAGCCCGACAGCGCCGACAAGAAAGACAAAGAGTTCGCCGTCGTCGTCGAGAAGATCAAGTGCAACGTCTGCCACGAGGGCAAGAGCAAGAAAGACCGCAACGTCTACGGCATGGCGCTCGACGTGCTTCTGGACAAGAAGGCCGACAAGGACAACAAAGAGAAGATTCGCAAGGCCATCGAGACCGTGGCGGAGATCAAGTCCGACCCGGTCAAGGCCGATGCCCCGACCTTCGGGCAACTGCTTGCCGCAAAACAACTCCCCGGCGGCGAGCCCAAGGAAGAGCCCGAATCCGGCGCGGGGCAGTAGGGCTCTCAAGTCCGCTGCCTGCATCAATCCCTCAGCCCGGATGCTCGAAGCAGCCGGGCTGATTGTTTACGTTGTCGGCACCCGGCCCTTGAGGTACTCCGCCCTGGCGATTCCCGCCGCGCCGATGAAACCGGCGTCGCCGCCCAGCGTGGCAAAATCGATTGCCGTATTCTGGGAGCAGACGGCGTACGCGCGGCGGCGAACCTCCGCGCGCGTCTCTTCCAGGAATCGCCGGCCCAGATCGGATTCGTCCCCTCCGAAGGTCATCGCCCCGCCGACCAGAATGCCGTTCGGATCGATCGTGTGCATGAGATTGACCATGCCGATCGCCAGGTAGCGGGCAGTCTCCAGGATAATCTCCAGCGACAGCGGATCCCCTTTTTCCGCCTCCTCGGCGACCAGCTTCGGCGATAGTTCGGCTCCGCGGGCGATCCGTTCGTTCAGCGTGCTGGCGCGACCGGCATCCAGCGCTTCGCGGGTCCGCTTGGTGACCGCCGTTGCGCTGGCATACGCCTCGAAATGGCCGGGTTGCCCGCAGGCGCAGATCCGCGCGCCGGGCGTGGAGTCGATGATCGTGTGGCCGTACTCGCCGCCGTGGCTGTGCTCCCCGTCGAGCAGGAGATCGCCGATCACGATCCCGCAGCCGATGCCGGTGCCGAGCGTCAGAAGGATCATGCTGTGGAAGTCGCGGCCCGAGCCGATCCAGAATTCGCCGTAGGCGGCCGCCGTGGCATCGTTGGCGAACGTGATCGGAAGGCCCGCATTTCCGGCCACGCGGTCGCGGATCGGGAAATATTCCCAGCCCTTGAGGTTCGCGGGGACCATCAACCGGCCGCCGGGAATGTCCATCGTGCCGGGCGAGCCGAGCCCCACGCCGGCGATTTGCGACGGCCGAAGCCCCGCGTCGCCGATCGCCTTATGAATAGACGCCGCGATTCGCCGCGCACCGGGCTCCGGGCCCTGTTCGACCAGCGTCGGCGTCTGATGCCACGACAGAATCCGACCGAGATCGTCGACGACTCCGGCCTTGATGTTCGTGCCACCCAAGTCAACGCCCACAAAGAAAGGCGCCCGGGCTTCGCCGAGCGGCAGAAACGATTCGCTCATGGTCATTCGTCATTCGTCATTGGTCATTCACCCACCCCGTGTCCCCTGAGCCTCACATAGCTCGGCAACGCTCCCACCAGCGGCTTGAGGTACTCGACGCACGCCGGCGTCACGAACGTGCCTTCCTTGGTGATGTACTCCTCGGGCATCGGCTTCTCCCCGAGCGCCACTTCGGCCAACGCCGCGGTGCCGAGCGACCAGCGGTACGGATCGTTCGACTCGCGGACGATGCTCACCATCACCCCCGAATGTCCGTCCAGCGCCAGCTCCACGGCCCGCCGGCCGCAGGCATAGGCTTCCTCGAGGTCGATTTCGCTGACGCGATCGGCGGCCGCCATCTGGAGCGATTCGCATACTTGGAACTCGCCCCGCCAGCCATAAGTATCCTTGATCATCCGGTGGAGCATCAGCGCGGCGCTCGTTCCGCCCATCGCTCCGAACTCGACGTTCGAAAATCTGTCGGCCGTCGTGGAGGCGCTTACGGGCGTTCCGTCGGCGTAGCAGATCCCCTCGCCGCAGACAATGCTGCACCAACCGTACCGGTCGTAGCAGGCCTTCACCTTGGCCAGAAACTGGTCGCGGTCGAACGCTCGCTCGGGCATCAGGATGATATGCGGCGCATCGTCCTCGGCCGCCTTCCCCAGCACGCTCGCCGCCGGCAGCCAGCCGGCCGACCGGCCGACCGTCTGAAAGATGACGTACTGGTCGACGTATCTCATGTCGCGCGCGAGCATGCCGGCCTGCTTCACCGAAAGGGCCACGTAACGAGCCGCGCTGCCGAACCCCGGCGTGTGGTCGGTGCCGAACAGGTCGTTGTCCACCGTCTTCGGAATCCCGACGCCGACCAGTTCGTAACCATGTTCGCGGCAGTACTTCTCGACGCGGTGGATCGTATCCATCGTGTCGTTGCCGCCGATCAGGAAGTAGTAGCGGATGTCGTGCTTCTTGAGCATTTCCAGCACGGGCTCGAAATCGTCTTCCTGGAGCTTGTGACGGCAGCTCCCCAGGGCGGAGCTCGGCGCGTGACGAAGGCCTGCGAGAACCGCCTTGTCTTCACGTCCCAGGTCGATCACGTCGTCCTTCATGAAGCCTTCGATGCCGTAGCGCATGCCGTAGACGTGTCCAATCGGTGCGGCCTCGAGGCACTTGTCGATCGCGCCGCTGAGGCTGGCGTTGATCACGGTGGTGGGTCCGCCGCTTTGACCGATGACGGCATTTCCTTTCAGCATGATGGGTTTCCTCTCCTGAAGCTGGTTATTGAGATGTCTCGAGTCGTCCGGTCCAGACGAGCAGGTTGCGAAAGAACCGGGCATACCAGTTGCCGACGTCGATGAACCCGCCCTCCACGTCCTGCACGAGCCGGCTGTCGCCCCAGTCGACCAAGCCCCCGACCCAGTGTGGGGCGACGTCCGTCGCCAGCGCGACGGCGCGGCCTTGACCATATTCGCCCAGCACCAGCAGCGGCGCCCGTTCTCCAGGAGTGAACTCGTAGTGCTCGCCTGCCCGCCGGACCCCGAAGCGGATCGACTCCAGAAGGGCTGCAGCGCCGAGCTTCGGCCGGAAGGCGTTGAAACCGCCGATCCCCGGCGGTGTGTCCCACGGCAGGCCGTCCAGGATCGGATGCTCCGCAACCTTGTGGATCAGGCATGGCTGGGCGCAGTTCCGCCGGTCGTCCTCTTCGGCCATGACGACCGGCAGCACTTCCACCAGCGGCGAGCGGTCGTATTCGCCAAGCCGACCGAAAAAACTCTCCCACCCGCCGAGCATCAGCAGCCCCGATCCGCGCCGGACACAATCGGCCACATGCGCCAGTTGCGACTCGCGGAAGCGGGCCGCCGGATAGTCGCTCAGAACGTAGAGCGCGTACTCGACCGACTCGAACGCCTCGTCCGGCGACTCCGCGCTGGCAACGTGGTCGTAGGGCAGCCCGTAGTGGGTCATGATGCCGGCGAGATAGATCGCCGCGCCGCTGAAGTCATCGTCGCCGAGGTAGCAGATCCGGTCGAGCATCGGTGGGTCTTCCTGCGCGGGCGATCACTCGAAGAGGGTCGCGTACTGCTTGGGTGCGTAGAAGTTGAACGTTAACTCGCGGACGTACTCCACCGGGCCGACTTCACGCTGCACGTCGATAAGCAGATCGATCTGCTCCTGGCTGGCATAGGCTCGGATTGCCCGGAGCTTGGTTTCAAGCATCGACGCTGGTCCCTGGATCCGGATCTGCGGCGCCGCGGGAAAATCGCAGTAGGTGGCATAGTCGTAGACCGCCGGAACCTGCTCGATCGGCTCGCCCAACTCCGGCCAAATCACGCCCTGAGCGTGGAAGAGGCTGATCATCATCTCTTCATTGACGATCCGGTGGTCGGGGTGCAGATCGGTGATCGTCGGAACGAAAACGCGCGTCGGGCGAATCTTGCGCAGCATGTAGGGGTAGGCGTTCTGCAGCCCGCTGGCCCCCTCAATCTCTGCTGGATCCCCCTTGGTAACTAAGCGACGCCCTCTATAAGGATTGAGATTGCAGTCCGGGAAGCCGAGGAAGTGGAGCTGTTCCAGCGGCAGCTTGAGAATACCGAACGACTCCTCGGCTTCCTTGCGCCGCACTTCCGAGATGATGTGGCGCTGCGGCAGGCGGCAGTAGCCCATCGAGCCGTCGGTAGTAATGACGGCATGGACCTCGACGCCCTCGGCGATTGCCGCCTGGAAGAAAACGCCGATGCCGGCCACGATGTCGTCGTCGTGGGCGGACAGGAACAGCCATCGTTCCCCGCCGGGGACCCAGTTCGTAAAGATATCGCCAATGTTGGAGCTGGATATCACTTTCCCGTCGACCCGACGGGAGTAGATTATGCCTTCAGCCATTTCGTAATTTCGCCCTTGTTGTCCGGAGCCTGAAGAAGAACCCGTCATTATAGCCCCCGATCACTCGGAGCTGGAGGCAGACGCGTGCGGCAAGTTTTGGAGCGTGGGCGCAATTTCCAGCGCAGCCACAAATTAAGCATTTTGGGGGGAACGTCTTGGCTGCCCAATTTGATGCCGTCCGACGGGCAGGCTATGATCATCTCCAGCTCCCCGCCAACTCAGGAGACCCCGTCCATGCACACTCTGCTCAGCCGCCGTCGTTTCCTTCGAACATCCGCCGCTGCCTTTGCCGCTCCGATCTTCGTCCGGGCGTCGGTCCTCGGCGCCTCCAACGCACCGCCGCCCAGCGAACAACTCACCGTGGGCATGATCGGGCTCGGCATGCAAGCCAACGGGTATCACGTGCCGACGCTCTTGGGATTCGACGATGTCCGCGTGGTGGCCGTTTGCGACGTCGACACGAACCGCCGCCGCCATGCCAGGCAGCGCGTGGACGAGCGCTACCGCGCAAGCGGCTCGGCCGGTTGTGCCGAGTACAACGACTTCCGCGACGTGCTCGCGCGTGCCGACGTCGACGCCGTCCTGATCGCCACGCCGGATCATTGGCATGCCATTCCGGTCATCGAAGCCTGCAAGGCCGGCAAGGACGTCTACTGTGAGAAACCGCTCACGTTGACGATCCGCGAGGGCATCCGGATGATCGAGGCGGTCCGCAAGCACGGCCGCGTCTTCCAGACCGGCAGCCAGTTGCGGTCCGGCGGCGAGTTCGCCCATTACCCGCGAGCGTGCCAGTGGATCCGCAACGGTCGGATCGGTAAAGTCCAGCGGGTCTATGTCGCCATCGGCGGGCCAAGCAAGTGGTGCGACCTGCCGGAGGAGCCCACGGAGCCGGGACTCGACTGGGATCGCTGGCTCGGGCAGGCGCCGATACGGCCTTACCACTCCGTTCTCAGCCCGCGAGGCATGCCCAAAAGCTGGCCGATGTGGCGGCTCTATCGCGAGTATTCCGGCGGGGGCTTCTCGGACATCGGAGCGCATGAATTCGACATCGTCCAGTGGGCCCTCGGCATGGACGAGTCGGGGCCGGTGGAGGTGATTCCGCCCGACGATCCGGCTGCGACCACGGGCGTGCGGTTCCGCTACGCCAACGGCACGGAAGTAATCCATGGCAGCTCCGGCGGCCTGGTCTTCGAAGGGACCGACGGCAAGATTACGCTGACCCGTGGCGAAGTGAAGTGCGAACCGGCGGAAATCGCCCAAGAGCCGCTCGAGGACGACGCCATTCAGCTCTACCAATCGCCGGGCCACCACCGCGACTGGGTCCAGTGCATCCGCACCCGCAAGCGGCCGATCTGCGACGTCGAGATCGGCGTCCGCTCGGTTACGATCTGTCACCTCGGCAATCTCGCCTACTGGAACCACCGCCGACTTCAGTGGGACCCGCAGAAATGGCAATTCGTGGGCGACGCCGAAGCCAACGCCTGGCTGGACCGCCCCCGCCGCGACCCCTGGCAATTGCCCGAAGCATAGCGTAGACACCCCAGCGGCCCCGTGCCGGTAGAAACCGGGTTTGGCAACAAGCGGTTGCAGATCGATGGCGGCAGCATCCCGCGACGATACGACTCTGGATGCCGATGACAACGGTTGCCATCGAGGGCACGTCTTCGGCATCCTGATCACCGCGCTCGTTGTCGTTGAACTCTCCAAGGATATTCTCTTCTCGGCCGCGCACAGAGATTGGCTACCTGCCTTGCTGTGGGTGTGCCAAGGCATGATCGCGTGTCTGCCGTTCCTGCTGGCGAAACTGGCCCCCAAGGCGGCCGGCTTTGATATTCAATGGTTTCCTGCCTCGCGGCGGCACTGGGGATGGTTCCTGGGCATGGCCGTGGTGCTGATCGTCTCGAAGGGGTTGATTGCTGCGTTGGTGGTGACCATCCTTGGTCAACCTCCTTCGACGCCGTTCATTGGGCCGGTCACACCAACAGGAATTGTCTTCTGGGCCGTCGCGATTCTCGTCGTTGGGCCTGTCACCGAAGAGATCTTCTTTCGCGGCTTCGTCCTGGAGCAGTTGCGAAAGCTCACATCATCCGGCGTCGCACTGTTGGTCCAGTCCGTTCTTTTCGGACTTTCCCACCTTTACGCGCGGGGATTGTTCACCGCGCCCGCTCTGGTGGAGTCGGTGTGGGCGTGTTGGGTGGGCTTGATTCTCGGCCTGTGGCGGATCAGGTTCCGGAGTCTTCTTCCCCTGGTCCTTGCTCACGCTCTGATCAATGCCGGCGCGATCGTTCCTCTGAAGGCCCGTTACGATCAGGCCATCGCCCGAGCGAATCAGAAGTTCCCTGCCATTTCCGCGGAAACGACTTTCATTACCGGTCCGCTGCGGAGTGACGGCTACCCGGACTACGCCGCCGCGCTGAATCAACGATGCAGCCGGGGCGTGACGCCTGAGACCAACTCGGCGGTGCTGTTCTGGAATGCGATGGGGCCTCGCGAGATCCTGGATTCCCATCGCGAGGAATACTTTCGGATGCTTGGTGTCGGGCCGCCGCCCAAAACGGGAGACTACTTCATTAATCTTGATGAATTTCTGGTCCAGCGCAAAAGTAGCCCAAAGCCAGCAGCGGCCGCGAAGGAGACAGAAACCTGGTACGATGCTTATGCGCTGTTGGAGCCGGCTCTGAGGAAGCCCTGGTCAGCGGAAGACTTTCCGGTATTGGCGCAATGGCTTGCGGCCAACGAGAAACCGTTGGCGATGATTGTGGAAGCATCCAGGCGGCCGCGGAGATACGATCCGCTGGTCTGTGGAGAGAAGGGACGGCTTGTCGCAGTTCTCCAGCCTGTCATTTCCTTGTTTCACCAGCCCGGCAATGTCGCCGATGCCCTCGTCGCCCGGGCGCTGTTGTGCGTCGGTGAATCGAGGGTGGACGAGGCTTGGGAGGACCTGCTGGCCTGTCACCGGCTCGCCCGTCTCCTCGGTCAAGGTCCGATGGCCTTGGATGCCTCCGTTGCCCGGAGCGTCGAGGAGAGCGTGTGCGCCGCCGAGCGGGCATTGGTGGAACACTCACGTCTCACCGCGTCCCGAATTGCTGCGATGCGAGAAGACCTCGCCCGGCTGCCGCCCATGTGCGACGTGGCGAATGCGTTCGAACATGGCGAGCGATTCACCTATCTCGACATCGTGGTGAACTCCTGTTTCCGCGACTGGCCGGTTTCGATAAGCGGACTCGAGCGCGCCGCGGCGTATTGGGAAAAAGACGGATTCCCGGACCTGGCAGGGGAGTTACGAGAACTGGACACTGCGATCAAGCCGCTGCTTCGCGATATCGGCGACGGCGCGGTCGATTGGGACATCGTGCTCCGTATGGGCAACTCCTGGTACGATCGGATCGTCGATGCGTATCGCAAGCCCACGCGATCGCAGCAAAGGGAGGCTTTCAACCGGCTCGATGAGGAACTTCGCCGGCTCAAGGCATCGATGAGGAGCACGACATCCTTGCATGCGCGAAGAACCGGCGACCGCACGGAAACCCATTCGGAACGAGTTGGACAGGTTCTCCTCGCTATGTTTTCGCCCACGATCACGGCGCACGCGGAACTCGACAGTCGCGCGAAGATGATGTTCGAATTGACCCGGCTCGCCTTTGCCCTGGAGGCGTATCGTGCCGATCATGGTTCATATCCAGCGCGGCTGACCGATCTGGCGCCGGCGTACGTGCGCAAGGTGCCCAAAGATCTCTTCAACAACGCTGAACCGCGTTACTGCCAAGAGGGCAATGGCTACGTTCTCTACAGCGTCGGCAGCAACGAGAAGGACGACGGCGGAAGGGGTTTCCAGAATGGATCGAGACAAGCCGGGACCTGGGAGAAGGACTGGGACGATCTGGTGGTGCGCGTGGCAGTGCCGGAGTAATGGTCAAGAATTGCCGCTAAGAAGCCCTATTCGGCAGGCACGATGTGGGCGGACCGCTTGACTTTGCCGGTCCGGTCGCCGATTCTGGAAGTCGCGTGCCCGGGAGGAAGATTCGTTTCCGGTGGAAGAGAAACGGAGAGGTCCATGTTTTCGGCCAGGATCTTTGCCGCCGAAATGCTTCCAGCGGCCGAAAAATGGACCAGTCCCCGACCACCCCGTGAACGGTTACGAGGAGCATCAGCCATGTCGAAAACCGGCCGCTTTGCTTTAAGGCTTTTCCTGTTCGCTTTGATCTCGCTCGCTTTGGTGCTTCGGCCGGCGTGGGCGGCCGAAGCGGCGGAGACGCGACGGCCCAACGTTCTGTTGATTGTCAGCGACGACCAGCGGCCGGATACGATCCACGCGCTGGGCAACGACATCATTCAGACGCCGAACCTCGACCGGCTGGTGCGCCGCGGCCTGACCTTCACGCGCGCGGTTTCCCCGAACCCGATCTGCACTCCCAGCCGTGCCGAGATCATGACCGGGTGCAACA
The DNA here is from genome assembly GCA_040768665.1 of Thermoguttaceae bacterium. Classification (GTDB taxonomy): domain Bacteria; phylum Planctomycetota; class Planctomycetia; order Pirellulales; family Thermoguttaceae; genus JABWBD01. The sequence goes on from JAXGMN010000021.1 coordinate 115,933, forward strand.
GCTTTCAGAACGGCATTCTCGGCTTCGGCGGCCGGATGAAGCCGGAGCTGGTTCTCTGGGCCGCCGCGATGCGCGAGGCCGGGTACCGGACCTGGTACGTCGGCAAGTGGCACAACGACGGCGTGCCGACCACGCGGGGCTATGAAGAGAGTCTCGGACTCTACCGGGGCGGCGGCGGGAAGTACCCGATGGCGCTGGACGTCGACTACCGGGGCACTCCCGTCACGGGCTACCGCAACTGGATCTTCCAGACCGACGACGGCAAGCTGATGCCCGAGCGGGGCGTCGGACTTACGCCCAACATCAGCAGCCATTTCGCCGACGCGGCCATCGAATTCATCCGGCGGGGCTCGCAACAACCGTTCTTCCTTCACGTCAACTTCACCGCCCCGCACGACCCGCTCCACATGCCGCCCGGCTATGAGGGGAAGTACGATCCGGAGAAGATCCCGCTGCCGCCGAATTTCCAACCGCAGCACCCATTCGATCACGGCAACTTCGACGGCCGCGACGAGAAGCTTCTCCCCTGGCCCCGAACGCCCCAGATCGTCCGCAAGGACCTGGCCGTCTACTACTCCGTCATCTCCCATATGGACGAGCATATCGGCCGGGTCTTCCAGGCGTTGATAGAGACCGGCCAGGAGGAGAACACGATTGTCATCTTCACCAGCGACCAGGGGCTGGCGGTCGGCAGCCACGGGCTCCGCGGCAAGCAGAACATGTACGAGCACACGATCGGCACGCCGTTGATCCTGGCCGGCCCCGGCATTCCCGCCGACCGCCGCTGCGACGCGCAGTGCTATCTCCGCGATCTTTACCCGACCGTCTGCGAGATGGCCGGAGTAGCTGTCCCGGAAACCGTCCGGAGCAGCAGCCTGGTTCCGGTGATCCGAGGGGAGAAAGCTGAGGTGTACCCGTTCACCGTTGGATACTTCAGCGGCGCCCAGCGGATGATCCGCACCGACCGATGGAAGCTGATCCACTATCCGAAGGTCGAGAAGCTTCAATTGTTCGACCTCAAGGCGGATCCGTACGAGACCAGAAATCTGGTCTACGAGCCAGAGCACCGTGAAACGATCGCGGAACTCCACGACAAGCTGTATGCATGGCTGAAAGAGGCGGGCGATCCTCTTGCAACCGAACAGAAGTAGGCAGCGTACGGGGTCGGTGAAAGCTCAAGGGTTCCGCCGGCTGACGACGACTGATGATCCGAGGTCTGCGTAATGCACAATTCGAATTTGCTAAAACCCCTCGATGTTGCTGCTCGATCTTTTCTCCTCCTTATCGCCCTCGCAGCGGCGACTTCGACATCCACCCTCGGCGAGGAGAACCTTGTGCCCAATCCGGGCTTCGAGTCGGTTGCTGCTTCCGAAGAGGAACCGGCGGGCTGGAGTTTCACCTGGAAAAATACCCATTCCGGCGATGCCGCGGTGGCCGACAAGAAGCAGCCGCCTGAATTCGCTCTCGACACTCGCCACGCGCATGAGGGCCAACAAAGCGTGCGGATCGGCGTCCGGCGGGCGCAGGACGACGGCGTGCTCACGGCTGAGGTGATTGCGGCGGATCCGGCGGTCAAAGTTTACCGGGCGGGCGTCTGGATCAAGACCGAGGCGATGGAGAAGTCGACCGCCCGGCTCTGTGCGGTCTTCCTGGGCGACGCCGGCAAATGGCTCGGCGCGAATTATGCCGTGGCCGTCGCTGAGGAGAGTCATGATTGGCGGCATTACGTCGGATTCTTCGAACCGCCCAAGGGAACCCGGCAGATCCGAATCCGGCTGTGGGTGAATATGCACAACACCGGCACGGGCACTGCCTGGTTCGACGACGTTGCGGTCGAGGCAACCAATCTGGTCGAGCTTCCGCCGCTGGTGTATGTCGACCGCAACGCGCCGCCGCCACTGACCGAGGACGATCGCCGCCGCGGCTATCTCCCGTTCATCGCCAGGGTGGTCGAAACGGTCTACCCCACGTCGGTCCCCAGCCCGGAGCAACGGCTGGAGGAATTGCGGCTTCTCGGTTTTCCCGGCGAGCGCGAGGCGGCGACGTTCTGCCTGCGGGCGATCGAGGATCTCCCGGAGATCCGGCTGGAGGCAGGTCCACTCAAGGGCGATCCGGCCGGAGTGATTCCGTCGGAGAATATCTCGATTCAGCCGGTCGAATGCCTGATCCGGCAGGGCCAGTCGCGGTGGGGTCCGCTGGCGGACAAAAAGATGCTCAAGCCCGTCTATATCGCTGAGACGAATGTGACGTCGGCAAAGAAGAACACAACGCGGCAACTCTGGGTCACCGTCCACGTACCCGAGGGCACGCCCGCGGGAGAGTACCGGGGAGCGATCACACTGCGGACCGCGAAGTCGGCCTGGTCGGTTCCCATCCGGCTGGATGTCTATCCGTTCGAACTGCCGGAGGTTCCCGGGGTGGCCTTCGGCATGTACGAGCGGCTGCATGAAGACGACACCTTCATGGATTTTCTTTTCGCCGACATGCGTGCCCATGGCATGACGACTGTGGGACTCTGTTGCGGGCTCGGGGCGGAAATGTCGCTCGCGGAAGGAAGAGCGAGGGTCGCGTTTACGGAGCGGTCGGATCTCGTCCGGGCGATGCGAGCTTACACGAAGGCCGGTTTTCCCGAGCCGGTCGTGTGGCTAATGAGCGCCGATGTGCTGCGCTGGTCACTACGGCAAGGGCCGCTGGAGAGCGAGGCGTTTGCCCGGGCTTACCGCGGCGTGCTCCTGGAGATCCTCGCTTACGCGAAGGCCGCCGGGTGGCCCGAGATTATTTTCCAACCGGTCGACGAACCGTTCGAGCATACCTCGCGCATGCCGGCGGCGAAACGGTGCCTCGATATCATGAAGACGATCCCGGGGCTGCGGACGGAGGAAGACGGCCCCAACGGCAATCCGCCCCTGCTCGAGGAACTGTACGACCTCTGCGACGTGCTGGTCTATCACGACGGCCCGTGGGTCGACCGCAAGACGTATGACGCCGAGGCATGGGAAAAGCTGCTCTCGCGCGCGAGGGCCGACGGCAAGACCCTCTGGTTCTACAACATCGACCTGACCGGTTACCACCCGGAAGCGATGCGATTCGGATACGGCTTCGGGCTGTGGGCCGGCCAAGGGCAGGGAGTCATCGAGTGGGCGTTCATGTTCGGCTACCGTCCGGATTGGGCGGAAGCGGCGTACACGAATCCCACCACGATGTTTTTCCGCTATCCTCGTACGGCGAACCACCCCGGCGGCCCAAGCATCGGCTGGGAAGCAACGCGAGAGGGAGTGAAGGACTACAAGCTGCTCTCGCTCTTCCAGGCGGAGGTCCGCAAAGCACTGGCCGGCGGAGATGCCGCCAAGTCCGAGCGGGCTCGGCGGGCGAAGGCGGAAGTCGAGGAGGCCCTGGGAAGGATCCGCTTCGAGTCGTTGATGGCCCGCGCCGCCAAGGGGCAGTGGACCGGCCGTTTTGCTCGCCTGGACGACGGCACCCTGACAATCTCGGGCAGCTACAAGATGCCCAACGCCTGGACGTTTGAGGATTATGACTCCGTGCGCAGACGGATGGCGGACGCAATTGTGGAGATTGCTTTCCGTCGAACGGTGCCTGCTGGAAATCAACAGACGCACAGCCGTCCACGAAGTTCTCAACGCCGCGCTAGCGCGAAAGATCCACAGGTTGCGGAAGACCCACGGGCATGAAGAAACGAGCGAATGCCTGAGAGAGGTGTTCCCGGTACGGCGGTAGGAGACGAAGCCTAGGCGTGTTTCGCTGCCGCAGAATCGTCTCCAAAAACGTGCGCGGCACGGTAAAGACGTCATGGAAGTCGACGATCCGGATTTCGGTGGTCAATCCGGCGTGCTGCGACTGGTTCAGGAACGCTTGATCACGTCTCCCTGGGTCAGAAGGGTCTCTGCACTTACCACCTCGTACCAGGACTCACTCATCGTCGTTCCTCATGCGATGCCAGTTCATGTTTGCTGTAGGCTGGCGCTTCGGGAGTCTTCTCGCAGAAAAATCAGGGGGTTCGGAGAACAGGGTACGGCGCGGTCGCGAAAGCACCAGGATACCCCTCCACGGCCGCGGCTCGTCATCGTCCGGCGGGTGGCCTGAAGCAGAAACGTCTGCCGCGTACTGGGCGTCGCGTTCGACGAGCAGACGCAAATACGCCTCCAACGAAAGGCCGCCCTCGGCCGCCCTGCGGCGGATATGGCTCTCGACCGCAGAAGGCAAATGAATGGTAACGTCCACAATAGCCCCACAAGAAAGTAGCAGTTATTCAATTTCGAGCCTATTGTTAGGATATCGCGTGCCAGGGACGGGCGGAAGAGTCCTCACGGCAGATCGCCCTCGCCAATTTCCTCATCCCACGATCCAACGACCTGGCGCTGCCGCCGGAGGTCGATCGTGCCGAGATTCAGGTCCGGCAGGTCCGGGTGCTGGAACTTCACCTCGTACTGGCGGCCGGAGAGATGATCGATCGGGCACGGTGTCGTCGCCGGCCGCCCATCGTCGCTCAGGATCGGTTCGCCGTCCAGCAGGACGGTAGCTCCGAACGGATAGGTGACGAAATTGACGTCCACCTGGCTTGGAGAAAGTAGCGAGAACCCGCCCCAGATCAACGTCCCAGCCAGGGCGAGGACAGCCACAGCGATCGCGATTCGCGCCGCCAGCGACCGTTGCGGCTCTTCTCTGATCCGCCGGTCCAACGCTGTCAGCATGCATCCCGCGTCCGCAAAGCGTCTATCCCGTTCGAGCTGGCAAGCATCGAGGACAATGTTCAACAGCACGGAGAGCAACGGATCGCATAGGATCGTTTCGGCACGGTCCCCAAGCTGTGGAAATCGCTCGACCGGATGGCCCGTGAGCATCTCGTAGATCACCAGGCCCGCCGCATATACGTCGGCGCGAGTATCCATTTCACCGTCGGGCGGCATGTAGGCCCGCGTTCCCATCCGCGACGTCCGCGGATCAGCGTCGGCCAGAAGGCCGAAATCGGCGAGCTTGAGCTGGCCGTCGACGAAAACGCAGTTGGCCGGTTTCACGTCGCGATGGACCATGCCCGCCTGGTGCAACGAGGCCAGGGCGAGGAGGAGTTGCCGTGTCCAGTCGAGGCAGTCCGCCGGGGAGGCCGGCCCTTCGTTCAACCGTCGCTCGAGAGTCGCCGGAACATACGCCGCGGGATCGGTGCCGGCCGGCGAGGCGACGGTGTCGGCCAGGTCGGTCACGAAGAATACGAACGATTGGGTCTGGCCGACGTGATGGATGTCGAGCAGGTTGGGGTGCCGCCGATGCCGGATCGTCTCCAGTCGCGTGATCGAGACCAGCTCGCGACCGGCTGCGCCGGAAGCACCGCGAGCGATCAACTTGACGGCTCGCAACAGGCCGGTGGCCCGATTCTTCGCCAACCATACCTGTCCAAAGCCCCCGCGACCGATCTCGCGAATCAACTCGAAGTCGGGGATCTCCGGCACGATGTCGCTGGGTCCGTCGGTCACGTGCCGCGCTCCTGAGAAAGTCGCCGGTCGGGCTGCATCGACCTGGCGACCCGTCCGGTCAAGGATCGCCCGACGGCTGCCGCCGGCAGCGACTCGAGGGCCTCGCGGACCTGCCGGCAGAGTCGGCCGTCGTCGGCGTAGTCGCCGGCCAGTTGGCGGAGACGATCAAGCACGCGTCGGCGAGCCTTGTAGACCATGTTTCTCGACATCCCGATTCGCCGCGCCACGTCGGCGGCGTCGCGACCGCGAAGTACGGTTAGCTCGAAGGCTACGAAGTCGCGGGGATTCGTCTGCCGGCGCACGACCTGCACCAGGGCGGCGACCACGGCTCGATCCATCGCTTCTTCCCACGCCGCGTCGGGCCCCGGCTCCTCGGCCGCCCGCTCGAGCGATGTATCGCGTGACTCGCCGCCGCGGGCACGGATGCGTTCGGACGGACGGCGGCGCCGCTCGGCAATCTGGTTGTTGACGATGCGATGGAGCCAGTTCCGGAACCGGCCGGCCGCCGGGTCGTAGCGGAAGACATCCCGCTTCTGAAAAACCTTCAGCATCACGTCCTGGACGATTTCCTCGGCGGTCGGCTCCGAGCAGCCACGATGCCGGGCATAGGAAAAGACCACGGGCCAGTAACACTCGAAGAACTCGTTCCACGCCATGACGTCTCGGCCGTCCCGCAACCGGTCGAGCAACGAGGGTCGAGTGTTCTGAGACATGGTCGAACGAATCCCTCCACCGCCTGACAACGGAACCGGTAACCGTTCACGGGGCGGAAGAGAGGGGGACAGGTCCATGTTTTCGGCCAACGTCTTTGATGCCAAAAAACCAACTGGCCGAAAAATTGGACCTGTCCCCAGCCGTGGGCGTGAACGGTTGCACGGAACGGCCACCAAGCCGCTTGTCTTGTCCGGACGATCCGCAGGTTCAACTCTCGGGCGCAGCAGGCCGCAAGGTAATTCGTCCGGATCCACGCAACCATTGTAATCGCCCCCCCAAATTCCACAAGAAAAGTCGGCCAATCTGCCGGCCGAGGCGCATAGAGGTAATAGCGGAAGGCGAAATCTTGGACAGGCGCCCGAAACCTGCTACCCTGATTCGTGGGTGGCCGGGCGCCACAGCTATCCCTGGGAGGTTTACGATGCTCCGACGCAATTGCGCTCCGCCGTTCGTTCTCTTGTCGGTCGCCCTGGCCGGCGCGATCACCCTGACCGTAGTTCACCCCAATTCGGCGGCTGCCCCGAAGAGCGTTACCAGCCAGAGCGACCCGCAGACGCTCTTGTTCGTGCAGACGACGCCCGCCGGGGCGGAAGTCCGCCTGGATGGAGAAGCGCTGGGCAAGTCCGACGGGCTTTTTCCGGTGAAACCGGGAACTTACAAGATCGTGGTCGATCTGAGCGGTCATCCGCCGCGCGAAGAGCAGATCACGGTTCGCCGCGGGCGGATCACCCGCATGGAACTGGTCTTCGACAAAACGGCCTCGGGCGACGCCCAGCGGTCTTCGCGATCTCGCGCTCCGCGGGTCGTTGCGACCAATCCACCCGCGGGTGCGACCGACGTCGATCCCGAGTTGAAGTACGTCACGGTCGTGTTCGATCGCGACATGGCCGGGGGCTATTCGTTCACGGGCGGCGGGCCCGAGTACCCGGAGATTCCGGAGGGAAAGGGGCCGGTGTGGCAGGACCGGCGAACTTGCGTGCTGCCGATCAAGCTCGAAGCGGCGCACTACTATCGCGTCGGCATCAATTCGACGAGCTATCAGAACTTCCGCAGTGCCGACGGGATCCCGGCTCCTCCTTCGGCGATCTTCTTCACGACTCGCGGGGCCGACGAAGCGATGAAGAATCGGGTGCGAATCCCGAGCATTGTCTCGATGGTTCCCGCCAACGGCGCAACGGACGTGTCCCCGGATCTCAACGAGATCCGTGTCACGTTCGACATGCCGATGGGAGCCGGGTTTTCCTGGACCGGCGGCGGCCCACGGTTCCCGGAGATCCCGCAAGGCAAAATGCCGGCCTGGTCCGAAGACGGCAAGACCTGCACGTTGCCGGTGAATCTGAAGCCCAACGGGGACTACGTGCTCGGCCTGAACAGCGTCTCTCACAAGAATTTTCAGAGCCGGTGGGGCGTTCCGCTGGAGCCGGTCGTGTTTCAGTTCAGCACGAGCGCGGAGTGAAGGAGTCGTTGTTTGTAGGAGGGAGTGCCACTGGCGTCCTATCTGGTTGTGGTTCGGCCGCTCAAAAGCTGCTACAGGACCGGTCCGCAAGGTGAGACGAGCGGCAGATGAGAGTTTACCCGCATATCAGCCCGGCTGCTCGGAAGCAGCCGGGCTGATTGCAATGGTGAGGGGATGCGAGGATCCAACGTCAAAGTAGCGTTTCCGTCGCCGATACGCTACAGTGGCGGCAAAGTCGGTGACGTTCTCCAGCCCAAACGACCGAGGAGGTCCGAGCATGTCCGAGAAGAACCGTCTGACAAGGCGAACGAGCTTGAAGGGCTTGGCTTGATGGGAGCGGCAGCACTGTTTGGCGGGTCGGCAGGAGCCCCGGCCTGCGGCACATCGGCCCCCTCCGAACAGTCAACGGATGTGAGGAAGGAGATCTTCTCCAGGGTCTGGGAAACGCCCCTGATCGACACTCACGAACACCTATGTGAAGAAAAGGACCGGCTTGCCGGCAGCGGCCCGGATGACTGGTCCGTTGTCTTGGCCGGGTACTTGGGCTCCGACCTGATTACCGCGGGGATGCCGAGAAACGTTCATGGCAAGTTCTACTCAAAGGGGCTTTCGCCGACCGAGAAGTGGGTGTTGGTTGAGCCTTACTGGTCCGCGGTGAAACATACGGGCTACGGGCAGGCCGCTCGGATCTCCATCCGGGAACTCTACGGCGTGGACGACCTGTCGGCAGCCACCGTCGAAAAGGTGCAGGCACAGTACGAGAAGCTCCGACGTCCGGGGTTTTATCGACACATCCTCTGCGAGATCGGCAAGATCGAGTCCTGTCAGGTCAACTCATCCAACCCGCCCTTTATTGAATCCGCTCAGCCAACTCTCCTGATGCAGGACATCAGCATCGTTGGGATGTTCACCGAACCGAATCTGAAGCTGTTTGGCGATCCGACCGGACTGGATGCCTCTGGGTTGCCCGACTGGCACAAGGTGATCGACTGGTGGTTTGGGAAGTATGGGCAGTACGCTGTGGCCGTGAAGTCTCAGGACGCCTATCGTCGGGACATCGATTACCAGCCGACTTCCGCCGAGAACGCCGAACCGGTCTTCAAGAAGAAGATGGAGAAGGAACCGGTGTCGCCCGAGGAACAGAAGGCTTTGGAGGATCACCTCTTCTGGTACGCCGTGTCGAGGGCCACCGAGCACGAGCTGCCGGTGAAGCTCCATACCGGCTACTATGCAGGCGACAACCGAATGCCACTGTCCCGCCTGCTCCAAAACGCCGGCTCCGCTTGCGATCTGTGCCGTGCTGCGCCCGAGACCCAGTTCGTGTTCATGCACATCTGCTATCCCTACTACGAGGAATTGATTTCGGTCGCCAAGCAGTACACCAACGCCTACGTGGACATGTGCTGGGCGTGGATCATCAATCCCTTGGCGGCGAAAGATTTCCTCAAGAAATACCTGGTCACGGCCCCGGCGAACAAGATCGTCACCTTCGGCGGGGACTATCGCTACGTCGAGCAGGTTTTGGGGCACGCAATCATTGCCCGGCAAGGGACCGCCCTTGCCTTGAGCGAACTGGTCGAGGAAGGCTGGCTGAGCATCGACGATGCCTTGGCCCTTATTGACCCGATCATGCACGGCAACGCTCGGCGGATTTTCCGTCTGGCGGCAAAAGAAAAGGCGCTGAAGAGTGTCCCTTGGGCATGAATCATCTTCGCACCCCGTCCCGATGCAACTCATCGCCAAAATGCTCGTCGTGCAGTCTGGAACAGATATCCGCCAGGCGGATTTCGGAGCGGTCGCAGAACTCCCTCAGCCGCTCGTTGGGGTAGTCCCGTTTCTGCCACAGCTCCCGAGCGCGTCGATGAAGAATCGTTTTCAGAAGGATTGAGCACCATGAAACGCAAAGGTTCGGGCTCTTCTGCCGTGGCAGGGCTGGTGGCTGCGACGGTAGCTTTGGTGCTGGCAGGCCGTGGCAAAGCCGCAGACGACGCGGGATCGGTCAAGCCCACCCGTCAGATGAAGCTGTGCAAGGAGATCGACCTCGGCCGGCACAAGGGGAGTTTTCCCTGCCTGGGCGACCTGGACGCCGATGGAAAGGTCGACTTCCTGCTCTACCGCCAGGGGCCGCAGACGACTCCGGGTTACGTGGTTGCCCTGAACCACGACGGAAAGAAGCTCTGGGAGATCGGCGACCCGTCGATTCAAAGTCACATGCCCGATGGCGTCGGGAAAGAGCCTGCACTGCGAGGGCTCGCCTTGATCTACGACATCGACCAGGACGGCCGGTCGGAGGTCATTACGGAGTTCTGGAAGGATGGCAAGCCGATGCTGTATGTGCTGGACGGAGCGACGGGCACGATCGAGCAGGTCCGAGAGTCGCCGTTCGACCTGGCGGTACGAGGAGGAAAACGAAGCCGCTGCCATCCCCTTGGCAGGATCGTTTTTCTCCAGGGTCGGGACAAACCGCCATCGCTGGTGATGATCTTCGGTGCAAGCGGCTTCGTGCCCTGCCATGCCGTTGCCCTCGACGCAAAGCTCCAGGCAATCTGGCACTTGACCGCCGATGGCAAAGCCATGGCCCATGTGCCAACAGTCGGGGATGTGGATGGAGACGGTCGAGACGAGATCGTCTGCGGCACCCTGTTGGCCGATTCTGGTGGAAAGGTCATCTGGGAGAAGAAGTACCTGAACCATGCCGATTGCACGGCGATCCTCGAAACCGGCAAGTCCGAGAAAACCGTGCTCGTGAGTATCTGCAACACCGGACCCGCCGCCTGCCTCTCCCCACGGGGCGAAACCCTCTGGGAGAAGACCAGGGCCGAGGTCAGCCATGGGCAAGGAATCTGGGCGGGAGACTTCATCGAGAACCGGCCCGGCCTGGAGGCGATCATCTTGAGGAGCGGCCACCGGGGCGATTTCCTTACGGTGCGGGCGGAGGATGGGACGAGTCTTGCCACCTTCCAGCACCGGCGGGAATTGGAGGGATACCCGGACTTCCCCTGTGTCGTGAACTGGAAGAACAGGCAGATCCAATCGCTCTGGATACCCATCGACCGCTGCCTCGTTGATGGTTTCGGCAACGTCGTTGCCGACCTGGGCGAACACGAAGAGCCGGTGAGCAACCGATTGCGGTGGGGAACAACGAAATCCCAGGTGGCCACTCAGGCATTCGCTGTGGATCTCTCCGGCGATGAGCGAGATGAACTCGTGCTCTACCAGCCTTACAGCGGTCAAAGCCTTTTGATCTTCACGCAAGCCGACTCAGACGGGCGAGCCAAGCCCTACGCCCACCAACCCAGCGTCTACAACATCCAGAGCTACTTCTAAGAATTGCAGTCGGAATGAGGGGTGCAATCAGCCCTTGACGGCGAAGAGCTATCCCGAAATGGGTACTGGCTCCGAGCCATTGACGCACGTGGCACGCGGGCGAAACTGCACTTTGTCAGCGATTGGCAATCTGCGATACTACCCCCAGATCGGGATTAAGAGGGCAGCCGAAAGGGACAGATTTTTTTCGCCGATTGCCGTCTGCTCAGGAGGAGCAAACATGGAAGATCAACGATCGCTTACGATATTCTTTTCGGCCGGCGAGCCGAGCGGAGACTTGCACGGCGCCAACCTGATTCGCCAATTACGCCAACGCCACCCGGACCTGGCGGCTGTCGGCTATGGCGGTCCGGAAATGGCCGCTGCGGGGTGCCGGCTCCACGAAGATCTGACCTCTCTGGCGGTCATGTGGTTTCTGCATACGCTGCTGAATCTGCACAGGTTTCTCGAACTCGTCAGTCGCGCCGACCGTTATTTCCGCCACCACAAACCCGATGCCGTGGTCCTGATCGATTATCCGGGATTCAATTGGTGGATTGCGCGCCGAGCAAAAGCACACGGCATTCCCGTATTCTACTACGCGCCCCCCCAGGTTTGGGCTTGGGCTCGCTGGCGCGTTCGGAAGATGCGCCGACTTGTCGACCATGTGCTCTGCGCACTGCCTTTCGAAGCAGACTGGTTCCTCCGCCATCGATGCAACGCCGTACTGGTCGGGCATCCCTTCTTCGACGAAATGCACCCCAAGCAGTGCGACGTCGACTTTGTGAGACAATATCGCGGGGAAAACGGACTGCTCGTCACGATCCTGCCGGGATCGCGAACCCAAGAGGTCACCGCGAACCTGGCGATGCTGCTCGAAGCTGCGCGACGCGTTCGAGCCAAGGTTCCCGAAGCTCGCTTTGCCATTGCCGCGTTCAAACCGCTTCACGCGGACATGGCTGCGAAAGCTCTTTCGGACCGTGGTCTGGCGGCGAGCATCCACGTCGGCAGAACACCGGAACTGATGCAATCGGCCCACTGCTGCCTGGCCGTCTCCGGGTCGGTCTCGCTCGAACTGCTCTGTCACACGAAGCCGACAGTGATTCTGTACCGAATCAGTCCGCTGGCCTACCGTGTCCAAGGGGTTTTTCGGAAGGTGAAATACATTACGCTGGTCAACCTGCTCGCGGCCGAGGATCCGTTTTCCGAAAATGTGTCCGACGACCATCCGGAGCGGGCGCTCTTTCCCGAGTATCTCACCTGCGAAGACAAGTCGGAGGCCGTCGCTGCCCACATCACGCACTGGCTGACCGACACGGCCGCTTACCGGCAGCGTGTCGATCGGCTGAGCAGGCTGAAGGCGGAGGTGGCCCGCACCGGTGCCTCAAGCCGCGCTGCGGAGTACATCCTCCGCACTTTGGCGAATCGGCCCGCAAAGATTTCGCGACCGCACTTCCTGCCTCGCGACGCTTCCTGCCGTTCGCGTCGGCAACCTGAGGCGGAACGACATTCCTGAACGGTCCTCCGCAGCCCCGCAACTACTGCAATACTCCTTATCTATTTTGCCCATTCGTTGCACAGACAAGGAGCAAATCCGTGATCCTGGGCGAACCGCCGCGCACCGCGTACGATCTGCACTTCCGGCTCTTGGGCATTCCAGTTCGGGTCCATCCGTTCTTCTGGCTGTTGGCCATGCTGTTGATGGCCCACACGCTGCTCAAAACGACCAACGCCCGCGACTTCCTCGCCACCCTGTTGCCATGGGTCGCGGCAGTCTTCCTCGGAGTTGTCGTACACGAGCTCGGACACGCCGCCGCCATGCGGTTCTACGGTCGGCGTCCCTGGATCACGCTCTATGCGTTGGGCGGACTGACCTCGTCGCAGCAGGACGGATGGCACGGCACGGCCACGGGCGCAACCCTAAGGGAGATAATCATTTCCGTTGCCGGTCCCGCGGCGGGATTCGTCCTGGCGGGCCTCGTCGCGCTCGCGGTCTGGGTGGCCGGATATGCCATTGCGTTTGAGTTCGGACTGCCGATGCTCCTGAACATCCAAATGGAACCGGTCGGCAGCCAGGTTCTCTCCGAATTCATCTACTATCTCCTTTTCGTCAGCATTTTTTGGGGAGTGATCAACTTGTTGCCGATCTATCCGTTGGATGGAGGGCAGATCGCGCGCGAGATCTTCCTGTTGCTGGATCGGCGAGAAGGGATCCCGCGTTCGTTGATGCTCTCGATGGTAACCGCAGGAACCCTCGCAGCGATCGGTTTGCTCCTGTGGCAGAGTCTATTTGCGGCGATCCTTTTCGGCTACATGGCATACACGAGTTACACAACGCTCCAGGCTTACCGGCAACGCTGGTAACGTTTTCTTATGGCGTGCGTGCGGTCCAAAAACGTCTGCTTGGCAACGGCGAAGGAACGAATTTGACCGTGTCATGCACCTCGCGGCGAAAAATTTTTGAAAATTTTTCCTCTTGAGCCATAGAAAGTGTTGCATTGTCGCGTAAAATATGTACAACATACGCGTAACAAGTTCCTTCGCGCGAGTAAACCTTCTCTGAAGGCGAAGACAAAGGAACTTCGCCTGAGGAGGTTGCTAAGAAGGTAGTTGGTTGTCTTGTGAAAGGGCGCGATCGAACGGGTAGCCTAACCCAGCAAAAGGCACCGGGAAGGATCTCGCCAGAACCCTTGGACGGAGGTTTTGCTGTGCCCAAGAAAAAGGCAGCCAAGAAAAAGGCTGCAAAGAAGGTGGCCAAGAAGAAGGGCGCCAAGAAGAAGGTGGCCAAGAAGAAAGGCACCAAGAAGGTCGCCAAGAAGAAGGCCGCTAAGAAGAAGACTACCAAGAGGAAGGCTGCTACGGCAGCCACCGCGTAGCGCACGTTCGACCGCTGAAGCGAAGCAGCGCTCGTAAAGGCTTCGGCTTGCGCTGAAGCTGCGTGCCCGCAACGACGAGAAAGGGCCGCCGAGGACGGACGACCTGGCGGCCCTATTTTCTTTCTTGCTGCCTAATGCGGTACGGGAATGTCGCGGTACCAGAATACAGTCGCCGCAGCAACATAAGCCGCAATGCCCAGGCCCACGAGAGTAAGATCGTAGCGGATCCCCAAACTCCACTCGTCGGCCGAGAGAATCAGCGTCTGCGGTTCAAACGCACTCAGAAAACTGAACCATCGAAGCCACGCACCGTCCGGCCAGACTCTCGCAACGAGTTTCACGATGAGCGAAATCACGAACAGTCCGCCGGCTCGCCAAATGGTTCGCCACCGGTCATGCTCGAATGCCGAAAACAACGCCGTGATCCCCGCGAGACAAAACGTCATCGCGAACAGGTTCGCCGTTCCCGGCAGAAAGGACAAGACCGTCACCGTGCCGTGAAACTCGACCGTCGTCAGCCCCAATCCAATCCCGGCCAGCACGGAAAACGCCAACAACATCGCCCCAATCGCCGTCACGACAGACGGCGCAAACATCACGCTGACTCGCCATACGGGAAGCGTCAGAAGGTGCTCCATCGTGCCGCGCGCAATCTCGCCCGCAACAACATCTGAACCTCTCCCGATTGCCCAGCCGACGCAGATTAACAGCGTCACCACGTGGACGTAAAGAAAACTGAGCTGCCCTGTCGGCGAAGCGAGCTGATGGATCGGAGCTCCCATCATCGGCCGGAAGGAATCGGGGACGAACTGCAACAGGTTCGCCCATGCCCCGAGCCTCAGAAAGCTCATCAGCCAGACGAAAAGCCAACAGAACAGACAGAGCACGGCCGCGCTGGCGGCCATCTGCACCCATGCGTCGGCGATCGCCTTTTTCCATAGTGCCCGGTTCATAGCCTAGAGTATAGGTCTCAAGCGGGCTCTCGGGCTCGGTTCGCGGCGAATTTCACGCGACTTACCCCCCTGCTGAGAGGGCCTGCGTGGCGAATCCGCGGGAACAGATGCCTCGGCCGCCATCGGAATCGCGGTAGGCCGAACCTGTTGCCCCTAAGCATCACCGAGTCGCTCTCGTTGCCATTTTGAAACGCGGCCTTTCGTATGGCCGCGATTCTCTGTCTCGCTGCATTTCGCACAAACTTGCCTCCGCGGGGCCCCTGCGCCCTGGTCGGGCGCTGCGCCGGACGCGAACACCGCCCGTTGGCACCAACCTTGCATGTTCGGCAGATCCCCAGAGAGCCGCAACCAGTGAGGACCCCGGGAGTTGCCGTCGCGATGCCCAGCGTTGTTGAGATCACCGAGGCCGCCAACCTGGCCGACCATCGCCTCCTCTGGGACCACCTGCTGCCGCAGACCCGCAATGCCACATTCTTCCATTCGCTCGACTGGCTCACGACCTATTGGCGGCATTACGGCCAGCGGCAGCGGCTTCGCGTGCTGATCGTGTCGTCGGCGGGAGAGAAGATCGGCATTCTCCCGCTGGCCGTGCGAACGGAAACCACGCGTGTCGGACCGGTTCGCGTGCTTGGGTATCCGTTGGACGACTGGGGTACCTTCTACGGCCCCATCGGTCCGAATCCGGCCGCGACTCTTGCCGCGGCAATGCATCACATCCGCCATACCCGCCGCGATTGGGATCTGCTCGATCTTCGCAACGTCGATGCGTCGGGATGCGACTGCGGCCGTACTCCGAACGCCATGCGGCTGGCGGGCCTGCCCGTTTCCAAGCAGATTTGGGCGCAGGCGGCCGTCGTCCAGCTTGAACAATCGTGGGAGGAATACTGGCGGAGCCGAACACCGAAATGGCGCCACAATGCGTGTCGGTGTTACCGGCGGCTGTCGGAACTCGGCGAGGTGACCCATCTCCGCTACCGTCCCGCAGGACGAAGCTGCGGCGACGGCGATCCACGTCCGGACCTCTTTGATGACTGCTGTCGCGTCGCGAGCGTGAGCTGGCAGGCGGGGTCGACCGATGGAACGACGCTCTGCCATGCGTCGTGCCTTGAGTACCTCCGCGATCTGCACGAAGTGGCGGCTCGCGCCGGAACACTCGACGTGAACCTCCTCTTGCTCGGCCGCACCCCCATCGCCTTCGCCTACAACTATCACTACCGCGGCCACGTCACTGGGCTCCGCGTGGGTTTTGACCCCCGCTTCGCCCCCTTCGGGCCCGGCACGGTCCTCCAGATGCTCGTCCTTGAAGACAGTTTTCGCCGGGGCGACCGGCTGTACGACTTCGGGACCGGGTCGCCCGAGTGGAAGCAGGGTTGGCAGACGTCGAATGTGACCACGTACCGCTACACGCATTTCCCGTTGCCTTCCGCCAGGGCAAACGTCCTGCGTCTGAAGAGATGGTTCGAAAGCCGCCTCTATGGACCTCGCCACGTGCGCTATTCCGTCCCCGCATAGTCCGGCATAAGGCAGCCTCACCGATCGCCGAGTTGTGTTCGCAGCCAGCTTTCCAGAATGCGCTCCGGGGGCGACGCGTCACCTTCAGCACGACCAACCAGGCTCAGATCCTGGGCGAGGATCATCCGTCGCGCAAATGCGTCGCGAGCCCTTTCCTCGGGCCCGGCAGGGGCCTTGAGAACCGAAGGAGCAATCCCTGCCACATCCCACTGCTGCTGTCCGAAGCTGAGCGACCAATTCAGGATCCATCGGTATGCGCGGATCGCCTCCTCCGGAGGCGAGTCGACCTCCGGCGTGACGGCAAGCGGTACTGCCACAAGCACCACGTCGGGCGCTGCATTGCGGATGCCTTTTGCCTCCTGCTCGATCTCGGCAAGCGTCCGACCAGCCGTCGACCAACACGTCACTTCGACCTTGCAGTCGGGAACGACCGACTTCAGGGCTGGGGCGATCCACCGGTCGTACGGGTCCATGGCGAGCACCCGGATCGGTTTTCCCGAATTCACCAGCGTCAGCAGTCTTGGCATTGCCGGCTGTGGCGGACCGACCGGGTCCAGCGATACATCGCGCTCGGCGATCGAGCGACAGAGCGTTTCGGCGGTCAGTTTGTGTCCATCCATGTTCGGATGAATTTCGTCGCTGAGCATCATCCGCCACTGCAGCGGATCACGCCCGCGAAGCGATTCGTAAGCCCCATACACGTCGCAAACCGGCACTTGCCGCTGCTCGGCGACCCGCTTTACCGCGCCGCAATACTCGACCAGCCGTGCGATCGGTCGGGGCGAGGTATCGATCACCGAGTTCGGAGTGCACAGCAGGACTTCCGCGCCGCCGGCCCGGCACCGACGGATGAACTCAGCGAGATTCGCCTCGAATTCGGCAATCGGAACTCGGACCATGTCGTTCAGTCCGAACATCACCGTGACCAGGTCGGGCTGATGGCTCAGCACGTCGTTGTCGAACCGTTTCAGTCCATCGGCAGTCGTGTTGCCGCTGATGCCGGCATTGATTACGCTGACCTTGCCCTTCGGCCACGCGCTCTCGATCGCAATCTCAAGCATCTCGGGATAAGCCCGTCGGCCGCCCGTATGGTAGTAGACCCCCGTGACGCTGTCGCCCAGACACACGATCTTCACCGGTTGGGCAGCCTTGAGCTTCTGGACTACGCGGGACTCTTCGGCGCCGGTAGCCGACACCCACAGGCTCAGAGCAGTCGCGACCACAATTCGTAGATAATACCTCATAGCATCGTCTCCCCGCTTCCGGTTTTCTATAATAGTAGCCGTTCGAAAACGGCGTTGAAAGACTCTGTGCGATCTGATTGAACAAGAACGTCCTGTTCGCAAAGCAGCCATGAAACACCAAGCCACGTTCCTCTGCACGCGTCGCGGCTTTCTGACCGCGGCCTCCGCAGCCGCAACAGCACTGTGTTCCGGGTCGTCTCGGACGGAAGAACGCCCGGAAGTAACCGATCCCCGAGCAACGTCCGGCGATGCGATTGAGCCGGCATGGGCCGAGCAGCTCACCATCACGGTTGGGCCGCAAAACGCGGACATCGTCGGGACCGGCAGCAGGGCAATCCAGGCTGCCGTCGACTATGTTGCCGGCCTCGGCGGAGGGACCGTCCGCATCCTGCCCGGCAGCTATCGGTTGCGAAACGCCGTCTTCCTCCGTTCCAAAGTCCGGCTTGTCGGCAACGGGCAAGACACCCTCCTGGTCAAAGAACCCTCGGTGACCACCCAACTGGCCGCCGATTCCGACTGGTTCGACCAGGAGATCACGCTGGCCGACGCAGCCGGCTTCCAGATCGGCGATGGCGTCTGCATCCGCACAAAAGATGGCGGCGACGTGGTGAAACGGACGCTCGTTGCCCGCTCCGGCAACCGATTCAAGCTCGACCGCGCCCTGCGCAAAAACTTCTGGCGGGCACAGGAAGCCACCGCCGCCACCCTCTTCCCGCTTCTCAGCGGCGAGGAAGTCGTCGACGTCGCCGTCGAAGACCTGGCCCTTGACGGCAACAAGAGCGAAAATGAGAACCTCAACGGCAACTATGCCGGCTGCATCTTCGTGCAGGACTGCAACCGCCTGCAGTTTCGCGGGCTTACGACGCGGAACTACAACGGCGACGGCATAAGCTGGCAGATCTGCCACGACGTGCTCGTCGAGAATTGCCACAGCCATGACAATGCCGGCCTGGGGCTCCATCCAGGATCCGGCTCGCAGCGGCCGGTCATTCGCAACAATCGCCTCGTGCGAAACAACATCGGCCTGTTCTTCTGTTGGGGCGTGCGTCACGGGCTGGCCGAAGGCAACACGATCGACGACACGGCCACCGCCGGGATCTCGATCGGGCATCACGACACCGACAATCTCATCACCGGCAACACCGTCCGCCGCAGCGGCAAGGTCGGCGTGCTCTTTCGGCCGGAGCGGGGCAAGGATTTCGCCCCTCACCGCAATCGCCTGGAGAAAAACCGCATCGAAGACAGCGGCGCCGAAGACGGAATCGGCATCGACGTCCAGGGAGGCACCGAGGAGGTCACCATCCGCGCCAACCATCTCGTTGAAACCCGCGGTCCCGCAAGAAGAATCGGCATCCGGTTGGGTGCGGAAACGCGAGAAATCCGCCTGGTCGAAAACAAGATCGAAGGGTTCGCAACGGAAATCCAATTCCCTGTCACGAAACCCTTATCGTGAGCGCTTTCCCTCAAACTCAGGAGAATCCGCCTATGCCGGCAAATCGCAACCAGGTCGTCGGCGTCTTCGGCGTGGCGCGCAATGCGGGAACCGTCTCGCGACGGTCGTTTCTGCGCCGTTCGCTGGCCATGGCCGCCGGCGCGGCTTGGTTGCCGGGATCCGCTGGGGGCGCGGTTCCACGGCGACTTGAGGTTCTCGGCAAGGTTCAGCCGCGCCCGTCGAAATCCATCGCCGCCTCGCCGCTCGGTGTCGGTTTTGAGACGCTCGACCGGAAGATGTTCGAGCCCGAGCCGACTTATCCTTTCCTCGCCCAACTGGGCGCAAAATGGGCCCGGGTGCAAACGGGCTGGTGCCGTTGCGAGGCGGCCAAGGGTACGTACGACTTCGCCTGGCTCGACGCGATTGTCGATCGGCTGCTGGCCATCGGGATTCAGCCCTGGTTCAATCTCGGCTACGGCAACCGGTTGTACACGCCGGAGGCTACCAACCAGTTTGCCGTCGGGTGGGTGCCGCTCTGGGACAAGGAGGCCCGGCAGGCCTGGCTCCGTTTTGTGGCGGCACTGGCCGATCACTTCCGCGATCGCGTCAAGCATTGGGAAATCTGGAACGAGCCGAACCACCGCAACTTCTGGAAGCCGCACGACGCGGATCCCGGCGAGTACGTCAAATTCGTGCGGATGACCGCCCCCCTCATCCGCCGCGCCGTGCCGGGGGCGATGATCGTCGGGCCGGCCGTGTGGAGCCCGTCGTATTTCGAGGCTTGCTTCGACCTGGGGCTCGGTGAGCTGGTCGACAAGGTCTCGTATCATTGGTACCGCGCAACTCCGGAAGACCGATACGAGGCCGGCGTGGCCGGTTGCCGCGAGGTGCTGGCAAGGCACGGTCTCAAACAGCCGCTGTGGCAGGGCGAGAGCGGATGCCCTTCGCAGACGGCCGGCACCGGCGCCCTGGCCAAATATCCATGGACCGAGCCACTGCAGGCCCGCTGGGTTGTGCGGCGCACGCTGAGCGATCTGCGGCTGCAAGTCGAGCTCAGCTCGTATTTCCACGCGGTCGACATGCTCTATCCGAACGAAGACGGCACCCCCGACGGGCGTCTGAACCCGAAAGGACTGTTGCGGCGGAGCAACTATACGGCCAAACCGGCCTATTTCGCGTATCAGTGCCTGTGCGCCCTGTTCGACTCCGACACGCGATGGGCCGAACGCCCGCTGGAGATTTCGGCCGCCGACGGCCTGCCGCTGGACCAATCGACTTTGCTGAAAGCCGCCTTCGTCCGCAACGGGCGGCCGCTACATGCCTACTGGCTGCCGGCCGACCTGAGAGGTGCACTCGGCGAGCGGGCTGTGGACCTGGTGATTCCCGATACGGCAGGCGCCGTGCTCGAGACGCCCGTGCTGGTCGATCCCCTTTCCGCCACCGTGTATGAGCTGCCGCAGGCAAAGCGATCCGGCGCGACTTGGACAGTCCCTGCGGCCCCGCTGGGCGATTGCCCGCGGATTGTCACCGACCGCTCGGCGGTCGAGTTGGTCGGTTCGTAGGAAGACTGCCCGTGAGAGCCTTTTGCAGGTGCGGTTCTGTGGTCTCTGGGCCGGCCGATTGGCACGCTCATCGCCGACAGCTATAATACCTCCCGAACGGGAAGCTGCTTCACTGCTGAAGCAGGGGCTGGGTTTCGCATTCCGCTGCTCTTCGCGCGGCCAATAGCCGCCTGGTCGCTGAAAGGGTGTGCCATGCCGCCTCGCGAGTCACAACGCATCCGCTTGCCGCGGCGCGAGATTCAGGAGTTGGGCGGATGCCTCTCGAAGCTTCCTCCTTTGGACCTGGTGGAGCTCCTGGCCGTGCTGGATGGCGCGACCGGCAAAGCCCCAAGCCTGTCGACCGACGAGCGGGACGACTGTGCCGTGCTGTCGGTGGCTGGCGAGACCCTGCTGGCTACGACGGATTTTGGCCCCCTGGTAGGTGACGACCTGCATACCGCCGGCCGCATCGCAGCGTTGAATGCAATTAGCGACATCTACGCATGCGGGGGCGCGCCTCAGGCTGCGCTGGCAATGATGATGCTGGACCGCCGCTCGCCGCTCGAGTATGCCGAGGCAATTTTGGTCGGGCTCGCCGAGACTTGCGCCAATGAGTCGGCGCAGCTCATCGGCGGACACACACTCCGCGGCCACGACACACTCGTCGGCCTCACAGTGATCGGACGCCCCATGGCGGAACGACTCCTCCGCAAGCAGGGCGCGCAACCCGGGGATGCCCTACTGCTCTCGAAGCCGCTCGGCGTCGGTATTGCCGTCCGCGCGTATCGCCTCGGCTTGATCGAGGGCGAACAGTACGCCGAGGCCACGAGGTTGATGTGCACGTCAAACGGTCCTGCGGCGAGGGCCGCCGTGGAGGTCGCCGTCCACGCTGCGACCGACGTCACGGGTTTTGGGCTGCTGGGGCACCTGTGTGAATTGTTGGGCGACCGCCTCGGGGCCCGCCTCGAGTTAGACAGTGTTCCCGTCCTCCCCTTCATCGCGGGCCTGGATTGCCGCAGCTTCTGCGGCGAATTCACCGACGGCATCCTCGACTTCGCCCGCAGCCGCCGGCGCCTGCGAGGCTTCGAGGACCCGAGACGGGCAGCAGCGCTCGTAGATCCTCAGACCAATGGCGGACTCCTGGTGGCCGCCTGCAAACAGGACGTGCCCAAACTGACCGCCGGCGGCTTTCAGCAGATCGGCGAGGTGACGGAAGGTGAGATGATCGACGGCACTTGAGCTGCCGGCTTAAGGCGATTCGAACAGTGACTCGCAGACAGGAGAGGCTCGATTCAATCGGCCATGCAACCATGCACAACAAGGCGAAGCCCCGTGTTTACATCGGCTCCTCCACGGAAGGGCTCCGGTATGCCCGTGCCATTTCCCGAAGTTTGAGCGAGTACGCCGAGGCAATGGTTTGGCGCGACGGCGTATTCCAGTTGGGCGAGGCGACGATAGAATCGTTGGAAAGAGCCGTCGAAGAGCACAAGTTCGACTTCGCCATTCTCGTGTGTACTCCCGACGACGAGTATTGCCTGCGCCCCGGGCGGCCCGAAGCACGAAAGGGCTTTGTACCGCGCGACAACGTTCTCATGGAAGTGGGGTTCTTCATCGCCCGCCTCGGTCGGACCCGTACCTTCGTCATCCGCCATCCCGACGTGGAGCTGCCGTCCAACCTTTCCGGCGTCACCACGGCGAAGATCGTGAAGTCGGAATCCGGTCACCCCCAAGAGGAGGTTGCCGGCGCCTGTTTTGAGATCGGCGAGGCGATCCAAAGACGCATGTCGCAGGATCTGTCCCCAAGACGCGATCCAAGAAACCTTGGCGGCTTCGGCACGGACATGGTGGGCTATACGAACATCGGCGAATCGGAGTTCGCCCAGTGTCTCACCGACTGGGTCCGGACGAGCGAGGAGATCACGTTCGTGGGCACCGGGCTCAACATCCTCTTCAGCGGCGAACTCCGCGGACTGATCGTGCGTCGCGCCGCGGCGGGAAAGATGCGGGCGACGATCTGCTTCGGCAATCCCTTCTCGCCGCACGTCACCCAGCGGTTGGTCGAGGAGGAACGATGCCAGGCACCGCCGCATGTTGCCGCGGAGGGCATCGTCAACCGCGTGAAAGCACTGCTCCACGAGACCGTGGATGTGCCCAACGTCGAGGTGAAGTTGTTCAACAACTATCCCACGATGTCCATCTTTCGTTTCGACAACAGCCGCTTCGTCTACTATCCCATGGGCTACCGCATGCTCGGGAACTTGTGCCCCGCCACGATCGTCCGAAGGCCGGGCTCGCTGTGCGACTTCCTCGAGGAGATGATCCACTATTATCTGGAAGACGCCGTCGATGCCCGGGAGCTATTCCGGGTCCGCGTCCGTCGCGAGCGATCGAAACGCTTCGTCCATCCCGAGTCGATCCGGCAGGTGGCCTTGTACGCGATTCCCCATCCCGACAGCAATTTCTACCGCCGCGGCGCCGCGTTGCTCGGCTACGACGTTTTCACGCGAAGCGAACTGAAGGCTACACCCGAGTTGCAGGAATTCCGGCAGCACGTCGGCGCCGCGACGAAGTACGGCTTTCATCTGACCATTGCCGACGTGATGTTCCTCGAACAGTCGCAGATCCCTTCCCTGATGTGCGAGATCCGGGAGATTGCCTCTTCGATCCCCCGCTTCGAACTTGGGATCGATGAACTCTCCTGCGGGCGTTTTTGGAGGAATTCTTTGGAGCTCCGCTGTTCGGAAAAGTCGGGGCAACTGGAGCGGCTGCTCGCGGAAATCGCCGTCAAGATTCGGCCCCAGGCGCTGGGCACGAACTACACCCTCGATCCCGAGGTGCTTGCCCAGCTCAAACCGCTCGATGCGACCGGGCGCACCATGCTCGACGCTTACCAGTCGCCTTACGTGTTGGGTTCCTTCGAGCCGCATTTTACGCTGTGCACCCCGGAGCACGTCGAGGAGGAGGTAATGGAGCGGATGAAGCAGTTGGCTCGAAGCCAGTTTCAACGATACCTGGACGGCGAGCCGGTGCCGATCGACCGGTTGTGGCTGCTCGAGCGGTCGCACGACGCCCAGGTGTGGGACGAGATATGCGAGAAGACCCATGTCGTCTGGCTCAAATAGTCCGCCTGACTTCGCCGAATGGTACGCTCGCGGCAGCTCGCGCCACGGACCGCCGCCGCAAGGCACTCCGCTCGGGCGACTTGCACAGCGGCCGGCCGAGCCGGTTGCCCGGCCAACCCGCGCCGGCCCTCTGCCGCCGGCGGTCACCGTCCTGATGCTCCTCTGCCAGAAGATCGGTTCGACGGGCAGCGGCATTGTACTCAAAGAGATGGTCGACCGGTCGGCCGTGGCCGGCGCCGACTTCGTCGTCCTCTGTGGCGGCTATGCCGAGGATGAGCCCTCGCGGCTCTTCGCCCGGCAGCCGCGTTACCTGGACTGCGCCCGTTTCGACGCCGAGCCTCCCGAAGGCTTTCCCTTCGCGATTGCCGGCATGTCGAACCGAATGCCCTACCGATCCGTCGCGTTCCGCGAGCTTTCGGTCGGCCAGTTGGAGACTTATGTCGAGGTCTGGAGTCGCCGTATTCGCCGGCTGATCGACCGATTTCAACCTCACGTCCTGCATGTCCACCACCTCTGGCTTCTGGCGGCCGTTGCCGCCATGGAGTCGGACGGCATTCCGATCGTCGTCTCCGTCCACGGAACCGACCTGTTCCGCGCCGACGACTCGCCGCACCTGTATGATCTCGTGCGGCCTTGGGCCAGCCGCATCCATGCAGTCCTGGCATTGACCCGCGAATCGGCCGCGGAAGTAAGCAGTCGCTATCCGACCCTGCAGCAGCGGATCCGCGTCTTCGGAAACGGCTACAACCCCGAGTTGTTCCAAGTGCGTCCTAAAGACGATCGGTCGTGGATGGAAGGATTTCCTTGGCAGGACGTCGCGGGCAGGCGCGTGGTCTTGACCGTCGCGAAATACGATCGCCGCAAAGGCATCGAGTGGCTGATTCGCGCGCTGGCTCGGCTCGCCGGGCAAGAGCAGACGCGGCCGTTGTTGATCGTGGCCGGCTCGGGCCCCGAGGCCGAACGGGATCGATACCTGCGATTGGCCGCCGAATTGGCAGTCGCGGAAGACATGGTCTTGCTCGGTGCCGTGCCCTACGAACGCGTGGCCGCGCTGATGCAGAGGGCCGACGTGTTCGTGCTGCCGGCCTACCGTGAGCCGTTCGGATTGGTGATCCTGGAGGCCCTGGCTTGCGGATGTCCCGTCGTGGCCACCGACCAGGCAGGGCCCGCCGAATTCGTGCCCGCCGAATTGCGCCGCCGCGGAGACGCATTACTCATACCGGGGTTGAGCTGCGAGGAGCCGCTGGCCGCGGAGGCGGACGGATTCGTCGAGCGTCTCGCCGCGGCCGTCTCACAACAGATCGGCAGTCCGTGCGGCTCCGATCGGCGCGTGGCAATCGCGAAAACGGTCGAGCACCTGACATGGAATGGATACGTCCGTCGTTTGGGGACGTTGTACCGAGAGCTGTTGACGTAGGCCGGTTTGTGTCGGCCCGCATCGTACTGCGTACCTGGCCGCGCACGGCCGCACCAGCCAAAAGGCTTTTTCTCCGGAGACGTATTCGATGACCGATCCACAGCCCGCGAAAACCATCGAAGAGGTGGCGGACTTCTACCGCATCCTCTTCGAACGAGTAAAAGCCAAGCCCCAGAATGAGGTCCGCGATGACCTGCCGCTCTGTTGCGACGGCGATGTCGTCCGCCTCCTTCCTGCCACTTCGCTCGCCATCCAGTCGATCGTTCCCCGGAGTTCCCACATGCACCAGCAGCTCCACGAGGCCGTGCACGAACTTCGCTGCTCGTTCCCCGAGCTTTGCCGCGCGACGTTTTGGCAACCGGCCGGCACGTATCACTTGAACGTCGTGATTCTCGACCGGCTGCGGCGAGGGGAAAGGGACCTCGAGCGCCACAAGCAGATCGTCAGCCGGTTCAAGCCGGAGCTCGATTGGCTCGAAAGTCAACGCGCATACACCGTCGACTTCCGGGGCATCATCATTGCACCGGACGGCACGGTCATGGCAAAAGGGCTCCACCGGTGCTCCACGCCGTGGGGCATCCGCCGCCGCTTCCAGGACACCGGCCTTTGCGACCAGCAGCCGGGATTGCACGTCACTCTGGGAAGGATTCTGCACGCACTGCGTCCGGAGCGATGGAAGGCCCTGCTCCACGACGTCGAAACCCGTTTCGCGGAGGTCGACTTCGATCAGCACACCGTCTCCGCGCCCATTTTGGTCAGCGAGCGGAGAGGGTTTCTGCATTCACCGGAGTGCTACACGGTGCTGCGCCGGTTCATCCTGGGCGACTGAACGCCTTGACTTTCCTGATACCTTCGCAGCGGACATTTTGCCGGAGCTTTGCGCGCCAACTTGTCTCGCTTCCACGACGAGTGTGCCGCCGGACGCCTCTGCAATCTGCCTGACCTGCTCGCATGGAGGGTGCGAAGAACATCGGCATACCACTTGCTCAAGGTGACTGCGCGCGACCTGCACGCTGTCCACGGGGACCGCGCGGACACCGTCCGTAGCGACGACCGCCGGTGCAGAGTCGTGGTGTCAACAGTAGCAAAGGAGATAGCGATGCGCGTGATGTTTGCTTTTCTCAGCACGGCTGCCCTGCTCTCGGCCGTAGCGCCGGCTGAGGCCCAAGTGTTGCGGCGCCCGGGAGTCCTGGCGCCTCCGGCTGCTCAGCCGGCGCCTCCTCCCGCGACCGCTCAGCCGGCGCACCCGGTTCCGGGCCACATGCCCGGCAACGTTCCGCGAGTGCAACAGGACGCTGCCGCGGCAGAACGCCGCACGGAAACCTCCGCACAGACGGAAGGGGTTTCTGCTCAAGCGGGCACGGTCCGTGGGCAGTTCCAGGCTCACGGCCATATGTTCCGCGGCAGCACACTGGTCGGAATGACGATCTGGGGCGGGGAGAACAGGCAAGTGGGCGTAGTGAAGGACATACTCTTCGACCCCGCCGGCCGTTGTATCCAGCACGTGGTCCTCGCTTCGCCGGTGATCGGAGAACACTGGGTTGTTGTTCCTTTCGACGTGTTTCATCTCCGCTTCAGTGCTGAGCAGCAGACTCAGCACCTGGTGCTGAACATGCCAATCGACCGATTGCGTCATGCGCCGCAGATTGAGGTTAACCGCTGGGAGAAGATCAACGACCCGCAGTTCCTCGCGCAGGTGCAGCAGTTCTCGCAGAGGATCGAACGCACGGCCGCCCGTCCCACCGGGGAAGACTCACTGGAGTTGAACGGCCGGTCTCAGCAAAGCACACGTCTGCAGACCGAGCAGCAGCGAACCGATCTGCAAGGTGAAAGCCGCATGGAAACGCCGAGGCTCGGCGAGCAGCCCAACGCCGAATCGCAGCAATTGCAGGCCCCCCGCGATTCGGAACCAGGTGCCGCGGCGCGCGGTGACGCCGCCGAGCGTCCGGGTGAAATGCGAAACCAACAGCGACAATCCGATGCCTCGCAGAATACCCCGTCGGCTCCGGGTCAGCAAGACCAGGGCCAGCGGTCGCGCGCGCAGTCC
This sequence comes from Thermoguttaceae bacterium, assembly GCA_040768665.1. Classification (GTDB taxonomy): domain Bacteria; phylum Planctomycetota; class Planctomycetia; order Pirellulales; family Thermoguttaceae; genus JABWBD01. The sequence continues at coordinate 143,039 of JAXGMN010000021.1, forward strand.
GAAAACGCTTCGGATCGTGAGCTGCCGCAGACCGATTCGCCAGAAATCGGGGAGTCGGAGCAGAGCCGACAGCCGCAGACGGGGCAACCTCAGAACAACGGGGCGCCATCTGGGGGCACCTCGTCCGAAGGATCGCAACGCTCGACCCGCTGAACCGTGGACTTTGTTCCAGAAATGCAACCGGCAGCGGGCGTGATTTCGTTGCGGACATGAGCGTCTGTGGGGCCGCGCTGGATCGGACCTCCGGCAGGATCCGAACAGCAGCGGCCCCTTCTGCATTCGCCGGTCCTTGCCCCCGACAGGACACTACCCATGCCCATCGAGATCCGCAAACGTCCTCGCGACCAAGCAAACGTTTGATGGCCGCCGCAGCTCTTCAGACGAGTCGAAGACGGCACTGGATTTGCTGGATTCAGACAACAACGGGCTGTGTTGCCGACGGGTCCCTCTGAGCCGGTTGATCTTCCCGTGAGCGGCTATCCGCATGGGGCCCGCGTGGGGCAAGGATGGTCGGATAGATGAGAACTTTCGCGAGGAATCGAGGAGCCTAAGCATGAAACGAGTACGAATAATCCGTTGTCGCGGGCGCAGGTGGTTGTCATCCGCTCTCGCATGGCTAGCCTTGGGGCTCTACTGCATTGCGGGCGGCGCTCATGGTCTGTACGCCCAAGGCGGTGGCGGTGGAGGCGCGGGCGGAGGCGGAGGCGCGGGCGGAGGTGGAGCCGCGGGAAGCGGAAGCACTGGAGGCGGGGCCACAGGGAGTGGAGCAGTTGGAGGTGCAGCGGCTGACCCCGGAGGCACGGGAACGGCGGCAGGGACTGCGGCAAATCCTTCTGGTGTCGGCGCCGCAGTAGGAACGAGAACGGGCGTGGGCAGTGGTGTGAGCGACAGCACGGGTGTCGGTAGCGCCGTAGGGGCGAGAACGGGCGTGGGCAGTGGTGTGAGCGACAACACGGGTGTCGGCAGCGCGGTGGGCACTGCGCCGAATCTGGGCGTGCTGCTGCCACCGGTGTGCCGGGTACGGCTACCGGAACAGCAGTCAATGCAGGGCCGACTTCCAATGGTGCTTCGGGTGCCGGCTCCGCTGCCAGTTCGATGCCGGGTGTCGGAAGCAGGCAGGGTACGCTGGGCAGCGGAGTCGTCGCACCTGGACAGATCCCGGCCGGTAGTGCCGCTTTGATGCAACAGCCGGTCAACGCTCCCGGCCGCCTCACCGGCAACCTGGGAACGACCTTGGGGCTGAGGATCGGGGCGTTGGCAGAGGGAATACCGGGACTTCCAATATCCAATGTCGTGCCGGGCAGCCTGGTCGCCGATGTGGGGCTACAGGCAGGGGACCGGATTCTGGCTGTCGGCGGACAGGTTGTCCAGTCGGTTGACGACTGGCAGGCAGCGATTCTGGAGAGGGCGGGGGCCGGTCAACCGGTGCCGGTGCGGATTCAGCGAGGCGAAGCTGCCCAAGAGATCGTGCTGCCTGCCGACCGCCTGCAAGAACAACTCGCCGGATGGCAGAACGTCTCCATCGGGATTCCCAACGGAGGCGCCCTCGGCCTGAGCCTCGACCGGGCTGCTTTTCCCCAGGCGATTGTGAGCGAAGTCGCTCCCAGGGGACCGGCAGAGGTGGCGGGGATCCAGGTTGGCGACCAGATTGTCGCGCTGAATGGGATTGCGCTGGAGTCGGCGGAACAGTTGCTGCTGGCGGTCTCGCGAGCCCGCGTGGGCGACCAGTTCCTGGTCAACTACCGGCGCAGCGACAACCAGTTCCAGGCGGCGATGCCGCTCGTGAGGTACGAGTCGATCGCGGGCCAGGGAGGTTCGCCGCAGGATCGGGGAGCGGCATTGGGGATTCGGGTGGTGCAGAACGCGCAAGGGCGAATAGTGGTTAGCGCGATCGAGGTGCACAGCCCGGCTGCAATAGCCGGGATCCGGGTGGGCGACGAAATCGTGGCGGTGCAGGGAACGCCGGTGGCAACACCGGCACACCTGGCGGCATTCATCGATCGGATGCCCGTTGGCCAAAACGTGGATCTGGTGGTTCGCCGCGGCCAGGAGGAGTTCCGCGCCAGTCCGAGGTCCGTTGCGCACGCCGAGCTTTTCGGCACGACGCCGGCGGAAGGCAGCGCTACGGAGCGGCAGGTGATGCGGCAACCCGTCGAGGACACCGGCGGTGAACCGAGCGACCAGGAGAGCCAACCCGAGTAGATTTCGTCGGCCGCGCAAGCCCTCAGCCCACATGCACGTGCGTCGACAATCCACGAAAGAAACCCGAAGATCGCTCGGCAAGGATCGTAGCCGAAGTCGTGAGACTTCGGAGTCCCCGCAAAACACCCGAATTCTCACGAATTCGGCTGCCACGCACCTGCAGGTACGGCGGCGACAGAGGCCCGGCGATCTCGGCCTGGTTGGATCGGCCCCACGATATCTGCGTGGGGATCGACGGGACCGTTTCCATCGGCGACACCAATCATTATCGCGTCCGCCGCGTGCGGTTTGCGCAGGGCGAGCGGAAGGTCAAGGGGCAGGGGACATTGCCGGTGGCGACGCGGCGTCCGGCGGGAATTCCGCTGGGCGGATTGAGAATGGCGGAGAGCCGCGTTGATTGGAGCGAACGATGGTCTTATAATTGAAGACACAGCGGCCGCGAAGTCGATTCGCGCTCGGGTATCGAGGGAACCATACGATGGCAATTGTAGAACTGAACCTGTCGGAAGAATTGCAGCAGTTTGTCAACGGCCAGGTCGAAGCCGGTGAATTCGACGGACCAGCCGGGTATATCGAGGCATTGATTGAGCGCGCCAAGAAGGGGAAAGAGAAGCTCGAGACGCTGTTGATCGAAGGGCTTGAAAGTGGCGACATTATTCCGCTAGACAGCGAGGAGTGGACCCGAATCCGACGCGACGTACAGCAGCGATTGTCCAATGCCCGGTAAGATCGGCATCCGTCCACGAGCGCGATTGGATATCGTTGATTTGGCTGCGTACATTGCAAAGGATAACGCAGCAGCGGCCGAACGCTTCTTAGACGCATGCGAAGCAACGTTCGAATTCCTGGCCGGCTCACCGCAGATTGGCGAGGTCTATCCCACGAAGAACCGTCGTCTCTCCGGCCTGCGTATCTTCCCCGTGAGAGGATTCTCGAATCATCTGGCGTTCTATCTTGAACGCTCCAACGGTATTGAGATCGTACGCGTGGTTCACGGCGCGCGAGATCTCGACGCTGCACTGCAAGATGAGTAGGGGCTGCTCGGAAGCAGCCGGGCTGATGGGAGAGGATCAGCCGCCGGTCGCCTGACCGGACCGCAGCGCGATTCAAGTCCGCTCATGCCACGCCGTAATTGCGGCGATGCAGGCCTGGCGGTCTGCTATCCAGGCCCGATATGGTAGCGGCATCAGGGGCAGGCCGGCTCGCCTGAGTGTGCGGTATCGCTCTAAATCGACCGCGCCGGCGAAAGGTCCGGGACAACCGACCACGTCGATCCCCAACGTGCGGCCGTCCCGCTCGACGACGAGGTCGATCTTCCGCCCCGCCACGCAGTAGGCCGGGAAGGTGCGAAACCCGGCGGATTCGAGCTCTTCGCAGATCTCGCTGAAGAGGGCATCCGAGGCCGCATTGTGGACATGGTCGGAGTTCGCGGGGCAACAGGCGATTTGCTCGAGATAGCGGCGAAGGAGCGTTCCCGCCTTGACCTCGTCCGGTCGAATAGAACAGAAGACGTATTGCTCATTTCTCGCCCGCGTGACGGAGACGTTGAAAACGTTGGGATTATTGAGAAAGAGAAACGTCGCGGGATGGCTTTGCGAATCGACCACGAGCGAGAGATACATCACGTCGCGCTCTTCGCCTTGAAAACTGTGCGCGGTGCCGACGAGGACGTCGTGCTTTTCGAGGGTCTCGACGGAAAGGCTCGCTTCCAGCTTCCGGGAGATGCAGTCCACCTGGTCCCGGAAGGGAGAGAGGATTCCGAGCGAGTGGCACACGGCGGCGGGCAGCGAGGCTTCCGTCTCGACGCGCCGGACGACTTCTTCGACCAGGGCCTCGGCTTCGGCCTTGTTTACACTTCCCGCCTTGCATCCGTGCGGAACCCGTCTCAGTGCCACGCACTTGCGGTCGGCGGTTTCGGGCCGCTCGGTCATCACCTTCAGCGAGCCGGCGTAGAACTCGCGATTGCTGAAGGCGATGATCTCGGGCATGCTTCGGAAATGTTCGTCGAGAAAGTGCACCTGCTGCTGAGAATGGATCGTCTCGCTCAGCAGGTCGAGAATGCTCTTTTCGCGGTAATCGAGAACCGACTGCTGCTCCGAGTCGAGTCCGGCAGCCTCGGCGATCGACTGCTGACGGCCGCGGGCGAGGAACGACACGTGGCGAAGCTGGTTAGGATCGCCGACCACGACCGCCCGTTTCGCCCGCTGCAACGCGGGCAGGCAACTGGCGATGTCGCATTGGGTCGCTTCGTCGAGGATCACCAGGTCGAACAGCTCACACTCGAGCGGCAGCACTTCGGAGACATGGGCCAGGTTGACCAGCCAAACGGGAAACGTGCCGAGGAGAACGTCGAGGCGGATTTCGGAAAAGAGCTTCTGCTGTTTCGCGTCGCTGCGGGCGCGGATCGCTTGAAGGAATCGGGTCAGGTCGCGGCGATGGCGGTCGAGCATCCGTGCAAGGCGGCGGGCCAGTGTTGCGCGGACCAGCCGCTCCGCGGCGGCGACACGCCCGCAGATCGCGTCCTCATAGGCTCGCGCGGTTTGCCAAAGCGGCAGGTCGCCGAGCCGCCAGCCGAGATACCTCAGCGCGAGTTTCCGTCGCAATCCGGGGATGAGCCCACCGCCAACTGCCGCCGCCGCTTCTTCGCCCCACTGCCGCTCCAAGGAACACTGCCGAGACATCGTCGCTTCGAGGCGAGAGACCGCGCGGCGGCAACCGGCGACCTCGCGTTTCAGCCTGCGGAAATCGCGGCCGGATAGAGGCTCGTTCCCATGGATCCCGTGAAGAATCTGGTCGAGAAACCGTCTGAGCTCGCGGACATACTGATGACGTCCGCCGCGGAGGATACAGGGAGACGGACCGATCAACTGGGCGATCTTCTCCGCGACGACGTCGACGGCGTGATCCATCCGCGAGGCGATCAGCACCGACTCGCCGCGTGCAAGATGGTCGATCGCCAGCGCTGCGATCGTGTACGACTTGCCGGTCCCGGGCGGTCCAACGACCAGCGTCAGTGGTGCGGAGGCCGCCGAGCGGAGCACCAGCTCTTGAGAGCGGCTGAGCACCGCGGGAACATTGCCGGTGGCGACGCGGCGTCCGGCTGGAGGTCCGCTGGATGGATTGAAAATGGCGGAGAGCGGCGTTGAAAGGGAGCGGCCGTCGGCCAGCGCCGCCAACTCATACAGAACGCCACGGGTATCCGGCGAATTGGGAACCAGCGCGACGGCGGCCGCCGAGAGGCCATGAAGGCATCTTCGGTCGCCCGATTCGGAGTCCCGCATCGCCTGGCGAACCTGTCTCTCGGAGACAAGCTGAGGATATGCGGAGAGACCGAAGGCGTCCAAGCCGGGGACGACGTCCATCAGCAACGCGATCAGCGCGTGCAGATCCTCGCGGCGAAGCGGCGCCTGCGGCATCTGGCTCAACAGCTCGTCGGCTGAAGCGCTCTCCTGATCGATGAGGGCCGCGAGCACAGGGGCGTTGAATCGCTGCTGCGAGCGGTCGATGGTCAGATACGCCGCCGAACCGTCGTCCTGGATGGCGGCCGGATAGAACAGAACCGGGGCACAGAGGCGGCGGGGCAAGCGGGTGGAACCGCCGGGACTGCCTGCCACCGGAAAAAGACAATAGACGAGCGACTTGTCCTTTCGATACAGCGCGGCCTCTTTCGCGGCGGCCAGAGCGGGCACGCGGTCGATCGGCACGCGGTCAAGCACGCCGCGAGCCAGGTCTTCGGTGCCGGATAGAAAAGTGACGTGGCGATGCTTCTTGTCGAAGAGATTGGGGATGCCCGTCTCACGGTTGTCGGCCTCGTAGCATTCGCCGAGATACCGAATGGCCGCCAGGATGTCGGACATGGGACTTTACTACGGAGGAGGCCAACGCTACAGATTCAACAAGGTTTGAAGTTTGCCGTTGGTGGTTTTCATCGACGGTGACCTTGACCGTGTTTGTCATTCCGCTCCTAACCTCGATCGGGGTGAAACCACCGTCAAACTATTCTAGCGGGTGGCTCCGGAGCAAACAACGTGGCGGCCGCCCGGAACGCGGATGCCGCTGCAAAACGTGTTGAACCGGGGCCGGGCGGAGGCGGCCTTGATCTCGGAGTGGCTCTTCCCGGTCCAATCGCCGTAATCGACTTCCAGAAGCCAAAGGTTGACAGCGGCCAAGGGGCGGCACAGAATGAACTCCGCTCCCGAGGGGAGCCCATCTTGTCGCAGAGTCGTCAAATCCTACGTCCTTGCCGGGAGAAGATTTCCTATGGCCACTGAAAACACCCGCGTATCCCTCGGTTCCCGCCGCGAATTTCTCAGGCAAACCACCGGGGCGCTCGCCGGCGCGGCTCTGACTAGCGCCATCGCCGCAAGGAGCTACGCGGGCGAGGACAATACCATCCCGGTCGCCCTGATCGGTTGCGGCGGGCGCGGCACCGGAGCGGCCGTGAACGCGCTGTCGACCAAGGGCCCGACCAAGCTCGTGGCCATGGCCGACGTCTTCGACAGCCGCCTGGAAGCCAGCCTCAAGAATATCTCCAAGCAGGTCGAAAAGCAGGTCGATGTCCCCCCGGAACGGCGTTTTGTCGGGATGGACGCCTACAAGAAGGCGATCGAGTGCGTGGGTGATGGGGGCGTGGTGCTTTTGGCAACGCCGCCGGCGTTCCGGCCGATCCACGTTGAATACGCGGTCGAAAAGGGCCGCCACATTTTCATGGAGAAGTCGTTTGCCGTCGATGCCCCGGGGATCCGTCGCGTGCTGGCAGCCGGAGAAAAGGCGAAGCAAAAAAACCTCAAGGTCGCCGGCGGGCTCATGTCGCGGCATTACGCTCCGTTGGAAGAAGCGGTTCGCCGGATCCACGACGGCGAGATCGGCGAGGTGATCACCTGCTGGGCCTACCGCGAGCACGGGCCGGTCGGTTTCCGGCCTAAGGACGAGGGGATGAACGAGCTGCCCCACCAGATCCGCAACTACTCCTGCTTCACATGGCTCAACGGCAGCTTTCTTCTCGACTGGCTGATTCACAACCTGGACGTCTGCTGCTGGGTGAAGGATGCGTGGCCCGTCTCGGCCCAAGGCCAAGGCGGCCGTCAGGTTCGCGACCAGGCGGACCAGTTATTCGACCACTATGCCGTCGAGTATACGTTCCCCGACGGCACTCGCCTCTTCGCCCAGGGGCGGCATATGGCCAACTGCTGGGGCTTCTTCGGCGACGTGATCCACGGGGCAACCGGCTCCGCCGTGCTCGGAGAGGGCATTCCTAAGCCTCGTCTCTGCAAGGGACATGACCACGACAGCAAAGCGAATGTCATTTGGGAACACGAAGGCCAGGCAGCCAACCAGTATCAGGTCGAGCACGATCTGTTGTTCGACGCCATTCGCCAGGACAAGCCCTACAACGAGACCGAGCGGTGCGCCTTCGCCGCCATGACCGGCATCCTTGGCCGCATGGCCGCCGAATCCGGCCAGAGGGTGACCTGGGACGAGGCGTTAGCTTCGAACGTGGAATTGGCCCCCGGCCTGGACCGGTACACGATGGAGTCGACCGCGCCGGTCGTGCCCGACGACCAAGGCCGCTATCCGGTGGCCATGCCGGGATTTACTAAGGTATTGTAATCCGTTCGCAGTTTCGAAAACTTGATTTGCAGCGCTCGGTGTGGCACTGCTTGGAGTTGAATGGGTGGTCCATTGGGAACGATTTTTCTACAACTCCAAGCAGTGAGGGCAGCGCGAGTCCGGCGGGGCGCACACTGCTTGGGATGGTGGCAAGTCGGTTGGTATGGATAACCCGTTCCATCCCAAGCAGTGCCACACCGGCCACCAAGGTATTGTAATCAGACTGATATGAAAGACGTCGCGGCGACTGCGCGAAAGATCCTGGAAAGCGTCGAGAGGGTCGTCGTCGGCAAACGGCGGCAGATCATCCTTTCGCTGGTGTCGTGGCTCTGCGAGGGCCACATTCTCTTGGAAGACGTCCCGGGCGTGGCGAAGACGATGCTCGCCCGGGCCCTGGCCCTGAGCGTGGGCTGCACGTTCAAACGCGTGCAGTGCACGCCCGACCTGCTGCCGACCGACGTGACCGGCGCCTCGATCTTCAACCAGAAGACGGTCGAGTTCGAGTTCCGTCCCGGGCCGATCTTCGCGCAGATCGTCCTGGCCGACGAGATCAACCGCGCCACGCCGCGGACCCAGTCGGCCTTGTTGGAAGCGATGGCCGAAGGGCGGGTCACGGTCGACGGCGTCACGCACGAGTTGACGCCTCCTTTCCTGGTCGTGGCCACCCAGAACCCGATCGATCATGAAGGGACCTTTCCGCTGCCCGAGGCCCAGCTCGACCGGTTTCTCATGCGGTTCAGCCTCGGGTATCCTAGTCCGGACGACGAGCTCAAGATGCTCGAACTGCTGGAGCGGGAGCACCCGGTGAATCGCGTCCAGCCGATCGTCTCTGCGGAGGAACTCGTGGCGGCGCAGCAGGCGGTTCGCCAGGTGCACGTCGATCCCAAGATCCGCCGCTATATCGTCCAGATCGTGCAGGGCACCCGCGAGTCGGACGAACTGGCCCTGGGGGCGAGCCCGCGCGCGTCGATCGCCCTGTTTCGCACCTCGCAGGCGCTGGCCGCGATCGGCGGGCGCAACTTCGTCCAGCCCGACGACGTGAAGCGGGTGGCCGCCCCCGTGCTCACCCATCGCATGATCCTCAAACCCGAGGCCCGGCTCCGCAAAATCACGGCGGCGTCGGTCGTCGAGGAAATCGTTGAGGAGGTGCCCGTCCCGATGCTGCCGGAAGCGGCGAACTGGCGATGAGAGCTCCCGATACGAACGCAGGGAAATGGCTGTTGGGCACGCTCGTGCTTCTTGCCATCTCCTTGACCTTCAACCTGGGGCTCTTGGCCTACGCGATGTATGCGCTGTTGGGAGTGATGATCACCGGGCGACTTCTCACCCGGGCGTGGGCGGAAAACGTCTCGGCCACGCGAGAGTGCAACCGTGTTTCGGCCTACATCGGCGATACGGTTGCGGTGGTTATCGAACTGGTCAACCGCAGCCGGTTGCCGGTCGTCTGGGCCCTGGTGGAGGACAACCTCTCCCGCCACGCGCTGGCGTTTCGACCTCCCAAGCTGGAAGTGTTGGGCAGTCGGGTGCAACTGGCCAGCCTCAAGGGAAACGGACGCAAAACGCTCTTCTACCAGCTCAAGTGCCAGGGACGCGGATTCTTCCAGATTGGCCCGCTCGTGCTGGAAACGGGAGATCTGTTCGGCCTGCACCGGCGCTACCGCCTTCTTACGGAGCCCCATTTCCTGCTGGTGTATCCGAACGTGGTGCCACTGGAAGGTTTTGACATCGCCTCGCGGCGGCCCATCGGCGAGATCCGCCTGACGCACCGGCTGTACGAAGATCCCACTCGGATCGCCGGCGCACGGCCCTATCAGCTCGGCGATCCGCTGAACCGGATCCACTGGCGGGCGACCGCCCGAGCCTCGGCCCTGCACAGCAAGATCTACGAGCCGACGACGATCGCGGGGGCCACCATCCTGCTGGAGTTTGATCACAACGGTTTTGATCCGCAGCACGAGCCCTATCGCTCGGAGCTGGCGATAACCACCGCGGCTTCGCTGGCCAATGCCCTGTTCGAAATGGGACAGCAGGTCGGGCTGGTGACCAACGGCCGCGATGCCGCCGACCGCATTCGCCAGGAGGGCTGGGAGGTCGACTTCCGCACCCGCCGCGCCGCGCGCACCGCTGCCGCCGCCACGGAGAACGAAGATTTCCGGTTGCGTCCGATGGTCGTGGAAACGCGACGGGGCCCGGAACAACTGATGCGGATCATGGAGACGCTGGCCCGCGTGGAACTGAGCAGCGGTCTGAGTTTCGCGCAGCTCGTGACCGACACCGCCGGCCGCCTGCCACGCGACGCCACGGTGCTGGCGATCCTGCCGTCGGCAACGCCGGAAACGGCCGTCGTGCTCGGAGGGCTGCGACGGCGGGGATTTGCAGTCACTGCGGTCGTGATTGCGTATCATGTCCATGAATACGAGCAACACGCGGGTCCGCTCGCAGGCGAAGGGATCGAGGTGCGGCACCTGAAAGATCAGGACGACATCGCCAACGTCTGCCGGCAGCAGGTGTATCGGTAAGGATGGCCTCACTCCTCAAAAACCCTCGCCGGCCTTTGCCGGATCTCCTGCACCGCGCGGTCGAGACGATTGCCCAAATACTTCCGCACATCCTCTGCCGATCCTCGCAGTTGCCGATCCGTTAGCAGCTCTTCGGCTACGTTGAACAAGTGCGCACAGCCGCACTGCTCGAATACAGCCGCCAATTCCGAATCCTCCTTTATATCCGACAGCACGAATGTGCTCAATCGGTCAAGGCCCGTATACTGTTTGTCCTTTTTCGTCAAACGGAGTTTTTCCCAGAGCTTCTGTCCCTCAGGCGTGCCGTCCATCGTCAGGAAGAGAAATGTCTTGGCGAGGTACATGTCCTCAAACGCCTTGAAGACAAAGTAGCCGAGCTTTTGATCCAGGAGATGATATGCGACAAGAAACCGATCGCCCTCCCTTCGTTCGACTTTCGGTGACTGCAAGGAAAGCCAAATACATCTGTCCACCACTCCATCGTTCTGGGCTACGGTCACCCGCTCACGCAGATTTCGAAGTGCATGGCCGCCGTCGATGAACACGGGCAGAGCGTCTTTCGGTCCGGCAAGTCCCAACTCTGCCGGGGTCCACGATACCCAATCAATTCCCTCCTCGAATGAAGCACCACAGCGATAAAGACGTTTGGGAACACCCTCGATCTGGCGCCGTTGCTCTTGCGCCCGACACCCATGCACAATTATCCTGAACATATACTTCGGATCGCCGTCCTCCTCCGAGGGGAAATCAAGGGAAGTCCAGAAGAGCTTCCCGTCAATCCGAGAGTATTTGAGCAAGCTGTATTCCATTCTGCCGACGAGCATCTCCAAGGCCCGGTCCAGATTGCCGGGGATATGGTCGTTGGTGGCGGTGTACATGCAATTCAGGAATTGATTCGCTTCTTCAATCGCGGTCGTCCCGAGGTTCTTCAAGCCCAACTGATGCCAGAGCGAAATGCCAATGCAGAGAAAATCGATTATCCTGACTGTTCTCCCTGCCGTGTGGAGCGTAATGCATTCCTCTTCGAGTATCGTGGAAAAGTCGTTTGCAATGGCAGGAGCTTCCGGCAGTTTCTCGGTGATCTCGTCGAGCACAACCTCCGGCCTCGGGTATCGCAGTCTGGAAAAGTGCTTGCGCAATGGAAGCGGCTGTTTGCGGAACTCGTTCAGCACTCCCAGGGCGGCCATCACCGAGGCCAATTCCGCAGCCCGCTTGGCATCCCTGCGCGCCTTGCGTTTTCTTTCCGCTTCGTCCCGCTGCTGTTTTGTACGTCGCTTCGGCATTGATGGGATCTTGTCCTGGATCGGCCAACGGCAGTTCCACGCTGCCGTCATTGTACCGGCGCCGATCGCGCTGTCAAAAGAACGTCCGTTCACACCGGCAGAGCTTTCGACCGTTCGGTCTCGTCTTGTGGAAACGAGGGCGCCGGCACCGCCAGCGGCTCGTGGGTGCCGGCGGCGGCCAGGCGGGCTTCGAAGAGGATCAGTACCAGCAGGCCGGCGAGGATGATGCCCGCACCGAGCAACTGCAAGAGGGTCAAACGCAATCCGAAAAACGGCCATTCGATCATGGCGACGAATAACGGCGCCGTGAGCATGAAGGTCCGAAGTTTCCAGACGGGCATGCGGTGCAAGACGGCTTGCATCAAGACTCCTACTCGATTCCCATCTTCTTCTGGATCTCCTCCAGCGGCACGCCTTTCGTCTCCGGCATGACGAACAGCACCCACAGCAACTGCACGACCATCATCGACGCGTAGAACGCGAAGGCATGGCCGCCGGAGCGCGCGGCGATCATCGGAAACGTCCAGGAGATCGCGGCAGCCATGAACCAGTGGGTGAAGCTGCCCAGGGCCTGCCCGCGGGCGCGAACGCGGTTGGGAAAGATTTCGCTGATGAACACCCAGATGACGGCGCCTTGGCCGAACGCATGCGACGCAATAAAGACGAGCAAGCTCACCAGCACCCAGACGCTTCCCACCAGGTCAAACCGGCTGCCGTACATGTAAAAGGCCGTGGCCGTGCTGGACAGACTGAGGATATACCCGATCGATCCGGCCAGCATGAGGTTTCGGCGGCCGAAATGGTCGATGACCGACAGGGCGAGCATCGTGAAGATCAGGTTCGTTCCCCCGACGGCCACCGCCTGCAACAGCGCCGAGTCGTCCCCCGCTCCGGCCATCTTGAAGATTGCCGGAGCATAATACATTAGGGCATTGATTCCCGAGAGCTGGTTGAACACCGCGATTGCCACCGCCAGAAGGATCGGCATCCGGTATTTCTTCTGGAAGAACGGCTCCCGAAAGCTGTGGTGGGCCGGGTCGAGCGATGCTTCGATCGCTCGGATCTCTTCGGCGACGCTGCCGGCATCCGTCCCCAGTCGGCCGAGAACGCGGCTCGCCTCCTCGGCGCGGCCCTGCAGGACGAGCCAGCGGGGCGAGCGCGGAGTCAGAAAGAGCAGGAAGAAAAAAACGGCGGCGGGTACCGCCTCCACCCCGAACATCCACCGCCACTCGATTTCTCCCAGATCGAATTGGGCGATCAGGTAATTCGAGAAGAAGGCCAGCAGGATGCCCAGCACGATGTTGAACTGGGTCACCGCTACCAGCCGCCCCCGGTACCGTGCCGGAGAAATTTCGGCAATGTACATCGGCGCCACGACCGAGGCGCCGCCGACGCCGATGCCGCCGATGAAGCGGAAGAAGAGGAAGGAATACCAGTCCCAGGGGAAGGCGCTGCCCAAGGCGGAGACGAAGTAGAGAATGCCGATCGCCATCAGCACCGTGCGGCGGCCGAACCGGTCCGCGGGCGGACCGGCAGCCATCGCGCCGACGATCGTGCCGATCAGCGCCGCGGCCACCGTGAAGCCGAGCCAGAATTCGTCGAGGCCGAAGACCCGGACCAGCGCGTCGGTCGTGCCTGAGATCACGGCCGTATCGAAGCCGAACAAAAGGCCACCCAAGGCTGCGACGAGTGTGCAGCCGAGAATGTAGCCGTTCAGCCCGGATCGCTGCTGTCCGGCTGTCGAGTTTTCGGTTGGGCCTGGCACGTTCGGGATCTCCTTGGGACAGCGGAACGGTAGGTCCCGCTTGCCGAGCGGGACCTGGGGTTCAACGAGTGGCCTGCTTCACGGGACCGCGCCACGTTCAATTTGGGCAATCTTCGTCACCGTCAACCGTTGATTCTTGGCTATGCGATCTCGTTCATTACAGAAACATGGCAGCGTTCGATTCCTATTGCGGGAGGGAAGTTCGAAGCTTCAGGTCCCGCTCGGCAAGCGGAACCTACACCCGGGCAAAATCGGGGGCCGTAGTCTGGTTCAGGAACCGATCTGCAGAAGCTCCTTTCAGCTCGCGCGTGAACTTTGCCAGCCCGATTATAATTGCCGCGACCTCAGACTCCAAATGGGGCACGTTGCCAGGGAATCTCGCCGCACCGACGCTGCGTACGCGGTCGCAAACGGCACGGCGGAGCGTGCCTGCTGCCCTTACTTGCAAGGCGGCGGCCGGTCGGTTAGCTTGGTGGCGTGAACGAATCCAGGCAAATCGCAGAGGCCGACCAATGCATATCCGCTTCGTGGACAAATCGGCCATCGTTGCATCTCTCGCGGCCCTGCTGCTAGGCAGTTCGATCGCCCGGTCTGCGGACTGGCCGCAGTTTCACGGGCCGCAACGGGACAACCGCTCGACGGAAACCGGGCTGCTGAAGCAATGGCCGGACGGCGGCCCCAAACTGCTTTGGACCGCCCGGGGGCTCGGGCACGGATTTGCCAGCGTCTCCATCGCCGACGGGCGGATCTACACCAGCGGGAATCTCAGCGATCGGACCGTCGTCGCGTCGTTGGATCCGGACGGCCGGCAGATCTGGCAGGCGGAAAATGGCCCGCCGTGGACGAAATCCGTGCCCGGCACCCGGAGCACGCCGACGATCGACGGAGATCGTGTCTACCACGAAAGCCCTCTGGGCGAGTTGGTTTGCCTGGACGCCCGGTCCGGAGAAAAGCTCTGGCGACTCAACCTGCTCGAGAGGTTTCACGCGCCGAATATCAATTGGGGATTGTCGGAATCCGTCCTGATCGACGGCGACCGGCTCATCTGCTGTCCCGGCGGGCCCGAGACGGCCGTCGTGGCCCTGGGCAAACTCACTGGCGAGACGATCTGGAAGTCGCCGTCGGCCGGAGATCCGGCGGGGTACGCGTCGCCATCGCTAGGCGAATACGGCGGTGTACGGATGTTCTTCACACTGACCGCCCGCGCGCTCATTGGAGTCCACGCCGAAACCGGAGAGATTCTCTTCCGGTTCGAACACACGACGCCGTTCGAGGAAAACATCTTCATGCCACTGTATTACGATGGGCACGTTTTCATCAGCACGCGGACCACCGGTTCGGTTCTGCTGAAATTGCATGTCCAAGGGCAGGAAGTCTCCGTCGAACCGGTTTGGCGGAGCGAACAACTCGACAACCAACACGGCGGCGTTCTCTTGCTGGACGGATACCTTTACGGCGCGTGCCACGTCCGCAACAACGGCAAGTGGGTCTCGCTCGACTGGAAGACCGGCCGCGAAATGTACGCGGATCGGGGCATCGGCAGAGGTTCGCTGACCTGCGCCGATGGAATGCTCTACGTGCTCAACGAGCGCCGCGAGGTCGCCCTGGTAAGACCTGCTCCGGCGGCACATGAGATCGTCAGCCGGTTCGAAATACCCGAAGGCGGCGAGGGGCCGACCTGGGCCCATCCGGTCGTCTGCGGGGGCAGACTCTACATCCGGCATAGCGACCGGTTGTACGCGTACGATATCCGAGATTACCGGCCACCGGAATTGTGCGATCGGTGAAAGATCGCGTTCCGGCCATACCCCCTTGACGACACGGGATCTTGGTACTATCATTTGATAGATATCATGGGCACCGTATCCGGAGGACGCAATTCGTGCAGACGGCCAAAGTGTTCCAGAACGGCCGCAGCCAGGCGATTCGGCTGCCGAAGCAGTTCCGGTTGGAAACAAGCGAAGTCTTTCTGAAGAAGACTCCCGAAGGATTTCTCGTGATCGCCCGGGATCCGTGGGAGGTGTTTCTCGAAGGCATCGAAGAACTCTCCGACGACTTCATGGCGGAAGGACGGCAACAGCCCGATAGCCAAACGCGGAACCGGCTCACATGATTTACTTGCTTGACACGGATCTGCTCATTTTCATGATCCGGGGCTTGAAGGCAACATCCCGCCGCCGGCCGCACCGCCAGGAGGCCACTCTGCTCATGAATCGCTGTCGCGAGGCTCAAGCTGCCGGCGATTCGGTGGGATTGTCGGCAGTGACCGTTTCGGAACTGGAGTTCGGCGCGCGCAATAGCGGCAGATATGAGGACGAGATCGCGGCCGTCCGCAAGATCCTGGTACCGTTCGATATCTACGATTTCGAGGCCGTCTTGTGCCCCAAGCACTACGGGCAAGTGCGGCATGAACTTGAATCGAAGGGAAGGACGATCGGGTCGATGGACCTCCTGATTGCCGCGCATGTGCTGGCTTTGAACGGTGCAATCGTGACCAACAATGAGGATCATTTCAGACGGGTCGGTGGGCTGAAGGTGGTTAATTGGCTCCGGAGGGACAAGTGATGCGTTTTCAGAGTTTTCGGACCGGGTTGCTCGCGATCGCGATGCTGAGCCCAACGGCGATTGCCGAAACGTTCCACTGGCCCATGGACGGCCCCGGCGAGTTCACCCGTGCCGTGAACATCGAGCCCGGCCGCGTTGCCGACGGCAAGCTGTCGGGGCAGGTCGCGTGGGACCCGTACGTTTCGCTGAACCTGCCGGCCGAAGGGATCGATGCCACGAAGTTCACCTGGCTCACGGTCCGCATGTATTCTTCCGCGAAGGCAGACGTTTTGGACGTCTACTACAAGAGCCCCGACGGGCACTGGTGCCTGGGCGGCAAGCTCCCGATCGCAAAGGGCTGGGCCACCTATCGTATGAATCTGAACGAAAACCACTGGCGCGAAACGCGGACCGGTGACGAATCGCGGCAGTGGGGTGGGCCGAGCAAGCGGGTGGAGTCGCTGCGGATCGACCCCGGCAACCAGGCCGATCGCTGGGTCATGATCGACGATGTGGCTCTGCAAACGGAAGTGCCCGGCCTGCAGGAAGGCGTTGCCGCCGAGCCGCGAGGCCGTGCGGAGCTGTCCGTATTCCACTTGCCGCCAACCGCAGAAGCCGGACAGCAGGTCCGCGTATCCGTCGAACTCAAGGCCAAAGCGCCGCAAGGGCCGATCGAGGGAACGGCCTTCGTGCGGCTTCGCCGTGGCAGCACCATCCTGCGGCTGGTGGAGCAGCCGGTCGCTCTGTCCGGCGAGGCCGTCAAGATCGAGGCCGACCTGCCGATTTCCGCCTATTGGTATCCCGGATCAGCAGCCGTGGAGGCCGGCTGCTACGAGGTGGATCTGGCAAGCGGGGATTTTGCGTCGACCCAAGAGTTGACGATCACCAACCGGCGAATCGGCTCGGTAAGACCGCCAGTCGTGCAGCTTCGTCCGCTGGGCGGCGATCCGGCGATTTTCGTCAATGGCAAGGCAATGCCCGGCTACGCCTACCTGGCAAGCGGCGGCTTGCATCTCGACTATCATCGCGAGATGGCCAAGGCGGGAGTCCACCTCTACTGCGACTGGTTCGGGACATCCCGTTACAGCGACATGGGCCACGTCGAACCCGACCGCTACGACTATTCCGAGTTCGACCGTTATTTTGCCGCCATCCTCGACATCGATCCCGAGGCTTACTTCCTTCCGCACATCGGCGTCACCGGGCCGCTCTGGTGGCAGGAGGCGCATCCGGAGGAACTCTGCCAGTTTGAGGACGGCAGCAAAGGCCCCACGTCGTTCGCCTCGGAACGCTGGCGTCAAGAGATGGGCGGCGATCTGCGCAAGCTGATCGCCTGGCTCCGCAAGGCCCCGTATGCTGATCGGATTATCGGCTACATCTTCTATAGCGGCTACACGGCCGAGTGGCAGATGTGGGGAACCTGGCAGTCGTCGCGAGGCGACTACAGCAAGCCTGCCGTGCGTGCGTTCCGGAAGTTTTTGGCCGACCGCTACGGTACGGACGAGCGGCTTCAAACAGCGTGGGCCGATCGCAACGTTACGTTGGCGACTGCGGCGATGCCCGACTCCGCCAAGCGCCGTCCCGGCGGGCCCCGCGTGCTCCGCGATCCCAAGACCGAGCGCCAGGCCGTCGACTTCTACGAATTCATCAGCAACATGGATGCCGACGCGCTGTTGCATTTCGCCCGCATCACGCGCGAAGCAACGCAGCGCGAGGCCCTGGTCGGCACCTATTACGCTTATCTGACCGCACATGGAATCAATCAGCAAGACTCGGGCCACCTGGCCGCCAGACGCGTATTCGATTCGCCGGATATCGATTTTCTCCTCAGCCCGCCCAACTACTGGTATCGCAAGCCGGGCGAAGCGGCGACGTTCATGTCGGCCACCGACTCTTTCCGCCTCCGCGGCAAGCTCTGGCTCGATGAATCGGACCACCGCACGCACCTGACCGACCCCAGTTCCGGATACGGCCGTGCCGCTACCCTGGACGAGACGCTCGGGGTGTTCTGGCGGGAATTCGCCGAGGTGCTCACGAAGCGGGCCGCCATGAGCTGGTTCGATATGCAGGGCGGCTGGTTCTCCGATCCGAAGATCCTCTCCGATATGGGACGCGGCGGCGAGATCATGCGAGCAAGCCTCCCGCGGCGCAAGCCGTTTGCTCCCGAAATCGGAGTCTTCGTCCATCCGCGGAGCTTCTACTGGATGCGGCCGACGATGGCCAACTCGTCGCTCGATCTTTACCAGGTCGCCACCATGCCGCAGTCGGGCGCCCCTTGGGATTTCTGTCTGCTGGACGACATCGGCCAGCCGTGGATGCCCGACTACCGGCTGTACGTTTTCCTCAATGCCTTCTCGATCGACGCGGCCGAGCGCGAGACGATCCATGCGAAACTGCGCCGCAACAACGCGACCGCCCTGTTCGTCTATGCCGCCGGCTACCTGGGGCCGGACGGGGAATCCCCGGAGTCGATGCGGGCGCTGACCGGCATTCGAGTCGTCTGCGACGAACAAGAGGGGAAGCCGCAGGTCCTGATGGCGCCTTCCGATTCGCTGGCCGGCGGATGGCCGAAGGACACGCCCATGGGTGCTGAGCGCCTGACGGTCGCTCCGATGTTCCATGCCGAGGATCCCGACGCCCGCGTCATTGGACGACTCGTCGAGACGGGCAGGCCGGGACTGGTGACGAAAAGAATGGACGGCTGGACAAGCGTCTATTCGGCCGCCATGCAGTTGCCGCCGACGTTCATGCGCAACCTTGCGCGCGAGGCCGGCGTGCATGTCTGGCTGGAAAGCGACGACGCCTTGTACACCGACGGCCTGTTCGCCGGCATTCACGCTGCCCGGGAGGGAGAGAAGCTTCTGCGATTGCCGCGAGCCGCGCGAGTGATCGACGCGATCTCCGGCCTGCCGCTTCACGAAAGCGGCACCGAAGTCCGGCTTCTCATGAAGAGAGCCGAAACGAAGCTCTTGCGGTTCGAGGCGCCCGAGTAGAAGTTCAGGCCGTTTCCAGGGACAACCGACGGTCGGCGTCAGTTCTCGCTGAAATCGAAGGCCTTGGCGGTCGCCTCACGCCCCAGCGGGTTCTTGGCGAGCCGCTTCCGGCATTCCGGGCAGAGGTCGAAGCGGAGTTGCTGGTACACGTCCTCGCCGATCTGCTCGCACTGAGCATCTTCCATCCGCTCGAGAATATCCTGGATCTCCTGCAAGTGATCGCGGTCGTCTTCGTCGTCGCGCGCCTGGATCGGATCGAATGCCGCATAGATTTCCATCTTCACGACATAACGGAGGTCGTCTTCGGGATCGAGTTCCCGCTTACACACATCGCATACGTAACGAATCATGAGATCGGCTCCCCAGTGAGATCGGCAATCGCCGATCCCGAACAAGTTGAAGACGTTCCGAACATCTCCATCCTAATGATAAATCGCGGGGCGTGGCAAGGTGTTCTAGATAATTTTCTCAACCTCGCAGCCCTGGGCCGAACGCTACCCGTACCGCAGCTTGACAATTGCGGCATCCTGCAATAGCGAGGCGCAGACGAGACCGAAGCGTAGTGGAAACGCCGCTGGTTTCCCGCGGAATACCGAGTTCATCGTGCCAAGCAATCCGATACACGGAAGAGCCGCATAGGGCAAGTCCGGTTCGAGCGAATCCACCCGAATACACGAAAGAAGTTCGCCAATCTCTATTCACACCCCAGATTCCCAAACCTTGGCAGGGCTTCCGGAAGTAACCGCTTGGCAGCCCAAGCCACTTGGCCGGGTAACCGTTCACGGGGCAGCCGGGGACTGGTCCATTTTTCGGCTGATCAAGGCATTTTGCCGACAAAGACGTTGGCCGAAAACATGGACCTGTCCCCCTCTCTTCCGCCCCGGAAGTAACCGCTTGGCAGCCCATGCCACTTGGCCGGCGATCATTCTTCGCACAGCGGCGTCTTCTTTTCGGTGATCACCGGGCACTGGGGCGCCATCTCGGCGTTGATCTCGATATATTCTTTCCACTCGTCGGGAACATTCTCGTCGAGAAAGATCGCTTCCACGGGACATTCCGGAACGCAGGCCTCGCAGTCGATGCACTCATCCGGGTGAATGTAAAGCATCTTCTCGCCCTCGTAGAAACATTCCACGGGGCAGACCACGACGCAGTCGGTATACTTGCAGTCGTAACAGGGCTTACAAACGACGTGGGTCATGAGGCAAATCTCCCTTTTTACGAAGCGTCCGGCCGTCCAGAACCGGCGAACGGGAACCTTTTTCAACACCTTGGCGTCTAAGGACTTGTCCGCCCCGGGTGCATCGGATTCGTGAGAATCTTAGTGGGGGTGTCCGGCAGCGTCAAGGCTCAATGTCCAATCTGGGGGGGCAACCTTGGCAATCAACCTTGCTTCGCTAGTCAATTGCATTTACAATCAAAGGAGGCCCCGAGGCGGCCGGCTCCGCCCGCTTGAGGCGGGAATTGCCTCGCGGCCTCTGGGCAGATCACCAGTCCACCCTGGCTGGGCGGCTGGAGAAGGCAGGTTGGGCGTTCGCGAGAGAACCCCCGTTCTCGCGTCGGCAACCTCTCCCGGCACGGATTCGCCTGACCGGCTTTCGCCGATTATGTGAGGACGAGATCTGTGGCACTGTCGGAAATCGACCGAAACTTGCTGGAACGCTGCCTCGAACGAAAGCCTCGGGCCTGGGAGGATTTCGTCGACCGCTTCATGGGGTTGGTGGTTCACGTGGTCAACCACACGGCCCAGGCCGGCAGTGTCCCTATCACGCCCGATGACCGGGATGATCTCTGCGCCGAAGTGTTTCTCAACATCGTCAAGGACGATTTTGCCGTCCTGAGGCGTTTCCGTGGCCAGAGCAGTCTGGCGACGTACCTGACCGTCATCGCCCGGCGCACCGCGGTCAGGGCCCTGCTTCAGCGAAAAGACGTCGCCCAGCTCGCAGGGGCAGCCACCCAATATGTCGCCGATTTTCGCGGCGTTCACGAGGAACGCATCGAAGATCAGGACGAGGTCGAACGCCTGCTTTCCGAGCTCCAGGGCACCGAAGCAACGGTCGTCCGCATGTTTCACCTGGAAGGAAAATCTTACCAGGAAATCGGCGACGCGGTCGGCCTGGCGGAAAACAGCGTGGGTCCAATGCTCAGCCGGGCACGCGGCAGACTGCGGCGGCTCAATGTCAATCAGACAACGGGCTGAACCGGCTCACACGCCGGCTGTTTCTTCCTCCAAAGCTTCCATCGCGCCGCCCGCCGGCGGTTGCCGACTGTCTCGCGGCGCGGTTTCGGCCAGGTACCGCACGGCCGACGGTACGATGAAGAGCCAGTTCAGCGCGACGACGATCAACACGGGCATCAGGCCGCCCGCGCCGTCGCCGTAGGTATGCAAGCCGCTGCCGAGCACGAAGTTCACTCCATACCACGCCATCAGAATCGACGTGGCCCCGACGACCGAACCGACCGCCAGGCCGAAATTGCCGAACCAACCCGCGTAGCGGCCATGGAGCACCGCCAGGTAGATCAAGAGCGACACCAGCGCCCAGACTTCTTTCGAGTCCCAACCCCAGAAGCGTCCCCAGGAAACATCGGCCCAGAGGCCGCCGAGGATCGTACCTGCAGCCAACAACAGTACGGCTACCTGCATTGCCTTGTAGATAAACGAGCCCAGCGAATGCACTGCCTCCGGCGGTCGGCGTGCGAAAGCGGCATGGGCGGCGTGGCCCGCCGGCCGATGCCCTTCCAGACTCGCCGGCGCCGGGTCGCGGTAGCGGCCCAACAGGTAGTAGCCTAAGGCCAGGTTGCCCAGCCCCCAGGCCAGGGCTCCGGCCCCGTAGCTTGCCGTGATGGTCAGCACGTGAAGGGTGAGCCAGAAATTGTCCCGGAGCACGGGCATGAGCGGATTGATATTCTCGTCGAACACCGGGGCATAGTAAGCGAGAATCGCCGCAAAGAAGCCGACGGTCGCACCGGCAATCGCGAAAGGCTTTCTCGCAAGGGCGTGCTCCACGGGCTTTTGGACACCCAGCTTTGCCAGGGTATACGGCACCATGCCGAATCCCAGGATTCCCGCCAGGATCGCCCTCGGCAGGTACCAGACCGAAGCCGCCAACAGCGCCATGCCGACCGCCCAGACGGTGACGTCATTCGCCGTAGGCACAGACGACCCGACGTCGGTCCGCGGCAGCAGGCTGACTACCGTGTAGCCCTCGCCCGCACCGTACGGCGTCAGCGCCAGCAGGCTGAAGACGATCGCTGCGAACAGCAGTCGCGGCAGGAGCATGCCGATGCTCACGGCCTTCCACCATGCCGGCTCCATCAGCCGCTGTTGGTCGTCGGAAAGCGTTTCCGCCTCCCAGGTGCCCGGGATCGCGGTCAATCGCCAGGCGTTTCTCAGCCCCGGCGCCAGGATCGGCGCCAGAGTGAACCCGATGCCGAGCACCGCTACGACCAGCGCCACGAACATCACCGTTTCAAACATGTTGGTGACGGGCGCCCAGCCGGTAATGTACACCCGCAGCGCGAACCCGTAGACCGTGAAAAGCTGGGCCGCCATAAGCACGACCATCCCGAGCCAGAACATCGGCTTGCGAACCACTCCGAACGAAAGACCGAAACAGGCCAGCGCCCCCAGGCTCACGAACCACGACCAGAAGAAAGGCGAAAACTCGTAGTAGTGGACTTCGGCTCGCGTCGCACCCTCTGGCGGGTAAGCGGTGGCGGCCAGAAGCGCTTCGTCACGGTCCCGGATCGGCAGCTCGCGACGAACCGACTCCATCGATTCACCCAGCCGGCGGACCGCCGACGCAAACTGCTCCATGGAGTCGTTAAACCGCGTCGTGCGATCCGCGCCGTCGTGATCCAGGTACGCGGCGGCCGCGCCGTCAAACGCCGCGCGCACTTCACCAATCGACGCCGCCGGATAACCCGCCAGCAACGCGTCGGAGCCGTAGATCAGCCCCTGGAAGCTCAACCAAGGCTGCGCGTCTTCGCTCGTATCGCGGCTTTTCTCCAGCGCAGCCGGATTCAGGGCGGGCACGAGCCGAAGGGCATGGCCGCTGTCATAAAGCGAGATATGGGCCTCGTTCGCGTGCCGGGCCATATCTTCCGTCTTCGAAGCCAGCGCATGCATCCTGGTCCGCAGCCGATCGAGTTGCGACTTGTCCCAGTCGTCGGGCGGTTCCTGGAACAGCTTTCGACTTTGTTCGCCGAAATAGGCCGCCAGGGCGGAAGCCGACTCGTGCAGCTTGACAACCAAGGGCTCCGCTTTTTCCCGGGTGAACTGGCTGTCCCGGGTAAGCTCAATGAGCTTCTGAAGCGAATCCTCGGTCGATGAAACCAGCTCCGCGATGTTGCCGCCGGAGTCGACCTGCCCGAAACCGTGGAGATCGCCGCTCAACTGGTTCCAGATTTCCACCATGCTGTTGCGCTGATCCGTGAACCGTCCGTGCGCGTCGGAAGCCGCAGCCGGCCGGAAAGACAGCAATTGAAACAGTGTATAAGCCTGGTACAGGTCCTGCAGTTTGGCTTCCAGTGTGGAAGGCTTGTATTTTTCTCCCTGAGATTCGGCCTTCTGCTGCTGCATCCGCAGGTTGCTCAGCCGCATGCGGATCGCCGTGAAGCGGTTTTCCACCTGCCGCGGCGAAACGTACTTGAGATGATTGCCCTGATCGTCTTTGACTGGCAGTTCGAGGATCTCGCGACGGAGGTCCTCGTGGCCGGCAGTCAGAAACGAAACCTCCTGCCAACGCTCCGGAGCGACAAGCCAACTGAACAGCAACTCGGCCGCCGTGAATTCGCGCGGTTCGCCGCCCGGAAAGAGTCCAGGGGCCTTGCCGGCGCCGTCGGGCGGAGCGAGCCGCGGGTCCGGCCTCCCGGCGATCTTCTCCACAGCCATGTGCGCGAACGTGTTCAGCGGCATCATGCGGCCGTTGTGAAACACCGGCAAATGCTGCCACGAGCTCCAATCGAGATCCGCCGATTTGTCGTCGCCCCACGCGGCCAGCGGAGCCAGCGCAACGGCTGCAAACATCAAAAGTCCACGAAACAGCATCGACCAACCTCGAAGAAAAGGAAGTTCTTCACTCGCCGTCTTCCGCAAGGGTCCCTCTTTTGCGGAAGAAATAGGCTCTCATGTAGAACATTGTACCGATCCCGGCAACGATCAGCAGGCTTCCGAAGTACTTCAGGCCCCTCCCGGGATCATAATTGAACGTTAGCCAGGACAGAAACAACTCATCCCGCTGCGACTCGCCGGCGACGACGCGATCGAAAATCGGGTCGCCCGGCTTGAACGGTCCCCGGAACGCCTCCTGGTAGACGCGGTAAGAGCGGTTCGTTCGAGGATCGGAGAAGTTGACCGGTTCGTTGAGCGTGATCAACACCTTCTCCTCGAGGACCTTCTCGGGATTCTCCCGGTCGACGAGGTCGACGAGGCTCGAGTACCAAGACGCCTGGCTGGTGCCCGGATCGAGTTTCCGCTCGAACTTGTGGAGAAACAGCCGGAAGCCGACGTCGATCTGGTCCCACGCCATTATGGCGGCAACGCGTCGCCGTTCCCCCCACGCGATTTTTCGCTGCTCGGGTCGCGGATCCTGGCCGAACGGATCGGCGGGAAGCCCTTCCAGCCAGAAATCCTCGCTGTGACCATCGACCGTAAGGCGCACGCGCGCCTGCCGCGTCTGCATGGCATCCTGCTTGAGAAACGGTCCTGCGGCAACACGGCCCGACCGCTCGCCGGGGCTGTATTGTTCCAGGGCCAGCGTGACGGGATCGCCGGTACTTTCGAAAACGGTGAACTCGCCCCGCGGCAATTCGCAAACCTCGCCGGCCTGCGGTGGTACCCAAGTGCGATAGTAAAGCTTGTCGTTGCTGCCTTGCAGAACATCGATTCGTGGCCGGCGGGCCGCTTCGAGCATCTTTGCGTCGCCGTCGGAAGGAACCGCTTCCGCGAGCTTGCCGGGGTCGACCCAGTAGGCGCCGTACACGCCGTGCTCTTCATCCTGCTGGTTGAACTCGGGCACGTCGGCAAACAGCACCATCCTTTCCGACGGCTCGCCCGGATGATGGATCCGGAGCACGGCGGCGAGAAATCGCGCATCGAGTTCCGTCAGCTCTGCCTTCATGCCGGTGTCGCCCAAAGGAACCGATTGGTTCGCCTCGAGTTTGTCGACCGCCAGTTCATAGCGATTCCCCTGCGCATGCAAAACGATCACGCCCTTGGTGCCTGGCGGCTTCGTGGGATTCCCCTTCAGAAACGCCTCCGTCTCGAGGCGGTTACCGGCGATCCAGAAAACAATGCGTTCACCTCCAGGCAGATCTTCACGGCTTCCAACGCCCATGCGATTGTGCGGCGACTCCGCACCGGTCGTGCCCCGGACCCGCAGATCGACCGACCGGCTGCCGGCGCCCGATGTCTTGACCCGCAGCTTCACGCCGGCATCGGCGTAATTCGAATTACTGAGATAGTCCAGCACCTCCAGCCGGATCCCGTCCCGATCATAGAGGACCCCGCGATCGCGATCGGCGAGTTGCCACGGAAACCACGAGAGCTTGCCGTAGTCTCGCCAGTTGAACGGTCCGGCAGAAAACGGCACCCGAATCGTCTCGGTTGCGACGTTGCTTTCCGTCCCCGACGAGACGCCGGCCGGGGCTCCCGGGCTTCGCTCGGCCTCCGGGTCCCGCGAACCGGGGCGATAAACGGTCAGTTCGAAGTGCTGCGTATCCTCGAAGGCCACGTGACCGGTCTGGCCCTCGAAGACGGGCAACTGGGCATCGATTCCGCCCAGGCGCGTCAGCAGCGTCCCCGCCAGAAGTACGATGATTCCGGCATGCGTGATCACGAAGCCGGTCTGGTAACGCTTCCAAGGAAAGCGGATCAATGCAGCGCAAAGGACATTCAGCCCCAGCAGCACGTTCAGCGCCGCGAACCACCAGGTACCATAGACGCCGAAGTGGACGGCCTTCGTTCCATAGCGGCTCTCCACCAGCGTTGCCCATCCAAGGACCCCTGCCGACGCGGCAATCACCAGGACCGCCAGTTTCAGCGATGCCAAGGCCTCAAAG
The DNA here is from genome assembly GCA_040768665.1 of Thermoguttaceae bacterium. Lineage (GTDB taxonomy): Bacteria > Planctomycetota > Planctomycetia > Pirellulales > Thermoguttaceae > JABWBD01. Next base: position 169,017 of record JAXGMN010000021.1, read on the forward strand.
AGCCTCAGTGACCACCGCAAAGGCCACGGCTGGCCGGGAGAACTAAGCTTGGGTCTCGCCATGGTCGAGTCTCAGAATGACAGTGGTGGGACTAGGGAGGCACTGGTGGGCGGACGGCAGGTTGGACAAAGCGACCAATGCGGTTCTTGCAGGTGGATTATATTCGCCGCCGAGCCGCGGGGCAGCAAGAAGATGCGGAGCGACACCCGCCCAACGGCCCGCTAGAGACTACTGAAAAAAGGGGGCTGGCTCTGCAACCGGTCGTCGATCGACTTGATGACAGGCACAAGATGTTGCGGTGCCTGTCCCCTTTTTCGAGGCCCTAACAAAACTGCGGTTTGTAAGCAGCCCGGCTGCTCTCAATCGGGCCGCGGTAATTCGGGCATGGGAGTTGATGGCAGCAGCCGGGCTACTGGCACCCGCTCGGCAGGGGTTTTGTTAGGGCCTCTTCATCAAGTCGCCCCCGGACCGCCAGTTCCGCCTGCGACAGTTGGTTCCCCGGGAGCAGACGCGGCTTCAGTACAGACTCGGCGTCGTTTCCGTCCAACCGATGACCGGTACGTCTGGAACCATTACGAACAGTTCGACGCGACGGTTCTTCTGGCGATCGGCCGAGGTGAGATTGGGGGCTACGGGTTGATGGCAGCCGAAGCCGGCCACGGCGATCCGGTGCTCGCTAACGCTCTGCTTTCGCAGCACGGAGGCGACCGCCAGCGCCCGTTCGGTGCTGAGATCGAAGTTGTTGTCGTACTTGTCTCGGGCCGGCTTGCGTGCCACCGGCCGATCGTCGGTGTGTCCGGCCACCAGGACTTTGAGATCCTTGCTCTCACTCGCGTTGAGGATCCGGGCCAGTTCCGCGAGGAGTTCTTCGGCACCCGGCTTCAATTCGGCCGAACCGGTGTCGAAGAGAATGTCGGTGTCGAGCTTGCTGATCCCGGTGCCCGGGTCGAACTTCAAGCTCGGCCACCGCTTCGAGATCTGAGCCAGCCGGCTGCTCATCTCCGCGGGCATCGCGGCACGCCGTCCGGCCAACCCCAGTACCTGGTTTCGGGTCAGTTCCTGCTGCTGCTCGGCGTTGGCGAGTTGCCGCCGTTCGAGTTCCAACTGCTCCTCCATCAGCGCCAGGTCTTCCTCGGCACGGATGAGTTGGTCTTCGATGTTGCGGCTATGGATCTGGAGGTTCTCGATCCTGGCCGCTTGTGCTTTGCACTGCTCGTCGAGGGCCTGATTCTGGGACTGAAGCGAGGCAACCTGCGAACGGGAGGAAGAGCAGCCCAATGCGAGCCCGAAGAGGACAGCCAGCAAGGCTCCACCGAGCGGCCGGAAGACCAGCATGATTCGACTCCTTTCGAACCGTCGCCAGAATGTAATCATGGGAGCACGGCCCCGCCCCGCGACCGCAGGGCGGAGGCCGTGCGACCCCGGGAGGTTTATCCGAACAGGCCGAGGACCATGTCCATCAGCGCACTATTGAACGTGTAAGGCTCCTGCCAACTCCACATGTTGCGGAGCAGATCGAACGACATCATCCCGGCAAATGCAAGGAAAAGGGCGCAGAAGGCAAGTCCCACGACCACACCGGTTGAATACTGCGGCTCAGGAGCATAGACCGCACCCGGTCCTCCCGCCGCGGGCGATTCGGCAAAGCTCGGCCGCCCGGCGGCCGGCGTCGGGGCAAAACCGCCAAGTGGGGCCTCGGCGACGCCCAGCCCGAACCCCTGCTCTCCGGAAAGGTCCTCGTCGAGCATCGCGGCCATCGAGGGACCGGAACCGGCAGTTACCACGGTTGCGCCGGCCTCGCCGCCCTCCGAATCCAACGCGATCACCTGCGACCCGCTTTCCGAGTCGTCGTCGGCTGCCTCTTCCAGCGGCGTAAGAAGGAAGTCGTCGTCGGCCTTCAATTCCGTGGGCGACTCGGTTTCCGCTCCCTCGCTGAACGACAGGAGGTCGTCCTCGCCGAGTTCCAGCGATTCCTCCTCGACGTTGAACTCGATCGGCTCTTCCAGCGACAATCCACTGTCGGTCGGATCGACCAGCGATATGCCGCTGTCGCCGCCAATGGTGATATCACTCCCGCTGCCACTGCCGCCGAGCACCAGGTCGTCGTCGTCGAAGGTATCTTCGGCACCCAGCTCCACGGCAGAATCGCCCGCCGGCTTTCCGCCCACGACGTTCTGCAGCGCGATCTGGCTGTCTTCGAACGTGAAATCTTCGTCCAAAGTCAGATCAAGATCCTCGCTTCCCGTACTGGAGGCCGATTGACCTCGATCGTCCGGCTTGGAAGGTTCCGCCAGACGGAGGTCGCTTTCTGCAGCGAGCCGGATATCGCTCTGCGGATCGGCGGTGCCTTCGGTCTGCCCGATCACGGTTCCGGAACTTTCCGCGGGGCCCTGCAGCTCAAAGTCGCTCAGAAGAATGTCGTCAGTTTCCTCGGAACTCTCGCCGGACGGAGCCGTTTTCTTGGTCCGTTCCCTCAGCAGAGCATCGACGTCTTCGACCTTGAATTTCCAGTCGGCGCCGTCACGAAACGCACGGATACTGTTTTTTTCCCGCAGCTTGTTCAACTCCGCGGGGGCCATGCCGAGCGCCTCGGCAGCCTTTTCGAGATTGTAAAACTTCTGGGCCATAGAGGACCTCCCGGGTCCCTGCGGAATCCTTGCCCCCGGCCTCAATGGCCGCCCCGGGCCGGCAAGATCCGCCATCTCCTGTTATCTCGTCGCTTCCAGTAGCGACTGGATGTCCTGCGGCAAAGGACCCTTTCCATTGTAATAGGTCATTTGCAGGTCCCAGTGAATCGCGCGAACACACTTCAACTCGACGTCGCCGCTCGCCAGATCAACGTGGTAGACACTAAGCACCTTCAACTTCGGATCGACGACCGTCAGTTGCTGATACTTGTCTCCCACCGTCGTCGACAGGGCAATGAGCGAAGCGTCCGTCGCGGCCGCAATGTGCGGAGGCAGTCGCTGAGCGAGCGCCTCCCCGCCAGTGGGAACGACACCCGCAGCTACCATCACCAGACCCGAAACAACAAGGAACCCCAGCGCTACGGTCTTCATGGTTCACCTTAAACGTTGTGAACTGGGAAAGCTGGGGTCTTATTCCTTCATTCTAAAAGCCCCAGACCCCAATGCAAGGAAAAAACGGCCCGCGGGGGGACTTTGCGGGACAGGGGAAGCTGATCGCCCAAAAGTCGCACGGGGCGGCGAGTTTACCGGGCCCGGAATCCCCACGCAAGGCCGCTTTCCCCAAGCCAATCCCCTACCTAGAATGGTTCTGCCCTGCTTGCGGAGCCAGCCCCCTCTTTCATCGCCCTACGGTCAAGCAGTCGTTCGCTCGATGATGACTCTGGAAGTTCCACCCCCGGCCGTCGGATTGCTGCTAAGTGGCGGCTTGGATAGCAGCATTCTCCTCGGTTATCTCCTTCGCCAGGGTCGTTGTGTGCAACCTTTCTACGTCCGGACGGGGGTCGCGTGGGAGCAAGAAGAGCTATCGGCGGTCCGAGAGTTCTCCGGTGCGTTTGCTTCGCCGCGACTGGCCCAACTGGCTATTCTCGACTTGCCCCTGACGGATCTCTACGAGAACCACTGGAGCACCACGGGCAAGTCGGTGCCGGATCAGGCCAGCAGTGACGAGGCTGTCTACTTGCCGGGTCGCAATGCGCTGCTGACGGTCAAAGTCGCCGTATGGTGCCAGATGCACGGTATCGAGCAACTGGCCCTCGGAATCCTCGGGTCGAATCCTTTCGCGGATGCCTCCGACGAGTTCTTCGGGGCCTTCGAATCGGCGCTGAACTGTGGCGCCGCCCGACGTGTCCGAATCGTTCGGCCATTTGCCTGTCTCGGGAAACGCCAGGTAATGGCTCTTGGGTGGGGCATGCCCTTGGAGCGAACGTTTTCCTGTATCGCACCGGTCCGAGGATTGCACTGCGGGAGATGCAACAAGGGCGCGGCGCCGCGCGGCCGCATTCCGTATGGCTGGTCATAGGGACCGCACGCGGTATGCTTCCGTTTCCGCCTCGATGTCGAATTTGTCGAACCAACCGCTGGAAACCTGAGAAAAAAGTGTCAGGAACCATTTGTGCGAAGCACCCGAAGGGCCGGTTTCCGGCAAATGGTTCCTGACACTTTTTTCTCGATCAATCCTTAGAATTCGAAGCCCCATGTTCCGAGTCTCGCGAGAAATCGACTTCTGCTACGGGCACCGGTTGCTCAACTATGAAGGCAAATGCCGTTACCTCCACGGTCACAACGGCAAGGCAATCATCACGATCGAGGCGCCCCAACTCGACGCGCGGGGCATGGTGCTCGATTTTTCCGACATCAAGCGAGTGGTTAGCCGCTGGATCGACGAGTCGCTGGATCACCGCATGATCCTGAACCGCGACGACCCGGTCGTTCCGCTCCTTGCGGAGATGGGCGAACCACTGTACCTGATCGACGTGAACCCGACGGCGGAGAACATCGCCAAGATCATCTTCGACTATACGGCAAGCCAAGGCTTCCCGGTTGTCGAGGTTCGCCTGTGGGAGACGCCCCAATGCTTCGCAACCTACGCGAACCCGTCAGGGGGATGACCAGCAGTGCAGTACTGCAATAGTACGGATATCGCCTGTATGCATCGTCGTTCTATGCCGGGCCGAGAGCGTTCTGGTTCGGCACATACGGTTGGTAAGGCGATTTGCGGTTCAAGAAAAAACCACAGTCCGGGCGGCCCACGGCGGTGGGCCGGCACCGGACTGTTTCCCCCCCTGGGAACATGCTTCTGGCTGGGCAGCTTGCTCGTGAATAGCTGTCGATCTGGTGAGACTTTCGAGAACTTGTCAGCATCGTGTACTGCCGACGGCTTCAATCATCGGCAGTTCCGGCTGTTCTACTTTGGCGATATTTGCCGGACAGTCCGATTCTTGTAGGCGGGGCGGGTGAGTCGCCTCCCCAGAATTTGGCGTGTACCCAATCCCCGGGGTGATCAAGAAGGGGACTGGCTCCGCAAGACCTTGCAGGCTCGCTCCTGCAACCCACTATTCATTGCGGTGACTGTCCCCTTCTTGGTTACCCAGGAACTCCTTGTTTCGAAACCATGCCGGGAATTCGACCTCTTTCCCTTCATAAACTTTGCTGCCTGTACCGATTTTGACGGTGGCGCCGGCGCAAGGCCGTGCGTCCGGCTGCAGGAAGGCTGCTGAAAAAGAGGGCTGGCTCCGCAACCCGTCGTGGTTTGCGTTGCATTCCGAGACAAGATGTTGCGGTACCTCTACCCTTTTTCAGCCGCAGAACGGCGAGTTCTGTTTCCATACCGCGGCCTGGCAAGCGACCGTTGTCAATTCGGGAAGGGAAAATCCTCGTGAATCGTTCCAACCGTGCCACCCAAGTCATGTTCCGATCACCGATCCTTTGGGGCGGTTTGGGCAGTATCGCGTTCTACGCATGGATTCATTCGGGTGCGCCCGGCACCGCTTTCTTTCTCCGCTACTGCGCGGGGCACCCGGTCGAATACGTCGAAATCGTCATGTTTATGGTCGGCCTCGCCGCACTGCTCATCCGTGCGATCGACGTCTCGGGGCAGTCTCGGTGCGTCGCCGCCCCGCTCCTGGGGCCAATCCCCCGCGGTGGACAGCCGGTCGATGCGGTCGAGGAGTTGATGAACCGGCTTCGCCGTCTTCCGCAGAGCCGACAGGAAGAGTATCTCGTCCAGCGAATGGAAAAAGGGCTGGAGTACGTCCGTCGCCGCGGCTCCCCGGAAGCCCTCGATGAGGAGTTGCGGTATCTGGCGGACCTCGATGCCGAACGCGCCCACACGAGCTACGGCCTGGTCCGTGTCGCAATCTGGGCGATTCCGATCCTTGGTTTTCTGGGGACGGTGATCGGCATCACGATGGCCATCGCCAGGTTGTCGCCGGAAGCGCTGGAAACCTCCCTGCCGACGGTGGTGGCCGCCCTGGGCGTGGCCTTCGACACCACGGCCCTGGCCCTGGCGCTTTCGATCATCCTCTATTTCGCACAGTTCTTCGTCGATCGTGCCGAAGGCAATCTTCTTGCGGTCGTCGGCAACCGTGTCGAAGACGAGTTGCTTGGCCGGTTCGAAACCGTCACGGCGGGGCCCGATGGACAACTTGCCGCTGTCCGCAAGATGAGCGAAGCGCTGCTGGAGGCAACCGAACAGCTTGTCCGGCGCCAGGCCGAACTGTGGCAGGCATCGATCGAGGCGACCCAACAGCGGGCAGCCGAGATCATGGACACCGCGGGCCGGCAGTTGCAGAAATCGGTCGCGGCAGGCCTGGTCGACAGCCTTCGGGACCACGCCAGGACCCTGGCAGAAGCCGAGGCGGCTGCGGGCGAGAAGAACCGCCGCCACAGCGAACTGCTCCGCGAAGCCCTCGGCCGGTATAGCGAAACCCTGGCCGCTATGCAGAACACCCTGGTCGATAAAGCGGAAGTCCTCGGGCGGGCGGTCGACGCCACCGGGCAGGTTGCCAAGATGGAAGAAACCCTCAACCGCAATCTGGCTGCGCTGGCGGGAGCCAAGAATTTCGAGCAGACCGTCATGAGCCTTGCTGCCGCGATTCACCTGCTCAACGCCCGGTTGGGCGACGCTCCGGCTACCGCGCCCACCGTGCAACTGGGATCCTCACGGCGATCGAGTCAGGCCGCATGAAATATGTCCCCAGCGCAAAAAGCCGAGGCCGCAGCGGCCAGGGCGCCGGCGTGTCGCTCTTCCCTTTCCTCGCCGTGCTGATGTGCACGATGGGGGCGCTGATTGTCTTGCTCGTGGTCATTACGCGCCAGGCACGTCTCCAGGCTGCCCAAGCTGCCCCCGACGTCCGGCCCCCGACCAGTCAGCTCAAAGAAGACATTCTCGCCGCGAAGGAATTGGTGGAGTTGCAGATTTCACAACTGTCGGCTTGCCGGCAGAAGACCGAAGCCCAGTTGGCTGAGGAAAGACTGAAGCTGGGGCACGTCGAGGACCATTACCGGCAGCTTCGCGAGGAGTTGGCCCGGCTCCAGGCAGCCTCGGCCGATCTGGATAAGCTCAAGGCGAACGGCAGTCGGCGTCGCAACGATTTGCAGGCCGAGGTCGAACGGCTGGACGCTGCCCTGGCGGATGCCCGCAGGCTCTTGGCCGAGGCACAGCAGTCGGCCGCGTCGTCGCCCCTGTCGTACGCGGTTGTCCCGTACGAAGGTCCGAACCAGACCCATCGCCGCCCGATTTACCTGGAATGCCGCGAAGATGCCATTATTCTGCAACCGGAGGGCATTGCCTTTACGGCGAGCGATTTCGACGGGCCGGTGGGGCCCGGCAATCCGTTGGATGTCGCTTTGCGGGCCACCCGGGAATATTGGCTCTCGCGCAAGGCGATCGACCCGGCGACCGTCGGCGAGCCGTATCCGCTTCTCTTGGTCCGCCCCGGAGGAATCGAAGCTTACTACCATGCCCGCGCAGCGATGAAGTCCTGGGGATCGGAGTTCGGCTACGAATTGATCGGCGAAGATTGGGAGCTTGAATTCCCGCGAGCTGACGCTGCCCTGGCCGGCGTGGTTCACAGTGCGGTCGACTCGGCACGCCTCCGGCAGCGACGGCTGGCAGAGGCGGCCCCGAGCCACTATGGTGGTTCGTCCGGATCCGCCCGTCCGGTTTACCGCGCCGCCCCGACCCGAGGAGGCGTCGTGCTCGACAACGGTTTCTCGCAGCCAGACTCCGGTTTCCGGTCTCAGCGACCCGCCGGTTCATTCGGCAACCGGTTCGCCCCGGCCGAGGGCGGTGAACAGTCCTCGCGCTCCGGAGAGACGTCTACGCGCCGGAAATCGTCCGGCCAGGAACAAGGCGAAAACGCAACGCCGGCGCGCCCGGGGGAATGGATGCCGGGGCAAGCCCGGACGTCCGCGGGCCGCGACGATGCGTCGGCCGCCGATAGCCGGTCCGATCCGAGCAAAGTGCACTGCCTCGCGGAAACGCGCGGCCGCGATTGGGGCCTGCCCGATGCGGCTGCCGGCTCCGTCCCCATCACGCGGCCGATCCGAATCGACCTGCATGCCGACCGCGTCCTGCTCGTGCCGGAACGGGGGCTCCGCGGCGAGAAGCAGATCGAAATGCGGGCCGACACCGCCGATGCCATCGACGAGTTGGTCTCAGCCGTCTGGGCGCATATGGAATCGTGGGGCATCGCCGGACGCGGCATGTACTGGCGGCCCGTCTTGAAGGTCCACGTTGCTCCCGACGCCGAACGGCGATTCGCCGACCTCAAAATCCTGCTCGAAGAAAGCGGCATGGAAATCCGCCGCGGCGAAAACCCGTCTCCCTTGAACCCGAATTCCTGAACGACCGAAGACGGTTCCTGTGCGACATCGAAGAAAAAAAGAAGACGGTTCCCCCGGACACGATTCGTTTCTCGACATCGTGGCCAACATCGTCGGGATCCTGATCATCCTGGTGATGGTGGTCGGGGTCCGCGCCCGGAACGCACCGGTGCAGGCGTCGACCGCCACGGAAAACCTGGAACCGTTGATGAACGAACTGGAATCGAAACGGGCCATTCAACAGAACCTTTACGCCGACGCACGCGGGGCGGCCGACCAGATCGCCGCGATCCAGCGCGAAGCGGCGGCACGAAGCCGCGAGCGGAATCAGCTTGCGACCGCCGTGGCCGCACTGGACCACCAAATCCAGTCTCGACGCGGTGAACTGGGCGCGGAAACCAAAGATGATTTCGACCTCACACGCCGGATCTCGGACACCCGCCGCGAACTCGAGTTGGCCGAGCAGCAGCGACGGGAACTGCTTGCGTCGAAGCCGGATGCAATCCAAATCGAGTCTTTGCCGACGCCGCTGAGCACGCCGGTCGACCATGACGAAGTCCACTTCCAGCTACGCGGCGGGCGAATCGTTCCCATTCCACTGGACGAACTGGTCGACCGGTTCAAATACGACGCTCGCCGCCAGGCCTACAAGCTCTTCGAACTTCCCGAACTGACCGACACGCTCGGCCCGCTGGGCGGCTTCCGCTTTCGCTATACGCTCGAGCGGCAGGACGTGCCGCTCGACGGGCAGACGGGCGCCCCCAAGGCCAGTTACGCAAAGCTGAAGCGATGGACTTTGATTCCAACCGCCAGCGACCTGGGCGAGCCGATCGACGAGGCCCTCGCCGAAGGCTCCGAATTCCGTCGCGTGGTCGCGGGCCTCCATCCAGGCAGGACCACCATCACGATCTGGACCTATCCCGACAGCTTCTCCGAATTCCGCCGGATCAAGAAGGAACTCTTTCAGCTCGGATTCGCTACTGCCGGGCGGCCGCTGCCCGACGGGGTCCCGATCACAGGATCGCCGGACGGGGCGAAATCCGCGGCGGAGTAACGCCGGCTATTCCGTTGCGCCGCTGCCCTGCTTGCCCTTCCACCACGGGCAGAATGGGCAGTCTTCGCCCTCAGGAAAATCCTCGCCCTCTTCGTGCGGACACCCTATGTTTCCCTCGCTCATTCCGACCGATCGCACTCCGTATTGCTTGAAGAAGCGGTCCATTTCTTCGCTGACTCGCGGGTTTTGAAGGACATTGGTCGCGACCCACCGCTTCATGATCGGCTCGGCACCTTGATGCAAAATCACACCGGCGGCGATCTTGGTGGTCGTTTTGTCGTCGGGGCCGTACAAAGCAACCGTTCCAATGGGGAACATCCTGGTTTCAGACCCCACGGACGTTGACTGCCGGCGTTTCAAACAGCACTTCTTGTACTTCTTTCCGCTGCCGCAGGGACAAGGATCGTTCCTTCCAACTGGGGCATCTTCTTTCTGGAATGGCCGAAGACGCTCCCAAGAAAGCCCCGCCTCGGCCGGTTCTTCCGTTTCGTCGAGTTCATTCTCGTGGTCTTCGTCGTCGAAGTCCTCATCCTCTTCGTCGTCGAAGTCCTCATCCTCATCGTCGTCGAAGTCCTCATCGTCTTCGTCGTCGAAGTCCTCATCGTCATCGTCCAGGTAATCTTCTTCCGTGAAATAGTCGAGATCCTCATCGTCTTCGTCGAATACTTCGCGTACGCGCTCTTGCTCGACTTCCGGATCCCACCCCCAGTTGTTCTCCTGGGCCTCCTCATACCAGAGGTCATATTCGGGGAAGGAAATGCCCATAATCGTGCTGGCGGCGACCAGTCGGAACTTCAGATCGTCGAACTCCTCGTGACGCTGCTGCTTCAACATCTCTCGGATCGGGTCAACCGCCTCGTTGACGAAGTTGCCCAGCAGGGCGCTGGCAAGAAATTCCCTGATGCTTTCATCCTCCTCGGCAACCAAGAATTCCAGACACTTTTCGGCACTCAGATCCGTGTGGACTTGCTCCAGGACCTCGGCCGCGCATCGCCGGAAATCCTCGCCGCCTTCCTCCCACTGGTCGGCGATCGCTTCGACGACCCGGTCCCCGCCGATCCGCGTCAGAGCGGCAATACACGATTCGTTCAGGGGAAGATCGTCCTCATGCAGGCGCTCGACCAGCACGGCGACGGCCCTACCGAGCCGCATTCTTCCGGCCAACTCCGCAAGCAGCGGCTCGATCGGTTCTGCCCACTTTCGTTCGTCTTCTCGATAACGACGATCGAGGAGCCGCACGACCAGGTCGGCTTTGTCCCGGTGACGAGCGAGCGCCTCCACGATTAACTGGCCACGCCGGCTCTGCTCCAGGTTGAACCGGCCTCGTTTGCGGGGTTCCTGTCCCAGCAACTCCAGCTCGTTCCAAAGAGAGTCCCAGTCCCACGACTGCCGCTGGATCCGGTGCTGGAAGCGGTCGGTCAGTTCCGTCGGGAAGCATCGCAGTGTGGCCATTCCCCGCTTGAGAAGCTCGACGGGCGCGGCGCACAGCAGCAGACCGAGCGCGAAGCAGTAGTTGTCGATGGCCACATCTTCCAGGTGCCAATCCTTCTCCAGCTCGTTGCACACCCAGCGGACCGTTGGCTCCGTTTGGGGCAGCCCTTCGGCATCCCGCAGGAGGTTAAAGGCTTTGTCCCGGCCGTATTGCTCCACCGCCTGGATTACCAACGGCATGAGCGACTCGTCTTGCGTATACGAGCGGGCAAAGTAAGCTGCGGCCGTCGTGCGAATCTCTTCAACAGGAAAGAGTATCGCCTCTTTGATCGTCGAGTCGGGAGTTCGTCTCATACGCTATCCATTCAGATGATTCTCGTCAACGTCGCACAGGGCGACAACGTTCTCGTCGGCAATCGAGCTGAAGTGGGCCTTGGCTCGGCCCCGGGCGCCAACCAGGGCGACATTCAGCTTGTTGCTCGGGGCATCGGCACCGCGAAGCACCGCGCTCGGCAGGACAAAGCATCCGGCCCCGGCGGCCGCAGCCGCATGGAGGAATTGCCGTCTGGGGATCGCGGTCTTCTTGGTCGGCTTCAGCAAGAGTCGGTCCTTTCTTCGGCAACGGCCACTTCAAAACGACGTAACCGTCGCGGAGCGGCCGGGGACTGGTCCATTTTTCGACCGCCTCCACGCATTCTGGCTGCAAAGCCATTGGCCGAAAACATGGACCTGTCCCCCTCTTCCACCTCGTGAACGGCTACTTCAAAACAACGAGAGTCTGCGTGACGATATCCGCCGGAGCGGTGGCCGGCAGAACGCCAAAGGCGTATTCCGCAATGGCTTCGTTGTACCGGGTGAGCGTATCGAGAAATGCCAGCGTCTGATCGGTCTGCTGGGCGATCGTGATCAGCAGGTCGTCCGCTGAGCGGCCGCCGTTTTGGAATTCGGCGATCGCACCGGCCCGCGCGGCATCTGCGTGAACGACGGCGGTCGCTCGCTGCTGAAGGCCTTCACCCAGCCCCGGCACGGCGGCAGCCAGCCGCTGCATCTTCCGCGTGCCGGCGATCGAAGCCGGCTGCGACTCGAGCTTCAGCAGATAAGATCCGGCATGCGGCGGAGTGATCGGGAGGAGCCAGTTACCGTCCAAAGGGCGGCCGGTTGCTCCGGTCAGCCGGTAGTTCGCGGTCAGAAGTTCGGTACGCGCCCGGAGCTCCTCGCTCTGCACCGCAAGCTTGTACGCACGCACCCGCAGCATCGCCCCCGCGCCGCCCGGATCCTGCCGGCGTTCGAGCACGAGTGGCTCGATCTCCTCAACGAAAGCCACCGTCTGCTTAAACACGCGTTGTTCCGCGGCTTTCTGTCGCGCCAGCCAATAGACGCCGACCAGTTCCTGCCGGCGGCCGGATGGCGCCGCTTTGAGGAAATCCAACAGCGAAATCGGCCGCGAGGAATCGGAAGCCGAGGTCTGCTCCCAGTGCAGGGCAACGGCCAACTCCTTGCAGCGCACGGCCGGCGACATTTCCAACAGCGCCGGGTAAAGACCGGTAACCGCAGCGTCGCCCGTAGGCCGCAACGCCGTTCGAGACCCGGCCGGCGGCAGCGTCGACAGAGGGACTAAACGCCGCTCCTCGCCGAGGGCCGAAGGCGCTGCGTCGGAAGGTGCGGCCCCGTCTGCCGGCTGCTTCGCCGCTGGCTCGGTGTCCTCCTGCGACGGATTGCCGCCGCCGGAAGTCGGTTGGGAATCCTCCGGCTTGGCGGGCGGTGAGGCAGACGCCGGCATCGCGGAAGGAACGGGGTCCAATTCGGGCAGTTCCCGCGGGGGCGCTGGCGTCGGTTCCGAGCCGGATTCGGGGGCCGGCCGGGAGCCGGTCGCCGGGCCCTGCACCTCCGTTGATGGGAAGGACTTGGGTCGAGGAGGAGCGAGGGTCGGCTGGCCGGTTCGCTTAGGCGACGATGCCAAGGGAGCCGTGTGCATCGCCGGCTGGACCTCCGATGCCTCGGCCGGCCGCGGTCCGGAAGGCAGCGATCCGGCGGAAGTATTGCCTGCCGGCTGCTGCGAGTGCCCGGAGCGGCGGATCAGCATTCCGATCAATCCGGAGCCGGTCGTCCCCGGAGCCACCACCGCGAGAGCATAGTCGGCGATGTCGTGGTTGTAGCGGCCCACGGCGGCGATCAAGGCCTGTCGCTGGCGGCCAAGCTGGCCCATCGCGGCCAGCACCGTCGTGAAACCGATCCGGCCCTCGCGGTAGGCGTCGATCACTGCTTCCAAGGCGTCGCCCGCCGCGTGGACGGCCTCCGCCCGAAGATCGATGACGCGGCGCTGGATGGGCAAGGTGCGATCGATCAAACGGGCCTGTGGCGGCGCGGCACGCAGGGCGAACAGTTCGTCGAACTGGGTCCGGTAGGGACCGACGTGCGGCGGGTCCGCGGGCAGCGGAAGTCCGGCGTCCATCGGCAGCAGTGCCGCATCCGCCAGCGCGTTCTGCGCCTCACGGGCTGCGACCTCGGCGGCTTCCAGGGCCGCCGCGGCCGACGACTGTGCCGTCTTGAGCATCGCCGCGTCGGCAGGCCGCACCTGGATTTGCGAGATGGCGGCGTTCTCGGCGAACGCGAAATGGTACTCCGCCACGGCTTCCGCCAGACGCCAGTACGCGTGTGTGATTTCCGCCTGCCGCTGCTGCTGGATCGTGTTGGCAAGAACGTCCATGAGCGTCACGCGGCGGCCCGTAATCGCACCGCCGGTCGGAAGGACCAGCGCCTCTGCAACCATTTCCGGCGGCAATGGTCTGCGGCCTGCCGTACCCAGTTCCGCCGGCGGACTCGACGGAACCGAGGACTGCTGCCCAATGGACTGCGCCGGCGGCGAGGTGTTCAACGTGGATCTCATCGGCGATCGGGGAGGCAACGATGAGTCCGGCTGCTCGGAAGGAACCGCCACTGAGGGCGATGACGACTGCGGCAGCAATTGCTGCACCGCAGGCGCCGGAGCCGCTTGGATCCGCCCCATCGAACCTTCTGAAGGCGACTGTAGGATCGACGGCACCGAGGGCATCGAAGATCCCGACTGGGGTCCCGCGCCCTCTGCGGCGGGCTGTGCCTGTTGGCTCGGAGCCAAGACCGCGGGCGGAACAACCTCCGATAACTGGCTGATCACCAGCAGAGCGAGACCAAGGTGCAATTCCATACGAGCCACCTCCGAGGTAGGAGTGACAGGGCAAATGCTTCCAGCAAGTCATAACTTGCCATGTCCGCCCTGAAACGTCAATCCAAACACACCCCGATCCCGGGGCGATGAAAAACAGGACTGGGCTCTGCAACGCCTTGTACCTGCTACCGAAACAAGCCACGAGTCGTTGCGGTGCCTGTCCCCTTTTTCATTAGACCACCCCCCTCCCGGCCGATCACCGGGGACCGGCGGTTTCACGTAAGAGCCGATCCCAAAACCGCCGGGGACTGGCTCATTTTGCGGAGTCTTCGGAGCAAAATGTGCCTATCCCCTTCTCCTCCGAGGTCTTGGGATAGGTTCTGAAGCAGCCTGACTGCTGAGAACAGGCGGCTGAATGCCTTCAGATCCCTGCAACTACCTCGGCTTCCCAAGCGGCGGGCTTTCCAGGTCGTCGCGGTCCGCGGGGTGCCACAACGGCAAACCTCGCTGGATCCGGGAAGCAAGGACCTGAACTTTTTCCGAAGTACCTGGCATGGCGTCCGTGCCTTCAAACTGGTCGGCTCCCATCTCCGCGGGCTCGAAATCCCATAGCCCGATCCTGATCGCCTCCAACACGGACTTTGGCACTGGCTTCCTCCTGCTTTAGATACAACCACCCCCTGCAGCGGGACCGCGATGACAGAAAAGAGACCTGGGGTGATGAAAAAGGGATTGGCTCCGCAAGACTTTGCACTTTGCTCGCAGACACCCACGATCACTTGCGGTGCCCGTTCCCTTTTTACCAGACCAGAAGAGATCTGCCGGCACGCCCCACCTTTCAGGATGTACCACCACGCCTGAAGCGGCCAGTATTGGCCTTTTGGCGGAACTTGTCAAGCATTTTTGGCCTGTGGCACCAATCGTTCAGTCTGGACCGGGAGGAATTGTTCGAACGACGCTAAGGCTTCACGGCAAACACCCGCACCGTGGCGGTGGGCTGATAAAAACGGGGACTGGCTCCGCAACATCTTGTGTGGTCGCTCTGGCTAAACCGCTATTAGTTGCGGTGCCTGTCCCCGTTTTTATCAAGTTTTTATCAGCCCGTGCCCCGTGCCGCGTTCCGGCGAGCCAGTTCCAGCATGTCGGACGTCATATCGATCCCGATGGCCTTGCCGGTCGGCCCGACTTTCTGTGCGGCCAGGAACACGTCGAGCCCGCCCCCGCAGCCCAGGTCAACCACCGTTTCGCCCGGCTTGAGGCTGGCGAATGCCGTAGGGTTGCCGCAAGAAACGCCCATATTGGCCTCGGCGGGAATCGACGCAAGTTGCTCGGGTGTGTAGCCAAACGCCTCGGCCACCGCGTGAACTCCGTGTTGTTTGCTGGACAACCCACTTTTGGCGAGCGATGCGTATCGCGACTGGACGGCTTGCTGAACGCTATGGGGCATTGACAGGCTCCTTTGCAGAGGGAATCTCAATCGGCTTGCTCGTCGCCGACCCGCGGCGCGGAGCCAGCATCTCCCAAGCGGCCATTGCCGACAGGACGCCGACAAAGAAGCCCAGCCGAATGGCCGGCTCGTATTGGAACAGATCGACGCTCATGGCTGGACAATGATTCCGGTCAGCAATTCAACAACGCGTTCCACTTCAGCCGCAGTGGTCGTGCGGCCCAGACTGAACCGGATGGCGCCCAGGCCGGTCGCCTCGTCCAGTCCCATCGCCTCGAGCACCGGGCTCATTTCCGCTTGCCCCGCGTGACATGCGGAACCGGTGGACGCTGCGACCCCCTCGAGCCGCGCGAGCACTTCGTCGCCGCGGAAGCCGCGAAAACTGACGTTGAGCGTGTTCGGCAATCGCTCGTCCGGATGCCCGTTGAGCACGACCCGGTTCCCGAAACGCTCCCGCATCAAGGTCCAGAAGCGGTCGGTGAGCGACGCCACCCGCTCATCGGCGATCCAGTCCTGCGCAATCCGGCAGGCCTCGCCCAGCGCCACGGCCAGGAGCACATTCTCGGTGCCCGCGCGACGCCCCGCCTCATGGCTTCCGCCGTGCAGCCAGGGCTCCAACTTCACTCCCTCGCGGACGAACAAGGCCCCGACGCCCTTGGGTGCGTAGAGCTTGTGTCCTGCCACGCTCAACAGGTCCACGCCGAGGGCCTCGACATCCACCGGGACCTTGCCAATGGTCTGCGCGGCGTCGGTATGCACGAGCACGCCGGCCTCCCGCGCGATCCGGGCGATCTTGGCGATCGGTTCGAGTGTGCCCACCTCGTTGTTCGCGTGCATCACTGAGACGAGCACGGTCTCGGCCCGCAGCGCCTTGTGGACCTCGCCGGGATCCACACGCCCGTAACGATCGACGGGCAAATAGGTGACTTCCGCCCCAAGGGATTCCAGAAACCGGCACGGCTCGAGAATCGCAGGGTGCTCGATTTGCGTGGTGATGAAATGCGGGCGGGGACACTGTTTTCGCAAGGAAAAGAACACGCCCTTCAGCGCCGTGTTGTTCGCCTCGGTGCCTCCCGAGGTAAAAACCACCTCCGTGGGATCGCACCCGATGAGCATGGCCACCCGGGACCGGGCCTTCTCGACGGCGTCGCGGGCCGGCACGCCCGCCCAGTGCAGGCTCGACGGGTTGCCGAAGGCTTCCGCGAGATAGGGTGTCATCGCCGCCACGACCTCCGGGGCCAACGGAGTGGAGGCGTTGAAGTCGAGGTAGATTCGATCGCTCTTTTCGGCAGGCATGGGCAGCAACCTCATCTGGCCGGCCGGGCTAAGCTGCGGCCCGGCCGCTGTTTCTCGGCGTTGATTTGTTCGGCGGTTCGCCGCACGGGTGACTCCTCCCGGTCCAGCAGCCGAAGCATGTCGCGCACCAGCTTCGGTCGGGCGAGATAGTAGCAGCGAAGGGCGCCGTCCTGCGCGAAATCGACCAGCCCGGCGTTCCGCAGGACCGCCAGGTGCTGCGAGATGTTGGCCTGCCGCGCCGGCAGCAGTTCCTCCATATCGGTGACGCACTTTGTCCCGTCGAGAAGTTCTTCGAGGATTTTCAGGCGCGTCGGATGGGCGAATGCTTTGAGCATTTCCGCGGTCGCTCTCAAGTCGGCTTGTTCCATGGTTGAATCATCTTGCTCTTAAGGCGGCCTGCGGCCGCAACACAAATCGTTTAACCGCAACGGCCAACGGCCTGCGCGGGCAGTGGTAATAAAGCCTGCCACGGCAAATCCCGCGCAGGCCGTTGGCCGTAGCGGTTAAACGAGCCAAACGTCTCATGGGTCTCTTCAGGCCGGCCGAAGGCATCGGCAACGAGGGTGGCGGTCAACGCCGGGCAGTCCGTGCCGACGAGGACCGTCCGGTCCGCCCCGTTTTCCCCGGCATCCTCGATCGCGCGGGCCATCCGCGCGCCCAGATCGCCTTCTCCTTGCGGACGATAGGTCCACTCGGTCCCAAAGCACGCCCCCATGAGCCGTTCGTCGCCGCCGTCGTATCGCACTTCCACATCGACCGCACGGCAGGCGGCCAGTTGGCGAGCCCAGCCGAGCGTGTGCCGGGTCATGGCGCGGTGCAACTCGGCGGCGCCGTCCCGCCCGAGGGCGGGAATGAGCCGCCGCTTCGCCTTGCCGGGCTCGGGATAGCGCGTGAAGACGATGAGACGCTGGTTCATGGCTCTCCGGCGGCAACATAGGCCGCCCCGAATGCGACGGGGCCCCAAGGGCCGAGCATGTCGAACGCATCCAACAGCGCGGCGAGATACTCCTCGGGCAGCAAGGAGGCCAACATGCGTAGATCGACGCCATTCACCCGGAATGCCCTTTACGGCACCATGCAAATATTCTAAGATTCGAATATTCTATGGCTCGATCCCGGCCGCGTCAACCTCCAGCAGTGGCAGGGGACGGCAAGGTGGTCGGGGGACCGCGTCTGCCATATCGATGTGCAAACTGTGCGGCCTCTGGCTGCGGCTGACAAAACAACCCCTGTTCCGCGTCTACACCCTCACCACTTGCCACCGTCTATTGAATCGCTCGGGCTTTGTGGTCGAACGCGCCCACCGGTTTCGAACGGGCCGGTTCTGGGGGCTCATGCGCCTCGTCTGCCGGGACCACTGCACGACGGGCTGAGCCGGCTTCGTCACGGGAATCGCATGGCCAGCAGCCAGGCTGCTCTGCTTCCCGGACTCTTGGGGGGTCGTTGAATAAAAAGGGCCCTGCAAACCCAGCCGGTTTGCAGGGCGAACTGGTTTCAAGGGCTGCAGGGCTCACCCTTCATTCAGGCTAAGCGCTGGGCCGGTCCTGCCCCATGTACCGGTCAATCAGCACTCGCATGAGCGAAGACGGGGGAGCCTCAGCAGCCTCGATGACGCAGACCAAAGCAACCGCGGAACCAGCCCCGGTGGCCGCCGGAGTAGCAGCCCGTCCGAACCGGAACCGTAATCGTCTTCGGCACCATCCGGCAGACCTGTACCGGCACTTCCTGTTGTTCCTGGTAGGGAACCATGACGGTGTAGGGAACGGTTTGCTGCTCCGCGACACAGCGATATTCCGTCACCTGGGAGGTTGCCACTCGCTGCTCGGGCACGCATTCCGTGTACTGGACTTCGCGAGTCTGCTGCTCGGGCACCCACTCGCAGACAGTCACCGTTTGGGTGCGGGTTTCAGGCCGGCAGAGGGTGACGGTATACTCGCAGGGCACTTCCTCGTAGGTCGGCCGCATCACGGTGACCTGGACCTCGCGCTCACGAACCTCAGGTACCCAAACGCGATACGTTCGCTGGCAGGTGGCCGGGGCGCAGGCAGCCGGAGCACAGGCGGCGGGAGCACACGTGCTTGGAGCGCATGTCCGCGGTGCACAGCAGTTCGCCACGGGGACTTCACACACTCGATCTTCCCACCGTCCCGCGCACTCGCGGACGACGCGAGTTTCTTGGGTCGGCACCATGCGGCACACGCGGCGCGAGGCCGTCCGCGTTTCCGTGTAGGGCACCATTACGGTGTACTCCCGCTCAACTTCGCGTTGAACGGGCCGCTGAACGGTATACGTAACCGTCCGTGTGCGGGTCTGAGGAACCATGACGGTGTATGGCCGCTCGACCGTCCGCGTTTCCGGCACCTGCCGATAGACCGTGCATGTCCGCTCACGCGTCTCGGGCCGGCACTTTGTGACGGTGATCGTGCGGGTCTCCGTCGCATACTCCGGCACCATAATCGTTTTCTCGACGTACTGGCAGCTCGGTTGGCAGACCTCGCCGCACGGCGCCGAGCAGGGGGCGCCGCAACCGCACGCACTGCCGACGGCATAGGTTCCGCCGCAGGCCCCACATACGCCCGCCCGTGCCGCCGTGGCCGCCAGCAAGAGACCGGCCACGGCCCCGAACAACAAAAATCGCCGCAACAACATGGCTCCCTCCTTCACAACATGAGTCACATTGAGAGTAAAGTAGTGATCGGCGGTACGCCCGCCGGTTTGAGCCAATCGGCTCGCTGAACTGTTCGCGCCGATCCGATCCGAGTCAAGGGCCCGATCGGGAACCGCGGCATCTGCCCCCGCGGCAAAACATGTTGCCGGTATTGCATAATGCAGGTCTCATTCGTGGCAGAAGAAATCGCCCCAGACGATAACACCTTCGCCATCAAGACTGACCGGGATGGACGAACGAGCGAACACTCCTGTTTTTCCGCTATTCCAGCCGATCGCTTTTCAAGCGTCAATCGGGAAAAACCGGGTTCGGCATTGGTGGTACTGCTGTGCCGGCTTCCGTCGGTTAACCTTTATGACAAGCACATGGGCCACATGAGCGGTATACCGCGCCCAAGGACGTCGCAAAATGCAGTTAGGCAATGGCGCCAATCAATCGTAATTGCGTCCAAGCGCCTGCACTTCGACAAGTCCAACGCTTCGACCCATCGGCGAACAGGTAGTTGAGACCGTAGCTTGGCGGTCTCTACCCCGGTCGAGGCAGAGAGTTTGCCTGGATTTCCAGGCTCCTCCGGCAAACTGCCCAATTAGCGCAGATTTCAGGCGAGTCTGCCGGACAGCTTCGGGCATTCTTGGTGAAGTCGAACGATTACTCACTTCGATTTCGTGGCGGGCGACGTTCGGACATCGGCGCGGCATTTTTCAACGTTATCGGCCGATTGGGAGCATTTTCGACGGACGGACAAAGAGCAGCTTTCAAAGACAACGGCCGATTAGATTTATGACCGGATTCCCTGGTGGGACACTTAGGATATGCGAGCAGTCGCACCGGCGTCGGTTAACCCCGACAGTAACCGTTCACGCCCGCGGCCGGGGACTGGTGCATTTTTCGGCCAATCTGGCTTGACGCGACGTCATCCGGGAGTGACAGTATGGGAAGAGCGGCTTTGAGCCGTCCTGCCGGAATTGCGCTATACGCCAAATAGGCCCGCCTCGGAAGTTGGCGCTCGTGAACGCCCTGCCTGCTTGGGCGGCGGAGTTGCACAAGGAGAGAGCAATAATGAGCTGCAAGCATTTCCCGATTTCGCGACGTGGATTTCTCACCGGTGTGGCTTCGTTGGCGGCCCCGAGCGTGATTCCACGGCACGTGCTGGGCGACAGGTCCGCGGCCTCGGCAAACGAACGGATCGTGCTTGGAGTCGTGGGCATCGGCAAAATGATGTACGGCTCGCACATGCCTCACTTCTTGCGAATGCCGGAGGTGAAGCTGGCGGCCGTCTGCGATGTCGACACCACGCGGCGCGAGGCGGGGAAGAAGCGGGTCGACGATGCCTACGGCAACAACGACTGCGCCGCCTACATTGACTACCGCGAGATCCTCTCCCGGGACGATATCGACGCGATTGCGTGTGCCACGCCCGACCACTGGCACGCGATGGTCATTCTCGACACATGCAAGACCGGCAAGGACATGTATTGCGAGAAGCCGCTGATCAACAATCTCGTGGAGGCGAAGGCGGTGATGGACGCCGTCAAAGCCTCGGAAATCATTTTCCAGACCGGCAGCCAGCAGCGGGCGAGCAAGAACTTCCGCTATGCGTGCGAACTGGTCCGCAACGGCTATCTTGGCAAGGTCCAGCGGGTGGAGGTTGGCGTGGGCGGACCGCCACAGCCATGCAACCTGCCGGGCGAGGAGATGGAGCCCGGCCTCGACTGGGACCGCTGGCTGGGCCCGGCACCGGCACGCGAATACAACTCGGTGCTGAGCCCGCGCGGCGTGCACAACCACTTCCCATCGTGGCGGGCGTTTTGCGAATACGGCGGTGGCGGCATGACCGACTGGGGCGCGCACCATTTCGACATCGCCCAATGGGGCCTCGGCATGGACGAGTCGGGCCCGACGGAGATCCGTCCGCCGAAGGACGGCAGCAAGCTCACTTATATCTATGAAAACGGGGTCGAGGTGGTCCACGGCGGAGCCAGCGGCGTCACGTTCTTCGGCAGCGACGGGGAGCTTTTTGTCAACCGCGGAAAGCTCACCAGCAAGCCCGAGGGAATCATCAAGCAGGAAATCGGGCCCAACGAGATTCATCTCTACGAGGCCCCTGGCGACAGCCACTCGGGCCATCGTCAGGACTGGGTCAACTGCGTGAAGAGCCGCAAGCAGCCGAATTGCCCGATCGAGATCGGTGCGCGGACGGTCGCCGTTTGCCACCTGGGCAATATCGCGTACCTGCATGCCGAGGAACTCGACGGTCAGCCGCTCCGATGGGACCCGAAAATGTGGCAGTTCGTCGGCAACGAGAAGGCCAACAAGTGGCGAGACTATCCTTACCCCCGCCGCGAAGGATACGCACTGCCAACGGTATGAGTGATCGGCAGGACCGTTACGACAAACGCGGGAGACGGGCTTCGATAGCTTCCTAGAAGGCGAACACGTCGGGAGACACGTTGAAGTATTTCGCCAACTTGCCAATGTGGTTCCGGCTCAAGGAACGCTTGCTCTTGAGGACCTCGGAAATGGTGGAATCCGCTATCCCCGTAGCCCCGGCAACCTCGGTCTGAGAAACCCCCTTGGCTTCGATCAGGTGGCGAAGCATTTCCGCGTCGGATACGGGGGCCATCGGGTGCGCGTCGCCCTCGTATCGTTCAATCAAGTCGCCAAGAACATCGAGGTAGTCTTCTTCCTCCGGCGCAAGGTCCCGCCGGTCCAATAGCGAATCGACCATTCGAACCGCTCGGTCTAGCTCCTCATCTGAGCGAATAGGACGTAGCGGAAACTGGCGGACCAACTCAAAATAAAGGTCCCTGACGTTTTCGCGTCGGTTCACAGTGGACATCAGCAATCCCCTTTCCACTCACCTCGGTCGTATACCCGGTGGGTCATGACGTGCCGGATGTACACTTTCCTGCGGTTGAAGTGAATCACCACAACCAGGCGGAATTTGTTCCCCGCAACGTTGAAGACAGTACACCGACCTGCTTGGTCTGCCTGGGGGTAGACCTCCCGCACATCCGCGAAGCATTCCCAGTCAGCTTGTTCCGCCGTCCGATGCCAAGCCCGGAGAGGGGATTCGGCTTCGGGATATTGCTCCCAAAACTCTCGCAGTTTTTTCTCGGATATGACGTGCATCCCTGCCGCCCTTTGGTATCGTCCACCCTCTGAAGTATTTTCACAAAATGCGAAAATGTCAAGTCCGACCGGACTCAAGTGGGCTACGCGAATGGTGTTTGTGCTGGCAAAAGAAAAGCCCGCTGGCAATTGCTGTCAACGGGCTTTGTTCAGAGCGGGAGACGGGATTCGAACCCGCGACGTCCAGCTTGGGAAGCTAGCACTCTACCACTGAGTTACTCCCGCGAATGGGTGGATTCCGCCCTGGCTTCAGCCCGACAGGGCGAGACCTCATCAGTATACCTGGGAATTCACCCCATGCAAGCGGCGGAACGCCATGGACGAGCCAAAAGGGTGGGCGAGACAGAAACCGGCGGCCAAGAAAAGCAGTTCCGGCCCGAACGGGCGACGAATCGCCGCTGTTCGGGCCGGGACGCGTGTGCCCGTTGAAACAAGGACGGGCCGTTAGGCGAGCGGCAGATGAGGATTTACCCGCATATCAGCCCGGCTGCTCGGAAGCAGCCGGGCTGATGGCAATCGTGAGGGGATGCGATCATCTGCCACACGCCTTAGAATCCGCGAGAGTACCGCCTACTCCGAGAGCTTCCTCCTCGCGACCCGCGGAAATACCGTATCAGACGTGGCAGAACGACCGCCGAGCCAAGCATGTACAGGAGCCTTTTCATTGCACTGTCCTTTCCTCGTTTCGCAGTTTCGGCCGGCACAATCAGGCCGAGGTAATCGAACTTGATAATCCGGTAATGCAAACACCGTGCCGGCGTGTAAGCCTTCGCCCGCGGTAAGTTGTCGCGGTGTGCGTGCCCTGTGGACGCCTCCCGCTTGCGGCAAAGAAGGTGGACAAGAGAAATGGGGGAAGGTAGGTGAGGGGGTAGCGGCGGCGCGAAACTTGCCAGCCTCTGCTGGGCGGGGTATTGACGGCTACCCTAGTTTCGGAGGAAAATAAACCGTTCAGGCGCGGTTTGGAACAACAGCGGGGCACCTTCCCCGATCGCGTTTTCGTCGCTGGTCCATCGTCTGAACTCCGCCCGGGAAAGCACTCCGCGTCCAGGACTTCCTTCACCCAGTTGGGTTGTTCCGGGAAAACGCATGTTTATTTCCTTTTTCATGCCTGTTGTCCGTGAGAGCCTGGCTGCGACGCCGGTGCTGCTGGCCCAGGATCTGCCCTTGGCACCGTCGTTGTCGCTGCCTTTCAGCCCGGTGATGCTTATTCTCCTGGCAAGTTGGGTCTATCTCTGCCTGTACTTGGCGCCGCGGCTGAAGGGCAGTCCGCTGGTGCCGGTCGAGTATGAGTCGGTACTGCAGGTACTGACCCTTTTCGGAGGCCCGTTCGTGATTGTCGGTCTGGTGCTGGCGGATACTCGCGAATCGGGGGAGGACAAGAGTTTTCTGGAGCGTCTGCGCGACGGCATGCTTGGGACGTTAGGGGGCCGCCCGGTCGAAGAGCATCGCTCCGGCCTGCAACTGTTCGACGCATCGGGCGCCGAGCTCAGTCAGCTATACGGACATGGCGAGAGCGGGGGCGGCGACCGCCGCGTTCTGGGCGTGACGGTCCAGATCATTGAAGAGGCGGTGAAGCAGCGGGCCAGCGATATCCTCATCGATCCGAAGGACCACACATCGTACGCGGTCCGCCTCCGCGTCGACGGTGCGCTGAGGACCGTGCGCCTCCTGCCGGCGGCGACCAGTCGGGCGGTGCTGAACAGCATCAAGGCCGTATCCAGCATGGACCTGGCCGAACGGCGGAGGCCGCAGGACGGCGCGTTTACGGCGAGAAGAGGAGGCACGAGCGTCTCTTTCCGCGTGGCCAGCAGCGGCGCGTTGAACGGCGAAAAACTGTCGATCCGCGTGCTCAACCAGAATGCCGGCCGGTTCACGCTGGTGGACGTCGGCATGCCCGATCACCAGCGAGCCCTGGTCCTCAGTGCGATCAACAAGCCTTCCGGGATGGTGCTGGTGTGCGGGCCGACGGGAAGCGGGAAGACCACCACGCTTTACTCGATGCTCAACGCGATCGACCGGCAGACGCGGAACGTGATTTCGGTGGAAGACCCGATCGAAGCGCATCTGCCGAACGTCAGCCAGATCGAAATCAATGCCAAGGCCAAGATCACTTTTGCCGGTTCGCTCCGCAGCATCCTGCGGCAGGACCCGGATGTCATCTGCGTGGGCGAAATTCGCGACGAGGAGACCGCCGAGATCGCCGTCCGCGCCGCACAGACGGGACACCTCGTGCTTGCTACCATCCACTGCGACAGCAATCCGACGGCCTTGATCCGGCTTCTGGACCTGGGCGTGTCGCCGATGCTGCTTTCGTCGGGGCTGAGCCTGGTGATGTCGCAGCGCCTGTTGCGCAAGTTGTGTCCGAAGTGCAAACAGCCGGCCCGGCTTGCTCCCCCGGTTCTCGAGGGATTTCGAAAGCGGGGAGTCGACACCCGCTACCTGTTCGAGCCGAAGGGGTGCGATTTCTGTGGCGGCACGGGCTACTACGGACGGATGGCGGTGTGCGACCTGTTGCCGATTACCGACGATCTGCGGTCGGAGATCGCGCGCAACAACGCGATCGCCGCCAAACTCCGGACGGAAGGCGAGAAGAAGAGCCGGACCAACATGAGAAACGAAGCGTTTCGCGCCGTGTCGACGGGAATGACCAGCCTCGAAGAGTTCAAGAGAGTCGTAGGATAGTCGCCATGGTCTTCTGCCTAGCCCTGCTGGTCGCCGGACTGTTCGCCTGGATCGGGTCCCGGCTCGGCTTCTACGGCACGTGGATCCTGCTGTGCAATCTCGTGCTGGCCGCCTACATGGGCGTGTTCCTGACGCCGATGGTCGTCGCGATGATTCCGCAGGCAGCATCGGCTTCGGACGGCTACGGATTGACGCTGACCGCGGTCTTCGCGACCACCTTGCTGTTGGCCTACGGCATCGCGTTTGGCGTGCTGCGGGGCCGCCTCGTTGCCAGGTTTTCCTGGGCGTGGGATACCTTCGGTGGAGGCTTGATCGGCTTTCTGGCCGGTTTTCTCGTCTGGGGTTTCTGGTCTTTCTCCTTGTGCCTGACGCCCTACGCGCAGACCGACTCGTGCAAGAGGCTCGGCCTGGACGTGGAATCTCAACGGGCGACGATCTCCTACGTGTGCGGATGGTGCGGATTGCTGCACTTTTTCGTATCGTCGAGCGATGGTCCGCTCTCGGCCCGCGAAGCGATGACCGCGTTGCTCGACGAAGGCGGAGCCCCCGTGGTCGGCGCCTACAAGGCAACGCCGGCTGCGAAAGTGGGCGAAGAGGACGAGGCGGCTGCGGCGGAGCCGGACGGAGACGCGGCCGGGGTGATCAGCCCGGCAGGTGAAGAAGCCACCAGATGAGCATGACCAGGCCGACCAGGCTGATCGGCAGGAGGACCAACACGACCAGGGGGTGTAGCAGAATTCCATCCCAAGGATCGGGCTGCTTGATGTCCAGTCCGCCATACGTCTGCTCGGCAGCGCCCGCGACGGGATCGGTCGACTGAGAGGCCTGCGGCGGAGCGTCTGCCACCTCGTGGACGAGTTCGGCGAGGTCGGGAAAACTGTACTGGGTTTCTTTCCAGTCGCCTTCCTGCTGCTGGGCCGGCTTACCAGTACCGCGCGGCTGCAATCGTCCGGCCGAACCGGATGGGCCGGAGCCGTCGGGCCGAAGCGGGGCGTTGGCAAGACCCATGGGGATCGGCGTGAGCGATCCCGTCCAGGGCCACAACCGCACCTTCACCTCCGCCGCGGAACTGACCCGCTCGCGCGGATCCTTGGCCATCATGTCGGCAATGACTTCGACGAACTCGGCGCTGAGCGTGGGATTCAACCGGCGGGGATCCAGCGGGCGAACCTCGCAATGGGCGCGGGCCTTGTCCGCCGTGGAGCCGCCGGGAAAGGGGACCTTGCCAGTGACCGCGTAGTAGAGCGTGCAGCCGAGGGAATAGATGTCCCAGCACGGTGTAGGACTGCCCGGATACTTGATATGATCGGGTGAGACGTAGTCGGCCGTGCCCACGATCCGACCGAACCGCGGATCGCTCTCCTTGTCGGTGTCCAGGGGGCCGGCCAGTCCCAGGTCTGAGAGCTTGGCATGGCCGTCAAGCGTCACCAGGACGTTTCCCGGCTTGACGTCGCGGTGGATCAGCCCTGCCTCGTGGGCGTGTTGCAGGCCGGCGGCTACCTGCACCGTGATGCCCGCTGCCTGCTGCATGGAAAGCGGGCCTTGGGTTCGCACCAGCTTTCTCAGATCCGCACCGGGCACGTATTCAACAACCAGGTAATAAACGTTGCCGTCCTCGCCCGCGTCGAAAGCACGGACCAGGTTCTCATGATCGAGCCGAGCCTGGGCGCGGATCTCGCGGGTGAAATTGGCGACGGCCTCGGGAGTGGACTTGCTCTGGGGAAGAACCTTGATGGCGACGATTCGTCCGAGGACGCTGTGTTCGCCCTTGAAGACCTGTCCCATGCCGCCTTGACCGATCGAATCGATGATCCAATAGGGGCCGAGATTGAACTTGGTCCGTCCCGCCAGGAGTTGGACCGATTGCCAGCGGTTCAGAAGCCCCATCCCGACGACCTGCTCGGCGAGCTCCTGGTCTCGCTCGGATGCTTCCGCGCCGATGGGAAAGTAAGCGGGCCACCGCAGCAGTGCGCGGGCCTCATCGAGCTGCTCGCGCGTGAGCAACCCGCTGGCCAGCGCGCATCGTTCAAAAGGCGTGCCCTGCGGCGTTTTCATCGGTCGCGGGTCCCCGGCCACGACGGCCTGTGAAGAAGTAGAGTCAACCCTATTGCTACGTTAACTCTAGCCTTCCCGTGCGCCAAGGTGGCCCGCAGCTCCAGGTCCCGCTCGGCAAGCGGGACCTACTCGTTTTCAGGGGATGCGGGGAAGATAGCTGGCCCAGGAAGGCGGCAGGGGGGCTTCTAAACAGACCGGTTCACCGCTGATGGGATGGGCAACGACCAGCC
The DNA here is from genome assembly GCA_040768665.1 of Thermoguttaceae bacterium. Classification (GTDB taxonomy): domain Bacteria; phylum Planctomycetota; class Planctomycetia; order Pirellulales; family Thermoguttaceae; genus JABWBD01. Next base: position 196,451 of record JAXGMN010000021.1, read on the forward strand.
GGCGCGCGTGCAGCGCGAGGCCGGCAGGAAACGCTCGCCGACTGCCATACTTCCGATCTCCCAAGACCGGATGACCGTGGTGCGACATCTGGAGACGGATCTGGTGTTTCCGGCCGGTGTCGAGCGTGATTTCGACCAGCGAGAGATCGCGGAGCAAGTGCAGCACCCGGTAGCTCAGCCGCGCTTGTTTTGCGGTCGGCACTCCGCTGCCGACAATGTGCATCCGCCGGTGCCTTTTGTCCTGGTCGAGCCAATCGACCCAGTCACCGGTCTTTGGGCGGAGAGATCCCTCGGCGAGGGCCCAGTAGACTTTGTCGACCGATCGCGTGCGAAATTGCTCCGTCAGCCGGCGGGCCGCTTTCGACGTCCGCGCGAACAGGACGACCCCGGTCACAGGGGCATCCAATCGGCTGACGACGCCGAGATAGACGTTGCCCGGCTTTTGATATTTCCGCTTGATATACTCTTTTGCCAGCGTCAGCAGCGAGGCCTTATCTTCCGCCACTCCCATCGTAGCAAGCCCAGCCGGTTTCATGACGGCGAGCAGGTGGTTGTCTTCGAGGATGACTTGGAGTGGAGGCAGCGGCGGGGGCATGGGGGACGAAGGCTGGAGGGATGGAATACTGAAAAATCGGAGTGATGGAGTATGATATTCTAGAATTTCAACGTTCCAGGGTTCCAGTACTCCATGATTGATTCCGCACTCCTCTACCCTTGATCGCCGATCCATGTCGCATCCACTCTGCCAGCCGCGATTGATTCTCGCCAGCCGCTCACTACGACGGCAGCAACTCTTGACGGCAGCCGGCTACCGATTCGAAGTCCGACCTTCCAGCGAGACGGCCGAATGCGGGATCTCAAGCCGCGAAAATCCCGCACAGATGGTTGCCAGGCTTGCCTACCAAAAGGCCGCGGACGTGGCGCCATCGGTAGGGAACGGCCTGATCCTCGCATGCGACACGGTCGCGGAGCACGAAGGTCAGATCCTCGGCAAGCCCACCGATCTGGACCAAGCGCGAAGAATGCTTGGGACACTTCGTGGGCGGGAACACCGCGTGTTCAGTGGAGTATGCCTTTGGGACGTGGCAAGCGGTCGTCGTCGCGTTGAAGTCGATATCACTCGGCTGCGTATGGATCCGCTCAGCGACGAAGCAATCGAATCGTATCTTGCCACAGGGCAATGGGAGGGGAAGGCCGGCGCATTCGGCTACCAGGACCGACTCGGCTGGGTACACGTGCTCGAAGGGAGCGAGTCGAACGTCGTCGGTTTGCCGATGGAATTGCTCAGCCGAATGCTCGAAGACTTCTGCTCGAGCGATCGGTAGAGACATCGGCATTGGAAACAGGACCACCCACCGTTAGACTGGGCTGATAAAAACGGGGACTGGCTCCGCAACATCTTGTGTGGTCGCTCTGGCTAAACCGCTATTAGTTGCGGTGCCTGTCCCCGTTTTTATCAAGTTTTTATCAGCCCACTGTTGGGCCGGCGGCGAAACAACAATAGCACAACCGCTCGACGGGGGCACCGGGCCATCGTCGAGCGGTCAGCAGGGTGTCTGGTAGGCTTTTCTGCGCCGGGCCTACTTGATCATGTCCTTGAGATTCTTCAAGGCACGAACGCGGACTTTGTTGGTGGCGGGCTTCGCCGGCACGTCGCGGATCTCGCCCGTAAAGGGGTTCTTCACACCCTTCTGGGCCGGCTTGGCCGGGACCTTTTTCTTCTCGATCTTCACCAGACCGGGAATCGCGAACACACCGGGGCCACGGCCGGTGATGTTCTTCTTGATTTCCTCGCCCAGGGCGTCAAATACCGCAGTCACATCCTTCTTCGACAGTCCGGTCGAGTCGGCAATGCTGTTGACGATCTGGGTTTTCGTGGGGGCCTTTTTGGGGGCTGCAGCAGCTTTCGCCATAGAACGCTACCCTCCGTGCATGGGAGCTTTGGGTGAAAAAAAACCGTCCGTCCGTCACACAGGACGCGATGATTAGAAACGGTTTATCGAAAAAAGCAACCCGGAAATCCCCCGAAACCCCGAAAAATAAGGCAAATTCTGCCGATGGCCGCCCTTTTCCTGCCGCTTTTACGGGGTTTTGAGGGTGCTAGCAGCAGGAAACCCCGTTTTTTTCGGCCAATTCGCCGCTGCCGATTGCACGGCGGAAGTCGTCTGACGGGCTGACGGCTTACTTTTCTTGTCAATATCGTGTTGGTCTTCTAAGATTTTGACATTCAACTTCATCTTCTTGCTTTACTTAGACTTGTCCCGCCCCCTTTTGCAGCCAGTCGATTCATCCACTGGATTCGGCCACTGAATCTGTGCCAGAATGTGGAAGAGGGACCACGACGTACCGCCAAAGCGCGAAGCAGTGTTGGCACACCATTCGCTGGCAAGTCTCTGGACTCGGGGGTGGCCGAGTGCCGCGTTGACACGCGTGCGGCACCCGGAGAACCGGGACGCGGCTGAATTGAAGTCCAATCCTCAGGAGAGTTTATTATGGAGCCAGGGAGGCGAAGCGGGCCGCAGTCCAACAGTGGGCGTACAGGCCGAGCCGCTCGGCCGGCGATGAGCAGCACCAGGCGGGCTGCCCGGGCTCTTCGGGTCGGGGTATCGCGGGGAGTCGTCTGTGGGCTGGTGTTTGGGCTGGCCATGCTTCATTCGCAGGCAGCCCATGCTCAGAACCCTGTCGGTCGTCCAGGTGTTGTCCCGGTGTTGCCGGGGGACGAGAACCGGCAGGCCGAGACGTCGCTGGATCACTTATTTAAGCCGGCGGAGAGGACATCTCTGTTACGGCTATCCGACGCGAAACAACTGCTCGGTCAGCAGCGCTATGCCGAAGCCGTCCGTCTGCTGGGTGCGATTCTCAACGACGAGGAGGACTATTTCTTTCAGCCCGACCGCGACAGTTCCGTGCATCGCAGCCTGAAGGCGGAGGCGCTCAGGCTGCTGGGCGAGATGCCTCGGCAGGGTCGGGAGTTGTACGAATTGCAGTATGGGGCCCGCGCCCAGCGAGAACTGGTCGAGGCGGCCAAGGCCGGCGACGCCGCCGGGCTGGCCGAGGTGTCGCGTCGGTTCTTCCACACGCGCGCCGGGTACGAGGCGACGTTTCTGTTGGGGCTTCATTACCTTGACCACGCTTCCCCGTTGGCGGGCGCCCTGACATTGCGCCGTCTCCACGAAGCATCGCTGGACGCCGACCAGTTCGAGCCAACGCTCTCGCTGGCAATGGCGACGTGCTGGATGCGCGCCGGAATGCACGATAACGCTCGCCGGGTATTGGAAGAGCTGCAGCACGATCACCCGGAGGCGAAGGTCGAAATCGCGGGCAAAGAGCTCCCGCTATTTGCCCGCGAGGCAGACGGCCTGGAATGGCTGATCGCGCTGGTCGGCTCGCGGCCCGATGGCGGCAACGCCCGCGCCGAGCAATGGGCGATGTTCGGTGGGAATCCTGCGCGGAATGCCGCCGCGTATGGCAGCGGCCCGCTTCTGAGCATGCGGTGGCAGGTTCCCACGTACGACAGCCCTTATCTGGAGGTCATGCTCGATCAGATCCAGGAGAATCATCGTCAGCGCAACCAGGAGTACCAGTTTCTTCCGTCGCTGCACCCGCTCGTGGTCAGCGACGTGGTGCTGATGCGGACGGCGAAAAATCTGCTGGCGGTCGACTTTCCGACAGGCAAGCGGATCTGGGAGGTTCCCGTCGAGGATCCGTTCGAAGCGATCATGGAGCTCTCGTCGGAGTCTTCCCTGCGCCCGGCGCAGGAGATGCAGGTGCCGCTGGGGCTGGAGACGCGCTTGTGGAGCGATGCCACGTACGGGACATTGAGCAGCGACGGGCAACTCGTCTTCGCCGTCGAAGATCTCGATTTGGACTTCGTGGCCTCGGGTTCGCGTCATTTGATCGTCAATGGGCAGCGGGTCGTCCGTTCTTCAGCTCCGAGGCCCTACAACCGGCTGGCGGCGTACGATATCCGAACCGGCAAACTGAAGTGGCATGTCGGCGGATCGCGATCGGAATTCAACCTGCCCGAGGCGGGCACGTTTTTCCTCGGCCCGCCGTTGCCGCTGATGGACGAACTGTACGTGCTCGGCGAAGCCAAGGGAGAGATCCGCTTGATCGCCCTCGGCGCGGGTAGCGGCAAGGTGCTCTGGTCGCAGCAACTGGCAGTGGTCGATGAAGATATCCTGAACGATCCGCTCCGCCGTATGGGCGGCGCATCACCCTCCTACTCGGACGGCGTGCTCGTCTGCCCCACGGCCAACCAGTCCGTGGTGGCCGTGGAACTCGCGACGAGATCGCTGTTGTGGGGCTATGCCTACGAGGAAGAGCAGTCGATCAATCAGCGGATGATGTTCTTCGGGGCGCATCCGATGATGACGGCCAGTTCCGGAGGCCGCTGGTCCGACGCCACGGCGACGATCGCCGACGGACGCGTGCTTGTCACTCCGCCGGATTCGAACCAGATTCATTGTTTGAGCCTGATCGACGGCAGGCAGCTTTGGAAGGAGCATCGCCAGGACGACATGTATCTCGCCTGCGTGCACGAGGGCAAGGCGATCCTGGTGGGGCGGACGCAAGTGCGGGCGCTGAAAATGGACGACGGTCAGCCCGCCTGGAACGGCGCGGCCGTTTCGCTCCCGTCGGGGGCGACTCCCAGCGGCCGCGGTTTTCGCGGGGAAGATCGGTACTTTTTGCCGATGAGTTCCGCGGAGGTGCTCGCGGTGGACTTGAACCGCGGCAAGGTCGAGCACACGTTCAAGGCTCGGGGGGGCACGGTGCCGGGAAATCTCATTTGTTACCGCGGGCACGTGGTTTCGCAGCGAGCCGACGCGGTCGAAGCGTTTTACCAGCTCGACGCCCTGCGGGAGCAGGTGGAGAAGCGGCTGGCCGAAAATCCCAAGGACGCGGAAGCGCTTTCGCTTCGCGGCGAGATCCTCTGGGACGAAGGTCGATTGGGCGACGCGGTCACGGCGTTTCGGCAGTCGTTCGAACTGGTTCCCGACCCGCGGAGCCGCGATCTGCTCCGCGAGGCGTTGTTTGACGGGCTCCGCAGCGGCTTTGCCGAGTATCGCAACCGGAAGGAAGAGATCCTGGGGCTCCTCGAGGAACCCCATCACCGCGCCACGTATCTGCGGCTCATGGCAAGCGGGTGCAAGGCCGCGGGAGAACTGTCCGAAGCGCTGGATTACTATGCCGAGCTCATCGAAACGGACAGGCAGCACCCGGGGCTGGAGGCGGTCGACAAGTCGCTGCTGGTCCGCCGCGACCGGTGGATTCGCATCGAGTTGGCATCGCTTCGACAGGACGCTCCGGCCGACGCACAGGCCAAGTTGGATCAATTGATCAAGACGCATTGGGATTCCGTGCGGGAATCCGGGAGCACCGAGGAGTTGCGGCGCTTTCTTGCCTACTTCGGCGGCCAGCCGCCGGCCGAAGAGGCGAGGCGGCGGTTACTCGAGCAGCTTGTCGAGCAGGGCAAGCTCCTGGAGGTGGAACTGCTTCTGTCGAGCCGGCCGCAGCCGGGCGACGCGACAGGCGAGGCCGCCGCCGTGGCCGAACTTGCCGAGTTGTTTCGCTCGAAAGGGCGAACCGAGGCGGCGGTTGACTGTTACCGGTTGCTGGGCGGCCGTTTTGCGGAAACGGTCTGCCGTGACGGCAAGGCCGGTCGGCAGATCGTCGCTTCCCTTCCTGCCGACGATCCGGTCGGGCAGCAGTTGAACGCTGCCGCTGCCTGGCCGACCGGCAAAGTCGAGGTGGAGGCGGGCAAACACTCGTCGGCAACGTCAAGTTCGTACAACCGTTCGGTGATCACCTACCAGGGAAGCCCGTCGCCCTTCTTTTCGAACGTCGATATCGAACTGCACCAGAACCCGCCGGCGCTGGTCGCTCGCGACGGCATGGGGGCGATCCAGTGGCGGATGCCCTTGGACTCGGGCGACCAGGGGCAGTTCGCCCTGAGCGCCGCGTTCATGCGTGCCGCGGTGCAGGGGCACCTGCTGATCGTCTCGATGGGACAGAAGATCATGGCGATCGACACATTGTCCCGTTCCGAAGGCGGCGCTTTGAAGGTCCTGTGGAGCCACGACGTCGAGAAACCGGAAGACCCCGCGGCGCCGCTGCCGCTCCGCGCGCAGGCGCAGGTGATACGGATCGGCGGCGGTTTTGGGCAGTGGCAGATTGCCCGTTCCGCGGAAAACGCGATCATGACGGCCGCGGTCGTCTCCCCGGAACTGCTCTGCTACCAGGAGTATCGCGATCTGGTTGCGGTCGACCCGGCCAGCGGCGAAAAGCTTTGGGTGCGCCAGGACATCGATCCGGGCAGCACGGTGTTCGGGGATCACGAATACGTGTTTGTGCTTCCGCAGGGCGAGTCGACCGCCATGGTGCTCCGCGCGGCCGACGGCACGGTCGTGGACAGCCGCTCGCTTCCGGCACAGCGCGAGGCGACGATCGGGCGGAACATGCTGGTTGTCGTCGATTTCCCGGATCGGCGTGTCGTGCAGATGATCGACGCCTGGGACGGAAGCCATGCCTGGCCCGCTCGGGAGTTTGCCGGCGAGGCGCGGATCTGCCTGGTGGATAACGAGGTGGCGGGGGTTCTCGAGCCGAACGGCCGTTTCCTGCTGATCGACCTGGCAGACGGCCGTGCGCTGGTCGATGCCAAGCTGCCGCCGCAGGAGGACATCTCGGAGATCCATGTCTTTCGATCCCCGGAGCATACGATCCTGGTGACGAATTCCGCGGAAACCACCGCGGGTAACGTGCGGACCCAGGGCCTGCATCCCGTGGCCAGCGCCCGGATCGTTCGCGGCCGGGTTTGGGGGTTCGACCGCAGCGGCGAACCGCTGTGGCCGGAGCCGGTCCTGGTCGAGAACCAGCATCTGCCGCTGAGTCAGCCGAGCCGTTTGCCCGTACTGACCTTTGCGTGTATGGTGCAAGAACGGGTGCCCAATGCCCCGACGCAGACCAAGACGGCCGTTTTGTTCGTCGACAAGCGGACCGGATGGAAGCATGCGGAAGAATTCGACACTCCGACGGGCAGCTTCCATCTTGTGGGCGACGCGGAGAAGAAGACGGTCGAGATGCAGCTCCAGCGGAACACCGTAACGCTCAAGTTCACGGACCAGCCGTTGCCGCCTCCGGATGAACCGTCGGCAGCCGAGAAGGTGCCGGGCACCCTTGGCACGGTCTTCAAAGCGATCGGAAGAGCTGCCGAGAAGGCGATCGGTGACATGGGCCGCTAACGTGGTGGAGCCGGAGCAAAACGGAATGTCCAGCAGGCTTGTCGTCATCGTTTTTGGGTATATCGCGGTTTTCGGCACGGTCGCGAACACTGCCGGAGCCGAACCTCGCGATCCGGAGGCTCAGCGGGTCGTCGCACGCGGGCTCGATTGGCTGGCCGCGCGGCAGTCTCGGCTCGGGCGGTGGACAGCCAACAACGGGCGCTACCCGACTGCGATTACCGCAATGGCGGGGATGGCGTTACTCTGTGAGGGATCGACCACAACCCAAGGCAAGTATGCCGACAATGTTCGTCGAGCGGTCGACTACCTGGTGGCGCGAAGCCGTTTGAACGGTCTTATCGGCGAACCCACCCAGGACGACCGCTACACCTACGGCCACGGCTTTTCGATGCTCTTTCTTTCCCAGGTGCTCGGCGAGGAAGAAGACGCCGAGCGCCGCGAGCAACTGGTCGAGATTCTCAGCCGGGCGGTCGTGTTTACCGGACGTGCCCAGACCGACGCCGGCGGCTGGGGCTACGTCAGCGCGAAGGACGGCCAGGGGTTCGACGAGGGATCCACGACCATCACCCAGGTGCAAGGGCTCCGCGGCTGCCGGAATGCCGGTATCCCCGTGCCCAAAGAGATCGTCGACAAGGCGATCACCTACATCCGCAACTGCTCCTTGGACGGCGGGGCAGGCGGTGTCCAGTACAACTCCAAAGGTGGAGGGGGAAGGCCTGCCATTTCTGCGGCCGCGATTGCCTGTTTGTACAACGCCGGCGATTACGACAGCCAGTACGTTCCCAAATTGATGGACTATTGTCAGAAGAACCTCTCCAACATCTCCAACCAGGGATTCGGGCATTGGCACTACGCCCATTACTACTACTCGCAGGTCCTCTATCGAGAGGGAGGTAAGGAGTGGGCGGACTACCGCAAAGAGATCGTCGAGCGGCTCCTCCAGGAGGTGAATCCCGACGGATCGTGGAACCAGGGATACATCGGCCCTGTCTACACCACCGCGATCAATCTTACCATCCTACAATTGGACAATGCGGCGCTGCCGATCTACCAGCGCTGACAGCGAACCGGGGCACCTCCGAGGGACATCTCCATGACGACAGACGCATTCACTGCGCAGGAAACCGAGGCGATCGAGCGGCTCCACGATGCCCGGCAACGGATTCTCCACCAGCTTGGCCAGGTGATTGTCGGGCAGCATCGGGTGATCGAGGAACTGCTGATCTCGCTGTTCAGCCGCGGCCACTGCCTGCTGGAAGGCGTGCCGGGGCTGGCGAAGACGCTGATGATCAGCACGCTCAGCCGCACGCTGAATCTCTCCTTCAGCCGGGTTCAGTTCACACCGGACCTGATGCCGGCGGATATCACGGGCACCGAGATCATCGAGGAGAACCGAACGACCGGGAGCCGCGAGTTCCGGTTTCTGGAAGGACCGGTCTTCTCGAATGTCGTCCTCGCCGATGAAATCAACCGTACGCCGCCCAAGACCCAGGCCGCGCTGCTGGAAGCGATGCAGGAGCGGCAGGTTTCGGTCGGGCGGATCCGACACGAGCTTTCCGATCCGTTCTTCGTGCTGGCCACGCAGAACCCGATCGAACAGGAAGGCACGTATCCGCTGCCGGAAGCGCAGCAGGATCGGTTCATGTTCAAAGTCTTCGTGCAGTACCCGAGTTTCGACGAGGAGTTCGAGGTCGCTCGCCGCACGACGACGGTAATGACCGACACGATCGAGCCGGTCCTCACCGCGGAAGAAATCCTCGACTTGCAGCGGATGGTTCGCGAGGTTCCGATCTCCGACCACCTGATCCGCTACACGCTTTCGCTGGTCCGCCAGACTCGGCTCGGCGAGCCGGGAGTGCCCGACTTTGTCAAGGAGCAGCTCAGTTGGGGCGCCGGTCCACGGGCGGTCCAGTTCCTGATCCTCGGCGCGAAGGCTCGCTCGCTGCTGTACGGCCGCACCCACGTGACGGTCGACGATATCCAGGAATTGGCCAAGCCGGTTCTTCGCCACCGGTTGGTGCTGAGTTTCACTGCCGAGAGCGACGGGATTACGCCCGACGACGTGGTCGAGCGGATCCTTCAGGCGACCCCCACCAAGGAAGACGAGTTGACCGGCGATGCCCGATTCCAAAAGATTTTTGCATCCTGAGGCGATCCAGCGAATCTCGCGCCTCGAGCTCCGCGCTCGCCACGTCGTGGAGGGCTTTTTGGCCGGGATGCACCGCAGCCCGTACTTCGGCCAGTCGGTCGAATTCCTGCAGCACCGCGAGTATACCTGGGGCGACGATCTGCGGTTCGTCGACTGGAAGGTCTGGGCGAAGCAGGACCGCTTTTACGTCAAGCAGTTCGAGGAAGACACCAACTTTCGCTCCACGCTGCTGGTCGACGTTTCCGGGAGCATGCGCTACGGCTCGGGACCGCTGAACAAGTACGAATACGCGGCGACGGTCGCCGCCAGCCTTGCCTATCTGCTCCTGCGACAGCAGGACGCGGTCGGCTGCATCGCTTTCGACGACCGCCTGCGGATGGCGGTCCCTCAGCGGACGAAGCGAAATCATCTCGACGCCATCGTCAAGGCCCTTCAGATCAGTGGACCCGAGAACAAGACCGACATGTACCCGATTCTCCGCGAAGTTGCCGAGACCTACCCGCGGCGCGGAGTGATGGTGCTCATTTCCGATCTCCTCACGGAACGGGAGCCGTTGTTCCGCGGTCTGAAACTGCTGCGAAGCCGCGGGCACGACGTGATGATCTTCCATGTCCTGGACGACGACGAGATCGATTTCCCCTTCAACGGGTCGACGCGGTTCGAAGGACTGGAGGACGCGACCTATCTGAGCTGCAATCCGCGGGCGCTCCGCGAGGGCTATCTTGCCTCGCTGGCTCGCTACCTGGAGGAAATCCGCCGCGGCTCGGCGGCGACCAACGTGGACTACGTTCTTTTTCGTACCAGCCAGCCGCTCGACGGCGCGCTGGCCACCTACTTGAGTCGCCGCCTGGCGATGACCCGGGCTTGAGCCATGGCCACATTCGTTTTTCCGGCACTGCTCTGGGGATTGGCGCTTGCCGCGATTCCCGTGTTGATCCATCTGATCAACATGATGCGCCACCGGCGTGTCGAGTGGGCGGCCATGGAGTTCTTGCTGGCGAGCCAGAAGAAGAACCGTACGTGGGTTCTGCTGAAGCAGCTCTTGTTGCTGGCCACGCGGATCGTCGTGATCGCCCTGATCGTGCTGCTGGTCGCCCAGCCCGTGCTCCGCAACCAGTTCGGACGGTGGATCGGTGGCAGCAAGACGCACCACATCGTGCTTCTTGACGACAGCTACTCGATGTCGGACCGGCGGGCCGACTCGAGCGCCATGGACGACGCGAAGTCGGTTGTGCTGAAAATCGGCGAAGAGGCCGCCCGGCAGGTCCAGCCGCAGACCTTCACGCTGCTTCGGTTCTCGCAGGTCGGCCGGCCCGGCGTGGGCACGCAACCCGACCTGCTCGAGAAACCGGTCAACTCCGATTTTCTCGCAACCTTGCGACAGACGGTCGATCCGCTGGAGGCTTCGCAAACGGCGGCAGGCCCGATCCCGGCGATGGAGGCCATCGGCCAGTTGCTGGGCGACTCGGACAACGAGAATCGCGTTGTCTATCTCCTCACCGATTTCCGTGCCCGCCAGTGGGAGGATGCTACCGACGTCAAAAGCCAGTTGGCGAAGCTCGAGGGCGGCGGAGCGAGACTGCACCTGATCAACTGCGTCGATGCGGCCCGGCCGAATCTGGCGATCGCCTCGCTGAGCCCCGGGGCCGGCACACGTGCCGTGGGCGTGCCTTTGTTCGTGGAGGTAACGGTGCAGAACTTCGGCACCACCGCGGTCCGCGACGTGCCCGTCTTTCTCGAGGCGGACGGATTGGCCCGGCCGGCCGTCACGATCTCCGAGATTCCCCCGGGCAAAGCGGTCACCGAGCGGTTTCCGATTCAGTTCACCACGGCGGGCCGGCACCGCATTGCCGCCCGGCTGGAAAGCGACTCGGTCGAGGCCGACAACTTCCGCTACTCGGCTCTCGATTTCCCGCTCGGGGTGCCCGTGCTATTGGTCGACGGCGACCCCGCCGCGACCGACGCGGGATACGTGAAGGCGGCGCTCGATCCGGGCCGGCCGGTGGTCACCGGCATCCGCCCACGGATCGAAGGAGCCCGTTATCTGAGCTTGAATCCCCTGGAGCCGTTCCAGGCCATCTACATCATGAACGTCGAGCGGCTCGACCGATCGGCGGTGGAGGCGCTCGAGCGGTACGTCGAGAACGGAGGCGGCGTCGCTTTCTTTCTGGGCGAGCGATCGTCGGCCCCGTTTATCAACGATCAGCTTTGGCGCGAGGGGAAAGGGCTCTTTCCGTTGCCGGTCGAGGCCCCGGCCCAACTGCTGGTCGACCGGCTCCAGAAAGCGCCGGACCTGGAGGTCGGAAACCATCCGATCTTCCACGTCTTCGCGGGAGAGCGAAACAGTTTCCTCAGCATGGTGAACGTGGACCGCTATTTTGCGGTGCCGAAAGACTGGCAGGCGGATCAGTCGTCGTCGACGCAGGTGATCGCGCGGCTGCGAAACGGGGCGCCGCTGGCGGCCGAGCGGAAATATGGCAAGGGGCGAGTCGTGGCATTCCTCTCGACCGCCGCTCCGACTTGGAACAACTGGGCCCGCAGCAACCCGAGCTTCGTGGTCGCCATGCTCGAGCTGCAGTCGTTTCTCGGCATCCAGGACGCCGACGAGGGCGCCCGCCTGGTGGGAACGCCTCTGGAGTTGAAGCTGGATGCCGCTACTTATTCGCCGCAGGTTCGGTTCATCAGCCCCGATGCCAAGGCGCTGCCGACGGTCTCCGCGGATGCGGTCGCTACGGCCGACGGCCCGCTCAGCCTCGCGCTGACGGGAACCGATCGAAGTGGCTTCTACACGGCCGCGCTGGCCCGCGCCGATGGCACGACCGAGGACCGCCTCTATGCCTTTAACGTCGATCCAGCCGAGGGTGATCTGAAAGCGCTCGGTAGTTCCGACTTGGCGGCCCGGCTGGACGGCCTCCCTTACGAGTACGCCCAGGCCGCGAGTTTCCAGGCCGCTTCGGAGGAACTGGCCGGCTACGATCTGACGGAGCCGTTGCTCTATCTCTTGGTGTTGTTGCTGATCGGCGAGCAGATCCTGGCGTGGTCGGCGAGCTACCATCCTCCGCGTCGGCGGCTTGCCGCAGGAGGCGCTTCATGACCGTGACGCCTCTGCTGGCAGCCCGGGAAACGAGCCGGACGACCTTCGAATGGGGCCGCATCCAGTCCAACGCCGACTGGATCCTGCCGATCGCCGCGGCGGTCTTGTTGATGCTGTTCGTGCGATCGATGTACCGCCGCGACGCGGTCGAGTTGCGGCCCTGGCTGCGGTGGCTCCTCACGGGACTCCGCACGGCGGTCATCCTTGTCCTTCTCGTCCTCTACCTCCAGCCGCAATGGCGGACGCAGCGCGAGGAGGTGCAGAATTCGCGTGCGATTCTGCTGGTCGACACGAGTCTGAGCATGGGACTCAGCGACCTCGACGAAACAGGGGCGGCTACGGCGGCGAGCCGGGCCCAGCAGGTCGCCCGGGCGCTTGAGCAGACCGAACTCCTTGAGGAACTCCGCAAGACGCACGACGTCGTCGTCATGCGGTTCGACAAGGAAACGAGCCGCGTCGCATCAGTGGAGAAGCTGCCGCCGGTGACCGCTGGCCAGCCGGAGACAGTATCGGCCGGCAATGCAAGCCCGGGCGAACCGAACAGAACCGAAGTCAAGGAAGAAAAGGCCGAAGAAATCCCCAACTGGCAAGAGTTGCTCTCACCGACCGGAATCGAAACCCGGCTTGGGCAGTCGCTGCGGCAGTTGATCTATGAAGAACGCAACTCGCCGCTGTCGGGGATCGTGGTGTTCAGCGACGGCGGGCACAATGCCGGCAGTTCGCCCGAGTCGGCGGTCGAACTGGCAAGGGAAGCCAAGATCCCGCTGTTTACGGTCGGCATCGGCTCGAAGCGGCAGCCGGGCAACGTGCGAGTCTATGAACTGGAAAGCCCCGAGCGGACGCAGCCGGGCGATCCCTACTCGGTCACGGGGCTGATCCAGGCGCAGGGCATGGCCGGCAAGACGGTCACCGTCCAACTCCTCCTCCGTCCGGCAGATGCCGAGGCGCAGCCGGGCACCGGCAAGCTGGTCGACACCCAGCAGGTGATCCTCGGCAGCGACGGAGAGGCCGTGCCCGTGAAGTTCGAATTGACCGCCGAGGAGGCAGGCCGCCAGACGCTTTGCCTGCGCGTCGTGGCCCCCGGGTCCGATCGCAATCCGATCGACGACTTCCGCGAATCGGAAATCGAGATCGTCGATCGGAAAACCCGCGTGCTGCTGTTTGCCGGCGGGCCGACCCGTGAATATGGGTTTCTGCGGACCATGCTCTTCCGCGACGCGTCGGTCACCGTCGACGTCCTCCTGCAAACCGCCCAGCCAGGCCTTTCCCAGGAGGCCGACGCCCTGTTGGAAGCATTCCCCACGACGCGAGAAGAGATGTTCGGCTACGACTGCATCATCGCCTTCGATCCGAACTGGAAAGAGCTTACCTCCGAGCAGGTGGACCTTCTGGAGCAGTGGCTGGCCGAGCAGGGCGGCGGGCTGATCGCCATCGCCGGTCCTGTCTTTGCAGGCGAGTCGATCAACGGCTGGGTCCAGGACGAGGGGCCCACCATGTCCAAGGTGCGCACTCTCTATCCGATCCAGTTCCAGCGGCGGTTCTCGGTCCTCGAGAGCGGCACCTACGTGAGCAAAGAGCCGTGGCCATTGGACTTCACCCGCGAAGGCATGGAGAGCGAGTTCCTCTGGCTCGACGACACCTCGACCGCCAGCCAGCAGGCGTGGGCGGATTTCGCCGGCGTGTACGGCTTCTACCCGGTTCAGGGTCCCAAGGCCGGAGCGACGGTGTACGCGACCTTCTCCGACCCCAGAGCGGCCCAAGGCGGCGAGCCGCCGGTTTTCCTCGCCGGCCAGTTCTACGGCTCCGGAAGATCGTTTTACCTTGGCAGCGGAGAGATGTGGCGGCTCCGCCGGGCCGACCCTGCCTGGTTCGAGAAGTTCTACACCAAGCTCATCCGGCATGTCAGCCAGGGACGGTTGCTGCGGCAATCGAGCCGGGGCGTGCTGATGGTCGACCGCGACCGCTACCTGCTGGGCAGCACGGTCCAGATCCGTGCCCAGGTGACCAATGCCCAATTGGAACCGCTCGATGCGGCCGAGGTGCCCGTCGAAGTGTTCCAGCCCGACGGCAGCGTTGCGACACTCACGCTCGCTCCCGATCCGAGCCGCGCCGGCATGTTCGTCGGCCAGCTCACGGCCCTTCAGGAAGGGGCCTACCGGCTGGAGCTTCCGGTGCCCGAGAGCGACGAGCGTCTCGTCCGCCGCATCCAGGTTGCGCTGCCCGACCTGGAGCGGGAAAACCCGCGATTGAACGACACGCTGCTTGTCCGCATCGCCGAACGTTCCGAGGGCAAGTATTTCGAGGGACTGAGTTCGGCGCTTTCCACCACTTCGTCCGAGAACCTCGTGGCAGCGCTCCCGGACCGCACGAAAACCATCCTGCGAACCGCGGCCCCGGACCGTCTCTGGGAAGCCCTCTGGCGGCAATGGGTGATGTTCGGACTGTGCGGCTTGTTGTTTTCCGAATGGCTGATCCGGCGACTGGCAAAACTGGCATGACCGGCAACCCTCCCAAACCACAACTCGAACCTTCGATCGGCGCGGCCCTCGAATCGCTGCGGCGGCGGATCCGCCGCTACGTGTGGCTGGAAGGGCTTGCCACGGCGGTTGCGTGGCTGGGAGTGGCCTTCTGGCTGAGCCTCGCGGTCGACTGGTTCTTCGAGCCTCCGTCGATCGTTCGCGGACTGATCCTCGCTGCCGTGCTGCTGGTCCTGGCGGGCGTGCTGGTCAAACTGGTGCTCCGGCGGGCGTTTGTCCGGCTGAGCGACCGCAACATGGCCATGCTCCTGGAACGCAGGTTTCCCCAATTCCGCGAGAGCCTGTTGACGGCCGTCGAGCTGTCCGAGCGCCGTCCGAGCGCGACCGAATGCAACCCGCTCATGCTCGAACGGACCTGCCGCCTGGCCGCCGAACCGATCCGGGAGGTGCGACTCGAGGAGGTTTTCAACCCCCGTCCGTTGCGCCAAGCGGCGATGGGAGCGGCACTGGTGGCGCTGTCGGTTGCCATGCTCGCCATCGGGTTGCCCGCGGCCATGGAGACGTGGACTCGCCGGAACCTGCTGTTCTCGAATGAGCTTTGGCCACGCAGGACCCGGCTGGTGGTCGACGGTTTCGAGGACGGCGTGGTGAAGGTTGCTCGCGGCGCCGATTTCGACATGGTCGCCCGCGCCGATCTGAGTATGCCGCTGGTGCCCGAGAGCGTTGAGATCCGGTACTGGGCGGACAGTGGCTCGGGCGGCCGCGCCACGATGGCCCGCGAAGGCTCGGCCGACCGAAGCCGCGACCGCTTTCAGCAGTATACGCATTCGTTCCGCGGCGTCCTGGTCCCGATGCAGCTCGATGTCTTCGGTGGAGACGACGCGGTCCGCGACCTGCGGATCGAAGTGGTCGACAACCCGACGCTTACCCAGGTGGTTCTCGACTGCCGCTATCCCGGCTATATGGATCGCCCGCAGCGGACGCTGCCGGTCAGCGGAGCAATGCAGATTCCGTTTGGCACCCACGTCACTGTCCGCGGCCGAAGCAACAAGGACCTGGTCCGATTCGAGGTTCGATCGGCTCTGGACGATTCCTCCGAGCCCGAGGTGCTTCCCGTTACCGGCGACCCGCGCACGGTCGAATACTCCGCCGGCCCGCTCCGTGGCGACAGGAGCCTCCTGTTCACGCTGCTGGACAGCGACGGGATCAAGTCTCGCGAGCCGATCCGCCTTACCCTGGCTGCCTTGGGCGACGAGGCTCCCAAGCTCGCCTTGCGGTTGCAGGGCATCGGTCCTGCCATTACGCCGGAGGCCCGTTTGCCGGTGGCGGGGCGAATTACCGACGACTACGGCCTGGCGAGCACCTGGTTCGAGCACGGAGTGGACGATCAGGAAACCCGCCGGCAGGCGATCCCGACTCCGGCGGGAAACCCGACGGACCTCGACTTTCAGCAAGCCCTCGAGGTCCGCGACCTCAAGCTTCAACCGGAGCAGAAGTTTCTCCTCGGCGTCAAATCGTCCGACCGGTACGACCTCGGCGACGGCCCGAACGTCGGCTCGAGCGAGCGCTGGCTGCTGGACGTGGTCACTCCCGCGGAATTGCGGGCGATGCTCGAATCGCGGGAACTGGTCCTGCGGCAGCGTTTCGAAACCATCATCGAACAGGTCGTGGAAACCCGCGACTCGCTGCTGCGGCTCGATTTTGGCTCCGCCGCCGCGACGGAGCCCGAGCCGGCCGGAGACCCCGCGGCCGCGGCCGAACCGGGCGACGCTCCGCAGGATGCCCCCGCCACGCCCGAGCGGCGCCTGGCACTGAATTCGCTCCGGATGCAACGTGCGGTCCAGAACAGCCGCAAGGACGCGTACGAGGTGCTGGGCGTGGCCGAGGCGTTCGATGAGATCCGCCAGGAACTCGTCAACAACCGCATCGACACCACGGAACTGCGAATGCGGCTCGAGCAGGGGATCGTGGGGCCGTTGGAGCAGATCGGCGGCGAGATGTTTCCGGAACTGGAGCGGCGGCTCGACGCGGTGCAACGGGCGCTGGCCGACGAGAAGCTGGGGCCGCCCGAGCGAGAGCGTGCCCGCGAGCAATCGGAGGCGATCCTGCTGGCGATGCGGCAGGTGCTGAGCCGAATGATCGAACTCGAAGACTTCAACGAGGCGGTGGAACTGCTTCGCCAGATCGTCGAGCTGCAGCAAAAGCTCAACGCCGAGACGAAGGATCACAGCAAGAGCGGCCTCCGTGATCTGCTGGAGGACTAAAATGGCCCGTCACAACTTTCGACGTTCCATCTCCCCGTGTGCCACTGCTTGGGATTGGACGGACTCTCCACTCGGCGAGAACTATCCACAATCCCAAGCAGTGGGCCTCGCCAAAGCGGATCGCACCGCAACACTGCCTGGAGTTACGACGGCTCCTCCTTCCATGGCCACCCCATTCAACTCCAAGCAGCGGCACACCCCGAGGACATTCTTCACCTTCATCTTCGCTCTCTTGTCCATTGTCTGCTGTGCCCCTGCCGTGGCACAGTTCGGCGTCGACGATCTGGTGCCGATGGAAGAAGACGGCCAGGGCGACGAGCCCGCGCCGGAGGCGAAGACCGCCCCGAGCGACGCCTTGGCGGTTCGGCAGCAGGAGATCTCCGACAAGTTTCGGCATCTAGAGGAGGTGCTGTTGCGGATGGCAGAGCTGTCCGCCGGCGTGGATCCCCGCCGCGCCGCCCTCTTGCGAAAAGCGGTTGCCCAGAGCAAGCAGCGGCTCATCAATGTGCAGTTCGAAAAGCTGGTCGCGCTTCTGGAGAAAGGCCAGCTCTCGCTGGCTATCGAGAACCAGAACACCGTCGACCACGATCTGAAGGCGTTGTTGGAACTTCTGCTGAGCGAGGATCGCGGACGCCGCATCGAATCGGAGAAGGCGAGGATACGCGAGTACCTCAAACGGCTCAACGAAATCATCAAGCAGCAGAAGGGGATCCAGGGCCGGACGTCCGGCGGAGCCGAAACGAAACGACTCGCCGACGAACAGGAGAAACTGGCCGACAAGACCGGCGGGCTGTCGGACGACATCAAGCAAAACGAGGAAGGCGGCGACCAGGCCCGGGGCGAAGATTCGCCGCAAGGCAAGGATGCGGAAGGAAAGCAGGATGAGACTCCCGGCGCAAAGCCGTCGGAGAAGAAAGACGGCGAGGCCGGCGGCGAACAGAAGGCCAAGTCAAAGGAGAAGGAAGGGGCCGGTTCGCAGTCAAAACCGGCCGAGAAGAGCGAAGGCAAGTCCGGCAGTAAGGACCCTGCCGAGAAAAGCCAGTCGCCCAGCACGCCTTCGGGCGATCCTCAACAGGGCGAAAAGCCAAGCGGGGAAAACAACGGCGAGAAGAGCCAGGATTCGCCTCAATCGCAAGGCCGGCCGCAGCAAGGCCAAAGCCCGGGCGAGAAGCAGGCAGAGTCGTCGCCGGGCGAGCAGGAGAACCCCGCACGAAAACGCTTGGATGCCGCCCGTCAACGGATGCGGGAGGCGGAAGAGAAGCTCGAAGAGGCCGAACGCGAAGGGGCGGTCGAGAAGCAGGAAGAAGCGATCCGCGAATTGGAGCAGGCCAAGGCCGACTTGGAGGAGATCCTCCGCCAGCTTCGCGAGGAAGAGATCGGGCGGATGCTGGCGCTGCTCGAGACCCGCTTCCGTAAGATGCTCCAGATGCAGCGCGAGGTCTACGACGGCACCGTCCGGCTCGACAAGGTGCCCGAGGCCGACCGGGCCCACAGCCACGACATCGAGGCCGGCCGCCTCAGCGGCAGGGAAGCGGACATCGTGCTCGAGGCCGACAAGGCCCTCACGCTGATGCGCGAGGACGGCACCGCCGTCGCGTTCCCGGAGGCGGTCGAGCAGATGCGGGAAGACATGGAACAGGTCGTCCAGCGGTTGGCCCAGTCACGGGTCGACCGCATGACTCAGGGAACTGAGGAAGACATCATCGCCGCACTGGAAGAGATGATCGAGGCGCTCAAGAAAGCCCAGGAAGAGCTGGAGCAGAAACAACAGCAGGGCCCGCCGCAGCAGGGCGAACCGCAAGACCCGCCGCTGGTCGACGTCCTGGCGGAACTGAAGATGGTCCGGGCGCTGCAGATGCGGGTGAACCGTCGCACCGACCGCTATTCCAACCTGGTCGAAGGCGAGCAGGCAACCAGCGAAGACCTGATCGAGGCCCTCAAGCGGCTGGCGGACCGCCAGGAGCGGATTTTCCAGATCACACGCGACCTCCACAAGGAGCGCAACCAATGACGATCAACAGTAGGTCCCCGATGCCGCACTCGCCGTTATCCACATCCACGGACCCCCACGGGCTCGTCCCGCGGGTGAACAAGGTTCACGAGCTAGCACACACATCCCAACGCAGTTTCGGCCCCCTGCCGCCTTGTGCGGCAGGAGCCAAAGGTTCACCGGCTAGGCCCATGGGCATAACGGCTGGCCTGCCAAGCGAAACCTGGATGGCGCCAGGAATCAGACGCCGAGTGACGAGCCCGATCCTCAGGACCAGGTCCCGCTCGGCAAGCGGGACCCATTTTCTTCTGGCATTTTGCGCCCTGGTCCTCGTCTCTCGTGCTTCCGCTGCCGACCCACCCGGCGCAATCCTCGCAAAACCACCCGCCTGGCAAACGCCCAAGGCCGAAGAGGTCCGCGCAAAGGTCTTCCAGTGGCTGGACGACAAGAAGGCCGAACAAAAGACGAGGACGGAAGCCGAAGGGCTCTGGAAGCAGTCGGCCGAGCAGCTCTCAGGAGTCGAACTGCTGGACCGCACCCTCCATACGATCGCCCTGGCCGATGAAAGGGCCCGCCAACTCCTCGAACTGTGCTCCAAGCCGCGGGCGGCATGGGTCTTGCCGGGCCAGCCGTGGCTTACCGACTCCGAGACGCCCCTGCTCGTTTCCGGCAACTTCCGGCTTTACTACGGCCGATGGCTGGCGCAGCAGCGGATGTTCGATGAAGCCCTCGAGCAGCTTCATGGACTGGAACCTAAGGACGTAGTCGATCCGGCCAGCCTGCTGTTCTATCAGGGTGTCGTCTATCATCGGCTCCTGGACAAGGAGAACGGCATGAAGGCGATCGATCGGTTGCTCGACGGAGCCTCGCAGAGCCCTAAGCGTTATGCCGCGGTTGCCAGGCTGATGAAGGAAGACCTCAAGGACCTCGAGGAAGACACCCTGGATCATATCGCCCGGCGCATGGAAGACATCGAGCGGCGGCTCGAACTTGGCCGTGCTGGACCGAAGGTCCGAAAGGTGGAAGACGGTGTGATCGAGTCGCTCGACAAGCTCATCAAGAAGCTGGAAGAGCAGCAACAGCAACAACAACAGGCATCCTCCAGCGGCGGCAGCATGCAGCCGAGCAACCCTGCCTCCGACAGCCGGATCATGGGCGGCAAGGGAAAAGGCGACGTCACCAAGCGCGACATCGGCGACGAAGGCGGCTGGGGCGATCTTCCGCCCAAACAGCGCGAGGAAGCGATGCAGCAGATCGGCCGCGACTTCCCCGCCCACTACCGCGATGCGATCGAGCAGTATTTTCGGCGGCTGGCGGGAGAGGGTGGCCAGTAGGGCGGCGGTGAGGCTCTCGGCCGGTCTATTGAAGCACTCCCGTCGAACCCGATCTTTCCCGCCGGGTGCGGGAGCGATCCGAGAGAATGACGGAGGAATTGCGCGGCAAGTACGTCCTCGATTCATCCGTCGCGCTGAAGTGGGTTCTCCCGGAGGCCCATTCCCAAACCGCAAGGAACCTGCGCGACGACTTTCGCAACCGCATCCACGATCTTCTCGCGCCGGCAGACGTCCAACAGAAACGGATCGCCGGGCTGGCACCGCTGGCGGAACGAATCGCGGGTGTAGATCGCCGGGCTGATGCGGCGTCCCAGCACGTTCTCCGCCTGGCGAAGCGATCCCGAGAGCGACTTGAGCGTTGCGATGATCAGCAGATCGATGTCGCTCCCCTGCGATTGCCGATTTCGCGCCGTGGAACCGAAAACAAATGCCAACTCGATCGAATCGCCCAGCGGCCGCAGCGCGTCGCGCAGCACATTCTCGAGCCGTAGACCGTGGCGGACCTCCCGCGCGGTGGCCACCGCGCGCAGGCTGTCCAGCGCGCAAGGACACGGATCTTCCAGACCCATCAGCACACTCTCGGCCCTCTCCATCACTCCGTGGTCCCAACCCAGCCTCTCGTCGGCCATGGCCGTCGCCAGCAGTTCGGCAGCCACTCGCTGAAGCCGTGGCGATCGCGGCGAATGGAGCCAGGATTTCAACGTGGCAGGCAAAACGGAATCGTCGGCGAATTGGGCGGCAAGCGACCACGCGCACGCGATTGGTACGTCATCCGATTCATCCCTATTCGCCATCTCTCGCACCAGGGACTGCTTCAGCTCGATTGTCTGGCCCGGATCCTCGATAGGTCAAGGAGGCACCTCGCACCAACGCCAAATCGCTCAGGACACGGCGTAGGCTCCAGGAAAAACCGCCGGCCGTCCACGGAGAAGGACCGCGCGCA
Organism: Thermoguttaceae bacterium; assembly: GCA_040768665.1. Taxonomy (GTDB): domain Bacteria; phylum Planctomycetota; class Planctomycetia; order Pirellulales; family Thermoguttaceae; genus JABWBD01. The sequence continues at coordinate 217,943 of JAXGMN010000021.1, forward strand.
ACGCCGCCGGAGGATTCTTTCGCTCCCCACGCCGCAAGTCACGCCGCCCGAACGGCTTAGCCGCCGCTTTTCGGCTCGACAGTGCCATTCCGTTCTGAACCTTTTTCGTCTCCTTTTTCGTCTCCGCTGCTCAACGCCGCCCGTCAACGGGGTCTATTCTTGCAGGCACGGAACCCCAGACGCAAACGACGACGGGGTTGAGCCGCAACATTCCACTGGTTCGGATTTGGCAGTGGACGCCATCGCCGACTGGTGGCGTCTGCGCCGGACGAATGATGCGTAGGCAACTCGCCTAATGATCGAGGCGGATTGCCGAGCAGACACAATGGCGTGCAAGCGGCGGCACATGTTCGACAGGCACAAACGCGAATCATGCGAGAAGAAGCTTCAACCACCGCTATGCTTTCTGGCCGTTCTCAACAGCAGGGTGCCTGGATTTTTGAAGACGTGGAGGCCATACTGTTTCACACGAGTACAAGTAGCCAAACGGTTCTCTTGCTCCAGATTCCGAGGGTGAGCCATGCCGACGAAGTGGCGAACGGTCCGGGTCTTCATCTCGTCCACGTTCCGGGATATGCACGCCGAACGGGACTACCTGGTCCGCGTTGTCTTTCCGGCTCTTCGCGAAAAGCTGCTCCCCTATCGGCTGCACTTGAACGACATTGATCTCCGCTGGGGGGTCACAAAGGAACAGGCGGAAAACGACCAGACGCTTGACTTGTGCCTTCAGCAGATCGACGAGTGCCGGCCCTTCTTCGTCGGCATCCTGGGCGAGCGTTATGGCTGGATACCTGCCAAGCTACCGAATCTGGACAAGCGCAAGTACGGGTGGATTCAGGGTTTAACCGGCAAGTCGATCACGGAACTCGAAATACTCCACGGCGTGCTTAACAATCCCAAGATGCATCCCCATTCAATCTTCTTTTTTCGCGATCCTGCCTTTATGGCGGACGTGCCCCAGCGGGCACGCCCTCAAATTGCCGCTGAAGACCCTCAGGCCGCCGAAAAGCTGGCCCAATTGAAGCAGCGGATTCGCGACACGAACCTTCCCATCCACCCGCTGGAGAACTACCCCTGCCGGTTCGCTGGCCTGCGGTTGAACTGGCGGATCGCCCGGCTCGACCTCGAGCAGTCCGACATACGAGCCCTGGAGGCTGTGGCCGCCGACGGGCTGGTCACGAACGAGGAATACGCGACGCTCGACGAGCACTTGCGCGAGATCGTCAATCGCGAGGCGGTCGTCTACCTGGAGGGGCTGGAAGAATTCGGGAAGGCCGTCTACAACCGCCTTTGGGAGGCGATCAAGGCGGAGCATGAGCTTTCCGCCGCGGATGCCAAGCCTGGCGAAGGCAAGAAGGACGAGTTGGCGGACGAACTCGACTATCATGAGCGTTTCATGGAGTCGCGACTTCGGGTTTACGTTGGCCGCGAAAAAGTCCAGCAGGAGCTTTGTGCCTTCGTGGACGGCGACCAGACGGTCCCCTGCCTGGTGACCGGACCATCGGGATCGGGCAAGTCGGCCACGTTGGCCAGTTTCGTTGCCGGCTACGCAGGCGACCATCCCGACGTGTTGGTGATTCCGCATTTTGTCGGAGCAAGCCCAGGTTCCACGGATTTGCGGATGGTACTTCGCCGCCTCTGCCTGACCCTGCAGCAGGAGTTTGCGTTGACCGAAACACGGCAACAGGAAGGGCAAGCGGCAGAAGTAGTGCCCGCGGAAGTCCCCCAGACGGTCAACGAATTGGTTCCCAAGTTTCGCGAGTTCGTTGGGCGCGTGCCCGAGCGCCGTCGCGTTGTGCTGGCGATCGACGCTCTGAACCAGCTTGATGAAACGGACAATGCGCAATCCATGTATTGGCTGCCTCGTGAGTGGCCGGCACACGTCAAGGCGATCCTCAGTTGCGCAGACGATCCCGAACGTCCTGAGCAGGCGTTGCAGGCAATTGAGCAACGCCCGCATCATCGCGTGGCGATTGGCCCGCTGACGGGCGACGAACGGCTGAAGATTGTGCGCGAGGTGCCGTCGCTGTCGGCTAAGACATTGAGTCCCTCGCAAGTCGAGCTGTTGCTGCAGAACCCCGCGACCGAGAGCCCACTCTTTCTGCTCGTCGCCTTGGAGGAGCTTCGCGGCTTCGGCTCTTACGAGCAGATCGACTCGCGAATTCGTTTGTTCCCACGCGAAGGCGATACGGTCACCGCCCTTTTCATGCAGGTGATCGAACGATTGGAAGATGAGTTTGGCGAAGAACTAACGCGAGCTGTCCTCACGCTCTTGGCTTCTGCCCGCCGGGGACTTTCCGACCTCGAACTGCTGGAGTTGATCGAAGGCGTGGGCACCAAGGTGGAAGAGAGTACGACAGGTCTGTTCCCCGTCCTTCGGCAACTTCGCCCTTACTTGCAGCACCGAGCCGCGTTGCTGGACTTTTTCCACCGTAATCTGTATCGTGCCGTCCGCGAACGGTACCTGGCCACTGCGGAGTCGCAGGCGGCCGCTCATGGCCGGTTGGCCGACTACTTTGCCGGCCAGGACTACTTCGCCGAAAGCCTCGAAGAGCAGCGAGCCCGGGCCAAGCGACTCCCGCCGACGCCCCGCCCTGTAAACATACGCAAGGTGGACGAACTACCATTCCAACGTCTTGAAGTGGCCAAGCTCTTGGGCAAAAACGACCCGAAGTCGAAGCACTGGGACGCCGTGGCCGATCTGTTGACGGATTGGCACTTTCTGGAAGCCAAAGCCGAGGCCCAGCCATGATTTTCGATCTGGTCAAAGACTTCGCCGACGTGCTTGATTCAATGCCCGAGGAGCATCTGCGGCGAAGAATCCTGAAGCTGCTTAATGAGGCCATCCGTCGAGACGTCGAATTCATCGACCGGCACCCGACGACACTGTTTCAGTGCCTGTGGAACACCTGCTGGTGGTACGACTGCCCGGAGGCGGCGAAGCATTTCGCCGTGAAGGAGATTAAATGGTCGGAGCCACCGTGGAATAAGGAAGGAGAGAAGCTAAGTGACTTACTGCAACATTGGAAAGAAGAGAAGGAAGAGCAAACGCCCAGCTTCCTCTGGGTGCGTTCGCTCCGCCCGCCGTCCGTCCATTTGGGAAGTGCCCACCAAGCTGTGTTCCGTGGTCACGACGCAGGCGTCACCGGTGTGGCGTTTTCACCCGATTGCCGTCTTATAGCCAGCAGTTCTACAGATCGGACAGTTCGATTGTGGGACGCCGTGACGGGACAATCGCTGGGCTGTCTGATGGGGCACAACGACGAAGTTCGCGGCGTTGCGTTCTCGCCTGATGGGACACAAATTGCGAGTGGCTCCTGGGACAGAACGGTCCGCCTCTGGGACGCGCGAATCGGGAACGAGCTGAATCGCCTCATTGGGCCTAATGACAGACTCAACAGCGTCACGTTCTCGCCGGATGGGACGCAGATCGCCGGCAGCTCAGATGACGGGACCATAAGGTTTTGGGATGCCAGAACCGGAGCTGAGCTGAACTGCCTGAGAGTACGCACCAAGCAAGAGAACAAGGTTTTAAACGGTATTGGAAGTATCGTCTACTCTCCAGACGGGACACAGATCGCCAGCGGCTCACGGGACGGGATCGTGCGCCTCTGGGACGTGGATACCGGTGCAGAACTGACCCACCTGCCAGACAGGTCAGGCAGGTGGGGAGATATCTACAACATGGCCTTTTCACCGGATGGATCGAAGATCGCGATAGCCGGCGGAATGGCCACGGTGTGGAAGATTGCGGCCGGGAAAGAACTCCCGCCACTGTGCAACGAGCGTGACATCCGCAGCGTGGCCTATTCACCGGACGGACAACACATCGTCCTCGGCAGTTGCGACGGTACCGTCCGGGTCTGGACGAGTTATGGTGCGAAGGGAATTCGCTATCTTCGTGGACACCAGCACTCCACAATGGGCGTGCAAAGCGTGGCGTTCTCTGGTGACGGTCGTTGGGTTGCCTCAGGCTCTGGCGACGGAACGGTCCGAGTCTGGGATGCTCAAAGCGAAGAGGAACTCAGTCCGCTGAAGGATCACGGCAAGTCTATTACATCCTTGAAAGCCTCACCAGGTGGACGATGGGTCATCTCTGCCTCGCTGGATCAAACTATCGGGATCTGGGATGCCAAGGGTGGTGAACTCGTTCACGAAATTACAGTCCCTTCTGACGCTGGGGACCGCGACAGGAGTGTTCGTCTTGCTGTCTCTGGCGATCTGTCATGCGATCTCTTCTACGGAGCCATCTCCGATGAGGCTTCTGCGTTGTCTGCTTCTCGCCGTGGTCGAGGCCTGTGGGCCACTGTTTCCCATCTGGTTCACAGCCTGCTTCCTCAGCGCTTTGCCCATGCGGACGAGACGCTCATCGCCGCGGCATTGGGGAACACGGTGTGGGTGTGGAAGGCGGCCAATGCTGAGCAACTGTCCTGCCTGAAAGGGCATAAGGGCGTGATTTCCAGCTTAGCGTTCTCTCCCGACGGCAGGCGAATTGTTACAGGCTCGGGATCCGCTCGTGGGATTGATCCTGTGGACGAAACGGTTCGCGTGTGGAGTATCACGGATGGGACGCAGTTGGCCTGCCTGAGTGGGCACCAAGGGTCAATCAATGGCGTAGCCTTCTCGCCCAACGGTCGCATGCTTGCCAGTTACTCGTACTCGCGCGATGGAACGGTACGGGTGTGGGACGCCACAAACGGCGTTGAGCTTGCTTGCCTTGCCGAGCGGAACAGAATTTCTAGCCAATTGAGGTTCTCCGCGGATAGTCGTTGGATCATCGCGGGTGGGTCTGTGTGGAATGCGGCTACGGGCGAGGAGTTTCATCCGTTGAAAGACAAAGCTGGTTTGCTCGCTGCAGCGATATCCGCGGACGGGCGACTGATCGCAAGCAGTTTCTCTTACCCCACCTTTCACGACTTCGCAATCAGGCTCTGGGATGCCGAGACAGGCGAACTGCTTCACGAAATGCACGGAGACAAACAATCCGCCGATGAATTGGCATTCTCACCCGATGGCCAACAGATCATGTCGAGGTCGATCCGAACCTGGCGCATCTGGGATACAAGATCCGGTGATTGCCTGGAGGTCTTTCCTGAGACAGACTTGATGCTGTCTTTGCGTATGCCGCAATTTAACAATCGTCCCATTGCCCCATGGTTGCCATTGCGGGCATGGCCCTGCAACCAGGAGACCGTCATCACCAAGGCCAGAACCCGGCATCCGGCAAGCTGGTTTCCGCGACCGTGGCGACTCATGGCGGCCCTCCCGTCAGGGCGTCGCTGGGCGTTCTCCACTGCGTATCAGAATCATCTGTACCTAGTCCAATTAGAAGGCGACATTGATGGCCGGAGTGAAACGTGATACTCGAAATGGTTAAAGTCAGAAATGCGGTCGAGGTAGAGATGGAATCGCAGCTTGAATAGTCCTACAGCAAGACTTCGGACCTCCTGCTATTACATGTTGTGCTGATTGCACTGCTGCCAACACAGCATGCTGCGGGCGATTGGCCAAAGTCATGCTGTAAGACTATTCAAGCTGCGATAGCGGCTCCTTAACATCCATCTCCTCGCCCGGCTCATCATACCCGTATTCGTCCATCCAGGCTTGCTGCATCGCAAGGCCCTCAAGCACCGTTACATGGAACTGTTCAACCGACTTCTCCAGTTGGCGGTACATCTCCAGGTAGCGGTTGAAATCCGCTTCCGGCAATTGCTTGAACTGTCCGGTTTCCGGATTGTCCTCCTTGGCCGTCGCCAACAACGGTTCGATCACGGCCTGCTTCTGCTGGGCCAGTTGCGTGGTGCTCGGGCCGAGGGCAGCCAGTCGCTGATAGATCCTGGACAATTGTCGCCAGCGGGCGGGATTGCGCCTGGGCATTTCTCGTGTGACAAAGAGGTTGTAGCGCCTGAGAAACTGCGTGGTGAGCGGTGATATCTCCCTGGCCCAGGCGGCAGTCAGTTCGTCATACACGGCCAAGGGCACCCATTGCTGATGCATGGCCCGCGCATTATCGATCAGGCGATCCGCCTCACCCGGTTCATCCAGTTGGCGCGATCGCTGCGCCATCCAATCGGCAAGCTTGGAGTAGAAGGCATCCGCTTGCCCACCCGTGTGGGCTTGCTGGCTGAACGTATCCGCGAGGGTCGAATAGGACTCTGCCGTTTGTTCCCTGGCTCGAGCACGCTCGATCAGTGCGCTGGCGAGTCGCAGAAACTCCGCCTCAATGGTCTTCCGGATCGGTGTCAGGAACCTCTGCCTCAAGGCCGCGGCGGTTTTCTCATGAACGAGTTGACGGTCTCTTTCGGCAAGCACCCGGGCCGCTTGATCCCGCAACACCCCGCACATCTCCGCGACGCTCCGCCCTCCCAGTTCATGGTAGAAGCTGATGGCGCGAGCCTGAAGCACCGGGAGCATCATCTCGGGGATCGTTTTGCGTTCTTCCGGAGACGCCCACCGGTAGGCTTTGACGAAGGCAACCAAGAACCGCGACCATTCGGCGGCGGAAAAATCAAAATCCAGCGCTGCGGCCGAATCCGCCAGGTGGTCAAGTCGATCGATCAGGTCGTCGTGGTCTGCTTTCGGAAGGATGTTGATAAAGAACGATCTCCAGTTTGCATAGTGCAGTCGAAACGCGGATCGCCAGGCTTCCGGATCGATCTCGACAAGATCACGCGCAGGGGCATCGGCAATGCCGAGTTCGCCCAACACGGGCAGCGCCTCGGCGATCACCTCCTCACACACCAACATCTCATAATGCCGATGATCCAGATCCTCCAGAATCGCCCGCAGGTATTCCACGGACCGCCCGGAAAGGTCGGCCGGCTTGACCGGTTCCGGATGCTTCTCGCCCTCGCGGAGCTGAACGGAAGCGACATCGTCTTTCCCTAAGCCGTTCAACAAGATGGCTTCAATATGCCAAGTGTTTTCACGAGAAGCCATGATTTGTATCGCCTGCGGAGGGACAGGCACCTCGCCGGGACGTATCGTCTGCGGGTTTTGCACAGGTCCGGCTCGGAGCCAGTCCCCGTTTTTTCAGGGCCCCTTGTCACGCCTTCGCGGCGGCCTCCTTGCGGAAAGCCACCAAGCCGGCTTGGGCGAGGATCTTGGGGAAGGCTTGCACCGCGGCACGGTCGTAGGCTTTTATGCCGTCGTCCAGATCCTTCCAGGAAACCAGGCAGTCGTGGATTCGCCTGGCGTCGTCGCGCGGTCGGCCGTAGCGCCAGCCGTTGCGGAGACGCTCCATATTCCAGCGGCCGTGTTCCAGTTCGGCCATCCGTTCCACTTCCTCGTCGGTGAATTCGTCGAAGATCTTCGGCTTGGACTTCGCACTCTGTACTGTGAACCCGGCGGCTTCGAGAATCGCCACCGCGTATTTTGCCTGCTCTTGACTGGCCGTCTTGAAGGTCGCGTCGAAAGAGGGCCACGGCCGCATGTTGGCCGGCACGCTTTGCACTGCTCTCAATATACACTTCGTGAAAACTCTGAGCCATGGCTTCTTCAATGAGCCGGAATTGCTTGCGGCCGGCCAGATCGCCCGCCACGTCGCCGACACAGCCGGGAATGCCGACGCCGGTTCCGCCAGCAATGACGGTGCCGTGTAAGTCGTCCAGGCAGGTGGCGAGAACGGGGCGGATTTTGGCGAGAGTCTTGTCGTCGATGCTCTTCGCGCCGCAGGCGACAATGAGCACGGGAGGAACGACTTGCGATTGACCGTTGCGGGACTCGGCTGCCCCCCCTGCCTGCTTGCCCAGCGTGAGCGAGTCAAAATCGAAAACCAAGAAACCTTCGGCGCGGGCCCGCTTGACGATCAACTGTCAGAGCAGGCGAGCTCGCTAGTTCCAAGTCAAGACCTGACACCATCGTTGCCGACACCATCGTTGCCTCCCTCCCATTCCGGCGCCCCCTTGACCACCCAATGTTTCCGGCTTGGACTTGCGTCTGATCACCTCGCCGATCACCGACATGGGCACGGTGACCGGCATCCTCGTCCAGCAGGCCCTCGCCAACATCAGCGGCGTCCGAGGCGGTAGATCCGTACCGCTCCGCTGGATTGCACCAGGGCGAACTGGTCTGGGTGTGGACAGGCGAGAATGGCGACCGGTGCAATGCCGTTGCCCGACAAGACTGCCTCCAGGTGCGTTTCGCCCCCTTCAGCCCGATAGACGTGGCATTCGTGGGCGTTCGCGGCTACCAGCCAGCCGCTGCGGGTGAAGCCGGTCAGCGGCGACTGGAGATCCTGCGCAAACAACTCCAGCGGAGATCGCAAGCCGTCCCAGTAGACGGCCGCGCCGATGGCCATGCCGACGACGATCCGCGATCGCGAGTGCGGCGGCGAACCGGCCAACGACAGCGCCGCTCGTGGCAGTGCGACCGAGTCTGTCCGGTTCGAGGATCGCAGGATGACGAGCCTCTCTCCGATGCCTGCATACACGCCCTCTTTGCGCACGTGCAGCGGGATCGGCAGCACGGGAGGCTGTCCGTCCAGCCAGGCGGCCCATTGGTCGGGGGTCGCAACCAGGCGCGAGGCGACCGGACGGCCTTCGCTCGAGAACGTGTGCAAAACCAGGCCGTCGCCCGGGGCGGAGAGGATCCACGTCAGGCCGTCGGGGGTCCGCGCGGCGGCCAGCGAGTGCTCGGGCATCCACGGGGGCGTGCCGGCCTGCACTCGGCTCGGTGAGTCGTCGGTCGGCCCAAACGACACCAGTTCCAACGGCGGCTGATCGACCGCGTACACCCAGAGTGGTTGCCTGAGACTCGGATCGGCGGTCAGGAGTATTGCACGGAGCGCCGGACCAGGCGCGGCATTGTCGATCCGCCATCGTTTCGCCCGCATCGCACGAATGTGGCCGTTCCAGAAGCATTCGCCCAACACGAGCGTCGGATTTGTCTTGCCCGCCAGGTATCCGGCTGCAAACAGCCCCTCGTCGGTGCCCACCGCACACTGCCAGTTCACGCGGTCCGGGCTGGATAGCAGGATCTCGTGGAGAAGCATGGGACGCAGCGGCGATCGCTTGACCTGAAAGGTCGGCAACACGGCGGGCGCGGCCGGCGCCGGTGCGGCTCGGAAGGGCTCTCGCGGCGATTTCAGGTATCGACGGCAGTCGCGGTCAAGGAGCCGATCGCCGGGCACGAGCCGGCGGATCGCTGCCAGAAGGCTCTCGCTTTCGTCTTCCATCGCCCGGGAAAGCCGCGAGGAGACGATCGTGCGCGTGGTGTCGGCGGCCGTCGCACGGACATCGTCCGCCGGATAGCGGTGTGTCAGGTCGGCAAGGATTCGCACGAGGATCACGGTCTGTTCGCCCGGGAGCGTGTGAGCCCGCATCGCTTTGATTCGTGCCTGGGCCTGGTCGTGACGTCCCAGGCGGCCGAGAAGGCGAAAGATTTCTTCGAGGCACTTGCCCGCCTGCGGTGAATGCGGCCATCCGGATTCCAGGCATAGCAGGGCCTCCTCGGGCGCATCGAGCTTGTCGACAAGGATACGGGCCGCCGAGAGCCGGTCGCCCGAGGCTAGCTGTTCGGTCACCGCCAGGCGATAGAATTCGGCGGCGCGGACCGGCTGATCGATTTTTAGGCACAGGTCGCCGGCCTCCTCGTACCGGGCGATTTCCTCATAGAGGGCGATCGCCTCGCTCCAGAGGCCGCCCTGTTGGAGGCAGCGAGCTGCCTCGTCGGGCCGGCCGAGCCGCCGCAGGTACAACTCGGCCGCTTCGCGCCAAAACTGCCCCGCCGCCAAGGCCGACGCGGCCAGGTCGATCCGTCCCAGCAGCTCTCCGAAAATGTAGGCGGCGCGGCGGTGACGTCCGAGGCGAAGCTCGCGGTCGGCCAACTCCATATACTTGGCGAAGAGCTGTTCCCGCATTTCGGCGGGCAGGTCCCAGAAATCGACCGGGCCGGCGGAACTGAGCCGCGCGAGATTGAAATCGACGTCGCGTTTCGGCAGACGATCCCCCGGCGGCCCTCCGCTTCGATGCCCGCCCGCGCCCAAGGGAATCGCATAGCGGAGTGCCCGATCCGGGGCCTTTGAGAGAAGGTCCAGCAGGCGAGTGATCTCGCGGTGGCGGGCGGCGAGCATCGAAGCGTCGAGGCGAGAGAGTTGCCGCTCGGCCCATTGGCCGATCCCGGTGACCGCACGGGCAGCTATCTTGCCGAAGGCGCCGGCTCCCATCCCGCCGATGGCCGCTGCGGCCTTTCCCGGCCAGGACCCGAGGGTCGAGCCGCTCTTGCGGCCGGACCGCCCGCGGCCCGCCGGCTCGTCTGCCTGCGGAGCTTTTTCTGAAGCACCCTTTTCTCTCCGCGGTCGCAAGCCCGTCACCCAACTCACCAGGCGAGCGAATTGCCGTCGCACGTTTCGGCCGAGTCGCGGAAGCATGCTCGAACGTGGTTCCTGTGGGCCTGGCGGAAGCTCTTCGAGCGACGGCAGCCGGGTGGCAATGTCGTCTTGTCCCTCGCGCAGCAGGGAGTCGGCATCGACGGAGCACTCCGGCAGGATCGAGAGCAACCGATCTTGCACGGCGATTCCCGGGCGAGCCCGATCCCATGCCGTGTCGGTCGGCGACGGCAGTTCCAGCAGATCGTGGATCGCCAGCCGATCGGCGGGATCGAAACCAACGAGGCCCGCGACCGGATGAAACAGGTAGACTCGCTCGGCCGGCGTCAGCAGTGAGGCGAGCTCCGACGGCAAGACCTGGGGATCGAGAACGGCTTCCACGGGCAGGTACAACCGCCCGCCGAGACGTCCGTATGGCTGCGAGCACGGCGTCGTCCGCGGCCGGCAATCCTGCGGCACGACCACGAAGAGGCCGCGAGGGCTGAGGTCGCCCGCCGATTGCGGCACCACGTACAAGGCGACGTCCGTCAACGGCGCTTGCCAGGCGAGCAACTCGTCCAACCAGCGCTCGGGCGATGCGCCGGCGATCAGCCAGGCCACCGGCTCGCGGCGGGCCGACTCGCGGTATCGAATTTTCAGCCCCAGAGCGATCAACGTAGTTGCGCCGCAAATGGTTTGAGGATCTCGTTGAAAACAGCCATCGCCGGGTGAGGGCGGTTGTCGCCGAGGTAGTACGCAGAGCCCCAGTGTCGGCCGTCCGAGGCCCAGCCGGAAACACAGTTCGGGTCGAGCACGAGACTTGCTTCCGGCACCCGGGAGTCCGAGCTTTGCAGGTGCAAGAGTCCTCGCGAATCAAGCCATGCCCGGCTGCCGTCTTCCCACCGGGCCACGCGGAGCTCGTAGCGTGTGCCGGGCGGACCGGCCGCCGGCTCGAAGGCGCGTCGCAAGGGGAGCACGTGACCGGTGGGCATCTGCTGCATCCGGATTCGCCCCCGGCAAGAGTCCCACTCGATTCGGAACCATGCTCGCCGCGAGACGAGGATCAACGCCTCCTTGTCGCGCCCGATCTCGCGGAAACGCCGCGGCAGGCTCCGAGGCCGAATCCAGCTCAGGGCCTGCTCTCGGAGCACGAGTTCCCACGGCCGATTACCCGGAACGACCGGCCTGCGCCGCCCGGTCGCCACGTCGACCTGCCAGAACCGTCGAGGCGTGGACTGTTCACTCACCAACAGACTCTCGCCATCGGGCGCTGCGAAGGAAAGCCAGAACGGCCCCGGAAGATCCGACAGCAAATCCGTCCATGTCTCGTCGCATTCGCGGTAGAGGCGCCCCTCAAGGCTCAGACCAAAGAATCCGGCGCGCCCCATCCGCTCAAAGAATCCCATCAGATGCAAACGGCTCGATATTTGGGAATCGATCAGGCGCTCCCAGCGGATCTGCAGTCCGTCCCAATCCAGCACGTACCAGCCGTCGGGGAAAAGGAATACTCGGCCTCGTCCTGCATACCACACTCCCCGCTTCATGGCGCAGCCGCCCGATACACGCCGGCCGGACGCCACGGAGAGGACATCGACGTGCCTTACCCAAGTCCTGGAGTTGCCGTAAATCGCGAACAACTGATCGGCGCGATCGTAGAACCCGAGGACCGCCTCGCCGCGGAGCTCCAGCGGCACCGTGCGGACTTTGCCGGTTTCCAGGTTGGCCAAGAGCAATTTAGCGGGCGTGCGGGGATGGTCACCGATCACGGCCAGGGCAGTCGTGCCGCCATACGCGCCGGCGGCATGCCAGAGCGCGGGCCCTCGAATCGAGACGTGGTCGCTCAACTGACGCGCCCCACGATCAGGCCGAGCCCAGTGCATCAGGCGCCCGTCGGTGGTCAGCGCCAATGCGCCCCAGCCCCACACCGCCCACGTCCGCCTCAGATCGACCTGATGAGGCAGCAGCAAGGGAAACGGGCCGGCCGAGAAGATCGCCGGCAGCGCATCGGGCACGCGGCGATCGACCAGCGGAGACGGGCGAGCGGACGCGGGCGGGGCCAACAGCTCTTCGAGGCGGAGCTTCGCCTCGCGGATGACTTTGCTGGAGCGGCTGCCGCGAGCGATCATGCGGAACTGGCCGCTGCGGCTCACCGTGGCCAGGTAGAGCGAGGGAATCTCCAGCGACGAAATTGCCCGGACAAACTCCGGGTCGGCCGCCGCGTCGTCGCCCGTGACAATCACCAACTCCATCGGGTCGCTCCGAGACGACACCGCTTGGAGAAATGCGGGCAGTGCGTCGCCCGGATGGGCCTCCGGCTCCAGGGCCTCCATGTGCCGCAGAATGCCCTCGCGCCACGTCAAATCGATCGGCACGACCCGTTTGCTTTTCGCGCGGTAGGCGTCGACACGGACGTTTTGGCTCCCGCCCGCCGCCAGGGCGAGTGCCACCGCCGTGGCAAAGACGCGGGGAATTCCCCAGAGGCGAATGCCCGCATCGACCAGCACGGCGCGATGCCGCGGGGGAGTGCGGGGCGGCGACTCCCGCCGCCAATAAAGGGCCTCGTTCAAGGCGACACGCACGGCCAGCGTCATGCCGTCCTGGGCCAACTCGCCCAACAGCAGCCGGTCCAACGGGCCGCGGTTGGCGATGTCGGAGATGCCGCCGACCGGAAGGTCTTCGTGGTCCTCGACCGCCCGGGGAAGATGCACCGCCGCCATCAACTGCCGAGCGATGCGGGCCAGCCCGCCCAACTCCAGGTCGTTCTGCAATTCCGAGATGAGGCGGCGTGCGCGCTGGGCCGGCTCCAGCTTGAGATCCGCCGGCTGGACGATCTGATCCAGGCCGGTGCGGAGGCGGAGCTCGAGGACCCCGGCATCGACCCGCGGCAATCCCTGTTGAAGGATCCGCAGGTCGCGAAGCAAGTCTTCCCATATCCACCAGTTGCCGCCGTGGTGAAGCGTGTGGTTTTCTCTCGTGCGGCGGAGAATATCAACAATGGCATCCGCTTCGGTGGGCGTGGTGCGGTAGCGGCTTTCCTCGAGGACCAACTCGACAAGCACGGCCTCGGCTTCGACGCCGCTGCGGAGCCCGGCGGGGAGTTGAGCCACCGCGTCCAGGCCGGCAAGCACTTGCGAAAGCCCTTGCGGAAAGGTTCGCCGCCCCGCGCCGGCCAGCGTGCTGACCAGCGAGCTCAATTCCGGCGACGACGTCTGCCAGGTGCCACGGCAGGCGGCCAGGATGAGCACGACCGTGTCGAACGGCGGCAGCCCGCGCGGCGCCAGGCGTTCAAGCACCTGGACCAACTCCCCGCGAAAGGCAATCGTCGCGCCGTTGCTCCAGGCGATCACCTCGCCGCCGTCGGACCATTGCCAGAACCATCCGGTGGGCGGCGCGAGGTAACGGTGAACGATCGAAGCGTCGTCAATCATGGCAGAGCTCCTCGGCCGTCCTTCGCGCCGCGGAGCGGCAGGCCCGGCAAAAACTCCCGCCGGGCACTCTCTCCCACGTTCCGTCCGGGTGCAGCAGCGCAATGTCATCGCCCTCGAGGCTCAGCAGGCGCCGAACCACGGCGGGCTCGACCGGCGGCGACCAGGTCCAACCGGCCGGCACGGCGATCCCTTGGCGCTCGATCCAGTGGCGGCCCGGAAGCGGCGGCAGCGGCTCTCCGCGGACCAGCACGCGCTTGTCGGCCGCGGCCGCGAATTGCCAGCGGTCCAAACGGACCTGCGGCGCCATCACGGCGTAGTCCTCCCACTGCTCGATCCCGACGACGAGCAGGTTCGCTTCCTCCGGCTTGAAGCAGCGGACCAGGGTGAGCCGTGCGCGCCGACTCATTCGGCCGCCCAGTCCTGCCACGGGAAGCTCGAGGCGGAACCACTCGGCCAGCGGCACCCACGGCCCGTCCGGCAGTCGCCCCCGTGGAACGCTTCCTGGGATCGGTCGAAGCTGGCCGTCGGCTGCCACGAGAAACCTCTCCGCGCCGGGAAGCATGCGGAGGCTCTTTTCCAGATCCTCGCCGTGCTCGGATCCGTGGAGCCAAAGGTCCTCTCCGGCGAGGCACGCTTCAATGCCGGCCACGGCCCGCAGTCGCCCTGCGGCCGTCGCTCCGGCCCGCGGCATCCGCACGGCCCAGGTCCGGTCCCTGTCGGTTCGGCTCATCGCGACTGGCCCATCTGTTTCCACAAAGCCTCCACGCGCTGCTCGAGGAACACACGCTGCTGCTCGCCGCGGACCCACTGGCAGCGCGAGGCCAATAATCCCAATCGGTCCTTGAGATAACTCCGCTCGGTTTCCGGCAGGTCGGCCTGGCCCAGGCGGCCGGCGATCTGCTCCAGATCCCGCGCGAGGCTCTCGGGATCGGGCGCATCCTGGCCTTGCGAGCGAGGGTGGCTTGCGTTCTGTTCAGCGGACCGGCTCTCGTCCACGAAGTCCTGCACAATCGACGCCAGGATTTCCTGCTGGTCCTCGGTATCCCAGATATAACGGAGCACCCACAGGTCGGTGCCGTTGACGAGCGTTCGGCCGCAGAGCAGTGCGCTGGCCGCCATGAGCCGCTGCAGCTTGACCGCGCGGCGATCGGATATGGGAATGCCCGCGTGCCGCAGTCGGTGGATCAACTCCACGTAGGTCGGCCTGACCTGGCCGAGGTCGACCTTGGCCAACAGGGCGTTGAGCCGGCGGATATCGTCGACCTTGAAGTTCGCCGCGCCGTCGTGCCGGCCGAGATCGAACTTCCAGCCGGCCAGCAAGACGTCTTGCATCCGCTCGGGTGCGACGTTGTCGCAACGGACGCGGAGCAGGAAGCGGTCGAACAGGGCCCCCAAGGCGTCGTCTTCCGGCAGCCGGTTGCTTGCGCCGACCACCATCAAGAGCGGCAACGCCCGCGTCTCGCGCCCTCGGCGGAAGATGCGCTCGTTGAGCACGGTGAGCAGACTGTTGAGGATCGCGCTGTTGGCATTCAACAGCTCATCGAGGAAGACGAAGGCGGCCTCGGGGAGCATCCCTTCGGTGTTGGTCACCAGTTCGCCTTCGCGAAGCCTGCGGATGTCGAACGGGCCAAACAACTCGTTGGGCTCGGTGAAGCGGGTGAGAAGATAGTCGAACACGCGGCCGTCCAGCCGGCGGGCGAGGTCTTGCACCAGCGCACTCTTCGCGGTGCCCGGCGGCCCCAGAATGAAAAGGTTTTCCGCGGCCACCAGGCACACGCCCAGCAGGTCGATGATCTCGTCCTTGGCAATGAAGGCCGACTTCATCGGGCTCAGCACGGTGTCGGTCAAGCGGCGGCCCAGTTCCAGGTCGGAAAGCGACGGTTCCATAAAGAATCATCCTCAAAGTGCCTCGATCACCGCGGCCACTTCCGGGGCCAATTCGGAATACATACCGAGGGCCTTTTGCACCTCACGGCGGATGCGGGCGTCCGAGCAGCGGCTCGTGTCGCGGCGGGCGATGATGCGGTCTACGTACATCCCCAGCAGGCAAGGATGGCCGACGAGCACCTCGACCTCCAGTGGCCCCAGGTCCGGGATTCCTACCGACGACAGCGGCCACTGCGCAGCGATCTC